>JBFWRK010000008.1:0-203401 GCA_050248955.1 Acidimicrobiia bacterium
AGCGCCCGCGTGGCCGCAACGCGGCGTGGGACGATGAAGGCGTGGGGAACGACGCGTTCATCTCGTACAGCCATGGTGCTGACGGAGAGCTGGCGCCCGCGCTCGAGCGCGGCATGGAGCGCCTCGCTCGGCCCTGGTACCGCGTGCGCGCGCTCAGCGTCTTCCGTGACCAGTCGGACCTCGCGCTCACTCCGCACCTGTGGGAGACGATCCGCGAGACGCTCGACGGGTCGAGGTACCTCGTCGTCCTGTTGTCGCCGGAGTCGTCGACGTCGAAGTGGGTGAACCAGGAGCTGACGCACTGGTGCTCGACGCGCGGGACGGACCAGCTCCTGCTCGTGCTCACGGGTGGCGAGCTCGCGTGGGACGAGGCCATCGGCGACTTCTCCCTGGCCTCGACGGCTGTGCCGTCCGCGCTCCGCGGCCAGTACCGCGGCGAGCCGCTCTACGAGGACCTGCGCTGGGCACGCACCGCGTCGGATGTCACCCTCCGCAACCCTGCGTTCCGCGGCGCCGTCGCTCGGCTGGCGTCACCGATCCACGGCATGCCGCCCGATGATCTCGAGGGAGAAGACGTCCGGCTGCGGCGCCGGGCCCGCCGGCTCGCGCGGGCCGGTGTCGTTGCGCTCGGCGTGCTCACAGCGACTGCGACGGTCGCGTCGGTCGTCGCCGTGCAGCAGGCCGATCACGCGCGCGACCGCGCTGCCGAAGCCGAGGCGCGGAGCGGCGCGCTCGCCGCGCTCGATCTGCCGATCAGCCGCTTGGACGAAGCGTTCGTCGCGTCGCTGCGCGCCGCCGGGCGCGACGTCGACAACCCGGACCGGTTCCGCAGCGCGCAGACGCTCGTCGGTCGGTACCCGCGACTGTCGCAACTGCTCCCGGTCGAAGCGGAGGCGAGCCCGGCCGTCGTGTCGGAGCTCGCCGTCAGCGCCGACGGGCAGATCGGCGTCGACGTGCTGACGATCGTGGACGGCGGTCCCGTCCACATTCTCGTACGTCCGCAGCTCGCCGCCGCCGCCCCCGTCGATCTCGGCGCTTCGATCTTCGTGTCGTACGTCGCGGATACCACCGCACTCGTCACGGTCGACGATGCCGGCGGGGCATCCCTGATCACCGAGGACGGATCGCGGCCCGTCGACGGTGAGGTGTGGGCGCTCGACTCCGGTGGCGACCGCGCGGTCGTCGCGCGCGGCGACCGGCAGCTGCTCGTGCGACTCTCGACGGGCGAGCAGATCGCGGATCTCGGCCCGGTCAACGGCGGCATCTGGCCCCTGTTCACGAGCCAGGTCGTCGTCGCCTGGTCCCCCGGCCAGCTGTCGCTCTTCGACCCGGCCGATGGCGCGCTGCTGGCCACGGGTCCGACGACGGTCGATCCGGCGGCGCTGTTCACCACGACGTCGGGTTCGGCGGTCGCGACCATCGAAGGTCCGACCGATGCCCCCGTGCTCCGCCGGTGGGAGCGCGACGGTGATGTGCTGATCCCCTCGCCGACGACCGTCGCGGTGCCGGTGCCGTCGTTCTCGGTCGGTGTGCTGTCGCCGTCCGGCGATCGCTTCTCTGCCTTCGGCGACAGCAACCACGCCGTGATCGACACCGTCTCGGGAACGGTCGTCGCCCGGCCCCGCGGCACACCCGTGCGCTTCGACAATTCCGGTCGGTACGTCGCAACGGGCGGCAACCGCTTGACGGTCTGGGACGTCGAGAGCGGCGAGACGATCTTCGCCGCGCCGGAGCCGGTGAAGGCGATGACGTGGAGCGCCGGGTGCGACAGTGGCGCGGTCTGCCGGCTGGCGACCGTCGGTTCGGGCCTCGCGCTGTGGGAGCCCGTGTCGCGCGTGCGCACCGTCCTCGCCGACGAGATCAACGCGGAGGCGGTCGCGTTGTCTCGCGACGGATCGATCGTCGCGTCGGGCGGCTGGGGCAGGACCGTGGCGGTGTGGAGCGCCCGCCTCCTGCCGGACGACCGCGATCCGGCGGTCCTGGCCGAATCGGGGCCGGACGGCCGTGCCGTGTTCGACCCGTCGTCCGGCGTGATCGCGCGCCTCGATGGCGGCACGCTCGAGGTGGAGCGCGGGTCCGAGACGTCGCGCGCGGAGGTCGCCGGCGCGACCGACCTCCGGGTCGTCCCGGGCGGAAATGCGGTGATGGTCCGTCGGAACAACGGATGGGACCTCGTCGATTCCGAGTCCGGCACGGTGCGCCCGCTCGACGAACGCTGTCGGGCCGACCTGTCGGCAGTTGCCCCCACCGGATCGATGGTCGCTGCGCTCGATGCCGCTTCCGGGTTGCTCGCGGTGTGCACGGTGGCCGACGGTGCGCTCGTCGCGAACGCCAACGTCAGCGGCGGCGTCGCCGACCCGAGCGCGATCGCGATCGAGGAGAGTGGTTCGGTCGTCGTCGGCGGCTCGAGTTCGTTCGCCGTGTACGGACTCCTCGGTGATCAGCTCACGACCGGCACCGCGGTGCTCACCGCGTTCGGCGGCGATGCTTCGCCGGTGTCGTCGGCGGCGTTCTCGAACGGGCGCGTCGCGGTCGGACTCCTCGGCGGCGACGGGGCGCTCACGGGCGGACCGGCTCGCGGTCGCGTCGTCGTGTGGGATCTCCTCGCCGGCACGGAGCCGATCGCCTACGACGTCGACGAGCGCGATGTCGTGAAGGTCGCGCTCGTCGATGGTGGGCGCACGTTGGTGACGGCAGCGCGCGACGCCGCTGACGGCGCGCTGACCGTCCAGGTGTGGGAGGCGACGAACCGTCGCCGGCTCGGCCGGAGCCTGACCGGCTTGGAAGGCGACGTGCTGACGCTGACCGGCGACGCGGCGACGATCGTCGCCAGCGACACCACCGGGCGGGTGCTGCGCTGGGAGCTGAGCGCAGACCCGCAAGCCGACATCTGCGACATCCTCGGTGCACCCTTCAGCGACCGCCGGCTCGAGCAGCTCGCGCTCGAACCGGTCACCGACCCGTGCCGTTGACGCGCCTCAGCCGCAGGGGATGCCGTTGGAGACGTTCACGATGACGGGCGTGCCGGGCTCGAGCGTGGCCGGGTCGACCTGCAGCCCGCTCGCGTCGTCGTAGACGATGGACGGGTCGCGGGCGTCGACGACGGAGACGACGTGGTCGGATGCGATCCCCGCCGGGCGGCAGGTGCGTTCGATGGCCCCTTCCGGCACGGTGAGCCCGGCGAAGCACAACGACGAGACGCCGTTGTTCCAGTACTGCCCGACCGCGCTCCAGTCGCCGACGACCTCGGGCAACGAGTCCGCATCGGCGCATGCGTCGAGCGCGAGCGAGTCGGCCGGCGTGCTGATCGAACCGATCACGAAGCCGTCTCGGGTCGGGTCGGCGGCGAGGGCGACCGGCCGGGCGCCGCCGACACGGATCGCGTACTGCTCGGCCGGTCTCGTCGCGGTCGCCTCGAACCTGAGCCAGCACTGCCACTGCTCGTCGTCGTCGGTCGTGGCGACGTTCTCGGCGACGCCCTCGACGATCTCACCCGTGCCGATCTCCTCGTCCGTCGCCGAGTCGAGGATCGTCACCGTCGCTCCGGGCGCGAACTCCGCTGTCCACGCTCCGCCGTCGCGCCGCCCGTCCCATCCGGTGCACGAGCCGTCCTCGTTGCGCACGACCTCGCTCGCGCTGTCCGTGCTGTCCTCACCGACGCCACCGCTGCTGCCGCCGACCACGCCGCCGAGCACCACGGTCGAGACGGCGGGAGGTGTCGTCTCGGGGAGGGGCTCGACGGCGGTGTCGGGCGGTGCCTGGGTGTCGATGACGGGCTGCGTGACGGGGATCTCGCCGTCGTTGTCGTTGCCGTCGGTGACGGCGGCGCCGGCGGTGTCGAGCACGACGATGCTGTCGGCCCCGGCCGTCGTGTCGTCGCCGCCGTCCGCGCACGCCGTCAGGAGTGCGAGCGCGAGGAAGAGCGCACCGCCGACCGATCGTCCACTGGAGCTCGATGTCACCGTTGCACGCCTCCTCGACAGGTTGCGAGCCGCTGTCGACGGCCGGGATACATGATCGCGGAATTCGAGTACCCGCCGGAGGGATACGGTCGCGCCCGACATCAGGCGCTGCGTGCATCCCTAGCGGGTTCTCGGCGCGACGGGAGGGGTGGGATGGCTCGCATCGGAGTGGCGGTCTCGGGCGGTGGGTACCGCGCGACGACGTGGGGGCTCGGCGCGCTCCTGTACCTGGTCGACGCGGGCAAGCACGGTGAGGTCACGACGATCTCCTCGGTCTCTGGAGGATCGGTCGCCAACGGACTCGTCGCCCACGAGACGGAGTTCCGTGCCACCGACCCCGAACGCTTCCGTGCCGCAGTGCGGCCGCTGCTGCGACACATGGCCTACGACGGGCTGATCTTCTTCGGTGCTGCCACCAATGCGTACGTGTACGTCGTGCTCGCCGGCGCCGCCCTGACGGTTCTCGCGCTGCTGGCGACGGTCGTCGGGGTCGTCGCCGCGGCGCTCGACGCGATCGGCGTGCTGGAGATCTCGTGGCTCGCCGCGGCGATCGGGTGGTCCGTCGCCGTGTTCGCCGTGCTGCTCGTGCTCACGTTCCTGCTCTTCCGCTTGCGCAGCCGAGTCGTCGAGCGCGCGTTGGCGAAGAAGTTCTTCAGCCGTGATGGCAAGGCGACCAAGCTCTCCGGTCTCCCGATGCCGTCGGCAGTGCCCGACCGCGTGCCGCTGCACGTGTTCTGCGCGACCGAGCTGCAGCAGGGGCAGCAGCTCTACGCGACGCCGGAGTTCGTCTACACGTTCGCCTACGGCCGCGGCGTCCCGGCGGAGATGTCGCTCGCCCGCGCCGTGCAGTGCTCGGCCTGCCTGCCCGGTGGCTTCGCGCCGCGGTTCCTGCGGACCGCGCAGCACCAGTTCCCGAAGCCGGATGTGCCGAAGCGGATGGTGCTCTCGGACGGCGGTGTCTACGACAACATGGCGGACCAGTGGGAGACCGGCCGGGGCAATCGCCCACTCGACGACGACGGCCGGTTCCCTGCCGCCGACGAGCTGATCGTCGTGAACGCGTCCGCTTCGGCGACGTCGCTCGCCACGAAGTCCCGGCTGCTCGGTGCGGAGCTGTTCGGGCTGAAGCGGCCGATCGACGTGATGTACGACATCACGACGAAGATGCGCCGGTTCGAGCTCGTCGAGGACTGGAACGCGGCCGAGCGCGGCGGTGGCCAGCGGGGGACGCTGGTGCACATCCCGCAGTCGCCGATCGTGGTCGCCGAGCGGATCGCCCGCATCGGGACGCCCGAGCAGCAGGCGCGGGCGGCCGCGGTGCTGCCGCTGATCCCGGGCACGCGGGAGGAGTGGGCGGCGACGGCTGCGGCCGACACCGGTGTGAAGACGACGCTCGGCAAACTCGGGGTCTACCCGGTCGCGCGGCTGCTGTTCCATGCGTACGTGCTGGCGATGGTGAACTCGCACGTCGTGCTCGGCTACCCGCTGCTCGAGTTCCCCACGCTCGACGAGATGGAGCGCCTCGTCGCCACCACCTGATCTCCTCGTCGCCCCGACGCCCCCGCTCCTCCGCTTCTCTGCTCACCGGCGTTGCCCGGACGGTTCTCTGCTCACCGCCGCCCCCGGAACGGTTCTCTGCTCACCGCCGCCCCCGAATCGTTCTCTGCTCGCCGTCGCGCCCCGAACCGTTCTCTGTTCACCGCCGGACGGATCCGGGCTGCAGGAGAACCGAGACGTGGTTGGAGGTCGGCGGCGAGCAGAGAACGAGCGTCGAGGCGTCGAGGCGTCGAGGGCGTCGGCGTCGACCGAGGTTCGAAGGCTCGAGGGCGGCGAGGGCGGCGAGGGCGGCCAAGGCAGCGAGGGCGTCGATGGGCGTCGGGGTCGGCGAGGGGCGAGGTGACACACCCATCGGCTAGGCAGGGGGTGTGGCCCTGCGATGCGTCTACTGCGGCGGCACCCATCCGACGGCGGACGAGGTGCGCACGTGCTGGCAGCGCTCCGCGGGTGCGGGTACGGCTGCGAGTGCGAGTGCGAGTGCGGGTACGGCTGCGAGTGCGAGTGCGAGTGCGAGTGCGAGTGCGAGTGCGAGTGCGGGTGCGGGTGCCGGTCGGGACCCGTCGATCGTCGCGGAGCCGGCGATGCGCCAGCTGCTGCCGACGATGCCGTCCGAGCCGCCTGGCGCCGCGCAGCCGTGGGAGCAGCTGGCCGGTCCAGCGGCGCTCGGGCGCAACCTCGTCGTGCTCGCGGGCGCCGAGATCCCGGAGCCGTGGCGTGAATGCACCGTGGCCGTCGTCGACCAGGCGGTGCTCCGCTCGCCGGGTGCGGTGATCGAAGGGCTGCGCACGCGTAGCGCAGCGCGCGAGCGGTCGGTCATCGAGCTGCACACCGAGTTCGAGCAACCGCCCGGCCAGGTGGAGCGCCGGCCGGCGCACGAGCTCGGGCCACGGTTCACGTTCGAGCTCGACGAGCTGCACCACCTCGTCTGGTCGAACAGCGTCGATGGGCGCTGGCCGAACGTCCGCTACTGGCCGCTGGCCCGCACGGCGATCGAGCTCGGTGCTGCGACCGGTGGCGTCGCCGACGTCGTGCTCCCCGGTGGCGTCGCAGCCTGGCTCGACGGAGGGCCGCTGCTCTTCTTCGCCCCGATCGACGGTGTGGCTGTCGTACACCGCCTGGCACTCGAGCACGGCTCCCTGACGCCGTTCGGCACGAACGAGACCACCGCCGATCTCGCACCCGATCAGCTCGCGGCTGTCGCTCACACGGGTGGCGCGGCGCGGATCATTGCACCAGCAGGGTCCGGCAAGACGCGGGTGCTGACCGAGCGGGCTCGGCACCTGCTCACGAGCTGGCGCCTGCCAGGGGCCGCCGTCAGCCTGGTCGCGTTCAACAAGCGGGCACAGGAAGAGATGCGCGGTCGCACGCGCGATCTCCCCGGTTTGCAGGTGCGCACGCTCAACGCCGTGGCGCTCGCGATCGTGAACGGCGTGGCACCGTTCGCCCCGCAGCCGCGGCGATTCGCCACGATCGACGAGGCGGAGGTGCGCCGCATCATCGGCTCGTTGGTCACGTTTCCCCGCCGGCGCAACACGGATCCGGTCGCACCGTGGATCGAAGCGCTCGGGCTGGCGCGGCTCGGACTCGTCGATCCCGAGGTCGTCGAGCGTCGCTACGACGGAGATGTCGACGGATTCGCGTCCGTGTACCCCCGCTACCGGCTCGCGCTCGAGCGAGCGGGTGCACTCGACTTCGACGAGCAGATCTCCCGCGCGATCGACGTGTTGCTCACCGATCCGATCGCGCGGCGCGCCGCGCAGCGGGCCAGCCGGGTGCTGTTGGTCGACGAGTTCCAGGACCTCACCCCGGCACACGTCCTGCTGGTGCGGCTGTTGGCCGGCGCCGAGCTCGACGTCTTCGGCGTCGGCGACGACGACCAGACGATCTACGGGTACAACGGTGCCGACCCTGCCTGGCTGATCGACTTCGCCCAGCTCTTCCCAGGTGCCGGCGACCACCCGCTCGAGGTGAACTACCGCTGCCCCGACGGCATCGTCGACGCCGCCGACCGGTTGCTGCGCCACAACCGCCACCGTGTGCCGAAGACGATCCGTGGTGTGCGTCCCGGCGTGGTCGGCTGGGAGGCGGTGCACGATCCGCGCACGGTCAGGCGGACCGTCGAAGCGGTCGCGTCGGCCCGCGAGCGCGGCGTGCGGCCGACCGACATCGTCGTGCTGACCCGGGTCAACTCGCTGCTCGCCCCGGTGCAGATCGCGCTCGCCGTGGCCGGCGTGCCGCGGCGATCCGGCATCGGAGCCGAGTTCGCGGAACGCACGGCGGTCCGCGCCGCGCTGGCGTGGGTCAGGCTGGCGACGGCCACCGGGCCGTGGCGCAGTGAGGACCTCGCGGAAGCGCTGCGCCGTCCGTCGAGGCCGCTGCACCCGAACGTCGCCTCGTGGGTCGCCGAGCAGAGCGACGCCGCGGGCTTGCGGCGGCTCGCCGGCCGGTTGCAGAACGAGCGCGACGTCGAGCGCGTCGAATCGTTCCTCGCCGACATCGAACGGATGAGCGGACTCGCCAGCGCCGGCGCGTCGACCGAGGAGCTCGTGATCGAGCTGCGCGACCGTGTCGGCCTGGGTGGTGCCGTCGCGACGCTCGACCAGTTGCGGCGAGGCATGAACCGGGCGGCACAGAACGACGACCTCACGGCCGTGCTCCAGCTCGCCGAGCTGCAGCCCGACCCCGTCCGCTTCCCTGCCTGGCTCGTCGAGCAGCTCCGCCTCCCTGGCGACGCCGACGGTGTGACGCTGGCGACCGTGCATCGGGTCAAGGGGCAGGAGTGGCCCGTCGTCGTCGTGCACCAGGCCGATGCCGACCAGTTCCCCCATCGCCTGGCGGACGACGTGGAGGAGGAACGGCGGCTGTTCCACGTGGCGATCACGCGGGCCGGCAGCCTCGTGACGATCGTGAGTGGCGTCCAAACGAGCCCCTTCGTCGACGAGCTCGTCACGGAGCCGCCGGCAGTCCTGCCCGTCGAGGACGACAGCAGGCGCGCCCGCCGGGGTGAGCTCGTTTCGCCCATCCCGAAGGCGTCGCGGTCGACCGGCAGCGACGACGTGGTCGCCGCGCCGGGACTCGTCCTCGTCGACCACGGTGCGGAGTGGACGGTCGAGGAGCTCGTCGACGGGGGTGTCATGAGCCGCCAGGGCCGCGCGACGCGCCGGTTCGAGGTCGGTGCGAAGGTGGCGACCGCTGGTGGCCGGCGGGGTCGGCTGACACTGCCGGCAGCTGATGCGCCTCCGGCAGTGTCGATCCTCGCCGAGGACCGACTCCGAGCGATGCGCAAGCTGCTCGCCGACGGTCGGCCGGCGTACGTGGTCTTCGATGACGCGACCATCGAACGGATCGCGCTGGCGATGCCGGAGTCGCTCGCCGAGCTGGCGCGCGTGCACGGCATCGGGCCGCGCAAGCTCGAGCTCTACGGCGATGCGGTGCTCGTCGCCCTCGAGGACGCCCGGTCGCTCCGCGAGTAGTGCGAGCCCGGCGCGGCCGTTACGGGGCGCAGCCGGCGTTGGCGCTCGCCCGGCCGGCGTTCGCCATCGGCACCGCATCCTCCGTACCCATCCAGCGCAGCGCAAGTGGCAGCACGGATGCGAGCACGGGGCCGGTCAACCCGGCGAACAGCGCCGTCCCCAGCCCGATCTGGCCGCCGAGCAGGACGCCGGCGACGAGCAGCGTTGCCTCGATCGCCCAGCGGGCGCGATGCACCTTCACGCCGCGGTCGTGCACCGCGAGCATCAGCAGCTCGAGCGGGCCGGTGCCGCGCCCGGACGCGACGATCGACACGATGCCGGTGTAGAGCGCGGCCAGCCCGCCCGCCAGCATCAGGACCCGGAATCCGAGCACACCCGGCTCCGGGAGGACGGCGATCGCGCCGTTGACGCCGACGCCGATGAGGAGCGAGCTCACGAAGGTGCCAACGCTCGGTGCCCGTCCGAGTGCCCACGCGATGAAGGCCACCGTGGTGGCGAGCGCCCAGGCGATCGTGCCGACGCCGAGGCCGACGTGCGCGGCGATTCCGGTGTTCGTGACGTCCGCCGGCGTGACGCCGAGGTCGGCGTTCACCATCATCCCGACGCCGAGACCCACACATGCGGAACCGATCAGGAACGCGGCAGCCTGGACTTCGAAGGATCGCCCGGTCCGCAGTGTCACCACGGCCACGCTAGGGCCGGACCGGCCTCCGCGGTCCTCGAAAGGGCGACGACGAGCCGATATGGGTCGAGAGTCACATGGCGCGCCCACCCCGGCCCCGATCTGCGGCAAGCGAGTCGCGACCGAGGGGCGCGTCAGTGACGGGACCGGTCGTAGTAGGTGGAGCGGATCAGCTCGAGCGCGTCGGCCACGATCGCGGCGATGTCGACGTCGCCGACCCGGGCCGCGCCGAGCGGCAACGGTTCGAGGTCGGGCAGCACCGGCAGCTCGGCGTGCGGATCGCCGAGGAAGGCTGCGACCTCTGGCGACGGTGCCGGCCGGCCTGGTCGTACCGCGGGCGGTCCCAGAGCTCGCACCGAGTTGCTCGGCGACGCACGCGGCGACAGTGGCGCCGGCACGCCCCGCGACCGCGTCTCGCGCTGCGTCCCCGGTCCACTCGTCGACACCTCGGCGCTCCGCCATTCGCCGAGCAGCTCCGGGTGGATCGCGATCTGCTGGGCGAACGCGAGCAGCACCGCGACCGCGTGCTTGCACGGGTCGGCGTCGTCCGGGCAGGTGCAGTCGCAACGCAGCTCGCGTGGTGACGGCACGAGCCGGTTCAGGTCGCTCACGAGGGTGTCGTCGCTCACCGTGCCGCGCTCGCCGAGCCCGGGTACCCGGACGCTGACCCGGTACGGCGCGGCCCTCGACCCCATGACCGCTCCGGACAGCTCGCCCGGCGTGACGACGAGGTCGACCACGGCACCGTCGCGCACGTAGGCCCTGCCCCGCCCGAAGCGCGCCGGGTCGGCGCGTCCCGCCACTGCCGCCGAGAGCATTGCGGAGGCCAGCGCGCCCGGTCCGGTGCTCATCGCGGCTCCACCGCCTCGCCGCCGAGCACGACGAGCTCGCGCAGCTGGTTCGTCGACAGCTCGGACAGCCACGCCTCGCCGGTGCCGCCGATCACCATGCCGGCAAGACGGCGCTTGTCGTCGATGAGCTCGGAGATCCGCTCCTCGACGGTGCCCTGGCAGACCAGCTTGTGGACGAACACGGAGCGGTGCTGGCCGATTCGCCACGCCCGGTCGGTCGCCTGATCTTCGACAGCAGGGTTCCACCACCGGTCGTAGTGGACGACGCGCGTCGCTGCGGTGAGGTTCAGGCCGGTGCCGCCGGCCTTGAGCGACACGATGAGCAGCGGCGGCCCGCTCCCGTCCTGGAAGTGGTCGACCATCCGGTCGCGTCGGGACTTGGACACGCCGCCGTGGAGGAACGGGACGCGGAGGTCGAGCTGCTCCGCGAGGTGGCGCTGGAGCAACTCGCCCATCTCGCGGTACTGCGTGAACACCAGCGCCCGTTCGTCGGCGTCGAGCAGGTCGACGACGAGCTCGTCGAAGCGGGCCAGCTTCCCCGATCGTCCGGCGAGTCGGGAGCCGTCGCTGGCGGCGTGGGCGGGGTGGTTGCAGATCTGCTTCAGCCGCGTCAGGGCGGCGAGCACGAGCCCGCGGCGCTTCATGCCGACCTCCGCCTCCGCGTCGGCCAGGAGGCGGTCGACGACCGCCTGGTACATCGCCGCCTGCTCGCGCGTGAGCGTCGCCCAGGCGATCTGCTCGACCTTGTCGGGAAGGTCCGGCACGAGCGAGCGGTCGGCCTTCGTGCGGCGGAGGACGAACGGATTCGTCAGTCGACGCAGCCGGGCGGCGACCTCGACGTCGGCGTCGCGCTCGATCGGCTGCGCCCACTGCTTCCGGAAGCGGTGCTCGGACCCGAGCAGGCCGGGGTTGACGACGTCGAGGATCGCCCACAGCTCGCTGAGCCGGTTCTCGACCGGCGTGCCGGTGAGCGCGATCTTCTGCGCCGCCGGCAGCTTGCGGACGGCGCGGGCGGCGTGCGTGTGCGGGTTCTTGATCGCCTGCGCCTCGTCGAGCACGACCGTCTGCCACGACACGCTCGACAGCTCGGCGACATCCCGCACGGCGAGTCCGTAGGTCGTCACGACGAGGTCGGCGCCGGCGACGGCCGCGATCAGCACATCGCCGCGCCGGCGGTCGTTGCCGTGATGGACGAGACACCGCATGCCGGGCGCGAACCGGGCTGCCTCTGCCTGCCAGTTGCGCACGACGCTCAACGGGCAGAGGACGAGGTGCGGCCCGGGGCGGCCGACGAGGTGGGCGAGCGTGGTCGGTGTCTTGCCGAGCCCCATGTCGTCGGCGAGGCAGCCGCCGAGGCCGAGCCGCTCCAGGAACTGGAGCCAGCCGAGGCCGCGCCGTTGGTAGTGGCGCAGCGAACCGGAGAACCCCGGTGGCTCGACCCCTTCGGCGAGGCGGTCGTCAGGGAGGCCGGCGAGCAGGTCGTCGAGCCAGCCGTCGCCGACGATGTCGAGGTCGGCGGAGCTCACCGGCCCGTCACCCGCACGTCCCCCGCCATCGGAGGCACCGGACGCACCAGCCGCGCGGGACGCACGGGACGCACGGGACGCACCAGATGCTGCTGATGCCGCGGCCTCCGCCGCCTCGGCGGCCAGCCGCAAGAGCGTCGCCGGGTCGACGAGCTGGTGTTCCGTCTGGTGCCGACGCAGCGAGGACACGGCGCGACGTGCGGCCGATTGGTCGAGACGGATCCAGCGTCCGTCGACGTTGATCAGCGACGCTCCGGTCGCGATCGCGCGCTCGATGACGGCTGCATCGACCTCGTCGCCGCCGAGCGTGAGCGTCCACTGGACGAGTGCCTGCCGCCCGAGTCGTCCGTCCGTCTCCGCGGCCGGGCGGGCTGCGCCGCGTACCCGGGCCGTGCTCGGCACGAGCTGCCCGGGCGCGAGGAGCGGGATCGCCAACGCGTCGAGCGTCTCCAGCGATTCGAGCAGGATCGCCGCGCCCGCGACGTCGGTCTCGAGGCCCGCCGGCTGGTCGTCATCGACGAGCGACGCGAACAGTCCGGCGACGCCAGGCTCGCGGGCGAGTCGCCCGACGGCGTCGCGCAGCGCAGTCTCCAGCACACGGACGTGGCGTGGTTCGCCGGCCAACTCGAGTGCGAGTGGCGACGCCGCCCAGACGTCCGTCGCTGCGCACCACCGGCTCGGGTCGTCGCGATCGGCGAGCTCGAGCCCGATCGGCCATGGTGCTTCGGCGTCCGCGAGATCGTCGGGCAGCGCGAGCCGCAGTCGCGCGGTGACGAGCGGCGCCCCCGTGGCCCGGGCGTGGAGACGGTCGCACGCGGCGGCGATCTCGCCGAGCGCGGCGCGCGTCCGATCGGCGGTGATCAGTGGCAGCTCACCTCCCGGTCGCGAGAGCGCCTGCCCCACGGCGCGAGCCGCTGTCGCCTCGGCCGATCGCTGGCCAGTGAGGTCAGGAGCCCAGCGGAAGCTGCGCAGCGTCACGCGCGCCGTGAGGTCGACGAGCCAACGATGGAAGGCGGCGGTGAACTCGTCGGCGTCGGCCGGTGGCGGTCGCTGGCCGCGCACTGTCGCCGCCCGCGCGGCCGGCGGGCACAGGGCGGCATGGGCGTCGAGCGCGGCCTGCAGCTCCGGCGTGTCGAGCGGCTGCCATCGCACCGACGTGTGCCCGGTCGCGCCGCCTCCCAGGGCGACGAGCGGCCGGAGATGGCCGTGGCCGGTGACGTGGCGGGCGAGGCCGACCATGCTGCGCACCCAGCGTGAGCTGGCGGTGAGCTGCTGGCTGCGGCGCGGCTCACCGGCGGAGCCGACCACGGCAAGCGCCGGTAGCGCGATCGCCGCGACCGTGCGCACGCCGCCGGGCGCGGCGCCGCCGGGCGCGGCGACGTCGATCGTCGTCGACCACGACCCTGGCGGCAGCCATCCCCACTCGCGCAGCATCGCCCCGTAGAGCGACGCGGAAGGGGGAGCGAACGCCGACGGCTCTCCGCCGTCCCACGACCAGGCGACCACGTCGGCTCCTGTCCAGCTGAGCTGGAGGTCGGGGAGGGCACGGGGGCTCATCCCTGGCGACGGTACCGGAGGGGTGTCGCGGTCAGGTCATGTAGTTCGGCACGAAGGCCGGGTCGGTGAGCGCCGGGCGATCGAAGCGGAACGGGTGCAGGTCGCTGCGCGACGAGCCGAGGACTGCCCGCTCGGCGAGCGCCCTCCCGAACCACGACGCGAACTTGAAGCCATGGGCGGATCCGAGCCCGACCTGCAGGCCGGGATGGCCCGGGACGGTGTCGAGCACGAAGTCGCGGTCGGGCGTCATGGTGTAGAGGCACGTCTTCACTCGGGGAGCGGCCGAGCCGAGCATCGACGGCAGCAGTCCGTCCAAGAACGCGGTCATGCGGGCGAGCGCCTGCTCGTCAGGCTCGAAGTCACGGTCACGGGCGGTCGTCGCGCGGCCGCCGACGTCCTCCGCCGCCTTGACCGCGCCCGGGTCGCCGTAGACCGGGAAGCCGTAGAAGCACGGCGCGTCCATCCAGATCCAGACCGGGAAGCGGCCGATCGCGAACTCGCCGATCGAAGCCGGATCGGTCGGGAAGTAGGCGACCTGCTCGCGCGTCACTTCGAGCGGGAGCCGGATGTCGAGCGGCGCGAGCAGCTCCGTCGTCCACGCGTCGGCGCAGACGACGACGGAGCTGGACCGGAACACGCCCTCCGAGGTGACCACCGTCAGCTCGCCGGCGCCGTCACTCTCGATCCGCTCGACGGCGACGGCCTCTCGCAACGTCACGCCGCGCGCCGCTGCGAGGCGTTGGTGCGCCGCTGTACCACGGGCCGCGGGGGCGATGCCGGTGTCGGCCTGCGCCAGCCCGAGCACGTCGTCGGCGAGGCGGAACGGCGGATGGCGGCGCATCACCTCCCCGGCATCGATCACCTCGTAGGGGATGCCCACGGCGTCGAGACTCGCCGTGTAGTCGCTCATCGAGATCTCACCGCCGGGCGGGAACAGGTCGATGCCACCGGTGCGAACGACGAGCTCCTCGTCGGCTTCTGCAGCCACGGCATCCCACGTCTCGTAGGCTTCGATCGCGAGCTGGACGTACTCGGGGCGGTGGTACGAGTACCGGATGATGCGCGAGTGGTCGTGGCTCGCGCCTCGGTCGTGCCCGAGCGCGAACTGCTCGACGCCGACGACGTGCGCGTCGCGACCAGCCCGCTGCGACACCTCGGCGAGCCAGTAGGCGGCTGCTGACCCGAGCCCACCGAGGCCGACGACGACGTGGTCGACGTCCTGGGTCGCCATCAGTCCGCCCCGACGTGCATCCGCGCGGTCCACCAGCGGCGGATGTCGAGACTCGGGTCCTCCATCGGCGCGTAGAGCCCGCTCGTGAAGTGACGTGACGACATGCCGCGCTGGACCCGCTCGCAGATCGCCCAGTCCTGCCGGTTGACGAGGTCCCACAGCTCGACGGCGTCACTCGGATCGAAGCCGGCCCTCGCGACCTCGTCGGGATGGAACAGGAAGTCGCACACGACCGTCGTCTCCGCCGGCCCGCGGGGGAACAGCACGAACGATGCGACGTGGTCGCTGGACAGCGACACGAGCAGGTTCGGGTAGACGAGCCCGCCCTTGTGGTTGACGAGCTCGTCGGCGGACAGGCCGGGGAACGGCTGCCGGGTCGTGGTGCCGCTCGTGGTGAACGTGTACGCGCCGTCCCGGTGCGGGATCCCCCGTTCCCAATCGAGCTCGTTCCCGCCGCCCCGCCGGAACGACGGCACGAGGTCGCACAGCTCCGGATGGACCGGGCCGCAGTGGTAGCACTCGTTGTAGTTCTCGGCGAGCACCTTCCAGTTCGCGCCGACCTCGTACGTGATCCGGTGCCCGACCACGAGCTCGGCGAGCGGGTAGTTGGCGAGGTGCGCGACGACGCCGGCGAGCTCGTCGGCGAGCGACGGCCCGCCCGGCTCCTCGCGGACGAACGTGAATCCACCCCATGAGCCGAGCTCGAGCTGGAGGAGGCCGTGGTCGGACCGGTCGAGGTCGGGAACGTGTGGTGCCCGCCTGAGCGAACCGGCGGTGTCATACGTCCAGTGGTGGTACGGACACCTGATCACCGCACCGAAGCAGCCCTTTGTGGCGTCTGGCGCCGTGGAATCGACCAGCTCCGCGCCTCTGTGGCGACAGACGTTCACGAACGCCCGCAGGAGCAGGTCGTCGCCGCGGACCACGAGCACGTGCTCGCCCTGCAGGTCGACGAGGCGGTAGCTGCCCGGCGCATCGCCGACGTCATCGTGGCGGCCCACGCACACCCAACTCTGCGCGAACACGCGCTCGCGTTCGGCCTCCCACACCGCGCGCTCGACGTACGCGGCGCGGCTCAGCGAAGGCTCCAACATCCGGCTGATCGTAGAGTGCCGCGCCGTGACGCCCGATCGCCTCTGGATCACGGTGCGGGACGGGACGAGGCTCGCCGCCGATCTGTACCTCCCGGATCTCCGGTCCCGCCCGTGTCCCGCCGTCCTCGAGGCGTTGCCGTACCGGAAGGACGACCTCACGTCGTCGTCACATCTCGAGGACTACGTCCGGTTGTGCAGCGAGGGGAACTTCGCCGTGTGCCGACTCGACGTGCGGGGCACCGGCTCGTCGGAGGGGTTGGCGACCGACGAGTACCCGCCGGTCGAGCTCGACGACCTCGCCGATGTCATCGCGTGGCTCGCGGAGCAACCGTGGTCGAACGGTCGCGTCGGCATGTTCGGCTACAGCTACTCCGGGTTCAACTCGCTGCAGGCAGCGTGCGAGCGGCCGCCGGCGCTCGGGGCGATCTGCGCGATCTACGCCACCGACGACCGCTACACGGACGACGTCCACTACATGGGCGGCGGGCTGCGCGCGATCGACCTCGTCGACTACTGCCACTACATGACGGCGTGCAATGCGCTGCCACCGGTGCCGGCGCTGTTCGGGCCCGGCTGGCGCGACGAGTGGCGCCACCGGATCGATGACAACGAGCCGTGGTTGCTGCGCTGGTTGGAGGAGCAGCACGACAGCCCGTACTGGCGGCACGGCTCCGTGCGGCCCGGGTACGAGCGCATCGCGTGCCCGACGATGATCGTCGCCGGCTGGGCCGACGGCTACCGCAACAACACGTTCCGGACGTTCGCTGCGTTGAGCTGCGAGAAGTCGTTGCTGATCGGGCCGTGGAGCCACATGGCGCCGTCGACGTCGCGGCCCGGGCCGCACCTCGACCTCGTGCCGGAGATGACCCGCTGGTTCGACCGCTGGCTGCGCGACACCGACAACGGCGTCGACCGGGAACCGCCGATCCGTGTCTTCGTCCGCCACGCCACCCGCCCCGAGCCGGATCTCGCGGTGCACGCCGGCACGTGGCGGTTCGAGGAAGGGTGGCCGCTCGCCCGGGCCCGCTCCGTCGTGCTGCGACCGGCGGGCACCGGGATCGACGTGCTCGTCGTACGGCCCGACGTCGGCAGTGCGGCGTGGAACTCGTGCGCGGGCGGACTGCCGTGGGGCCAGCCGCTCGACCAGCGCGACGACGACGCGTGGTCGCTCACGTACGACTGGCCCGCGACCGACGAGACGGAGGTGTTCGGTCATCCGGTCGTGCGCGTGCGGATCGCGGCCGATCGCCCGGTCGCATCCGTGTCGCTCAAGCTCTGCGATGTCTTCCCCGACGGGACGTCGGCGCTCGTCACGCGAGGGTTCCTGAACCTCACGCACCGTCGGTCGTCGGTTGCTCCCGAGCCGCTCGTCCCCGGGGAGCTCGTCGACGTCGAGGTCGAGCTCGAAGCGACCTCGTGGGTCTTCCCGGCCGGCCACCGGATCCGGCTGTCCGTCGCCGGCACCGACTGGCCGAACACGTGGGTCCCGCCGGAGCCCGTGACGCTGCAGATCGAGCGCACGTCGTTGCAGCTGCAACTACCGGTCGTGGACGACGACGCGGAGGACGACGGTGGTCGTGCTGTGCCGACGTTCGCGACGCCCCCATCGAGTGCCCCGGTTGCGTCGAGTGCCCCGGTTACGTCGAGCGCGTCGACCGCGTCGAGCGCGTCGAGCGCGTCGAGCGCGTCGAGCGCGTCGAGCGCCTCGAGCGACCCGGGTGCCGAGGTCGACGAGGCCGATGCGTCCGGCTCACCGCACGATGACGACGGCTCATCCGTCGAGTGGCGGATCGAGCGCGACGTGCTGCGCCGCACGACGGTCGCCCGCACGCGGTACGGCGGACCGAGCGGGATCCGCGACGGTGGCCGGGGGAGCGAGCTGTACGTCGGCGAGGTCGGTCTCTCGACGACCGACCCTGCGACCTCATGGGCGATCGCGACGACGCGCTACGAGCTGTCGTGGCCGGAAGCGACGTGTCTCGTCGAGGCCCGGATGCACGTGCGCAGCGACCGCGACGCGTTCGACGTCGACATCGAGCTCGACGCCGTCCTCGATGGTGAGGAGTTCGCCCACCGGCGCTGGCAGCGCCGGATCCCCCGCCGTCTTCTCTGATCGTTCACGTCACCCAGCCCGATCTCCGCTCGCCCCTGGACACCTCGTGTCCGGCGATGAGCGGAGATCCAATTGAGGGTCAGTGGAGGGCGTTGCGCAGCCGGGCGGCGACGTCGGCGACCATCTCACGACCGCCGTCGACCACGCCGGTCATGTTCGCCACACCATGGATGAGCCCGTCGTAGCGCTTGTTCTCGGCCGCCACGCCGCTCGCCCGCAGCGCTGCGCCGTAGGCCTCGCCCTCGTCGCGCAGCGGGTCGAACTCACTCGTCGTGATGAAGCACGCCGGCAGCCCGGCGAGATCCGGGTGGAGCGCCGGTGACGCAAGCGGATGGGCGCGCTCGTCGTCCTCGACGTAGTGGCTCATGAACCACTCCATGTCGTCGCGCTCGAGGAAGTAGCCCTTCGCGTTCTCCTCGAGCGAGCCGCCCTCGGCCGTCATGTTGACGGCCGGGTAGATCAGTGCCGCGAACGTGATCGCCGGGCCCCCGGCATCACGTGCCATCTGCGACACGACGGCGGCCAGGTTCCCACCGGCGCTGTCACCGCACACCGCCATCCGGCCGGCGTCGGCATCGAGCTCCCCGGCATGCTCGGCCGCCCACGTCGTCGCCGCGAAGCAGTCGTGGACCGCCGTCGGGAAGCGGAACTCGGGACCCATCCGGTAGTCGACGGACACGACGACGGCCTCAGCGTCGCGGCAGATCGCCCGTGCCACGTTGTCGTGGGTGTCGAGACTGCAGATGACCCAGCCGCCGCCGTGGAAGAACATGACGACCGGGTGCGGCCCTGCAGCGGACGGCGCGTAGACCCGCGCGGCGATGGTTCCGTCGTCGACCGGGATCGTGATGTCACGAACCGAGCCGACCTCGATCGGGTCCCCGGCGATGGCGATCATCGTCTCGGCCATCGTCCTCGCGTCGGCGACCGACATCTCCGCGATCGGCGGCCCACCCGCCGCCGCCATCTCCTGCAACAGACCTTCGACTTGTGGATGAACTGGCATTCGGATCCCCCCAGAGCTCGTGCCGAGTTGTGGAGATCGTAGGCGAGGCCCTCTGTCCGTCAGAACGGTCGCCCGGCGACCGATCCCGCGGACCGTTCGCCGGGCAGCCCGGCGGCGTGGCAGGCCGCCACGTGGCCCGACTCGTGGCCCGACCCGTGACCCGACACGTGACCCGACACGTGACCCGACCCGTCGGTCACCTTTAGCGCCGGGTCGTGGTGGAGGCAGGCCGTCACCACGCCGAGCCGCTCCGCCTCCCCTGACTGGACGACGGGGCAGCGGGGGTGGAACCGGCAGCCGGTGGGGATCGCGGTCGGGTCCGGGGCCTCTCCGGTCAGGATCTGCTCGTCCATCCCCTGGTGCTCGGGCACGACGGACAGGAGCGCCTTCGTGTACGGGTGGATCGGCGCCGCCAGCAGCTCTTCGGTCGGGCCGATCTCGACGATCCGTCCCAGGTACATCACGGCGACACGGTCGGCGATGTTCCACGCCAGCCCGAGGTCGTGGGTGACGACGAGCACCGCCATCTCGCGATCGCGGGCCAACCCGAGCAGCAGATCGAGGATCTCACCCCGAACCGAGGCGTCCAGGCTCGACACCGGCTCGTCGGCGACCAGCAGCCGCGGCTCGAGGACCATCGCACCGGCGATCACGACGCGCTGCCGCTGCCCGCCCGACAGCTCGTGCGGGTAGCGGAGGAAGTAGCGCTCGGGCGGACGCAGCCCACAGCTCGCGAGCGCGTGCGCGACGCGCGCCGGCTCGTCGTCGCGGATGCCGTGGATGCGCAAGCCCTCGGCGACGATCTCGTACACCGACTGCCGTGGGTTCAGGCTGCCGCTCGGATCCTGGAAGACGAGCTGGGCTCGTCGCCGGAACGTGCGCAGCGCGGCGCGGCTGCCGCCGAGCGGCGCGCCCTCGAACGTCACCGCACCGCCGACGAGCGGGACGAGGCCGAGCAGGGCGCGGGCGAGCGTCGTCTTCCCGCACCCCGACTCGCCGACCAGCGCGACGATCTCGCCAGGCCGGAGGTCGAGGTCGACGCCGTCGACAGCACGTGCGGGTGAGCCGCCACGACGGCGCGGCGAGAACGAGACCCGCACGCCCTCCGCGGTGATCAGCGCGCCATCGCTCATCCGGGCGCACCCCGCTCGGCGGCGAGCTCAGGCGCGACCCGCACGCACGCGGCGCGCCACCCGGCGACAACCGGGCGGAGCCCGATCTCAACGCTCGCGCATTCGTCCAAGGCGACCGGACAGCGCGGGTGGAAGGCGCAGCCGGTCGGCAGCGCACTCGGGTCAGGCGGGTCGCCGGGCAGTCCCTCGGGGTGCCGTCGCGAGCTCGGGTCGCCGATCGTCGGGAACGCGGCTGCGAGCGCGCTGGTGTACGGATGCCCAGGACGTCGCAGCATCTCGGCCGCCGGGCCCTCCTCGACGATCCGTCCCGCGTACATCACGGCGAGCCGGTCGGCGACGCTGGCGAGCACGGAGAGGTCGTGGGTGATGAACAGCATCGACAGCCCGCGGTCGCGCTTGATGTCGGCGAGCAGACGGAGCACCTGGGCCTGCACCATCACGTCGAGTGCGGTCGTCGGTTCGTCGGCGATCAGCAGCAGCGGGTCGCAGGCGAGCGCCATCGCGATCATCACGCGCTGCTTCTGGCCGCCTGACAGCTCGTGCGGGTAGCTGTCCGCGCGACCCGGCGTCAGGCCGACGAGCGTCAAGAGCTCGTCGACACGGTTCGCCGATGCCATCCCGTGGACCTGGATCGCTTCGTCGATCTGGTGCCCGATCCGCTGGACGGGGTTCAGCACGTGCTGCGCGCCCTGGAAGATGACCGACGCGGTCGCCCACCGGACGGCTCGCAGTCGTCCCGGCTTCATCTGCAGCACCTCCTCGCCGTCGAGGAGGATCGAGCCCTCGACCGCGGTCTCGGGCGGAAGGAGTCGCAGGAGTGCCATTGCCATGGTCGACTTCCCGCAGCCCGATTCGCCGGCGACGCCGAGCGTCTCGCCCGCCGCGATCTCGAGGTCCACGTTGCGGACTGCAGGTACAGGGCCGGACGATGTCCGATACGTGACGCTCAGATCACGGACCTCGAGGAGCGCCACGGTCAGCGCCCGACCAGACGCGGGTCGAAGATCCGCTCGAGTGCTCGTCCGAACAACGTGAACGCGAGGACGATCGCGATGATGCAGAGGCCCGGAGGCAGGTAGTACCACCATGCGTTCAGCGTGATCGCACCGCTCGACTGTGCACCGTCGAGGATCTTCCCCCACGACGGTGCGAATCGGTCGCCGAACCCGAGGAACGACAGCGTCGACTCGGCGAGGATTGCGCCGGGGACGATCAGCGTGGCATTCGCGATGATCAGTGGCGCCACGCCGGGCAGCACGTGCCGCGTGACGATGTGCCAACCGCCGCCGCCCAGGGCCCGCGCGCGCTCGACGTAGCCGCGTTGGCTGAGTGACAGCACCTGTGCCCGCACGAGCCGGGCGCTCCCCGCCCACGACGTGACGCCGATGACGAGCGCGAGCGTCGTCGGCGATCGACCGAGGATGACGGCGAGCACGATCGCCAACGGGAGGAACGGCACGACGAGGAAGAAGTCGTCGATCGCGAGCAGCAGCGAGCTCAGCCAGCCGCGGGTGTAGCCGGCGACGAGGCCGATCACCGATCCGATGACGACGGCGACGATCGTCGCCAGCAGCCCGATGTAGAGCGACACGCGCGCGCCCCAGACGAGTTGGGCGAGGACGTCGCGGCCGATGTCGTCCGTGCCGAGGAGGAACTGCGTGCTCGGACTGGCGAGATCCGGGTTGTCCCTCCCGGCGGCGGCGCGCAGCTCGCTGCGGTCGGCGATCAGGGGTGCGGCGAGCGCGACGACGCTGAACGCAGTCAGCACGACGAACCCGATGAAGCCGGCACGGTCACGACGCAGCTCTCCCCACACACGGCCCATCGCCCGCCGGCGGCGGGCCCACGTCAACTGGCGCGGCGTGCTGATCTCGGCGGGTGCCGAAGCGAGCGGCTCGACCGCGGTCACGACGCACTCCGGACGCGAGGGTCGAGTATGCCGTACAGGAGGTCGGCGAACAGGTTGAAGAAGATCACGGCCGCGCTCGAGAACAGGAACAGCGCCTGCAGCATCGGCAGGTCCGTGTTGCGGATCGCGTCGGCGGTCGCGAGACCGAGCCCCGGGTAGGAGAAGACGGTCTCCGTCGTGATCGCGCCGCCGATGACGAAGCCGAAGCTGATCGCGATGAGCGACACCGACGGCAGCAACGCGTTCGGTATCGCGTGGCGGCGCATCACCTCGACGTCACGCAGCCCCTTCGCGCGGGCGGTGGTGAGGTACTCCTCGCCGAGCGTGTCGAGGATCGAGGTCCGCATCACGAGCGCGTAGGACCCGAGGTAGCCGAGCGTCAGCGTCAACACCGGCAGCACGAGGTGGTGGGCGCGGTCGATCACCGCCTCGATGCCGTGGTAGCCCGCAGCGACATCGCGCACGCCGCCGGCCGGGAACCACCCCGTGCGTCCGGCGAGGAACGCGAGGAAGAGCATCCCGAGGAAGAACTCGGGCGTCGCGTACAACACCATCGTGCCCGACGTCGAGACCTGATCGAACCGGCTGCCGCGCCGCCAGCCCGCCTTGGCGCCGATCCAGAGTCCGAGCAGCACCGTGAGCACCGTCGAGATGCCGACGAGGAGGAGCGTCGCCGGGAGCCGGTCGACGATCTCGCGCCACACCGGGCGAGTGGTGTCGAACGATCGACCGAAGTCGAACTTGAGCGTCTGCGTGACGTACTTGCGGAACTGCTCCCACTTCGAGCCGCTCAACCCGAACCGCTCGATGAGGGCTTCGCGCTGCTCGGGGCTGAGCTTGCTCCGACCGCGGTACTTCGTGAGCGGGTCACGGTCGACGACGCGGAACAGGAAGAAGTTGAACACGACGACGCAGGCGAGCAGCACCAGCGCGCCGATCAGCTTCTTGACGGTGTAGCGGAGGTTCATCCGCCCGCCTCACTCGCGGTCGTCGTCACGCTTCGTTCGCCGCCCCCGCAGCCACAGCCCGCCGCCTCCGAGCACGGCGACGACGGCCACCGCCCCGATGATGAGGCCGAGGTTGCTGCCGTCACCACCGCCGGCGCCGTCCGTCGGGGTCAGCGAGAGGTACGCCGGCGAGGTGTTCGTGAAGAGCACCGGGCCGGTCTCGGCGGGCTGGCGAACGAAGTTCTCCCAGCGGTCGGAGCGGAACGCCTGCAGGTCGTCCGTCTTGTACATCACGGCGTACGGCGCGTCCGTGTAGAGCACCATCAACGCCTGCTGGATCAGGTCGGCGCGCTTCGCCGCGTCGAGCTCGACCTTCTGCTGCTCGTAGAGCGCGTCGTACTCGGGGTTGCACCAGTTCGCGTCGTTGTACCCGACGACCTCCGCGTCGGTCGTGACCTGCTCGGAGGTGAGGTAGGAGAGCATCGGGTCAGGGTCGACGAACGGCACCCAACCCCATGTGAACAGGTCGAACTCGCCCTTGCCGATGATCGCGGTGAGCGTGTCCTCGTCATAGGTCTGCACCTCCGTCGCAATACCGACGTCGTTCAACCAACCCGTGAGGAACTCGGTCGTCGCTGATGCGTCACCGACGGATCGGTCGAAGAACCGCAACCGGAGGTCGACGCCGTCCTTCTCGCGAACACCGTTGCCGTCCGCATCGGTCCAGCCGGCCTCGTCGAGCAGTGTCGCGGCGCGCTCGGGATCGTAGGTGTAGCGCTCGTCGTCGCTCACCCGCAGGTCGAAGGCAGGGTTCGCCGACGGGCTGATGCTCACGCCGGGCGTGCCGAGCCCGTTCAACACCTTGTCGACGAGGAGATCGCGGTCGATCGCCCAGTTGATCGCCTGGCGCACCTTCTGATCCTTGAGCGCGACGTGGCCGTCACCGATGCCGGCTTCGCAGCCTGCGTTCATCGCCAGCTCGCTGAAGCCACCCTGGTTGCCGCCGATCGCGGTGATGTTCTCCTCGGCGCCGTCCACGAGCGACGGGAAGATCTGCGTCGGCACCTCGTCGACCGCGTCGAGGTCACCGGCCCGCAACGCGTTGTACTGCGCTTCGGGGTTCTCGAAGATGCGGAAGATCAGCTCGTCCATCGCCGGTTCGTCGCCGTACCAGTTCGGGTTCTTCTCGAGCCGGACGAACTCTCCCTCGCGCCGCTCGACGATCCGGAACGGACCGCCTGAGATGTTGTCGTCTGCCGGGTAGTTCGGCAGGTCTTCGGCCGAGATCGTCTCGTACACGTGCTTGGGCACGATGTACATGTCGAGGATCGGGAGCTTCGGGTCGGGGACCGCGCTCGTGACGACGACCGTGCGCTCGTCGGGCGCGGTGGCCGTGAGGTTGCCGGTCGTGCTGATGTGGTTCTGCCACTCCTCCTCGACCGAGCGCGTGATCGTGTACACGATGTCGTCAGCCGTGAGTGGCTCGCCGTCGCTCCACTGGAGTCCCTCGCGCAAGGTGTAGGTCCACGTCAGGCCGTCATCGCTCGACGTCCACGACTCGGCGAGCGCCGGCTCGATCGAGAAGTCGGCGGCCGCCTTGTTCGTCAACGTCGGCAGCGTGAGGTTCCAGATCTCGTAGTCGATGACGAGGAAGCCGGCGGTCACGTTCAGCGTGTCGATGTCCTGCGTCGTGCCGACGGAGAACGTCAACGTGTCCTGTGCACCGGCGGTGCCGGCGGCGATCGGGACCATCAACCCCGCAGTCGCGAGCGCGACCGCGCCCATCGTTCGAGCGATGCGATGCTGCATGTTGCCGTCTCCCCGATGTCCCACGATTGCGGTCGAGTATTGCACGGCATCCCAGAGGCTCGGGCGGACACAACGGCTCCGCTCAGCGGCCGGCACGGCGAGCGTGCACCTGATGTCGACTCCTATGCTCCCGCGGATGGACAACGGGCTCGCCTTCCGTTCCGCCGGTGATCTCTCATCGCTCATCCGTGCGCGCCAGCTCTCGGCGACCGAGGCGGTCTCGAACGCCCTCGCCCGCATCGGGGATGTCGGATCGACGCTCAACTGCTTCACCGCCGTGTGGCACGACGACGCGCTCGCCGCGGCCCGAGCGGCGGACGACGCGGTCGCCTCTGGTGCCGCGCTCGGCCCGCTCCACGGCGTGCCGGTCGCCGTGAAGGACACCACGCCCGTGGGAGGCCGTCGCACGACGCTCGGCTCGTACACGCACGAGCACTGGGTGCCCGCACGTGACGCCCACGTCGTCGCTGCGTTGCGGCGCGCCGGTGCCGTGATCGTCGCCCAGACCACCGCACCCGAGTTCGCCCATTCCCTGATCACCGACAGCCCGTTGTGGGGTGTGACCCGCAACCCGTGGGACCTCAGCCGCACGACCGGTGGCTCGTCAGGTGGTGCGGGCGCGGCAGTGGCGTCCGGCTGCGTGCCGCTCGCCGAGGGGAGCGACATGGGCGGGTCCGTGCGGATCCCGGCAGCCTGGTGCGGGATCGTCGGACTGAAGCCCGGACTCGGCCGGATCCCGATGGACTCCATGCCGAGCTTGTTCGACAACATCAGCCACCACGGGCCGCTGGCCCGGTGCGTCGACGATGCCCGGCTGTTCCTCGCCGCGACGCAGGGTCCGGACGACGCCGACATCATGTCGATCACGACGCCGCTCGACCTGTCGCAGCCGGTCGCGGGTGACGTGCACGGCCTCCGGCTCGCCCTGAGCATCGACCTCGGCTGCTGGGCGGTCGATGTCGAGATCGAGGCGGCCGTCCGCGCTGCGGCCGATGCGCTGCGCGCCGCCGGCGCCGTCGTCGAGGAGGTCGACCTGCCGATGACCGCCCGTGACGAAGCCGTCTGGATGGATCTCTGGGCGGTGTTCATGGCCGGCTACTACGGACACCTCGTGGAGGAGCACCACGATCGCATGGATGCGCGGGTGCTCGAGCTGATCTCGCACGGCAACACCTTGAGCGCGGCGCACGTGAAGCGGCTGGACATCGAGCGGACCGATCTGTGGCGACGCGTCGCGTCCGTGTTCGCCGACCACGAGGCGATCCTCTGCCCGACGATGGCCGTCCCACCGGGGCCGGCGGCGAAGGTCGACTGGGACCACGCACCACCGCCGGACGACGGCCGCTACCACGCACCCGACATGACCGCGGTCTGGAACCTCGTCTCGCCCTGCCCGGCGCTCTCCGTTCCGTGCGGCCAACACGGCGACACACTGCCGATCGGGCTGCAGGTCGTCGGCGAGCGGTGGCGGGAGGACACCGTGCTCCGCGTGGGGAGAGCGGTCGAGTTGGCGATGCCCGAGGTCGCGGCGCGTCGTCCGCCGCTCTGAGCTGCCGCACGGCCCGCTCTACGATCGGTTTCCGGGCACGCCGATCGGGCAGGTGCCCAGCGATCCGGGAGCGCTCGCCATGCCGACCATCTCGTCACTGCTGTGCGACGCGACGTCGCTCGAGGTCACCTGGGACGATGCGACCGTCACCCGCTACCCGTGGATCTGGCTGCGCGACCACGCGCACGACGACGCGACCCTCCATCCGGTGACCCAGCAGCGGCAGCTCTTCACCGCAGCGCTGCCGCGCGACCTCGTCGGTGCATCGGCCGTGGTGCAGGACGAAACACTGGTGGTCGGCTGGCGCAACGGTGCCACCTCGATCCTCCCGGTCGAGTTCCTGTCGCGCTACCGGCACCCACAGCAGTCGCGTGCCGTTGCCGAGCTCCCGATCGTGCTGTGGGACGCAGCATCCATCGAGCGCGAGCTCCCCGTCGTCGCGTACGAGGACGTGATCGGCTCGGAGGACGGTGTCGGCCGCTGGTTGGCGGCCGTGGCGCGCTACGGGTTCTGCATCGCCGATGGGACGCCGGCGACGCCCGCGGCGACCGAGGCCCTCCTGCGTCGCGTCGGCTACATCAGGGAGACGATCTTCGGTGGCATGTGGGACTTCACCGCCGATCTGGCGAAGGCCGACACCGCGTACACGAACCTGGAGCTGCGCCCTCACACCGATGGCACGTACTCCCACGACGCGCCTGGCGTGCAGCTGCTGCACTGCCTGCAGTTCGACGGGACGGGCGGTGAGTCGACGATGGTCGACGCGTTCGCGATCGCCGAGCGGCTGGCGCGCGAGACGCCGCAGCACCACGCCACGCTGTCCCGGGTCGCCGTGCCGGGGCAGTACATCGGCGACGGTTCGCACCTGATGGCCGCACGGCCGGTCTTCCGCCACGACCACACCGGCGCACTCGTGCAGGTGTCGTTCAACAACTACGACCGGGCGCCGTTCCTCCTGGAGGAGGACGAGATGGTGGCGTTCTACGACGCGCTCAGGGCGTTCGAGGTGATCGCCAACGACCGCGCGATGCAGTGGCGTCGCGTGCTCGCACCGGGCGAGGCGCTGCTGTTCGACAACTGGCGCGTCCTCCACGGTCGGGCGGCGTTCACCGGCCACCGCCGGCTGTGCGGCGGCTACGTGAACCGCGAAGACGTCGAGAGCCGCCTCCGTCTCACGTCGTCGTCCCACTGACCCCGGCCCGCCGCCGTCCCCGCCCCGCCGCCGTCCCCGCCCCGCCGCCGTCCCCCGCCCAGCCGAACGCGGGCAGCAGAATCGATCGCCGGCGATCGAAAACCCTGCCTGAGACCTTGGGCCCACCGATCCAGCGGTCGCGGGCGGACTTGGGCAGCAGAATCGATCGCCGGCGATCGAAAACCCTGCCTGACACCTTGGGGCTGGTCGCGGGCGGACGCGGCAGCGGAATCGATCGCCGGCGATCGAAAACCCTGCCCTGACACCCGAGTCGTGCGGATCGGGGGTGGGGGTGTCGGGTGGGTGCTGGCGAAACGGGGTGTCGACGGACGGTCGGGGTGGGCGTCAGTGGGGGCGGCGCCAGGGCTTCAGGCGGTCGGCGCGGGCGTCTTCGCGGATCGCGGCGACGACGTTCAAGCCCGGGATGCCGGTGACGCCACCTCCACCGTGGGTCGCCGAGCCGGCCTGGTAGAGGCCCCGGATCGGCGTGCGGAAGTCGGCGAACCCCGGCGCCGGCCGCATGTGGAACAGCTGCCCGGCCGACAGCTCCCCGTGGAAGATGTTGCCGCCGATCAGGCCGTACGTGTGCTCCATCTCGTACGGCCCGATCACCTGGCGGTGCAGGATCGAGCTCGTGAACCCCGGCGCGACTGCTTCAACGCTGGCGATCAACCGGTCGGCGTAGGCGTGGAGCTCGTCGCGGTGTGGCTCGGCGGCCCACTCGTGCGGCACCCACTGCGTGAACATGCTCATCACGTGCTTGCCTTCGGGCGCAAGCGTCGGGTCGAACACGCTCGGGACGCAGATGTCCGCAAACGGCAGCGCCGCCGGCCGTCCCGCGACCGCGTCCTGGAACGCCTGCTCGACCCGGTCGAGCGACTGCGCCATCACGATCGTCCCACCGTGGACGTCGGGATGGAACTCGGGATGGCTCGTGAACGTCGGCAGCCGGTCGAGCGCGAGGTTGACCTTCACCGTGCCCGACCGTGTCTGCCACCGCTCCATCCAGGTGACGAAGTCGTCCGGCAGCTCGCTGCGGTCGAGCAGGCCGAGGAACGAGATCTTCGGGTGCGTGGTGGTGATCACGACCGGCGCGAGAAACTCCTCGCCCGAAGCGAGCACGACTCCACTGACGCGTCCTCCGTGCGTCGTGATGCGGGCGACGGGCGCGTCGGTGCGAACAGTCGCGCCGAACTGCTCGGCGGCGGACCGCAGCGCGGTCGTCACGCCCCCCATGCCCCCCTCCGGGAAGCCCCACGCGCCGAGCTTGCCGTCGTCGCCGCCCGCCGGCCCGATGTCGCCGATCTTGTGGTGTGCCATCACGTACGCCGTCCCCGGAGACCGTGGTCCCGCCCACGTACCGATCACACCCGAGACGGAGAGCACGCCGCGCACTGCGTCCGACTCGAACTCTGCCTCGAGCAGATCGGCGATCGAGGCAGTGAACAGCCGCGTGATCTCACCGACCGTCTGGACGTCGAGGTGGCGCAGGTGCCAGCCGAGCTTCGAGAGATCGAACAAGTCGCCAGGCCGCTTCGACCCGATGCGCGGCGGCACCGCCGACAGCAGCGGACCGAGCACAGCGGCCAGGCCGCCGAGCCACGCGTCCCAGCGCACCATCGCTTCCGCGTCCTTCACCGAGAACTTGCTGATCTGGCGGTGCCGCTCGGCGGGATCGTCGGCCATCTGCAGGTGGCGCCCGTCCTCGTACGGCACGAAGTACCCGGCCTGGGGGTAGATCTTGTAGCCGTGATCCGCGAGCCGCAGCTCGCGGCTGATCGCGGGTGGCATCAAGCTGACGACGTAGGAGAGCGCGGTCACCTTGAAGTCGGGGCCGAACGGCAGTTCCGTGATCGCGGCACCGCCGACGACCTCGCGCCGCTCGAGCACGACGACCTGCTTGCCCGACTTCGCGAGGAGGCCGGCGGCGACCAGCCCGTTGTGACCACCCCCGATGACGATCACGTCGAAGCTGTTCACGGGCATGGCGTCACGGTATTCACATCAAGTGCCAGTCGAGGAAACGCTCGAAGCGCTGCCAGAAGTGGAGGAACGGACCGGGACGGAGGAATCCGTGCGCCTCGGTCGGGTAGGTGACGTACTCGTAGCGCTTGCCGAGCTCACGCAGGCGGCTCACGAGCTGAGCGCTCTGTTGCGGCGAGACTCGTTCGTCGCGCTCGCCGTGGGCGACGAGGATCGGGACCTCCACGTGCTCGAGCTGGTGGTACGGCGAACCGATCTCGTACAGCCGGCGGTTCTCGGCCCGCGGCCTCCCGAGCATTCGTTCCTGTTCGATCACACCGCCGCGGTCACCCTGCGACCAGCTCGTGAGGATGTCGCAGTCGCCGTACTTGCAGATCGCCGCGGCGTAACGGTGCGCGGGATCCATGGCGACGGCGCAGAGCGCGAGGTACGACCCGTAGCTCGGGCCGTAGACCGCGACCCGCGCCGCGTCCACCCAGCCGAGCGCGGCGAGGGCATCGTGGGCGGCGAGCACGTCGCGCACGTCACCTCCTCCCCAGTCGCCGTGGTTCGCGCGTTCGTGCTCGCGCCCGTAGCCGGTCGAGCCGCGGACGTTGACGCTGCACCACGCGTACCCCTTGGCGACGAAGTACTGGACGACGCCGTCCCACTCGTCGCCCGACACGGCGGCCGGGCCACCGTGGACGTGCACGATCGCCGGCACCGGTGCCGTTCCCTCCCGCTCGGCATCGGCGGGTCGGTAGAGGAACGCGTGCACCTCGCGGCCGTCCGCCGACGGGAAGACGAGCTCCTCGGGCGTGACGTGAGGTGCGACGAGGATGCTCGCCGGCGTCGGCGCGAGCAGGACGCGTCGATCTTGTGTGGCCGGTGTGACCAGCTCGACGCGCGGCGGAACGCGGTGGTCCTCGTACGTCGCGACGAGGTCGTCGCCGGCCCACACCGGCTCGGCCCACGTCCCGCCGCCGGCGACCACCTCGACGGTGCCGGAGTCGACGTCGATCACGACGAGCTCGCTGCGGCCGCGGCGAGTGCGGCACGACGCGATCGTTGCTCCGGACGCGTGCCACGCGAGCGGGCCGAGGTCGGCCTCCGTCGAGGTGACCATGCGCGGCGACGACGAGCCGTCGGCCGGCACGACGTACAGCTCGCACCAGTCGGTGACCTGTGCGGTGTAGGCGATGCGCGTGCCGTCGGCCGAGAACGCCGGGCCACCGTCGAGCAGGCCGGGCAGCTCGGCGACCAGGCGCGCCTCGTCACGGGCGACCGGGTCGACGGGCGTGATCCACAGCTCTCGGCGATCGAGGTCGTCGTGACGCCAGACGGTGTAGACGACGTGTCGACGGTCCGGCGCGACGACGGGTCCGTAGGCGTCACCCTCCGGATGGCTCGCGACCGGCACCGGCCACGCGTCGTCGCACGAGCAGCGCACGATCAGGCTGCGACGATCGCGCTCGGCCACCGCGAGGAGCGTGCGGTCGTCGACCCAAACGGGATCGGATGCCTCGGTCACTCGCACGGGGACACCACCGGCCGAGGGGACCACCGTCACCCACCCGTCGTCCGAGAAGGCGAGCCGGGCACCGTCCGGCGACCAGCTGACGGCGGTGTCCTCCCAGTAGGGCGCCGGCGGGCGGGTGGTCGTCAACCGTCGCGGCGTCCCGGCCGCGGGTCCGAGCGATGTCACCCACACGTCGGAACCGTCGCGATCGTGGATGTACGCGAGCGAGCCGGCGTCCGGGGAGACGGCGAGGCTGCGGGCTCGCTCTGTGGCGGCGATCGCGTCGAGGCGCCATCCCGACGGCGGTTGGACGTCGGCGCGACGCTGGCTCGGTACGCCGCCGTGCTCGTCCGTACCGACCCACCGGGCGTGGTCGGTCACGCCATCTCCTCGAGGCCGCGGAGCAGCGCGAGTGTGTGCCGGCCGAGCGTCTCCGGCACGTACCCACCCTCGTGGACGAGCACCGTCGGCACCTCGATCCGGCCGAGCATCCGGCCGGCTGTGGCGAACCCGTCGCTCGTCACCTCGAGCGGCCCGTTCGGATCCTCGGTCGCCGCGTCGACGCCGAGCGAGACGACGAGTGCGTCGGCGCCGAAGCGGAGCGTCTCGCGGCACAGCTCATGCAGGGCGGCGAGCCAGTCGTCGTCGCCCGTGCCAGGGGCGAGCGGCAGGTTCACGTTGGTTCCCGACGCGTCGCGCTCGTCCGCGTAGCCGACCGTGTGCGGGAACCAGCCCGCACCCGGATCGACGTGGAGCGACGCGTAGAGCACCGCTGCATCGTCCCAGAAGATCGCCTGTGTGCCGTTGCCGTGGTGGGCATCGATGTCGATCACGGCGACGCGCTCGCAGCCGCCGGCCCGTAGGTGCGCCGCGGCGGCCGCCGCGTTGTTGAGGTAGCAGCTGCCGCCGAAGAACGACGGTCCGGCGTGGTGTCCCGGCGGGCGGCAGATCGCGTAGGCACTCGGTGCCCCGGCGAGCACGAGGTCGGTCGCGGTGAGCGCGGCGTCGGCGGCTGCGACGGCGCCCTCCCACGTGCCGGAGCCGATGCCGGTCATCGTGTCCATCGCGTAGCGGCCGATCTCGGCGCGGATCGTCGCCGCTGGTCGGCCCGGGTCACCACCGAAGCGCCCGCCGACCGGCGGGAAGAAGTACGCGGTGACGTAGGGCGCGCCGGGATCGGTCAGGTGCCCGTCGGCGACCCAGCGCTCGTACGCGGTCGCCATCACCTCCAAGAAGCGAGGTGTGTGGATCCGCCGCAACGGTTCGAGCCCGTGCGGGACGGCGAGGTGCAGCGTCGCGCCGGCGGCCTCGCAGGCGCCGCGGATGATCTCCGCCCGGATCGGGAGCTCATCGGCGGGTTCGGTCACGCCGCACCAGACACCCGTCTCGACGTCGTGGCGGGCGCTCTCGGGGGCGTGCACCACGGGGAGCCGCAGCGGCGGTTGCGAGGCAGTCACGATCAGACGTGTAGCAGAGATTCGGTACGGTGCCGTCCATGACGGAGCCGCGCCCGCCGGTACCGACGGCGAGGCCGGCTGCTCGACCACGGGCCCGCGACCTCGGTGTGTCGATCGGCTTCCTGCCTCCGGGACCGGCGAACGCGATCACCGACGTGCCCGGCGTCCTCGTCGGCCACACGACCGTCTGGCGGGACGAGCCGGATCCGCCGCACGGGAACGGCGTCGCCAGGACCGGTGTGACCGCCATCGTCCCCGGCGGCGTCGCCGACGTCTTCCGTACGCCGCTCGCCGCAGGGACATCGGTCCTCAACGGGGCGGGCGAGCTGACCGGCTCGATCGAGCTGCGTGAGTGGGGCCTGCTGGAGACGCCCGTCGTGCTGACCTCGACGATGCAGGTCGGGCGGGCGTACGAGGGCGTCGTCGCTGCGATGTGCGACGCGGATCCGCAGTGCGGCGACGACCGGGTGGTGATCCCGGTCGTCGGCGAGTGCGACGACTCCTGGTTGAGCGATGCGCGGCGGGTGCAGATCTCCGAGGACGACGTCCGCGCCGCGCTCGCCTCGGCGTCGTCGAGCACGCCCGCGCTCGGCGCCGTCGGCGCCGGAACGGGGATGATCACCTGCGGGTACAAGGGCGGGATCGGGAGCGCGTCGCGGCTCGTCGGCCCGTACGCGATCGGGGTGCTCGTGCTCAGCAACTGGGGTGAGCAGCGGCGGTTGGTCGTCGACGGCCACCCGGTCGGACGGGCGCTGGCCGCTGCCCGAGCCGAGGAGACGGCCTCACCGCCGCGCCCGGCGGGGAGCTGCATCGCCGTCGTCGCCACGAACGCGCCGCTCGGGCCGCGGTCGCTCGAGCGGCTGGCGGCGCGCTGCGGGCTCGGCCTCGCCCGTTGCGGATCTACGGCGCACCACGGCTCCGGCGAGATCTTCATGGCCTTCTCGACCGTCCGGCCGAGCGTGGAGACCGATACCGACGGAGCGCTGCTCGACCAGTGCTTCGGCGCCGTCGTGGAGGCCACGGAGGAAGCGGTCATCGACGCGATGTTCGTCGCCGACACGGTCGTCGGGCGCAACGGGCGCACCGTGGAGGGACTGCCGGTGGACCGCGTCCTGCAGCTCGTCGGGCTCCCACATCGCGGCGATCAGTAGCGCGCCGACCACGACGACGGTGAGCCCCGACAGGCCGAGCATCAGCCCGCTCCGCTGACCGCTCGGTCGACGGCGATCTCGCCCGCGCCGAGCTCGAGGTCGAGCCGGAACGTGCGCCGGTCGGCGTCGGTGGAAGCAGCCGGCAGGTCGGTGCGCTCGTCGAGCTGGCGAAGGCCATCGGCGACCTCGTCACCCTCGACGACGATGTGACCGGCGCCGAGGTCGCTCGTCAGCTCGATCACCACGTCGTCCGGCACGATCACGCGCAACCGACCGAATCCCACCTCCGCGCGCACGGAGACCGATCGCTCCGTGGCCGGGAGCTCGGTGAGGTCGAGCGTCAGCTCGCCGATCGCCAGCGACTGTGGTCGTTGCGCCTGCGCGAGCGTCGTGGGCGAGTACGTGCGCTCACCGATGCCACCGTTGAGGTTCGGGCGCGTGATGAGCAAGAACGTCATCGGCACGCAGAGCAGCACGAAGAACGGCAGACCCACCCAACTGCGGTTCACGAGCGCGCCGAGTGCGGTGCCGAACAGCAAGATCGCGAGCGAGGCGATCGCGAACCCGAACACCGACGCATCCCACCAGTCGAGGGCGTCCCCGATGCTCGCGATCCCGACCATCGTCGACGCGACGAGCATCGCGATCGGCACGACCGGGACCCGCCGGCGCACCGGACGGGTCGATGCCGGCAGCGGCGGGATCCCGAGCGGCGCCTGTGCCGTCGCGGCGCGAGGTCCCATCGGAGCCTGCGGGGGGAGCGGTTGCACGGGCACGTCCGTCCGGGAGCGCCAGGCGATGTTGGGTGCGGCCCACAGCAGCACGCCGAGCGCGATCAAGGCGACGCCCCAGGGCAGACCGCCGAACAAGAACCAGGAACCGAACGAGCCCACGCCGCCGGCCACCAGCGCGAGCCCGATCGCGACCATCAGCGGGAGCCGGCGCCGGTCGACGACCACGTCGCGCAACGGCACCGCCTCCTCGGGCCGCGGCGGCAGCAACACCCACGCCGCGATGTACAGCACCAGGATCGCCGGCAGGACGATGCTCCCGATGACGATCGCGATGCGGGTCGTCTTGAGGTCGAACCCGTACGCACGGGACACACCGGCGACGACACCGCCGAGATGGCCGGCTTCCGGGTCGCGGGCGACCGGCGTCAGCCACCACGACGTCGAGGCGGCGGGAGGCGGGGGGACGGGCGGCGGCAGTGGCGCGCCCTCGTCGTGTCGGTGTTCGTCCATCTTGTCGGTGTCCATGGTTGCAGTTCCTTCCTCCATGCCATGAGCATCGGGCCGGACGGACGTCGCCACCATCGGGGAGAACCCTCGACGATCCCTGATCCGACCCTGAGCCCGGTCGACTGCGATCAGGGTCGGTCCCCGATGACAGTCCTGCTCCAGCGCGCGACGATCGGTGGTGCATGACCACGCCGGAACCGCTCCGCTTCGCCCGCCGGGACGACCATCGTGTCGTTGCCGGCGTCGCCGGTGGCTTCGCCGATCAGCACGGCGTCGATCCGTTCGTCGTCCGCGGTGCGCTCGTCGTGCTCTGCTTCACCGGCGGGCTCGGCGCCGTCCTGTATGCCGCCGGCTACTTCTTCTCGCAGCCGCCCGGCTCCCAGCTGCCGCCCGCTCACCCGCCGGACCAGCGCCGCAGCCTGGCGGTGGGCTGCATCACGATCGGTGTTGCGCTCGTCGTGCGGTCGACCGGTCTCTGGCTCGGTGATGTGCCGATGGTGCCGTTGATCGTCGTCGTCGCCGGCATTGCGTTGAGCGGCGCACTCCAGCCCGATGCCGGCGTGCACGGTGCGTGGGGACCGCTCGCGTCGAGCCCGCTCGCTGACGTCGTGGCCGGCAAACATGCTCGCGCCCGTGTCGTCGCTGGTGCCGCGTTGATCGCGCTCGGGCTCGTGCTCGTGGGGCTGCAGGGTGGCGTCTCGGGCGGGCTGCAGGTCGGGGTGTACGCCACCGCGATCACGATCTTCGGCGTCGCGGTGCTCCTCGGACCGTGGCTGGCGAGGGCGGCGCAGGAGGTCGCAGCGGAACGCCGGCAACGCATCCGCTCCGAGGAGCGCGAGGCGATGGCGGCCCACCTCCACGACTCGGTGCTGCAGACCCTCGCGCTGATCCAGCGCAACGCTGACGATCCCCGGCGCACGGTCACGCTCGCCCGACGCCAGGAGCGCGAGCTGCGCGAGTGGCTCTACGGCACGACCGGTGACGAGGAGCCGACGATCGCGGGCGCCGTCAAGTCGATGGCGCACGAGGTCGAGGGGCTCTACGACATCCGCATCGAGATCGTGATGGTCGGCGACCGGCCGATGGACGAGGGCGCCGTCGCGCTCGTCGCGGCGATGCGCGAGGCCTCCGTCAACGCCGCCAAGCACAGCGGCGTCGACGAGGTGTCCGTGTTCGTCGAGGTCGGGACCGAGGAGATCGAAGCGTTCGTGCGCGACCGCGGCTGTGGCTTCGAGCGCGACAACGGGCCGACCGATCGGCGAGGCATCGCCCAGTCGATCGAGGCGCGCATCGAGCGAGCCGGCGGATCGGCGACCATCGAGTCGTCGCCGGGTCACGGTACCGAGGTCCACCTCGTCCTGCCGATCGTCACGAGCGAAGAGACGATCCCGTCGTGAGGGTCTTCCTGGTCGACGACCATGCACTGTTCCGCGCCGGAGTGCGCTCCGAGATCGGGCGGGAGCTGGACGTGGTCGGTGAGGCCGGCACGGTCGACGAGGCGGTCGCCGGCATCCTCGCCACCCGGCCCGACGTGACCGTCGTCGACGTGCATCTGCCTGATGGCGGCGGCAAGGCGATCATCGAGACGGTGATGCGCGACTGGCCGGAGGCGACCTTCCTGGCATTGTCCGTCTCCGACTCTGCCGAAGACGTCGTCGCCGTCATCCGTGCGGGCGCGCGCGGCTACGTAACGAAGACGATCGACGCAGCAGATCTCGTCGCCGCGATCAGACGGGTCCACGACGGCGATGCCGTGTTCTCGCCCCGGCTCGCCGGGTTCGTGCTCGATGCGTTCTCGGGCAACCTGCCGGCGCCGAGCGACCCGGAGCTCGATCAGCTCACGGCGCGCGAGCAGGAGGTCATGCGGCTGATCGCGAGGGGGTACACGTACCGCGAGGTCGCCGCTCGACTCCACCTGTCGGTGAAGACGGTCGAGACCCACGTCTCGGCCGTGCTGCGCAAGCTCCAGCTCTCGAACCGCCACGAGCTCACGGCGTGGGCTGCCGATCGACGTCTGCTGTGACGTCCCGACGGAGATAGACGAACCAGTACACCAGGCCGACCAGCACGCCGCCGCCGATCACGTTGCCGATCGTGACGGGGACGAGGTTGCCGCTCAGGAACTGCCACCACGTGAGGCCGTCGTAGTCCGCGGCGCTCACGCCCGCATCGCTCCAGAACGATCCCGGCGCCCATGCCTTCACGAGCAGCCCGGCCGGGATGAAGTACATGTTCGCGATGCTGTGCTCGAAGCCGGCGGCGACGAACGCCGCGACGGGCGGGATCACGGCGATCGCCCGATCGGTCGTGGTCCGCGCCGAGAACGACAGCCAGACCGCGAGGCACACGAGCGCGTTGGCGAGGATGCCGAGCAGGATCGCTTCCCGGCTGCCGAGCGCAGTCTTTGCTGCTGCGATGTCGAGTGCCCGGACACCGACCGTTCCCGCCCCCGAGCGGTAGTGACCGGCCCACACGACCGCCACGGCGGTCGCCGACGCGCCGACGAAGTTGCCGACGTAGACGATCGCCCAGTTGCGCACCAGCGCTCGCATCTGGATCCGCCGGCTCGCCGCGGCCATCACCAGGAGCATGTTGCCGGTGAACAGCTCGGCGCCGCCGACGACGACGAGCACGAGACCGAGGGAGAATGAGAGACCGCCGAGGAGCCGGGTCACCCCGGGTGCCGAACCGCCACCGGCGGTGACGACGGTCGAGAAGATCGCGCCGAGCGCGATGAACGCGCCGCCGAGCACCGCCAGCGCGAACAGTCGCTCGATCGGCATCGCCGCCTTGGCGATGCCGACGTCCTCGGCGCGCCGGGCCATGGCCGGCGGCAGGAGCCCGTCGAACGTGGGTGGTGATGGTGATGCCGGATCCATGTCGCGGTCGTCCGTGATGCGGAGGGTGTCGTTCGCGAGCCGTCAGTAGCGCAGCGTCGCGGCCACGACGGGCCCGAGCGCGTCCGACGGCGTGCTCGCCACGACGGTGCCACCGGTCCGCAGCGTGCCGGCGACGATCTCGACCATCATCACGGCGGGGAGCGCGGTGTGGTCGCTGACGAACAGCGTCTCGATCCGGCCGTCGGCGGCCGCGGCCCGGAGCTCTCCCGGATCGTCTGCCGTCAGGCCGGTGCCGGCGAGCTCGGCGAAGCGGGTGCGGCGCTCCTCGAGGTCCGCACAACCGTGCTGCAGGACGAGCTCAGCGGCGGCATCGTGCAACCGGGCGAGTGGCACGCGGTCGGGGCTGCCGAGCTTCGTCAGCACGAGGAGCTTCGGGTGGGAGCTGGCCTTGCGGAACAGCGCCGCTTCGTAGTCGACGGCGGCGACGACGAGCGGCAGCCGGCCTTCGCGCACGGGTGGCGGCAGCCGGCGCTCGACGACCTCGATGAACCGCTCGATCGAATCCTTGCGCTCGTCCTTGAACGACGGTCCTGGATGCAGCGCGCTCTGGTTCGGTTCGTGGCGCTCGTACCAGAGCGCGTCCTCACGGCTGCGGGGCAGGTCGTAGCGGACCATCGGCTGCAGGTCGTGGGCGCTGCTCCGGAACAGCTGGACGTTGTTCTGGCTCAGGACGAGGAGATCGAACTCGGTCTGCTTCGCCAGGGCGGTGACGAGCGGGAGCAGGTCCGCCTCTTCGGCGACCGTGACCAGCTCCGGCGTGTCACCCGGGACGATCACGAGATCGGTGCTCAGCGCTGTGAGGAAGAGCGCGAACCCTTCGTTCGGCTCGCGCTCGACCGTGTCGAGGCGGTGCATCGCCGGATCGAGCAGCTCGGAGACCGACCGATCGTCGAACGACCACGGAGCGGCCACGAGCTGGTCACGCGCCATTCGGCGGAGCTGCTCGATGCGCCGTTCGGTCGCCAGGCGCCCGATCGTTCCTCGTTGCGGTGGCAGGTACATCGACACGCAGGGCCCACGGAGATCGGCGGCCAGCTGGCGCAGCACCTCTTCATCGAGATGACGGACTCGGGTGGTCATGTCCACGATGTACCTCCGTCCGCGCGATGACGGCCAGGGTCTTTCGGCAGTCCGTCGAGAACCGACCAATGGCCCTGTTCGTGACCCCTCGTCAGTGGCAGAACGCAGCTAGGAGAGCGAAGGAGGTCCAGCATGCGTGCGGTTCGTGGCGATCAGCTGGTGGTTCGGGGACACCGGAGCGGTCAACCCGACCGCAGGGGTGAGGTGATGGAGGTCCGCGGGCCAGACGGCAGCCCGCCGTACTTCGTGCGCTGGGACGACAACGGTCACACCACGCTGTACTTCCCTGGCTCCGATGCGTTGGTCGAGCCGATGCACCGTGACGGTGCAGCGGCTGGAACCGAAGGCTCCGACGAGGAGGTCGCGAGATGAAGGTCTGTGACGTGGTGCTCCGCTCCCCGGTGACGCTCCCCGGTGATGCCACGATCGTCGACGCCGCCCGTGTGATGGCGCGAGAGGGCGTCGGGTCGGTGATCGTGGTCGAGGGTGAACGCCCGATCGGTGTGCTCACCGACCGGGATCTCGTCGTACGAGGCATCGCCCGCGGGGTGCCGGCCGACGCCCGTGTGGACGGGCTGATGAGCATGGGCGTCGTCGCGGTCGACGGGGACGCCGATGTCCGCGAGGCCGTGCGCATCTTCGGGACGCACGCCTACCGGCGCCTTCCCGTCATCGACGGTCATCGAGTCATCGGCGTCGTGTCCGTCGACGACCTGCTCATCGCACTCACGAACGAGCTCGGTGAGGTGACGCGCGGCTTGAGCGCGCAGGTGATGTTCCCGCACGGCGGCGACGAGCCGCTGTTGCCAGCGGCCAAGGAGGACCGGTCATGACGACCGAAGTAGCAGTGCAGCAAGTCGTGAGCTTCGACAACGTGTCGGTCGCCGATGTCGACCTCGTGGGCGGCAAGGGCGCGAACCTCGGCGAGCTCACCAGAGCCGGCTTCCCCGTGCCGCCGGGCTTCGTCGTGACTGCGCCTGCGTACCTGGCCGCGATGGACGCGGCAGGCGTGCGCGCCCGCTTGCGCGAGCTCGGTGCCGCGCCGCTCGGCGCGGGTAGCGACGAGGCCGATCGTCGCTCGCTCGAGATGAGCGACATCGTCATGTCGGCGCCGCTCCCGGAGGACCTCGCCGCCGAGATCACCCGCGAGTACGAACGGCTGACGTTCGGAGGGAGCGCGCTCGTCGCGGTGCGCTCGTCGGCGACCGCGGAGGACACGGCCGGCACCTCGTATGCGGGGATGAACAAGACCTTCACCAACGTCAGCTCGACAAGCGGCGTGATGGACAAGGTCCGCGAGTGCTGGGCGTCCGCCTACGGCGCCCGCGTGCTCGCCTATCGGGCCGCCTGCGGCGTCGTGGACGAGCCTGCGATCGCGGTCGTCGTGCAGCGCATGGTCGACGTCGATCGTTCCGGCGTGATCTTCACCGTCGACCCCTCCGAGCCGACCGCCGGCCGGCTCGTGATCGAAGCCGTGCTCGGCCAGGGTGAGATGCTCGTGTCGGGCCAGGAGGAACCGGACACGTACCTCGTCGATCGCGCGACCCGGCGGATCCTGTCCGCCCGCGTCGGCCACCAGCACCACGCGATCACGCGCAGCGCCACGGGGGAGGACGAGACGATCGCGCTCGATCAACGAGGCATGGAGCGCAAGCTGACCGACGAGCAGGTCGTCCAGATCGCCAAGCTGGCGATGGACGTGGAGGAGCACTACGGCGTCCCGCAGGACATGGAGTTCGCCTACGGCGTCGAGGGCGCGTTGTACCTCGTCCAGTCCCGGCCGATCACGACGCTCGGCGGACCGACGACGACCGCGGACGCGAGCACGGCCGAGGCGCCGCCCGGCACCACGCTCTTGAGCGGCCTCGGCGCCAGCCCTGGTGTGGCGAGTGGGCCGGTGCGCATCCTCGCCTCGCCGAAGGAGTCGTCGACCTTCCGTCCCGGTGACGTCCTCGTCGCCCCGATGACCACGCCGGACTGGGCGCCGATCCTGCGCCAGGCCGCCGGCGTCGTGACCGACGGCGGTGGGATCACCTGCCACGCCGCGATCGTGAGCCGCGAGCTGGGCATACCCTGCGTCGTCGCGACGCGGACCGCGACCACGGCACTCCGTGACGGCGAGGTGGTGACCATCGATGGCCGCGCCGGCACCGTGATGGCCGGTCTGCTGCCGACCGCTCCGATCTCGCTCGCTGACCGCGCGCTGCCGCCCCCGGCAGTGATGTCCGTCGAGCCGACGGCAACGCGGCTCTACGTCAACCTCGCGCTGTCGGAGCAGGCCGACGCGGTCGCCGCGCTCCCGGTCGACGGTGTCGGCCTGCTGCGTGCCGAGTTCCTCCTGACCGACGCGCTCGCTGGAGAGCACCCGCGGCGGCTCATCGCCGAGGGTCGTGACGCAGAGTTCGTGACCAGGCTGTCGGATGCGCTCGTCCGGATCTGCCGGCCGTTCGCGCCTCGGCCGGTGATCTACCGCACGACCGACTTCCGCACGAACGAGTTCCGCAACCTCGCCGGCGGCGAGGTCGAGGACGTCGAGGCGAACCCGATGATCGGGTACCGCGGCTGCTACCGCTACACGCAGGAGCCGGAGGTGTTCCGACTGGAGCTCGAAGCGCTCGCGGTGGTCCGTGAGCAGCTGCCGAACCTGCACGTGATGTTGCCGTTCGTGCGTACCGCCTGGGAGCTCGAGAACTGCCTCGAGCAGATCGAGAACAGCCGGCTCGGCGGCCAGCGCGGCCTGCACCGGTGGGTCATGGCCGAGGTGCCCTCGGTCGTCTACCGGATCCCCGACTACGCCGCGCTCGGCATCGACGGTGTGTCGATCGGCTCCAACGACCTCACGCAGCTGATGCTCGGCGTCGACCGCGACTCCGAACGCTGCTCCGAGCTCTTCGATGAAGAGGACCCCGCGGTGCTCGGCGCGATCCGCGACATCATCCATGCCTGCAACGAGGTCGGCATCACGTCGTCGCTGTGCGGCCAGGCGCCGACGAACCGTCCGTACTACGCCGAGCACCTCGTGCGGGCGGGGATCACCTCGATCTCGGTGAACCCCGACGCCGTCGAGCCGGCCCGGGCGGCGATCGCCCGTGCGGAGCGGCGGATGCTGCTCGATGCCGCCCGCGTCGCCCGGCCCCGTTGAGCCGCGTTGAGCCCGTTTCTTGCTCACCGGCGGACGCGCAGCGTCCGCCGGTGAACAGAGATCGAGTGGAGCGTCGCGCTACCGCTCGAGCGGCTGCTCCGGGGCGATCCGTGCCTGGGAGCGGCGCTCACGGGCGGCGGGGTCCTGACGGTAGAACCCACGCAGCACGTCGTACAGGTCTGGTTTCGCGGCCTCGAGCTCGGTCGGCCGCGTGAAGAACGTCTCGCTCACGACTGCGAAGAACTCACCGGGGTCGATGGCCGCGTAGCGCCGCAGCAACGGGTCCGGTTCGCCCGTGCGCAGCTGCTCGAACTCGGCGGTGCAGACCTCGACCCAGCGACGATGCGCGTCCCCGTCCTCGAGCGGCGGCGTGCCGTCGACGAGCCCGTCGAGCATGTCGAGGCGATGCGCGAACTCGTGGATGACGACGTCCTCGCCGCGCGCCGGGCGCATCGCCTGACGGAGCACGGCGGCCCATGCCAGCAGGACCGGGCCGCGGTAGTGCGCCTGGCCGAGGAGGTGCTCCGGGTCGTCGGACATGGTCCCCGGCACCGGGCCGGGCTGGGTGCCGGTGAGCACGATCGTCCGCGGGTGCACGATGATCGTCGACACCTCGCGATAGCGGTCAGCCCCGAGCTCGAGCACGGGCAGCGCGGCATGGGCGGCGATCGTCAGCACCATCTCGTCGGTGAGCTCGAAGTTGCGTGCGGCCTCCCAGCGGGTGGTCCGCACGAGCTCGATCGTGATCTCGACGAGGCGGTCGCGCTCGGCGGCGTCGAGGTGCACCCACGCCGCGAGGCGCTGCGCGACGACGGCGCGGATCGACGCGTCGGCGGCGGCCGCGTCGTCGATGGCTCCGGCGGTGAGCCGGCGTCGCCAGCGCCTCATCGCTCGACCTGGGGCGCGGTGATCACCAGGCGGACGTTATCGACGGCAGGAGCGCGGGTACCGTCGCTGTCCGCGAACACGTCGAACTGGGAGATGAACACGATGGCACGAGACACGACCGGAACCATGGAGTACCGCCACCTCGGACGCTCCGGGCTGCAGGTGAGCGTGCTCTCCTTCGGGTCGTGGGTCACGTTCGGCAACCAGCTCGACACGGGGCTCGCCCGCGACTGTCTCACCGCCGCGTGGGACGCCGGGGTCAACTTCTTCGACAACGCCGAGTCCTATGCCGGTGGCGAGTCCGAGCGGATCATGGGGGCGGCGATCGCCGAGCTGGGTTGGCCCCGTCACGAGTACGTCATCTCGACGAAGCTCTTCTGGGGCATCCACGGCGACGTCGTCAACATGACGAACACGCTGAACCGCAAGTACTTGATGCAGGGCATCGACGGCTCGCTGGCGCGGATGGGGCTCGACTTCGTCGATCTCGTCTTCTGCCACCGCGCCGACCCGGCGACGCCGATCGAGGAGACCGTGTGGGCGATGTCCGACATGGTGTCGTCCGGCAAGGCGCTGTACTGGGGCACGTCGGAGTGGACCGCCGACGAGATCCGCGCCGCGTGGCTGATCGCCGACCGCCATCACCTGCACAAGCCCGTGATGGAGCAGCCGCAGTACAACATGTTCGAGCGCCGTCGCGTCGAGAAGGAGTACGCGCGGTTGTACGAGGACCTCGGGATCGGGCTGACCACGTGGAGCCCGCTCGCGTCCGGGCTGCTCTCGGGCAAGTACGTCGACGGCATCCCCGAGGGCAGTCGCGCCTCGCTGCCGGGCTACGAGTGGTTGCGCGACGCGCTGACCAACCCGAAGCGCAACGAGACCGTCCGCACGCTGTCGTCGATCGCCGACCGCCTCGATTGCTCGCTCTCGCAGCTCGCCATCGCGTGGTGCGCGGCGAACCCGAACGTCTCGACCGTGATCACCGGTGCGAGCCGCGTCGAGCAGGTCCACGAGAACCTCGGGGCGATGGCCGTGCTGCCGAAGCTCACCCCGGACATCCTCGGCGAGATCGACACCACGCTCCGCTGACGTCGAGCGCCGCGCCGCTGCTGGCGCGCCCGGTGGCGCGGCGGCGGGTCCGTCAGCGGGCACAATCGGCGGAGGTTCGCTGCCGGCGCGTTGGTACCGTCGCGCCTCATGCGCGGTCGAAGACTCGTCCTCACCTTCGGCCTCCTCACGGCGCTCTTCGCTGCGGGCTACGGCGTGATGTTCACGATGCTCGACGACTTCCGCGACGACTACGGCATCGGCCCGGCGGCGCTCGGTGTGGTCGTCGCCACGGGCTTCTTCTCGTCGTTCCTCGCCCAGGTCTTCCTCGCCCCGCTGGCCGACCGCGGCCATGCGCGACAGCTCGTCTACCTCGGCATGCTGCTCAACATCGTCGGCCTCGTCGGGATGGCGTTCGGCACCACGTTCCTGGTGCTCGTCATCGCCCGGCTGGTGATGGGCCTCGGTGCCGGCATGGCGGTGCCGGCCGTGCGCCGCATCGTGATCCTCGCCGAGCCCGACCAGCTCGGCGCCAACCTCGGGATGTTGCTGTCGGCCGATGTCGGTGGGTTCGCGATGGGCCCGGCCGTCTCGGCGGTCCTCGCCGGACCGTTCGGCATCCCCGCGCCGTTCTTGCTCATCGCGGCGGCAACGGTGCTGTGCCTGCCGGTCATCGCGCGCGTGCACGTCGAGGAGACCCACCACGACGACGCACCGCAAGCCCGGTTCGCGTTCGACCTGTTGCGGTCGCGGCGCTACGTCGCCGCCGTCGTGATGGGCAGCGCGGTGTTCCTGATGATCGGCACGTTCGACGCACTCTGGGCGCTCGTCCTCAGCGACCTCCGCACCGCTGACTGGATCGCCAACATCGGCATCACGCTGTTCGCGCTGCCGCTCATCATCTTCGGTCCATTGGGCGGCCGGCTGGCGCAGCGCATCGGTCCGTTCCGCCTCGGAACGATCGGGATGCTCGGCGGCGCGGTGTTCATGCTCCTCTACGGCCTCGTGCCGAGTGGTGGCGCGATGTTCGTCGTCGCCATGGTGCACGCACTGAACGACGGGCTCACGGTGTCGAGCGCGAGCGTCGCCGTTGGTCTCGTGTCGCCGGTCGAGCGCCAGGCGGGCGCGCAGGGGCTGCTCGGCGGCATCGAGACCCTGGTCGCCGGCATCACCGCCCTTGCGGCGGGCGCGCTGTACGAAGGGTTCGGACGGACCGTCGCCTACACGTGTTGCGCGATCGGGATCGCCATGTGCCTCGTCGCCGTGCTCGTGCTCGTCGGTCCCTCGTGGCGTCGTCGTCCCGAGACGGTGGAGATGATGTCCGCCCCGTCGCTCCACTGACCGACGACCGCGGGATCGCGCGGTCGTCGGATCACCGGATCGCTGTCAGACGAGCGTCATGTTGGGTTCGCCCAGTGCGTTGAGCCCGGTCCCGCGGGTGCAGGTGCCCCCTCGCGGCGAGCCGCCGTTGTAGGCCTGGCGCACGCAGTTGCGGATCGCGAGCTCGCCCCAGTAGTTCGGGTGGAGCGACTCCTGCACGTAGTACGGACCGAACACCGTCGAGACGGTGCGGATCTGCTGGATCCACTCGGTGACGTCGGCCGCGCCCGGCGCCGTCCAGGAGGTCAGCGAGCGCTCCTCGAGCAGGCCGACCGAGCTCTCGCACAGGCGACGACCGTCGAACGACGCCGCGAGGTCGACGATCTTCACGTTCGGTCCGCTCGCCGCGGCCGCGCTCCTAACCGCGCCGTTGATCTTCACGAGCGCGATGCTGTTCGCCCAGTTGGCGTCGGCGTTCCAGAAACCGCAGCCGCCGATGCTCTGGCGGGTGTAGCCGCTCTGCCCGTAGCGGTAGCCGGCGCTGGTCGGGATCGGTGACGGGTACGTCTGGACCACGATCGTGTAGTTGCCGAGGCCGTAGCCGGCGTTCGTCATCGCCGTCTTGATGTTCGTGATCGCGCCGATGATCGCGTTCGTCCGCGTGGTCACGTTCGCGGCGGTGAAGTTCGACTTCACCGAATTGTCGTCGTTGCAGTAGTTCGGCCACCACGAGGGCGACAGGAGGAAGTTCGTGACGCACTGCTGCACGATCGAGGCGAAGTTGAAGTCGTTGCCGCCGATCGAGAGCTGGATCATCGCGACGTTGTGCGTCGCGGCGAACTCCTGCAGCATCAACGCCTGCCCCTTGCGCCCGGCGCCGTCGGCGTAGAAGTCGATCCCCGGCTTGAAGCTGCTGCCCGCCGACGTCGTCGTCTTGGCACCCGAGCACGCGAGGTTGGCGCTGTTCACCGCGCCGCCGATGTGGATCTCGGCCGCCTTCGAACGGTGGCAACCAGGGATCGCCTCACCGCTGTTCGCGCCGTTGTCGTAGTACGCGGTCGGTCCGAGTGCGTCGGTGTACGAAGGGCTGACGTTGCTGTTCCCGGCCCACCGCCCGGCCTCGCCCGAGATGTAGGAGTCGCCGAGGCTGACGACCCAGGGCGCTCCTGCGCCGGGCCCGTCTGCGTGAGCAGCCGGTGTGGCCGTGACGAGGGGTGCACCGAGCGCCAGTGCGAGCGCGAGGACGAGCCTCGTTCGGCGGATACGTGACATCGACCCAACCCCCCTGGTCTGGCAAGTGCGCAGACGATAGACGCTGCCGACCAGGCCGCTCGACGGCCGCGCGTCAGGCCGCTCGACGCCCGCGCGTCAGCCCGCTCGACGCCCGCGCGTCAGGCCGGCAGCGGGAGCAGCGCGGTGTTCGGCAGCAGCTCGACGCCGACGTCCGGCACCGGGTGCGAGAACTCCGGGAACCGGCGCTGCGCCTGCTCCCGGTACCGCGTCGTGGAATGCACCGGGTCGTGATCGAACTCCGGGATCACCTGCTCGCCGAAGACCTCGAGCTGTTCGAGGATCTCCTCGTGGTGGAGGCCCTCCCCGGGGAGCCCGAACACGACCTGGTCGCAGCCGACGTCCTGGTAGCGGACGAGCTGCTCGCAGACCTCCTCCGGCGTGCCGCACAGGAGGTAGCCGCCCGCGATCAGCTGGTCGAGCAGGTCCTCGTCGTTCGGCAGGAGCACGGGTGGCTCCGGCCACGTGCGGGCGTGCGGCGACTTCGGCATCGTGTCGTGGTAGAGGTTCACCATCGTGACGAGGTAGCCGCGCCCCGCCGTGAGCGCGATCTCGCGCGCCCGGCGCCGGTCGTTGAGGCAGATCACCGCGTTCGTCATCATCACGTTGTCGTTCCTGTACTGACCGATCTGGTCGGTCGGGTGCTGGATCGCCTCCTTGTACGACTCGACCCTGCCCTTCAAGTTGTGGATCGGCTCGAAGTTGAAGGCGATGGCGCCGATGCCGTGGGCGCCGGCCTTGGCGAACGTGGGCGGGTTGCCGCAGGCGACCCAGAGCGGCGGATGGCCCGGCCCGTACGGCTTCGGCAGCACGTTGTGCGGCGTCGGCACGGTGAAGTGCTCGCCGTGGAAGTCGTAGTCGCGCTGCTCCCACATGCGCGGGATCTCGTGGATCACCTCGTCCCACTGCGCCTTGGTGTCGTTCGTGTCGAGGATGTTGAACGTCGCGACCTCGTGGCTGCCCGCGCCGCGGCCGGTGCCGAACTCGAAGCGTCGCCCCGTGAGGTGGTCGAGCATCGCCGCCCGCTCGGCGATCCGAACCGGGTGCTCCTTGCGCGTCGGCAGGCTCGTGATCGCGGAGCCGAGGTGGATGCGCTCCGTGCGCGCCGCGACGTAGCCCATCATCACCTCGGGTGCCGACATGTGGCTGTACTCGGTGAGCGCGTGGTGCTCGCCGAACCACGCGTACTTCCAGCGATGACGGTCGGCGGCGATGGCGTACTCCGCCTCCCGCATCAGGGCGGTGTGCTCGCATCCCGTGTCATGGGCGCCCGGCCCAGGGATGTAGCCGTTGAGGAAGACTCCGAACTCCACGCTGCGCCTCCGATGATCGAGCGACACCCCCGGTGGTGGTCCGGAAGACGGTAGCAGGTTCTAATGGAGTCGATTACTACGTGGGTGCCGGAAGGCTCGCGTGGCCGCGCCGGAACACGGCGACCATCGCGAGGTCGTCGGCCCGCGGGCTGTCCGCTGCGTAGATCGGGATCTCGCGCAGGACGAGATCCTCGATCGCGCCGGAACGGACATCGCTGTCGAGTCGGGCGGCGAAGCCGCGAGCCTCGTAGTGCTGCGAGTTGATGCCGACGACGAAGATCGCTCCGGGCCTGCCGAGCCGAAGCAGGCGGTGGAGGTCGTCCGGCCCGAGGTGGCCGTGCGTGAAGGTGCCGGCGCTGACCACGCCGGCGTAGCTGCCGTCGGGGAGCTCGACGGGCTGGGTCAGGTCTGCCTCGATCAGCCGGTGGTACACCGGGCTGCCGTCGGCGCGCTGGCGGCGCGCGGCGCGGTCGATCATCTGCGCGGAGATGTCGATGCCGTCGATGTGGGCGTCGCCGTGCCCGGTATCGGCGAGCGCCATGCCGACGAGTCCGGTGCCGCAACCGACGTCGAGGATCGGTCCGTCGAGCTCGCCTGCGACCTCGACGAAGATCGCCGCGACGCGCTCCGGGTAGCGGTACTCGTTCGCCTCGACGAAGCCGGTGTCGTACGTCTCCGCCCAGCGGGCGTAGAGCCTGCGGCTGTCCTCCGGCGTCACGACCGCGTACGCCTCGTCGAGGCCGATGTCGTCGGGTTCGGTCATGGTCGCACCCCTCGATCAGTCGTCGATGCGCTCCGCGGTGCGGGCGGCTTCGATCTTCGCCGTCGTCAGCTTCCGCCGACCGAACGCGAAGAGCAAGGCGTGGATCGCGCCGTTGACGACCCAGGTGGCCCGCAACGCGACGTCCCGGCTCGCGAACGTGTCGACGACCACGACGACACCACCGCCGAGTGCGGCGCCGACCGGCATCATCCCCCAGGCGAAGAAGCGGTAGACGCTGTTCACCCGACCCAGCAGATGCGGCGGGATGATCGTCTGGCGGAGGCTCACCGTGATGACGTTCCACAGGATGCCGAGCAACGAGAACGCGGTGAACATCACGAAGACGACGGGCCACCAGCTCGTCACCGCGATCACGGCCGCGACGATCGCGCTCCCTGCGAGCGTGAGCCCGAGGCACGTACCGCTGCCGAGCCGCCGTGACATCGCGGAGGCGAACGTCCCGCCCACGATGCCGCCGAGCGCGCCGCCCATGCCGAGCACGGTGAACAGCAGCGGGCCGACGCCGAGGACTTCCTGTGCGAAGAGCACGAACGTCGCGAAGCTGACCATCCCCGCCGCGTTCATCACGCCGAGGATGATCGCCATCGGGCGCAACAGCTCGTGTCGCCAGAGCCAGCCCACGCCCTCGCGCAGCTCCGCTCGCCAGTGAGCCGGCGCGGGGTCGTCCGGGCGGTCCGCGCGGAACGAGCCCGGGATCATCGCGACGAGCACGGCTCCGGCGAGGAACGTGGCCGCGTCGACGATGAACGGCAACGCGAACGAAGCGGCGAGGAGGAGCGATCCCAGTGGGGGACCGGCGAAGGTGTTCGCGACGCCCTCCGCGCTCCACATCCGTCCGTTCGCCCGCTCGAGCCCCGCAGCGGGGACGATCGCCGGCAGGATCGTCTGCGCCGCGTTGTCGCGCAGCACTTCGGCCATGCCGAGGAACAGCGTGGCGATCACCACGGTGACGTAGAGCACCCACTCGGTGCCGACGATCGCAGCGACCTCGTCCGGGCCGGGCAGCGATCCCTGCCGCGCGAGCACGGCGAGCGCAACCACCGCGGCGAGCACGAAGCGGCAGGCGTCCATGCCGACCATCGCTCGCCGGCGGTCGACGCGATCGGTGATCACGCCGGCCGGCAACGAGAAGACGAGCCACGGCAGCCGCCCCGCGACCGGGACGAGCGAGATCAGCAGCGGGTTGCGCGTGACCGCCGATGCGAGCCACGGGTAGGCGACGGTGCCGACGCCGTCGCCCAGGTTCGAGATCACGCTCGCGCCGAAGAGCTTGCGGTAGCTCGACCCGAGGGGGGTGCGCGCCTTGGTAGGTGCGTCGGTCGATGTCACGGTTCGTCCTTCCGACGGGGGCTGACGGGGCGGGTGGTCGGGAACACGGCGGCGAGCAGCGCGAACTCCCGGTCGCCTTCGCGCGGCAGGCGGCTGAACTCGAGCGCGAGCGCGTGGAGGCGGGCGACGAACTCGCTCGCCCGCTCGTCCGGGATCCGGGCGTGGCGCATCGTGAAGCCGCCACCGGAGGACTCGTCGCGGAGCCGGTCCCAGTCGGCTTCGGCTCGTGCTTCGGCGAAGAACGGCAGGTCGCCTTCCGGGCTGTGCGTCATCACGACGGTCTGGGCGGTGCGGCCGTAGAAGCGCTCCGTCACCGCGCGCACCTTCCGGGTGCGGACCACCTTCAGCAGCCCGGCGGCAACGAGCACGTCGACGTGGTGGGCGATGGTCCCCCTCGCCCTGCCGATCCGCTCGGCGAGCTCGGTCACGCTCATCGCCCGCTCGAGCACGAGGTCGAGCACGAGCATCCGGACGGGTTCGCCCAACGCCTTCATCCGCTGCGGTGTGTCGGCGACGATCCGGTCGTCGAGCTCGTAGTCGAGCGCCTGGAAGAGGCCAGGATCCTGAACGGCCGACATCTGTCGAACGTTAGACGGTTCTCGGACCAACCGCACCACCGGCGCGGTCGAGTCGGGTTCCTCACGTCGCTACCGTGGGCCGTGTGGCGCGCACCATCGACCTCAACGCCGACATCGGCGAATCGTTCGACGAGCGGCGCGTCGGCGACGACGAGGCCCTGCTCCCGTGGATCACGAGCGCGAACGTGGCCTGCGGGTTCCATGCCGGCGACGCCCGTACGATCCGCACGACCGTCGCGCGGTGCGCGGATCTCGGCGTCGTGATCGGCGCGCAGGTCTCCTACCGCGACCTCGAGGGCTTCGGTCGCCGGCCGATGGACGTCGCTGCCGCGGATCTCGAGGCCGACGTGCTCTACCAGCTGGCTGCGGTCGACGGGCTGTCGCGGATGGCGGGCAGTCGGGTGGCGTACCTGAAACCGCACGGCGCGCTGTACCACCGCACGTTGATCGACGACGCGCAGGCAACCGCGGTGATCGCTGCGGTGCTCGCCTGGGACCGGTCGCTGCCGGTGATGACGATGGCCGACGGCGCGCTCGCGCGCCACGCCGCGGCGGCCGGGGTGCGCGTCGTGAGCGAGGGCTTCGCCGACCGCGCCTACGACGCGGCCGGTCGGCTCGTGCCACGGACGGAGCCGGGCGCGCTGCTGGAGCACCCTGACCACGCCGCGGCGCAAGCGGCGCGGCTGGCCGCAACCGGACGGTTCGAGTCGCTGTGCGTCCACGGGGACACACCCGGCGCCGCTGCGGTCGCGGCAGCGGTCCGGCAGCTGCTGGAGGCCGAGGGGACGATCGTCGCCGCGTTCGTCGCGCGATGAACGCCGGCGCCCTGCCCTTTCGCTGGCGGCGGTTCGGCGACCTCGGGGTGCTCCTCGAGCTGGAGGACGGCGCACGGGCGATCGCGTGGTGCCACGCCATCGAGCGATCGGGCCTCGCCGCGACCGCACGGCCGGGATGGCGGAGCGTCCTCGTGACGTCCGCGGTCCCGGTCGGCGCGCTGATCGAGGCGTTGTCGGTGTTGCAGCCCGACGATCGTGCGGCCGCGGGAGCGCGTGAGCGGGAGATCCCCGTCGTCTACGACGGCGACGATCTCGGGGAAGTCGCGCAGCGCACGGGACTCGAGGTGGACGAGGTCGTCGAACTGCACACCGCGGCGCTGTACACCGTCGTCTGCCTCGGCTTCTCCCGCGCCTTCCCGTACCTGTCCGGGCTCGACCCAGCCCTGCGGTTGCCCCGACGCGACACACCGCGGGTCAAGGTGCTCGCCGGCTCGGTCGCGATCGCGAGCGACCAGACCGGCATCTACCCGCAACACTCGCCCGGCGGCTGGCACCTCCTCGGGCGCACTACCGAAGTGCTCTTCGACGAGCGCTCCGACCCGCCCTCGCGCTTGCAGCCCGGGGACCGCGTCCGCTTCGTGCCGATCGACCGGTGACCGCGCTGCACGTGGTCGAGCCGGGACCGCTGACGCTCGTCGAGGATCTCGGGCGGCCCGGGCTCGCGGCGCAGGGTGTCGGCCGGTCGGGTGCCGCCGACGTGGGCGCGCACGCCCTGGCGCAACGGTTGTGCGGCAACGATCCGAGCGCGGCTGGTCTGGAGGTGCTCGTCGGTGGTCTGGTGCTGCGCACCGGCTCGTCGCTCGTCCTCGCGGTCACCGGCGCCCGGGTGGGACTGCTCGTCGACGGCGTTCCTCGTGGCACCGACCACGCGCTGCACGTGGACGCCGGCGTCGAGGTCCGGCTCACCCCGGCCACGATCGGCGTGCGCGCCTACGTCGCCGTGCGGGGTGGGATCGCCGTCCCCCCGGTGCTCGGCAGCCGTTCGCGTGACACGCTCGGCGGCATCGGTCCGCCGCCACTGCAGGCCGGCGACGCGCTCCCGGTCGGTGATCTCGGGCGCGACGAGGCGTGGCTCGAGCCGGTTCCGGTGGTGCCGCCGGCGGACGAGCTCACGCTCCACCTCGCTCCGGGACCCCATGACGACGTCCTCGGCGGCGACGGATGGGATCAGCTCCGACAGGTGGTGTGGCGCGTCGATCCCCGCAGCGACCGCATCGGCGTCCGCCTCGCCGGCCCCGCGCTCCCTGTCCGCGCGGTCGATCTGCCGAGCCTCCCGGTGGTGCCCGGCTGCGTGCAGCTGCCGGGGGACGGCCGGCCGGTGATCCTCGGTCCCGACGCCGGTGTCACGGGTGGTTATCCGGTTCTCGGCGTGCTCGACCAGGCGGGCCTCGACGCCCTCATGCAGGCCCGCCCCGGCGCCGCCCTTCGGCTGCGCCCACGCGGGAGGTAGCAGCCCTCATTCAGGCCTTGTGGCGGTTCACAGTGCCGAGTAGTGTACGCAGTATGATACGCAGCGAACACAGATCGTCGGGTGCACCGTGAGCGTGCGACATGCGCTGTTGGCCCTGCTGAGCGAGGGTCCCAAGTACGGACTCCAGCTCGGTCAAGAGTTCGAGGACCGCACCGGCGAGGTGTGGCCGCTCAACATGGGTCAGGTGTACTCGACGTTGCAGCGCCTCGAGCGCGACGGGCTCGTCGAGTCCGACGATGCCGCCGAGGAGGGCCCGCAGAAGGGTTATCGCATCACGGCCGACGGTGCGGTGGAGCTGGACGGGTGGCTGCGCACGCCGCCCGACCTGTCCTCGCCCCCGCGCGACGAGCTCGTGATCAAGGTCCTCGTGGCGATGCGGCTGCCGGAGATCGACGTCGCGGAGCTGATCCAGGCGCACCGCCGGTACCTCGTCGAGACGATGCAGGACTACACCCGGCTCAAGGAGGACGCCGACGAGCACGACATCGGTCTGCTGCTCGTCGCCGACGCCGAGATCTACCGGCTCGATGCCGTCATCCGCTGGCTCGACGCGGCCGACGCCCGCATCAAGCGCCTTCCGACGCCGCAGGCGACGGCGTGGCCGGCACCGACCTGGAAGCGGCCGCGGCGGCGGGTGGGGGCACGGCGGTGAGCGAGCGCAGCGAGTTGTCCCGAGCGGCCGAGAGCGCAGAGCAATGAGCGGCGCCCTCGAGCTCCGTGGCGTGTCGAAGTCGTACGGCGAGGGTCCGGCGCTCGTCGAGGCGCTCCGCGAGGTGTCGCTCGTGGTCGGTGCCGGCGAGCTGGTCGCGATCATGGGTCCGAGCGGGTCGGGGAAGAGCACGATGCTCACCATCGCCGGCACGCTCGAAGAGGCGACGAGCGGCGAGGTGCGCATCGACGGCGTCGACGTCGCGGGCATGTCGCGCAACGACCGGGCTCGCCTGCGGCGTCGATCGATCGGTTACGTGTTCCAGGACTTCAACCTGCTGGCCGGGCTGACCGCGGCGGAGAACGTGTCCTTGCCGCTCGAGCTCGACGGCACACGGGCCAGAGCGGCGCGCAAGGTGGCGATCACCGCGCTCGAGGAGCTCGGCCTCGCCGATCGCGCCGATCACTACCCCGACGAGCTGTCGGGCGGCGAGCGCCAGCGCGTCGCGATCGCCCGTGCCGTCGTCGGAGAACGCCGGCTGCTGCTCGCCGACGAACCGACGGGTGCGCTCGACTCGGTCAACGGAGAGGGCGTGATGCGGCTCGTACGCGCCGCCTGCAAACGTGGTGTCGCCGGCGTGGTCGTGACCCACGACGCTCAGTTGGCCTCGTGGGCGGACAGGGTCGTGTTCCTGCGCGACGGGCGGATGGTCGATCAGACCATGGCGGCTCCGGGACCCGAGTCGCTGCTCGCCCCGACGCGGCCATGAGCACCGCCGTCGCCGCTGTGGCGGCCGGTCACCGCGCTGGCGACGGTGGGAGGCCCGCGCGCCGGGCCATCGTCCGTTGGGCGTGGCGGATGTTCCGGCGAGAGTGGCGCCAGCAGGCACTCGTGCTCGGGCTGCTCACCGTTGCCATCGCCGCGACGATCGGCTTCTCGGCGGCTGCCTACAACATCGCCCCGCAGGCCGACAACGCCGAGTTCGGCACCGCAACCGCCTACTTCCTGATGCGCGAGCCGTCACCGGAGTCGCTGCAGAGCACGCTCGCCGCCGCCCAGGACTGGTTCGGCGAGATCGACGCCGTCGCCCGCCGGGAGGTCGCCGTGCCCGGGTCGACCGAGACGGTCGACTACCGCGACCAGGATCCCGACGGGCCCTTCAGCACCCCGATGCTGGCACTGCGCGACGGGCGCTATCCGGTCGCCAGCAGCGAGGTGGCGGTGACCGACGGCGTGGCCGAGGGCTTCGGGCTCGGGCTCGGCAGCTCGTTCGACCTCGACGGCACGGCCCGCGTCGTCGTCGGCATCGTCGAGAGCCCGAGCGACCTCGACGACGAGTTCGTCCTCGTCGCCCCCGCGACGGAGGCGTCACCGACGACGGTGACGATCCTTGTGGACGCCGGCGACGAGCGCGTCGGATCGTTCCGCGCTCCCGACTACCCGGACCGGACCGTGTCGATGCGAGGGAGCGAACCGATCGCCGTGTTCGCCGCAGTGACCGTGCTCGCGGTGGCCGCGATCGCACTCGTGCTCGTGGCGCTCGTTGCCGCGGCGAGCTTCGTGGTCGTCGCACAGCGTCGTCTCCGCCAGCTCGGCATGCTCGGCGCGATCGGGGCGACCGAGCGCCACCTGCGTCTCGTGATGGTCGCCAATGGCGCCGTGCTCGGCGCTGCCGGCGCAACGTTCGGTGCGGTCATCGGCCTCGTCTCATGGGTGCTGCTCGCGCCGAGCGTCGAAACTGCCGTCGCCCACCGCATCGATCCGCTCGCCGTCCCATGGTGGCTGATCGGCGCCGGCATCGCGCTGGCGATCGTGGCGGCGACCGCCGCTGCTGCCTGGCCGGCCCGTGCCGTCGCCCGCATCCCGGCTGTCTCGGCACTGTCCGGGCGCCCACCGCGACCGGTCCCGGTGCATCGGTCCGCCCTCCTCGCTGCCGCTCTGGTGGTCGGTGGCGTCGCCGCCCTCACGACGGCGGGCGAGCTCGCCGGCGAGCGTGCCGTGCACTGGGGCAACGTGCTGCAGGTCGGTGCCGGCATCGTCGCCGTCGTCCTCGGCGTGCTGCTCGTCTGCCCCTTGGCGATCCGGGTGCTCGCGCGCGCCGGCGCTCGACTGCCGGTCACGTGGCGCCTCCCGTTGCGCGACCTCGCTCGCTACCAGGCCCGCTCGGGCGCCGCCCTCGCCGCTGTCACGTTGGTGCTCGGCATCCCGGTGGCCATCGCCGCCATCGCCGTCGGCGCCCGACCGGATGCCGCGACCGGCAACCTGTCCGACCATCAACTGATCGTCCGGGTCGCCGACGTCGACGGTCCGTTCGTGCCCGACGCGGCTGATGTCGGCGGCGCTCAGACCGTTGTCGATCGACTGGTCGGAGCGCTCGACGACGTCGCGGTGACCTCGCCGGAGGTCGCGATCGATCCGACCACCGTGCCGATGCCCGGTTTCGTCGGGCGGGAAGCGATGACGCTCAGTGAACCCGTCGAGGACGGCTGGACGATCGTCAGCCTGCTCTACGTCGCGACCCCCGAGCTCCTCGCTCCCTACGGTGTCGAGCTCGACGGTGCCGCGGCCGAGGTCTTCACGACGGCGGAGTCCGCCGAGCTCGCGTTGCTCGGGCCGATCAGGCAGGGCGAGTCCCGTGAGCCCGAGGACGTCTCGGACGCAGTGCGGCTCGACGCCGGTCACTCGTCGCTGCCGGGGTCGTTCATCACACCGGACGGCGCTGCCGCCCGGGGATGGGTAGCCGTGCCATCGGGTCGCTGGCTCGTCGAGTCGGTCGAACCGTTCACCACTGAACAGCTGCGGGCGGCACGCGAGATCGCCGCCGGGGTCAGCCTGCAGATCGAGACACGCGACAGCAAAGAAGGCCTCACCGCGCTCGGCAACGGGGCAACGGGCGTCGGCATCGCGCTCGCGCTCGGCGTCCTCGTCCTGACGGTCGGCCTCATCCGCGGCGAGGCGGTCGGCGACGTGCGGACCCTCACCGCCACCGGTGCGACGAGCATCGCCCGGCGCAACCTCACTGCTGCCACGGCCGGTGGGCTCGCCGTGTGCGGCGTCGTCCTCGGCACGGTCGGCGCCTGCGTCGCGCTCGTCGCCGGTTACCGCAACACCGGCGACCTCACCCCGGTTCCCGTCAGCCAGCTCGCCGCGATCGTCGTCGGCACCCCGATCGCCGCAGCCGTCGCCGGTTGGCTGTTCGCCGGTCGGGAGCCCGCCATGGTGGCTCGGCAACCGATCGACTGATCCGTGGTGGCCCGCCGTCGAACGGCCGATTCATGGGGCCGTTCACCGAACGGGAACTGCTGCAACTGGAGCCCAGAGTGGGAATCGAACCCACGACCTGCTCATTACGAGTGAGCTGCTCTACCGACTGAGCCATCTGGGCGGCGAACGGCGAGTCTAGCGACGAGGGCGCGCTCCGGCACTGCGGCTATCGACCGCGTCGCGTGGACGTGTGTGCTGGAGCGCCGTGGGGCCGCACGGCGACATCCCGCACGAGGCGCGATACTCGCCGTCCATGGGAACGCGGGGGCGGCGTGCGTCGTTCGTGATCGTGGGCGCGGCGTACATCGCAGCGGTCGGCGCGTTCGTGCTCACGGTCTCGGTGCTCGGGCGGGAGAGCTCGTGGTGGTCGATGTCGGCGGGATTCGTGGTCTCGACCACGTTGCTCTACGTCGTGAGCCAGCTGGTCGGCAACGGCAGCACCTTCGATCCGTGGTGGAGCGTCATGCCACCCGTGGCCGCGATCTGGCTGATGGTCGGCAACGATCAGGTCGACCTGACGCGGCGCTGGCTCGTCGTCGGCTGCGTCGTGCTGTGGGGCGTGCGGCTCACCGCGAACTGGGCGGCATCGTGGCCGGGACTCCATCACGAGGATTGGCGCTACGTCGAGCTGTACGGAGCGGGGCGGATGCCGCGGTGGCTCGTCAGCCTGCTCGGCGTCCACCTCGTTCCGACGATCATCGTCGCCCTCGCCTGCCTGCCCCTGGTCGCTGCGCTCACGAGCGTGAGCGAAGCCTTCGGCCCGCTGGACATCGTCGCGACGGTCTTCACACTGTCCGCGATCACGCTCGAGCTCGCCGCCGACAACCAGCTCCGTCGGTTCAACCGCGCGAAGCAGGTCGGCGACGTGCTCGACACGGGGCTGTGGGCACGGTCGCGCCATCCGAACTACCTCGGCGAGATCGGGTTCTGGTGGGGCCTGTGGCTGTTCGCCCTCGCCGGCGGTGTCGATGCGGCCTGGACAGTCATCGGCCCGATCGAGATCACGGTCATGTTCGTCGCGGTCAGCATCCCGCTGAGCGAGCGGCGCAGTGCCGCCCGCCGGCTCGACTGGTTCGACTACGCCGAGCGGACGCCGACCCTGCTGCCGCGGCTCGTCGCCAGCGGGACCCGCTCCGCCGGACACCGCTGATCGGCCCGGACGTCGGGTGGGTGGCGGTCAGGGCGTGAGGGACGGCAGGCGGAGCAGCAGGGCTTGCAGCAGGAGCGCCTCGTTGGGGTTGCGCTCGAGTGCCTCGATCGCGTCATGCACGTGGACGACCGCCTGCGCGTGCGCCGCTCCGTGGTGACCCTCGGGCCGCCGCGCCGTCGGCCGCTCGGCCCGGCTCGCCGTGCTCGCCCCGGTGGTGAGCGCGTCGCGGTACGAGGCGGCGATCACGCCGAGGCCGGAGCGCAACTCGTCGACACGGTGCCGGCGTAGCTCGCGCTTGTGGCGGTCCTCGACGGTCTTGCGGCCGGAGCCGCGCTCGCCCATCTGCGACACCCGGGCCTCGAGCTCGGCGAGCTCGACCGCGTGGCGGTCCTTCAACGGGTCGGCGGCGGCGTCGATCAGCCCGAGCAGCTCGTCGACCACCCGACCGACGGTCGCTCCGGTCCCGTCGAGGCGCGAGGCGACCCTGGCGAAGGCGTGCCGGCGCTCCGCGAGCTGCGGGTCTGAGGCGAGCAGGCGAGCGCGACCGAGGTTCCCGCCGGCGGCCGCAGCGGCCTCCCGAGCGGCAGCCGTAGGGACACCGCTCGATTCGAGGGCACCGACGATGTCGATCTCGGTCAACGGCCGGAAGTCGACGCGTGCGCAGCGCGAGGCGATCGTCACGAGCTCCGGCGGGACCTGGTCGGCGAGGATCAGGAAGACCGTGCTCGGTGACGGTTCCTCGATCGTCTTGAGGAGCATCGCAGCGGCTGGCGGGGCCAGGAGGTGGAACTCCTCGAGGATCAGGACCTTGCGGCGTCCTTCCGTCGGCGCCATCGCAGCGAGCCGGACGACCTCGGTCGCCTGGTCGACCGTGATCGATGCGCCCACCCGCTGGATCTCGCGGACGTCGGGATGCTCACCGGCGAGTGCCAGGCGGGCGTCGCGTCCGTCCGGATCGCCGGTCGGGTCGACCAGCAACGCGGCGAACGCACGGGCTGCCGTGCGCTTGCCCGTCCCGGTCGGGCCGACGAAGAGGTAGGCGTGGACGGGTTCCGCGACCGATGCGCTCAGCAGCGCAATGACCGCCGACTGCCCGACCACGGCGTCGAAGAGTCGGGAGGCGCGGATGCTCACAGCCCCAGCCGTTCGCGCACCGCGGTGCGGATCGCGGCGGCCACGTCGCTGTGGCTGCGGTTGGCATCGACGAGGACCCATCGCTCCGGGTCCTTCGCCGCCATCTCGAGGAAGCCGGCGCGGACCCGATCGTGGAACTCGGCCGACTCGCGCTCGAACCGATCCAACTCGCGACGCTGCATGCGCGTGGCGAGCTGCTCGTTGGGCACGTCGAGCAGCAGCACGAGCTCCGGCCAGTGGCCGTCGAGTGCCCAGTCGTTGACCGACGAGACGACGTCGTACGGCAGCCCGCGCCCGTACGACTGGTATGCAAGCGACGAGTACACCGATCGATCGCTCACGACGTGACGCCCGGCGGCCAGGGCGGGGCCGACCACCTCGGCCATGTGCTGGGCCCGATCGGCGGCGATGAGGAGCGCCTCGGCCTTTGCCTCCAGGTGCGTGTGCGACGGGTCGTGCAGCACGTTGCGGATCAGCTTGCCGATCCCGGTGCCGCCTGTCTCGCGCGTGACCACGGCGCCGAGCTCCGCGCCGAGACGTGCGGCGTGGGTGGACTTCCCACACCCTTCGGACCCTTCGAGGACGATGTAGCGACCCGGCGTCATGGCACGGGCGACGCTACCGGGCGTCCGCCGCGGCACACTGGGATCCGTGCGACTCCTCGTGCTCGCCGACACCCACATCCGGGACGGGTCCGCCCGTGACCTGCCGGCGATGGTGTGGGACCTGGCCGCCGCGGCGGACGTGATCCTGCACGGCGGCGACGTGATCGGGTGGACGCTGCTGACCCGGCTCAGCTCGATCGCGCCGACGTACGCCGTGCTCGGCAACAACGACCACGAGCTCGCCGGCGTGGTGCCCGAGCAGCGCGTCGTCGAGCTCGACGGGGTGCAGATCGGCATGACCCACGACAGCGGGCCACGCGCCAGGCGGGCGGAACGGTTGCACCGGTGGTTTCCCGGGTGCGCAGTGGTCGTGTTCGGGCACAGCCACGAGCCGTGCGACGAGCTCGGTGTCGATGGCCAGCGGCTCTTCAACCCGGGCTCCGCGATCGAGCGCCGCCGCCAGGTTCATCACACCGTCGGCCTGCTCGAGATCGCCGACGGCGTAGTGGTCGACCACGAGATCCGCATCGTCCACCCCTGACCCTCCGCCCGCCGACCGCCGACCGACCGCCGGCGCCCGGCCGCCGCCAGGTCGACCGGCCGATCGACCCGCAGCTCGGCGCCCGGGGTGAAATGCGCTCCTTCGTTGCGCGGAACTGCTGGTGACTATGGAGCCCCAGCCGGACTCCGCCCCCTCCGGCGAGCAGTGAGGGACAAACGGGGGCGCAGCGGTCGCGTCCCCATTTCATGCCTGCCCGGTGGCCACCCCGGCCATCGCGACTTTGTGGCGCATGTTCGGCCGGACCCGACGCCGGGGTTCCCGGGTTCGGCCCGGACCCGGCCGCCGGCCGAACAGGCCGATGCCCGCATGGCTGGGCCGGTCACTCGCGTGCGGGAACCGACGACGTCAGCGACGCTCGTCCGTGTCAGCGATTCTTCACGCTGCAACGGATTCGCTGACAACAACCAGGGATGCTGACCCGGGCCGAGTGTGCTGGTGCGAAGCCGTCATCGGGTCGACGAGACCCAGCGACGCCCGCTTCTCTGCTCATCCGAGTCACCAGCCCCGGTCTGTGATCCGTCGAGGACGTGGGATGTCCGGACGGGAGCGGAGAACCGGTGCGGGGTCGTCGGCGAGCAGAGAACCCGGGGATGGTGGGACTGGGCCGCGCGCCTGGCCCGCAGGCGCCTTTGTGGCGGCTGGTGTGCGGTTCGGCGATGCCCTGGCGCCACAAAGGCGGCACCGAGCGGGTCGTGCGGCGGCGGGTGAGCGGCTTGCGTGGCGGGTGAGCGGCGTGCTCGGTGGCTGACTCGTTCCGTGGGTGACGGGGCCGGAGGGCTACGTGGCGGCCGGCTTCTTCGCAGGGGCCTTCTTGGCGCCGGCCTTCTTCTTCGGGGCAGCCTTCTTGGCGGCGGCCTTCTTCGTGCCGACTGCCTTCTTCCCCGCCACTCCGCCCTTCTCGATCAGCTGCTCGCGCCGGATCGCGAGCAGCTCGTGGGCACGTTCGTCGCTCATCGCTTCGAGTCGGTCGCCACGGGTCAGCGACGCGTTCGTCTCGCCGTCGGTGACGTACACGCCGAACCGGCCGTCCTTCGCGACGACGGGCTTCCCGCTCACGGGATCGGTGCCGAACTCGCGCAGCGGCGGCTTCGGCGCGGCGCCACCTCGACCACGGAACTGCCGGGGCTGGGCGAGCGCGGCGAGCGCTTCGTCGAGCGTGATCGTGAGGAGCTGCTCCTCGGTGCCGATCGACCGCGACTCCTTGCCCTTCGAGACGTACGGGCCGTACCGCCCGTTCTGGGCGATGATCTCGACGCCGTCGGCGGGATCGACGCCGATGACGCGCGGCAGCGCCAACAGCTCGGCGGCCTGCTCGACCGTCATCTGCTCCAATGTCATCGTCTTGAACAGGCTCGACATCTTCGGCTTGTCGTAGCCGGGTGGCGGCGCGTCGGGCTCGCCCCACTGGACATACGGTCCATATCGGCCGTTCTTGGCGAACACCGGATACCCCTCGAGCATCCCGATCGGCTCGTCGCTCCGGGGCGCGCTCAGCAGCTCCATCGCCTTCGACAGCGTGAGCTCGTCGGGCGCGAGGTCGTCGGGCACGCTGGCGGTGTCGTCGCCGCGCTTCACGTACGGCCCGTACTTGCCGGGCTTCACGACCACGAGCAGCCCTTCGGCGTCGAGCCCGAGCGGGAACGTGTTGATCTCGGCAGCGTCGATCTCGTCGAGGTTCTCCTCGACGAGCCGCTTCAGTCCCGGCAGCGTCTCGTCGTCCTCGGTGCCGAAGTAGAACTGCTGCAGCCACTGCTCCTTGGGCACCTCGTTGCGGGCGATCGCGTCGAGGTCGTCCTCCAGGCGCGCCGTGAACGCGTAGTCGACGAGCTCGTCGAAGTGCTTCTCCATCAGACTCACGACCGCGAACGCAGTCCAGGTCGGCACGAGCGCCTGGCCCTTCTTCCAGACGTACCCGCGGTCCTGGATCGTCTGGATGATGTTCGCCCACGTCGACGGCCGGCCGATGCCGAGATCCTCGAGCCGCTTGATGAGTGACGCCTCCGTGAACCGAGCCGGCGGTGAGGTGGCGTGACCGTTCGGTGTGAGCGACTCGACGGGCACGATGTCGCCGACGGCGAGCGCGGGCAGCAGCGCCTCGGCCTCTTCGGGGCTGGCCTCCCCCTCGTCGGTGGACTCGACGTAGACCTGGCGGTAGCCCTGGAACGTGATCGTGGTGCCGGCTGCCGCGAACTCGCAGTCGGCGCCGTCCGCCGGCGCACCAGCGGTGGCGGCGAGTCGCACCGAGACGGTGGTGCCGTTGGCATCGGCCATCTGCGACGCGAGCGTTCGCTGCCAGACGAGGCGGTACAGCGAGAGCTCCTGACCGTTGAGCTCGTTCGTGAGCTGTTCCGGCGGGCGCAGCGGCGTCGTCGGACGGATCGCCTCGTGGGCCTCCTGCGCGTTCTTCACCTTGGTCGTGAACTGCCGCGGCGCGCTCGACAGGAACCGCTCGCCGTAGGTCCTCTTCACGGCGGTGCGTACCGCGCCGAGCGCTTCCTCCGACAGCTGCACGTTGTCGGTACGCATGTAGCTGATGTAGCCCCGCTCGTACAGACCCTGCGCGACGCGCATCACCTGCGCCGCCGAGAGCCGGAGCTTGCGCCCACCCTCCTGCTGCAGCGTCGAAGTCATGAACGGCGCCTTCGGCGACGAGCGGTACGGCTTCTGCTCGACCGACCGGACCGTGAACGTCGAGGTGCCGAGGCCTTCGGCGAGCGCGTTGGCGCGGGCTTCGTCGACGACGAGCACGCCACGTTTCGGCTGACCCGTCGATTCGAAGTCCTTGCCCGTTGCGACCTTCGTGGCGTCGACGGAGACGAGAGCTGCGGTGAACGACGGCGCCGTGCCCGTCACCAACTCGATGTCCCAGTATCCGGCGGAGACGAACGCGATCCGCTCGCGTTCGCGCTCGACGACGAGCCGGATCGACGGGCTCTGCACCCGTCCGGCGGACAGACCGCGGTTGACGCGCCGCCACAACACCGGCGAGACCTCGTAGCCGTACAGGCGGTCGAGGATGCGCCGCGTCTCGGCGGCATCGACGAGGCCGTAGTCGATGCCACGTGGGTTGGCGACTGCGTGGTCGATGGCGGACTTCGTGATCTCGTGGAACACCATCCGCTTGACGGGCACCTTGGGCTTCAGCTGCTCGAGGAGGTGCCACGAGATCGCTTCGCCCTCGCGGTCCTCGTCCGTTGCGAGATAGAGCTCGCTCGCGTCCTTGAGCGCTGCTCTGAGATCGCGGACGACCTCCTTGCCGCGGATGGTCAGCTCGTAGGTCGGCTTGAAGCCGTTGTCGACATCGACCGCGAGACCCCTCGACGGAAGGTCTGCGACGTGCCCCACCGAGGCGCGCACGTCATACGTGTCGCCGAGGAACTTCGAGATGGTTTTCGCCTTGGCGGGCGATTCGACGATGACGAGGGGTCTGGGCATGGCGAGTACGGACTATGCCCCAGGAATCCACGATGTCAAGGCAGCTCGCCGTGGGGAGGGGGTCGCGGAGGCTCGTCGACGTCGGTGCGACGGAGCATCCGCGTGTGTCAGCTCCTCCTCCAGGAGGGCGGCTCGTTCGGCGTCGAGGGCCTGGTGGCGGCCCTCGGCGGTGATGGCACAGCCAGGGTGCCGACCGTCATCGCTCGCTCTGCACGTGCCAGCTGTCGTACGGTCGTTCGCCGATGCACGACGAGTTGGTCCCACTCGGCTGGGACGACGCCCTGGAAGCTGCGTGGGTGTCGTTGGTGGGCGCCGACGGCCCGGCGCCGGCGCGCGCGTCCCGGCTCGATCGTGGTTGGAGCACGCTGCTGCTTGGGCCCGACGGGCCGCAGCTGCGCGTTCGCAACATCGGTGCCGACGTCGCGGTGGGCGACTGGGTCGTGGCATCCGCAGACGGCGAACGCGTCGAGCACGTCCTGCCGCGGCGCAGCGCGTTCGTGCGTCGCGCGTCGTTCGAGGGAGCACGGGCCGAGTCGCACACGCTCGCCGCGAACATCGACGTGGTGTTCCTGCTGCACGCGCTGACGTCGCCACCGAATCCGCGTCGCGTCGAGCGCGAGCTCGTGCTCGCGTACGACAGCGGCGCCACCCCGGTGCTCCTCATGACGAAGGCGGATGCCGTCGACGACGTCGGTCCGACAGTGGCTGCCGTCGAGGAGGTTGCGCTCGGCGTGCCCGTGCATCCTGTCAGCAGCCGGACGGGCGAGGGGCTCGACGTGGTCCGTTCGTACGCCGGCGACCACGACACGATGGCGCTGCTCGGCTCGAGTGGGGTCGGCAAGTCGACGCTCGTCAACGCGCTCGTCGGACGCGAGGCGCAGCGCACCGCTGATGTCCGCGAGGGCGACCAGCGCGGTCGCCACACGACGGTCGCGCCGGAACTGGTCGCGCTGCCCGGCGGCGGGTGGCTGATCGATACGCCAGGGTTGCGCGCGGTCAGCCTGTGGGCGAGCGGCCACGGCATCGAGCGCGCGTTCGCCGACGTCTTCGATCTGATGGACAGCTGCCGGTTCCGGGACTGCAAGCACGAGGACGAACCGGGCTGCGCGGTGCAGGCCGCGATCGCCGCCGGCGCGCTCGATCCGATCCGCCTGACGAGCTTGAAGCGGCTCGTCGCCGAGGAGGCGAGGATCGAGGACGAGCAACGCGGGAAGGAGAAGGCCGACGATCGCCGGGGGCGCCCCCGACCGCGACCGTCGGCGGACGACGACGATCTGGACGGCGACGATCTGGACGGGCACGACGTACCGTTTGGGACGTCATGAACCCCCTGCGTCGCCCCACCTCCTTCCGTACCGTCGTCACTGTCGCTGCGTTCGTCGTCCTGAGCGGGTTGTCCGCGTGCAGCAGCTCCGACGACGACACCGCCGACTCCGTTGCATCGACGGCGTCCAGGGCATCGACGGCATCGACGGCATCGACGGCATCGACGGTGCCGGACACCGCCGGACCGACGCCCCCGCCAACGACCGTCGCACTCGAGGACGCCGCCCTCTGCGCCGCAGCGCGACGCATCGCCGCAGGTGACGGTCAGCTGAACGAGGAGATCCAGACCGCGGTGGGCGAGGCGATCAAGGTCGGCGACATCGATCCGTTCGCCACGTTGCTGGCACGGCTGCGCTCCGAGGGGATCCTGGACGGCATCGCCGAGGCCTATGACGATCTCGAGGCTGCTGCTCCCGCCGAGCAGCAGCCGAACGTCGCGGCGTTGGCCGACTACACGGATGCGACGTTCGAGCAGCTCGAGGGGTTCGACACCGTCGAGGAGCTGCAGTCGTGGGCGGAGAACATCACGTCGGACCCGGCAGCGATCGCCGTGCAGGAGCCAGCGACGGCGATCACCGACTACGTGCTCGAGGCGTGCGGCTTCGCGCTGACGAACTGAACAACGCCGCCGGCGGATCAGCCGCGCCGCGACGCCGTCGTCGTCAGGTCATGGCTCGAGTCATGGCTCGGGTCATGGTTCGCGTCATGGTTCGGGCGAGCACCCGCGACGACGAGTCCGTCGAGCAGGTGCTGAGCGGCGTGGGCGATCTCGTCGACGGCCTGATCGAAGACCGCCGCGTTCGCCTTCGACGGCGCGCGGAAGCCGCTCAGCTTGCGGACGAACTGGAGTGCGGCGGCGCGAACGTCGTCGTCGCTGTGCTCGATGGTCCTGAGCGTCTTGATGCTTCGGCACATGCCCGGAACGCTACTGCCGTCCGCAGCGACGAGCCCGCGCGAGGGAGACGTCAGCCGGTCAACGAGGGCCGCACGTCCATTGCGCGGTCGAGGCGGGTGAGCGCGAAGCGGGCGAGCAGGCGCTCGTCACTGCACACGAGCACCACATCGCCACCGCGATCGCGGGCCCGGGCCGCGCCGCCGAGGAGGAGCCCGAGCCCGGTGTCGTCGAGGGCGCTGACACCGTCGAGGTCGACCGCGACGACCGCTGCCGGATGGTCGGTCACGAGCCGGTGCAGCGCGCCATGGAACGTCGGCACCGTGGCGAGATCGATCTCGCCGCTGACCTGGAGCACGGGCATGCCGTTTGCCGCGACCGTCTGGGCCACACGGAGTTCCATCGCCGGGTGACGCTACCGGCCGATCGCGCCGCCGGCCGTGGGTCGGCACGTCGTCGGCGGCGCGCCGGGCGTGGGTCGGCACGGCGCCGGTCGATACGCCGTGGGTCGGCACGTTCTGCGTCGATACGTCGTGGGTCGGCACGTCGTGGCTCCGCCCGCTGCTCACGGCTCGCGGCGCATCGTCGCGGTGGACTGGACGACGATGTCGGGCAGCACGGCGCCGATGAGCGGCACGTCGGTCGAGTTGCGGTACCGCACGCTCACCCTCGCCATATCGCCGACCCGAGCCACGCTGACCTCGAGCGGGGTGAGCGACGTCGCCTGCCGAGCGGCAGCTTCGCCGTCCCCACCGGGCGCACCCGAGATGGCCGCGGCTCGAGCACCTTCGCGAGCGGCGTGCACGACCGCCAACTGGTCGCGGACCACGACGACCAGCTGCACGAGCGCGAGCAGGAGGAGTGCGAGCAGCGGTAACGCCAGCGCGAGCTCGACGACCGCTTGGCCTCGATCGTCGCGCTGCGCTGCTGCCAGCGGTGGCATCAGACGCGATCGATCACGCTGTCGATCACGCGATCGAGCAGCTGGCCGATCTTGCCGGCACCACCGCCTGCGGTCGCCCACCCGACGAGCAGCAGGGCGACGAGCGCGGCGCCGAGCAGGACGAGCGCGTACTCGGTCGTGGCCTGGCCGGCGTCGTCGCGCGTGGTGAGCCAGATGTGGGCACGGGTGAAGCTGGAACGCATGGCGGCCTCCTGAGGTCGGTGCGAGCGGGGGTCGTTGGATCACGGCACGGCACCGCGCAGCGACGAGAGGGCGCCGGCGAGCACCGGCGCGATGGTCAACAGCACGAAGGCAGGGAGCGTGCACGCCACGAGTGGCACGGCGAGCCGGACCGGGAGCTCGCGGGCAGAGGCGTCGGCGAGCCGTCGCCGGTGTCGACGGGCCTCGTCGGCGAGCCGGTCGAGCACTGGCCCGATCGGATCGCCGGTCCGTTCGGCGAGCGCGAGCGTGAACACGAGCGGGCGGTACGCGGCACCGGCCTCCTCGGTGAGCGCCCGAAGCGCGTCGGCGAAGCGTTCACCGCTGCGCACGCGCGACCCCAACGAGTCGAGCGCCGGACGAAGCGGCACCGGAGCGATCTCCGAGAGCCGGAGCATGGCCTGGGGTGTCGTGAGCCCGGCATGCACGCCGACGAGCACGAGCTCGATGAGCTCGGGCGCCAGCGCTTCGAGCAGAGCGTGCTGCCTGCGTTCCTGCCGGCGGCGACGAGCGACGCGGACGCTGAGGACGACGAGCCCGATCGCGATCACGCCGGTTGGTCCGACGATCGTGATCCCGACGAGGACCGCCGCCACGGTCATGACGATGCCCCAGCGGGCCCCACCGACTGTTCGGCCGCCGCCCCGACTGGTGCGGCGCGATGGCGGGTCGTCCAGTGGACGGGCCGGCCTCGTTGCTAGTGGCGCGGCCGCCGCCACGACGACGAGCGCAACGACGGCGGACAGGAGCGCGTTCATCGGGCGGCCACCAGCCGATGCATCCATCGCCAGCCGACGAGATCCAAGGTGACGCCGATCGCGAGGCAGAGCGCACCGAGCGGCGTCGAGAGGAGGAACCTCGCGACGCGATCGTCGGTGATCGTCGTCCAGCCGGTGAACGCGAGCGGGAGGAACGAGAGGATCTGCGCCGAGAGCCTCGCCTGCGCGGCGTGCGCGACCCGATCGGCTCTGACGGCCGCTCGCTCCCTGATCGTGTCGGCCGCCCGGTCCAGTGCCGCGCCCCCGGGACCGCCGGCGTCGACGACTGCGGCGAGCACCGCGACCGCCAACCGCTGGTCGTCGTCACCTGTGCCGGGGCTACCGGAGAGCTCGCGCCCTTCAGCGGCGACCGCCTCGAGCAACGACGCACCGGCGGCTCGGCGGGCGGCAATCGCGGCGAGCAGCGAGCCAGGGCGCTCGGCCGCGACGTCAGCGAGCCCCGCGCCGAGCGATCGCCCGGAGCGGACGAGCCGGGCCACGTGCTCCAGGTCGCCCGCCAGCTCGATCGCGCTGTGCCACCCATCCGCCACGCGATGACGGACGCGGAGCCGCGCCACCAGCGACGACGTACGGGGCATGAGCTCACGCGCGACGGCGACCGCGTCCCCGACTGTTCCTGCGGCTGCGGTCGACGCCCGTCGGGGTGGCGTGAACAGGCGCGACGCGAAGCGAGGCGCCGCACCCAGCGCGAGCACGATCGTCCCGGTGAGCAGGGCGAGTGCGCTCATCGCCGGCGGCCGAGCTCGCCCATGGTGCGGCCGTCTCGCCAGCGGGTGATCGTCCGGTTCTCCGGATCGACCCGATGCGCGACCTCGGCGATCTCGCCCACGATCCGACGCCCACCCGGAGCCCGCTGCACCTGGACGACGGCATCGAAGCAGCTGTGGATCTGCTCGCGCAGCGCGCCGAGCGGGACCTCGGCGCCACCTTGCAGCGCCATCGTCTCGACGCGGCGGATCGCGTCGTCCGGGCTGTTCGCGTGGCAGGTGGACAGCGAGCCGTCGTGTCCCGTGTTGAGCGCCTGGATCATGTCGATCGCTTCGGCGCCGCGGACCTCTCCGACCACGAGGCGGTCCGGGCGGAGACGCAGCGCGGCCCGCAGCAGGTCGCGCACCGTCGTCGCCCCTGGGCCGTCGACGGTCGCCGGCCGGCACTCCAAGCGGACGACGTGATCGGCCGCCAGCCGGAGCTCGGCGGTGTCCTCGATCGTGATGATCCGCTCGCCGTCCGGGATCCGCCGGGCGAGTGCGTTCAGCAATGTGGTCTTCCCGGCCGATGTCGCTCCGCTGACGATCACGTTGCACCTGCGGTCGACCAGGTCCAGGAGCGTGTCGACGCACTGTTCGTCGCCGAATGCGTCGAGCTCGACCGCCCGCCAGCGGAACCGGCGGATCGCGATGCACGTGCCGTCGACCGCCAACGGCGCCACGACTGCGCTGACCCGTGAGCCGTCTGCGAGGCGGGCATCGACGGTCGGGCTCGTGCGGTCGATCCGGAGCCCCAACGGGAGCAGCACTCGTTCGAGCACGACCTCGGCTTGGCCCGGTCGGAGGCGACCGGCCCGCTGGAGCGTGCCGTGACGATCGATCCAGACGTCGCGCCCGGCGTTGACGAGGATCTCCTCGACGTCGGGGTCGTCCATCAGTTGCTGCAGTGGGCCGAGTCCGAGCAGCTCCGCCCCCAGGTCGGCTGCGGTGCGCCGGCGATCGTCGGCCGGCAGGAGCGGGAACAGGTCGTCGACGTACGAGGAGATCGCTCGCGCCGCGTCGGCAGGTTGGTCGCTGAGCAATCGATCCCGGATGTGCTGGACGACCTCGTCGGCGATCATGCGACGGTCCTGAGCGCCTTGGCGAGCGTCACCGGCAGGCGGCAGCTGAGCAACCCGGCATCGACCGCCCGAGCGACGGCGGGCTCGACCGGGACCTCCGCGATGACCGGCACGCCGACGGCGGACTCGACGTCGCGCCGGCCGAGTGCCCGGCCCGGCTCGGCGACGAGGATGATGCCCGACGCCCGCGCCGGCAGCTCCGTGGCCTGTCGGAGCGCGAGGTAGCACGGGCGGATGACGAGCAGCGAGTGCATCGCCCGCTCGACGAGTGGCGCCGGCGGTGCGCCGCTGCCGGCATCGACCACGACAGGTCGGTGATCGTCGGCAAGGACCGCCGCGGCGCGATCCCAGCGCGGCGCCGCAGGATCACACGGACGCCCGGCAGCGATCAGGTCGACCCCGCTCCCGGCGGTCGAGGCGAGCATGAGGAGCGCGTCGCCGTCGACGGAATCGGCTGCCTCGATCCAGTCGCCGAGTCCCGGACCGATCGGGCGGGACAGACCGAGCGCGGCAGGCAGGTCGGTGCCGAGATCGACGGCGATCGCGCCGTCGGCACGGGAGCGGGCGAGCAGGAGCGACAGCGCGGCAGCCACGACGGTGGTGCCGCTACCACCCTTCACGGACCAGCAGACGACGAGCACGGAGAACCCCCAGGAGACGAAGCGACTCGACTGAGGGAAGTGCGGCGAAGCTACCGACGGCGCGCCCGGCTCACAACCCGCGCCCGGGAGCAGCTTCGTGACGTGCTCCGCGTGCCACGGCGCTACCGTGCGCAGCGGAGGTGTCCGGGCACCTGGTGGGCCCCACCGCCTTCAAAGCGGCTGGGACGGGCGATCCCCGTCCGGCGGGTTCGATTCCCGTCCACCTCCGCTCTGCGAGTGCCCGTCGCGCATCGAAGCGCGCGGCGGGCGCACCGCGGTCGTCTACGTTCGCCGTCGCCGACCACTGCCAGACAGGAGCCCTCGATGAGCATGCCGCCGCCCCCGCCCGCACCGCCGCCCCCGCCCGCACCGCCGCCTCCACCGCCCGGCTACTCGGGGCAGCAGGCGGTCGCACCGGGTGGGCAGCGCCTTGCCGAGCCGTGGATGCGGATCGTCGCCCGTTTCCTCGACGCGATCATCGTCGGGGCGATCGGCACCGCCATCGCCGCCGCGATCATCCTCGGTGACGACGACTCCGCCGGCTTCGGCGGGCTCGGTGGGGACATCAGCGCCGGCAAGCGCTTCACGATCAACCTGGTCAGCCTGGCGATCGGGTTCATCTACGAGGCGGTCATGACCAGGCAGAAGGGCGGCACGCCGATGAAGCTCGCGTTCGGCATGCGCGTCGTGCGTACGGACGGGTCGCCCGTCGGCTGGTCGGAGTCGATCGTCCGCTGGGGCTTCGTCGGGCTGATCGGGCTCGTCCCGATCTTCGGCCCGATCGCCGCGTTCATCATCTGGATCATCTCGATCGTGTTCCTGTTCACCGACCGGCTGCGCCAGACGGTGAGCGACAAGGTTGCGAAGACGATGGTGATCTCGACGCGCTGACCGGCGCGGGTGGCTCAGACGGCGAGCAGGTCGCGGGCGCCGGTGTCGGAGCTCGGGTGACGGAGCTTGCTCATCGCCCGGGCTTCGATCTGGCGGATGCGCTCACGCGTGAGGTTGAAGTGCTCCCCGACCTCTTCGAGCGTGCGCGGCTCGCCACGATCGAGGCCGAAGCGGAGCTTCAGGATCTCCCGCTCGCGGTCGTCGAGCGGAGCGAGCAACCGGTTGATCTCGTCGGGCAGCAGCGCGGTGGCAGCGACCTCGAACGGGCTCTCGGCCGATCGGTCCTCGACGACGTCGCCGAGCTCCGCATCGCCGTCTTCGCGCAACGGCTCCGAGAGCGAGAGCGGCTCGGCGGCGAAGCGCAGCGCCTCGGTCACCTTGTCCTCCGGCATCTCGACCTCGCGGGCCAGCTCGGACAACGTGGCCGGGCGGCCCATCTTCAGCTCGAGCCGCGCCCGCGCCTTCTGCAGCCGGGCGAGCGTGTCGCCGGCGTGCACGGGCAGGCGGATCGTGCGACCCGTGTTGGCGATGCCGCGGGTGATCGCCTGACGGATCCACCAGGTCGCATACGTCGAGAACTTGAAGCCCTTGCGCCAGTCGAACTTCTCGACTGCGTGCATGAGCCCGAGGTTGCCCTCCTGGATCAGGTCGAGCAGCGGGAGGCCGGACGCCTGGTACTTCTTGGCGATCGACACCACGAGCCGGAGGTTCGATTGGACGAACGCCCGCTCGGCGGTCTCGCCTTCGCGAGCCGTGCGGCGCAGCTCCCGCTTCTTGGCCGCGGTGATGTCCTTCCCCGCCTGCTCCAAGTCGGTTGCCGCGGTCTTGCCGGCTTCGATCTGCTTCGCGAGGCGGACTTCATCGTCCTTGGTGAGCAACGTGTACTGGCCGATGTCGGTCAGGTACAGCCGAACAAGGTCTTCCTCGTCTCGCTCGACGCGATCCTTGGCCACAGGCACACACCTCTGCGGGAGCTGGTACCGGGAAACGCACCCGGCGGAAAGGGACGATGTCTACGATACCGACAGGGTCAAGCCCCTCGCACGGGGTGCCGATCTTTCTTTGTGGACTCGTGAACCCACTGGCGGTGGTCGGGAGGTGTGCGTAGGTGGCGGATCTTGAGCTGACGATCGTCACGATGCGCTTCGATGCCGCCGATCCCGGGGTGCTGCTCGCGATCTTGTCGAAGTACGTCGTGCTGACGCGGATGCAGCCTGGCTGCCGGAACGTCGATCTCTGCGGGTCGGTCACCACGCCCGGCCGCTACCTCGTCATCCAGAAGTGGGACTCGCCCGAGGCCCAGCGAGCGCACTTCGATTCGCCGGTGATGGTCGAGATGGCGCAGTCGTGCCGCGGCATCCTCGCCGGGCCACCCGAGATCGACCTGTGGGACGGCGCGAGCGCGCACGACCTCGCATGACTCGGATGACACGCTCGCGTCACGAGCACGCCGTCGCGACGGCTCCGGGCGCGGAGCGGTAGCGTCCACGAACAGGTCTTTGCTACCAGGAGGTCTCCATGGCCAACCCGATCCTCAACGACAAGGCGTTCGGCTCCGCCGCCACCAAGAGCGGCGCGACGTGGGCGCCACCGAAGCCAGGCGTCGACTGGAACCCGCCGATCAGCGACGGTCCGATCACGAGCTGGCAGTCGGCGAGCGACCGGATGACCGTCTCGGGCACGGCGACGGCCGCCGGTGTGCTGTTCGTGCTGCTGCTGATCTCTGCCGGGTTCGGCTGGGCTGCGGTGCCGGCCGCTGTGGAAGGTCAGGCGCCGACGTTCCCGGGCATCGCCATGGTCGGTGTCATCGTCGGCTTCGTCGCCGTGATCGTCTCGATGTTCAAGCCGAAGCTCGCCCGCTTCCTCGCTCCGGTCTACGCCATCGCCCAGGGCTACTTCGTCGGCGCCATCTCGAAGGCGTACGAGAACTACCAGGACGGCATCGTGGTGCAGGCCGCGGGGGCGACGATCGCGGTCTTCGCGGTGATGCTCTTCCTGTACGGCACGCGCATCATCAAGGTCACCGACCGGATGCGGCGCATCGTGATCGGCGCCACGATGGGGATCGCACTCCTCTACCTCGTGTCGTTCGTGATCCGCCTGCTCGGCGGGAACGTGTCGTTCCTCCAGCAGCCGAGCCTGCTCGGCATCGGCTTCAGCGTGCTCGTCGTCGGGCTCGCCGCGTTCAACCTCGCCCTCGACTTCGACTTCATCGAGCGTGGCACGAAGGCGAACCTGCCGAAGCACATGGAGTGGGTGGCGGCGCTCGGCCTGCTCGTCACGGTGGTGTGGCTCTACCTCGAGATCCTCCGCTTGCTGAGCAAGCTCCGCGACCGCTGATCCGAGTGGTTCCTCTGCGGGCCGGGTCCACCGAGGTGGCCCGGCCCGTTGCGCGCCCGCGAGCTGATCAACCTCCGGGAGCGGCCGCGACCGTCACCTCGCCGGCGAGCTCGAGGTCGCGCGACGACCGCCCGACCCAGATCCCGTACGTCCCCTCGGGCACGACCCAGTCGTTGTCGTTCGGGTCCCACGTCGCGAACGATCGTCGATCGAGCCGCATGAACGCAGTCACCGTCTCACCCTCGTCGGCGTGCACCCTGGCGAAGGCGCGCAGCTCGCGACGCGGCCGGCGGGGGCGGCCTGCCGGAGGCGCCACGTAGCACTGCACCGTCTCGCCGCCACGGCGTGCCCCGGTGTTCGCGAGCGAGACCGTGACGTCGACGCCGCCGTCGACCGATCCCGACACGGAGGCGCTCGTGACCGCGAAGGTCGTGTAGCCGAGCCCGTGGCCGAACGGGAACAGCGGCGCGATGTCGCGCGCGTCGTACCAGCGATAGCCGACGAACAAGCCCTCGGCGTACGGCGTGTGCCCGTGGTCGCCGGGATGGGAGAGGAACGCGGGCGTGTCCTCCAGCCGGCGGGGCAACGTCACCGGCAGCCGGCCGCCCGGCTCGTCGCGGCCGAGCAGCACGTCCGCGAGCGCGTCACCGAACCGCTGGCCGGGGAACCACACCTGCATCACGGCAGGAACGTCGTCGATCCACGGCATCTCGACGGGCGAGCCGGCATTGACGACCACGACGGTCCTCGGGTTCGCTGCGGCGACGCGCCGCACGAGCTCGTCCTGTTCGCCCGGCAGGGCCATCGCCTCGCGGTCGCCGCCCTCGGTCTCCCAGTCGTCGTTCGTGCCGACGACGACCACCGCGACGTCCGCCACCGCCGCTGCTGCAGCGGCGCGCTCGATGGCGTCGGCGTGCACGGGTCGTGCTGCCCCGACGGTCAGCCCGCCGATGAGGCTCCGTCGTGGCTTCCCGGCGTCGACTTCGACGGCGTACTCGCGGCCCGCTTCGAGCGCCATCACGGTGCTGACCTCGGCACTGCCCAGGCCGAAGAACGAATCGCCGCGCTCCGGCACGGAGTTGTCGACGACGACCTCACCGTCGATGCGCAGGACCGACGGGCCGACGCTCGTGAGGCTCAGCGTCCAGTCGCCCGATTCGTCGGGCACGAAGCCGCCGCGCACCCGGGCGTCGAACTCGCGTGCATCGACGCCCTCGACCGGCGGCGACATCCAGATGAGATCGAGCTGCTCGTCCCGCGTCGTCGCGGATGCGCCGGTCGCGTCGCTGTACGTGACGTCGAAGGCGCCGCGCATCGCCGGTGCACGCTTGTCGATCGAGCAGCCGCGCTCGTGCGTCACATGGAGCCCGCTGCTGCGCAGCTCGTCGAGTGGGCTCGCGACGCGAGCCGGACGGACGCGCGCGCTGCCACCTCCCTGTACCTGTCCGGGGTGCGCGTTCGGGCCGACGAGCGCAATCGCCGGCGTGCCCGCCAACGGGAGCAGCCCGCCCTCGTTCTTGAGGAGGACCATGCCGGCGATCGCTGCGGTCCGCAGCACCTCGTCGGTCTCGGGGTCCTCTGCAGTCCGTTCGCTCCCGTCGTCCGTCCCCGCTCCGGTCCACGCCGCGAGCGCGAGCAACCGCGCAACGGACTCGTCGATCAACGACTCGTCGACGTGGTCGGCGTGCACCGCCGCGAGCAGCTTCTCGCCCCGATGGATGGTGGGACCGGGCATCTCGAGGTCGAGCCCGGCGAGGAGCGCCTCGGCCGTCGAGTGGAGGCCGAACCAGTCGGACATCACGACACCGTCGAACCGCCACTCGTCGCGCAGCACGCCCCTCAGCAGTTCGACGTGATCGGCGGCGTACGTGCCGTTGATCCGGTTGTAGGCGCTCATCACCGAGCGAACGTCCGCCTCCTTCACGACGGCCTCGAACGGCAGCAGGTAGAGCTCGCGCAGCGTCCGCTCGTCGACGTCAGAGCTGATCGTCATGCGCTCGAACTCGGTGTCGTTCATCACGAAGTGCTTGACGCAACAGGCAACGCGCTGCGACTGCACGCCCTGCACGTAGGCGACGGCGAGGCGGGCGGTGAGCACGGGGTCCTCGCTCATGCACTCGAAGTGCCGACCGCCGATCGGCGTGCGCTGCAGGTTGACGGTGGGCGCGAGGAGCACGTGGGCGCTCTTCGAGCGGGCTTCGCGACCGAGTGCCTCGCCCACGCGGCGCACGAGGTCGGTGTCGAACGACGCACCGAGTGCGGCACCGCACGGGAACGACGCCGAGGCCGGTCCGGTGTACGTCGTGCCGCGCACGCCGGCGGGACCGTCGGACGTTCGGATCGCCGGTACGCGGGCGTCGGGGAAGGCCGCCGTGTGCCATGTGTCGGCGCCGGCCAGCAGCGCGACCTTCTGCTCGAGGCTCAGGATCGGTTCACTCACGCCGGGGAGTGTGTCAGCCGATCGATGCCCGTGGTGACGGTCATCGCATCAAGTTCACTCCACTCGGCGCGACCACCGGTTCTCCGGGTGATGTGATGAGCGGGCCATTCGGCTCATCCGCCCCCGACCCTCTAGCCGAATCGCCGTCGCGGGCGTACGTTTCGGCCTGCAGCGGGAACCTACGCAGTAGTGGGGGACGAACAGCTGAGGCACCAGGATGCGCTCCGCGGGCGGCGGATGCGCTCCGGCATGGCGGTCGCCTCGCCGTTCGTCCCCCACCTTCCGTTTTCCAGTCCGTCGTCGCTGCGATGCGCCGAGGCCCGCGCGGTCAGGTGCGGCCGTGCAGCGCCCACAGCCAGCTCAGTCGTCGGGATGGTCGCGATCCGCTCCGCTGTCACCGTCGCGCGAATGGTCCCGGTCGGCGCCATCGTCACCGTCACGACCGTCACCGTCACGACGGTCATCGTCACGACCGTCACCGTCGCGGTCGTCGCGGTCGTGATCGTCGTCCACGGTCGTGCGCGTGGCGTCATCGCCGTCGCCGCCCCGTTCCCGCACACGGAACGAGATTCGGCCGTCCACGACGGTCGCCGTGATCGTCGACGACTGGCGTCGGCGTTCGAACCAGACCCGGATCCGCGATCCGGACTCGTCGGCGACGTGCACCGTGAAGCCGTCGTTCGGCGTTGCCGAGACGAGGGACAGTGAACCGTCCGCGAGCCGGACGTGCAAGGTCCCTCCGGCTGCGGAGCGAGCGTCCTCGTCGGCGCCGGCGGGTGCGGCGGCTGGAGGAGGTGTCGCCCCCTCCGTGTTCGGCGACCCACCGTTGTCGCCGTTCCCGCTTCCGAGGTCGGGGTTCTCGACGGCACTCGCTGCCGGGGTGGATTCCGGCGCTGCGGTCTCGGTGGTCACGACCGTGGTCGTCGTGGACGTCGAGGTCGTCGTCGGGATCGTCGTCGCGACCGTGCTCGGCAGCTCCGTCTCGGCGGCGGGAGGGACGGTGACCTTCGCACCCTCGGATCCGCCCAACGCGTTCGCCGTGCCGACGCCGATCACCGTGAGCGCGGCGCCGCTCCAGATGGCTGCGCGCCGGCGCTTCACGTGGCGGACCCGCTGTTGCACGCCCACGTACGCGGTGTCACCGTCCGGGGACGGCCCCGCGTATCGGCTCAGCCGGTCGCGCAGGATCGGATCGTCGAATTCGTTCATTGCCCTAGACCTTCCTCGGTGAGCAGCCCACGCAGGCGCTCACGACCGCGGTGGAGATGGAACTTCACCGCACCTCCTGAGATGTCGAGCGTCTGCGCGATCTCGGCGACCGAGAGCTGCTCGACGTAGAACAGCGCCACGCACAGCCGCTGTTGCCGGGAGAGCTCGCCGAGCAGCTGGTTCAGCTCGTCGATGACCGGCTCCCCGACCGCGCTGTCCCGGTACTGGGTCTCCAAGCGCTCGACGGCGCGGTTCTTGCGTCCCGTCCGACGGTGCTCGTCCTTCAGCTTGTTGATCGCGACCCGGCGTATCCAGCCGACCGGGTCGTCGTACTGGCTGACCCGGCGCCACCGCAGGTGCGCCTTGACGAACGCGTCCTGCACGGCATCGTTCGCCGCTTCCTGGCTGCCGGCCACGACCGTGAGGGCGCGCACGAGACGCCCGTAGTGGGCGCGGAACGTCGACTCGAAGTCGTTGACCCAGACCAGTTCGTCCATCGTGGTGGTAGCCGCGGAGGGACACGCCACAGTGGCACGCCCGGTTTGGCAGCGGCACCTTCCCCGACCAGAGGCACCGCACCGCCGCGGTAGCCCCGGAGGCTAGTCACGAGATCGGTCACAGAAACGGCAGGTAGTGCTTGATCTCCCAGTCGGTGACCGCGGCGGCGAACTTGTCCCACTCGTTGCGCTTGATGAACACGAAGTGATCGACCGCCTCGCGCCCGAACGCCTCGCAGAACTCGACGTCGGCTTCGAGCGCGTCGAGCGCCAGGGAGAGGTTCTCGGGGATGTGCCGGTCGGTCGACGCCTGCTCGAACCCGTCGAGCGTCTCCGGACCTGGTGGCATGGCGCCGTTCAGCACACCGAGCCGGGCAGCCTGGAGCACGGCTGCGGTGGCGAGGTAGGGGTTCGCCGCGCCGTCCGGCATGCGGTGCTCGAGCCGGGTCGCCTCGCCGCGCTCGTTCGGCACCCGCACGGTGCACGACCGGTGGTCCTTGCCCCAGTTCGCCCAGTACCCGGACAGCTGTCCTGGCCGCAGTCGTTTGTACGCGTTGACGGTCGGCGCGCAGATCGCCGACATGCCTTCGTGGTGGGCGAGCAGCCCGGCGATGCTCTGCCGGGCGACGGTCGAGAGCCCGTGCTCGCCCTTCGGATCGGCGAACGCGTTGCGGCCGCGCTTGTCGCGCATCGACATGTTGACGTGGAGCCCGCTGCCCCCGCGATCGCCGAACGGCTTGCCCATGAACGTGAGCAGCAGCCCGTGGTGCAGCGCCGTCTCGCGGGCGAGGAGCTTGAACATGAAGACGTTGTCGAGCGCCTCGAGCGCGTCGCTGTACTCGAGTGTCAGCTCGAACTGCGGCGTGTCGTACTCGGAGTTGATCGAGTCGATCGGGAGCCCGGCGAGCTCGGCGGCGCGCATGATGTCGTCGAGCAGGCCCACGGGATCGACGGCGCGGCCCGTGCCGTAGACGTAGGCGCCTGGCGTCGTCCACTCCCGCCAGCCGTCCCTGCCGTCGGGCTCCATCACGAACGCTTCGAGCTCGATGCCGACCATCGCGCGATAGCCGAGCTCCTTCCAATCGGCGATCGCCCGCTCGAGCACGGTCCGCGGCGAGATCGGCAGCGGCGCTCCGCCGAACGCGAGATCGGCGACCACCACGCCGGTGCGCTCTTCCCAGCCGAGGCGGACGTCATCCATGTCGAACACGACCGACACGTCGGGGTTGCCCTCGAGCAGCATCGCCCCGGGCGCCGGCACCATCGTGCGGTCGAAGTCGAGCGCGAACAGCGTGATGCAGTTGCGGGTGCCGCGCCGCGCCGACCGCAGTGGGAGGTACTTGCCTCGGGCGAGCCCGTGGTGATCGGGGAACAGCACCCGGACGCGGTCGTACGGCGGTGGATCGATCGGCTTCTGGGTTGCCATGACGGCCGATCTTAGGAGGGTCGTTCGGTACCAAACGACCAGGGCGAACCGTTACTGTGAGCCGCCATGTCACGCCCGTTCACGTCCGACGACGCCGACGATCTACGCCAGGCGGAGAAGGACGTGCGTGACGCGCTCGGTGACCTCCAGCTCGACTTCCACGCCCTGCTCGCCGTGTCCAACATCTTCCGCGCCGCCACCGCGGTGCGAAACCACATGGAGGGCAACGTCCTCGCGCAGGACCAGCTCTCGTGGACCGCGTTCGTGGTGCTGTTCGTGCTGCGCGTGTGGGGTCCGCAGGAATCGCATCAGCTGGCCGGCGAGGCGGGCATCACCGGCGGCACGTTGACCGGCGTGCTGAAGACGCTCGAGAAGAAAGGTCTCGCGCAGCGCAGCGAGCACGGCACGGACCGCCGGCGCGTGGTCGTGGCGGCGACCGCGAAGGGGCGCAAGGCCGTCGATCGGATCATGCCGCGGTTCAACGATCATGAAGCGATCGTCACGTCCGATCTCGGGGACGAGCAGCGCGACGAGCTCTCGCGGCTGCTCCGCACCGTCCTGCGCACCGTCGACCGCATCGACGACCGCATCGACGACCGCATCGACGAGCGTTGACGCCGGACGCCCGACGTCGGAGCGCGACGAGCGGACGCCTAGGATCATTTGGGTCCAAACGATCATGAGGAGGTCGGACCATGGGGGAGATCGTCGGAGCTGCACTGGTCTCGCACGTGCCACCGATCGTCATGCCGATCGAGACCCGCCGCGAGCTCAACGAGGGGGTCGACTTCACACTCGTCGACGGCCTGCACCGGTTGCGCGCGGAGTGCCTCGACCGCGTCCGGCCGGACACGATCGTCGTCTTCGACACGCACTGGTTCACCACGTTCGAGCACGTCGTGTCGGCGCACGATCGGCGCACGGGCAAGTACACCTCGGACGAGCTCCCGCGGGGCATGGCGCAGGTGCCGTACGACTACCCGGGTGACCCTGAGCTGGCCGACGCGGTCGCCGCGCTCGCCGAGGAGCGGGAGGACACGTGGATCCATGCGACGCGCGATCCGTACATCTCGGTCCACTACCCGACGATCAACCTCCTGCCGTTCCTGCAGCGGGACGAGCGGTGGATGAGCGCCGGCGTGTGTCAGACGGCGGTGGTCGACGACTTCCTGCTGTTCGGCGCGTTGCTCGCCGAGGCGGTGGAGCAGCTCGACCGGCGGGTGGTGCTGCTCGCGAGCGGTGGACTCTCACATCGGTTCTGGCCGCTCCGTGAGCTGCGCGACCACGAGGCGGCCGGGCCGGAACACATCCGCACGGCCGAGGCGCGGGCGAGCGACGTGCAGCTGATCACCCGCCTCGAACGCGGCGACCACGCTGCAGTGCTGGCAGGCTATGACGAGCTCCGGCGCCTCTCTCCGGAAGGGTTCTTCGCGCACTACCTGATGATGGTCGGCGCGATCGGCGGTGCGGACTGCACCGCGCCGGGCACGAAGTTCAGCGAGTACGAATCCGCCGCCGGCACCGGTCAGGTGCACCTGTGGTTCGAGCGGCCCGAGGAAGGGTGGACACCATGATCCTGGCGAACGTCGGAGGTCGGGCATCGGTCATCGTCGACGGACGCGTCGTCGATGTGGAGCAGGCGAGCGGCGGAGCGCTCGGCAGCGACCCGATGGTGCTCTGCGATCTCGCACACCACGACACGCTCCGGTCGTTGGCCGGCACCGATGCCTCGGCTTGGCCTGAGCTCGATCCTGCGCACCTCGGCCCGCCGGTCCCGCGCCCGCCGAAGGGCCTGGGCGTGGGGCTCAACTACCGCACGCACGCGCAGGAGTCGGGCCGTGAGCTGCCGACCGAGCCGCACCTGTTCGGTAAGACCGAGAACGTCGTGTGTGGCCCGTTCGACGACATCGTCGTGCCGGCAGGTCGGGACGAGGTCGACTACGAGGCCGAGCTCGTGATCGTGTTCGGTCGCACCTGCAAAGGTGCCACCGAGGCCGATGCGTGGTCGTACCTCGCCGGCGTCACGTGCGGTCAGGACGTGTCCGACCGCGGCGAGCAGTTCCGCCCGCCGATCAAGCAGTTCACGATCGCCAAGTCCTACGACACGTTCGGGCCGATCGGGCCGTTCCTCCTCACCCCCGACTCGCTCCCCGACCGTGACGCGCTCGCCCTCGAAGGCCGGCTCAACGGCACCGTGATGCAGCAGGCGAACACAAACGATCTGATCTTCCCGGTCTCGGCGCTCGTGGTCTGGTTGTCGCGCTTCATGACGTTCCGTCCGGGGGACCTCGTCTGGACGGGAACGCCGGGCGGCGTCGGAGAAGCCCGCTCGCCGCAGGTGTTCCTGCGCGACGGTGACGTCGTCGAGACCGAGATCGCCGGCATCGGAACGATGCGCAACCGGGTGGTCGTCAGGTGAAGGTCGTTGCCGGCGGCGATCGGTCGTCGCAGTACGGCGGGCGGTTCAGGGGCTCGGTCGAGCTCGAGATGCTCAACGCGACACCGACCGATGACGAGCCCGACACCGCGCTCGTCCACTTCCACGCCGGGGCGGTGTCGAACTGGCACGTCCACCCCGGCGGGCAGCAGCTCTTCGTCCATGCGGGCGTGGCCCGAGTGGGCACCGACGCCGACGGCGAGGTCGTGCTCGACCAGGGCGCGCTCGTCGTCTGTCCTGCCGGGGAGCGTCACTGGCACGGCGCCGCCGCCGGCAGCGATGCGACGCTGCTCGCCGTCACCTGGGGCACGACGCAGTGGGAGGACGAGGCGCCGGCCGAAGCCGCCGGTGGTCGCTCGGCCGAACCCGAGGCGTGACGAGACCGTTCGACGTCGCCGTCGTCGGGCTCGGCCCGACCGGGGCGACGCTCGCCAACCTGTGCGGGCGCCGCGGCCTGCGCACGGTGGTGTACGAGCAGTCGGCAGCGCCGTACCCGCTGCCGCGGGCCTGTCATCTCGACGCCGAGATCGCCCGGGTCTTCCAGGGCCTCGGCTTCGCCGACGAGCTCGCCGACGTGCTGACGGTCTCGGCGGGCATGGAGTACGTGGACGCCGCCGGACGACGGCTGTTCACCTACGAGGGGTTCGAACGCGAGCCGTTGCTCGGGTGGTACGAGGACTACGTCTTCGTCCAGCCCGAGATCGACATGATGCTGCGGCGCGGCATCGAGCGGTACCCGTGCGTGGACGTCCGACTCGGGATGCCGGCGCCGCCGATCGTCGAGCTGCTCGCGGCGGCCACGTTCGTCGTCGCCGCCGACGGGGCCACGAGCGACATCCGCCGGAGCCTCGGGATCGAGCTCGTCGATCTCGGGTTCGACGAGGACTGGCTCGTCATCGACGTGATGGTCGACGAGCTCGGGGAGCCGGCGCTGCCGACGATCATCCAGCAGGTGTGCGATCCCGACCGCGCGGCGACGTTCGTGCCGTCGCACGGTCGTCATCGCCGATGGGAGTTCCGCATCGAACCGGGCGAGGCACCGGACCCGTGGGCGCTGCTCGCCGGTTGGGGGATCGGACCGGATAGCGCCGAACTCGTGCGGGCGGTGCCGTATCGCTTCCACGCCGTCGTCGCCGACCGGTGGCGGGCAGGTCCCGACGATCGAGTGCTCCTCGCCGGTGATGCGGCGCACCAGATGCCGCCGTTCATGGGGCAGGGCATGTGCTCCGGGGTACGCGACGCTGTGAACCTGGCGTGGAAGCTCGCGGAGGTCGTCGGCGGGGTGTCGTCGAGGTCGCTGCTCGACACGTACGAGGCGGAACGGCGGCCGCACACGGAGGCCGTGATCCAACTGTCGGTCGACGCCGGCCGGCTCCTGCGCGACCTCACCGCGGCGGTCCGCGACGATCGACCGTTCACGATGCCCGACCCCGACGCACCCGACGCTCGCAGGTGGTCGCGCCTGCCCGGACTCGACCTCGGCGGGCCGTTCCCGATCGGCCATCAACTGCCGCAACCGGACCGGCTCGACGACCGGCTCGGCGACGGCTGGTCGGTCGTCTGCGACGAACGGGGACAGGTGCCGGCGCCGCCCGGGGTGACCGTGGTGGTCGAGCCGCGCGCGACGTTCGGTGAGCGCGCCGTGCTCGTGCGTCCCGACCGCTACATCGCCGCGGTCCTCGGCGAGGCCGGAATCGGACGCTGAAGTCGCTGCAGTCGCTGCAGTCGCTGCAGTCGCTGGACGAGCCGGTACCGCCGACGCTGAGCGCCGGTCTTCTCTGCTCCAATCCGTCACCTCCCGGCGTCTCCGCTCCGTGCCGGACGGGATGCGTCCGGCACGGAGCGGAGAACGGGGTGGGGGGACCTCACGCAGGGTTGAGCGCGGCGACGGGGTCGAGGCGGGCGGCCCTGGCGGCTGGAGCGAGCCCGGCGAGCAGGCCGACCACCACGGCGACCGCGACGCCTCCGGCCAGCGCGAGCGGCGGCAGGTCGACGGGCCACTCCTTGCTCCGGGCGTAGACGGCGGTGATCGCCGCGCCCAGCAGCACGCCGACCGCGCCCCCGGTCGCCGAGTGCACGAGCGCTTCGAGCAGGAACTGCGAGCCGACGTGCCGGCGTGTCGCGCCGAGCGCCCGTCGCAGGCCGATCTCGGATCGTCGCTCGAGTACGGACACCACCATGACGTTCGCGATCCCGACGCCGCCGACCACGAGCGCCACCCCGCCGAGTGCGAGGAGCAGCGTCGTCAAGCCGCGATCCGCGACCGCCCGTGCCTCGAGTGCATCCGATGGCCGCTCGACCGTGACCTCTTCCGAGGCGCCAGGCTTGACCGTCGCAGGGATCACCTCGCGCACGGCGTCCACGGCCTCCGGCACGGTCCGCACGTAGACGATGTGCGGCGATCGGCTCGTGTCGAACAGCGCCTCGGCGATGTCCGCGCCGATCAACGCGTTCCGGTCGAGCGACGGTACGAGCTCGACCGGATCGAGGATGCCGACGACCGCGAACCGGTGCCCACCGATGTCCACCACGGCGGGGAGGTCGGCGGCGTCGATCCCGAGGCGGTCGGCAGCCTTCGCGCCGAGCACCGTGACCGGGAGCCGGATGTCGCCGTCACGGAGGAAGTGGCCCGCCGCGACGCTCGCCCTGAGCACCTCGAGCAGGTCCGGTGCCGCAGTCGACACACCCAGGCCGCCGGTCTCCTCCAGGGGGATCTGGTCACTGCGCCGCACGGAGGCGGCGACCGCAGTGGTGCCGGTGGCGCTCTCCACCGGTCCGATGCGCTCGGCCATCGCCGCTGACTCCTCGGGGAGCTCGGTCGCTTCGCCGAACACCGATTGACCGGCGCGGGCCTCGAGCAAACCGGTGCCGAGCCGGTCGATGCGGGCGAGCAGCTCTGCTCGGCTCGACGCAGTGATGCCGGCAACGGCGACGACTGCAGCGACACCGATCGCAACGCCGAGCGCGGTGAGGAGCGAGCGGAGTCGGCGAGTGCGCCAACCGATCACGCCCGCTCGCAGCGCGTCGATCGCGCGGAGCCGGCTCCGTGGTTCGATCCCGCTCATCGTTCCTGCTGGCCGCTCTCGGCCGCTCGGGTGGTGTCGGCGACCACCCGGCCGTCGTGGAGCTGCACCCGCCGGTCGAGCGTCGCCGCGAGGTCGCGGTCGTGCGTGATGATCACGATCGTCACACCATCGGCGTGCAGGCTCCGGAGGAGGTCGATGATGCCGGCGCCGGTCGTGGAGTCCAGGTTCCCGGTCGGCTCGTCGGCGAGGAGGATGGCCGGCTCGCCGACGAGCCCTCGTGCGATCGCGACGCGCTGACGCTCGCCACCCGACAGCTGCGACGGGCGATGGTCGAGGCGATGCGCGAGGCCGACACGTTCGAGGGCTCGCCGGGCGAGCGCGTGCCGGTGCCGGGCTCGCTCCCCGCGGTAGAGGCGGCCGGTGGCGACGTTGTCGAGGGCGCTCATCCCGTCGATCAGGTGGAACTGCTGGAAGACGAAGCCGATCCGCTGACCGCGCAGCCCGGCGAGCCGGCGGTCGCTCCGACCGGCGATGTCGACGCCGTCGATGCGCACGACCCCGGACGTCGGGCGGTCGAGCGCGCCCATCAGGTGCAGCAGCGTGCTCTTGCCGGATCCGGACGGCCCGACGATGCCGACCAGCTCACCGGCATGGATCGTGACGTCGACGTCGTCGAGCGCCACGACAGGAGGGGCGCCGGGATAGTGCCGCGAGGCGCCAGTGATCTCGATGACGGGAGGCGTCGCGACCATCATGCCGCCGTCACCACCGTATCGCCCTCGGCGATCTCGCCCCGCACCTCGACGATGCCGTCGACGATGACGCCCAGCTCCACGGGGACGAGTGCCGTGGTGTTGCCGGCGCCGACCCGCTCGAGCGCATATCCGCCTTCGGCGAGGGCGACGAGCGCAGCGACCGGTACGGCGAGCACGTCGCGTGCCGCGTCCTTCTCGACGAGCACCTTGACCGGCGCCTCGTCGAAGAGCTCGGAGGTGGACTCCAGCTCGACGACCACGAGCACGCTCGGGTCGCTTCCGCCATCGCCGGCATGCGCGACGCGCCCGACCTCGCTCACCCGACCCGGTGCCGTCGTGTCGTCCGGTAGGCGCACGGTCACGGCATCACCGGTCGCGAGCAACGTCAGTCGATCGGTCGCGACGTCGAGTCGGACGTCCTGTGCCGTCGCCGTTGCCTTCAGCACGGAGCCGGCGCTCTCCCGACCGAGTGGTGCGACGTGTTCGGCGACGCGTACCGGTCCCGGCCAGACCACGATGTCGCCCAGCTCCACCCGTCCGGTCTGCTTGATCCCGAGCGCCTCTTGCCAGCGGCGCACGGCGCTGGCCGTCGCGCTCCCGAACTCGGGGTCGCCGACGTCGGCGAGGTCGAGATGCCCGGCTTCGACGAGGAAGGTCTCGAGCTGGCCGACGTCGGTGCCCTCGATCCCCGCGGACAGGGCGCGGTAGGCGGGGAGCTCGCCGCGCACCAGCACGACCGGTCGATCATCGGTGCGCCACAGCACCGCGCCCGGTTGGACGATCGAGCCGAGTGGTGCGATCCACGTGACCGTGCCGGCGCGTTGCGCAGGGAGCTCGACGGCGTCGCCGTAGCCGAGCCGCCCGCTGAGCTCCTCCTCGATCACGAGGTCGAGTCGCTCGATCATCGTCGTCCGCGGTGGCGGCGGAGCGGTGCTCTGCACGGCAGCGTCCTCGGTCCGGGAGACGGCCCGCAGTGCAGTGCTGCCGCCGATCGCGGCGACCGCTGATCCGGCGAGCACGCCCAGCACCGTGCGGCGTCCGATCTGGGCGGTCACGGCTCCTCGCCCTCGCCCTCGCCCGAACTCGCGACCGGCGCGCCGCTCTCGACCGAGATCGCGAACGGCACTCCGGCGCCGAGCTCGTCCTGGCACGCTTCTTGTGCTTCCCGCATCTCGTCGGGGTCCGCGTCCGACTCAGCGCCACCCGTGATCTCGACCGTGACACCGTCACCGCTGAACACCGGATCGGGCATGTCGACGCCGTGCTCCCGCATGCACTGCGAGAACTCCAGCATCTGCTCCTGCATGCGCTCGACTTCTTCGGGGTCCGGTGGCTCGAAGCTGCCGACGGCGTCCTCCATCAACGGTTCGCAGGCCTCCTGGGCGGCCGCCATCTCGTCGCGATCGATGTCGTCGCCGACCTCGATCATGACGCCGCCACCCTGACCGCCGGCCGTCTGCGGGTCGGGCACGTCGATGCCGTGCTCCCGCATGCAGCGGGCGAAGGCGACCATCGCGTCCTCCGGGTCGATGGTCGTCTCCGCGGCGTCGCCGTCGCTCGTGTCGCCGGCCGCGTCGGTCGCGTCGGTCGCGTCGGGCGCGTCGGTACCGAGCGACGCGACGTCGTCGACCGCGCTGGGGGAGCCGCCGCAGGAGGCGGCGAGGCATGAGAGGGCGGCGAGCGCCACGGGGAGCAGGAGTCTTCTGTGCACCTTCGTCGTCCTCCGTCGGTTCGAGGTTCCGACGTACCGTGCCGATCCGGGCCTTGGAACCGGCTGAGAGCAGCTGTGAGCGGTTCTCAGGTCCCGCGTCGAAGAACGCTCGTCCGTGCCGCACAATGTCGTCGTGCGCGTGCTCGTGGTCGACGACGAGGTTCGCCTCGCCGAGGCAGTGCGACGTGGGTTGGTCGCCGAGGGCTACAGCGTCGACGTGAGCCATGACGGCCTCGACGGGCTGTGGAAGGCACGCGAAGGCTCGTTCGACACGATCGTGCTCGATCTGTTGCTCCCCGGCATGAACGGTTACCAGGTCTGCGACACGCTGCGCGCCGAAGGCGACCAGACCCCGATCCTGATCCTCACCGCCAAGCAGGGCGAGTACGACGAGGCCGAAGCGCTCGACACCGGCGCCGACGACTACCTGTCGAAGCCGTTCTCGTTCGTGGTGCTCCTGGCGCGGCTGCGGGCGCTCGCGCGACGGGCGACGGCATCGCCGACCGGCCGCTCGGTGACGGTGACGTCCGGCCTGCGGGTCGACGGGCGGACGAGGAGCTGCTTCGTCGACGGCGAGCTCGTCTCGCTCAGCCGCCGTGAGTTCGACCTGCTGGAACGGCTCGTGCGCGACCCGGGAACGGTGGTCGCCAAGGACGAGCTGCTCGATGGTGTGTGGGGGGCCGAAGAGGCCCGCGATCCGAACATCGTGGAGGTCTACGTGAGCTATCTCCGCCGCAAGCTCGGCCGGGAGCGCATCGAGACGGTGCGCGGCATCGGCTACCGGGTGGTCGACGATGGTTGAGGCAGCGGTCCGCATGCCTGCGCTCCGCCGCGCCAGGGCCTCCGTGCGGTTGCGGGTGACGGCGGCGGTCGTCCTGCTCGTCGCGCTCGTGCTCGGCGCCGGCGCGGCGCTGCTGCTGCGCTCGGTCGAACGCTCCGTGCGGGATCAGGTCGAGGACGGCAATCGGGAGGCGCTCGGCCAGTTCACGATCGCGCTGCAGGGCGAGGGCTTCGGCGGGCCGCTGTCCGTGGCGACGTCCGGAGACCGGCTGATCCAGGTCTTCGGCACGAACGACCAACTGCTCGCTGCCTCGGTGCCCTCGGGGGTGGCAGGGCAGACGATGATCGTGCCGGTCGGCGAAGGGGGTGGGCAGGCCTTCGTGTCCACCCTGCCCGCCGACTACCTCGTCACCGAGGGGTACGTGGCGAGTGCGAGTGGTCCGGTCCGCATCCGCGCCGCCGCGCCGACGAGCAGCGCGGACATCAGCCTCGGAGCGATGCGCACGGCCCTGTGGTGGGTCGTGCCTGCCCTGGTCGCGATGATCGGCGGGCTGACGTGGTTGCTCGTCGGTCGGTCGCTGCGGCCGGTTGCCGCGCTCACGCGGCGTGTCGCGGAGATCTCGGCGACCACGCTGCACGAGCGCGTGCCCGAACCGGCGTCGCGCGACGAGGTCGGTCTCCTCGCCCGCACGATGAACGGGATGCTCGACCGGCTCGACGCCGCTGCGCGCCGTCAACGTGAGTTCGTGTCGGACGCGTCGCACGAGCTGCGCTCGCCGCTGGCGTCGATCCGCACACAGGTGGAGGTCGCCGCGATGCCGTCCACGGACGTCGCGCTCACCGAGCTCACGACCGGGGTGCTCGCCGAGACCGACCGCCTCGATGCGATCGTCGCTGATCTGCTCACCCTCGCCCGCCGCGAGGAGGGCGCCGCCGCCGGTGACCTGTCGGTGCTCGACCTCGGTGAGATCGTGACGGACGAGGCAGCGCGGGTACGGCGGGTGCCGGTGGAGGTCCGCCTCGAAGCCGAGACCGGCGACGTTTTCGTCGAAGGGGAACCGGACGGCCTGCGCAGGTCTGTCCGGCACTTGCTCGACAACGCGGCGCGGCACGCCGTCGAGCGGGTGACGGTCGAGGTGGGGCACGACGGCAATGGCGCGGCGACGCTGATCGTCGACGACGACGGCAACGGCGTGCCGGAGGAGGATCGTGCGCGCATCCTGGAACGCTTCGTCCGCCTCGACGAGGCCCGCTCCCGCGATGCCGGCGGTGCCGGGCTCGGCCTCGCCGTCGTCCGCGAAGTCGTCGCTGGGCTGGGCGGTGACGTGGTCGTCGGTGATGCTCCTGCCGGCGGCGCTCGCTTCGAGCTCCGACTCCGTGCTGCTGCGGGCTCGTCGTCCGTTCTTCTCTGCTCAGAACCGTCAACGCCGCGCGTCTCCGCTCTCTGCCGGACGGGATGCGTCCGGGACGGAGCAGAGAACGTTGGGGGGACCTCACACAGGGTTGAGCGCGGCGACGGGGCGGGGTGAGCGTGCGGATCTCGTTCGCTCGTATGGTGCGATCGTGCATCAATCGACCGTCGCCGTCTCCGCCGGCCGCCCCCACGACGAGGGTCAGCCGCTGAACCATCCGATCGTGCTCGCCTCGAACGTCCGGGGCGCGGCGGGGGAGTATGCCCGTACGCACGGCACGGCGACGTGGGCGGGGCTCGAGGAGGCCGTCGGCGCGCTCGAAGGCGGCACCGCGACGGCGTATGCAACCGGCATGGCCGCGGCGTCGGCGGTGCTGTTCGCACTCGCGCCGAAGGTGCTCGTCCTGCCGACCCACTCGTACCTCGGTGTGCGCGCGCTCGTCGATGAGCTGGTCGCTCAGGCCCGCCTCGAGGTGCGCCTCGTCGACGTCGCCGACACTGCGGCGGTCACCGCCGCCTCCGACGGCGCCGACGTCGTGTGGGTCGAGTCCCCGACGAACCCCACGCTCGACGTCGCCGATCTCCCGACCATCGCCGCGGCCGCTGCGGTCGCGGGTGCCCAGGTCGTGGTCGACAACACGTTCGCCACGCCGATCTGCGCGCAACCGCTCGACGACGGCGCGACGGTCGTCCTCCACAGCGGTACCAAGTTCATCGGCGGTCACAGCGACCTGATGATCGGGCTCGCCGTCACGCGCGACGACCGCGTCCACACGCGGCTGCGCCAGGCGCGGCTCGTCAACGGCGCGACACCGGGCGCGCTCGAAGCGTTCCTCGCGCTGCGGGGGGTCCGGACGCTGCCGCTGCGGATGGAGCGGTCGCAGGCGAACGCGGTGGTGCTCGTCGACCGGTTGCGCTCGCATCCGGCGGTCGCGGAGGTCCGCTACCCGGGCTTCGGGGCGATGGTCGCCTTCGTGATGCGCGGTGGCGCCGCCCCTGCTGATGCGGTCTGCTCGGGGGTGCAGCTGATGATCGAGGCGACGAGCCTGGGTGGCGTCGAGACGACACTCGAACGGCGCCAGAAGTACGCCGGTGACGCCCATGTGGCACCCGGGCTGATCCGGATGAGCGTCGGCATCGAGCACGTCGACGACCTGTGGGCCGACCTCGATGGCGCGCTCGGGTCGGCAGCTAGCGTGACCGCGTGAACGAGATCCTCGACGTCGACCTCCTGGCCTTCGAACACAGCGATCACTACCGGCGCAAGGCGGTCGTCGATGGTGTCCGCAGCAGCCTCACGACGGGCTTCGTGTACACGAGCCACGATCTGTCGGAGACACTGCTCGATGACGCCTACGGCATGTTGCAGGACTTCTACACGCGGTCGCCCGAGGAGAAGCAGCGGTGCGTCGCCCCCGGCACCCACGGCCAGACCGGGTACACGGGACTGCTCGTGGAGACTGCCGCATCGTCCGACGTGCCCGACTGGAAGGAGATGTTGAACTGGGGCCGTGAGGTCCCTGCCGGGCATCCGTTGCGGCGGAACTTCCCGCAGAGCTACCCGGACCAGGTCCTCCCCGAGGCACTCGTGCCCGGCATCAGCGACGTGCTCTACCGGTTCCACGACTCGATCTTCGACCTGCAGCGTCGCTTCCTCAGGGTGATCGCCGAAGGCATCGGGTGTCACGAGAACTTCTTCGACGAGATGCTCACCGACGGCCCGACGCTCACGCGGTCGATCCGCTACCCGGCGATGGAAGAGTCACCAGGCGGCGCCCACGTCTGGGCCGGCGCCCACGGTGACATCAACCTCATCACCGCGCTCCCGCGGGCGACCGCGCCCGGGCTGCAGGTGCTCGTCGAGGACCGCTGGGTCGATGCGGTGGCGCCTGCCGGGCAGGTGATCATCAACACCGGGATGATGCTGGAGCGGTTGACGAACGGCGTCATCCCGACCGGCCAGCACCGGGTCGTCGCCGCGCCCGGGTACGCCGGCGAGCGCTACAGCGTCGTGCAGTTCTGCCATCCGACGCCGTGGACGCTGCTGCAGCCGATCCCGTCGTGCTGCACGCCGGAGCATCCGCAGCGCTTCAGCGGTGTCACCGCGGCGGACGCGCTCACGAAGGTGCTCTACGAGATCAACCTGATCGAGGACGCCCGCCGCGTGGGCTGACATGCGCCGTCGAAGGTGACCTGCGACCGCGCGAAGCTTCCCGGGGAGCGCGACGGTCGGGAGGGTGAGGGCGACGGTGACTGCGACGGGCGACACGAGCCGGGACCGTTCGAAGACCGCGCGTGAGCTGCGCATCGCACCGGTGATGACGGGTGGGACGAGCCTCGCGGTCTGGATGGGCGGCGTCACCGCCGAGCTGTATGACCTGCTGTGCACCGAGCCGGCGTGGAGTGCGGCCGACGAGTCCGAGGCGAGCGTCTACGCGCGGCTGCTCGCGCTGACCGACACGCGGCCCCTCGTCGACGTGATCACCGGGACGAGTGCCGGCGGGCTGAACGGCACGCTGCTCGCAGCGGCGCTGCGACTCGGCATCACCCCCGCAGCGTTCATGCGCCTGCGCGACACCTGGATGACCGTGGCAGACCTCGACAACCTGATGCGTTCACCGCAGGAGCCCAGCCCCGCGTCGCTGCTCAAGGGGGACGACTACTTCATGCCGAACGTCCTGGCGCTGATCGAGGGGTGGAAGCGCTCACCGGGGCGGGGCGAGGGCGAAACGGATCTGGACGTGGTGACGACCGTGACCACGCTCCTCGCCGAGCCGAAGCACCGCGTGGACGACTTCGACGAGCCGATCAGTGAGGTGAGCCACGCCCAGCATCTGCGGTTCGTGAAGGAGCACTTCGCCGCCGACGGCTGGGAGCAGAAGCTCGCACTCGCCTCCCGGACCTCGGCGAGCATCCCCGGGGTCTTCGAGCCGAGCTACCTGCCGATCGGAGACGACGATGCGAAGGGCAGCAAGCGACCGAACTTCGCCGACAACGCATCGTTCTCGTCGAGCCGGTGGGCGGTGGACGGCGGCGTCGTCGTCAACCTGCCGCTGACCGAAGCCCTCGAACGGATCTTCGATCGGCGTTCCGACATCGAGGTCCGCCGGGCAGTGCTGTACGTGTCGCCGACGCCACCTGCGCCGAGCGCACCTGCTCGACAGGACTTCGGCACGTCGCCGTCCATCCGTGAAGCGGTGAGCTCGATCGTCACGGCTCCGCGTGCCGAAGGCGTCGCCAGCGACATCGACCAGATTCGCGGTCGGAACGCCGACTTCGAGCGGCAGGCTGCTGCGCGGCGCCACCTGGGCCCGATCGTGGCGTTGACCCTCTCGAGCGAGCCGGACGATGAGATCGCCTCGGCGTCGGTGTGGGCCGCCTACAGGAAGCGCCGCGCCACGGACTCGGTCGCGCAGACCATCGGCGAGATCCGGCGAGCGCTCCGTCAGGAGGCGTCGGATCTCGAAGAGACGCTCCGCGCGAGTCTCTACGCGCAGCGGCTCGCCCTGTTCCCGGCCGACCCGTACGGGATCCAGGCCCTGGAAGCACGCTGGGCATGGGGGATCAGGCCCGTCGAGCAAGCCATCTCGATCGGCTTGCGGTTGGTGGCACGCGCACAGCGGCTGCTGGTCGAGCCGCCGACCACGTTGACGACTGCCAAGACCGCACTGTTCGACGCCCTCGAGACCGTGAACACGATCCGCGAGGAGGACCGCTGCTACTGGCAAGGGCGATACAGGACCCTGTCCGGGCAGCTCGCCGGCGCAGCGAAGTCCGATTGGGCGACGAAGCTGTCGACGTGGTCGTCCAAGGCGTACCAGGAATGGCTGGACGGTAACGGTGCCCAGTCCTTCGGGAAGTTGTTCGAGGCGCACCGAGAGGTTGCCGAGCAGCTCCTCGCAGCGCGTGCTGCGCTGATCGAAGCCGCCAGCCCGTCGGGCGACGATGGCGCGGCGCTGACGAACCCGCGCGCCGAGCTCGAGAGCGAGCTGCGCGTCCTGGATCTCCACCGAGGCACGCGGATCACGAGGGACCAGCTGCAGCAACGCCTGCTCGCCCTCCACGTCGCCCAGACCGTCGTGCTCGGCGACGTGATCGACCGCGAGCAGCCCGTCGAACTCATGCAGATCAGCTCGAACAGCAAGAACCTCCTCGATCCCGAGCGTTCTGCCGCGGACAAGCTCGCCGGTCCCGAGCTCGCCCGCCTCGGCGCCTTCCTCAAGCCGTCCTGGCGGGCGAACGACTGGATGTGGGGCCGGATGGACGGTGCCTACCGGCTCGTCGTGCTCCTCGCCGACCCACAGCGCATCCGCCAGCTCCACAGCACCGAGGAGCGGGCCAGGGACGCCGTCACGAAGGCGTGCAACGGCCATCTGCCACGCGATGTCGGCGAGGAGATCAAACGACTCTTCGCGGGAGGTGGCGATCGGATGCGGTCCATGCCAGCACTCGCTGCCCACCTCGCCGAGCAGGTGCAGACGAAGATCGCCTGCGAGGAGCTGCCGAACGTGGCCGACGCCATCGAGCGGTCGCGGGGCAACGAATCGGAGACCCGGGCGTTCAGGCGGGCCTATGACGCAGCGCTGGACAAGGGCGGACTGCCACTTGATCGGGCGAAGGACCTCGTCCGCCAGATGCACATCGGCACCGAGACGGTCCGCACCGAGCTCGGTTTCGGAACGCTCAACCGGCTGACGACACGCGGCGCGTCGGTGGTCGTGAACGCGCTCACCGGCACGCACTCCGGTGTGCCGGTGCTGCCGCGGGTGTTGCGCCCGTTGCGGGCGCCGCTCCACGCCGTCGCCAGCCTCGTGTCGGTGATGGTCGGCGACTCGCCGCTGTCGAGGGCGGTCGCCGCCTTCGTCCTCGCCGTCGCCGGCGCGATCGTGTCGTTGGAGCTCGTCGGGATCGACGTACCGACCGGGACGTTCGCGATCTCGGCGATTCTGTTGACCGGGCTCGTGGTCGTCGCGATGCTCCGGTCCGGGTTCGTCTGGTTGGGTGCCTGCGTCCTTGCGGGGGCGGCGGTCGTCGGGCTCACACTGGTCGGCAGCGATCTCCGCCCGGTCGTCTACACGATCGTCGGTGAGACGACGACGCCGATCGAGTCCGGCTCGTTCGTCGACTTCGGCGACGGCGTCATCCTGCAGATCACGAGCGGTGAGCGCGTGCAGACCATCGAGATCCCGGAGCCGGGCACCGTGGAGTTCAGGACCGGCGGCACGATCAAACGACCGAGCCTCGAGCACCCCGATGGCTGGAAGCGCTGGGGCTTCGAGAACCCGGAGGGCGTCACCGTGTTCCAGGTCGTCGTCTGGGGTCTTGCCGCCGCCATCGCCGTGCGAGGTGTCCGGCTCCTGCGCGCCGCCGGGTGGTTCGGGCTGCTCTGGCGATGGGCGGTGGCCGCCGGCATGGCAGTGGTCGCGGCGATCTCGAAGCCGTACTTCGAGAAGGTCTTCGAAGGCAAAAAGGGCGACAACGAGCTCAAGGACAGGGTCATGTCCGTTGCCGAGGCCCTCGAGGGGTACAGCCTCGAGGTCGTCCTGCTCGTGATCGTCGGCATTGCCGTCGTGCTCGCGCTCGGCACCGACCTCGTGTTCAGCAGGACCGCTCGCCGGATGGCGCGCGCTGCTCGGTCGACGTGGCGGGAGGGGACCCGTCGTGTCAGAGAGCTCGTCGGCGCGCGAACGAACTAGCAACGCGTCGCACTCGTCGTGGCACTGGCTGCGGCGCTGGTCGTGGCGGGACGAGGCGATCGTCGTCGTCATGGCGGTCGCGTTGCCCGGCGTGAAGCTGGCGGCGACGCTCGGCGACTGGTGGAACATCGCGGTGAAGATCGCCGTCGCCGCCAGCGCCGTCGCCGTCGCTGTCGCCGTGCTCGTTCGGTCCGAGACCCGGCGCGAGGATGGTGCCGCGGCGCTCGGATTCCTGCCGCTGTACCCGGTGCGGCGGAACGGGTGGCAGGTCGTGCGTGCTGCATCGGGGCTCGTCGCGCTGGCACTGCTCGTCGCAGCCGTGCTCCTCCAGGGTTCCGGTCGGAGCGCCGCCGGGTGGGCGCTCGTCGCGATCGGCGGGGCGGCGTGGGTCGCGCTGTGCGTCGTCGCCTACACCCGCGAGGCGTGGTGGCGCCCCGATGCCGTTCGACGTCGGGTGGCAGCGGCGAAGGGGAACGCCGAGCGGCTCGCGAAGGTCGGTAGCTCGGCGACTGCCGGCCTCGACCACACCGTGCTGTGGACCGTCACCCCGCTCGTGCTCGCGTCGATCGGCACCATGACGGCGCTGGAGATCGGGAACGATCGGAGCGCGCTCGGCGGTGCCGCGCTGGCCGAGCTGATCCTGTTGACCGCGCTCGGCGAAGAGCTGATCTTCCGCGGCGCGTTGCTCACGATCGCCCACCGGTCGCTGCCGACGTGGTGGGCGCACTGGGTGACGGCGCTCTCGTTCGGGCTCTGGCACGTCGGCGACTCGCTCACCGGGAGCGAGGGGTCATCGCTCTCGGTCCGCCTGTGGGCCCTGGCCGGCACGGTCGTGCTCACCACTGCCGGCGGGCTGGTGTTCACCTGGCTCCGCTACCGGACCCGAACGCTGCTCGGCCCAGTGCTCGGCCACATCGCGACGAACCTGCCCGGGCTCGCGCTCGGGCTGTGACCGGTCAGACGCGGGCTGGGAGCTGACCCTCGACCCAGCGTTGGAGCGCAGGGCCGCTCTCGACGCTGGTGATCAGGGCGTGGCGGGGTGCCGTGCCGTTGTGCACGACGACGTGCCACAGGCGCTGCGTGTCGACGACGAAGCGGGCGCCACGGTGCAGCGGTACCCGCACCTCGGTCGTCGGATCCGGCAGCCCGTCGGGCCCGTTGTCCATGAGGAGCATGTAGCTGTCGGGGTTGTCGGTCAGCTCGACCCACATCCGCACGACCCAACCCTCGTTCTCTGGGTTGAACCGGTTGTTGTCATCGCGATGGATGCTGCGCATCGCCGTCTCGCGGTCCTGCGGTTCGAGCTTGATGATCCGCACGCGGCCGAAGTTCGCGCCGACGTCGTCGACGTACCGCCGCAGCGTCGGCGACTGCTCGGCGTTCGACGTCCAGAGCGCGTCCTTGTCGGTCTTGCCCTTGTCCCAGAAGCCTCGGCAGTCGAGCTGGCCGTCGGCACTCGCCAGCGGCGCGAAGTTGGTGTCACCGCCGCTCTTCCAGTCCAGGTACTCGAGCGACTCCCACTCGGACGGCGGCACCTCGAACGGCGCGTCGGCGAGTTGCACGAAGCCGGTGGCCTCGAGGACGTCGAGTCGGGGGTGGAGGGTCTGCAAGGGGATCTTGACGGACCAGTGGTCGGCGTTCGGCCAGAAACCTGCCATGGCCGGGAGTCTAGGGACGGACCCACCCCGCGACCCGGGCACAAGGTCACATCGCCGTCGGTTCAGAGCGCCTCGAAGAGCAACACGGCGGCGAACGCGAAGAACGCGATCGCGGCGCCGATCCGGACGCCCCGTTCCGGCAGCCGCGCCCCGAGCTGGCGTCCGACGACGATCGCCAGCGCGTCCGCGGCGACCATCCCGACGGTCGAGCCGAGCCACGTGCCGAACAAGCCTTCCGTCGTCGCCAGCGTGATCGTGGCGAGCATGGTCTTGTCGCCGAGCTCGGCGAGGAAGAAGACCCCGCCGACCGCGAGCACCGTGTTGCGGGCAGGGCGCGCTGCCCGTTCGTGCTCCTCTTCCGTCAGCCGATCGCCGCGCAGGGTCCACAGCCCGAAGCCGACGAACGACAGCGCGGCGACGATGCTGATCACGTCCGTCGGGATGGCCGCACCGAGCACGGCGCCGACGACGACCGACACTGCGTGGACGATCGCCGTCGCGACGGTGATGCCGATCAGCACCGGGACGGCGGGGTAGCGCGTCGCGAACGCCAGCGCCATCAGCTGGCTCTTGTCGCCGAGCTCGGCGACGAAGATCACCCCGAAGCTCACCAGGAATGCCGTCAGCACGTGTCGCTCTCCTCGATCTCGGATCGAGCACCGAGCCGTTGGCGCCGGGGCGGCCTTCGACTCGGTGCCTTGTCGTGTGCACCATGTCGAAGGTCTCGTCCGCCCGGTCGGAACCGGGCCCGGCCGACCGGGCGTTTCGCCAGCATGTCGATCGACCGGAGGAGGGCTACTCCCCTTCGCCGCCGAGGCTACCGGTCGGCGGACCGACGTGGCGTGCCCGTGCAGCAGAATGCGCCCATGCCGATCGACGAACGACGGGCCGTCAACCTGGCCAACTGGGAGGACCGGGTCGCCGTCCACGCCGGGCCGGAGGGCTACGACCTCGCCGCGTTCGATGAACCCGGGCACATCAGCGACGTCGTCCGTTTCGACGTGCCCCGCCTCGGCGACGTCACCGGGCTCGACGTCGTCCACCTGCAGTGCCACATCGGGACGGACACCGTGTCGCTCGCGCGGCTCGGCGCGACGAGCGTGACGGGCTACGACTTCTCGCCGTCGGCGATCGCCGAAGCGCGGCGGCTCGCCGTCCGTGCCGAGGTCGATGCGCACACGACGTTCGTCGAGGGCGAGCTGTACGACGCGATCGATGTGCTCGGCCCCGAGCGCTTCGACCTCGTGTACACGGGCGTCGGCGCCCTGTGCTGGCTGCCTGACATCGAGCACTGGGCCCGCGTCGTCGCGGGTCTCCTCCGTCCCGGTGGTCGGTTGCACCTGCGCGAGGGGCACCCGGTCGTGTGGACGCTCTCCGATCCCCGGCCAGATGGCGAGCTCGTCATCGAGTTCCCGTACTTCGAAGCGGGGGGCGCCACGAGGTTCGACGAACCGGTCACCTACGCCGGCGACGGCACGTTGCTCGCCCACCCGACGATCTGGTCGTGGAACCACGGCATCGGCGAGATCCTGACCGCGGTGGCGGACGCGGGACTCGTACTCACCGCGTTCGAAGAGCACGACACGCTGCCCTGGAACCCGCTCGCCGACGAGTTCGAAGCGGTGCCGCCGTTCGGTGAGTTCCGTCTCGTCGACCGGCCGTCGCGGCTGCCGTGCTCGTACACGTTGCGGGCGCGCAAGCCCGCCTGAGCGCCCCGGCGGGCGGCCCTCAGGACGCGGACGCGGAGGCGTACGGTGATCGCCGTGCTCGCCGCCGTGCTCGCCGACGACCTGACGGGTGCCCTCGAGGTCGGTGCGCTCGCAGCGGCCGGCGGACTGCCGGTCCGCGTGCACCTCGACGTGGCGGGGCCGTTCGCCGCCGGCGACGTGTCCGTGGTGGACACCGAGACGAGGATCCGGAGCGACGACGGAGCGTTCCGCTTCGCCGCCGCGCTCGACTCGTGCCTGCCCGCCGTCCCGTGGATCTACAAGAAGGTCGACTCGACGCTCCGCGGACCGATCTTCGCCGAGCTCGATGCGCTCGGCCGTGCGCTCCCGCACCTGCCGATCGTGTACGTCCCCGCCTACCCGGCGCTCGGGCGGACCGTCGTCGGCGGCGAGCTCCGTGTGCACGGCGTGCCGGTGGCGCGGACCGCCTTCGCGAACGACGTGCACCAACCGATCCGCTCGTCGTCGGTGGTCGGTCTGTTCGAGCTGTTCGAAGGCGTTGCGCCGGCGCGATCCGTCCGGAGCTGCACGCCGGCGACCATCGCGGCAGCGCTCGCGGACGCCGTACGGGACGGACGGCGAGGGCTCGTGTTCGTCTGCGACGCGGAGACCGAGCACGACCTCGACGAGATCGCCGCTGCCCTTCGGGCTGCATCCGCGCCGGCCCTCGTCGCCGGCAGCGGCGGATTCGCGTCGAGATGGCTCGCTGCCGTTCCCGGTGAACGCCGTGTGCCGCGACCGCTCCCGTCAGTGCGCTCGGCGCTGCTCGTGTGTGGCAGCCGCCATCCTGCATCGCTCGCGCAGGCGGATGCCGCAGCGGCGTTCGGCGTCCCGTGCCTGCGCCCGACCATCGACGAGCGTGCCGGCCCGGCCGCGGTTGCCGAGGATCTCGGCCGGCGAGCAGCGGACGCCATCGGGGAACATCGGCCCGATCTCGTGGTGGTCTTCGGCGGCGACACCGCGTTCGCCGTCCTGCGGGGGCTCGGGTGTGACACCCTGGAACCGCTCGGCGAGGTGCTGCCCGGCGTACCGGTCTCGCGCTTCGGCGAGCTGGTGGTCGTGACGAAGGCGGGTGGCTTCGGCGAGGTCGACGTGGTGGCGAAGGTGACCGAGAGGCTCAGCTGATGTACGGGATCACGATGGGGGATTCGAGTGGCGTCGGTCCCGAGATCGTGTTGAAGGCGGCGGCGAACGGCGAGCTCCGGCATCCGTTCGTGGTCTTCGGCGATGCTGCCGTGCTCGAACGCGCGAACCGCGAGCTCGGCTACGGACTGCAGATCGTCGTGTCCGACGAGGCGAGCGTTGCCGGCGCGGTGCACGTGATCGACCATGGCATCGTCCGCGGACACGATGTTCGGCCCGGAGAGCTGAGCGAGCTCTCCGGTCGCGCCGCGCGTGCCTACGTCGTCTCGGCGACGAGAGCAGCGCTCGCCGGTGAGATCGAGGCAATCGTCACGTTGCCGATGAACAAGGAGGCCACGCAGCGCTCCGATCCGGGCTTCACCGGGCACACGGAGCTGATCGGCGAGATCTGCGGCGCTCCGGACGTCACGATCATGCTCGTCTCCGACGACCTCATCGTCACCCATGTGTCGACCCACTGCTCGCTGCGGGAGGCGATCGAGCGTGTCACGACCGATCGCGTGGAGCGGATCATCGAGCTGACGTACGAAGCGGTCGCCCGACTGCGGGCGAAGCCGCGGATCGCCGTCGCCGGGTTGAACCCGCACGCCGGCGAGCACGGGCTGTTCGGACGGGAGGAGATCGACGAGATCGAGCCTGCGATCCGTCGCGCACGTGAGCGCGGGCTGGAGGTGGACGGGCCGATCGCGCCCGACACCGTCTTCTACCTCGCGGTGCGGCGCGACAAGTGGGACGCGGTCGTCTGCATGTACCACGACCAGGGTCACATCCCGTCGAAGCTGCTCGACTTCGAGTCGGGTGTGAACGTCGCGCTCGGGCTGCCGATCCTGCGGACGTCGGTCGATCACGGCACGGCGTTCGACATCGCCTGGACGGGCGTCGCGTCGACCACCAGCCTCGTCAGCGCGCTCGAGCTGGCAGCGCGGATGAGCGCCGGCCCGGGCTGACCGCGACCGACGTCAGCGCGTCTGCCAGCGCAGTGGCAGCGACTTGAGTCCGTTGATGAAGTTCGACCGGACGCGCTCGGCCGGCCCGGCCGGCTCGACACGTGCGAGCCGCGGGACGAGCTCCTCGAGGACCGTGCGGACCTCGAGTCGTGCCAGCCACTGGCCCAGGCAGAGGTGCGGCCCGCCACCACCGAACGTCACGTGACGATTCGGCCGACGGCCGATGTCGAACACGTACGGGTCGGGGAGCTCCCGCTCGTCGAAGTTCGCCGACAGGTACCACGTGACGACACGGTCGCCAGCGGCGATCGGCACCCCGGCGAGCTCGGTGTCGACTGCGGCGGTGCGTCGGAAGTGGATCTGCGGGCACGACCACCGCAGCACCTCCTCCACGGCGGTGTCGAGGAGACCTGGGTCCCGCTGCAGGCGGCGCAGCTGCTCGGGGTGCTCGGCGAAGGCCCGGATGCCGTGGCTGAGACCGTGCCGGGTCGTCTCGTTGCCGGCGATCAGCAGCAGGAGGAAGAACGTGTTGAGCTCCGTGTCCGTCAGCGGCACGCCGTCCACGGCGGCCGTGCTGAGCGCGGTGATCACGTCGCCGGCCGGCGCCGCACGACGCGCGGCAGCGAGCCGCTGGAACCACTCGAATACCTTCAGGCTCACCGGGCTGCGGAACGGCAGCAACCGGTACGGGTCGGTGTCGACCTGATCGACGACGGCAGCCGAGTAGTCGGGGTCGGCGTGGTACACGATGGCGTCGGCCCACTCGAACAGCAGCGGTGCCTCCTCCATCGGAACGCCGAGGATGCCGCACAGCATGCGGATCGGCAGCTCGCGGGCGACATCGTGGACGAACTCGACCTCTGGCATCGCGAGGGCGTCGTCGATGACGGAGCGGACGATCGCGCGGGCGTCGGCCTCGTAGCCGGCGACGGTCGCCTTCGCGAACGGCGGGTTGACGAGCTGACGGAGGCGGGTGTGCCGCGGGGGATCGGTCTCGAGCATCGTCCGGCGGGCGATGAGTGCGTCCGGGGCGAGCTCCTCCAGCTCGGTGCCGCCGATCTCGGACGAGTAGGTGCGCCAGTCCTTGTGCACGGCGACGAGATCGGCGTGGCGGGTCACGGACCAGAAGCCGGCCGGCACGCCATCGCCCGAGCCAGGCTCGAGCATCCACGCGACCGGTGCGTCTCGGCGCAGCTCGGCGAACGCGGCATGCGGGATGCCGGCGGCGTAGACGTCGTGCGACAGCACGTCGAGGCCGGGTGGAGCAGCCGGGCGGCGAGTCGGCGTCACGAACCAGTGACCTCGTCGAGGAACCAGTCGATCAGTCGCACGGTGTTCGCCGCCGCGGCCTCGGCCTTCTCGGCGATGCCGTCGAGCAGGACGCCCTGATCGATGCCTTTCGCCTCGAAGTACCCGCTGCCGGCGCCGAGCGCCCAGCGTGTCACGGAGTCCGCGTCGACCTCGGGGTGGAACTGCAGGCCGACGCTGCGGCCGGCGCGGAACGCGTGCGAGCAGAGCTGCGTCCTGGCGAGCTCGACCGCGCCGGGCGGCACGGTGAACCGATCGAGGTGCCAGACCATCCACGGCCCGGTCGCGATCGGCCCGACCGGCGCGCTCGTGAGCTCGAGCTCGAACCACCCGATCTCGGGTGCCGGCGACCGCTCGACCGTCGACCCGAGCGCGGCCGCCAGCGCCTGCCCACCGAAGCAGATGCCGAGGACGGGGACCCCCTCGTCGTGGGCGGTCCTCAGCAGGTCGAGCTCGGGATCGATCCAGTCGCCCACGGCGCTGCGATCGAAGACCGCCTCGGTGCACCCCAGCGAGACGACGGCGTCGTAGCCGTCCAGCGCGGGGAGCAGGTCCGGGCCGCGGTCCCGGCCACGGGCGATCTGCGCGACCTCGAGCCGCACGCCGCGCTCCTCGAGTCGGGCACCGACCAGTCCCGGTCCGCCGTCGTCCTCGTGTGCGACCACCAGTGCCCTCACCCCGTGGAGGATATGCGAAGTCGTTTGGTGCCAAACTACTGGCATGTCGAAGCCCCGGATCGCGATGACGACGTGGCGGCGTACGATGCCGACGTTCCTCTCCGAGCGCACGGACCTGTACACGCTCGGTGCCGAGTACCCGTGGGCGATCACCGCGTCCGGCGGGTTGCCGGTGCTGCTCCCGCACCACCATGCCGAGGATGCCCACAGGGTGCTCGAAGGGTTCGACGGTCTCGTGCTCGTCGGTGGCGACGACATCGATCCGGCGCAGTACGGGCAGGCCGACCACGGCTGCAACAAGAACGTCTCGGTGACCGCGGACGAGAGCGACCTCGCGCTGGCCCGGGCGGCGATGGAGCTCGGCATGCCGCTGTTCGCGATCTGTCGCGGTTGCCAGGTCCTGAACGTCGCGATGGGTGGCACGCTGCACCAGGACATGACGCAGCCGGGCACGGTGCACGAGCCGATCAGCTCCGTGCCGGACGACGTGATGGCGGCCCGTCACACGATCGAGATCGAGCCGGGCAGCCGGCTCGCCAAGGCGTACGGAGCCACGTCGCACACCGTCAACACGATCCACCACCAGGCGATCGATCGGGTCGCCGCGGGGTTCCGGGCCGTGGCCTGGGCGCCGGACGGGGTGATCGAGGCGATCGAGCCACTCGACGACTCGGCCCGCGTGCTCGCCGTGCAGTGGCACCCGGAGAAGATCGTCCACGAGGGCGACCACGTGCTCTTCGAGCACTTCGTGCACGACCTCGTTGGCGCCCCCGAGCGCCAGCGTGTCCACCTGAGATCAACGACCCGTTGATCTCAGGTGAACACGGCTCCTCCTCAGGGTGCGGGCTGAGCCGGATCGGCTGTCGAGCCGAGGTAGGCAGCGGCGACGTCCGGGTTGCGGCGGATCTCGTCCGGCGTGCCCTCGGCGAGCACCTGACCCTCGGCGAGGACGATCACGTGATCGCAGATCCGTGAGATGAACCCGAGATCGTGGTCGATGACGAGCACGCCTGCGCCGAGCTTCGCCGCGGTCGAGCGGACGTGGGCGACCATCGCGAGGCTCTCGGCATCGCTCATCCCGGACGTCGGCTCGTCGAGCAGCAGGAACTCGGGCGCGAGCGCGGCGGCGCGGGCGAGCTCGAGCCGCCGTTGGTTGCCGTAGTCGAGTGTGCCGGCGGGCCGGTCCGCGTCGCCGGTCAGCCCGGCATCGGCGAGGAGCGCGTCGACACCGATGGTCGCCCGCTCCGGACGGAACCGCTCGGCGACGAGTGCCGCGACCGCGACGTTCTCGCGCACCGACAGGTCCTTGAACAGCCGCAGGTTCTGGAACGTGCGGGCGAGACCCGAGCGGGCGACGGCGTGGACGGGCAACGGCCCGAGATCGCGCTCCCCGAGGTGCACGTCGCCGGCCGTCTCCTCGACGAGCCCGGTGAGCACGTTGAACAACGTGGTCTTGCCCGCCCCGTTCGGCCCGATCAGACCGACGACGTGGCCGGGCTCGACCCGCAGGTGGGCACCGGAGAGCGCGGTGAAGCCGCCGAAGCGCACGACGATGTCCGCGGCCACGAGCGGACGGGTTCCCGTCACCGGCTCGACGCCCGAGCCGGTGGCGGAGCGTCGCCAGCTCCGCCGCAGCCAGCCGGCGACATCGTGATCGCCGAGCAGCCCGCCGGGGCGGAGCAGCATGATCGCCAGCAGCGCACCACCGAGGAAGAGGTCGGGGAAGCGCTCGATGTCGAGTCGCTGCGGGTCGCCGAGCTGGCGGAAAAGCTCGTTGCCGGCAGTGACGATGATGGTGCCGACCACCGCGCCGGTGACCGTCCGCATGCCGCCGACGACGAGCATGGCGAGGATCAGGATGCCGACCTCGAAGGTGAACTGGCGGGGGTTGACGTTGCCGATCCGCTGCGCCGTCAACGCGCCGCCGAGTGCGACGAGCACGATGCTGACGAGCCACGCCGCGTAGCGAGACGTCGAGAGCCGCACGCCGAGCGCCGGGGCCGCGAGCTCGTCCTCTCGCGTCGCGATCGCGAACCGTCCGATCCTCGTCTCCTGGAACCAGTGCGCCAGGAGCAGCCCCCCGAACACGGACAGGTAGAGCCACCATCGCGAGCCGAGCTGGGGGATGTCCTTCAGCCCGTTCGCGCCCTTCGTCAGGTCGGCCCAGTTCTTCACGACCTGGTCGGTGACGAACAGGATGGCGAGCGTGATCATCGTCGCCGCGAGGCCGCTGGCGCGGGCGATCGCGATGCCGATGACGGCGCCGATCGCGACCGTCACGACGACCGCCAGGACCGTCGCGACGAACGGCGACAGCTCGACGTCGGCGATGCCCCACGGCGCATCCTTGAGCTGTGCCGCCTTGCCGGAGGCCGGGATCGCGAGCAACGCCGTCGCGTACGCCGCGATCTCGACGAAGCCGATGTGGCCGAAGCTCAAGACACCCGTATTGCCGACGAACACCTGCAGCCCGAGCACCAGGATCAGGTTGACGAGCATGTCGTCGACGAGCAGCTCGCGGCTCGAGCCGCCCGTCGAGGTGTAGATCGCGCCGAGCGCTGCGATCGCGACGAACAGCAGGGCCGACGCGGCGGTCGAGCGCCCGAGTCGGATCAGGACCGGTTCCATCTCAGACGCGCTCGGCGTGGGCGACGCTGAACAGGCCCTGCGGGCGGACGATGAAGAGCACGGCGATCAGCGCGAACACGAAGCCGTCGGTCAGGCCGCTGATGCCGTCGGGCAGGTACGAGCGGAACATCGCCTCCGCGAGGCCGAGCGCGAGCCCGCCGGCGACCGCACCCGAAAAGCTGCCGAGGCCGCCGATGATCGCCGCGATCACCGCCTTCAGGAGCGGCTCGGAACCCATGTCCGGCTTGGCCGAGCCGAGGCGCATGAGGATCAGCACGGACGCGATGCCGGCGAGCAGGCCTGCGAACGCGAACGCGCCGGAGATCACCCGGTTCGCCCGCACGCCCATCAAGCGGGCGGCGTCGAAGTCCTCGGCCGCGCCACGCACGGCGATGCCGAACATCGTCCTGCGGAACACCCACACCGTGCCGGCCAGCACCAACCCGGTGACCGCGATGGTCACGAGGTCCATGACCTCGAAGCGGATGCCGCCGATCTGGATCGTGTTGAACGCGTAGGTCGGCTTCGGGAACTGCCGGATCTTCGCCGACACGCCGATCTGCCAGAGCGCGTGCGAGAGCGTCTCGACGGCGAACGACGTGAGCAGCAACGTGAACGGGCTCGAGCCGCGGACCCAGCGGAACGCGACCCGCTCGGTCGCGACCGACGCGAGCACCGACGCACCGATCATCACCGGGATCGCGACCCACCACCCGAAGCCCTTCGTCGAGAGGAAGTAGGTGGTGTAGGCAGCGACCGTGAGCAGTTCGCCGTGGGCGAAGTTGACGAGGTGCATCACGCCGAAGATCAGCGAGATCCCGAGCGCGAAGAGCGCGTAGGTGCTGCCCCGCCCGAGCCCGTCGACGATGTTCTGGATCAGCCCGCTCACGCGGTCGCTTCCGGTGTCGTGGTCGCGCCGATGAACGTCTCGAACAGATCTGCGCGGCCCGCCAGTTCGGCGCCGCGACCCTCACCGACGACCCGTCCGGTGCGGAGCACGTACCCGCGGTCGGCGAGCTCGAGTGCCCTGCGGGCGTTCTGCTCGACGACGAGCAGGGTCCGCCCCTGCGCGCGCAACGAGGCGATGAGCTCGAAGATCACGTCCACCATCGTCGGCGAGAGCCCGAGCGTGGGTTCGTCGAGCAGCAGCAGCTTCGGGTTGCTCATCAGCGCGCGGGCGATCGCGAGCTGCTGCGCCTCACCACCGGACAGGTAACCGGCGGACGTGCGCCACCTCATGCCGAGGACGGCGAACAGGTCGGCCGTCTCCGCGAGCCGGACCTTGCGCTCCGAGGCCTTCAGCGTGATCCCCGCGAGCCTGAGGTTCTCCTCGACCGTGAGGTCCTTGAAGATCCGCCGGTGCTCGGGTACCAGCGCGAGGCCGCGGCGTACGAGTGCCGCTGGCTCAGCGCCCGTGATCGGCTCACCGGCCAGCTGGACGGTGCCGCCGGCGGGACGGAGGATCCCCGCGATCGTGTTCAGCAGGGTGGTCTTGCCGGCGCCGTTCGGGCCGACGACGGCGACCACCTCACCGACGCCGACCGTCAGCGACACTGCATCGAGTGCGGTGATCGCTCCGTACCGGGTGGTGAGGTGATCGACGTCGAGCACGGCCGAGATCAGACCTCGGGGACGAACGCCGGCCGCAGCGTCTCGGCCAGCGTCGGCTCACCGTCCTTCACCTCGAGGATCACGACGTCCTTCTCGGGGACTCCGTTGGTGCCCGCGTAGGTGATCGAGCCCGTGGTGACGGGCTGGTTGACGAGCTCGGCGATCGCCTCGCTGAGTGCCGCGCCGTCGGTCGAGCAGGCGGCCGTCGCTGCCGCGGCGATGATCTGCACGGAGTCGGCGGCGAGTGCGCCGAAGCTCAGCGTCTCGATCGTCTTCCCGGCGGCCTCGGCTTCGTCGAGGAAGGCCTGCACGCCGTTCGCGTCGGTCGGGAACGTGTGCGCCGTGAAGAACACGCCCTCCGCCACGGCGCCGGCACCCCAGATCACGGTTGCGTCGAAGCCGTCGACACCGATCACGGTCATCTCGACACCGGCCGCTTCGAGCTGCTCGAGCAGCGTCGCGATCTGCGGCATGACCATCGCCGTGAAGAGCACCTGCGGCTGCGGGTCGAGCGCGGCGATCTCGTTGACCTGGGTCGAGAAGTCCTCGTCCGCGAGGCTGAAGCTGAAGTCCTGGACCGTCTCGCCGCCACCGTTCTCGAACGCCGCCGTGAAGTACTCGGGGTTGCCCGAGAAGTACACGTCGTCGAATGACGAGAACGTGATCGCGGTCGTCAGGCCCTTGCCGAGCACGAACTCGGCTGCCGCCGCGGCCTGCACCGGATCACTGAAGCTGGCGAGGAACTGCCCCTTCGCCGCGTCGGCGAGAGAGGCGTCGGTCGACGCCATGTAGATGATCGGCACCTGGCCGTCGACCGTGGTGGCCAGCGGTGCGCCGGTGTTCGCGAACGGCGGCCCGATGATCGCGCTGACGCCGTCGTCGAGCAGTTCCTGTGCGGCGCGCTGCGTCGCCGACGGGTCGCCCTGGATGTCCTTGACCTGGTACTCGATCGGCTGCCCGCCGACACCGCCGGCCTCGTTGATCAGCGCGACCTCCACCTCGGCGGCGTCAGAACCCGGACCGTCCGAGAACGCGCCGAGCTCGCCCAGGTCGGCGGCGAAGCCGATCTTGAGCGGGGCGTCGAGCGTGCAGTCACCGGCCGCCGCCGTCGTCAGCGCAGCGTCCGTGGCGTCGGACGCTTCGGTGGTGTCCGGTGCCGCGGCGACCGTGGTGGCGCCGCCGTCGGTCGCCGTCGTGGTGTCGTCGTCGTCGCCACCGCACGATGCGGCGACCAGCGCGAGGACCACGAGCGCGGCCGGAACGATCCGCTTGGTCATGAGTCTCCCCCTCTGTCAGCGTCAGTCGGGAAAACTGTAGAGCATGGCGGGTCGTTTGGACGCAAACGATCTGCCGCACCGGAGCGACGCTCGACGACTCGGGCGGGATCAGCCGGTGACGGTCAGCGGAGCATGCATCCCCTGCGAGTAGTGGGCGGGGATGTTGCAGATCAGCAGGTACTTCCCTGGCGCGAGATCGAAGGTTCCCGATGCCGTGGTCCCAGCCTTGAACTCCTTGATCTCGTCGATCACCTCGACCTCGTCCTCGGGCACCTTGCCCTCCACCTGAGGCAGCGCAGCACTGTCGGCGTCGCTCTTGACGATCACGAGCTCGTGCTCGATGGTGCCCTTGTTGTTCGCGTTGATCGTGACCGAACCGGTCGCCACCTCGCTTGTGGAGAGCTCGACCTTGAATTCGCTGAGGTCGACGTCGAGGACGCTGGCCGGTGTCCCACCGTCAGAAGCCGCAGCGCCACCGCTGTCGTCATTGTCGTCGCCGCATCCGGCGGCCAGCACGAGCAACGAAGCTGCACCGAGCGCTACTGCGGAACGTCGGCTCACCCGCAACCACGAGGTTGGACTGATCTGGTGGAAATGACCTGCCGTCATCGGATCTACCCTCCGGGTCATCGTTGAGGTATGGGCAAGGTACGACGGCGAGATGAAGAGCAGATGAAGACATGATCTGGGCAACGGAGTGACGCCGCATCTGCTGGTCGTGGAGGACGACCCCGACCTCACGAACCTGCTGGAGCGAGCGTTCACCGAAGAGGGCTACCGCGTGCGGCTCACCCGCTCTGGTGAGGACGCGCTCCAGATCGCGAGCGGGCTGCCCTTCGATCTGATCGTGCTCGACGTGCTGCTCCCTGGCATCGATGGGCTCGAGACACTGCGCCTCCTTCGACGGAGCGGCTGCCGCACGCCGGTCGTCGTGCTGACAGCGCTGTCCTCACCGCGGCATCGCGTCGAGGGGCTCGATGCCAGCGCAGACGACTACGTGGCCAAGCCGTTCGATCTGGATGAGCTCCTGGCACGGATGCGTGCCGTACGCCGACGTGTCGGGGGTACGCCATCAGAGGCGTGGCGCGTCGGCGACATCGTCGTCAGCGAAGCGAACCGCTCGATCACGCGGCGCGGCACCGACGTCGAGCTCACCGAGCGGCAGTACCGCCTGCTCGTGGTGCTGCTCCGCAATGCCGGACGGACGTTGGAGCGGTACCGGCTCGCCGAGCTCGCCTGGGAGGGCGATCCGCCGCTCGATTCCAACGTGGTGGATGTCCACATCGCAGCGATCCGGCGCCGCGTCGACCAGCCCTTCGGCACCTCCAATCTGCGTACTGTGCGGGGACTGGGCTACCGGTGGGATCCTCGAGCTGGCGACACGACATGCTGAGCCGGATCCCGATCCGATGGAAGCTTGCGCTGTTGGTGGGCGGCTGCGGGCTCGCCGTGCTCGCCGCGCTTGTGCCATTGGAGTCCCAGCGGGCACGCGGGTCGGCCGAGCAGGCGCTCGACGACGCGCTGCGCGAGGAGCTCGGTGAAGCCGTCGGGATCGTCGCGAACGGACAGAGTCCGACCGTGCTCGGCGACGCACACGCCACGAGTGCCACTCGCTTCGTGTACCTCCTCCTCGACCAGGACGGACAGGTCGAGGCCGCCTCGGAAGAGCACCTGACGACGACCCTCGTACGCGACGGCGGCGCACCGCTCGCCGGTCCCAGTGACATCATCGATGTCACCGAGTCGGGTTCGGGCACTCGGATGCGGGCGCTCAGCGTCGCGTTGACGATCGACGGCGCCCCGAAGATCCTCGTGGTCGCCGCCGACACGAGCGGGGTCCGGAGCGCCGGTGCCGACGGAGCGCGGCGGACGATCACGGTCGGCGCTCTCGCGTCGATGTTCATCGCCCTCGGCACGTACCTCATCACCGGCGTCGCGCTGCGACCGGTCGAGCGGATCCGCATCAGCGCCCTGCGCGTGGCCCGCGGCGACCCGGACGCGCACATCGAGATCCCGGTCGCCGACGACGAGCTCCGACGCCTGGCCGTCGCCTTCGACGAGACCGTGAGCGAGCTCGAGCGCAGCGCTGCGGCCCGTGACCGGTTCATTGCCGAGGCGAGCCACGAGCTGCGGACACCGATCACGAGGCTGCGAACCGGGCTCGACCTCGCACTGCGACGACCTCGTACGGTAGACGAGCTGTCGAGCGCCCTTGCCGAGGCGTCGCGCCACACTTCGCAGCTGACACGCCTGGTCGAGCAACTCCTCGACCTCAGCAGGCTGCAAGCGGGCAGGGAGCTCGACAGCTGCTCGGTCGCCGTCGACGAGGTCATCGCCGAGGTCGTCGAGTGCTTTCCCGACGTCGAGTGGGAGACGAGCGGCCTGTGGACCCGAGGCGACCGTGACATGCTCCAGCGGGCTGTTCAGAACCTCGTCGACAATGCCTTCGTCCACGGCCGACCACCAGTGAGGGTGACGTCGTCACCGCGCGCCGACGAACTCGTGATCGAGGTGAGTGATGCCGGCAATGGGGTCGACGGCGAGGACGGCATCCTGACCCACGAGCCGTTCCGACGATCGAATGCTGCACGAGGTCGCGTCGGTACCGGGCTGGGCCTCGCGATCGTCGCCGAGATCGTCCAGCAACATCACGGTCATGTCGAGCTCGCCCATCGTGACGGGCGCACGGCCGCGTGCATCCACCTCCCCGCGGCGGACGCGGCGAGGAGCGATCAGTAGTCACCTTGCCGGGTCACGCTTCCCGCTCGTCGATCAGGCTGGTCAGACGACCGTCAGGTCGACGGGCAGCCGCTTCATCCCGCTGATGAAGTTCGAGCGGAGCCGGTCGATCGGCCCCGCGATGCGGGCGTCGGCGAGGCGCGGCAACAGCTCCTCGAACAGCACCTTGAGCTCCATGCGGGCGAGTTGCGCGCCGAGGCAGAGGTGCGGGCTCATCCGGCCGAACGCGACGTGCTCGTTCGGGGCGCGATGGATGTCGAATCGGTACGGCTCGGGGAAGTGGGCGCGGTCGTAGTTCGCGGAGACGAACCAGATGACGACCTTCTGCCCTGCGGCGATGCGGCGGCCGGCGAGCTCCGTGTCCGTCGTGGCCGTGCGCCGGAAGTGCATCGTCACGGTGGCCCAGCGGAGGATCTCCTCGACCGCGGAGTCCATCAGCGACGGATCCTTGCCGATCGAGTCGCGCAGCTCTGCCATCTGGTCCGGGTGCTCGATGAGCGCCTTCATCCCGGACGCCATCGTGTAGCGCGTGGTGTCGTTGCCGGCGCTGACGAGCAGCACGAAGAAGTTCTTGAACTCCTGCTCGGTGAGCTGGTCACCCTCGATCGTGGGCGCCAGGAGGTCGCTGATCACGTCGTCGGTCGGCTGCGCGCGTCGCTGTGCAGCCTGCTGCTCGGCGTAGCGGTAGAGGTCGAGCGCGGCCGGGGAGCGGAACGGGATCGCCTTGAACTCGTCGGTGTCGGTCAGGCCGAGCGGGTGCTCCGTGAACTCCGGGTCGAAGTTGCCGAGCAACGCGTCGCCGCGCTCGACCAACCAGGGACCGTCGTCGTCGGGCACGCCGAGCAGGCGGCCGAGCATCCGCATCGGGAGCTGCTTCGCCACCCTGTCGACGAAGTCGATCGTCGTGCTGCCCCCGGCGAGGGCCTCGTCGACGACGGAGCGGGCGAGGAGCCGGATCGAGTGCTCGTAGGCGTACACCTCGCGCCGGCTGAACGGCTTCGAGACGAGGCGCCGGTAGCGGGTGTGCTCCGGCGGGTCGTACTCGAGCATGTTCCTGCGGGCGGCGAAGTCGTCGGGGTCCATCTCTTCGAGGGTGATCCCCTGTGCGGACGAGAACGTCTCGACGTTGCGGCTGACGTGCAGCAGGTCGTCGTAGCGGGTGACCGCCCAGAAGCCTGCGCCACCGTCATGCTCGTCCCACCACGACACGGGATCGTGGTCGCGGAGGCGTTCGAACGTCGCGTACGGCACGCCGCTCGTGTACACGTCGGGGTCCGTGATGTCGGCGTCCGCCGGTCCGGGGTCGACCTCGATGCGCTCGTCGTTCACGCGACGACCTCCCCGTTGCGCTCGAGCGTCGTGCCCGCCCGCCAGCTCGTGCCGACCTCGCGCCAGTAGCCGGCGATCATCTCTCGTGGTGCGAGTCGCGTGAGCTCCTCCACCGGCGAGTCGTGGAGCTCGAGCGTGGCGTCGCCGGTGAAGCAACGGCCGACTTCACCGTCGTAGCCGCTCATCGTGACGAGCTCGTCGAGCGAATCGGTGCCGTCACCTTCGATGGCCGGGAAGAAGCGATGGTGGAGCATCGGCAGCGCGTTGACGAAGCCGGCGTGATCGCTCGGTCCGGTGATCGTGAACGTGGCGTCCATCAAGCGCCGGCCATACGCGGCGCACGTCGCGCCGAAGCGCCCGCCGGGTTCGAGCCGCGGGCCTGCCCGGCCGACCGTGACGGGGCGCGTGACGTAGAGCTCGCCGAGCTTCTTCGGGTAGCCCTGGTGGTGGCCGCGGACCATCGCGAAGTCCTTGTCGACCCAGATGTACACGCAGCGGCTGTGGTGCCGGCCGCGGTACTTGCAGCGCACGACGACGAAGGTCTCCATGTACTGCGCGCGGACGGGATCGAGCAGCTCCGCGAACGAGCCGGAGCAGCTCTGCCAGTCGGCCCAGATGACGGCGACTGCGCCCGGGTCGTCGTCGGCCGGCTCGAGCGGATCGGGGAGGAGCTCGGCGACAGCTGCAGGATCCGTCCGGTACTCGATCGTGAGCGTCGTTCCGGAGTAGTGCCAGGGCGGGCTCGGGACGAGCGAGGACCGCCCGGTCGCGCTGCGGGGGAACATGAATCCAGTGACGTGGGCCATCTCGTCTCCTGCCGGGCAGCCGCGGGCAACGAACAGCCGCGGAGACTAGTCGGTTGTTTGGACCCAAACGATCGCCACCCGGCCGGCCGTCGCTGCCCGCCGCCCGCCGCTGCCCGCCGCCCCAGGCCGCCGCCCGCCGCCGCCGGCCGCCGCCCACGGCCGCCGCCCAGCGCGCGGCCCAGTCCGGCCCAGTCCCGCGCTCCCCGGGTTCTCTGCTCGCCGACGACTCCCGACCGGTTCTCCGCTCCCGTCCGGACATCCAACGACCTCGCCCGATCAGAGACCGGGGCTGGTGACGCGGATGAGCAGAGAAACGGCGTGGCTGGGGTCTCGTCGTGCGATGACGACGTCGCACCAGCACGCTCTGGCGCTCCAGCGTCACCAACCGCTACACGCAACCACGGAGCTCATCTCACCCCGGGCACCGGGGTGGGGGTGGGTGCGCGTGGGACACTCGGGGCGTGATGACACCGATGACGCTCACCGGCGCGGTGGTGCAGCTCGAGCCCCTGCTGCCCGAGCACGCCGCCGAGCTCGTCGCGGCCGCCGACGCCGATCGCAGCTCGTTCGGCTTCACGAACGTGCCCGCGGACGAGGCCGCGATGGCCCGCTACATCGAGCTGGCGATCGCTGCGCCCGATCAGTACCCGTTCGTACACCGCCGGCTCGCTGACGGCGCGCTCGTCGGCTCGACCAGGTTCGGCTCGCTCGAGTGGTGGCCGGAATCCGACGCCCCGAGGGTCGCCGAGATCGGCTGGACGTGGCTGATCGCGAGTGCCCAACGGACGCCGATCAACACCGAAGCGAAGCTCCTGATGCTCACGCAGGCCTTCGACGTGTGGGGTGTGCAGCGTCTCCAGCTCAAGACCGATCGGCTGAACGAGCGGAGCCGCGCCGCCATCGAGCGTTTGGGCGCGATCTTCGAGGGGTACCTGCGCCACCACATGCCGGCAGCCGGGCGGGCAGGGGTTCGCGACTCTGCGATGTACTCGATCATCCCGGCTGAATGGCCGGGGGTGAGAGCAGGCCTCGTAGCACGCCTCTAGTCTCTCGACACCCGCGCCGATCGAGGAGAGACGACGTGACCAAGATCCGCCACAAGGGTGACAGCACGATGATCGAGGACCGCCGCGGTCAGAGCAGCGGCGGCGGTGGGCTCGGTGGCCTCGGCGGCATGTTGGGTGGCGGAGGCGGTGGCGGCGGCATGGGCTTCCCGCTGCCCGGGAAGATGGGTGGTGGCCTCCTCGGGTTGCTCGTGATGGCGGCCGTGCTGATCCTGCCCCGGCTGCTCGGTGGCTCGGGCGCGACGTCCGGATCGACCGACCAGGTCACCTCGCCGAACCTCCAGGAGGAGACGACGTCGGGGAGTGAGGGCGGCGAGTGCGACACCCAGACGGCGCAGATCGTGTGCGGCGCGGTCGAGGACGTGCAGCTCTTCTGGCAGCGCGAGTTCGAGACGGCCGGCCGGAGCTACGTGGTCACGCCGACGGTGTTCTTCAGCGGCGGAACATCGACCGGCTGCGGCGAGGCTCAATCGGCGACCGGCCCGTTCTACTGCCCCGCCGACAGCAAGGTGTACTTCGACCTCGACTTCCTCGTGCAGCTGCAGAACCAGCTCGACGCCCCCGGCGATCTTGCATCGCAGTACATCGTCGCTCACGAGTACGGACACCACCTCCAGAACCTGCTCGGCATCAGTGACCAGGTGCGCCAGCTCGAGCAGCAGAACCCGTCGCAGGCGAACGCCTACTCGGTGCGCCTCGAGTTGCAGGCCGACTGTCTCGCCGGCGTCTGGGCGCACGACGCCGAAGCCCGTGGCCTCCTCGAGCCGGGTGAGATCGACGAGGCGCTGAACGCCGCCGCGGCAGTGGGCGACGATCGCATCCAGGAGCAGTCGGGTGGCGGGGTGCACCCCGAGTCGTTCACGCACGGGACGTCCGAGCAGCGGCAGACCTGGTTCAGCCGCGGGTTCACGACCGGCACCAGCGACCAGTGCGACACGTTCGCCGAATGAACCCGGGTTCGTGAACCCAGCTTCGTGAACCCGGGTTCGTGAACCCAGGCGCCGTGGCGGGTCAGCCGCCGAAGCGACGGTAGATCCGCTCGAACGGTCCCATGCCCACGAACCGGTTCCACCACGCACCGATCAGGATCGCGAACACCCAGAACACGCCAGCGAAGACGAGCGCCGTGTCGAGCCCGGTCGGTCGCACCCAACCCGCCGTGTCGACGACGCCGTTGAACACGACGACGTGGAGCACGTAGAGCGTCAGCGTCATCTGCCCAGCCCGGCGGAACAGATCGACGAGCACCGACCCCGGCGAGCGCTCGGCCAGCGAGCTGATCACGATCACCGCGATCAGCGAGCTGCCGATCGTCACGAGCGTGTAGAGCAGGCCGCGGTTGAACGGATCGGTACGGCCGAGGACGTCCCAGCGGCCGGCGTCGACGGTGCCGTTCGCGCCGAGCCGGGTGACGATCGAGCTCAGCGCGTACCCGCCGGCGAGGAGGACCGCGCCGAGGCCGACGAGTCGCCACCGCCAGCGGTCGATCTCCGGGAGCAGCCGTCCGATCACCATGCCGGTGCACAGGAACGCGAGCCACGGCAGGAGCGGGTGCGTGCCGTTCAGGACCGTGTCGAGCAGGAGGCTTCGCGGACTGCGCGGCCACGAGCCGAGCAGCCAGGAGGTGTCGTGCCCGTCACTCGATCGTTCGAACGCCCACCACTGGACACCCGCCGCGGCGACCGCGCTGGCGGCGCCGATGAGCACGAGCCAGCGCACGCGCAACGTGACGAGGAACGACGCGACGATGAAGAACGCGCCGTAGTAGAAGAGGATCGTCCCTGGCCAGATCCAGTCGAGCACGTAGCCGCCGGCGTAGAGCAGCAGCCCGCGGCGACGCAACCGCCAGCGATCTCGTTGGATCGCGTCGCGGTCGCGCGAGAGCCGAGAGCGGTTCGTGAACAGCACCACCCCGATGCCGGCCACGGTCACGAACGTCGCTGCGAACCGGGTGCTGAGGACGCCGACCCATGGATGGAAGAGCCGTCCGAAGAACGTGTCCGTGCCGGATCCGCCGTTGAGGTAGCCGTGGTAGTTCATCACCACGACACCGATCAGCGCGACAGCGCGGACGACGTCGATGCCGACCAGCCGGGGCGCGGAGACCGGACGGACCTCGGTCGGCTGCGGTGGAGGCGGAGGGAGCGTCGTCGCGGTCATCGGACCCACACGATCCGGTCGGGGATCGTCATGATCAGCGGCCACTGGACGTCGACGACCTCGCCAGGCGCGGGCAGCGGTTCACCGGCAGGGACGAACGCCATCGACGTGTGCATGTGCGGCGGCTCCAGGAGGCTCAGTCGCCGGCGGCAGTGGTGGAACGGGCTGCGGCCGCCGTCGAGCAGTGCGATGCCGTGCACGCTCCCGGCGCCGATGAGCACCAGATGACCGGTCGCTGGTGCCGGCGTCGCGCGATAGCCGGCCGGCGTCCCCTCGTCGATCGGGCGCACGTCCACGACGTCCGCGCTGAGCGCGAGCATCGACTTGTCGCCGTGCCAGAGCGATGTGCCCAGCCTGACGCGCAGCCGGCGGTCGGGGTGCCGATCGCGGAGCGTCGTGAAGGCTTCGATGCCGATGTGGCTCACGTCGAGCGTGGCGTCCGGCGGCAGCCGCGGCAACCACGCCTCGATCTCCGCGACGTGGTCGACGTCGCTGCCGGCGAGCGGCGGATGGATCGAGTACGACAGCACGTCGAGGTCGCGCACCACGTCGAGCTCGTCGGCGTCGAGGCCGTAACGGCGCATCGAGGAGACGAGCTTCACGACGACCGGCACGCGGTGGCCGCGCGCCGACAGCTCGCGAGCGTGCGCGGCGGACCCGACGGACAGCACCGCCTCGTCCGGGAGGTCGTCGAGGTCGATGCCGATCGCCGGCGTGAGCACGAGCACGGTCGCGCCGAGCCCGGTTGCCTGGGGGAGCTCGTGGACCGTGCCGACGGCGATCGTCGTCGCGCCGGCAGCTACCGCGTGCCTCGCCAACCACGGCCGCCCGAAGCCGTAACCGTTGCCCTTCACCACGGGGATCAGCGCGTCTGCGCCGACGACCGATGTGACCCGATCCATGTGGCTGTGCCACGCACGCTCGTCGACGGTCAGCACCACGGTCATCGGCGGCGAACGCTACTGGTGTGGCCTGCGCCCGCTCGGGCAGCGTGGGGTCGGCAATTCCCGAGTTGTCCAGTCAGGAATCTCTCCGTACGATGCTCCACGTGCGCCGGTTCTTCAGCTTCCCGAATCCTGTCAACGAGACCTCGGCACGACTCGTCGCCGCCGGCGCCGTCCTGCAGTGCGCGGTGTTCCTCGTCATCCGCGAGGGCTGGGTGCTGGTACCGCTGGTCTACGGCTTCGTCGCACGGGTGCTGGCCGGACCGACGATGAGCCCGCTCGGGCAGTTCGCGACACGTGTCGTGACGCCCAGGATCCCTGTCCAGCACACGTTCGTGCCCGGCCCGCCGAAGCGGTTCGCGCAGGGGATCGGCGCGACGTTCACGCTCGGCGCCGGCATCGCCTGGCTCCTCGGCGCGCCGGCCGTCGCATACGTGCTGGTCGCGGGGATCCTCGTGGCGGCAACGCTCGAGTCGGTGCTCGGGATCTGTCTCGGCTGCATCGTCTTCGGCCGGCTCATGCGGTGGGGCATGATCCCGGCCGACGTGTGCGCCGAGTGCAACGACATCAGCGCGAGGCTCGGCCTCGCCCGCTGACCGCTTCGACCGCGCCGGGTCCCGCCCGGTCGGAGGTCAACACCGGTCGGATCGCCGTGAACGACCGCTCGCGCACCATGCCGGCCCACAGCCCGGCGCAGTAGGCGAGGTCGTCGGCGACGTGCAGGCCGAGTGCGCGGACGAGACCGAGCCGCGGACGGTCGCGCGCCCAGGCGACCAGCGGTGGGACGACGACCGCCAGCGCCACCGCGCGCCGGGCGCGCTTCGAGACGAGTGCTGCGGCCAGCGCGAACGGGAACCAGGCGCGCACGAGCGCAGAGGCGAGGATCCGCCCTGCGAAGAGGTGTCCGAGACCCGCAAGCCGGAAGGCGACGCGCAACGGATGCGCGAGCCCCGACAACGTGCGAACGAGCAAGCCGGTCGTGACCGCGGCGACGGTCACGCCGGCAGGCGGCGACACGATGCCCACCCCCCATGCGACTGCGCTCCAGCCGTTCATCCGCGCCGGGGCGAGCGCGCCTGGGTGGCGACGGGCGAGCGGTGCCGCCGACGAGCCGTATCCGACCCGTTGCGCGAGCCAGGCGCGGGCGTCCGGTCGCGGGTCGTGCAGCACGACCGCTTCCGGCTCGTAGCGCACCCTCCACCCGGCCTCGTCGAGCCGCCAGACGAGATCGACGTCCTCGCCGTACCGCAACGTGGTGTCGAACCCGCCGATGCCGCGCAGCGCCTCGACGCGCGCCACCAGCGCCGCGGCCGGCACGTAGCTCACGCGCGTTCCCGCCCGGACGCGAGCGGGCGTGCCCCCGAGGTCGAGCGGCGACCGCCACTGCTCGTATCGCGCGAGTGCTCGGCCGTCGCCGTTCGCGGAGCGGACCCGTGGTGCCACGAGGGCGACGCGATCGTCGGCGAGGTGGGGCAGCAGTGCGTCGAGCCATCCGACCTCTGGTGTCGCGTCGGAGTCGAGGAACGCGACGTACGGCGTGGCCACCAGGGCAAGACCCGCAGCTCGGGCGCCGCCCGGTCCGACGTTGCGGTCGAGGCGGTGCACGTCAGCGCCGAGCACTGAGCCGAGCGGCCTGGGCGATGCATCGTCGACGATGATCACGCTGCACGGGCCGCAGCTGAGCACGAGGTCGGACAGGCGCCACAGCGGCGTGCCGAACACGGGGATCACGACTGTCACCTCGCCGGCACGCGGCCCCGTCCCCCGTTGTGGCGACGGGTGCGCGGCGCCGGCGTCGACCAGCCGGTCGGTCAGCGGTTCGTGCCCGGGCGGCGGGACCTTGCCGGCGCGGATCGCCTCGACGACTCCTGCTCCGGACGATCCGAGGCGGAACAGCGTGAGCGGTGAGCCGCCGAGCAGCGCTCTGCCGTCGTCGAGGACGCGGCAGGACGGATCGAGCGTGTAACGGCTCGTCGCGGTCACGCCGGCTCGCTCGCGGTACGCCAGCGTCGGACCGTCTCGACGAGGTGCTCGGTGAGCGCGTCGAGGATCGTTCGCCCGTCCTCGGCCGAAGCGCGGGTCGGGTCGCCGATGATGCCGGTCGGGCTCGACACCCGGAGACCCGTGCGAAAGGCCTCTCCCGCGCTACCGAGGTGGCCCGGTACAGCTCGATCGAGCCGCACGACGTCGGGGTCGAGGGCGAGCATGATCGACGTCTCTGTGCGTCCCGCATGGGCATCGCCGCCGTCGACGTGTGGCCACCACGACAGCACGGCGCGGCCCTCGTCGGTGATCCGCCGCACGGCTGCATCGACGCCCGCACGATTTCCCCCGTGGCCGTTCACGAGCACGATGCCGCTCGCCCAGCCGGCAGCGCGGGCGATCTCGACGAGCACGTCGGCGAGCAGCTCGTTCGTGATCGAGAGCAGACCGGGGAACTCCTGGTGCTCCCAACTCGCGCCGATCGCGAGTGGCGGGGCGACGAGCACGTCGACCACGGCGCCCGCGAGCCGGGTTGCCATCGCGACCGCGATGCGAGTGTCCGTGTCGAGCGGGAGGTGGGGACCGTGCTGCTCGCACGAGCCGAGCGGCAGCGCGAGGAGCGGTTGCCGCCCCTCCAGCTCCGGCCACGCGGCCTCACCGAGCGAGCGGCGCATCACGCGTCACCCACCGCGAGCATGAAGCCCGCTCTCGTGCCGACATAGATCCGGCCCGCCCACACCGCTGGGGTCGACTCGATGTTGCCGTCGAGGCGCAGCGCCCACCGCTCGACCGGTGAGGCCGTGCCGTCGCCGAGGTCGTACGCGTGCAACGCCCCGCCGCCGTCCCCCTGCAGCAGCACGCCGTCGACGACGCTCGGCGAGCTGAGCACCGGTCCGGCGACGCGCAGCTGCCACCGCTCCGCACCGGTCGCGCGGTCGAGCCCGTAGACGATTCCGGACCTCGTCGGCCAGATCACGGTGTCGCCATGGATCGCCGGCGTCGACCACGTGCCGCTGTCGACGCCGTGGTTCACGTCGACGCGCCACACCACCGGATCGTCGGACCGGCGGGGATCGAGCTTCAACAGCTGGCCGAGCTCGCGGGCGCGCGCCGTGTTGCGGTCGACCTCGACCCCGACGTAGATGAACCCGGCGTCGTCGCCGACGATCGTTGCGTCGGTGTCGTCGCCGGTCCAGAACCGGAACGTGCGGGTGGGCTCGCCGATCCCGGAGCGGATCGACGAGAAGTCCCAGCCCTGCACGAGCCCGCCGGACGAGGCGACGTAGATCGTGTCGCCGAGGAGCATCACCGAGCTCTCGAGGCTCACGCGCGTGTCACCGATCGCGTCGAGCAGCTCCTCGTCCCACCCGGCGGCGCTCCACTGCAACTCGGGAGCGGCGGTGACACGACCGTCGGCGCCGTAGCCGCGGTAGAGCCGAACGAGGTGGAGCCGGCTGTTCTCACCGCCGACGATCAGGTGGTCGTCGACGACGATCGCTGCGCCGTCCCAGTCGTTGTTCCACAGCCGTGGCGTGATCGCCCTGCCGTCCATGCTCCACAGCTCGACCGGCTCCGGTCCGTCGAACGAGATCACGCGGAACTGGTTGTCGCGCGAGCCGGCGTAGATCAACGGGTAGCCGTCAGGATCGACCGTGATCGCCCCCTTCGCGATGTCCCCGGTCGGGAACGGCGGGATGATGTCCTCGCCGGTGGCCGCGTCGACGAAGTGGATCCGGTAGTCGTACGCGCCGAACACGAGCCACGTGCGGCCCGTTCGTTCGAACACGACGGGCTGGCCGGTCCAGCCCGTGCCGCACCACACCCGCGTCTCGCCGTACTCGCTCGACTCGCCGCACATCGCCCGACCCGGGTAGCGCCAGAGCGTCGTCGGCGTGACCGGGACCGGACCGGTGCCGTGGTACGAGCGCGTCGGGTTGCCGCGGAACGTCAGCAGTCCCCGGACAGCGGTTCCCCACGGTTGCTGGAAACCGCTCGGATCGGCGAGCAGCGGTGGCGGCGCTGTCGTCGTCGCCGATGCTGTCGTCGGCGCGGACGTGGTGCTGGGGGCGGACGTGGTGGTGGGTGCGGACGGGGTGGTGGGTGCGGCGGTCGTCGTCGGAGCACGTTCGTCGGGCGTCGCCGTCGACGAGACCGCCTTCGCGTCCACGGCCACGACCGCCGGGCTCGCCGATGGTCTGCCGGGATCGGCCGCGATCCGCACGGCGACGGCAACGAGCGCCATCGTCACGCTGACTGCTGCCGCCCGCTGGAGCCACGTCTGGCGCGCGGTCACTCGATCAGCGTGCCGATCTGGTGCAGCGCGCGCTCGACATCGTCGGCGTTCGCCAATGGCAGCGGGTAGGCGATCAACCGATCGACGCCGGCATCCCGGTACTCGTCGGCGAGCTCAGCGCTGATCGGCCCCGGAGGCGGCGTGATCGAGATCTCGAGCGCGCCCAGCTCCGCCGGCCGGTCGATGACGCCGGCCGCCCTCCGCAGCGACTGCACCTGCGCGGCAGCCTGCGCCGGCGTCAGGAAGAACCCGTACCAGCCGTGCCCGACGGCGACCGCACGGCGGTGCGCCGGCGGCGTGCGCCCGCCGATGACGATCGGGGGGCCGCCCGGGCGCGTGGGCCGCGGGTGGGCGTCGACACCGGAGAACGACACGAACGGCCCGTCGTGGGCGACGGGGCCAGGATCGCGCCACAACGCTCGCATCGCGGCGAGGTAGTCGTCGGTCCGCTCGCCGCGCTGAGCCATCGGCACACCGACCGCCGACATCTCCGGTTCGAGGTAGCCGACGCCGATGCCGAGGTGGAGTCGTCCGCCGGCGAGCACGTCGAGGCTCGCAACCTGCTTCGCGAGGACGACCGGGTTGCGTTGCGGGAGGATGATGATCCCCGTGCCGAGCTCGATGCGCGTCGTTGCCGCGGCGACGAACGCGAGGTGCACGAGCGGGTCGAGGATCGGATCGGTCGGCTCCATCGGGGCGGGTGCGACGCGTGGGCTCGGGAGCACGACGTGCTCACCGACCCACCAGCTGTCGAACCCGATCTCCTCCGCGACCGCCGCCAGCCGAAGCGTGTCCTCCGGCGCGTGGACGCCGCCGCTGTTGAGCCCGAACAGACCGAGCTTCATGCGAGGTACCCCCAGGCGCGGAGCGAGTCGAGGATCCGCTCCGCGGCCTCGGGCGGATCGAGCGTCACCGTCTCGCCGTGCACGGCGCCGTGGGCGGCATCGGTCAGTTCGCGGATGCGATCGAGCGAGGTGGTGCCTGCCGGTGCCGGCAGCGTCCGCGGCCGCGGCCGGAACGGGCGCGTCGGGCGGTGCGTGTGCTCGCCGAGCGGGGGACCGGGCACCGTATCGATCGGAGCGGTGCGGGCGCGAAGGGTCGCGGCGAGCGGCGCCCGGCGCAACCTGGCGGTGGAGCCCTCCACCGAGAGCACGGCGGGCGTCGTCACCCGCAGCCGCTCCCGGCGGCCGCCGTCCAGCCGGCGGAGCGCCGCCAGGCCCGGTCCGGAGGCGTCGAGCTCGACGTCGACGAGCCCGAGCGCCTGCGCGCTGCCGAGCCGTGCTGCGAGGTATGCCGGCACAGAGCCGGTGCCGCGGTCGAGCGAGTGGTCACCGCACCAGACGAACGCAGCGGTCTCGAGCAGCGGCGCCATCGCTCCCGCGACGACCTCGCTCGGGGCGCCCATCGCGAGGTCGATGCGGGTGGCCGTGGACGCGCCGGTAGCGAGGGCGTCGCGCAGGATCCGATCGGCAGCCGGCGGCCCGGCGGTCACCACGTGCACGTCGTCGCCCCACGCGTCGGCGCAGCGCAGCGCCCACTCGAGCGCGGCCTGATCGGCGGCCGACACACCGGTGAACCGGGCGTCGGGGTCGTGGACCGTGCCGGTCGCATCGAGCTCAGGCCGGGTGTCGACGAGCTTCAGGCAGACAGCGATGCTCATGTCACGTTCGCCGGAACACGACGCCGTGCCCGCCCTCGGGGTACGTCCAGGTGATCGCGCCCTCGGTGTTGCACACGAGGTAGCAGGTGCCGCACTCGAAGCACTGCTCGTAGTTGAAGAGGATGCCGCCGTCGGCGGTCGGTACGAACAGGTTCGCGGGGCAGGCGACGACACACGCCTTGGTGGTGCACCCGTGGCACGAGTCGCCGTCGATCGTGATGTGGGCGCGTTCGTGGACGTCGAAGGTGGCGGTGGCCATCCGGTCCTCGAACGACAGACCGGGCCACGACCCTGGCGCGCCGGCCGCACCCGTTCCCGGCTGTGCGCTCATCGGACGCCTCTCATCCGAAGCTCCTGAGGCCCTGCCAGCCATCCTTCACGAGGTCGCGCAGACGGACGCCGGCGCGCTTGCGCTCCTGGTGGAGGATCCTCCGCAGCCCCGGCTTCGGCTCGGGGTTGTCCACGCGGAACATTCGCTCGGCGATGTTCGCCACCATGCCCGGGTACTGGTGCTGCACGCGGTCGGCGAGGACGAGCTTCGGCACGGCCCGCAGCTTCTTGTGGTCCTTCAGCACGAACGTCGACTCGAGCAGCTTCCGGTAGCCGGCGAGCCCCGCTTCGGACACGTCGCCCCGGCCGAGCGCGTCCACGGCGGTGCGGGCTGCGAACATGCCGGACGCCATCGCGAAGTTCACGCCTTCGAGCCAGACACCGGCTGCGAGCGTGAGCGCCGCAGCGTCGCCGGCCACGAGCAGCCCGTCCGTCGAGAGTCGGGGAATCATCGACCAACCTGCCTCGGGGATGAGGTGGGCGGAGTACTCCTTCAGCTCGGCACCTTCGACGAGCGGTGCGATCCCAGGGTGCGCCTTGAAGTCGGCGATGATCTCCTCCGGCCGCCGCGACTGCGCGGCCAGCTTCGGCAGCTTGAGCACGACGCCGAGCGCGATCGTGTCGAGGTTCGTGTACACGAAGCCGCCGCCGTTCACCGATCCGGTGCAGCCCATCACCTCGATGTCGACGCCTTCGCGCTCGCGCACGTTGAAGCGCTCGTCGATCACGTCCTTGGGCAACGCAAGCGTCTCCTTGACACCGAGCGTGTAGTTCGCCGCGTCGGCGTGGTCGTAGAGACCGGCTTCCTTCGCGAGGAACGAGTTCACGCCGTCGCAGGCGATCACGAGCGACGCCGTCAGGTCGCCGTTCGGGCGATCGGTCCGCACTCCGACCACCCGGCCGCCGGCTTCGCGCAGGAGGCCGGTGACCGTCGTCGAGCAGATCAGCTGCGCTCCTTCGGCCTCTGCCTTGCCGGCGAGCCACGAGTCGAAGTCCGGCCGGAAGGTCGTCATCCCGTTGTAGGGCGCGGCGCCCCAGGCGGACGTGCGGTAGTCGATCGTGAGCGCCTGCGTGGGCGTCATCAGCATCGTCGCCCGCCGGGTGATCCAGCGCTGGACCGGCGCTTCCTCCCACCAGTTCGGCAGCAGGCCGTCGAGCACGCGCGGGTAGACCACGCCGCCGAACATGTTCTTCGAGCCGGGGAACGGCCCGCGCTCGACGAGGATCACCGAGCGGCCGGCGCGCGCGAGGGTCAGCGCGGCGCAGGAGCCGGCCGGCCCGGCACCGACGACGATGACGTCGACGTCAGGCATCGGAGGGCTCCGCGAGGCGTTCGCGGAGCTCGGCGAGCACCGCGTTCGCATCGGCGACGACGGCGAGATCGGCGAGCTGCATCATCGGGCAGTGCGGATCGGTGTTGACGCTCACGATGTGATCGGGCTGCCCCAACCCGCTCGTGTGCTGCACAGCACCCGAGATGCCGAAGGCGAGGTAGAGCTTCGGCGCGACGACGACGCCGGTCGTTCCGATCTGGCGCTCGTGACGCACCCACCCGCGGTCGGTGATCACGCGGGTGGCGCCCATCGATCCGCCCAGGGCCGTGGCCAGCCCGGCGAGCTCGGCGAAGCGCTCCGCCGACTCGAGCCCCGCGCCGCCGCCGACGATGCGCGCCGACTCGGACAGGTCCATGGTGGTCACGTCGGGCGGCAGCACCTCGACCACGGAGGCGTCGTTCGAGGCGTTCGGCAGGTCGTCGACGCGCACCTCGACGTGCATCTCCACGACCACCGGCTCGGCGCCGTGGGCATGGTCGACCCCGCGCACGCCGGGCTGCAGCGTCACGACGACCGGTCCGTCGATCGGGACGTCCTCGATGACGAGCCCGCCCCACCGGGAGAGCGAGACGCGACCGCGCCTGATCTCGATCGCGCCCGCGTGCAGCGGGCGGCGGAGGAGATGGGCGAGGCGAGGAGCGAGGTCGCGCCCATCGGGGCAGGCGGGGAGGATCACGGTGTCGTCCTGCTGCAGGAGCGGCGACAACGCCTGTGCCCAGCGGCCGGGGGCGAAGTCGCCGAGCTCGATCACGGTGACGTCGTCGGCGATGCCGGCGAGCTCCTTGGCCGCCGCTGCCGGCCGCTCACCCGCGAGCAGCGCACGGCCGCCGGCATCGGCGACCGCCTCGGCTCCCCCGGCGGGCAGCGCTCCTCCTCGGATCGGGACGACGGCGATCATGGTGAGGGCACGTTACGCGCGGACCTTCTCCATGCACACGCTGAGCGGGGCCGCGGCGTACTCGCCCCAGCAGGGCACGGTCGTGAAGCCGGCGCGCTCGTAGACGGTCATCGCCTCCGGTTGTCGCGTCCCGGTCTCGAGGACGAGCCGCTTCGCGCCGAGCTGGTCCGCCGCCCGCTCCAGCTCGCTCAGCATCGCCGCGCCGAGCTTCCGGCCGCGCAGCTGCGGCGCGACGTACATCCGCTTGATCTCCCCCGTGGTGTCGTCGAGCATGCGGACTGCGCCACACCCCGCCGCCTGCCCACCGAAGGTCGCCAGCAGGACCACGCCCCGATCGCCCGTGACCTCGTTGGGGTCGAGGCGGAAGAAGTTGCTGCCGGGCTCGGGATAGCGCGCTTCGAGCTCGGCATCGAGTGCGCCGATCAGGCGCGCGGCGCGGGCGTCGCCGAGCGTCACCGGTTCGATGGTGAACGGCTCGCCGATCGAGGTGAACGTGAACGAGTAGGGCGAGTGACCGTGCATCCGCAGGAAGTCGAGGCGGTGCCGAGCGTCGTCCACCGTCGGCACCGTGCCGGCCGGGACCCACCAGAGCGCGAGGCCGCGACCCTCCTCGTGGAACCACTCGCTCCGCCGCCGGAAGACGTCACGGTGGACACCCCGGTAGGTGAACTCCTTCAACGCCTCGGGCGACTCCCACACGGTGAGGTTCACGATCACATCCGGGTCGGGGAACGCCCGGATGTCCGTCGCGTCACCGCCGTCCGACTGCAGTCGCCAGACGAACCCGGGCGCGGCGTCGGCGAGGTTGTTGACGACCGGCAGGCCGGCGACGAAGTCGGCCAGCAGCGGATCGTCGAGCGAGGCGCGAAGCTTCGCCACGTTGACGTTCGCGAGGTGGTGCACGAAGCAACCTTAGGGCGCAGGGTCGAGCTCGTCCGGGGTGAGCCGCTGCGACGAGGTCCATGGTGCACGATCGTCCTGCCCCTGAACTGTCAGAGACATGCGTCCGCGCACCCGCCCCCGCTCTGCCGGCGCGCTCCGGGTCACGTTCGCCGCCGCGCTCGGCATCAGCGCATGGGTGCCGACGATCGGTGCCGCGTCGGCGTCCGCTGCGACAGGCGACCCGGAGACCTCGGCCTATGCGCCGGTCACGCCGTGCCGCCTCGTCGACACCCGGGAGGATCCCCTCTACGTGCGCACCGGTCCGGTGACGATCAGCGTCGTCGTCGCCGGTCGCTGTGGCGTCCCCGAGGGAGCCACCGCGGCCGCGCTCACGTTCGCCGTCACCGGCACGGCGGCACCCGGATTCCTGACGGGCTATCCCGCCGGCGAGTCCCGGCCGACGTCGTCAGTGCTGAACTGGGGCCAAGGAGACGTTCGCGCGAACGGCAGCATCGTCGCGCTCGCGAACGGAGCGATCGACGTCTTCGCATCGAGCGGTGCCGATGTCGTCGTCGACGTCACGGGCGCCTTCGTCCCGGCGCGGTCCGCGACAGCGGGCCGGTTCGAGCCGCTCGACATGGTGCGGGCGCTCGACACCCGGATCTCGGTCGGGCCACTCGGCGTCGGCGGCACCGTGGACGTCCCGCTCCCCGGAGGTGTGCCTCTCGACGCGACCGCTGTCGCGGTGAACGTGACGGCGGCCGGACGTGGGTTGCCCGGCTACTTCACCGGGTTCGCAGCCGGCGCCGCTCGACCTGGCGCGTCGATGCTGAACACCGACGCCGCCGACCAGATCCGTGGCGCCGGCACGATCCTGCCGGTGTCGCCGGCCGGCTTGACGATCTTCGCATCAGGCGGCGGTCACGTCGTCGTCGACGTGACCGGGTGGTTCACGGGCGGGTCGGCGCCGCTCTCGTCCGACGGGCTGTTCGTGCCCGAGGTACCAGTCCGCCTCACCGACACGCGGGAGGCGAGCGGGCGCATCCCGGCAGGAGGAGCGCGGGTGATACCGATCGACGTGCCTGCCGCTGCCGTCGCGGTCAACTGGGCGATCGACCGAGTGGGAGCCGACGGTTGGCTCGCGGCCTTCCCCGCCGGCAACCCGCGACCCGGCGTGTCCACCGTGAACGCCGGGCGTTCGGAGACGGTCGCGAACTTCGGCATCGTCCCGGTCTCCGTCGCCGGCATCAGCACGATCTCGTCGATGAGCGCTGACCTCGTGGCCGACCGCTACGGCTGGTTCACGGGCACACCGCGGGCTGCCCCGATCGCGCTCCCGCGCCAGGACGTCGCCGCGTTCCCAGCCGAACGGCCGGCACCGCGCAACCCTGACGGACGCTTCACCGTCCTCTACGTCGGCGATTCGATGGCGTGGTCGACCAAGGACGCGCTGAGCGATGACCTCGCCGGATGGCACTTCGCGCAACTGACGTTCGGCGGCTCGGCGCCGTGCGACTGGAACGACGGGCGCGCTCGGGACCTCGCCCGGCTCGTCGCGCCGGACCTCGTCGTGTTCTCGTTCATCGGCAACAACATGACGTCGTGCACCGGTGGGGCCATCGGCCAGGCGTTGACGGACAACTACTTCGTGCACCTCGCCGAGATCTGCGACGACGTGGCGCCGGCGCGCTGCGTCGCGGTCGGGCAGCCGACGCTGGGCCCCTGGGTGGCGTCGAGCTTCCTCTCGGTCGAGCAACCGACCGACATGTACCGGCGTGAGGCTCGTGCCGGACGTTGGGGGTTCGTCGATGCCGGTTCAGCTGTGGAGAGCGCGTCCGGCTCGTACGTCGCGGAGTACCGCCAGAGCGACGGGATCCACTTCAACGAAGCCGGCGGCGCCGCGTTCGCGGCGACGCTGGCGACCTACCTGAGCGCGCTCGTGTCCTGAGCACGGGCGCAGCCGTGGTCGCGCTCCGACGCGATCAGCGTGGCGTGTCGAGGTAGCTCGCCGTGAACGATCGCAACGTGGCGATCCACTCCTTCGACGAGTTCCGGATGCCGATCGGTGCCGTCGCCAGGTCGTCGACCCACGTCGCCAGCGCGATCACACGGGCCGTGATCAGTGACTCGACCGTGGTGTCGTCGATCTTCCGGTCGGACCGCTCGTCGTAGCCGCGAAGGAAGCTGGACCTGAAGCTGCCGTAGCGCCCGGGCGGCCCGTCGACGGTGGCGGAGAACAGCACGACGTACAGCGCGTTGGCGACGTCGAACTCGACGGGGCCGTAGCCGCAGTCGTCGAAGTCGAACACGCGCATCGCCGCGGCCGTGATCCGCACGTTCTCCGCACTGAAGTCGCCGTGGAGCAACTGCGTCCGGCTCGTCGGGGCGAGTGTGAGATCAGCGCGGGCTCGGAGCGCGGCGACGACCGGGAGCTCGTAGGCGGGCAGCCGCGCCAGGGCCGTGTGCAGATCGGCGAGCGTGCGTCCCATCTCGACGACATCGGCTGCACGGTCGAGATCCGGCTCCCGCCCCTCGACGAACTCGTACGCGACGGCGAGCACCGGGTCGTCGCCGATCACGACCTCGTTGACCAGGCGACCGTCGAGCGGGACCGGCGCACACACGTGCCGGTCCGACGCGGCGAGCGCGCCGAGCATGTCGAGCCGCGCCGCGAGTGCGGAACGGTCAGCGTCGCGCGCGGCGAGCAGCTTCAGGACGAGCCTCAGCCCGTGTCGGCGACCGGCGAACACGCGCGCCTGCTTGCCGCCGTGCAGCTCCTCCACGTCCGTGATGCCGAGCGCTGCCCACGCCTCACTGCTCACCTCCTGCCGCTCCACGTGGGCATCTTCGTGCGGATGGCCGCATCACGGCGAACGTGATCCAGCCGAGCCCTCAGGCGGAACGGCGCTGAGCACCTCCTGAGGTGGATGCCGACAGCCACGTCAGGCTCCGCTCAGGCGAGGCGCCCACGATGCGGACAGGTCGGATCCCCCGGCCGGGACACGAAGGAGCCAGTCACATGCACGCCAGCGATCTCCAGCTCACCCGTCAGCGCCTCGAGGACCGCCGTCACCAGCTGATGCGCGACCACGGCCGTCCTGCCCGTGAGACGCGGCGCGCCGTTCGGCAGTGGCAGCGCGCGCTCGTCCGGGGCTGACGTGCCCTGCGACATCCGTACCGGCGGTTCGGGGCCTCGCGCCGCACGGTTAGCGTGCCGCTGTGGAGTTCCGTCTCCTGGGGCCGCTCGAAGTGGTCGACGACACGGGTCAGCTCGTCGAGATCAGGGGAGCGAAGCTTCGCACCCTTCTCGGCGCGCTCGTGTTGAAAGCAGGCCAGCCGCTGTCGTCCGATCACCTTGCTGACGTGATGTGGGGCGACAGCCCGCCGGGGGCCGCGGCGAACGCGCTCCAGGCCCAGATCTCCAAGCTCCGTCGCATACTCGTCGCGGCGGACGGCACGTCTCCGCTGGAGACGCGCGACGGGGGTTACGTGCTCCTCGTCGAGCCGAGTGCGATCGATGCGCACCACTTCGCCACACTGGCGGCGCTCGGGCGGGCGCACCTGGAAGCCGGGTTGCCGGCAGAGGCCGCGAAGGCCCTCCGCGACGCGATCGGGCTCTGGCGGGGACCTGCGCTCGCCGACTTCGTGTACGACGACTTCGCCGAGACCGAGCGGGTGCGCCTCGACGAGGTCCGGCTCGCCGCGATCGAGGACCGCGTCGATGCGGACCTCGCGCTCGGCAACCACGACGCGGTCATCGCCGAGATCGAAGTCCTCGTCAGCGAGTCGCCGTTGCGTGAGCGGTTCTGGGGCCAGTTGATGCTGGCGTTGTACCGAGCGGGACGGCAGGCCGACGCGCTCCGGGCCTTCCAGCGCGTCAAGGAGCGGCTGGCGGAGGACCTCGGGCTCGACCCTGGTCCAGAGCTGCGCCGGTTGGAGCAGCAGATCCTCGTCCACGACCCTTCGCTCGCCGCCCCGACATCGTCAGCCTCGCGACCGCCGCTGCTGTCCAACGTGCGTCCGGAGATCAGCTCGTTCGTGGGACGTGACGTCGAGCTCGAGGAGCTGAGCGCGGCGATCCGTGCCCGTCGGCTGGTGACCGTGACGGGGCCGGGCGGCGTCGGGAAGACCCGGCTGGCGGTCGAGGCCGCCGTGCGCACGCAGGACCAGTGGCGCGACGGCACCTGGCTCGTCGAGCTCGGCCCGTGGTCTGGTGCGGCCGCTGTCGGCGATGCCTTCGCCAAGACGTTCGGGCCACGCCTCGGCACCAGCATGGCCGGGCGCACCGCGGTCGAGCGCGTCGAGGAGTGGTTGATCGACGGGTTGTCGTCCGCCCAGCTGCTCGTCGTGCTCGACAACTGCGAGCACGTGCTCGGCGACGCAGCGAGGATCGCTCACGCGCTGGCCCGCGGCTGCACCGGCGTGCACGTCCTCGCGACGAGCCGCGAGGCACTCGGTGCCCCGGGAGAGACCGTCCGCCCGCTCGGCCCGCTCGGCATCGACGACGCGGTCGCGTTGTTCGCGAGCAGAGCTGCTGACTCGTCGTCGTTCGTGCTGGATGTCGACTCGGCGCCTGCCGTCGAGCGGATCTGCTCACGCGTGGACCGGCTCCCACTGGCCATCGAGCTGACCGCCGCCCGGACTCGCGCGTTCTCGGCACCACAGCTGGCCGAGCTGATCCACCGCCAGTTCGGGCTCGTGAGCTCCGCGAGTGCGACACGCCCCGCTCGCCAGCAGACGCTCGACGCTGCCGTCGCGTGGAGCTACGAGCTGCTGTCCGAGGACGAGCGCCGATTGCTCATGCGGCTGTCGGTGTTCGCCGGCGGCTTCCCGCTCGACGCTGCGAGCGCGGTGTGCGCCGACGAGCACCTCGCGGCAGCTGACATCGGCGTCGTGCTCGCCCGCCTCGTCGACAAGTCGCTCGTCGCAGCGGACGGGCCGTCCGCGTCAGGCGACCGGTTCCGGCTCCTCCGGTCGGTGGCTGACTTCGCAACCGCGCGGCTCGAAGAAGGCGCCGACGTGGCGGTGGTGCGCGACCGTCATCTCGGCTGGTTGCTGGAGCTCACGGCCGGTGTGACCGCCGGGTTGCGCGGACCGGACCACCTCAGATGGGCACATCGCGTCAACGCCGAGCTGCCGAACCTGGCGCGAGGCGGGAACTGGGCACTCCAGGGCGGCAACGTCGCAAAGGGACTCGGCATCGGCGTCAACCTCGGCTGGTTCGCGTTCCTGAGCGCCAACGTGCTCGACGACGAGCCGGTGCTGCTCGATCTGCTGGACCTGGCCGACGAGGTCCCGGCCGATCTCCGCTGCCGGGCGATGATGTGGGGCGGTCTGCTGAGCATCGGCCGCACGGGAGCGCGCAGCTGGGCAATGGACGCGATCGACGTGGCCCGCACCGCGGCCACATCGGCGACGAATCACCCGCCCGTTCGCCTCGACCGCCACGGCTTGACGCTCTCGATGGATGCGGTCGAGCTGGCCCGCACCGTCGCCGATCCGTCGCTCCTGCTCGACGCGCTCGTGCTCGCCGCGCTCCACCTCGCCGGCGACGGGTGGGATCCCGATGCCACGCTCGCGCTGACGGCCGAGGCCCGTCCGATCAGCGTCGCACTCGGTGATGACTGGAGTGGCGCGATGGTCACGGCGATCGACGGCCTCGCGGTGTACGCCGCCGGCGATCTGCACGAAGCCGTTCGACTGCTCGAGGAGGCCGTGGCGTCATTGCGCAGGTTGGGCGACGCGGGCACGGCGGCGCTGTTCGAGATCAGCGTCAGCGAGGTGGCGGAGCTCTACGGCGACATCGCCCTGGCCTCGTCGGCGATGGAGCGCGCACTCGAGCACGCGCAGGCCGCCGGGTTCCAGTCATCGATGATCCTGCGGGCGGTGCTGACGTGGCTCACCGCGCGGAACGGCGAGCTCACCCGTGCGCTCGAGCTCGGGCGGCAGGCAGTCGCTGCGGCGCACCAGCCGTTCAACCCCGTGATCCGGGCGCAGGCGCTCTTCGCTCTCGGTGTCGCGGAGTGGCGCTCCGGGTTGGACGATCTCGCCGGCGGCCACCTCGACGAGGCGTTCGCGATCCACCAGCAGTTCCGGATGAAGCGCGAACTGGCGATGGACCACACCTACGTCGGCTACCTCGCGAGCCGCGCCGGCGATCCGGCCGCCGCGCTCGAGCACCACCGCAACGCAGTCGCGTCGGCCGCCGAGGTCGGCCTCCCGTGGACGGTCATGCTCACCGCGTGTGGCCTCGCCGAGGCGCTGGTCGACGAGGGTCACGGCGAGCTCGGCTGCGGCGTGCTCGGCATGATCGAGGCGATCAGCGAGCGCCACGACTACCCGCTCACCCCGGAGGAACGGTCACAGGTGGACGCAACGCGGAACCGTGCTCGCAACCTGCTCGGCGAGTCGGTCGCCCGCGGAGCCGAGCTCGCCGGCGCACAGTCGACGATCGACGACATGGTGGCCAGGGCGACCCGAACGGCGCTGACGTCTCGGTAGCGTCTCCTGCATGGGAGCGGAGCGCACACCGAGCCCGGCCCGCCTCCGCCGGCTCGTCGACGAGCTCGCCGAGGACGGCTTCGTGCTCGACGGCACCGACGAGTGGCGTTCGCTGCTGCTCGCCGAGCTCGACTACGCGCTCCGTCCGACGATCCACGAGCGTCGTGTGCCGAGCTACGGCGCGATCATCTCGCCGACGACCGATCCGAGCGGGTGGGATGCGGCGTCGCAGCTGACGATCACCCACCAGGCGCTCGGTGAGACCCCGCGCGCTGCAGCGCGGCTGTTCGCCGACGGGTTGTCGAGCTGGTTGGTCCGCCAGCCCGGTCTGCCGAACGAACTGGTCGTGTTCGACCGTCCGGCTGGCTCGGAGCGCGATCTGGTCGTCCTCGCGGAAGCGCTCGGCGGCACGATCGTGCAGCGCCATCCGGCCGGCGTCGTGCGGTTCGTCGGCGATTTCGGCGTGCTCCGCTGGGACGGCCTCGGTTGGCACCACGAGCCACCGCTCTCGTCCTGGATCGACTCCCTGAGCGTCTGTGCGCACCATGGGGACCAGGACGTCCTGGAGACCCTGCTCGAGTTCGCGGTCCACGACCTCGGATCCCGCGGGATCGGCGCGATCCTCGTGTACCGCACCGAGGACTGCGAGGGTCCGATGCCGTTCGAGCTCCGCCTCCCCACCCCGCCACCGCTGCAGATCTCCCGGCCCGCTGACCTCGCGCCGTTGCGCCACGTGCTCGCACAGGTCGACGGCGCGGCCGTCTTCGATCGGGACGGCACGCTGCGCCAGCTCGGCGTCCGGTTGATCCCGAGTGCCGAGGCGGAGTCCGACGTCGAGGGCTACCGCGGGATGCGCCACACGTCAGGGCGCCGCTACAGCTTCGACGACCGGACGTCCACCGTCATCGTCGTCAGCGAGGACGGTCCGGTCACCGTGCTGCGCAAGGGCGTGCTGCTCGGCTCCTCGCCTGCACCGACGGAGTGATCGTGACGGAGCGCAAACCACCGGGCGCCAGTTGGGAGTCGTGGATCGAGCAGAAGATCCGTGACGGCATGCAGAGCGGCGCGTTCGACGACCTCCCCGGCAAGGGCAAGCCGATCCCCGGGCTCGGCGAACCGCACGACGACGACTGGTGGGTGAAGGAGAAGCTCCGACGCGAAGAGGTGTCCTTCCTGCCACCGACGCTGGCGGTCCGCAAGGAGCTCGATGACGCCCGTTCCCGGATCGCTGCGGCGACGGCGGAGGACGATGTCCGCCGGATCGTCGCGGAGATCAACGAGCGCATCACGCGCGTGAACAAGCTCGCCAGTTCGGGCCCACCGTCGACGGTCGTGCCGCTCGACGTCGAGCGTGTGGTCGCCGATTGGCGTGATCGGCAGACGTGACGACCGGCTGCTGTGACGACCGGCTGCGGTGACGACGCAGGTCAGAGCTCGACGTGGCCGCTCACGCAGGTCACCGTGCCGCCGCCGACCCAGATCGTGCCGTCCGCATCGCGCGAGATGTGGACGCGCCCGGCGCGACCGAGCGCCTGGCCCTGGCTGACGACGTAGGGCGCGATCACGCGGCCGGACCCGAGCAGCCACTGCGCGAGCGACGCGTTCAGGCTCCCGGTCACCGGATCCTCGGCTGTTCCGCCGGCGATCGGGAAGAAGGCTCGGACCTCGAGCGCGACCGGCGAACCGTCGGGGTGCGGCCCGACGACGCCGAGCTTGACGTCGGGTGCGCAGCGACGGGGCACGGCCAGGACCGCGTCGGCGTCACGCAGGAGCACCGCGATCCAACCGGGGCCGTTGTCGACCCAGGCGGCTTCGACGATCTCGTCGCGCGCCAGTCCGAGCAGCGTCGCGATCTCTGCGACCACCGGCTCATCGACCGGTCCCGAACGGATGAGCGGGGGCGCGGCGAACGCGAGCCGGTCGGCATCACGGCGCACGGCCACCAGCCCGACCGCGCACTCCTGCACGATCCGATCCGGGACCGTCGGCGTCCCGCCCGCTTCGAGCCAGGCATGGCAGGTGCCGAGCGTCGGGTGCCCGGCGAACGGCAGCTCCTCGACGGGTGTGAAAATCCGCACGCGGTAGTCCGCGTCCGGCGCGTCCGGTGGCAGCAGGAACGTCGTCTCGGAGAGGTTCGTCCATCGGGCGAACCGCTGCATGTCGTCGTCGCTCAGCGCGCTGCCGTCGACCACGACGGCCACGGGGTTGCCGAGGTACGGGGTGGTGGTGAAGACGTCGACTTGGGCGAAGGGGCGGCGCATGCCGTCAGTGTCGCAGGGGATCAGAGCGCGAGGTGGAGCCGCAGGGCCTCGTCGAGCTCCGCCAGCAGCGCTCCAGTCAGAACGCCGACGCGAGCGCCGACGCGCTCGACCGCGATCGACCGGACCTGCTCTGCCTGAGCCTTGGAGTCCCGTTTCAGCCCTGTCGTCGCCGCGGCGAGCAGCACCTGGAACGGATAGACGCGAGCCGTGTTCGACGTCACCGGCACCACTGTGATCACGCCTCGACCGAGTCGCTCGGCGGTGGTGTTCGCTCCGTCATTGCTCACGATGACTGCTGGTCGCCGCTTGTTCGCCTCGGTACCTCGCGTCGGATCGAGATCGACCAGACGGATCTCGCCCCGACGCATCAGCCGAGCCCGTCATCGGTCGCCGACTCCCACAGCTGGCTGTCATCGCTTTCGACCCAGTCAGCCCAAGCTTCCTCATAGGCGGCGTCCAGGCCGGACGCGCGGAGCAGGCGCACGGCCTTGTGGACGGCGGCTGATCGCGAGCTCATCCCCTGGCTGGCGGCGTACTGGTCGAGGAACTCGACGTCCTCGTCCGGCAGACTGACGCTCACTTTCATACCGAGATCCTACTCATCGTCCTACCATCTGGCTACCGATGGGTCGGGAGCCCGCTCGCTGTCGGCTCTCGGTGGGTTCGAGCTGAGCCGCCGCGGACATCGCGCCCGCTCCGGGCGGATGATCGTGACGTTGTGCCCTAAACGACGAGGGGCTGCAGGCGCACGCTGGAGTCGATCGAGCAGTGCGATCGAGGAGGCATCGTGTCCGTCGAAGTCGTGCCCCAGGAACCCTCGTCGAAGCTGGAGGTTGTAGCACGAGCGGTCGATGCCGTGAAGGTGTACGGGCGCGGCGCGACCGAGGTGCGCGCGCTCGACGGTGTCAGCGTCGAGTTCGCCGCCGGTCAGCTGACCGCGATCATGGGTCCGTCCGGATCCGGCAAGTCGACGCTGCTGCACTGCCTCGCCGGGCTCGACTCGCTCACCTCCGGAGCGGTGTTCATCGGCGACACCGACCTCACGACCCTGAGCGACCGTCAGCTGACACTGCTCCGCCGCGATCACGTCGGGTTCGTCTTCCAGGCGTACAACCTCGTGCCGACGCTCACTGCAGAGGAGAACATCACGCTCGCGCTCGCCCTCGGCGGACGGCGGCCAGATCCCGATTGGCTGCACACGCTCACCGGCGCGCTGCACCTCGACGACCGGCTGCGCCACCGTCCGTCCGAGCTCTCCGGCGGCCAGCAGCAGCGGGTGGCGGCGGCGCGCGCCATGATGACCCGCCCGCAGCTGATCTTCGCCGACGAGCCCACCGGCAACCTCGACTCGAAGTCCGCCACGGAGATGCTGGAACTGACCCGCGTCGCGGTGAGCATGTTCGGGCAGACCGTCGTGATGGTGACCCACGACGCACGCGCCGCGAGCTACGCCGACCGCGTGGTCTTCCTCGCCGACGGCAGGATCGTGAGCGAGCTGGGCAATTCGACGATGGCGCAGATCCTGGACGAGCTCAAGCGCATCGGAGAGTGAACGATGTTCCGCATCGCGTTGAAGTCGGTGCTGTCGAAGAAGCTTCGTCTGTTCAGCACCGCGCTGTCGATCACGCTCGGCGTCGCGTTCCTCGCCGGGACGTTCGTGTTCAGCGACACGATCAGACGTACGTTCGACGACCTCTTCGCCGACGTGTACGAGCACACCGACGCGTACGTACGGTCATCGTCGACCGTCGACCTCGGCTTCGGCAACACCCAGCGCGGGCGCATCCCGCAGTCAGCGGTCGACGTGGTGAAGGGCGTCGACGGCGTCGCTGACGCGCAGGGCATCGTGCAGTCGTTCGCGCAGGTGGTCGGCTCGGACGGCGATGCGATCGGCAATCCCGGTCAAGGCGCGCCGACGTTCGGCATGAACTGGCTCACGGGCGACCAGAACCCGTGGGTGCTCACCGAGGGCAGCCGGGAGCCGGGGCCGAACGAGCTCGTCATCGACCAGGGCACCGCCAAGCGGGGCGACCTCCACGTCGGCGACACGGTGATGGTCCTGACGCAGACCGGTCCGCACGAGTTCCCGCTCGTCGGCACGGCGCGGTTCGGTTCCGCCGACTCGCCGGGTGGGGCGAGTGCGTCGCTGTTCGACCTCGCCACCGCGCAGACCGTGCTCGTCGGTGGCACCGGTGAGATCGATGCCGTCACGGTCGCGGCCGAGCCCGGTGTGAGCCAGGAGGAGCTGGCGGCGCGGCTCACCGCCGTGCTGCCGGACGGTGCCGAGGCCGCGACCGGTCAGCAGCTCACCGAGGAGACGCAGAACACGATCCGCGACGCGATGAGCTTCTTCGACACGTTCCTGCTCGTGTTCGCCTGCATCGCGCTCGTGGTCGCCGGCTTCACGATCTACAACACGTTCCAGATCATCATCACGCAGCGGACCAGGGAGATGGCGCTGCTGCGGTCGTTGGGCGCCACCCGTCGCCAGGTGCTCTCCGCGCAGCTGCTCGAGGCGCTGTTGCTGGGGATCTTCGCGTCGATCATCGGTGTCATCGCCGGCTTCTTCGTCGCCGGCGCGCTCAAGGCGTTGCTCGGCGCGGTCGGGATCGACATCCCCGCCTCCGGCGTCGTCCTCCGCAGCCGGACGGTGATCATCGCGCTGGTCGTCGGCACGATGGTGACGGCGATCTCGGCGGTGTTCCCGTCGTTGCGCGCGTCGCGCGTGCCGCCGCTGGCTGCCATCCGTGACGTCGCGATCGACCAGAGCGGCCAGTCGCGCCGCCGTCTCGTTCTCGGCGCCGTCGAGACCACGGCCGGTCTCGGTGGCTTCGTCGTCGGACTCACCGGCTCCGGTCTTCTCTGGGTGGGGATCGGCGCGTTGCTCGTGTTCCTCGGCGTGTTCACGCTCGGCCCGCTGATCGCCCGCCCGGCGACCCGCGTGCTCGGCGCACCGCTGCCCGCGGCAGCCGGCATCACCGGTGATCTCGCTCGCGAGAACGCGATGCGGAACCCGAAGCGCACCGCCCGTACCGGCGGGGCGTTGATGGTCGGCGTCGCGCTCGTGGCCGCGATCACGATCATCGCCGCATCGGCGAAGGACTGGACGCGCGACGTCTTCGGCGGGCAGTTCGGCGGCGACTTCGTCGTCAGCACGAACAGCTTCGGGTTCGGCGGGCTGAGCCCGGACGTGGCGGCGGCGCTGAACCAGCTACCGGAGGTCGACGCGGCGGCAGGGATCCGACTCGGCGCCGCGCACGATGTCGCCGGCGACGACGACATCAGCTACATCTCGGTCGATCCGGCGACGGCGTCGAAGGTGTTCGACATCCATGTCTCCGAAGGCTCGCTCGACGCGCTCAGCGTCGACGGCATCTTCCTGTTCGACGACGCGGCTGCTGATCGGGGTCTGGTTGTCGGTGACACGTTCGATGTCGGCTTCCTCGACGGGACGGTACGTCCGCTCACGGTCGAGGGCATCTACACCGAGGATGCCCTCGCCGGTTCGTTCGTCATCAGCCACGCGCTGAGCGAGCAGACCGGTACCGACCAGTTCGACTTCTCCGTCTACGTCCTCACCGCCCCCGGAGTCGATGCGGCTCGAGCCGAAGCGGCGATCGCCGGGATCAGCGACGCCTATCCGAACGCGGACCTGCAGAGCCGTGACGAGTACATCGACGCCCAGGCCGCACAGGTCGACATGATCGTCAACCTCATGTACGGCTTGCTGGGGCTGGCGGTGGTCATCGCCCTCATCAGCATCGCGAACAGCATCGCGCTCTCGATCCACGAGCGGACACGGGAGCTCGGGCTGCTGCGAGCGGTCGGCATGACCCGCGGCCAGACTCGGGCTTCGGTGGCGTGGGAGGCGGTGTTGATCGCCCTGGTCGGTACGGTGCTCGGCGTCGTCATCGGCGTGTTCTTCGGGTGGTCGATCAGCGTCACACTCCGCGGATCCGGCCTCGGGACGTTCTCGATGCCGGTGATGCCGCTCGTCGTGATCGCAGTCGTCGCCATCCTCGGCGCAGTCATCGCCGCGATCAGGCCGGCGTGGCGGGCCGCCCGGCTCGACGTGCTGCGGGCGATCTCGAGCGAGTGATCCTGATCGCTACGGGTGCCGCAGCTCCGGGTGCCGTCGTTGGCGGAGGAACCGGACGACCTCGATCAGGACGGTGATCGACACGGCGGCACCGAACGCGACCCCGAACGCGGCCGTGTGGTTGTCCTTGAACGCCCGCCCGCCCGCGTACCCGAGCAACGAGGCGTACGTCGCCCAGATCACCGCCGCCACCAGGATCCAGCTGACGAACCACCGGCGCGGCTGGTGCGTGATGCCGGAGGCGAGCGTCAGCATCGTGCGACCGCCGGGGATGAAGCGGGCGGTGATCAGCAGCAGCCCGCCCCGGGTGCGGATCTGCTGCTTTCCCCAGTCGAGCCGGGCGCGGGTCTTCGGCTTGCGTTCGGCCCGGCGTTCGAACCACGGGCCGGCCCAGCTGCCGATCGTGTAGGCCGTGTTGTCACCGAGGAACGCGCCGGTCGCACCGCAGGCGATCACGACCGCCAGCGGGTAGTGACCCTGCCCGGCGGCGATCCCGCCGATGATCACGCAGGTCTCGCTCGGCACGATCGGGACGACCGAGTCGAGGTACGCGATCACGAAGATGATCAGGAGGAACCACCAGTGCTCCGACACGCGGTCGAGCCAGTCGGTCAGGTCGGTGACGATGCTGGCGAACATGTTCGCCGGACGCTATCCGCAGGAGGTCGGCGACCTGTTGCGCCCTGCTCAGATCGCGGCGCCTGCTCGCTCACCCTCGACCACTGCCGCGTGCGCCCGGCGCGGGGCGACGCAGTCGCCGACCCTGCTGACCGTGAAGCCTGCTGACTTGAGGTCGTGGTAGAGCCACTCGACGGGACTGGCCGGCACGGCGAGCACGATCCAGTCGGGCGTGCGCGTCTGGTTCGTGCCGGTCGGGTGGTGGAGCAGGTTCAGGACCCGTCCCTCGACACCCATCGGCACGAGGTCGGTGCTCTGCACGATGCCCTTGGCGCTGGCGCGGATCCACCAGTTCTCCATGTCGAGCGTGATGCCGAGGTCCTGGCCGACGACCATGCCGTTCGTGATGATCTCGACGTTGCACCCGCGGTCGGCGAGGAGCTCGGCGACCGAGGTCGCGTGGTGGAAGCCGATCTCGTCGATGACGACGACGTCGCCGAACGGCTCGACGGTGCCGGACAGCACCTCGCGGATGTCGCGCACGTTCGTCGCCTCGGCGGGTGCCCACCACGGCCGGGCCGCTTCGGCGCCGGTGGCGACGATCACGTGATCGGGACGCACCTCCTCGACGAGCCCCGGCCACACGCCGACCCCGAAGCGCAGCTCGACGCCGAGCCGTCGGGCCTCGGCGAGCTGGTTGCGGATCATGTCGCCGAACTCGGCCCGGTTCGGCACGCTGGCGGCGAGGCGCACCTGCCCTCCGGCCTCGGCTTCGCGCTCGTAGACCGTCACCCGGTGCCCGTTGCGTGCCGCCGCGATCGCGGCCTGCAACCCCGCCGGTCCCGCCCCCACGACCATCACAGTGGTGTCCCCGGACGCCACAGGGGCACGGGGTGGGCGGGTCGGGGGGTGCTCGGCCTCGCGGCCGGTCCTCGGGTTCTCGATGCAGCCGAGCCACCGGTTGAGGCCCATCCGCCCGACGCACTCCTGGTTGCACGACAGGCACAACCGGATCTCCTCCGTCGCGCCGGCCCGGGCCTTCGCCGCGAAGTCGGCGTCGGCGATCTGGGCGCGCACGATGCCGACGAGATCGCAGTGCCCCTCGGCCAGCGCCCGTTCGGCCTGGAGCGGGTCCTTGAACCGTCCGACGCCGACCACCGGGAGGTCGACAGCCTTGCGGATCGCCGAGGGGATGAACAGCGCGTACCCCGGCGGCACGTGCATCGATGCTTCGATCATGAACAGGCTCGCCGTAGCGACGCCGATCGACGTGTTGATGTAGTCGACCTGTCCGGTGCGCTCGACGATCCCGGCGATGCGCACGGCCTCGTCGATCGTCGTGCCACCCTCGATCAGCTCGTCACCGCAGATCCGCACGCCGAGCGCGAGCCGGTTCCCGATCACCCGCCGCACCGCAGCGACGATCTCGACGAGCAACCGGGAGCGGTTCTCGAGGCTGCCGCCGTACTCGTCCGTGCGCTTGTTCGTCGCCGGGGAGAGGAAGCCACGCACGATCGAGGAGTGCGAGCACTGCAGCTCGATCCCGTCGAAGTTGCCCTCGGCGCAGTGCTCGGCGACCGTGGCGTAGCCGGCGACGATCTCCTCGATCTCGGCGGCGGTGACCGCCTTCGGCACCTCGCGGAACAGCGGATCGGCCACGGCCGACGGCGCCCACACCGGGAGCCTGGAGTACATCGAGCTCGCCTGGCCGCCGTTGTGGTTGATCTGGGCGAAGACGGGCACGCGGTGACGGTGGACCGCTTCGGTGATCCGCCGGTAGCCGGGGATCACGTCGCGGTGGAACCCGTGGATCAGCTTCTCGTAGGGCCAGTCGGTCGGGTGGGTCGAGTGCTCCTCGGTGATGATCAGACCGGCGCCGCCGGCGGCGCGCGCCCCGTAGTACGCGGCGTGCTGCTCAGTCGGACGACCGTCGCGGGCGTAGTTCGTGAGGTGCGCGCTGAAGACGATCCGGTTGCGGGTCGTGATCGGACCGATCGTCAACGGGGTCCAGAGGTACCGGTACGCCATCACGCGAGAGGGTACGAGGTCGACCCCTGCCCGGCTGGGGTCGTGATGCCCCACCGGTTCTCCGCTCCCGTCCGGACAGCCCACGTCCTCGACCGATCACAGACCGGGGCTGGTGACGCCGACGAACAGAGAAACGGCGCGGCTGGGCCTCGTCGACCCGATGACGGGTCCGCAGCCGCACGGTCGGCTCCGCGTCGGCATCCCTGGTTGTTGTCAGCAAATCCGTCGCGGCGTGAGGAATCGCTGACACGGATGAGCATTGCTGACGTCGTCGGCGACCGAACGCGAGCGGCCGGTGCAGCCATCGGGTGTCGGCCTGTTCGAAAGGCGGCCGGGTCCATTCACCCGGATCAGGCGTCGTGGTGCGGCGGAGCACCGGGTCGGGCGAGGTCAGCTGCGGGCGAGGTCGGGTCGGCGCGCAGGGTCGGGCGAGGTTTCGTCCGGCGAGGGCAGGCGCGGGCAGCTGCGGACGAGTCAGGGGCGAACGAGGGCGATCACGGGCGCGAGGGTGTCGATCGTCTGGTCGCTCTCGGGTCTCGCGGCGAAGGTCACGAAGTAGCTCAGGCCGAGCCGCTCCCGCCAGCCGAGGATCTGCTCGGCGATGTGCTCGGCCGAGCCGAGCAGCAGGAACGGGGTGTCGAGCACCACGTCGAGCGGGATCTTCCACCGACCGGCCACCCGCTCCGCCTCGGCTCGCCGGCGATCCGTCACCGCGACCTGCTGGACGAGGACCTGGAGCTCGACTGCGTCGAACCGGTGGCCGGCTGCCTCCCGCACGAGGAGCACCCGCTCGGCGATCCCTGCGGCACTCAGGTGGGTGAGCCGCGCGTCCGATCCGTCCTGGTTCGGGAGGAACCCCGTGAACCCGACGATGTCGGCGAGGCGTGCTGCCGTCTCGAGCACTCGCCGCCCGTTGCCGCCGATGGTCAGCGGTGCTCGTGCCGGGACGGCGCCCAACTGGTGCCCGTGCACCTGGTAGTGCTCACCCTCGAACGTCACCTGCTCACCCGCGAGCAGGCCGCGCACGATCGCTGCCGACTCGGCGAGCCGCTCGACCCGCACACCGGCGGGATCGAACGGGATGCCCGCCTCGTCGTACTCGAACTTCATGTGCCCCGCTCCGAGGCCGAGCTCGAAGCGCGAGTCGGACAGCAACCCGAGCGTCGAGGCTTCGCGGGCGACGATGACCGGATGACGGAAGTCGTTGTTGAGCACGAGCGTGCCGACCCGCAACCGCTCGGTCGCACCGAGGGCGACACCAGCGGCCGAGAACGGTGACAAGGACCGCGCCACGAGATGGTCCGCGACGTGCAGGGCATCGAACCCGATCTCCTCGGCGTGGCGGGCTGTCGCAGCCCACTGCGTCGGGTCGCCGTTGAACGCGCCCGACACACCGAACCGGATCTCGTGGTGCGCCATGCCGCCCGACGTTACCGAGCTGGCATCCTTCTCCCGGCGGTGCACAGCGCTCTCGTCGCCCCGTCACCGATGAACCCGCCACGCTCATGGACCCGCTCGACCGCCTCCCTGATCCGAACGAGCGCCGCCTCGCGGTGCGGGTCACACCGGACGCCCTCCGTCACGTGCGGAGCGGGCACCCGTGGGTGTTCGGCGACTCGGTCGTGCACGTCGGTGCTGAGGGCGCAGCGGGCGATCTCGCGGTGATCTTCGACGCCGCACGGAGGTTCGCCGCCATCGGTCTCTACGACCCGGGCTCGCCGATCCGGATCAGGGTGCTCCACCACGGCCGCCCCGTGCCGATCGACGATGCCTGGTGGGCGGCGCGCCTCGAGGCGGCACTCGACATCCGCGCCACCTTGGCGAGCTCGAGCGAGACGACCGGCTACCGCTGCGTCAACGGCGAGAACGACGGCTTCCCCGGTCTGGTGCTCGACCGCTACGACGCCACCTACGTGCTCAAGCTCTACTCGACCGCATGGCTGCCGCACCTGCGGATGCTCGTCGACCTGCTGCGCCGCCGCCTCGCCCCGGAGCGGCTGATCCTCCGGCTCAGCCGCGGCGTGCAGCGCAGTGAGACGTTCGGTCTCGTCGACGGTGTGGCGCTGATCGGGACCGTTCCGGACGCGCCGGTCCTGTTCCGCGAGAACGGGCTCGTCTTCGAGGCCGATGTCGTGCGCGGCCAGAAGACGGGTCACTTCTTCGACCAACGGGACAACCGCGCCCGCGTGCGCGACCTCTCGGCTGGTGCTGACGTGCTCGATGTCTTCGCGTGCACGGGCGGCTTCTCCGTCTATGCCGCCGCTGGTGGCGCAGTGAGCGTGCACAGCATCGACCTGAGCGCGCCGACGCTGGCGACGGCGGAGCGCAACATGGCGCACAATCGGGAGCTGCGGCGTGTCGCTGCGTGCCGGCACACGATCGAGGTTGCCGACGCGTTCGACGCGATGCGCGAGCTCGGCCGGCGCAGCGCCCGATTCGACGTGGTGGTCGTCGATCCTCCGTCCTTCGCGCAGAAGCAGGCCGACGTCAGGGGCGCGTTGCAGGCCTACCGCCGGCTGACCGAGCTGGCAACGGTGCTCGTCGCGCCCGGCGGCGTGCTCGTGCAGGCGTCGTGCTCGAGCCGCGTCGGCGCTGAGGCGTTCCACGACGCGGTGCTGGGGACGATCGAGCGCTCGGGCCGCCACGCCCACGTGCTCGCGCGGACCACGCACGCCGTCGACCACCCGGTCACGTTCGCTGAGGGTGCATACCTGAAGGCCGTCTTCGTCCGGATCGGCTGATTGTGAGGATCACCGGGACCTTCGGCCGTACCCGGGTCGACACTGGTCGGCTCACACTGCGAGCAGAGGTGGAGGCGATGCGTGCAGTACTGCGATCTGGCTTGCCGGGACGTGTCAGACGTCTTGGTCTGCAGCTCGGGCTGCCGGCCGCAGTGCTCTGCTCCGTCGTGCTGATCGCACTCCCTACCCACGCGGCGGCTCAGGCGCCCACGATCATGGTCGAGGTTTCGACCGTCGGAGTCGTCTTTCGAGGCGGCGAAGCTCACCTCGAGATCAATGTCTCCAATCCGGGCACGGAACCCCTCACGTCGATCGTCGTCACCGGTGATCACGACTTCGACGTGACGACGATGACGGGTCCCACGGTCGTCATCGGCAACGACGACGACAGGCTCGACCCGGGCGAGCAGTGGTCGTACCGAGTTGGCGGCGAGTACGTCATGGGATACACGGTCGTGTACGTGACCGCTACCACCCTGACAGGAGCAGAGATCTGGTCAAGCGCCGAGGTGTGGACGAAACCCGCCGACCCGATCAAAGCGTCCGTGTCAACGACTACCTCCGTCGTCACGGCCGGCGACACCGTCGTCTGGACGATGGACGTCAGCAACGTTGCGGACTTCGCCTTGGTCATCAACCCGATCACAGACGGACCGCACCCATACGGAGCGTTCTTGTTTCAGCCCGACTCGTTCTCCGGCGAGTCCTTGCAGCTCGTCGGACCGGACGGCGATGGACAAACCGGGAACGGACTTCTCGACCCGGGCGAAACGTGGCGGTGGAGCTGCAGTTCAGCCGTCCGGATCGACGGCTCGTATCTCGAGGTGCAGTTCGGATATGGAAGGGTCGGGGGGGTCGTGCATTTTCAACGGGAACGATCCGCGCCCGTGCGCGTCAACCAGGCTCCGGTGATTTCCGACAGCACGATCGTCGACGCGATTGCCCCGACCACCGCGCCGTCCGCGACGGCGTCGACGGCACGAATGATCAGCGCCCGACTGGCGGAAACCGGACCGAGCGACGTGCACGCCCGCCGGATCGCCCTCGGTCTCGTGGCAGCGGGCGCGGCACTTCTCGTGTTCAGCCGGCATCGCGTTCGGTCGACCCGATGAAGCCCAACAGCCGGGAGGTCATCCCATGGAGTTCGATGTCACACACACCTATCAGCGTCCGGCCGAGGTGGTCTTCGCCGTGCTGACTGATTTCGACTGCGTGTGCGAGAAGTACGAGGCGCTCGGCCACCGACACGTCGAGCTGATCGCCCGGGACGAGGACGCCGACGGCGGGGTCACGCTCGTCACTCGTCGCGTCGTCCCGCTGGAGCTACCCGGGTTCGCGAAGAAGGTGCTGTCGCCGAGCCAGAGCGTCACCCAGACCGACGTGTGGTCCGCCGCCGACGAGAAAGGCGTGCGCACGGGGACGTTCGACGTGGTGGGCAAGGGGACACCCGTGCGGGTGCACGGCAGCATGCGGCTGGCCCCGAACGGCAAGCGCGGCTGCACCAACGCCACCACCGCGAGCATCGAGTGCAAGGTGCCACTGATCGGCGGCAAGATCGCCGGCTTCGTGGCCGGGGACACGAAGCGAGCGATCGACCACGAGCAGGCGTGGATCAGCAGTCATCTCGGGCCGCGTTGAACGCCCGGACCGTGGCTCAGTAGCGGGCGATCGCGGCGACAGCAGCCGAGACGTAGCCGCCGCCGAACTTGATCGCGTGCACGACGAGCGGCGCGATCTGATGGAGCGACACGCGGTCCTCCCACCCCGGCGTGAGCGGATGACGATCCTCGTACGCGAGGAAGCATCCTGCGGAGAAGCCGCCGAAGAGCCGCATCATCGCGAGGTCGAACTCGCGGTGGCCACCGTGGGCGGCGGGGTCGATGAGCCAGCTCCGTCCTGATCGGTCGATCAACCGGTTGCCGCCCCACAGGTCACCGTGGAGCCTGCTCGCGGCCGCTCCGTCTTCGAACCGGTGGAGCGTGGTCGCCAGCAGCTCCAGCTTCGCGACCGCGGTGGCCGGGAGCGCATCGGACGCTGCGGCGAGACGGGCCAGCGGGAGCAGCCGGCACTCGGCGTAGAAGCCGGCCCACGTCGGGTGCGGGTCGTTCGGCAGTCCGCGGCTGCCCGTGGTCCGGCGGTCCTCCCGGCCGAAGCTCGGCGCGCCGGCGTCGTGGAGCGCCGCCAGCGCATGGCCGAGATCGGCCTCCGTGGACGCGGTCGCCCGTCCCTCGTCGATCCACTCCAGCACGAGGAAGGGTGGCGAGTCGTCCGATCCGTCGGATACGGCGACCACCTCCGGTACGCGCACGGCGTGCGCTTCGCGGAGCCAGGTCAGCCCGGTCGCCTCCGTGGTGAAGAACCCAGGTGGAGGGGAGGGATGGGTCTTCGCGAACAGCCGGTCTCCGCCGGCGAGGCCGATGTTGAACGAGGCCGCGACATCACCGCCCCGCACGACGGACATGCGCTCGACCCGCCGCCCGAGGGCAGCCTCCACGGCCGTCCTCAGCGAGTGCGGGAGGTCGGCCCCCACCACCTGATCCATGGGTGTGATCCTCACACGCAACATGGTCCTCGGCGTCAGGGGCTGCGCTCACCGGACGAGCGAGCGCAACACCCCCGACACGATTGCCGCTCAGCCGGGCGGGGCGAACAGCTCGAGCGCGATGCCGTCGGGATCCCTGAAGCTGAGTCCCGAGCCATAGGCGGCATCCTTGATCTGACCGTGCTCGACACCGAGCTCATCGAGTCGGATCGCCCACTTCTCGAGCTCGTCCCGGCTGGAACAGCCGAAGGCGACGTGGTCGAGGCCGACCCTGAACTCGCTGAACTTCTCGTCCGGCGCCCGGGTCTGGTGCTGGTGCAGTCCGATCAACGTGCTGTCGCCGACGAGGAACACGGTGTGGTGGAAGTCGGCATCGGTGTCCTCGTCGAGCACGGGCTCGGCATCGAAGAGCGCGGCGTACCAGGGCACGCTGAGCGAGAGGTCGCGAACGGTGAGTGCGACGTGGGTGAGTGCGGGGAACGTTGTCATGTTCGATTCCTTCGAGCGGGTGGGTTGGCAGTTGGGTTGCATTGTGCGTTCCGAACCAGAAGTGCAGTGCGGGAACTGGTCCGATCCGTTAGAACGAGTATCCGCAAGAACGGAGTGGGCGGCCATGACCGAGGCACCGCCAATGCTGACCGCGACACCGGAGCTTCGGCGGTGAGTCGCGTGGACGCGTCGCCGCCGTCGTCCCGGCTGTCGTCACCGCTGTCGTCAGCGCTGTCGCCGCTCCAGTCGGCGCTCGAACAGCTGCGCCTCGTTGGCGCGATCTTCTTCCGTTCCGAGCTCACCGACGGGTTCGCGTTCGAGTCCACGCCGCTGGCGCTCGCCGACGCGCTGCACCCGGGCGCGCAGCGACTGATCCTGTTCCACATCGTGGCCCACGGCTCGTGCTGGGTCGCGGCTGCGGATGGAGAGCGCCACTGGGCGTGCCAGGGCGACGTGATCGTGCTGCCCTACGGCGACCAGCACACGATCGGCGGTGCTGCGCCGGCCGAGACGGTGTCGATCATGACGCTGCTCGACGCGCCGCCTTGGCAGGACCTGCCGCTCATCCGCCACGGTGGCGGCGGTGAGCGCACCGACCTCGTCTGCGGCTACCTGTACTCCGACGATCCCCTGTTCGACCCGGCGATGCGGGTGTTCCCGCCGGCCTTCGTCGTGCGCCTCACAGGCGGCGCGGCGGCCGGCTGGGTACAGGCGAGCATCGCGTACGCGATCGAGGAAGCCGTGCCCTCCAACGCCAGCACGAGCCTGATCTCCACGCGATTGCCCGAGCTCGTGGTGATCGAGGTGCTCCGGGTGCACCTCGCATCGGCACCCGCGGCGGACCGTGGATGGCTCGCCGCGCTGCGCGATCCGGTCCTGGCGCCGGCACTCTCGCTCCTGCACAGCGATCCCGGTCGCCGATGGACGGTTGCGGACCTCGCATCGGGTGCCGCGGTGTCGCGTTCGTTGCTCGCCGAGCGCTTCAGCCAGATCCTCGGTCGTTCGCCGATCCGCTACCTCACGGAGTGGCGCATGCACCTTGCTGAGGACCTCCTCGCGACCACCGACACCGGTGTCGCCACGGTGGCCAGGCGCGTCGGTTACGACTCCGAAGAAGCGTTCAGCCGGGCGTTCAAACGGGCGCGCGGGTTGTCGCCGACTCACTGGCGCGCTGCTCGCGCTGCTCCGCTCCGGACGCCGGCGTCATAGAGCGATCGGCGATGTGGACGTGTCCGGACTGTGCGCGGACCTTCGGCCGCCGGAACCAGTCCCACGAGTGCGCGCCGGCGATGACGCTCGACGACTACTTCTCCACCGGTCCGGACCGCGAGCGGCCGATCTTCGAGGTCGTACGGGCGCATCTCGACTCGCTCGGGGACGTGCGAATCGAGGCGGTCTCGGTCGGGATCTTCTTCAAGCGCTCGACCACCTTCGTGGAGCTCCGGCCGAGGGACAAGTGGGTCGCGTTGTCGTTCGGCCTGTCGCACGCGATCGAGCACCCGCGCATCGCTCGGCGGATGAAGGGGAGCGGCCGTCGCACCTACTACGTGGTCAACCTCCGTGGACCAGAGGACGTCGATGACACCGTGCGGTCGTGGCTCACCGAGTCGTACCTCGAGACCGCGCCGTGAGCGGGCCGATCGCCATGTCGTCGAGCAGCCCGCCGAGCGCCGCCACGGAGGTGCGCGGGTTGATGACGCACACCCGGTAGCACGTCTCGCCCTCCCAGCGCGTCGGCACGATCAGCGTCGTACCGTCACGGGCTCGTTCTCGCGTCCAGTCGCGGTAGTCCTCGTCGCGCCAACCCCTGCAGCGGAAGAGCACGACCGACAGGTCGGGTTCGAGGAGGAGCTCGAAGTGCTCGGGGCGGGACCGGACGTCGTCGGCGAAGGCGTGGGCCGTGGCGAGCGTGGTCTCCACCGCGTCGCGGTAGGCGTCCGTACCGTGGGTGACGAGCGAGAACCAGAGCGGGAGCCCCCGGGCGCGCCGCGACAGGTGGAAGCCGTAGTCCGCCGGGTTCCACTCGCCGCGATCGATCGCGTCGAGGTAGTCGCCGTGCTGCGCGTGCGCGGCTGCCGCGAGCGAGGGTTCGCGGTACACGAGCGCGCCGGCGTCGTACGGAGCGAACAACCACTTGTGCGGGTCGACGCTGAAGCTGTCGGAGCGCTCGATGCCTGCGAACTTCGGGCGCGCCGACGGTGCGCACAACGCGGCGCCTCCGTACGCGCCGTCGACGTGGAGCCAGAGCTGCCGCTCGGCACACACGTCGGCGATGCCCGCCAGGTCGTCGAGCGCGCCGACGTTCGTGGTGCCGGCGCTGGCCACGACGGCGAACAGACCCGATGCCGTGGCCGGGTCGGCGGCGCAGGCGGCCGAGAGCGACGCACCGGTCATGCGGCCGTGCTCGTCCGCCGGCACGACGAGGACGTCGACGTCCATCACCCGGGCCGCGGCCTTCACCGACGCGTGGACCTCGCTCGTCGCTGCGAACGCCCACCTCGGCGGGCGGCCGGCACGCTCCTGGCGCTCCATCGCATGGTGCCGGCCGGTCACGAGGGCACTGAGATTCGCGGCCGAGCCACCGGACACGAAGCAGCCGCCTGCTCCGGGTGGGAAGCCGGCGAGCTCCGCCAGCCAGGCGAGCGCCTGGTTCTCCGCCGCGATCGCGCCGGCGCCGCTCTCCCAGTGCCCCGCGAAGATCGACGACGCGCTCACGACGAGGTCGAACAGCGTTGCCGCGAACGTCGGCGCGGTCGGCACGTAGGACAGCATCATCGGGTCGTCCATCGGACGGCACGCCGGCACCAGCACGTCACGGAACACCCGGAGCGCTTCGTGCCCGCCGACGCCGCCTGGTGAGAGCATCCCGTCCAGCACGGCCTCCAGTTCCGTGGCCGGGCGCGCCCCCCAGTGGGTGTCCTTCGGCAGGCGCAGGCGCTCGACGGCATATCCGAGGACCGAATGTGCGAGCAAGTCCGTGCGTTCGTCCCACGAATGCATCGCGAAACCCCCGTGATCGTTCGGTACCAAACGAAACTGCAGCGTACCGGGGTCGGGCAGGCCGGGAGGCGGCATCGGCCAGACTGGACCGATGAAGGTCCTGTTCGCCACGGCGGAGCTCGCCCCCCTGGTCCGCGTCGGGGGTCTTGCCCCCGCAGCCGCTGGTCTCGTCGATGCGCTGCGCGACCTCGACGTCGAGGTCGAGGTCGTCCTGCCCGACTACTTCGGCACGCCGCTCGCCGATGAGACGACGGTCGTGCTCGACGTTCCCGAATGGGCGGGCCCGGCGACCGCTCGGCGAGGGGTCGCACACAAGGTCGGCAGGGTCACGCTCGTCCGGTCGAGGGGGATCGAGCGCCCGCACCCCTACGTCCAGCCCGACGGTGTCGGGTTCCCGGACAACGACCGGCGGTTCTTCGGTTTCTCCGCCGCTGTCGCCGCGCTGACACGGATCACGGCACCCGACGTCCTCCACCTGAACGACTGGCACACGGCAACCGCGCTCGCCCACCTGGAAGCACCCCCGCCCACCGTCCTCACGATCCACACCCTCGGCTACCAGGGCTGGGCGAACATCGGCTGGCTCGACGGCTTCCTGCACCACCGCGGCGCGTTCCTGCACGGCAACGACTGCAACCCGCTCGCCGGTGGCATCCGGCTGGCCGATCTCGTCGTCACCGTGAGCCCGACGTACGCGCAGGAGATCGTGACGCCCCAGGGCGGGTTCGGGCTCGATGGCGAGCTGCGCCGACGCGGCGACGAGCTCGTGGGGATCCTGAACGGGATCGACACGGCGATCTGGGATCCGTCGAACGATCCGAACCTCGTCGCTCCGTACGACGCAGGCGACCTGAGTGGCAAGGCCGCGTCGCAAGCGGCGTTGTGCGAGGAGCTCGGGCTCGACGACGGCCCGGGTCCGCTCGTGGTGATCGTCAGCCGCCTCGTCGAGCAGAAGGGCATCGATCTCGTCGTGCCCGCGCTGCCCTTGCTCCCGCGCCTGCCGGCACGCGTCGCCGTGTTGGGCGACGGCGACCGCACCCTGGCCGAGACGTTGCACGCCGCGGCCGGCGCACAGCCGGAGCGGGTGGCGTTTCGCCAGGGCTACGACGAGGGGCTCGCCCACCGGCTGTTCGCGGGCGGTGACCTGTTCCTGATGCCGAGCCGCTTCGAGCCCTGCGGCCTCGCCCAGATGCAGGCGATGCGCTACGGGACACCCGTGATCGCCACCGATGTCGGCGGGCTGCACGACACGGTCGTCGACGTCGATGCCGAGCCGGCGCGCGGCACGGGCACCGTCGCGGCACTGGCCGATCCGCTGCACGTGCTCGATGCGCTGCACCGCGCCGTTCGCGCCTTCTCGAACCGTCCCCGACGCGATGCCATGCGACGACGGGGCATGGCGATCGACTGGTCGTGGCGGGCGCCAGCGATCGCTCACATCGCGCACTACCAGCGGTTGACCACCGCTCGGCGCGCTCCGCCGAGGGCGTGACCGCGTTCTCCGGACCACTCGCTATGGTGCCGTCATGGCAGCCGAGCCGAAGGTCTTCGTGATCGTCCTTGCCGGTGGAGAGGGCCGCCGGTTGTCACCCCTCACGGCTGACCGTGCAAAACCGGCGGTCCCGTTCGGTGGTTCCTACCGGATCATCGACTTCGTCCTGTCCAACTTCGCGAACGCGCGGTACCTCAAGATCGTGGTGCTCACGCAGTACAAGAGCCACAGCCTCGACCGGCACATCAGCCAGACGTGGCGGTTCTCGACGTTGCTGGGCAACTACGTGACGCCGGTACCGGCGCAGATGCGTCGAGGCCCGCACTGGTTCTCGGGATCGGCCGATGCGATCTACCAGAACCTCAACCTGATCAGCGACGAGAAGCCCGACCTGGTGTGCGTGTTCGGCGCGGACCACATCTACCACATGGATCCGCGGCAGATGGTCCGGAATCACGTCGACTCGGGAGCAGGCGTCACCGTTGCCGCGATCCCCGTGCCGATCGAACAGGCCCACCAGTTCGGCATCATCGACGCATCGCCCACGGGCAAGATCCTGCAGTTCCTCGAGAAGCCGCCGACACCTCCGGGGATGCCCGGCGATCCGACGCGCGCGCTCGCGTCGATGGGCAACTACGTGTTCAACACCGACGTCCTCGTCGACATCGTCACGCCATCGCCGACCGCCCGCACGAACACCGATGTCGGCGGCGACGTGATCCCGGCGCTCACCCAGATGGGCGTGGCGAACATGTACGACTTCTCGTTGAACGAGGTGCCCGGTCAGGCAGAGCACGAGCGCGGCTACTGGCGCGACGTCGGGACGCTCGACGCGTACTACGACGCGAACATGGACCTGCTGATGCCGCTCCCCGCGTTCAGCCTCTACAACCTGGACTGGCCCGTGTACAGCTTGCAGCTCCCGCTGCCCCCCGCAAAGGTCGGGTACGGACGCAGCGGCGAGCACGGGAAGATCTCGAACAGCCTGCTGTGCGCCGGTTCGATCGTGTCGGGCGGGATCGTCGAGCGATCGATCATCGGACCCGACGTGTACATCGACACCGGCGCCGAGGTCACCGACTCGATCGTCTTCCCGGGGGTCCGCATCGGGCCGGAAGCGCGGCTGCACCGCTGCGTGATCGACAAGAACGTCGTCGTGCCGGCCGGTCAGCAGATCGGGATGGACGCCGCCCACGACCGTGAGCGGTTCGATGTGTCCGACGCCGGCATCGTCGTCGTGCCGAAGGAGCACCTGGTCGTCGAACGCGTTCCCTGACCGGCACCGGCCGCGCCGGCGGGTCGATGGCCGGCCGGGCTCCCTCAGATCCCGTCGACGGCAAGGGCCGCGCGTCGCCCTTCGAGCACGGCCTCCATGATCGTGCGCGGCGCGACGCAGTCACCAGCCGCGAGATGCGCGCCCGCCAGAGGCGCGTCGGGCAACCGGAAGCCGCAGTCGACGACCGCCGCCGCGCCGAGCGTCGTCACGGTGCCGGTGAAGCGATCCGTCACGTCGACCTCGAGCGCACCGCCCGCCACCGACCGGACGGTGCGGGGCACGGCGCGCCGCACGATGCGCACCCCGCGCTGCTGCAGACGCACGTTCGCCGGCGCGAGGTCGCCGGTGCGTGCGAGCTCGTTGCCGGCGATGTTGTCCTGGGTGACGAGGACGGCCCGCTCGCCGAGCTCCTCGGCGAGCCGCACCGCGATCGGACCGCCGATCGGGTCGAGCACGACGACGTCGCCCTCGGCGGGGAGCGACTCGGCGCCGGCCCGGAGGTCGCGGACGTCGATCGTCGATGCGCCCGGCTCGACGGTGCACGTCGGTTCGCCCCTGACCGATCCGGTGCACTGGATCACGACGTCGGGCGCGCCGGCGCCGGCGATCGCCGAGGCTCCCGTCGTGCCGAGGTCGATCGCGACCCCGAGCCGATTCAGCTCCGACGTCGCCCAGGTGACGAACGGTCCGCCGGGCGGCGTGATCGCGGCGATGCCCCCGAGGTGGTCGTCGCGCTCGATGATGCGGACGTGATGCCCTCGCTCCGCCGCGACTCGCGCCGCCTCGAGACCGGCGGGACCGCCTCCGATCACGAGCACGTCGCGCGCGTGTGCCGCAGCCCGGTACCAGTCGGGATCCTCGGTCTCGCGTCCGGTCGAGGGCTCGACCACGCAGGAGATGATCGGGTTGCGGGCATCGCGGACCTGGCACGCCTGGTTGCAGAGCAGGCACGGCCGGACCCGGTCGGGGGTGCCCGCCACCAGCTTGCCGACGAGGTCCGGATCGGCGAGGAGGGCGCGTGTCATCTCGACCGCGTCGCACACACCGCCGACGACAGCGGACTCGGCCTGGAGCGGATCGACGACCGATCCCTGCAGGACGACTGCCACCCGCGCCGGCACGACCGAGCGCACGGTGCGGCAGAGGTCGATGTTGAAGCCCGGCGGCTCGTGCAGGTCCGGCCGCGTCTTCTCCACCGAGAAGATCGCCCCCCGCACCACCACGAGGTAGTCGAGGTGCTCCGCCAGCGCGACGGCGATCCCGGGCGCCATCTCGGGGGTGATGCCGGCCCACGGTGCCAGTTCGTCGCACGAGAGCCGGAGCCCGAGCACCGTGTCCGGGCCGATCGAGGAGCGAACCCTGCTCAGCACGTCGCGCGCGAAGCGCAGACGATCCTGTCCCCACTCGTCGCCGCGGTGGTTCGTCAGGCCGGAGAGGAACTGGCGCAGGAGGCTGTGCTGCCCGCCGTTCACCTCGACGCCGTCGCAGCCGCTCCCGACCGCGAGCCGGGCCGCTGCTGCGAACCCGTCGACCACGGCAGCGATGTCCTCCGGCTCCATCCACTTCGGCACTTCTCGAGCATTGACCTCGGGCACCCGAGACGGTGCCCACAGCTCGCGTTGCGAGTACGCGGACGAGCCCTGACCGCCGGCGTGGCCCAGCGCGGCGACGACGAGCGCGCCCTCGGCGTGGCCGGCGGTGGCGACGGCCTCCCAGCCCTCGCCGCAACGAGCTGCCAGCGGGGCCCGTTCGTAGGGCCAGTCGGAGTCGTGCACCGACGCCTCGTCGACCACGATCGTGCCGACGCCGCCGCGGGCCAGACGGCGGTTGAGCGCGACGTGGCGGGCGCCGATGCGGCGGTCATCGTCACCGAGGTTGGTGACGATCGACCCGAACATCACGCGGTTCTTCGCCGTCCGGGCGCCGAGTGACAGAGGGTCGAGCAGACGCACGGCTGTCGATTGTTGCCGCTCACCTCGCCCAGCAGGAACTCACGGCGTCGAGGCGGCGTCGCCGCTCCGAGCAGCGGGCCCCCGAACGGGTCGGCCGTGGGACCAAGGTCCCGGTCGCTAGGGCCATCAGGCTCGGCCCGCCACGGTGATGTGGGGCGAGGCTGAAGGCGTGAGGCAGCGTCGTCGCAGCTACCGGTCGATGGTCGCGCTCGTCGGGGCGGCGCTGATGTTCGCCGGTTGCGGTTCCAGCGGTTCATCGACGCTCGCCGGCATCACCCGGCCGGAGCCGTTGCAGGTCGGTTCGGTTTCGTTGCCGGACGTCACCGACGGGTCAGCGTCGAGCGATCTGACGATGGCTGCCGAGCCGGGTCACCTGCTGATCACGTACTTCGGTTACACGCACTGCCCGGATGTCTGCCCGACGACGATGTTCGACCTCGCCAACGCGCTCGAGCGGATCGGCGACCGCGCCGACCGCGTCGACGTCGCGCTCGTGACCGTCGATCCCGACCGCGACACCCCCGAGGTCCTGAACGGCTACCTCGACTACTTCTTCGACGGCCGCTACCACGCAGTTCAGCCGGTCGACCTCGAACAGCTCGCGGACGCCCAGCAGGCGTTCGGTGCGTCGTCCAGTGTCATGACCACCGCGTCGGGCGAGATCGAGGTATCGCACACCGCGATCACCTACGTCATCGATCAGGCCGGATCCGTGCTCGTCGAATGGCCATTCGGCACCAAGGGCGAAACGATGGCCGACGATCTCGAGATCCTGCTCGCCCGCCAGGAGGAGACATCATGATGATCACCACCCGCTCGATCGGACGGGGTGCGGCGCGCTCCCGGCGATGGGTGTCGCTCGGCGTCGGGTTGACGATGATCGCCGCGCTCGGCGCCTGCGGCGACGACGACGACTCCGACGCGGCAGGCACCGACGCGTCGGCAGCCGCCTCCGTCGAGGTGGAGAACGCCTGGTCCCGCACCAGCCCGGCGATGACCACGGCCGGCGCGGTGTACCTGACCCTCACCAGTGCCGACGGTGATCGCCTCGTCGCAGCCGCGGTGCCGACCACGGTGGCCGCCAAGACCGAGATCCACGAGACCGTGGTGGCCGAGAGCGGCGACATGACCGACACCACCGCGATGGCAGCCGGCGACACGGCAGCGCCCGCCATGTCCGACACGACCGCCATGGGCGGCACGGAGGAGATGACGATGCGGCCCATCGACGGGCTGGATCTGCCCGCAGGCACTGCGGTCGTGCTCGAGCCAGGCGGCTACCACATCATGCTGCTGGACCTCGTCGCTCCCCTCGAGCTCGGTACGGAGATCTCGCTGACGCTCACGTTCGAGCAGGCCGGCGAGCAGACCGTGTCGGTGCCCGTCCTCGCGGAAGCTCCGTGACGTGAACGCGGGTCCGAACGGCGAGGGCGTCGCCGCGGAGGTCCCGCTCGTCGAGCAGGTCCCGCTCTCCGAGGAGAGCGAGGCCGGCCGGCGGACACCGCTGCGCCTCGTGCTCATCGTCATCGGGATGGTCCTCCTGACGATGGCCGCGATCGCCCTGCCGTTCGTCCTGACGATGGGCGACGAGTCGACGACCTACTCGTACGTCATCCCACCCGGCACGGGCGATCTCATGGATCGCGGCGCCGATGTCGTGATCATCCCGGCCCGCCTCGACGTGCACGTGGGTGACGTCATCTCGATCGTGAACAACGACGACCGACCGCACTCGGTGGGACCGTTCTACGTCCCGGCCGGCGAGCAGCTCGAGCATCGGTTCAACGAAGTCGGCACGATCGCCGAGATCTGCACGATCCACCCGTCCGGGCGCGTCACGATCAACGTGACATGAGGAGGATCGTCGCACTCGTCACGCTGGTCGCGCTCGTCGCGCTCGCCGGCTGCAGTGGCGACTCGGGCGCCGAACGACTGCCGGACCGGGAGCTCACGGCAGTCGACGGCACGACGACGCTGGAGCTCAGGTCGTTGCGCGGGCAGACGGTCGTCGTGAACTTCTGGGCGACGTGGTGCGGGCCGTGCCGCTCCGAGCTGCCCGCGTTCCAGCGGGTGCACGCGGATGTCGGCGAGAGCGTCTGGTTCGTCGGCATCAACGTCGAGCGTGGTGGCGACGCGGCACAGGCCTTCCTGGACGAGCTCGGCGTCGACTTCGAGCAGTTCGTCGACCCGGAGGGCGAGCTGCTGGCAGAGCTGAACCTCATCGGGCTCCCCGTCACCGTGATCCTCGATGCTGACGGCAGCGTGCGGACCCGTCACATCGGCGCGCTCGACGAGGGCGAGCTGCGCGACCTCATCGCCGCCTAGGTTCGGCGCCGGGAGCCGACCGTCGATCCTGTCCTGATCCTGTCCTGATCCTGTCCTGTGTGGACAGGTCGCTGCCGGCGGCGGTCGGCCGTAGCGTGTCGGACGTGCTCCCGCCGAGCCCACGATGACCCTGACGCGAGCAGACACCGACGTCGCTCACCGCCCGACCGCCAGCGGCCGGGAGTTCATCGCGCTGCTCACCGCGCTCATGGCGATGGGCGCGCTCGCGATCGACATGATGTTGCCTGCGTTCCCCGACATGCGCCGGGAGTTCGGCATGGCGGCCGACTCCGCCGAGGTCGGATGGGTCGTGACTGCCTTCTTCCTCGGTCTCGCCGTCGGACCGTGGTTGTACGGCCCGATCTCCGATCGCTCCGGCCGCCGCACGCCCCTGTTCATGGGGCTCGGCCTCTACGTCGTCGGCGCCGTGGCGGCGAGCCTCGCTCCGACGTTCGGATGGATCGTGGCCGCCCGCTTCGTGTGGGGCCTGGGCGCCGCTGCACCGCGATCGCTCAGCCTGGCGATGGTGCGCGACCGCTACGAGGGCGAGGCGATGGCCCGCCTGATGTCGATGATCATGGCCGTCTTCCTGCTCGTGCCGATCGTCGCACCCAGCCTGGGCGCCGGCCTGAACTCGATCGCCCCGTGGCGGATCGTCTTCTGGACCCCGGTGGTCGTGGCGCTCGGCTTGATGCTCTGGGCGCGCCGGCTCCCCGAGACGCTGACAGCCGACCATCGACGCCCCTTCACCTGGGCTGCGGTCGTCGAGGCGAGCCGGCTCGTCGTCACGAACCGCGAGACCGTCTGCTTCACGCTGGCGATCACCTTCCTGTTCGGCGTGATGACGTCCTTCCTCGCAGGCTCCGAGCTCATCGTCGAGGACGTGTACGGCTACGGCACCTGGTTCCCGCTGTTCTTCGGCAGCATCGCCGTGCTGCTCGCCGTCAGCTCGCTCAACAACGCGCGGCTCGTCGGCCGGCTCGGCATCACCACCCTCGTACGGCGGATGGCCGTCGTCGGCGTCGTGCTCGCCGGGGTCCTCGTCGTGGTGTCGTTCACCGGATCCGGCCGGCCGAACTTCTGGTTGTTCACGCTGGCGCTGGCGATCGTGGTGCCGATGGCGCAAGGGCTCGTGCCGAACTGCAACACGGCGGCGATGATGCCGTTGCCGCACGTGGCGGGCACGGCCTCGACGATCATCGCCACGGTGACCACCGCCGGCGGCGCGCTGCTCGGCGGATTCGTGAGCAGCGCTTTCGACGGCACCGTTCGGCCGTTCGCGGTGGGGATCGCCGTCTACGTCGTGATCGCCGCCTTGTTCATCCTGGTCGGCGCGACCGGTGGCAGGCGGCTCAACCGGTAGCGACGGCCTTGCGGACGAAGCTGACCGGCTTGGAGTGATCCATCGCCGGCTTGGGCACGATGCCCGCCGGGACCGCCGCCAGCAGCTCTTCGCCGTACCCGCTGACGCACTCGGGGTCGGGGCCGTCGAGCGGCAGGCCGGTGAAGAACTTCGCTGCCATGCACCCGCCCTGGCACGAGTCGTAGTTGCCGCAGCTCGTGCACGCGCCGGCGGACTCGGGCTCGCGCAGCGAACGGAACAGCTCGCTGTGCTTCCACACGTGGGCGAAACCACCCTCGTCGCGCACTGATCCGGCCTTGAACTGGTCGTGGATGACGAACGGGCAGGCGTAGACGTCGCCGATCGGGTCGATCAGGCAGACCACGCGGCCGGCGCCGCACATGTTCAGCCCGGGCAGCGGCTCGCCGAGCGCGTTGAGGTGGAAGAAGGAGTCACCGGTCAGCACGTCCTCGCCGTGGGCGAGCAGCCAGTGGTAGATGTCGCGCTGCTGCGCGGACGTCGGGTGGAGCTCGTGCCACGAGTCGGCGCCGCGGCCGGACGGACGCAGGCGGGTGACCCGCAGCTGCGCGCCGTACGAGTCGGCGAGTGCCTTGAACCGGTCGAGCTGCACCACGTTGTGCCGGGTGACGACGATCGAGATCTTGAACGGGCCGAAGCCGGCCGCAGCGAGGTGGTCCATCGCTCGGCGCGCCTGGGCGTACGAGCCGTCGCCGCGCACCGCGTCGTTCGTCTCGGCATCGATGCCGTCGAGGCTGATCTGGATGTCGAGGTAGTCCATCGCGGCGAGACGACGAGCTCTGGCGGCGTCGATGAAGGCGCCGTTCGTCGAGAACTTCACGCCGATGCCCTGGTCGATCGAGTACTCGACGATCTCGAAGAAGTCGCGTCGGATCATCGGCTCGCCGCCACCGATGTTGATGTAGAAGACCTGCAGCTCGCGCAGCTCGTCGAGCACACGCTTCGCCGCGGCCGTGCTCAGCTCGCGCGGATCCCGCTGGCCGGACGACGACAGGCAGTGCACGCAGGCGAGGTTGCAGGCGTACGTCAGCTCCCACGTCAGGCAGATCGGCGCGTCGAGCCCCCGCTTCAACTCGCTCACGAGTTCGGTCACGGGCGGTGCTCCTGTGGGTCGGGTTGCCGGTCCGCCGGCGAGTCTGCTCGTGGGTCGGCACGTGGGCCCGGGCGTGTCGGGGCGTTCGCGCAGCACCTCGGAGTCGGTGAGCGAGGCGAGCGCCGTCACGAACGTCGGCCAGCGCGCCGGGGCGATGCCGCAGGCATCGAGGGTCTCGGCCAATGAACCGTGCTCGCCGAGCGAGCGCACGACGTTCACGACGTCCGGGTGCTTGAGGAAGATCAGGCGGCGGTTCCCGTAGTGGTACGCGAGCGCGCCGAACGGTTCGGGCCGGAGCGCCACCTTGGGGTGGAGCTCGAGGGATGACCCGAGCGCGACCGTCAACTCAGTAGACGCCACACATGCCGTCGATCGAGATCTCCTCGATGAGGAGCTCCTCCTCGACGAGGTCGGCGGCGACGGGGTCGGCAGCGACCGCCTCGCTACCGGTGACGGTGTCCGCGGCGGTGTCGGCGACGGCGACGTTGGTGTCCTGCTCCATGGCCGGGAAGCGTAGGGGGAATTCGCCGCCGGAGCCATGCGAGGGGTCGCTACGATCGCTGTCCCCCCAGGAGCATCCGATGTCCACTGACGCGCCCCTCTTCCCAGAGCTCGACCAGGAACGCGACCGGCTCGCGTTCGCGCGCGCCTGTCGGGACTCGATGATCGAGCGGCTCACGCGTGTCGATCCCAACGGCGCCGCTGACGAGATCACGAAGCAGTACATCGAGATGACGGTCGCGGACGCGCTCGCCGACCTCCGCACTCCCGGCGCCGGCGACTTCTTCGGGCGCATCGACGAGGAGGGTGGCGACAGCTGGTACGTCGGCCGCCGCCACATCGAGACCGCCGAGCACGACCCGGTGGTCGTCGACTGGCGGGCACCGATCGCGGCGCCGTTCTACCGGGCGACGGTGGCCGACCCGTTCGGGCTCCGGTTCCGCCGCCGCTTCACGCTTGGGGTCGGAGACCGGCCGGCGACGGATGGGCAGGAGCGCGACAACGGCGCAACCGAGATCACGGCCTACCTCGACGAGCACCTCGACGACCCCGACGCGCACGACGGCGCGAGTGGCATCCCCGACCCGGTGCTGGCGGAGATCGGCGCCGCGCGAACCGGCGCGATGCGCGAGATCGTCGCCACCATCCAGGCCGAGCAGGACATCGTCATCCGTGCCCCGCTCGACGGCTGCCTGATCGTCCAGGGTGGTCCGGGCACGGGCAAGACCGCCGTCGGCCTGCACCGTGCCGCCTACCTGCTGTTCGAGCACCGGCGGCGGCTCTCCCGCGACGGCGTCCTCGTCGTCGGGCCGAACCGCGCCTTCCTCGAGTACATCGCCAACGTGCTGCCCAGCCTCGGGGAGCGGTCCGTCCAGCAGCGCACCATCGTCGAACTAGCGTCGCCTCGGGTGGACGTCGACGGGGCCGATCCGACCGATGTGGCGCGGCTCAAGGGCGACGCCCGGCTGCTCGCCGTGCTCGAGCGCGCGGTCCGCGACTGCATCAGCCCACCGTCCGAGGGAGTCAGGGTGCCGCTCGGCGCTCGCACCATCGTGTTCGAGGCGGAGGACATCGCCGGCTGGATCACGGAGGCGCTCGCCGGTTCGGCGCCGATCAACCGGCGCCGGGACGGCTTGCGGGCACTCGCCCAGCGGGAGCTGCTCCGCCGCACCGGCAACGACGACGCGTGGACGAAGGCCGAGCCGCTGCGCAAGGCGCTCGACAAGGCGTGGCCACCGCTGCGCCCGCTGCCGATCGTGGAACGCGTGCTCGGTCGCCCCGAGGTGCTCGCCGTCGCGGCCGGCGGGCTGCTCTCGGCCGACGAGCAGCAGGCGATCACGACCCGCACCGGGCGCCACAAGCGCTGGACCGCGGCAGACCAGCTCCTGCTCGACGAGGCGAACTCGATCCTCAACGGGCCGAAGTCGACGTTCGGCCATGTCGTGGTGGACGAGGCGCAGGATCTCTCGGCGGTCGGGTTGCGGGCGATCGGCCGGCGATCGACGACGGGCTCGTTCACGATCCTCGGCGACCTCGCGCAGTCGACGACCCCTGCCGGCCAGGCGGGCTGGGATGCGGTGCGCTCCCACCTCGACGTGCCGGTCGCGCAGACCGCCGTGCTCACGGTCGGTTACCGCGTGCCGGCCGGCATCCTCGAGCACGCGAACCGGCTCCTCCCGCTGACCGGCGTCGACGTGCCGGCGAGCCGGTCGGTCCGCGAGACCGGTGCCGAGCCGCAGGTGCTGGTCGACGCCGATGCGGGCATCGCCGAGCTCGTCGCCAGAGCGGTGGAGGCGCTGCGCCACCACCACCGGCTGATCGGTGTCGTCGCCCCCGATGCCTGGCACGATCCGATCACCGAGACGCTGGCGCGCCATGGCCGGCGGACCGTCGACCACGTGCAGCAGCTCGCTGACGACGAGATCGCGATGTTCAGCCCGGAGGCGGTGAAGGGCCTCGAGTTCGACGGCGTCGTCGTCGCCGCGCCGCACGAGATCCTCGACGGGACGCCCCGCGGGGCGCGCCTGCTCTACGTGGCGATGACCCGCGCCGTGCAGGAGCTGTACCTGGTCAGCGACCGACCACTCCCGCCGCCGCTCGGCTGAGCTGGCCGCCCGCCGTTGTTGGTACGGTGCCAGCGTTCATCGGTTCGTGCTTGTTCGGGGGGTTCGTTGATGAAGACCAAGGCCGCTGTCCTGTGGGAAGTGAATGCGCCGTGGAGCGTCGAGGAGATCGAGCTCGACCCGCCCGGACCCGGTGAGGTGCTGGTGAAGCTGGCCGCCTCGGGCATGTGCCACTCCGACGAGCACCTCGTCACCGGTGACCTGCCGTTCCAGCTCCCCATCATCGGCGGGCACGAGGGGGCTGGCATCGTGCAAGAGGTCGGCACCGGAGTGAGCTGGCTGCAGCCGGGCGACCACGTGGTGTTCGGGTTCATCCCGTCGTGCGGACGCTGCCCGAGCTGCTCGACCGGCCACCAGAACCTGTGCGACTACGGCGCGCTCATGGGCGTCGGCAGGCAGATCGCCGACGGCACCTCCCGGCACCACGCGAAGGGTGAGGACCTCGGCCTCATGTGCCTGCTCGGCACGTTCGGTCACCACACGGTGGTGAACGAGGCGAGCTGCATCAAGATCGAGGACGACGTCCCGCTCGACCGGGCCTGCCTGCTCGGGTGCGGCGTCGTGACCGGTTGGGGATCGTCGGTGTACGCGGCCGAGGTGAAGCCCGGTGACACGGTGGCGGTCGTCGGCGTGGGCGGGATCGGTGCCAACGCGATCCAGGGCGCCCGTCTCGCCGGGGCGACGCGCATCATCGCGATCGACCCGATCGAGTTCAAGCGCGAGAAGGCGATGGAGTTCGGTGCCACGCACACCGCGTCGTCGATGGCCGAGGCGCTCCCGCTGATCCAGGAGCTCTCCTGGGGCACGATGGCGAACAAGGTCATCATGACGATGGGTGTCGGCAGCGGTGAGGTGATGGCCGAAGCACTGGCGCTGACGGCGAAGCGCGGCCGCGTCGTCGTGACGAACATCCACCCGGCGATGGAGATGTCGGCGTCGATGAGCCTGCTCGACCTGACGCTGATGGAGAAGCAGGTCGTCGGCTCGCTGTTCGGCTCGGGCAACCCGCGTGCCGACATCCCGAAGCTGCTCGGGCTGTACCGCGAGGGACAGCTCGATCTCGACGGGCTCGTCACGAACACCTACCCGCTCGAGGGCGTCAACGAGGGGTACGACGCGATGCGCGCGGGCACGAACATCCGCGGCGTGCTCGTCTACGACTGACGAGATCCGGGTTCGACATCCGCGCCGGCCTCCGGGAACCGGGACGCCTGTCGCGTCGTCTCATGGACGAGCAACCATGCTCGGACCGTCAGGAGGCCGTCATGCGGCGCATCGTTCCCGTTCTCGTCCCTGTTCTCGGATCCGTCCTGTTGCTCGCAGCCTGTGCCGGCAGCGGCGATGGGGACGGTGACACGGCCAGCACACCGGGACTCACCGGTGACAGCACCGCGGTCGCTGCGGCATCGTCGGACACCTCGTCGAGCTCCGCCGGCGACGGCGGCGCGACCGGTTCGTCGACGTCCGGCATCACGGTGAGCGGCGTCGGCACCGTCCTCGGACGGCCCGACACGATGACCGTCACGATCGGCGTGAACGTCGTGCGGCCGACTGTGAGCGCGGCGACGACCGACGCCGCAGCGAGCGCGACGGCGTTGTTCGACGCGTTGAAGGCGGCCGGCGTCGCCGACGAGGACATCCAGACCCAGGACTACAGCATCTGGCCCCAGTACCGATATGACGAGGGCAAGTCCCCCGAGCTCACGGGCTATCAGGTGGCGAACACTGTGGTTGCCAAGATCCGCGACGTCGATGCCGCAGGCACGGTGATCGATGCCGCGGTCGCCGCCGGCGGTGACAGCTCGATCGTCCAAGGCATCGGGTTCTCCGTCGAGGACGACACCGAGCGGCTCGCCGAGGCGAGGGCCAAGGCGTTCGCCGATGCCAAGGCCAAGGCCGAGCAGTTGGCCGAACTGGCCGGCGTCGAGCTCGGGCGCGTGGTGCAGATGGCGGAGACGATCGGCGGGCAATCGCCGCTCGCCGGCATCGAGTCCGCCGCCGCCGACGCGGCATCCCGGACGCCGATCGAGGCCGGACAGGTGGCGTCCGAGGTCCGCGTGGACGTCGTGTTCGCGATCGGCTGAATTCGACTCGGCCTGACTCGGCCCGACTCGGCGCCGCGGACCTCCCTCGCAGTAGCGTGCCGGGCGTCGATCGGACGTGATCGATCGGACATGGGGGTCGGAGACGATGAAATCTCGCGCGGCAGTGCTCTGGGGGCTCAACCAGGAGTGGAAGATCGAAGAGATCGAGGTCGATCCACCGAAGGCTGGTGAGGTCCTCGTGAACTGGAAGGTGGCGGGCATGTGCCACTCCGACGAGCACCTCGTCACCGGTGACCTGGTCCCACCGGAAGAGGTGTGGCCGCTCATGGGCATCGACAGCTTCTTCCCGATCATCGGTGGCCACGAGGGTGCCGGCGTCGTCGTCGAAGTCGGCCCGGGTGTCAGCTCGTTGAAGCCGGGTGATCACGTCTCGGCGAGCTTCGTGCCGAGCTGCGGTCGTTGCCGCTACTGCTCGACCGGGCGCCAGAACCTGTGCGACGCCGGAGCGGGAACGCTCGGCGGCGGCATGATCACCGACGGCACGCACCGTCATCACCTCGGCGGCAAGGACGTCACGTTGATGGCCAAGGTCGGCACGTTCTCCGAGCACGCCGTCGTCGCGGAGCAGTCGCTGATCAAGGTCGACGACGACCTCCCGCTCGAGTGCGTCGCCCTCGTGAGCTGCGGCGTCGCCACGGGCTGGGGCTCTGCCGCGAACCGCGCCGCCGTCAGTGCGGGCGACACCGTGGTCGTCGTCGGCATCGGCGGCATCGGCATCAATGCCGTGCAGGGCGCACGGATGGCCGGAGCGAAGCGGATCATCGCCGTCGATCCGGTCGAGTTCAAGCGTGAGAAGGCGATGGAGTTCGGCGCGACCCACACCTTCGCCTCGATGGAGGAGGCGGTGCCGGCGGTCGGCGAGCTCACCTGGGGCCAGATGGCCGACAAGGTGATCATGACGCCGGGCGTCCTCTACGGCGACATGATGCAGCTCGGCACGGCGCTCGCCGGCAAGGGCGGCACGATCGTCGTCACCGCGATCGCGCCGATGACGCAGACCCACTCGGCGGTCAACCTGTTCGAGCTGGCGATGTGGAACAAGGAGATCAAGGGCACGATCTTCGGCTCGCTCAACCCCCGCGCCGACATCCCGCGGCTGCTCGGCATGTACCGCGACGGCCAGCTCATGCTCGACGAGCTGATCACGAACCGCTACCCGCTCGACGAGATCAACGAGGGCTACCGGGCGATGCGGGACGGCGAGAACCTCCGCGGCGTGATCGTCTACTGATGACGGCGACGGGAGAGCTCCGGTGCGATCTCCGGCCTGACTTCATCGTGGCGATGAGTCCGTCTCGATGATCGACGGCGCGCTCCTCGAGCAACTGACCACGAAGGTCGTCGGCCGTCGACGCGAGCTGGAGCTCGTGCTGGCCGCGCTCGCCGCCGGCCGGCACGTGCTGCTCGAGGGTCCGCCCGGCACGGGGAAGTCGACGCTGTTGCGTGCGGTCGCGGAGGGGCTCGGCATCGGCCTCGAGTTCGTCGAGGGGAACGCCGAGCTGACGCCGGCGCGGCTCGTCGGCCACTTCGATCCTGCTCGTGTCCTCAGCGACGGGTACTCGCCCGACGTGTTCGAGGACGGACCGCTCGTCGTCGCGATGCGCGAAGGCGCGCTGCTGTACGTCGAGGAGATCAACCGGATCCCGGAAGAGACGCTCAACGTGCTCATCACCGTGATGAGCGAGGGCGAGCTGCACGTGCCACGGCTCGGCCGGGTCGCATCGGCGCCCGGCTTCCGGCTCGTCGCGGCGATGAACCCGTTCGACGCGATCGGCACCGCGAGGATCTCGGGTGCGGTGTACGACCGGGTGTGCCGGCTGTCCGTGACCTACCAGAGCGCGGCCGACGAAGTGGCGATCGTCGGTCAGGCACTCGGCGAGGCGATCCCCGATCCGGAGTGGGTCGCGAAGATGGTCGAGCTCGTGCGCCGCACTCGGGCCCATCCCGATCTGCGGGTCGGGTCGTCGGTGCGCGGCGCGATCGACGGTGCCGCGGTCGTGCTGTCGCTCTCGCAGCTGCGAGGCATGGCGCCGACCCATCCGAGCGTCGGCCTCGATGCCGCGCTGATGGCTCTGTCGGGCCGGGTTCGGTTGCGTGAGGGCGTGGCCCGCTCGACCGAGGAGATCATCACCGAGCTCTGGCAGGAGGTGTTCGGCCTGGTCGGCGAGGGCGAGGACGGCCCGGGAAAAGCTGGCGCCCCGATTGGGGCCATCAACTCCCACTCGTGAAGGAAGGCGCGGCGGCGGACGCCGCGTTGCAGGACGCCGCGAAGAAGACGACGTCTCGCCGCGAGATGTCGCGGGCCCACCAGCGCTTCGAGCAGATCTCGCCGGAGGTCGGTGAGCTCGACGAGTCCGCGTTCGAGGACGCGATGGAGGACGACCCCGACGAGGCGCTGGCAGTGCTGGCCGATCTCACTGCGGCGACCGATCCGAAGCTGCGGGAGCTCGCCCGTCGGCTGGCGGGTCGGCTGTTGCTGGACCTGAGTCGCCGCGGACCCGTTCGCCCGCGTGGCATCGGCAAGATCGTGTCCCAGCGCTACCGGACGGACGGCGACCTCGACATCGACGCCAGCCTCGAACCGATCACCGAGGCGGCGGCGAGCGGGGGTGCCCTCGACGTCGAGCGGTTGCGGGTGCGCGGCTGGGTGAAGCCCGGCACTGCGCTGTGCCTGCTGGTCGACCGGAGCGGCTCGATGGGTGGCAAGCCGCTGGCGACGTCGGCGATCGCCGCAGCTGCCGTGGCGTGGCGGTCGCCGGAGGACTACAGCGTCCTCGCGTTCGGCAAGGACATCGTGGTCGCGAAGAGCCAGGACGTACCGAAGGCGGGTGAGCGCGTCGTGAACGACGTGCTGACCTTGCGCGGGTTCGGCACGACCGATCTGGCCGGCGCGCTCCAGACCGCGGCCGTGCAGCTCGGTCGTAGCCGCGCCGGGCGCCGAGTCGCGGTGCTGCTGTCGGACTGCCGCGCCACCGTCCCGGGTGACGTCGTCGCCGCAGCGCAGTCGCTCGACGAGGTGTGCATCGTCGCACCGGCGGGTGACGACGAGGCGGCCCGCGCCCTCGCCGCGCAGATCGGCGCTCGGGTCGCGACCGTCAGCGGCCCAGCCGAGCTGCCCGAGGCGCTCGCTGCGGTGCTCGGCGACTGACCGGCCTCGACGAGCCCTGTTGCACCGTGACCGGTCGTTCTGGCACCGGTCGTTCTGGCACTGATCGTTCCGGTGGTACCAGCACTGATCGTTCCGGTGGGCGCCGAGACGGACTACCCACGCGGACGATCGTGAGCAGCACGGCGTCGTCCGGCGGTGGGGGATGGAACGCAGACCGGGGGATGCGGGCGGTGACCGACACGTCGAACGCCCGCGCCCACCGCGCAGCGTCGTGGCCGCGACCGGACGCCCAGCGCTGCCCCACGTGACGCGGGACGACGAGATCGGCGCGGACGAGCTGGCTCCGAGGCGCGAGCAACCGCCGGAGCAGCGCGGTCGTGATCGCGAACGGCGGGTTGGACACCACGCGGAAAGCCTGTGACGGCAGTCGGAGCTGTGCCGCGTCGGTTTCGACCACGCGCACGCTGCAGTTCGCGAACCGTTGTCGGAGCGCCCGGGCGCGCCCGGCATGGAGCTCGACGGCGACGACCCGTGCCCCCGCCGCGAGGAGCCCATTGGTGATCGCACCGGCCCCGGCGCCGACGTCGAGGACGAGGTCGCCGGATCGTATGTCGGCGTGCTCGACGAGCGGCCGCACCCAGCTGTCAGCGAGCTGGTGCCATCCCCACCATCTGGGTCGTCCCCCGTGCACGGCGGACCATCACCGTCATCATCACGTCAGCTTGGTGCCGATCGGAATCCGCCGCCAACGAGTTTCGCGGCATCACGGATGACGGCTCACTTCGAACCTTCTGCACCGTTGCCGTGCATTCCTCTGACCGGGTCACGACACGGCCGGGCGTCGGGGGCCCGACGTGGTGTCGGACGGGTCAGCGGCAGGAGAGGTCGCGGGGCGGGTAGAGGCCCTTGATGTTCTCGTCGACGGCGACGATCGGCAGTGTCGAGGCGGGCTCGGCCGTCGTCGTGGTCGACGCCGACCCGCCGACCGTCGATGGCGACCCACCGCCGACCGTCGTCGTCGATCCGGACGTCGCCGAGGTCGTCGTGGTCGTGGTCGTCGCGTTCGGATCGGTCGCCACGATGTCGGGGGCATCGGCGATGCGGGCTTGGCCGCGGAACACCGCGAGCACCGCCTTCATGTTCTCGGAGTCGATGATCGGCTCGAGCACGGAGTTGCCACTGATGTTGCGCGGCCGGCCATCGACCTGGAAGGTCTTCACCGTCGCGGGGTCGAAGTCCTTCATCGCATTGGCGACCTGGAGCATCACGTCGGGCGTGAGGTTCGTGTCGGTCACGACGTACTGCAGCGACGTGTTGATCAACCGGTTCGCGACGCGCAGGTCACGTGCTCCCTTGTCGAGTGCCTTCTGCAGCGTGCGCTTCAGGAAGTCCTGCTGGCGGGTGATCCGGCCGAGGTCGCTCGTGCCGTCGGACACCCACTCGTTCTTCGCCGGATCGAAGTACTGGTACTTCCGCGAGCGCACGTACCGCAACGCCTCGTCACCGGTGAAGAGATGACACTCCGCCGGGACGTCGAGCCCCGTCGCTCGATCGCGCGCCGCGTACTCGAACGGCACCGCCACACCGCCGACCGCGTCGACGAGACCCTTGAACGCGCAGAAATCGACGTTGATGAGGTGGTCGACCTGCAGCCCGAAGTTCGTGAACATCGTGGCGATGATCTTCCCGGGGTCGTTGGAGTCGAGCGTCGAGTTGATCCGGCTCTTGCGGTTCGAGGTGCCGATCCTCACCCAGAGGTCGCGCGGGAAGGACAGCACCGCGGCCTGGTGCGTTTCCGTGTCGATCCGCAGCATCATGATCGTGTCGGCGCGCTCGCCGATGTCGGCGCCGCTGCCGAGGTACGAGCCGGCGTCGGGCGAGTTGGGGTCGATGCACTGCCGGGCATCGCTCGCCGTGAGGAGGAAGTTCTTCGCGCCGACATCGCCGGCGGGGACGACGATCTCGGGCAACGAGGTGCTGTCGGCCGCACCAGCGGTGGGCGGCACGGACGGGTTCGCCGTGCTGTCGGGCACGGCGGCCGAGATGTCGACCAGCTTGCGCGAGCCGAGCCGGTTGTTCGCGTACAGGAGCGTCAGCGCGCTGACGATGCAGGCGAAAGCGACGATGCTGTTGAAGCCGAGCACGAGCCGTTGCGGCCACGTGCGCCTGACTGCTCTGTGCTTGCGCGGCGGCAACGGGACGAGACCGTCGATCGACGTTGCCGACGGCGGGGGCGGGGGAGGTGACGGCGGCGGGGCCGGCGATCCGGGAGGCCCGGTCGGCGTGAGAGGCCCGGTCGGCGTGGCAGGAGCGGGCGTGGCAGGAACGGGCGTGGCCGGGGAAGAGGTCGCCTGGTCAGCGGGAACGGCGGGGTCTCGGCGACGGCGGGCCATGAGATGCTGAGGCTACCTCGCAGCGCGCCGGGACGACCGTCGTCACGCTGCCGGTTCCCCGACTCGTCGGGGCGAGCGGCCGCCTACGGGCGCCGGTCGCGTTCGATCTCGGTGCCGGGTGGAGCGAGCTCGATGGCCACGGTGATGCCCGGACCATCGCCGGCGACCGTGGTGAAGGAGCTGATCGATCCGGCGTCGACGAGATCGCTCTCGCCGAGGAGGATCAGGTCGAGCAGCTCCTGCGGTGCCGTGACCTGCGCGACCGCGATCGCAGCTCGTTGGGACACCTTCGCCTCGGTCTTGGTCCGCCGGATCTGGCCCAGCACCTCGCACACCGCGTCGAGCGCGCGCTGGTCGCCCGTCGCCGCCGTCGTCGTCGGCCATGGAGCGCGATGCACCGACCCAGGCTGCCACCAGCTCCAGACCTCCTCGGTGACGAACGGCAGCAGTGGCGCGAACAGCCGCTGGAACGTCGACAACGCAGTGCCGAGCGCGGCGAGGGCCGACGCCGACGCGGCCTCGCTGCGGGCGCCGTAGGCGCGACTCTTCACGAGCTCGACGTAGTCGTCGCAGAACCACCAGAACACCGACTCGGTGCGCTCCAGGGCGCGGGCGTAGTCGAACGCGTCGAACGCCGTGGTGGCCTCGGCGACGAGCCCGTCGAGCCGGGCGAGCATCGCGAGATCGATCGGGTCGGTGGCGACGCCGTCGGGCACGGGCGTGCCGAAGGTGAGCACGAACTTGGAGACGTTGAGCAGCTTCGTGGCGAGCTTGCGGCCCACCTTCATCTGGTCCTCGCTCATCGCGGTGTCGACCCCGGGCCGCCCGCTCGACGCCCAGTACCGCACCGCATCGGAACCGTGGCGGTCGAACAGATCCGACGGCGTGACGACGTTCCCCTTCGACTTCGACATCTTCTTGCGGTCGGGGTCGAGGATCCAGCCGGACAGCGCGACGTTGTGCCACGGGACGGAGTGGTGCTCGAAGTGGCTGCGGACGATCGTCGAGAACAGCCAGGTCCGGATGATGTCGTGCGCTTGCGGGCGGAGATCCATGGGGAACACGCGCGCGAACAGTTCGGGATCCAGCCCCCAGCGACCGGCGATGTGCGGCGTGAGCGACGAGGTGGCCCAGGTGTCCATGATGTCGGGGTCGCCCATGAACCCGCCGGGCTTGCCCCGCTGGTCCGGCGCGTAGCCGTCGGGGACGTCGGTCGACGGGTCGATCGGCAGGCGGTCCTCGCTCGGCGTGAGCGGGTCGGCGTACTCCGGGTTGCCGTCGCCGTCCAGGCGATACCAGACCGGGATCGAGACGCCGTAGTAGCGCTGGCGGGAGATCAGCCAGTCGCCGTTCAGGCCCTCGACCCAGTTCTCGTAGCGGTGGCGCATGTGCTCGGGGTACCACGCGAGCTCACGCCCGCGCTGCAGCATCTGCTCGCGCAGGCCGATGTCGCGCCCGCCGTTGCGGATGTACCATTGCCGCGTCGTGATGATCTCGAGCGGACGGTCGCCCTTCTCGTAGAACTTCACCGGATGGTTGATCTGCCGGACGTCGCCACGGAGCTCGCCCGACTCCCGGAGCTGCTCCGCGATGCGCGCCTGGGCCTGCTTCATCGTCTTGCCGGCGATCTCGCCGTACTGGGCCTGGCCCTTGTCGTCGGTGATCCATGCCGGCGTGTCGGCGAGCACCCGTCCGTCGCGGCCGACGATCGGCCGCGCCGGCAGATCGAGCTCGCGCCACCAGATCACGTCCGTGAGGTCGCCGAACGTGCAGATCATCGCGATGCCGGTCCCCTTCTCGGGGTCGGCGAGCGCGTGCGCGAGCACCGGCACCTCGACGCCGAAGAGCGCCGTGCGCACCGTGGTTGTCCCGAACAGTGGCTGGTAGCGCACGTCGTCGGGGTGCGCCACGAGCGCCACGCAGGCAGGAATGAGCTCGGGGCGGGTGGTGTCGATCAGCACGTCGCCCCTACCGTCCGTGCGAGAGAACGCGATCTGGTGGTACGCGCCGGTCATCTCGCGGTCCTCGAGCTCAGCCTGCGCGACCGCGGTGCGGAAGTCGATGTCCCAGAGCGTCGGCGCCTCCTGCGTGTACGCCTCGCCACGCGCCAGGTTGCGGAGGAACCCGCGCTGGCTGGCCCGGCGGGAGTTGTCGTCGATCGTCGTGTAGAGGTACTGCCAGTCCACCGAGAGGGCGAGGCGCCGGAACACGCCCTCGAAGACCTTCTCGTCCTCCCTGGTGAGCTCGTGGCAGAGCTCGATGAAGTTCGGCCGGGAGATCGCCACGGCGTGGTGGCTCTTCGGCGGGTCACCGCGGAACGGCGGCGTGAAGTCGGGGTCGAACCCGACCGACGGGTCGCAGCGGACGCCGAAGTAGTTCTGCACCCGTCGTTCGGTCGGCAGGCCGTTGTCGTCCCAGCCGATCGGGTAGAAGACGTCCTGACCGCGCATGCGGCGGTACCGAGCGATCGTGTCGGTGTGCGTGTAGCTGAAGATGTGGCCCATGTGGAGCGAGCCGCTCACGGTCGGCGGCGGTGTGTCGATCGAGAACACCGACTCCCGGCTCGCCGCGTCGCGATCGAAGCGATAGGTGCCCTCGGACTCCCACCGCTCGATCCAGCTGGCCTCGATGCCGTCGAGCGACGGCTTGTCCGGGATGTTCGCCATAGTGGCGTAGACGGTACCGGAGCAGCGCCGGAGCCCGCCCAGTCCATTCACCCCGACTCACCCCGACGTCGCGTCACGCCAGATCAACGGGACGGCGATCCCAGGTGAACGCGACGACTCGTTGCCGTACGCTCGGGGCCGTGCTGCACCTGTACGACACCGCCACCGGAGAGGTACGCGAGCTCGCGATGCGCGAGCCCGGCACGGTGAGCATGTACGTCTGCGGCCCCACCGTCTACGGCCCCCCGCACCTCGGTCACGGGCGGGCGACGCTCGTGTACGACGTCCTTCGTCGCTACCTCGAGTGGACCGGCATCCGCGTCCGTCACGTCTCGAACGTCACGGACATCGAGGACAAGATCATCGAGCGCGCCGAGCGCGAAGGCCGGCCGTGGCAGGACATCACGGCGAAGTGCGAGGCGATCTGGTGGCGGGCGATGGACCAGATGGGCGTGCTCCGCCCGACGGACGTGCCGCATGCGACCGAGTACGTCGAGCCGATGGTGACGATGATCGGCGAGCTCATCGGGGCCGAGGCCGCCTACGTGACCGACGACGGCATCTACCTCTCCGTGCAGTCCGTCCCCGACTACGGGCTGCTCACTCACCAGCGCCTCGAGGACATGCTGAGCGGCGGTGGCGACCGCGAGGTCGTCGGCGCCGAGCACAAGCGCGCTCCGGCGGACTTCGCGCTCTGGAAGTTCACGAAGCCGGGCGAGCCGAGCTGGCCGTCACCGTGGGGCGACGGCCGCCCGGGATGGCACAGCGAGTGCGTCGTCATGAGCCTCGACCTCCTCGGCGAGGGCTTCGACCTGCACACGGGCGGGCAGGACCTCAAGTTCCCGCACCACGAGAACGAGCGGGCCCAGGCCGTCGCGCTCGGCAAGCGGTTCGCGAACCACTGGATGCACCATGCGTTCGTCGTCGATGCGGAGGGCGAGAAGCTGTCGAAGAGCCTCGGTAACTTCACGAACCTGCTCGACCTGATCGACACCGTGGATCCGCGCAGCTACCGGCTGCTCCTGCTGCAGAGCCACTACCGCTCGCCGGTGCAGGTCAACACGGACACGGTCGGCGCGGCGGAGCGCGCGCTCGCCGGGCTCGACACGTTCGCCCGACGGGCCGCATCCGCCGCGATGCCCGCCGCCGACCCGGACACGACGCTGGTGGACGCGTTCCGGAACCGCATGGACGACGATCTCGACACCGCCGGCGCGATGGCGATCGTGTTCGACGCGGCCCGACGGGGCAACGCGGCGATCGATGCCGGTGACCTCCATGAGGCCGCAACGCTCGCCGCCACCGTCGCCGAGCTGTGCGGCGCAGTCGGGCTCGAGCTCCGCGCCGCCGAGGAGGTGCCGTCGGACGTCCTGGCCAAGGCAGCCGAGCTCGACGCGGCGCGGTCGGTGCGCGACTTCGGCCGGGCCGACGCGATCAGGGCCGATCTCCAGGGCGCCGGCTGGTTGGTCGAGACGACGAAGCAGGGCACCACGGTCCGCAGCGCCTGACCCCGGTACCCTCCTGTCCTCGTGTCGTCGCGTGCTCGCTCCACCGAACGGACCCCGCTTCCCGCGGGGTTCTGGACGCTCTGGACGACGGTCGCGCTCGATCTCGTGGGGTTCGGCATCGTCGTGCCGATCCTCGGGCAGTACGCCGAGCGGTTCGGTGCCAGCGGGCTCCAGGTCGGCCTGCTCTTCGCGTCCTTCTCGTTGGCTCAGCTGGTGTGCGCACCGCTGCTCGGGCGGCTGTCCGATCGCATCGGGCGCAAGCCGGTCATCCTGATCTCGCTGTTCGGCACCGCGGTCGGGAGCTTCGTGACCGGGGCCGCAGGCGTGCTCTGGGTGCTCTTCCTCGGGCGGATCCTCGACGGTGCTTCCGGCGCCAGTGTCGCGGTCGCCCAGGGCGCGGTCACCGACATCGCGACACCGGAGGAGCGCCCGCGCCTGCTCGGCCTCCTCGGCGCCGCGTTCGGGGTCGGTTTCGTGGTCGGTCCGGCGCTCGGCGGTCTGGCGTCGCTCGGCGGCCCGCACGTCCCGTTCTACGTCGCGGCCGTCGTCGCGCTGGTCAACGCACTGGTCGCCCTGAAGCGCCTCCCCGAGACGCGCCCGCACGCCCGCGCCGAAGCAGCGTTGCCGCGCCAGGCGGCAGCCACCCGGTTGTGGTCGCTCGCGATCGCCGGGTTCGTCGCGATCGTCGCGTTCAGTGGCTTCGAGGCGACGTTCTCGCTCTTCGCCGACCGCCGGTTCGACCTCACCGAGGGTGGTGTCGCCGCAGTGTTCGTCGGCATCGGCCTCGTGCTCGTCGCCGTGCAGGGTGGTCTCGTGCGCCCGATATCCGCCCGGATCGGCTCGGCCAACGCGCTCCGCATCGGGCTCGGACTCAACGCGACCGGGCTCGTGGTGCTCGCCGCCGCGGAGACCTGGACGGTGCTCGTCCCGGCGCTTGCGCTGCTCACCGTCGGCCAGGGACTCGTCACCCCGAACCTGTCCACGCTCGTGTCGATCCGGGTGCCCGATCACCAGCGGGGTGAGGCGCTCGGCTTCCAACAGGCGGTCACGGCGCTCGGCCGTGTCGCCGGGCCGGTGCTCGCCGGCACGTTGTTCGATCGGGTCGACGTCCCCGCGCCGTACCTCGTGGGCGCGGCGCTCTGCGGCGTGGCGCTCCTCGTCGCGCTGCGCGATCGGGCACCGAGCTCCCCGACGCTCGATCTCGCCCGCCGCCCGCTCCATCAGCACGGCTGAATCACTCGGCTGCCGAACCGCTGCTGCGAGACTGTGGTCCCAGTGACAACGACCGCCGACCCTCCGTCGCTCGCTCGGCTCGAAGCGCTGCACTCTGGTGCCGACGCACGCCCCTCGGAGCGTCGCGCCCGGCCGAGCATGGGCTACCTGCCCGGCCTCGACGGGCTCCGCGCGGTCTCGGTCATCGCGGTGATGCTCTACCACCTGCACGCGCTCGACCCGACGAGTCTCGGATCGTTCCGGGGCGGCTTCTTCGGGGTCGAGGTGTTCTTCGTCGTGTCGGGGTTCCTGATCACGTCGTTGCTGATCGAGGAGCACCAGCGAGCCGGTCACGTCGACTTCCGGCAGTTCTGGCTCCGCAGGGCCCGGCGGTTGCTACCGGCGCTGTACGCGATGCTCGTCGTCGTCGGGATCTGGGCGGCGCTGTGGCGGCCCGACACCGTGGCCCGCCTGCGCACCGACCTGCCGGGGGCGCTCTTCTACTACTCGAACTGGCTGCAGATCTTCGACGACGTCGGCTACTTCGCCGCACTCGACACGCCGCCGCTGCTGCGCCACCTCTGGTCGCTCGCCGTCGAGGAGCAGTGGTACCTCGTGTGGCCGCCGGTGTTCGCGCTGCTCGTGCGGGCGGTCGGCGATCGCCCCCGACGCCTGCTGCTCCCGGTGCTGGGGATGGCCGCGGTCAGCGTCCTCGCGATGGTCCTCCTGTACAGCCCGGACGACGCGGGCCGCGCGAACTTCCTCTACCTCGGCACGGTCACGCGCGCCTCGGGGCTGTTGCTGGGCGCCGCGCTGGCCACCAGATGGCAACCGTGGCGGTGGTCGGGCGCGAACCGCCGGCATCTGGTCGGACTCGACGTGATCGGCTTCGGCGCGATCGCAGGGCTCGGCGCCGCGGTGGTGTTCCTCGACAACGAGTCCTCGGCGGTCTATCGCGGAGGGTTCCTGCTCGTCTCGACGTTGAGCGCGGTCGCGATCGCAGCGGTCGCCCATCCGGGCGCGCGCGCGATGCGCCAGGTGTTCGGCAGCGCGCCACTCGTCCAGATCGGCAAGCGCTCCTACGGTCTGTACCTGTGGCACTGGCCGGTGTTCGTGCTCACCCGGGCTGCTTCGGGCGCCGGTCGCCTGGCGTTCGCCGTCGTCGTCACGGCAGTGCTGTCGGAGGCGTGCTACCGGTTCGTCGAGGAGCCGGTCCGCAAGGGTGCGCTGCGGAGGTGGTTCGGCGAGCGATCGTCCGCGTTCGGTGATGCTCGCCGGAGGATGACCGTCTCGACCGTGCTGTACGGCCTGGCCGCGGCAGCGCTCGTGGTCCCGCTCGCTGTGCGGGTCGTGACCGCCGACGAGCACAACATCGCGCTCGACGAGTCCGGCGATGTCGCCTTCGACCTCCCGACTGCGGTGGCGACGACGATCCCGGACGACAGCCCTACGGCAGGAGATCGGACGCCGACGGTTGCGACGTCGACGACGCTCGCGACGCTTCCCCGCCGGCTCACGATCGTCGGCGATTCGCAAGCGCACTCGCTCGCGATCAACCTGCCGGCCGGCATCGAGTCGACGTTCACGATCAGCGACGGTTCGGTGGAGGGCTGTGGTGTCTGGGACGAGGGCACGGTGATCACCGAGCGCGAGGGGTTCTCACGCACGTTCGACGAGTGCTCCGGCTGGGCGCAGGAGTGGGGTGCGGCCGCCATGGCCGCCGATGCCGAGGTCGCGCTCGTGGTGATCGGCGCGTGGGACGTGTTCGACGTGCAGACGGATGCGGGCGTCGTCGCCTTCGACACCCCGGGCGGCGACGCGAGGTTCCTCGGGCTGCTGCGTCAGGGGATCGGCGAGCTGTCGAGCGCCGGTGCCAAGGTCGCGCTGCTCGAGGTGCCGTGCATGCGTCCGACCGATGCCGCAGGCGCCGGGGTGCCGCCGCTACCGGAGCGCGCCGACGACGACCGAGTCGCCCACCTCAACACGCTGCTCCGGCAGGCGGCCGACGAGAACCCCCGCGACGTCGTGTTCGTCCCCGGGCCGACCGAGTGGTGCGACGACCCGTCGATCTCGACGGACCTCAACTACCGATGGGACGGCATCCACGTGTACAAGCCCGGGGCCGAGCTGATTTACGAGACGATCGCGCCGACCCTGCTGCGGGTGCCGGTCTGACCGGTCAGGGTCTCCGTCAGGGGGCGCGGTCAGGGGGCGCGGTCCGCCGTGCACGGGCCTGCGCAGACGTCGATCAGGGTGTCGTCGAAGAGGAACGCCGCCTTCTGGCGTCGGACGTCGGCATCCGCCCGCGGGTCCTCGTGGGGATCGACGTCGTCGCGTGGCGGCACGCCCTCGAGCGGGATCTCCGGCGCGCCGGAATCCCACAGGACGATCGCGGAGCCGGTGCCGGGGTACTCGAGCGGCTCGAGTCCAAAGGCGTACTCGTCCGTGAGGAGCCGGCCGTCCCTCGCGAGCGGGAGGTGCACCGCGGCACCGAGCGCTCGGGCTTCGATGAACGCCGAGAGCTGCGTCACCTGGTGATCGCCGAGCGCCACGTCGAGCAGCACCTGCTTTCCCGGTCCACCGTCGTAGGTGTTCGCCGTGACGTGCTGGACGTACCCCGCACCCTCGCCACGATCCCACAGCATCTGCATGATCGAGATGATCAACATGCGATCGAGGTCGTTCGGGTACGCGGGCTTCATCACCGCTTCGTAGTCGTCGAAGTCCACCGACCGCGGCAGGAGCAGCGAGTAGTTCATCCCCGGCACGCCCAACACGGCGCGCTCGATGTCGGGTGACACCGCCGCGAGCGCGAGGCCCATGATGCCGCCCTGGCTGTTGCCGTCGAAGACGAGCTCGTCCGCCCGGAGGTCGACGACGTCCGCGAACGCCGGATGGGTGAACAGCCCGTTGACGGCGAGCAGCGCCCGGCCGAGCACGATCTGGTTGAGCACGCCCTGTTGCAGGCGATCGGCCATCGTCGGGAAGTTCGAGACCTCACCGAGGGTCGCTACTGCGTTCGGGATGTCGTCCTCGCTCATGCCGGCCCACTTCGTGGCGCAGAAGATGACGTTGTGCTCGGCGGCCATCCGCCGGACGTTGCCGGCGCTCACCTCGCGGTTGCTGCCGAGCAGACCGTGGCCGTAGAGCGCGATGCGGGTGCCGGTGTCCGAGGGCGCCAGCGCGACGGCGGGGATGTTGCAGACGAACGGTGCTTCGACCGAGTCGTTCTGCGCCGGGAGTGCGTCCGCGGTCGGCTCGACACCCTCGCCGTACGAGAAGCGGGACCCGGGTCCGCCATCGCCGGTGAGGAAGTTCGGCACGGTGTACGTGCCGACGACCTGGCGGGCGATGAGACCCTCCTCGTCCGGCGCGTCGATCACCTCCGTCACCGAGAACTCGGGCGACAAGCCGCCCAGCAGGTCCAGGGTCTCGTCGCGTATGTGGAGCATGCGCTCGCTGAGGTTGCGCGTACTGGCAACGGTGAAGTCCCACGCGAGGTACAGCTCGTCGCGGTCGACGGCGGCACCACCGAGCACGGCGAACGTCGCTTCCATCGCGTCACGTCGCGCCTCGGGCGCGTCGGGCAGTCGGATGCGATCGCGGTAGGCGAGGAAGACCGGACCGGGCTCGATCGCTTTGCCGGACGCGTCGCTCAGGCCGCGCAGGCCGACCACGAACCGGTGACCTTCGGGAAGGACGACGAGCGGATGGATGACGAGCAGGCGATCGGTGTCGGCCGCAGCGCGGGCATCGAGCTCGGCCCATAGCGGCACTCGCTCGCCCGTGTCGGCGTCGACGAGGACGACCGGGCTGTCGTCGGCCAGCGATGCTTCCGGATCGGTGAAGCTCGGGAGCGCCGATTCGGCGGCGTCGAGTCCGGGGACGTACGTGAGCAGGCTGCTGTTCGGGCTGAAACCGTCGTTGCGGTTCCACTCGGACGGGGCGATGCCGACACCGCTCGCGTTCGCCGGCATCGCTGCCGGCGTGATCGCGATGCGACGGCCCGTGTCGCTGGTCGCGTCGACGGTCGTGAAGAAGTTGCTCGGGAAGGGGAGCAGGCAACGCTGCGTGTCGAGCAGGTCGCACGCCCCGTCCGTGCCGGTGACGAGGGCGCCGAGCTCCGCGAGGAGCGCGGCGTCGGGCTCGGAGAGCGGGTGGAGCGTGGTCGTCGTCGGCGCCGGTGTGGTCGGGACATCGGCGTCGGTGGCCGCCGGTTGCACCGTCGATCCCGTCGATTCCGTTGCCGTCGTCGTCCGCGACGCGGCCGTGCCGGACCCGCCCGAACACGCCGCCAGCACCAGCGCGACCACAGCGCACGAACCGATCCAGCTCCGCTTCCCCACGTTTGCCCCTCCCACCGGCGCGCCGTCTCGTCGTCGAGCCGGCCGCGCCGAGCGACGATAGCGAGTCGGTGCGGTCTAGCTCCTCGTCCAGACCGGAGCGCGCCGTTCTGCGAACGCGCGCGGTCCTTCCTTCGCATCGGCCGTGGCGAAGATCGGCCAGCCGATCTCGAGCTCCCGTGCGAGCGCGGCCGTCTCGTCCATCGCCGCCGTCTCCTGCACGGAGCGCAGGATCGCCTCGACGGCGAGTGGACCGTTCGCAGCGATCAGCGAGGCGAGCTCCTTCGCCTTGGCGAGCGCTTGGCCGTCGGGGACGACGTGGCCGATCAGGCCGATGTCCTTCGCCTCCTGCGCGCTGTACGGGCGGGCCGTGAGCAACATCTCGAGCGCGTTCGTGTAGCTGATCTGGCGCTGCAGGCGCACGGTGGATCCACCGACGGGGAACAGACCGCGCCGAGCCTCGAACACGCCGAACGTCGCGCTCTCGCCCGCCACCCGCAGGTGCGTCGCTTGGAGGATCTCGGTGCCGCCGGCGACGGCGTGGCCCTCGACCGCGGCGATCAGCGGCTTGCGCACGCGGTAGTGGCGCAGCAACGCCTTCCAGTGGAGGTCCGGGTCGGCCGCCCAGCGATCGGCGTACGGATTCGGGCCGGCGTCGTCGCTCGCCGCCGCCTTGAGGTCCATGCCGGTGCAGAACGAGCCGCCCGCGCCGGTGAGGATCGCGCAACGGAGGTCGTCGTCCTCGTCGAGCTCGAGCCATGCATCGGCCATGCCGGCGAGCATCGCCGAGCTGAGCGCGTTCTTCGCCTCTGGCCGGTTCATCGTGACGATCAGCGTGTGGTCCTCGCGCTCGACGAGGAGGTGTTCGGTGCTCGGCATGGCGCGGGTCTACTACCGCGCCGGGTCAGGCAGCGGCATCGGCGAACAGCTCGTGGACCGCGTCCGTGAGCGTCTGTGGATCGCCGCCCTGCGTGCTCGTCGTCACGAGCACGAGGTCGAGCTCCGGGACGACGATGATCTGTTGGCCGAACAGCCCGAGTGCCGAGAACGACCCTGGCGGACCGGTCAGCCACCAGTGCGCGCCGTAGCCGGAGAGCGACGGGGACGGCGTGCGCGTGTAGTCGACCCACCCCGCGGGCAGGATCCGCTGGCCGTCCCAGACGCCGTCGCGCAGGTACAGCAGACCGAATCGTGCGAAGTCCCGCGGCGTTCCGTCGGCACCGAGACCGCCGAACCAGCGACCGTGGGGGTCGCGGCGGAACTGGAGGCTCGTGATGCCGATCGGCTCGAGCAGCCTGCTCGTGACGAAGTCGATCGCAGCCTCGTCGCCGCCGACGGTGTCGGACAGGATCCGTGAAAGCACGGCGCTGGTTCCGGTCGAGTAGTTGAAGAGCGTGCCGGGATCGGCCACCAACGGCTTGTCGATCGTGTACGCCGCGGCGTCCTCGACCTGCAGCATCGTGAGCACGTCAGACTCGCCGTTGGGGTCGAACGACTCGTTCCACTCGAGGCCGCTGCTCATGTGCAGCAGGTCGGCGACGGTGATCGCACCGCGGGGGTCGGCCGGATCGGACCATTCGGGTAGCGGCGCCGGCGCGAGCGGGTCGAGGCGCCCGTCGCCGGCGAGCAGTCCGATCGCCGCGGACGTGAAGCTCTTCGCGACGGACCAGGACGACGTCGGGGTGTCGGCATCGTCGAGCGGGTGGTACCGCTCGTAGACGATGCGGCCTCCCTGGACGACGACCAGCGAGCGGACCCGCGTGGGGGTGTCGTCGGCGCCGAACGCGGTCGCGACAGCGGCGTCGATGGCGGCGACGGACACGCCTGCCGGCAGCTCACCGGTCGGCCACTCCTCCGTCGGGAACGGCACGCCGTCGGGTTGCGGGGGCAACGCCGGGTAGAGCGCCGGGTTGTCCGCCCGAGGCGGGACGAGCGACGGCGGTGTCGTGGTCGCCGTCGATGCCGGCGTGGGCGACGCCGGCGTGGTCGATGCCGATGCCGATGCCGATGCCGGTGTCGTCGTCGTCGTCGGAGCAGCCTCGGTCGAACTGGTGGCCTCCGACGTGGCGGTCGCCGCCGGGACCGTGTCGGTGGCGACAACACCCGTGGTCGGGTCGGCCTCGGTAGCGGTGCCGTTCGAACTGCATGCGGCCAGCACGAGTCCGGCACAGACGACGGCAGTGAGACCTCTCCGAGCCATACGTCGAGCGTACGGCCGCGGCAGCCCCCGCCCTCATCAGCGAGCGCCCCCTCACCCGCCGCCCGCCACCCTCAGCAGCGCGTGCCCTATCACCCACCTCACACCGCCCGCCACCCGTCACCCGTCACCCGTCGCCCGTCGCCCGTCGCCCGCGGCAGATCGCCCGCCGCCCACCGCCCGCGGCCGCTCGCCCGCCAGCCCACCGCCCGCCAGCCCACCGCCCACCGCCCACCGCCCACCACCCGCCGCCCATGGCCGCTCGCCCGCCAGCCCACCGCCCGCCAGCCCACCGCCCACCACCCGCCGCCCATGGCCGCTCGCCCGCCAGCCCACCGCCCGCCAGCCCACCGCCCACCGCCCACCACCCGCCGCCCATGGCCGATCGCCCGCCGCCCACCGCCCACCACCCGCCGCCCATGGCCGATCGCCCGCCGCCTGCCGCCTGCCGCCTGACGTCGTTCATGTCAGCGATCCCGCTTCCGGTCAGGATCCCTGGTACGTGTCAGCAAACACGTGCCTCACTTCTGGTTCGCTGACGCGGATCAGCTCCGCTGACGTCGTCGGCACGATCGCCCGCCAGCCCACCGCCCTTCGCCCGCGGCCGATCGCCCGTGGCCCGTCCCCCCCGCCCCCGCCCATGGCCGATCGCCCGCCGCCTGCCGCCCGCCGCCCGCCGTCGTTCATGTCAGCGATCCCGCTTCCGGTCAGGATCCCTGGTACGTGTCAGCAAACACGTGTCTCACTTCTGGTTCGCTGACGCGGATCAGCTTCGCTGACGTCGTCGGCACGATCGCCCGCCAGCCCACCGCCCGCCGCCCGCGGCCGATCGCCCGCCGCCCACCGCCCGCCGCCCCCGCCCACGCCCACGGCCGATCGCCTGCCGCCTGACGTCGTTCATGTCAGCGATCCCGCTTCCGGTCAGGATCCCTGGTACGTGTCAGCAAACACGTGCCTCACTACTGGTTCGCTGACGCGGATCAGCTCCGCTGACGTCGTCGGGCACGATCGAGTGCCTCCCGGACATCGGCGACGACCCGGTCCCCGTCCTCCATGACCTGCGTGTAGGCGAACTGCAGACCGATCCGGCCGGAGAGCTGCAGTTGGTTGATCCGCTCGACGTCCTTCCGCAGCTGTGCCGCTGTGCGGTGCCATCGATATCCGAGCAGCTCGACCACGACATCGCCGGGCGGGAACACGCAATCGACCCGACCAATGCGCTCGCCACCCCGATCGAGCTCGACCTGGCAGGCCGGGCTCGGCAGCCCGGCGCGCCGCAGCAACTGGAGGAACGCCCGCTCGAGGTAGCTGTGTCCGCCCCTGCTCACGTCTTTCCCGTCGAGCACGTCGAGCAGCAGGCTGATCCCCGGTCGTCCCCGGCCGCGGAGGGCGAGTGCCCGACGGCGGAGGAAGTCCTCGGTCGTGAGGCGATCCCGGATCGCACCGTCGATCGCCCTTGCCAGGTCGTCGGCGCCGGCAGTGGCGGCCATGTCGATGATGCACCGCGTCGCGCTGACGACCGGCAACCCGTCGATGAAGCAGGTGTCGATCCCATCGACGCGGATCGCCGTTCTCAGCTCGACGTCGGGTCGCGTCAGGTAACGGCCGCGCGGCACCATCAGGTGGAAGGGCAGGCGGAGGGTGGCGCCGTCGAACCCGTGGAGTGCCTCCGCAGTCGGCCCGGCCACCCAGACGGGTCTTCCGATGTCGAGGACCACGGTCCAGAGCGCGGCCAGCACCGACGGCGGTGCGAGCGACGAGCTGAACACATGGGGTCCGGGCTGGAGGAGGGTGCCGCTCTGGACTCGGCTCCGAAGCATCGCGTCCGTCAGTCCTGCCTCATGGGCCTGGCGGCGACTGAACGACGCATGCTGACCTCGTGCGTTCGCCGCGATGCGGCGATCGGCCTCGGCCATCTCGACGGTTCTACCGACCGACGGACATCACACCAACCTCGCCGGGAGTTCGGAGCTGTCTGGACGTCGGGACGCCGTCGACAGCACCCCGAGAACCGCGTCGTCCGTGTCAGCGCACGTGATCCGTGTCAGCGATCGCACCCGGTGACACGGGATCGCTGACGTGAGTCGGGGTCGCTGACGTGAGTCGGGGTCGCTGACGTGAACCGGGGTCGCTGACGTGAACCGGGGTCGCTGACGTGAATCGGGATCGCTGGGGTGAATCGGGATCGCTGACGGGCGATATCTGACGAGGCGTCAGATGACGTCGTTCGGATCGGCTTGAATGGGGCGGTGACCCGAGCACCGACGTTCAACCTCGCCGACGTGTTCGAGCTGGCGGTCGATGCGTGGCCGGATCGCGAGTACGTGTCGGACGAGCGCTCGCGGCGGACGTTCGCCGAGATCGATGCCCGCGCCAACCAGCTCGCCCACCACCTGGCCGCCGCCGGGGTCGGACCGGGCGACCACGTCGGCATCTATGCCTACAACTGCGTCGAGTGGGTCGAGACGCTGTGGGCGGTGTTCAAGATCCGCGCCGTCTGGATCAACATCAACTTCCGCTACGTCGAGGATGAGCTCGCCTACCTCTTCGACAACGCCGACCTCACCCACCTCGTCGTCCAGCCCGAGTTCGCCGAGCGCGCCGCCGCGGTGGCGCCGTCCCTGCCCCGGCTCGTCATCGGAGACGACTACGAACGGGCACTCGCCGTGCAATCACCCGAGCGCGACTTCGCGCCGCGCTCCGGCGACGACCACTACATCCTCTTCACCGGCGGCACCACCGGCATGCCGAAGGGCGTCGTCTGGCGTCACGAGGACGTGCTGATGGCTCTCGGTGGTGGCATCGACATCCGCACCGGCGAGCGGGTCGAACGTCCGGAGGACTTCGTCGAGAAGGGCCGCGCCGGGTTCGAGCTCGTCACCTACCCGATCCCGCCGCTCATGCACGGGGCGAGCCAGTGGGGCGTGATGGGCCAGAGCTTCGTCGGCAACAAGGCCGTGCTGAGAGCGAAGTTCGATGCCCACGAGGTCTGGCGCACGATCGAGCGCGAGCGCGTCAACCTGCTGATGATCACCGGCGACGCGATGGCCCGGCCGTTGCTCGACGCGCTCGACGTGCTCGATGCAGCCGGAACCCGGCCGGACACGTCGTCGCTGTTCGCCGTGTCGTCGAGCGCGGTCCTCTTTTCGCAGAGCTGCAAGGACCGCTTCCTCGAGCTGCTGCCCAACCTCGTCATCACCGACGCCATCGGCTCGAGCGAGAGTGGTGCGAACGGGATCACGATGGTCACGAAGGGCGCGACGATGAAGGGTGGCCCGACCGTCATCGCGGCGCGTGATGCGGTCGTGCTCGACGACGACCTCCGCCCGGTCGCGCCCGGGTCCGGCGTCGTCGGTCGGCTCGCCCGCACCGGGAACATCCCGATCGGCTACTACAAGGACCCTGAGAAGACGGCGGCGACGTTCGTCGTCGGACCGGACGGCACCCGTTACGTCATCCCGGGCGACTTCGCGCTGCTCGAAGCCGACGGGACGATCACGATGCTCGGTCGCGGTTCGGTCTCGATCAACTCCGGCGGCGAGAAGATCTTCCCCGAGGAGGTCGAGAACGCGCTGAAGTCGCATCCCGAGGTCTTCGACGCGGTGGTCGTGGGCGTGCCCGACGAGCGCTGGGGCGAGCGGGTCACCGCGGTCGTGCAGCCCCGGACCGGGACCGCCCCGACGCTCGGGAGCATCCAGGAGCACTGCCGGCGCCACATCGCCGGGTACAAGGTGCCGCGTCAGCTGACACTCGTCGAGGTGATGGTCCGGTCGCCGGCGGGCAAGTCCGACTATCGCTGGGCCCGTCGAATCGCCGCCGACGCCGCGCTCGCCGACGCGCTCGCCGCGACGAGTGAGCCTGACTGAGGAGGCCTCGTCCTCGCCGGTGATTCAGCTCAGCGACACACCGTCGCACCGTCCACGAGCATCGACTCACCGCTGACGAAGCTCGCCCGATCGGAGCACAGCCAGACGGCAGCCTGCGCGACCTCGATCGGCTCGCCGAGCGTCCCGCGACCGATCCCGCGGGTCACCATCTTCTCGATCTCGGCGTTGCCCGAGATGAACGACTCGATCATCGGCGTGCGCGTCGTGCCCGGGCAGATCGCGTTCACCCTGATGCCCGCCTTCGCGTACTCCTGCGCGGCCGACTTCGTCAGTCCGAGAACGCCGTGCTTCGCGGCGACGTAGTGCGGCAGTCCGCCGAACCCGACCACACCCGCCCCTGATGACGTGTTGACTATGGCGCCACCGCCGCTCGCCAGCATCGCGAGCAGCTCGTGCTTGAGGCACAGGAAGACGCTCGTCAGGTTGATCGCGATCATCCGGTCCCAGGCGTCGAGCGAGAGCTCCGTGAACGACGTCATCTGCCCACTGATGCCGGCGTTGTTGTGCGCGCAGTCGATGCGGCCGTGTCGCTCGACGACCGAGCTGATCATCGCCGCGACGCTCGCTTCGTCGGTGACATCGGCCTGGACGGGAGTGGCTTCACCGCCTGCCCCGCGGATCGACGCCGCGACGGCCTCGGCGGCGGATCCGTCGATGTCGGCGACGACGACGGTCGCGCCCTCCTGCGCGAACAGCCGGGCGCTCGCCTCGCCGATGCCGCGCCCGCCGCCGGTCACGAGTGCGACCTTCCCGTCGACCATGCCCCCGTGGATGCCCATGTGCTGCAACGTATCTGATGGTCCGTCAGCTACGGTGCGGACGTGGGGCAGCGGCGGTGACGGTCGTCGGTGAGGGTGCGCTGGCAGAAGCGCTGCGGCGCGTGGACATGCTGTCGGCGGCCGACGTCGCGGTGCTGATCCCACCTGTCCACGCCAGGCCGAAGCCGTTCGTGGAGCTGGAGGACGACGAGTTCGCCGCGATCTGGGAGCTGCCCATGCGGTGGGCGATCGCAGCGCTGCAGGATGCGCACCGGGACGGCGTCGCCCGCGTGGTCATCGTCGTGCCGACCATTGCGCTCACCGGTGGACGGGAGTACGCACACGTCGCCGCAGTGAGCGAAGCGCTGCGCGCCACCGCCAAGTCCGCGGCTCGGCAGTGGGGCGCGAGGGGCATGACGGTGAACACCGTCGCGGTGTCGCCCGAGCTCTTCGGTGTCGACGTCGAGATCGCCGGCCCGATGTCGATCGCACCTGCAGCGCTGGCCGCGCCGGGCTCGCTCGCGACGAGCTCGGTCGTGGCGGCGATCGCGGCGATGATCACGGGCCCGGCGCAGTTCGTGACCGGGCAGACGCTCGTCGCCGACGGCGGGACCGTGATGCCGTGACCACGACCGAGGGGCGGCTCGCCGGACGGACCGCGATCGTCACCGGCGCCGGCCAAGGCGTCGGTGAGGGGATCGCCCGTCGTCTCGCGATAGAGGGTGCCAACGTCGTGATCGCAGCGCGGCGGGCGAGCACCGGTGAACCGGTCGCGCACGCCATCCGCGCCGGGGATGGGCAGGCGGTGTGCGTCGAGACGGACGTCGCCGATCGGAGCTCCGTCGAGCGCTGCGTCGCGGCGACGATCGAGCAGTTCGGCTCGCTCGAGATCGTCGTGCACAACGCGTTCTCGGGCGCCATCCCGCACCGGCTCGAGGACGTCGAGATCGATCGTCACTGGTCGCTCATGTCGCGCACCGGCGTCTGGGCCGTGCTGTTCCTGGCGCGTGCGGCGTGGCCACATCTCGCGGAGGCGGGCGCGAGCGGCCGGCTCGTCATCGTGACGTCGCCGAGCGCGCTGGAGGGCAGCGCGAACATCCCGCTGTACTCGTCGGTGAAGGCGGCTGAGCGGGCGATCGCCAAGAGCATCGCTCGCGAGTGGGGCCCGCTCGGGATCACCGTCAACTGCATCGCTCCGGTGGCGTCCTCACCCGCGCTGATCGCAGCGTTCGAGCAGAACCCGTCGCTCCGAGCTGCGATCGAGGCGCGCACGCCGCTCGGTCGGGTGGGCGATCCCGAGCGCGACATCGGCGCCGTCGCTGCGTTCCTTGCCGGTGACGACTCGTCCTACGTCACCGGGCAGACGATCGTCTGCGACGGTGGTTCGTTCCTCGGTCTGTGACCGAACGTCGCCGGAGGTCCGCATGATCCGCCTCGTCACCATGCTCGTCCGCAAGCCAGGGACCACGCACGAGCAGTTCCTCCGCCATTGGCACGATCGGCACGGCCCGTTGATCCGCTCGCTCAGCACGGCGAGCTACGTGCGCCGCTACGAGCAGCATCCAGCGGCGTGGCCACCAGCCGGGAGCGCGCGGCCGGAGCCGAGGTTCGACGGCGTCACGATCCAGTGGTTCGACAGCGTCGAGTCGTTCTGGGCGCACGTCGCCGAGCCCGACAACGCCGAGATGATGGCCGATGTCGAGCGCTTCCTGGACCCGTCGAAGCTCGAGTGGCTCCTGTGCGAGGAACCCACGGTCGTCATCGGTGAACCGGACGCCACCGCGATCTGACGGACCGTCAGAATGCGCTAGCGTCAAGGGTGATGGGGGATCAGGGGATCGCGCTCGGCACGATGTTGTTCACGATGGTCGAGCCCACGAAGGGGCACGAGGTCGACTACAACCGCTGGTACGAGCGCGACCACTTCTACGCCGGTTGCATGGTCGGTGCGTACACCTTCGCCGGCGACCGGTTCGTCGCGACGAAGCGGCTGAAGGACCTCCGATATCCGGTCGAGTCACCGATGACACCCGACCCGGAGCGCGGCTCGTACCTCGCGCTCTACTGGGTGCTCGCGGGTCATCACGACGATTGGAACCGCTGGAGCGTCGACAACGTCAGGTGGCTGCACCAGTCCGGCCGCATGTTCCCCGAACGCACGCACATCCACACGGTGCTCTACGACTACGCGTGGTCGGTGCAGGCGGCCGTGCACGGCACGTCGGCCGAGCTGGCGCTCGACCGGGGGTACCAGGGCCTCGTCGTCAACGTCGGTGAGCTCACCGAGGGCAGCACGCTCGCCGACGTCGAGGCGTGGACACGCTCGACGTGGGCGCCCGCGGCGATGGCAGCGCCGTGGGGCCCGGATCTGGTGCTCAACGCGACGCCGCTGCCGCTGCTCGACGACGCGCCGGCCGATGTCCCTCGCGTCGAGAACGCCGACCGCCGGTTCCTGCAGCTCCACTTCCTGGAGCACGATCCCGGGGACGGCTGGGCGCACGGCTACGCGCGCTTCGGCGGCGACCTCGAAGCGAGTGGCATCGCGACCCACCTGTGGACCGCTCCCTTCATCCAGACGGTCTTCGGGACCGACACGTACACCGACGAGCTGTGGTGAGCACCGTGAACATGCCGATCACACCGATCACCGGAAAGCGGATCCTCGTGACCGGCGCGACAGGGTGGGTCGGAGGGCCGCTCGCCCGCTCGCTCGCGGCCGCGGGGAACGAGGTGTTCGGGGGGGCGCGGTTCGCCGACCCTGCAGGTCGCGAACCGCTCGAGGCCGCGGGCGTGCGTACCGTCAGCATCGATGTCGCCAACGCCCGGTTCGACGAGCTGCCCGACGGCATCGAGATCGTCCTCCACTTCGCCGTCGCGAAGTCGAGCGACTTCGAGGAGGCGTTCGCCGCCAACGCCGAAGGCAGTGCGAACCTCATGGAGGCGTGCGCAGGCGCAGCAGCGTTCTTCCACTGCTCGTCGACCGCGGTGTACGAGCCGAAGGACCACGAACCACGGCGCGAGACCGATCTGCTCGGCGACAGCCATCGCCCCATGCCGGGCATGCCCACCTACTCGATCTCGAAGATCGCCGGCGAGGTGCTCGTCAAGCACACCGCCAAGCGCCTCGGGCTGCCGACCGTGATCGCCCGCCTGAACGTGCCGTACGGCGACACGTACGGATGGCCCCTGTTCCACCTGATGATGATGGAGCGCGGCATCCCGGTACCCGTGCACGTCAACCAGCCGACGTCGTACACACCGATCCATGCCGACGACATCGCCGCGTCGATCCCGTACCTGCTGTCGCTCGCGTCGACGCCGGCGACGATCGTCAACTGGGGAGGCGACGAGGTCACATCGATCGAGGAGTGGTGCGACGAGTTGGGTCGGCTGACCGGCCTGACACCGGTCTTCCGGCCCACGGAGCAGACGATTGCGGCGATCATCCCCGACCTCACGAAGCTCCACGCGACCGGCTTTCGCTCGAGTGTGCCGTGGCGAGAGGGCTGGCGCCGGATGGTGGCGACCAGCCGCCCGGACCTGCTGAAGATCAGACAGGCTTGACGTAGCAGAGCTGCTCGCGCCGGGACGCCAGCCGCCACCCGCCCGCCGTCAGGACAGCGACGTCGTCGTACCAGCCCGACGCCTGCAAGTAGGTCGGCTGGCCGCCTTCGGTCGCGGGGATCCGCATGGTCATCACGTACAGCGAGCGCAACGTGGCGCGATCGTCGGCGTCGAACGAGATCGTCAGGTTCGAGCCCTGGCCGAGCGCGACGTCGAACATCGCGAACGTTGCCTTCAGCCACGCGGCGGCTTCGCCGGCCGAACCGGTCGGGCCGCCCGCCGTCGAGTAGTCGACCGTGGCCCCGTCGGCGAACACCGCGAGCCATCGATCCCAGTCCTGATCAGTCAGCGACCAGGCGTAGTCAGCGAGCAGGTCGGCGAGAGCCGCCCGGTCGTCCAGCCGTCGATCAGTCATCGCGTCCCCTTGCATCCCAGCCACGGTGCGTCGGCCGCTGGACGGTAGCAGCGGTCGGGCGGTCGCTCTACGCCGTGGGTCTGGCGTCGCTGAGCAGGTACCGGGCGCCCGGGCCGAACCTCGCGGCCCGATCGCCGGGGTTGTAGAGCGCGCACGACCTGAGGGACAGGCAGCCACAGCCGATGCAGTCGGTGAGCGTGTCGCGGAGGCGGACGAGTGTGGCGATCTGCTCGTCGAGCCGGGGGCGCCAGGCGCGGGACACCTTGGCCCAGTCGGCCTTCGTCGGCGTCCGCCCCTCCGGCAGCGACGCGAGCGAGACGCGGATCTCGTCGAGGCTCATCCCCATCTGCTGTGCGATGCGGATGAAGGACACGCGGCGGATCACCTCGCGGTCGTACCGGCGCTGGCCACCCTCCGAGCGCGTCGAGGTGATGAGCTCCTCTGCTTCGTAGAAGCGCAATGCCGATGTTGCGACACCGGTCCGCGCTGCGATCTCCCCGATCGTGAGCGACTCGTGCATCGCATTAGCCTATCCCCTTGACTTCAAGTGAAGTTGAAGTCGTAGCGTCGGCGTCATGCCCGCGATCGCACTCGACGAAGCTCACCTCTCGGATGCCGGGCTGGTCTCCGCGGTCGGCTCCGTGCTCGCCACGCCCCGTGATGCACCGGCCGACTCGTTCGTGCTCCACTCAGCGCTCGAGCTCACCGCGCGATCAGCGCTGCTCCCGTACGTGCGTCCCGATCGACGGTCGATCGCTCGGCGGCGCCTCGTCGAGCTCGCCGATCAGTACACCGCGTTCGACGTCCCCGTCGTCACGCCGCCCGATCGTGACTTCGAGTCGGTCGATGTCGGCGCCGCCCGGCTGGCCGACGCGATCGCGGCGGGTGATCTCGACGAGACGGACGCGACCGCGAGTTGGCTCGGACGCACAGCGTCGCCCGAGGAGCTCCGCCGGCTCCTCGCCGACACCGTGCTGACCAGCCTCGCCGCCGCCGCCCATGCACCGATCTTCCTGTACCTGCTGCGCCGTGTCGCGCCGCGGGGGGAGATCAGCCCCGAGCTGCTGCGCGGGCTCGCGCGCGAGCTCGCCCGCCGGCCGGAGTGGCGGTTGCGCTGGGTCGACGAACGCCCTCCGGTCGGACCCGCTTCGGGGGACGAGCTGTTCGATGCGCTCGCATCGACGCCCCGTCTCGGCGAGCCGGAGAGCTCGTTCATCCATCCGCTCATGTCCCGGATCGACGGCAACGGGCTGGCCGCGTCGTGGCTCGGCGCGGTGACCGGCGGCGCCGACATCGCCGACCGCGGTCGAGCAGTCCTGCGCGCCGCGGCGTGGTCGATGCTCGACGAGCCGGGTCGTCACGCGCCGTACGGCTGGAGCCATTGCCTCACCATGCCGCAGGCCGTGCTCGGTGTCGCCGATGCCTGCGCCGATCCGAGCCGCGCCCTCGCCGTCGCGGCGACGTTCGTGTCAGGGTTCCGTGCGTCGCTCGCCACGCGGGAGCTGACGAGGCGGTTCGAAGCGGAGCGGCCGGCGATGGCGATCGCGGATGCGCTCGAAGCGGAACCGGCGGTCGCAGCTGCTGCCGTGTGGCATGCGCCGGGTGAGCAGCTCGCCGACGTCGTCACCGAGGTGGTGACGAGCGCGGCGACCCACCACGACGCCCACCTCGTCAAGTACACCCTCGCCTGCCTCGACGCGGCAGCTGCGGATCCGTCACAGCGCCGGCTCTACCTCGCCGCCGCAGCATCGCTCGTCGCCTGGTGGGCCACTGCCGACGACGTGCGGCTGCCGACCTAGTGCACTCCTGGGTGGAGCGAGGCGCGGAAGAGCCGCAACGGCTCCTCGATGCCCTTCACGAACACTGGGCCGAGTGCTTCGAAGACGACGTCCCCCGGGACGTCGTCCCGGTAGCGCGCCGCGTCCGATACGAGTACTTCGCCCGCGGCGGCGAGGTCGGTGATCCGCGACGCGAGGTTCACGTCGTGACCGATGAGGTCGTCGCCGCGCCGCAGCGCCGAACCGACGTGCACCCCGGTGCGAATCCACAGCGGCCCGTCCTCCATCGACGAGCGGGCGCACGTCTCGCTCAACGAGAGCGCGGTCGGGATCGCCGTTGCCGGATCGGCGAAGTGGAGGAAGAGCCCGTCGCCGAGCTGCTTGACGACGCGTGCGCCCTCGGGCAGGAGCGTGTGGGCGAGTGCCTCGAACCGCTCGACGAGCCGGAGCGCGGCGTCGTCACCCCGTTCCGCCGTGTACGCGGTGAACCCGGCCAGATCGGTGAAGACGAGCGCGCCGGTCGTCCGGTCGTTCGTGGTCACCGGTTCACCGATGCCGGACGGCGATCGAGCCACTGACCGTCTCCACGTCCACCGCTCCTGTGCCGGGCCGGCGCGGATCGACTCGATCCGCCGCGACCCGATCGGCCTCGATGCGATCGGCCTTCACCGATCCGCTGCGGGACGTCAGCGTGGTGACCGGATCTGCGACGGTGGGCAGCTCGATCTCGACCGACGCGGACACCGTCTGCACGAGGACCCGCCCGTCGCCGCTCGCGTCGATGTGCACATCTCCTGCCGCTGAGCGCACCGTGGCATCTCTGGCAAAGCCGATGTCGATGCGCCCGCTCATGCTCGTCGCGGTCACCTCGGCAGCGGCGCCGATGCGCACGCGTCCTGACTTGGTGACCACAGCGCACGTACCGGCGCACCGGCCGATCGTCACCGTCGAGCTGCGCGTCCGTACGTCGATCGATGTCGCGTCCTCGATCTCGACGGCACCGGCGCGGGTCGTGATCGCGACGCGGCCGAGCGCTCCGGTGCAGCGCACCGAGCCGGACCTGGCGCCAACGACGACGTCGGTGCCGACCGGGCACGTGACCTCGATCGAGGTGTGTCCTGGTGTGCTCACGACGCCACGGTCGTCGATGGTGCCCGCGCCCTTCGTGATCGTCGGCTCCTGCACGTCGGCGGCCCGGATGGTCACCTGGCCACTTCGGCTCGTCACCTCGATCGAACTGATCCGGCCGCTCACGGGAGGCGACGCTACTTCCGAGCGCCAGGCCGGCGGGGCTGGGGCTGCGTAGGGGTTGCGATGTGGGCTTGGACGTACGCTGCGGGCATGTCGGGGGACATCACCACAGAGCAGGTCCGCGCCGAGGTGAAGGAATGGGTCACCGACGCGTGGGACGAGGACATCACGGTCGCGGCGTGGTGGCGGCGGCTCGCGGGCAGCGGCTACGCGTCGCCCATGCTGCCTGTCGCGCTGGGCGGGAAGGACTACCCGCGCGACCTCGCCATGGTCGTCAACGCGGTGCTCGCCGAGCATGGCGTCGTCGGGCCGCCGATGGGCCTCGGGCTGATGCTCGCCGCGCCGACGATCGCGGTGCACGGCACCGACGAGCAGAAGGCGCGCTGGATCCCACGCATCCTGGATGGCACCGACGCGTGGTGCCAGCTCTTCTCCGAGCCCGGCGCCGGTTCGGACCTCGCCGGCCTGCAGACCAGAGCCGTGCAGGACGGCGACGAGTACGTCATCACCGGGCAGAAGGTCTGGACGTCGGGCGGTCAGTACGCCGACAACGGCATGCTCCTCGCACGAACCGATGTCGACGCCCCGAAGCACAAGGGGATCACGTACTTCGCGTTCGACATGCACCAGCCCGGAGTCGAGGTGCGGCCGCTGCGCGAGATGACCGGCCGGGCGATGTTCAACGAGGTCTTCATCGACGAGGCCCGCGTGCCGGCAGCCGACATCATCGGTGGGTTGAACAACGGTTGGGCGGTCGCCAACACGACGCTGATGGTCGAGCGCGCGAGCATCGGCAGCGGCGGGAACAGCGGCCTCGGCGTCGCGCTCCCCGGATCGATGGCGGGCCACCTCGCGAAGCCCGCCGGCCAGTTCCGCGCGTCGACGACGCCGTCAGGCGCGGCCGCCGGGGCTGTCAGCGCGTCGACCGTCAAGCAGTTCACCGCACTCGCCCATTCGCTCGGCAAGCTCGAGGACCCGATCGTCCGCCAGGGCCTCGCCGAGCTCCACATCCTGACCGAGCTGAACAAGCTGAACGTCGGGCGCGCCCGGAGCGGTCAGGGGCGCAACGGCGTCGAGGGGAACCTCGCCAAGCTCCTCCTCACGCACACGCTCCGCCGAGCGCGCGAGATCGGCAACCTGATCATCGGCGCGCAGGGGATGCTCTGGGGCGCGGACGCGCTGTCGAAGGGTGCGATCCAAGAGCTCACCGTGTTCTCGCCCGGTCCGGCGATCTATGGCGGGACGGATCAGATCCAGCGCAACATCACTGCGGAACGGGGCCTCGGGTTGCCGAAGGAGCCCGGCGATCTCAAGGGTCTCCCGTTTCGGGACCTGCCGAAGAACGGTTGACCGCCTGCGGATCAGCGGGCGCGGCGGCGGGCGGCGTGGAGGACGGCCACGACCGTCATCGAGTCGACGATCTCGCTCCGCTCGACCATCGCCAGCACCTCGGCGAACGGGAACACGGCGACGTCGAGCTGCTCCGTGACGTCAGGCCCGCTGTGATCCACCGGGACGAGGTCGTGGGCGAGGAAGAGGTCGGCCCGCTCGTCGACGACGCTCTTCGACGTGTGGATCGTCGCCACGAGCTCGAGTCGCCCGGCCTGGAAGCCGGCCTCCTCCGCCAGCTCGCGCTGCGCCGTCTCCTCCAGTGTCTCGCCGTCGTTCGGCGCGCCCGTCGGCATCTCCCACGTCGGGCGGCCCGAGACGTACCGGAACTGCCGGATCAGCGCGACGTGGTCGTCGTCGAGGAACGGCAGGATGCCGACCGCGCCCGGCGTCGTGACGACGCCATAGATCCCCTCGTGGCCGTTCGCGAACCGGACGATGTCCTCGCGGACGTGGATCCAGGCGTTGCGGTACACCTCGCGGGTGGACAGCCGCACGATCGGAGCGGGATCGGGTCCGAGGGACGGTGCCGGCACCGCTCCATCAGACCATGTCCACGTGTCGGATACGGTGCGGCCATGCGCCAGCGGGACCGACGAGCTCGTGTTGCCGCGCTGAGGCGGCGCCGTGGGGTGAACACGCCGCGCGTGGTCGTGTTCTGCGGACTGGTGGCGCTCGGGGCGTGCAGCGGCGACGACGACCCGAGATCGGAGGCTGGCGCGGCAACCACCGTGCCGGCGATCTCCATGGCCGTGACGACCGGGCCGGCGGCGGCCGGGGTGGCCACGACGGCAGTGCCGGCCACCACATCGTCCACGACATCGCCCACCACGACGGTCGCCGACCAGGACGTCCCCGTGGCGACGGCCGCGGCGCCGTCCGCCGGGTGCGGAGCTGCCGCGACCGCCGCGCAGCCAGGACAGCAGCAGTCGACCATCCTCTCGAGCGGCGCCGAGCGATCGTTCTACTTCCACGTGCCGCCGGCTCACGACGGCGTGGCCCCACTCCCCTTGATCGTCGACTTCCACGGCTACAGCGAGGGTGCCGAGATCCACGTGCTGATGTCGGGGCTCGGGCCGTTCGGCGACGAGCACGGCTTCGTGACGATCACGCCGCAGGGCACCGGCCCGGTCCCCCGATGGGACACCACGCTCGGTTCGCCCGACCTCGTGTTCGTCGGCGACCTGCTCGACCACGCTGAGGCCACGCTCTGCATCGACACCAACCGGATCTTCGCTGCCGGCCTGTCGAACGGCGCGTTCATGTCGTCGGCGGTGGCGTGCGCGTACGCGGATCGGGTGGCCGCAGTCGCACCTGTCGCGGGCATCAGGGACGTCCCCGGTTGCGCTCCGGCGCGCCCGGTGCCGGTCGTGGCGTTCCACGGGACTGCGGACGGCTTCGTGGCGTACGACGGTGGGCTCGGCGAGCAGGCACTCGACCTCCCGGCACCGGATGGTTCCGGACGCACGCTGCGCGAGGTGGGTGTGCAGGCGACACCCGACGCGCAGGCAGCGCCGATCCCGGCGATCACCGAGGCCTGGGCAGCGCGCAACGGCTGCAGCGGCCAGGAGCGGGAGACCCGCGTCGCCACCGACGTCGCCGTCCTGACCTACGGCTGTCCCGTGGGCGCCGAGGTCGAGCTCTACCGCGTGGACGGCGGCGGACACTCGTGGCCGGGCAGCGACTTCTCGGCGCAGGTCGCGTCGATCGTCGGCGCGACGACGTTCTCGATCGACGCCGACGAGGTCATGTGGGCGTTCTTCCAGGCCCACCCGCTCCCTGCACCATGAGGGCAGGCGAGCATCTAATCTGACGGTGCGTCAGATCAGGCGTCGGAGGGCCCGGATGGACATCGATCTGTTGGACCGCAACCTCTACGCGGGGGACCCGCACCCGGCGTTCACATGGCTGCGGGCCAACCTGCCCGTCTACCGCGACGCGTCGGGGATGTGGGCGCTGACCCGGCATGCCGACGTGGTGTGGGCGGAACGGCAGCCGTCCGTGTTCTCGAACGCCGGCGGGTCGCGCCCGAACGGCGACCCGCAACCGTCGATGATCGACACGGACGACCCGTGGCACGGTCAGCAGCGCCGGCTCGTGGCAAAGGGCTTCACGCCGAAGCAGATGGCCGCGTACGAAATGCACGTGCGGGAGGTCGCCCGCAGACTCGTCGACCACATCGCACCACTCGGCAGAGCGGACATCGTCAGCGACATCGCCAAGCCGCTCCCGATGACCCTGATCGGCGAGATGCTCGGCGCGCCCGAGGACGACTACGCCATGCTGCAGCGTTGGAGCGACCAGATGATCACCGGCGCCGACGGCCCGCAGCACGTCACCGACGACGTCGTCACGGCGGCATTCGAGTACTACGCGTACGCGGAGCGGGTGATCGCCGACCGCACTGCCGAACCGCGCGATGACCTCGTCAGCGTGCTCGTCCACGGTGAGATCGACGGTCAACGGCTCGGCAACGAACGCGTGATCGGCAACGCACTGCTGCTCCTCGTCGGTGGCAACGAGACGACGCGCAACGTCATCACGGGCGGCGTCGAGGCGCTGCTGCGCCGGCCCGATCAGCTCGCATCGCTGCAGGGCGATCTGGAGGGTGCGATCGCCGGTGCCGTCGAGGAGTGCCTCCGCTGGGTGACGCCGATCCTGAACATGAACCGGACCACCACGACGGACGTCCAGCTGCGCGGCCGCACGATCCCGGCCGGCTCGCAGGTGTTGATGTGCTACGTGTCGGCGAACCGTGACGAGGCGGTGTTCGACGACCCGTTCCGCTTCGACATCGCGCGCCATCCGAACCCGCACGTCGCGTTCGGTTTCGGACCGCACTTCTGCCTCGGATCGAGCCTCGCGCGGCTGGAGATCAGGGTGATGCTGACCGAGCTCTTCACACGGCTGCCCGATCTGCACTTCGCCGACGCGGCTGCGCCACCGACGTACTCGCACTCCTCGTTCGTGCGCGGCATCCAGTCGCTGCCGGTCGAGTTCACGCCTGCCCGTTGACGAGCCAGCGGCTCAAGGAGTCGATCACGGCGGCTGGCTCGGCGCGGCCCTCGACCTCGATCGTGATGCGGATCGTCGTCTGCAGCCCGCCCGGCACGGGTTCCACGGCGACCAGCTCTGCCCGGGCTCGCATCCGGCTGCCCGCTCGCACCGGTTCGGGGAAGCGGATGCTCCCGGTGCCGTAGTTGACCCCCATGGCGAAGCCCCGGACCTCGACGAGCTGCGGGAGGAAGAGGTTCGACAGCGAGAGGGTGAAGAGCACGGGCACTGCCGTGGAGCCGTCGGCCGTGTTCTCGGCATCGGTGCTCGTCGCATCGGCGAAGCGGTCGATGTGCTCCTGGGTGATCGTCAGCCAGTCGCTGTGGCCGAGGTGGCGGCCGAGCGCCGCGCGGACCTCGTCCGGGCCGTGCAGCGTGGTCGCCGCCATCACGCGCCCAGCCGGTGCAGCGTCTCGTCCGCTTCGGCGACGATCCGTTCGACGAGCTCGGCGACGCTCGGCAGGTCGTCGATCATCCCGACCACCTGCCCGCTCGCCATCACGCCGCTCTCCGGTCGGCCGTCGACGAGCGCGGCCTTCAAGAGCATCGGCGTGTTCGCCGCCATCACCATCTGCGTCCAGCTGAGATCCAGCGAGCGCTGCATCGACCGTCCCTCACGCCACATCTCGCCGATGCCGAGGCCGGTCAGCCTCCGGAAGCGGAGCGCGTTCGCGACTGCCCGCGGCAGCGCGAGCAGGCGGCCGCGACCGGATTCGAGTCGTTCGACGAGCTCGGTGTCCAGCACCCGGTGCGGCACGCCGTCGACCTGCTTCGTCACGATCGTCCCCGTGACGCTCGTGCCGAGGTAGACGTCCTTGACCGCTTGCGGCACCGCCGAGTCGGCGGTGAGGAGGAAACGGGTGCCCATCGCGATGCCGCTCGCCCCATAGGCGAGCGCCGCGACGAGCCCGCGGCCGTCGAAGAAGCCACCCGCCGCGATCACCGGCACGCGGCCGGCAACGGTGTCGACGACCTGCGGGAGGAGGATCGACGTCGGGACGGGTCCAGTGTGGCCGCCGCCCTCGCCGCCCTGGACGAGCACGGCGTCGACGCCCCAGTCGAGCACCTTCTCGGCATGCCGCTTCGCGCCGATCGACGGGATCACCAGCACGCCGCCGTCCTGGAGGCGCGAGATCAGTTCGCGCTCCGGTGCTTGCGCGAACGAGGCGACGCGCACGCCTTCGCCGACGAGCAGCGCGACGCGTTCGTCGATGTCGCCCGCGTCTGCGCGCAGGTTCACGCCGAACGGTCGGTCGGTGCGCGACTTCACTGCGGCGACGGCGTCACGCAGTTCTCGGAGATCCATCGTCGCGCTGGCGAGGATGCCGAGCGCGCCCGCCGCCGCAGTGGCCGAGACGAGCCGCGGGCCGGCGACCCACCCCATGCCGGTCTGCACGATCGGGACGTCGATTCCGACGAGGTCGCACAACGACGTGTGCAGTCGCGCGTGCATGCTCAACGCCCCACCGGACGGAGGTGCTGCGTCACGGACTCGGCACCTCGCGGCGCCGCGCGCCTGTTGGGTCGAGGCGCTCCAAGACCTCGAGCTCTTCGTCGCTCGGTGCGCGACTCGTCGGCACGTCGTCCTCGACGAGGAGATCGAACCCGGTTGCGCCGACCACGTGTTCGACGCTGACACCGGGGTGCAGCGAGCGCAGGCGCATCCTGCCGCCGACGAAGTCCATCGTCGCGAGGTTGGTGACGACTCGACGCAGATCGTGGTGGCGCACGACCCAGTCACCGAGCGACGCTGCCCGGTCGTAGCCGAGCCCGCTCACCATGTCGACGTGGTCGGTGAAGACCTTCGTCGAGTGGTTCGGGATCCAGAAGCTCGTCGCGTGGTTGATGGTGTTCCCTGGCCCACCGCGCACGCCGAGCAGCTGCGCCTTCGGCTTGGACCAGGGACCGATGTTGGCGATGTTCGAGTTGCCGTGCTGGTCCATCTGGCTGGCACCCATCATGACGTGGCGCCGACCAGCCCACAGCGTGTCGAACACCGACCGGAACGGGATCCAACCCTCCACCACCTTGTCGCGACCACCGAGCGGTAGGTCGTTGGCGACGAAGAACGCCTCGCCGTCGGAGACGAGCAGATCGGGCTCGAACGTGGCGCGGGCGAGGCGGGCAGCGAGCATCGGGACCGTGCCCATGCCCGACGCGAAGATCTCCCCGTCACCACGGAACGCCTCGGCGGCGGCGACCACGACGATGTCGGCGAGCGCAGTCACGGCGCGCTCCGCCATGCGGTGACGGAGCTCTGGTAGCCGGTCTCGTCACCGGCGAGGAACCGCTCGGTGAAGGCTGCCCAACGTTCGGGGTCGGCGGCCGCCGTTGCGTACTCCTTCTGGAACGCTTCGTCGCGATCGTAGTCGGGTTGGCAGCTCGTGAAGTGCGCGCCGTTCGGGGCCTCGATGACGCCGTCGACCATCGAACGGTTGACGCGCAACGTGTGGAAGGAACCTTCGTCCAGCAACTCGTCCGTGGCCACGATGCGTTCGCAGGACACGAAGCGACGGCCGGGTTCGCACGCGCCGAGGAAGAGGTCGTCGAAGTAGAGGTCGGGGCCGAGGAACTGCGCGTTGCCGCGAGCGTCGGCGCGGTTCAGGTGCACGAAGGCCGAGTCGAGCCGGATCGCCGGTACGGCGAGCAGCTCCTCGCCGTCGGCGTAGGGCGAGCGAACGGTCCGGAGGTCGGGGTTCACGTCCATCACGCCGGAGCCGAGCCCCGCGCGGGTCGGCAGGAACGGCAGTCGCAAGGAACCGGCGTAGAGCGCCCACTGCAGCATGCCCTCGTCGTACTCGACGCACTCGGCGATGGCGCCGGACTGGCGGGCCGCGCGGAAGTGCGGCTCGAGCGGTATCGAATCGAGCGAGACGAAGCCGTACACGAGGCGGCGGATCTTGCCTGCCGCGGCGAGCAGGCCGACATCCGGCCCGCCGTAAGTGACGATCGTCAGGTCCTTCAGTGGCGATCGGAGCAACGCGCGCACGAGCGACATCGGCTTGCGACGGCTGCCCCAGCCGCCGATGCCGATCGTCATGCCGTCCTCCAGCGCGGCGATCGCTCCGTCCTCGCTGATCCGCTTGTCCGCCGTCACGTGTCGTCCTGGCGGCGCGCCTTGTCGGTGCCGGCGAAATCGTCACGGAGCTCGTCGGCGACGCCCGACAGGTTCAGCTCGAACGTGAAGCCCTGCTCGAACCGGTATGAACGCTTCACGTCCGACGGGTCGATCCCGTTGAGCGCTTCCTTGGCAGCGCGGATTACGACGGGCGACTTCTCGGCGATCGTCGCCGCGACAGCGAGCGCAGCGTCGCGCAACTCGTCACGCGGCACGACCTGGAGGACCGAACCGAAGTGGTGGAGCTCGGCTGCGGTCGCGGTCGCGGACGTGTAGACCATCGCCCGCATCTTGTGCTGCGGCACGAGCCGCGAGAGATGGGTGGCGGCGCCGAGCGCGCCGCGATCGACTTCCGGTAGCCCGAAGAACGCGTCGTCGCTGGCGATGATCACGTCCGCGTTGCCGACGAGCCCGATGCCGCCGCCGAGGCAGAAGCCGTGCACCGCGGCGATGACCGGCACGGCGCAGTCGTACACCGCGGCGAACGCCGCATAGCACCCGCGGTTGGCTCCGATCAGGGCACCGAAGCCGATCGTGTTCTGCATCTCCTTGATGTCGACGCCGGCGTTGAAGCCCCGCCCCTCGGCGCGCAGGACGACGACTCGGACGTTGGCATCGCGCCCGGCCGCGGTGAGCACGTCGGCGAGCTCGAACCATCCGGCGACCGTGAGCGCGTTCACCGGTGGGCAGTCGACGACCACCTCGGCGATGCCGCGTCCGTCGATGCTCGTCGAGATCCCCACGCCGGCCGAGCGTACTGCGATCTGACGATGCGTCAGAAAGCGAGGAGTAATGTCCGCCTCATGGACCGCTGCGCCAACGATCCGGCCCGAGCGGCCGAGAGCGGGCAGCGGAGCGAGCGCAGCGAGCTGGCCCGAGCGGCCGAGAGCGGGTGGCGGTGGCCGTGATGATCGACTATGCCGGTCGGGTCGTGCTGGTCACGGGTGGCACGAAGGGCGTGGGGCGGGGGATCGCCGGCCGGTTCGCCGACGCGGGAGCGAGCGTCGCGGTCTGCGCCAGGTCGGCGGTCGACGATCTGCCGGACGGCTGGGTGTTCGTGCCCGCCGACCTCCGGGACGGCGATCTCGCGTTCGCTGCGATCGACGAGGTGATCGATCGGTGCGGTCGCCTCGACGTGCTCGTGAACAACGCCGGCGGTTCACCGCCCGTCGTCACTGCATCGGCATCGCCCCGATTGACCGAGCGGATCATCGCGCTCAACCTGCTCTCGGCGATCTACTGCAGCCAACGCGCCAACCACCACATGCAGGAACAGGCCGACGGCGGCGCGATCGTGAACATCGCGAGCGTCTCCGGAACCCGACCGTCGCCGTTGTCCGCGGCATACGGAGCGGCAAAGGCCGGATTGGTCAACTACACGAAGACGGCAGCTCACGAGTGGGCGCCGAAGGTCCGTGCCAATGCGGTGATCGCCGGGCTCGTCCGAACCGAGCAGTCGCACCTCTTCTACGGCGACGATGCCGGCATCGCCCGCGTCGCGGCGACGATCCCGCTGGGGCGGCTCGCGGAGCCGACGGACGTCGGCGACGTCTGCTTGTTCCTCGGCTCGTCACTCGCCGCGTACGTCACGGGCGCCGCTGTCGACATGTCCGGCGGCGGCGATCGTCCTGCCTACCTCGACGCCGCCGGCTGACCCCGACGGCCCGGTCCCGGCGCCTCGACCCGACCGTCCCCACCCGCTCCCGACCGTCCCCACCCGGTCCCCGGCGTCACCAGCCCCGGTCTCTGATCGGGCGAGGTCGTTGGATGTCGTTGAGTTCTAGGGATCGTTGCAACGGTTGGGCCGAGTTGGGAGGGTTCGTCTCGACTGGGAGGTTGTTGTGGGCAACGCGAATAGTGGTCGTTATCCGAGGTTGAGTCCGCAGGAGC
>JBFWRK010000009.1:0-200992 GCA_050248955.1 Acidimicrobiia bacterium
GTCGCGCCGCTGCGCTCGGCGGGTTCACGGCGGTCGTCGCGATGCCGAACACCGAGCCGCCACACGACTCGCTCGCCGTCGTCGAGATGGTGCGACGGCTCGGCGAGGAGGCCGGTCTGTGCGAGGTTCTGCCGTCCGGCTGCATCACGATCGGCCGCGCCGGCGAGCAGCTGGCGCCGATGGCCGAGCTCGCTGCTGCAGGCGTGCGACTGTTCACCGACGACGGCAACGGGGTGCAGGACCCGTTGCTGATGCGCCGGGCGATGGAGTACGCGAGGGGGCTCGGCGTCACGCTGGCGCAGCACTGCGAGGTCAGCAGGCTCACGCAGGGCGCGGTGATGCACGAGGGCTCGTGCTGCAGCCGTCTCGGCCTGCCGGGGTGGCCGGCGATCGGCGAGGAGCTGATGGTCTTCCGGGACATCGAGCTCGCCCGCCTGACGGGTGCCCGGCTCCACGTGCTGCACCTGTCCACGGCCCGCAGCGTCGAGCTCGTGCGGGCGGCGAAGGCGGACGGCCTCCCCGTGACCGCCGAGGCGTGCCCGCACCACTTCACGCTCACGGACGAGCTGCTCGCCGGCTACGACGCGGTGTACAAGGTGAACCCGCCGTTGCGCACCGCGAGCGACATCGCCGCGCTCAAGCGCGGCCTGGCCGATGGCACGATCGACGCGATCGCGACCGACCACGCGCCGCACACGACCGACACGAAGGAGCAGCCCCTCGACGAGGCACCGCCGGGGATGATCGGGCTCGAGACGGCGCTGCCGCTCGCGCTGGGCGAGCTCGGCCTCGAGCTCCGCGAGGTCGTCGCGCTGCTGTCGTGGCGGCCGGCGGCGATCGCCGGCGTCGCCGATCGTCACGGTGGTCCGATCGAACGGGGGCGACCGGCGAACCTCACCGTGTTCGATCCCGAAGCGACCTGGGTGGTGACCCCGGCGAAGCTCGCCTCGAAGAGCCGGAACACGCCGTATGCCGGCCGATCCGTGCGTGGCCGCGTCCGGCACACGATCCTCGCCGGCTCACCTGTCGTCGTGGACGGTGCGGCGCTACGATGATTGAACATGCACGAGAACGCATAGTAATGCAAGGAGGTCGCACATGACGGTTCGTGAGGCGCAGCTCGTCCTCGCCGACGGCTCGGTGTTCGAGGGCGAGGCGATCGGCGCGGATCCGGCCGGCGGTGTGGCATCGGGTGAGGTGGTGTTCAACACCGTGCTCTCGGGCTACCAGGAGGTGATCACCGATCCGAGCTACGCCGGTCAGATCGTCACGTTCACGGCGACGCACGTCGGCAACTACGGCGTGAACATCACGGACTTCGAGTCGCGACGTCCGTTCTGCCGGGGCGTCGTGGTGCGCGAGCTGGCCCGGCGCAGCAGCAGCTGGCGAGCCGAGGCCGACCTCGACGCGATGCTCCGGAGGTACGGCATCCCTGGCATCGCCGGCATCGACACCCGGCGGCTCACGCGCGTGCTGCGCGACACCGGTGCGATGCCGGGCGCGTTCGGCACCGCCGACGAGGCCACGCTGCGGGCGGCTGCGGCGTCCGAACCGGGTACCGACGGCATCGACCTCGTGGCTCAGGTGACGACGCCGGCGAGCTACACCATCGGCGGCGGTGCTTCGGCCCGGCGGGTCGTCGCCTACGACTTCGGCATCAAGCACTCGATCCTGCGCTACCTCTCGGGGATCTGCACCGTCGAGGTGGTGCCCGCGAGCACCACCGCTGCCGACGTGCTCGCGCGGCAGCCCGACGGGGTCTTCCTCTCGAACGGACCCGGTGATCCTGCGGAGGTCGGCTACGCGGTCGACGCGATCCGGAGCCTGCTCGGCGAGGTGCCGGTCTTCGGGATCTGCCTCGGCCACCAGCTCATGTCGCTCGCGATCGGCGGCGAGACGTACAAGCTGCCGTTCGGCCACCACGGCGGCAACCATCCCGTGCGCCACGAGACGACGGGGCGGATCGAGATCACGAGTCAGAACCACAACTTCTGCGTCGATCCGGCCTCGTTGGCGGGCAAGGCCACGGTCACCCACCTGAACCTCAACGACGGCACGGTCGAGGGGATGCGGGTGATCGCTCCCGGCGCGCCGGCGTTCAGCGTGCAGTACCACCCCGAAGCCGGCCCGGGTCCGCACGATGCCCGGTACCTCTTCGCCATGTTCGAGGCCGTGATGGATCGGAGCGGTACGGGCGCAGGTACCGGTGCAGGTACCGGCACCGACACGGGAGCCCTGGCGGGTGCGAACCTCGGCGGCGCCCGGACCGCCGGCCTGCTCGCCCCCGAGCTCGGGGTGGCCTGACATGCCGCGGCGGACCGACATCGAATCGATCCTGATCATCGGCTCCGGCCCGATCGTGATCGGCCAGGCCTGCGAGTTCGACTACTCGGGCACCCAGGCGTGCCGCGTGCTGAAGGAGGAGGGCTACCGGGTCATCCTCGCCAACTCGAACCCGGCCACGATCATGACGGATCCGGACTTCGCCCATCGGACCTACATCGAACCGCTCGTCCCGGACGTGCTCGCGAGCATCATCGAGCGCGAACGGCCGGACGCGGTGCTCCCCACGCTCGGCGGACAGACCGGCCTCAACCTCGCGATGGCCCTGCACGGGCGCGGCCTCATCGGCGTGCCCGGGACGCCCGAGATGATCGGCGCGAACGCCGAGGCGATCGCCACCGCGGAGGATCGTGACCGCTTCAAGCAGGCGATGATCGAGATCGGCCTCGACGTACCGATCTCTGCGATCGCGCACACGCTCGACGAAGCCGAGGCGGCGATCGGGGTGATCGGCTTGCCGGCGATCATCCGCCCTGCCTACATCCTCGGCGGGCGCGGCACCGGCATCGCCTCGACGATGGAGCAGTTCCGGCACCTCGCCGCGAACGGCCTCTCCGTGAGCCCGATCGGCGAGATCCTGATCGAGCAGTCGATCGTCGGCTGGAAGGAGTTCGAGCTGGAGGTCATGCGCGACCGCGCCGACAACTGCGTGATCATCTGCTCGATCGAGAACGTCGACCCGATGGGCGTGCACACCGGCGACTCGATCACGGTCGCGCCGGCACTCACCCTGTCCGACGTCGAGTACCAGCAGATGCGCGACGCGGCGTTCGCCTGCATCCGCCGTGTCGGCGTCGAAACCGGCGGCTCGAACGTGCAGTTCGCGCTCGACCCGGAGACCGGCCAGCAGTTCGTCATCGAGATGAACCCTCGGGTGTCGCGTTCGAGCGCACTCGCGTCGAAAGCGACCGGGTTCCCGATCGCGAAGATCGCAGCCCGCCTCGCCGTCGGCTACACGCTCGACGAGATCCCGAACGACATCACCCGCGCCACGCCGGCGAGCTTCGAGCCGTCGATCGACTACGTCGTCACGAAGATCCCGCGCTGGGCGTTCGAGAAGCTGCCGGGTACCTCCGGTGTGCTCGGGACGCAGATGCAGTCCGTCGGCGAGGCGATGGCGATCGGGCGAACCTTCTCCGAGAGCCTGCAGAAGGGCCTGCGGTCGCTCGAGCAGGGCCGTCTCGGGCTCAACTGCGATCCGGGCGAGGTCGAGCTCGTCGGGCTCGACGACGACACGTTGCTCGCCCGCATCGCGATCCCGACGCCGGAGCGGATCTTCCAGGTCGGCGAGGCGCTCCGCCGCGGCATCACGACCCAGCAGGTCCACGACGCGTGCAAGATCGACCCCTGGTTCATCGACCGGATGCAGATGATCATCGAGGAACGCCACGTGCTCGCCGCCTGTGGAGCGGCCGGTATGACGCGGTCTGCGTGGCGGCGGGCGAAGCGGCTCGGCTTCAGCGACGGTCAGCTCGCCTACCTGTGGGGCCTCGCCGAGGACGACGTCCGCTCCGCCCGCGAAGCCGCCGGTGTGTTGCCGACGTTCAAGACCGTCGACACGTGCGCCGCGGAGTTCGCCGCCGACACGCCGTACCACTACTCGACGTACGAGGACGAGAGCGAGGTGCGGCCGTCGACCAAGCCGAAGGTGGTCATCCTCGGCTCCGGTCCGAACCGCATCGGGCAGGGCATCGAGTTCGACTACTGCTGCGTGCACGCGTCGTTCGCGCTGCGCGACGCCGGCTACGAGACGGTGATGGTCAACTGCAACCCCGAGACCGTCTCGACCGACTACGACACGTCGGACCGGCTCTACTTCGAGCCGCTCACGCGTGAGGACGTGCTGAACGTCATCGCCGCCGAGACGGCTGCCAGCGGTGGGGTGGCGCCGAAGGTGATCGTCTCGCTCGGCGGCCAGACGCCGCTGAAGCTGGCCGGCCAGCTGCCGGTGGCACTCGTCGCCGGCACGTCGCCGCACTCGATCGACCTCGCCGAGGACCGCGAGAAGTGGAACGAGCTGTGCGCGTCGCTGCGCATCCCGCAGCCGCCGGGCGGCACCGCTACCGATCTCGAGCAGGCCGAGAAGATCGTCGACGACATCGGCTTCCCCGTGCTCGTGCGCCCGAGCTACGTGCTCGGCGGCAGGGCGATGCAGATCGTCCACGACCGCGGCCACCTCGCCCGCGCCATGGCGGAGCTCGCCGGGTTCGGCACGCTCGGGCGCGAAGGCGGCTTGTCCGCGGAGCGCCCCGTGCTGATCGACCGGTTCCTCGAGGACGCGATCGAGGTCGACGTCGACGCGATCCGGGACCAGACCGGCGAGGTGCTCATCGGCGGCGTGATGGAGCACGTGGAGGAGGCTGGCGTCCACAGCGGCGACTCCGCCTGCGCGATCCCGCCGCAGAACCTCCCCGGCTGGGTCGTCGAGGTCATCGAGACCTACACGCGGGTGATCGCCGAGTCGCTCGACGTGCGCGGCCTGATCAACGTCCAGTTCGCGGTGACCGGCTCGACGGTCTACGTGATCGAGGCGAATCCGAGGGCGAGCCGGACCGTGCCGTTCGTCGCCAAGGCGACGGGGGTGCCGCTGGCGAAGGTAGCCAGCCGCGTGATGCTCGGTGCCACGCTCGCCGAGCTGCGCGTCGAAGGTCTGCTGCGGCCGCCGATCGGCGCCGACCACGTCGCGGTGAAGGAGGCGGTCCTGCCGTTCGACCGCTTCCCCGAGGTCGACACGGCGCTCGGCCCGGAGATGCGATCGACGGGTGAGGTGATGGGGATCGACATCACGTTCGGCACGGCGTTCTACAAGGCGGAGACGGCGGCCGGAACCCTGCTGCCGACATCCGGGACGGTGTTCCTGTCCTTCGCCGACCGCGACAAGCCCGCCGGGCTCGTCGTCGCCAAGCGCTTCCGGGAGCTCGGCCTGAGCCTCGCCGCGACGCGGGGAACGGCGGCGTTCCTCACCCGGTTCGGGGTGCCGGTCGATCGCGTGCTCGACAAGTTGTCGGAAGGCGACGGCCAGACGGCGATCGACCTGATCGCCAGCGGCGAGATCAACTTCGTGGTCAACACCCCGCAGGGGAGTGGGCCGCGCTCCGACGGCGAGCACATCCGCAAGGCGGCGAACACGCATCGGGTCAGCACCGTGACGACGATCGCCGCCGCGCTCGCCGCGGCGCACGGCCTCAGCGACCAGTGCGGCAAGCCCTTCGAGGTCCGCTCGCTCCAGGAATACCACGATGCTGATGACTGACCTGGCTGCCCGCGTCGGGTCGGTGGGGTTGCCGAATCCGGTGATGACCGCGAGCGGCACCGCCGGGCACGGTGCCGAGCTCGAGGTGTACGCCCGCCTCGGGGCACTGGGCGCGATCGTCGTGAAGTCGCTCGCGGCCTACGAGTGGGCCGGGAACCCTCCACCCCGGCTGCACCCGACGGCCGCCGGCATGATCAACGCCGTGGGGCTGCAGGGTCCCGGCGTCGAGCGGTGGATGGACGAGGACCTGCCCCGGGCGCTCGCGACCGGGGCGCGGGTGGTCGCGTCGATCTGGGGCCGCTCGGTCGACGACTACCGGCTCGTAGCCGAGCAGCTCGCTGACGCGCCCGACGGGGTCATCGCCGTCGAGGTCAACTTGTCGTGCCCGAACCTGGAGGGACGCAACGCGATCTTCGCCCACGACGCGGAGCTGAGCGCCGAGGTGATCCGGTCCACCGCTGCCTGCGGGCGACCGCGCTGGGCGAAGCTCAGCCCGAACACCGACCGCATCGTCGAGGTCGCCGGCGCGGTCGCAGCGGCGGGCGCCGAAGCGGTGACGCTCGTCAACACCCTCCTCGGCATGGTCGTCGACACGGACACCGGCCGTCCCGTGCTCGGCGCCGGTGGCGGGGGCGCGTCGGGGCTCGGGATCCACCCGATCGCCGTCAGGGCCGTCCACGACGTGCATGCCGCCCACCCGGAGCTGCCGATCGTCGGCGTCGGCGGTGTGGTCAACGGGCGCGGCGCGGCCGAGCTGCTCCTCGCCGGCGCGAGCGCTGTGCAGGTCGGCACGGCGACGTTCGCCGACCCTGTCGCTCCGTGGCGCATCCTCGACGAGCTGCAGCGCTGGTTCGCCGGGCACGGCCGGACGATGGCCGACGTGATCGGTGCTGCCCATCGAGGTGGGTTCCGTTGACCTTCGCCGAACGGCTCCGACGCGCGTGGGACCAGTCGGGCTCGATGCTCTGCGTCGGTCTCGATCCGGAGCCGTCACGGATGCCGGCCGGGTTGCGCGGCCGTCCCGACGCGATCCTGCAGTTCACCAGGGCGATCGTCGACGCGACGGGTGACCTCGTCTGCGCGTTCAAGCCGCAGATCGCCTACTTCGCCGCACAGCGCGCCGAGGAGCAGCTCGAGGAGCTGTGCGCGCACATCCGTGCGACGCAACCGCATGCGCTGCTCGTGCTCGACGCGAAGCGCGGTGACATCGGTCCGACCGCGGAGCAGTACGCGATCGAGGCGTTCGAGCGCTACGGCGCGGACGCGGTGACGGTGAACCCGTACCTCGGCACCGACTCGATCACCCCGTTCCTCGAGCACCGTGATCGCGGCGTGTTCGTCCTCTGTCGCACGTCGAACCCGGGCGGCAGCGACCTGCAGGACCTCGATGCCGGCGGCATGCCGTTGTACGAGCGCGTCGCCCGCCTCGTCGCCGAGCGCTGGAACGATCATCGCCAGTGCGGTCTCGTCATCGGCGCGACGAACCCGGCGGAGCTCGCTCTCGTGCGCGCCGCCGTCGGCGATGACGTGCCGTTCCTCGTCCCGGGGGTCGGCGCCCAAGGTGGCGATGCCGCCGAAACGGTTCGGCGCGGGGCGACGGCGAAGGGTGACGGGCTCGTCGTCAGTTCGTCGCGGGCGATCCTCTACGCCTCGTCGGGGGAGGACTTCGCGGTCGCCGCGAGGGCCGTTGCCGCCGCCACGGTGGCCAGGCTCGCCGAGGGTCGGTGACGTGACCAGGGCGGCAGTCCGCGGTTCGGTCCGACACCGTTGCTAGGGTCTCCCTTATGGCAACACCCCCTCAGCTCAATCCGGAACAACGTGCAGCGGCTCTCGCCAAGGCTGCAGTCGCCCGTGCAGCACGAGCCGAGCTCAAGACGAAGTTGAAGATGGGCTCGGTGACGCTCAGCGACGTCATCGCGGGGGCCGATTCGGACGATGTGATCGGCAAGCTCAAGGTCATCAACCTGCTCGAGTCCCTCCCGGGGGTCGGCAAGGTCAAGGCCCGCAAGGTGATGGAAGACATCGGCATCGCCGACACCCGCCGCGTACGCGGCCTTGGATCGCAGCAGCGTCTGGCGCTCCTCGAGCAACTCGGACAGTGAGGCGCGCTTGCGCGCACCGCTGGTGATCGTCGTCTCGGGGCCTGGTGGCGTCGGGAAGGGAACGATCGTCGATGCGCTCGTCGAGCGCGACCCACAACTCTGGCTGAGTCGTTCCTGGACGACCCGGCCACAACGGCCGCAGGAGCGGGACTCGGCGTACGTCTTCACGGACCGAGCCGCGTTCGAGTCCCGCATCGCCCAGGGCGGCTTCCTCGAGTGGACCGAGTTCCTCGGCAACTACTACGGCACGCCGGTGCCGGAGATCGTCGACGACCGGGACATCGTGCTCGAGATCGAGGTCCATGGCGCTCAGCAGGTCAAGGAGCGCCACGGCGACGCGCTCTTGATCTTCGTGCTGCCGCCGTCCCGCGAGGAGCAGCAGCGCCGCCTGCGGGTCCGCGGCGATGTCGAGGCGAAGGTGACCGAGCGGCTCCACAAGGCCGAGGTCGAGGAGCCGGTCGGTCTCGCCATGGCGGACCACGTCGTGGTCAACGACGACCTCGAGCGGACGATCGACGAGATGCTCGAGCTCATCGCCCGCGAACGAGCGGCTCGCTGCTCCGGCCGCGCCGGCTGATCCCGACGATCGGCCTGGTCGGCCTGTATCATTCCGGGGTTCCCTCAGGAGGATGCTGGCATGGCGCGTGCGCACGACTCGATGATCTACCCCCCCATCGAGGACCTTCTCGACAAGGTCGATTCGAAGTTCAGTCTCGTCACCCTCGCGGCCCGGCGTGCCCGCCAGATCAACTCGTACTTCAACCAGCTCGGTGAGGGTCTCGGCCAGATGGTGCCGCCGCAGGTGAGCTCGGTCGCCCGCAAGCCGCTCTCGATCAGCTTCGAAGAGATCGCCGCCGACAAGATCAAGCCCGTGCCGCTGGCAGACGTCGAGGACGACGCAGCGTCAGACGTCCCGGCCTGACGTACGGGCCATGGGCGTGCTCGCCGGCAAACGTGTCGTTCTCGGCGTTACCGGTGGCATCGCCGCCTACAAGGCGATCGACGTGTGCCGCCGCCTGGTCGACGCCGGCGCACACGTCGTGCCGGTGATGACGAAGGGTGCCGAGCGCTTCGTCGGGCGCACCACGTTCTCCGCGCTCGCCTCGGAGCCCGTCCGCACCTCGCTGTGGGATGACGAATCGCCGATCCCGCACACCATGCTGGGTCAGAACGCCGACGTGGTCCTGGTCGTGCCCGCCACGGCACGGGTGATCGGCGCCTACACGGCCGGCATCTCCTCAGATCTCCTGACCGCGACGCTGCTCGCCACTCGTGCGCCGGTCATCGTCTGCCCGGCCATGCACACCGAGATGTGGGAGCACCCTGCTGTTCAGGAGAACCTCGAGCGGCTGCGGGCGCGCGGCGTCCACGTCGTCGAACCCGACGAGGGCCGGCTCGCCGGGGGTGACCTCGGGAAGGGTCGCCTCGCCACGCCGGAGCGGATCGTCGCCGCCGTGGAGCACGTGCTCGGTCCCCGCGACCTCGCCGGTGTGAAGGTGGTCGTGAGCGCGGGCGGCACGCGCGAGCCGATCGACGCCGTGCGCGTCATCGCCAATCGCTCCTCGGGCAAGCAGGGCTACGCGGTCGCCGCCGAGGCGGCGTCCCGGGGGGCTGACGTGGCGCTCGTGTCCACGGTCGAGCTGCCCGTCCCACCCGGCGTCCGCCTCGTGGCAGTCGAGACCGCAGCGCAGATGCAGGTCGCGATGTGCGACGAAGCAGCGGCCGCCGATGTGGTCGTCATGGCCGCCGCAGTCGCCGACTTCCGGCCCGCCACCAGCTCGGACCGCAAGCTGAAGAAGGATCAAGGCGTGCCCGAGATCCGGCTCGAGCCGACTCCCGACATCCTCGCCGGCCTGGGTGCGATCAAGCGTCCCGGCCAGGTGCTCGTCGGCTTCGCCGCCGAGACCGACGACCTGGTCGCCAATGCCCGGACGAAGCTCGAGCGCAAGCACCTCGACCTCGTGGTCGCCAACGACGTGTCGGCGCCCGGTGCCGGCTTCCAGCACGAGACGAACGCCGTCACGCTGATCAGTTCGAATGGCTCGTTGCAACAGATCGCGCTGACCGATAAACGTGAAGTAGCCAGGGCGCTCGTGGACCAGGTGGTCGCGCTCCGCAACGGTCCGTCACCGGACGACCGCTGAACCCCAGATCATCCCTTCCCACCAGGAGACACGAGTGAGCAACTGGACCTTCACTTCGGAATCAGTCACCGAAGGTCACCCCGACAAGATGGCCGACCAGGTGTCGGATGCCGTGTTGGACGCGATCCTGACCGAGGACCCGACCGGTCGGGTGGCGTGCGAGACGCTGCTGACCACGGGCCTGTGCGTCGTCGCCGGCGAGATCACGACGACCGCCTACGTCGACATCCCGAAGATCGCCCGCGACGTCATCAAGAGCATCGGCTACGACAACGCGCTGTACGGCTTCGACGGCAACACCTGTGGCGTCATCGTCTCGATCGACGAGCAGAGCCCGCACATCGCACAGGGTGTCGACTCGTCCGAGGAGACCCGCTCCGGCAAGAGCGGCGAGGACGTCCTCAACAGCCAGGGCGCCGGCGACCAGGGGATGATGTTCGGCTACGCCTGCGACGAGACCGAGGACCTGATGCCCCTGCCGATCTGGCTGGCGCATCGCATGGCCGAGCGGCTCGCCGAGGTCCGCAAGGCCGACGTGATCCCGTACCTGCGCCCCGACGGCAAGACCCAGGTCACGTTCGACTACGAGAACGGACGTCCGGTGCGGCTCCGCACCGTGCTCGTCTCGACGCAGCACGCGCCCGGCATCGACCGCGACACGATGATCCGCCCCGATCTGATCGAGCAGGTCATCCGCCCGGTGATCCCGGCACAGTTCGCCGATGACGACTACACCGTGTTCGTGAACCCGACGGGCGTGTTCGAGCTCGGCGGGCCCCACGCCGACACGGGCCTCACCGGCCGCAAGATCATCGTCGACACCTACGGCGGGATGGGCCGCCACGGCGGCGGCGCGTTCTCCGGCAAGGATCCGTCGAAGGTCGACCGTTCCGCTGCCTACGCCGCCCGCTGGGTCGCGAAGCACGTGGTCGCTTCCGGCGCCGCCAGCCGCTGCGAGGTCCAGGTCGCTTACGCGATCGGCGTCGCCCAGCCGATCAGCATCCTCGTCGAGACGTTCGGAACGTCGAACGTCGACCACGAGAAGATCGAAGCGGCCGTCCGCGAGGTCTTCGACCTCCGTCCAGCTGCGATCCTGCGCGACCTCGACCTGCGCCGGCCGATCTACCGGAAGACCGCTGCGTACGGCCACTTCGGCCGGCCGCTCCCCGACTTCACGTGGGAGCAGACCGACCGCGTCGAGGCGTTCAAGGCAGCCTGCGGACTGTGAACCCCGGTTCGGAGGTCCCGCCGCTCCTGGCGCGGGTCCTCCCGAACGTCACGGGCATCGACAAGGAGTTCGACTACCTGGTCCCGGACGCGCTCCGGGACCAGGTGCGCGTCGGAGCGATGGTGCGTGTGCCGCTCGCCGGCCGGCGGATCGGCGGTTGGGTGATCGCCCTCGGGCCCGCGGATGTCGCTGCGGCGGTCGCACCCGACCGGTTGAAGCCGATCGCCAAGGTGTCCGGCAACGGACCCGCGCCGGACGTGCTCGAGCTGGCCCGCTGGGCCGCTCACCGCTGGGCCGGCCGTGTCCGTCCGATCCTGGCCAGCGCGTCGCCACACCGGGCAGTGCGCGTCGTGCCGCAGCCCCACCACACGTTCGGCGGCGATCCGGTCCCGAGTGTGGTCGACGGGCTCGACGCGATGCTCGCCGCTGGCGGCGGGCTCGTCCGCCGGCCGCCGACCAGCGACCCCGTGCCGCTCCTGCTGCAGGCGCGGGCGCACGGACCGCTGCTCGTCGTGGAGCCGTCGGTCGACACAGCGCAGCTGCTCGCTGCCCGACTTCGGGCGGCCGGCTGCTCGGTGGCGCTGCTCCCTCGCGACTGGGCGGCAGCGAGCGGGGGCGTGGACGTCGTGATCGGCGCGCGGGCAGCGGTCTGGGGTCCGGTCACCGGATGCCGGGTGATCGTGGTGCTCGACGAGCAGGACGAAGCCCTCCAGGAGGAGCGCAACCCCACGTGGCACGCCCGCGACGTGGCGATCGAGCGGGCTCGCCGGCTGGGCATCGCCTGCTTGCTCGTGGCGTCGGCACCCTCGCTCGCAGGACTCGCCTGGGCGGGCTCGCGGGTCCGGCGACCGTCGCGCTCGGAGGAGCGGGCCGGGTGGCCGGTCGTGGACATCCAGGATCGGAGCGACGAGCCGCCGTGGGTCACGTCGTTGCTGAGCTCGCGGCTGATCGAGATGCTGCGTGACCACGACCGCCGCGTCGTCTGCGTGCTCAACACCCCGGGCCGCGCGCGGCGCCTGGCCTGCCGGTCCTGTCGGGAGCTCACGGTCTGCGAGCACTGCGCGAGCGCCGTGCGGCAGGCGACGGACGGCATGCTGCTCTGCGATCGTTGTGGCACGAGCCGCCCCGCCGTGTGCCAGGCGTGCGGTGCGTCGGCTCTGACCGTCCTGCGTCCCGGCGTGTCCCGGTTGCGCGAGGAGCTCGAAGCGGCAGCCGGGCGACCGGTGGTCGAGGTGACCGCGGCGTTGCCGGACGACCAGCCGGTCCCCGAGGCAGACGTCTACGTGGGCACGGAGGCCGTGCTGCACCGGGTGCACGATGCCGACGTGGTCGCGTTCCTCGACTTCGACGCCGAGCTGCTGGCGCCCCGCTTCCGGGCGACGGAGCAGGCGATGGCGCTGCTCGTGCGGGCGGCCCGATTGGTGGGGCCGCGAGCAGACGGTGGCCGGATCATCGTCCAGACGCGCCTCGCCCATCACGACGTCCTCGGCGCGGCGCTGTTCGCCGATCCGGGACGGCTCGTCGAGTCCGAGCGTTCGCGGCGGCGGTCGCTCGGCTTCCCGCCGTTCGCTGCGATCGCCTCGCTCAGCGGGTCGGGCACCGAGCAGTACGCCGCTTCGCTGCGTGGTGTGCCCGAGCTCGCCGTGCTGGGAGGCGACGAGCGCGTGCTCGTGCGTGCTGCCGACTGGGCGACGCTCGCCGACGGCCTCGCTTCCGTCGTCCGGCCTGTCGGCTCGCGCGTCCGTGTCGAGGTCGACCCGCCACGCATCTGACACGTCGACTCGGCGATCGGTCAGGAGCCGGCCAGGCGCCGGTCAGGAGCCGAGGGTGAGCAGCGGATCGAGGAGCGGAACGAGGTCGCCCGGGAGCGGGAGGTCTGGTGTCGCGACGCTCACGGACACCGCAGGCACGTCCGGGACCGTGATCGACGGCACGGTGATCAACGGGACCTCGATGCCCGGCACGGTCACGCCGGCGAGCTCGAGCTCCGGCGTGCTGATGACCGGCGTGCTGATGACCGGCGTCGACACGGCCGGCAGTGTGACCGTCACGTCGAGCTCGATGCCGTCGTCGGTGGTGATCCGCAGCCCGACCGCCGGCAACGGCGCGGTCATCGTGGTCGGCGTCGCCGGGGATGACGTCGTCGGCTGCGTCGCCGCCGGCGCGAGGTCCGCGGGCACGGCCGTGGGTGCGTCCACGGGTCGTGTGCCGTCGGACCCGCCGGCCGGATCGGGATCCGCGGGCTGCGGCGCCCGACCGTCGGTCTCGACGGGAGCCGGTCCCGTTCCGGGGAGGCCGGTGCGGGCGTCGACCTGCGTGGGCGCGGGTGCGACGACGGCGGCGATGACGGCGCCCGTGGCGACGAAGCCGGTCAGGACGACCTGGCCGAGCTCGAACACGTGGCGGGCCGCATCACCGCCCCGTGACGTGAGGCGGCTGACGATGCCGCCGGCGGGCACGCCGAGAGCCGGCAGGAAGAGGCCCCGCAAGTGCTCGTTCACGTCACGCAGCTCACCGGCCAGCGCTCGGCAGCGGCTGCACGCGCCCAGGTGCCGGTCGACCTCGTGACGTTCGCGCCGGCCGAGGCTGCCACGCACATGGGAGCCCAACCGTTCGACGATGGGCCGGCAGCCCGGATCGATCGACGTCTGCAGGTGGGCCTGGAGGTACGACTCGCGCAGGCCGTCACGGGCGCGATACGCGAGCGCGGCCACGGCGTTCGGCTTCATCCCGAGCGTGCCCGCCACCTCGCTGGGCCGCCGATGCTCGACGACCGTGTACCAGAGCACCTCGCGCCAGTGCGCGGGAAGGGCCAGGAACGCGCGCGCGACGAGGTCCCGCTCGTCGCCGGCGTCGGGGGAGCCGAGCGAACCGTCCCGCGTCTCGAGCGCGACGCCGAGCGCGTCCTCCCCGAGATCGGTGCCGCTCGAGCGCGACGAGCGGCTGAACGCGGCGTTGCGGACACTCGTCACGAGATAGGCGCGGAACCCATGGGTCGGGCCCCCACCGCGGCCGAGGATGTCGATGATCCGGGCGAAGGCATCGGCGACCAGGTCGTCGGCCACGTCCTGGTTGCGGGCGATCCGCCGGGCCACGGCCTGCGCCGCGTCGTGGTGTCGTTCGTACAGCTCGCCCACGGCACTCGCATCGCCCGTCCGGGCGCGACAGACGAGCTCGTCATCGGACGGCTGCCGCCCAGGGATCGCCAGATCGGTCACCGCCACTCCTCTCGGAGAGTCCCGTCAACACACGTGTAGCGAGAATGCTCCTACAGTGACCACCCGATCACGTTCAGCATTCAACCTTGACAGTACCAGGCAGAGGCTGCCGTCGGTACGCGGCCGTCTACCGCTGCGGGGGCGTGATCGACAACAGGCGGTAGCCGGCACGGCTCGTGAGACGGGTGACGTTCCAGCCGCGCTCACCGAACCAGCGGCTGAGCGAGTCGGCGCCGAGGTGCTTCTGCACGACGATGCACGCCGTGCCGCCATCGGCGAGCCGTCCGAGCCACTGCGACAGCAGATCGTGGAGCGCCGGCTTGCCGATGCGGATCGGCGGGTTCGACCAGATCGTCGCGAAGCGGATCTCCGCCGGCAACTCGTCAGGTCGACACGCGCGAACGTTCGTGATCCCGTTGCGCTCGGCGTTCGCGCGGCACAGCTCGAGCGCACGATCGTTCACGTCCACGGCCCAGACGGTCGCTTCCGGGGATCTGCGGGCGAGCGTGAGCGCGATCGCTCCCGTGCCGCAGCCGAGGTCGAGGAGGTCTCCCGTGGCCGACGGTGCTGGTGCGCCGAGGAGCAGCACCCGTGTGCCGGTGTCGAGCGCGCCGTGGCTGAACACGCCACGATCCGTCTGCAGCTCGAGCACGCCGTCCGGCAACGACACGCTGATCGTGCGCAGGTCGGATGGCACATCGGGTGAGCGTTCGAAGTACTGGGAGCCGGACATCGCGTCGGTAGCCTTGCATGGCATGGCGCACAGCATCCGCACCTTCGGCGACCCGGTCCTGAAGTCCGAGGCCTCCGAGATCACCGACATCGACGGCAAGCTCGTGCGCCTCGTCGAGGAGATGGTGCACGTGATGCACGAGGCGCCGGGCATCGGCCTCGCGGCTCCGCAGATCGGCGTCCAGAAGCAGCTGTTCGTGTACGACCTCGGTGACGGCCCGGCCACGCTCGTGAACCCGCGCATCGAGGAGTCGTCCGGCGAGTGGGTCTACGAGGAAGGCTGCCTCTCGATCCCCGGCCTCTACGTCGAGATGGTCCGCCCGAAGGAAGTGCTCATGAAGGGCTGGGATCTCGACGGCAACGAGGTCAGTATCGAAGCGGACGAGGTGCTCGCCCGCGTGTTCCAGCACGAGCTCGACCACCTCCACGGCGTGCTCATGTTCGACCGGATGACACCCGACCAGCGCAAGGCCGCGCTCACCGAGTACCGCCGGCTGCAGGAAGCACCGGCGGACGATTCGGGACCACCGCGCCGGCGCCGACTCCGGCTCCCGTGAGCACCGGCCCCGCCGACCTCCCGCAGCTCGCTCCCGTCCCTCGCCACGCCCGGCGACTCGTCTACCTCGGCACGCCCGAAGCGGCGGTACCACCGTTGGCCGCGCTGGTGGATGCGGGGTTCGAGATCCTCGCCGTCGTGACGCGCGTCGACAAGCGTCGCGGTCGCGGTGGCTCGCTGATGCCGAGCCCGGTCAAAGCCGCGGCGGTCGAGCTCGGGCTGCCCGTCGTCCATCGGGTCGACGAGGCGCTCGGGATCGGCGCCGAGCTCGGGGTGGTCGTCGCCTTCGGCCAGCTGATCCGACCACACGTGCTCGCTGCGCTGCCGATGGTCAACCTGCACTTCTCGCTGCTGCCGCGCTGGCGCGGTGCGGCCCCCGTCGAGCGGGCCCTGCTGGCGGGTGACCGAGAGACGGGCGTCTGCGTGATGCAGGTCGAGCACGGCCTCGACACCGGTGGTGTCTTTGCCCGAGCGGTCGTGCCGATCGGCGAGCGGACGACAGCCGCCGAGCTGCGCGGTGAGCTCGTCGGGACAGGCACCCGACTGCTCGTCGAAGCGCTCTCGGCGGGGCTCGGCGAGCCGCAGCCACAGGTCGGCGAACCGGTCTACGCATCCAAGATCGAGCCGGCGGAGCTGCGCATCGACTGGTCGCGGCCGGCGGCCGAGCTCGACCGACTGGTCCGTCTCGGTGGCGCGTGGACCACGTTCCGCTCCAAGCGGATGAGGATCGTGGCCGCGGAGCCGGCGCTCGGCGAGCCGGTCGACGGCGGTGCGGTGCCGGGGACGTTGTCCGACGGCGTCGTCGCCTGCGGCACCGGAGGACTCGTGCTCCGTGCGGTTCAGCCGGAGGGGAAGCCGGCGATGCCGTTCGAATCCTGGGCGCACGGTGCCCGACCGCACACCGACGAGCGGTTCGACTCGTGACGTCCCCTGAAGCGAGTGCCCGCTCGGTTGCGTACGCCGCGCTGCTCCGCATCGAGCAGGACGGCGCTTACGCCAACCTCGTGCTGCCTGCTGTCCTCGGCCGGTCGAAGCTGGACACGCGTGACAAGGCCTTCGCCACGGACCTCGTCTACGGCACGACCCGCATGCGCCGCGCGTGCGACTCGGCGATCGATCGGTTCGTCGTCACCCCGCCGCAGCCAGAGGTCCGCACGCTGCTCCGTCTCGGCGCCTACCAGCTGCTCTTCGGCGGCGTCGCCGCGCATGCGGCGGTGAGCGCGACCGTCAGCCTCGCTCCGCCGCGAGTGCGCGGGTTCGTGAACGCGATCCTGCGGCGGATCTCCGCGGGTCCGGTCAGCTGGGAGGATGACGCGACGCGTCTCAGCTATCCGGACTGGATCGTCGATCGGCTGCGGGCAGAGCTCGGTGCTGACGATGCGATCGTCGCGCTCGAGCGGATGAACGAACCGCCGTCCGTCCACGAACGTCCCGACGGCTACGTGCAGGATCTCGCGTCGCAATGGGTCGCCGAGCTCGTCGGTGCGGTGGCAGGCGAGCGCGTGCTCGACCTGTGCGCTGCTCCGGGCGGGAAGGCGACGTTCCTCGCCGCGTCCGGCGCCACGACTGTCGCCGCCGACCTCCGGGTGAATCGCGCGCGGCTCGTGGCCGCCAACGCGAAGCGGATCGGCGTCGGCGTCCACGTCGTCGCCGCCGACGGGACGCGCCCGCCGTTCGTCGCCGGTGCGTTCGATCGTGTCCTGCTGGACGCGCCGTGCTCCGGCCTCGGTGTGCTGCGCCGACGAGCCGACGCGCGGTGGCGGATCTCGAGCAACGACGTCGACGAGCTCGCCGCGCTGCAGCAGCGACTGATCGATGGCGCAGCCGAGCTCGTCCGCCCGGGTGGGCTGCTCGTCTACAGCGTGTGCACCCTCACCGCCGCGGAGTCGATCGACCATCGCTTCCCTGCCGGCTGGACGGCTGAGCCCGTCCCGGGTGGACCGTGGCGTCCGTACGGCGACGGCGGTCGGTTGCTGCCGCAGGACGCCGACACCGACGGGATGGTCGTGCTTCGCTACCGTCGTCCGGCATGACCGAGCGAAGCGAGATGGCACCGCTGGCCGCCAAGGTGCTGACCGTCTCCGACGGCGTGGTGCACGGGACGCGCGAGGACGCGTCGGGCGTCGCGCTCGTCGAGCAGCTGCGCGCCGCCGGCTTCGACGTCGTCGCGCACACCGTGACCGCTGACGGCGCCGACAACGTCGCCGACGCCCTGCGAGCGCTCGCGGACGACTTCAGCGGCCTCGTCGTGACGACCGGCGGCACGGGGTTCGCCCCACGGGACCAGACACCAGAGGGGACCAGAGCGGTGATCGAACGTGAAGCCCCTGGGCTCGCCGAGGCGATGCGGCTCGTCAGCCCGCTGGGGCGCCTGTCCCGCGGGATCGCCGGCGTTCGCGGGCAGGCCGTGATCTGCAACACCCCAGGCTCACCGAAGGGGTGTGTCGAGCAGCTCGGCGCGATCCTCGATGTCCTGCCCCACGCGCTCCGGCTCCTCGCCGACGCGCCCACCCAGCACTGAGGTCCGCCGCTGCGGCTTCGCGCGGTACAGCGAGGCATCCGCCGACCGGAACATGCGCTCGACGTCGTCGGCCGGACCGGCCGCGACGCCGACGCTCGCCCCGCACGACAGCAACCTGTCCTCCGTGCGTGCCGAGATCGGTGTGCCGGACACGCCGTTCACGAACCGCTCGAGACGCTCGGCGCACGTGTCCTCGAGGAGCACGACGAACTCGTCGCCGCCGAAGCGAACCGCGACGTCGCTCTCGTCGAGCTCCCGCCGGATGCGGTCGGCGGCGGCGACGAGCACGAGGTCGCCAGCCGCGTGACCGAAGCGGTCGTTGATGCTCTTGAAGCCGTCGAGGTCGACGATCGCGAGCGCGAAGTCCGGTCCGTCGGCCATCGCGTCGATGGCTGCGTTCAGCAGCGTCCGGTTGCCGAGGCCCGTCAGTGGATCGTGGTACGCAAGCCGCTCCAGCTCCTGCTGGAGCTGCCGGCGGTCGGTGATGTCGTAGGCGCTGATGTTGATCTCCGCCAACTCGGCGCCGTCGAAGCCGGGCCGTGCCCGTCCGGCGAGCCAGCGCACGTCGCCGCTCGCTTGCAGCACCGGCAGCTCCATCTCGACCGTTTCGCCGCGGCGGAGGTGCTCGAGCGCCGCTGCCGCCCCGGCCCGATGGTCAGGATCGACGTGGTCCAGCAGCTGCGAGCCGATGGCGTCGTCGACGGCCACGCCGAGGACGCGCTCGACCGACGGTGACGCGTAGGTGATCGAACCGTCGGCGCTGCAGAGCAGCACGATGTCCGCCGCTCCTTCGGCGAGCATGCGGTAGAGGCGCTCACTCGCCCCCCGCTCCTCCTCGGCTCGGTGCCGTTCGAGCACCTGCCCGATCGTGTGCGCGATCGTGTGGAGCGCGGTGCGATCGATGCGCAGCGCCGGCCCGGCATCGAGGCTCGTGGCCATCAGCCACCCGCCGGAACCGTCGGGGCCGATCGGGATGCTGATCGCCGCCCTGTCGACCGCAGTCGCAACAGTCGCGATCTCGAGCTGCGCGCCGACGTCCGCGCTGACCTCGTGGAGCAGCTCGCGCAGCTGGGCGAGGAAGGCCGCACTCGGCAGCGCGAGCGCCCGCCGGGCGACGCGCAGTGCGAGCCGGTCGAGGGCGCCGACCCGGCGGAGCTCCTGTTCGAGCTGGACCCGGACGTCGACGTCGCGCACGGTCACGATCACACCGGACGCTTCGACCGACGGACCGCGGCTCGAGACGATCTCGCAGGAGCGGTACCGCCCCTCGGCATCCCGGAGGCGCAGGACGGCGGGCACCTCGTTCGTCGCCCGCAGCGCACCGTCCCACTGCACGAGCGCCTCGTGGATGTCGTCGGGATGGATGAACTCGCTGAACGAGCGTCCGACGACCTCGTCGGCGCCGTACCCGAGCACCTTCGAGATGCGCTGGTTGCAGTCGAGGATCGTGCCGTCGGTGTCGAGGACCGTGATGATCTCGCCCGAGCTCTCGACGAACGCCCGCAGCCGGGCCTCGCTCGCCCTCGCTTGCGCGACGGCCCGCCGGCGCTCGCGCGCGTCGCGGATGTTGACCAGCAGACCGGACGGCGTGCTGCCGTCGAACAGCGCGGCGCCGACGGTCTCGACGTCGATCCACGTGCCGTCGACATGCGAGACCCGCATGTCGATGACCGCCGTCAGGTCGGCGCCGTCGGGGCTCGTGAGCTCCTGGACGAACGCGGTGACCGCGGTCTGCCGGTCGCCGGGGTGCACGTAGTCGAAGGCATTGGTGCCGATGATCGACTCTGGTGTCCGCCGGAGCAGCCGCCACGCCATCGCGTTGGCGAAGGTGATCGTGCCGGCATCGTCGAGGGTGAGCACGAGGTCGCCGCTCATTTCGACCGCGGCCGCGAGCGCGCCGCCGTCGAGCCGTCCTGTCGTCACCGCGGTGCGACCGAGCTGTCGCTGGCGCGTCCACACGTCGGCGCGGCGTGTCTCGTGCTCGGGCGCCGGCGTCGGCTCGCGCCCGCACCACGCCGACAGGTCGAGCTGCTCGGGTTCCACGGGACGACCGAACCAGTGCCCCTGGGCCGTGTCGACGCCGAGCTGGCTGAGCGTCAGCGCCTGCCACGGCGTCTCGACGCCCTCGGCGACGACCGACATCCCGAGCGTGTGCACGAGGTCCGTGAGCCCGCCGATGATCGCCGTGTCGCGCAGCTTGCCGTCGACCATGTCGACGAACGACTTGTCGATCTTCACGACGTCGGCCGGGAGCCGTCTCAGGTGGGTGAGCGAGGAGTAGCCGGTGCCGAAGTCGTCGAGCGCGATCTCCGCGCCGAGGTCCCGCAAGCGCGTGGCGACCTCGACAGCCGCGTCGAGGTCGTCGTCGATGTACGCCTCCGTCACCTCGAAGCCGAGCGCCGTCGCCTCGACGCCGAGCTCGTCGCAGGCCGGTAGCAGCATCCGCGTGATCCAGGAGCTCGTCGCGAGGCACGCGGGGGAGAGGTTGATCCACAGGCGAGGGGCGCCCTCGACCCCGTGCCGGTCGTGGAGGCCCGCCGCGAGATGGGCGGCGTGGGCGTACACGAAGGCCCGGTACGAGGGTGTCGACCAGCCGTCCTTCAGCTGATCGACGAACCAGTCGGCGCCACGCACCGTACCGCTCTCGTCGCGGCAGCGCCCGAGGGCCTCCACGCCGGTGACGCGGCCGTCGACGAGCGACACCTGCGGTTGCAGGTGCAGCGCCCACTCGCCGGGGTGCTGGTCAGGGCCACGCGTCTCGATCAGCATCCCTCGCCTCACTGATGTCGAAACATCCAGGATACGCGCGCAACGGTGCCGCAGGGTGGCAGGTCGACCGCGATCCTCGCGGACGTCGTGCGGCGATCGTCACCGGAGTACTGCGAACGATCGCCGCCTTCGTACACTCGCAGGCCGTGCTGCGCATCGTGCTCCCCAAGGGTTCGCTGGAGAAGGCGACGCTCGAGCTCTTCGCCGGCGCCGATCTCCCGGTGATCCGGAGCTCGTCCGTCGAGTACAAGGCGACGATCGACGACCCGCGGGTCGCCGAGGTGCGCATCCTGCGCCCGCAGGAGATCCCGACGTATGTGGCCGAGGGCTTGTTCGACTTCGGCATCACCGGCCGGGACTGGGTCGAGGAGACATCGAGCGATGTGGTCAGCCTCGGCGAGCTGCGCTACTCGAAGGCCACGTCCAACCCGGTGAAGGTCGTCGTCGCCGTGGCGGACGACAGCCCGGTGACGCAGATCGCCGACCTGCCGCAGGGCGTCCGGGTCTCGACGGAGTACCCCGAGCTGACACGGCGGTTCTTCGCCGCCCACGGCATCGCCGCCGAGGTCAGGCTCTCGTACGGCGCGAGCGAGGCCAAGATCCCCGACATCGCCGACTGCATCATCGACATCACCGAGACGGGGCGGGCGCTGCGGGCGGCCGGCCTGCGGATCATCGACACGATCCTGACGAGCTACACCGAGGTGGTCGCGAACCCGCAGTCCTACGCGGACCCCGCGAGGCGTCACGCGATGGGCCAGCTGATGACGCTGCTCAACGGCACGCTCGACGCCCGGGGCAAGGTGCTCGTGAAGCTGAACGTGTCGGCCGAGCAGTTCGACGACGTGCTCGCCGTGCTGCCCTCGGCGAAGTCGCCGACCGTGTCGCACCTCGCCGGCGGTGGCTTCGCCATCGAGGCGGTGGTCGAGAAGCGCACGATCAACACGCTGATCCCCGGCCTGAAGGATGCTGGCGCCTCCGACATCCTCGAGCTCCCGATCTCGAAGATCGTGTCGTGACATGGATCGGGATTGCCCGGAGATGATGAACGGCTGTTGCTCGTGTTGAACGGGCGGGTCGTGGAGTTCGACGCCGACCGTGGTCTCGGTCGCATCGACGCCGACGACGGGCGGTCGTTCCGCTTCCACTGCACGCAGATCGCCGACGGCTCGCGCTCGATCCCGGTCGGTGCCGAGGTGCGCTTCGACGTGCTGGCCAAGTTGGGCCGCTACGAGGCGACGGCCATCGCAGCGCGATGAGTGCCGACGCGGTGGCACGGATCCTCGACATCGTGCGGGCGCTGCGGGAAGGCGAGGTCGTGAGCTACGGCGACATCGCCGACGATGCCGGGCTGCCAGGGCGTTCCCGCCTCGTCGGTCACGTCCTCGCCGGCAACGACGACCCGGAGCTCCCGTGGTGGCGGGTCGTCAACTTCGTCGGCCGGTTGGTCCCGGGCAACGAGCCCGAACAGGCCGCGCGGCTGCGGGCGGAGGGTGCCAGCATCCGGGACGGTCGGGTCCGCCGGGCGCGCTACGGGCGGTTCAGTGCTCGGCGCTCGCACCCTTGATCTGCACGAACGCCAACCGGATCTGCGACAGCGCATCGCGCAGTGTCGTCGCGTCGGCTCCGAGGCGCTCGCCCAGTCCCTCGACGATGCACGCGAACGCATCGACCGCGAGCGCGGCCTCGGTGAGGTTCGGCGGCGTCGCCGAGAGATGGATCGCCGCCAACTCGTACAGTCCCATGGCGTGGTTGAGCACGACCACCTGGGCGGGCACCTCGGCGAGGCGCTTGCGCGTCTCCGCCAGTTCCTGCTCGATCCGCCGGACCTCGTCCTCGCTGATCGTCGGTCCGTCGACCTCGTCGTCAGCCTGCACGCCGTCCGGCGCATCCGGGCCGTTCCCCACGGGCCGCTCGCCATCGGGTGTCCAAAGGCTGCTCACCTGCGCTACCCTATCCACCGACAATTGACGCGAAGCGAGCTGTCGCGCCCCACGGGGCCGGCACTCCACCCGGCCACCTCAGGTGCGTCCGGGTCTGCACACCGAGCTATGGCGCCACCGCGGCGTCCTCGCCACGGACGTGGGCTTCGCACCCGTATCCGTCGTGGGAGGACATGCCCTTTGCGCAGGAGTGAACAGCCATAGCACCGCCTCAGGTGAACGAACCGCGGTACAACGAACGCATTCGTGCTCGCGAGGTCCGGGTCATCGGACCAGAAGGGTCACAGTTCGGGATCAAATCGCTTCCCGATGCTCTGGCGCTCGCCCGTGAGCTCGATCTCGATCTCGTCGAAGTGGCTCCACTCGCCACGCCGCCGGTCTGTCGGATCATGGATTACGGCAAGTTCCGGTACGAGGAGTCGCAGAAAGCGAAGGAATCGCGGAAGAAGGCAACCCACATCTCGATCAAAGAGGTGAAGTTCCGGCCAAAGATCGGACAGGGTGACTTCGACACCAAGGTGCGTCACATCATCGATTTCCTCGAGGACGGCCACAAGGTCAAGGTGACCTTGCAGTTCCGAGGGCGCGAGATGGCCCATCCGGAGCTCGGCGCGAAGATCCTCAACCAGGTGGCCGACCAGACCATCGAGATGGGGAAGGTCGAAGCGCATCCCCGCCAGGACGGTCGGAACATGACCATGGTGCTCGCTCCGGACAAGAAGCCGCCGCCGAAGAAGGACAAGGACGCACGGGACGAGATCCCCGCTGTGTCCGACGAGACGGCCTGACCGGGCGACCGCCCGATCAGGCGGTCACCCAGGATCATCCACGACATCAGCACCAACAAAGGTTCGACACCCCATGCCCAAGATGAAGACCTCCAAGACCGCCGCGAAGCGGTTCAAGAAGACCGGCACCGGCAAGCTCCGTCGCCTCCAGTCGATGCGTCAGCACCTCTTCGAGAAGAAGCCCTCCACGCGCACCCGCCGTCTCGACGGCATGGTCGCAGTGCACAAGGGCGACGCGAAGAAGATCAAGCGCCTGCTGGCCGAGCGCTGATCGAGCGGACCGAGGAGACAGGAGAGAGCAATGGCAAGAGTCAAGCGCGCAGTCGGTTCGAAGAAGCATCGCAAGCAGATCTTGGAGCGGGCGAAGGGCTACTACGGCAACAAGAGCCGCTCCGTTCGCGCCGCGAACGAGCAGGTGATGAAGTCGGGGCAGTACGCGTTCCGCGACCGCCGGGCGAAGAAGGGCGAGTTCCGCCGTCTGTGGATCCAGCGGATCAATGCGGCGTGCCGGCTGCACGGCATGTCGTACAGCCGGTTCATCGCCGGGCTGAACTCGGCCGGCATCGAAGTCGACCGGAAGATCCTTGCCGACCTGGCGGTCACCGACATCGATGCGTTCGGCAAGCTCGTCGACGAGGCGAAGGGCGCCTTGGCCTGACCAGGCCCGGTCCCATGGAGCCGCTCGGGCTCACGAACCCACGGATCCAACGACTGCGGCGCCTGCTCGGGCGCCGCAGTGCGCGTTCCGAAGAGGGCGCGTTCGTGGTCGAAGGCCGTGGTCTGCTCGCCGAGGCGTTCGCGGCGGGCTGGGACGTGGAGGTGCAGTTCGTGGCGCCCGGGGGGTCGCCGATCGACGCACCCGGGGTCCCCGTCGCGCACCTGGCGCCCGGCGTGCTCGAGCGCGTCGCATCGACCGAGTCGCCGCAGCCCGTCCTCGGAATCGTGCGCCAGCGCACCGCAGCGCTGCAGGCGTTGGTCGGCACTGCAACCTTCGTCGTGGTCTGCGCGGGCGTCTCCGATCCGGGCAACCTCGGCACGATCCTGCGCTCAGCGGAGGCCGCCGGCGCCGATGCCGTCGTGCTCACGACGGCATCCGTGGACCCGTTCAACCCGAAGGTCGTGCGCGCGTCGGCAGGCGCGCTGTTCCACGTCCCGGTGGTCGTCGGGGTGCCGCCGACGGCGCTGCGCGACACCGGCTGGGAACTGCTCGGCACGTCGTCCCACCAGGGAGTGCCGTACACCGAGCCGGTGCTCACCGGCCCACTCGCCCTCGTCGTCGGGAGCGAGGCTCACGGCATCGGCGAGGACGTCCCGATCGACACCTGGCTGACCATTCCGCACCTCGGGCGATCGGAGAGCCTCAACGTGGCGATGGCAGCCACGGTGCTCTGCTTCGAAGTCGCCCGCCAGCGACGGGGCTGACGCCGGCGCCGGGGATCAGTCGATCGGCAGCCGAGCGAGCAGCTCGGCCTTCTTCTCCTCGAAGTCCTCGTGGCTGATCTCCTCCGCCGCGAACGCGCGGTGGACTTCCTCGATCTCGGCGAACAGCTGCGCCGGGGTCAGCTCCTCGGTTCCGGCGAAGGTGACCTCGGGTGTTTCCGCGGGAGTGGCGCTGCGGTCCTGGCGGCGCTCGCGTTTGGCAGCAGCCTTGGCCTGCTTCGCCCGATCGCGCTCCCGCTTGCCGTAGGTCGTGCGTTGGGTCGCCATGAGCCAGCCTTCTTTCTCAGGGGGAACACACAGCGTAGGCGGGATCGGCCGCCGATTCCTCGTCCTGGGATGGGCGTTGTGTCACAGCGCCTGTCAGTGAGGCGCATCCGCCCTGGTCAGGATGCCTCGGACACCGAGGACGCGGTCTGCGGGCGGGGCCGGTTGTCGCGGCGCAGCTCGTCCATGTAGGCCGAGCGCAGGCCGCGCCGGGCGCGGGCGACGAGGGCGGAGGCAGCGTTGGGGGACAGGCCCAGCTCGGTCGCGATCTCGGCCGGCTTGCGGCCCTCGATCTCGACAGCGTACAGGATGTGGCGCCAGCGCTCGGGCAGCTGTCCGAAGGCGGCGTTGACGAGGTCGTCGACACCGAGCTCGTGGGTCTGATCAGCGGTCTCGATCTCGGTCACCAGCCGGCGCGTGCCCTCGGTGGCGCGCACGTCCCGGCGAGCCTTGCTGAAGGTGATGTTGCGCACCGCAGCGATGAGGTACGGACGGAACGACTCCCGCGGCCCGCGGCCGCGCTGGAGGGTGGCGAAGATGTTCGCGAACGCCTCCTCGACCACGTCTTCGCGCTCGCAGCGGGGGATCCGCAGCGACGCTGCGGCGGCTCGGGCCGCCGGACGATGCCGGTGGTACAGTTCGCCGAACGCGTCGACGTCGCCGTTGCGGGTCGCCTCGATCAGTGTCTCGTCGTCGGGTTCCATCGAACCGTACATCCGGGTTGCTCCTCGGTCATCGACGGCCCGCCAGCCATCGAGGGCGATTGTAAGTGGTGAAGCCACCACGAGGAGCGAGTATTGGCTGCTTTGGGCCAGCTGGACTAGACGTAGCGTGGTCGAATGACTACGCCGTGTAAGCCTGGATGTCGACGAGCAGATCGAGTGCGGTGTTCGAGTACACGCAGATCGTGCCGCCGCTGCCGAGCGCCTGCATCGTCGTGTTGCTCGAGGCCTTCCCGGCAACGAAGTTGAGCCCCGAGGTCGTCGGCATCGGCTGCCCGCACGGCCACACCGTCACGTACCCGGGCGCTGCCGCGTCGAGCGCGGTCAGGCTGATCACTGCGTTGCGGGCCGTTGCAGGGACACCGTTGACACCGGCGATCGTGATCGCCCGCTGCTGATGGCTCGCCAGGCGGGTGCCGTCGTTGCGACTGTCGGCGAGCCGCAGCGGCGCCACCGGCGTGAGGGTGTCGCCGCGAGCGCTCATCCAGACGCCCGTGAGGTCGACGACGATGTCGCCGCTCGTGTTCGATGCGAAGCACACCGACCCGTTCGTGCCGACACCGATGTTGATCGAGTTGCCAACGGTCTGGCCGGCTGCGAAGTTGAGGATCGACGTGTTCGTCTGACCGCTGCCGCACGGCCACGCCGTGAGGTACCCGGGCTTTGACGGGTTGACGATGGTGACGTTCAGGCTCGCTGCGAGCGCATCACCGGGGATGCCGGGGTAGCCCACGACCTTGACGCTGCGGACCTGGCTACCTGCCAAGCGCGTGCCGCCCGAGATCCGGCTGTCGTAGGTGCGGGCAGGGCTGAGCTGCACGAGTCCGGCGCCGGTTCCGGGCGCCCGATACCCCATGACGTCGACGACGATGTGCGTGCTCACGGTCGAGTTGACGCAGAACGTGCCGTTCGTGAGTCCGACGACGGCGCTCGCGCCGGTGATGCTGTTCGTCGGGAAGGTGAGCAGCGAGCTCGCCGGGGCGCCGCCGCACGGGACCACGGTCATCGTGCCGCTGCCGGACGGTTCGACGGCCACCATGTTGATGTGGACCCAGTCGGCACCGGCGGGGACACCGGCCAGACCGGCCGCGGTGATCGTGACCGGGACGTTCGCGCTCAGCTGCCCGCCGATGCCCTGCGGGATGCGGCTGTCGACGAGCCGTTCGGGTCGGGTGGGCGTGAAGCCGCCGGCGACTGTGGCCGGTCCGCTGATCCACGCGCCGGAGGGCGCGCCAGGTGTGGTGCCCGACGGCGCCACCGGCGTTGCCGAGGACGTCTGCCCGTTCCACGACGAGGCGACCTCGGTCTTGCACGCGTCGACTGCCTTGACGGCCGGGTACGGGTTCTCCGAAGCCCCACCGTTCGGGTGGATCTCGAAGTGCAGGTGCGGACCGGACGCGTTGCCGGTCATGCCGACGAAGCCGAGCAGCTGGCCGGCGGTCACCGTCGTGCCCTTCGTGATGCCGTCGGCGAACGCCACCAGGTGCGCGTAGTAGTAGTACGTCCCGGTGCCGTCGCCGGACTTGAGGTGCAGGCTGTTGCCGCCGAGCGAGTTGCTGCCGCCGCCGAGGTAGGACATCTTCCAGATCGTCCCCGAGGTGACCGCGTAGATCGGCTTTCCCTGGGGCGCGATGATGTCGACGCCCTCGTGCGCGCGCCCACCGGCGCGTGGGGCGCCGTAGCTGTCGATGAAGGCGCACTTGCCGCCGACCGGGAAGACCAGTCCTCCCGCGGCGACGTTGGGGACGCCGAGCTCCGTGCGCGCCCAGTCGTCGTCCGAGCTTGATCCATCATCGACCGGCACCACTCGTGGGGCTGCTGCGATACCGATCAACAGAACGCCACTGATGAGCCGGCTCCTCCACCTTCGAGCCGTCACACAAGGTAGGGACTCGACCTCTCTGGGTGAATGACGGCCGAGTGACGCCCGTCACGTGGTCCTGACCCGGTCAACCGCGTCGTGTGGTCACCCCGAGCGCCAGTGCTCAAGCGGACTGAGCGAACGTGAACCTTCGAACGGAACGGCGACCGCGGCACCGCCCCGGCCGGCCGACGCGTAGGCCGCGCAGACGATGTCGAGCACCTCGCGCCCGAACGCGGCATCCATCAACGGTCGCCGGCCCGCTGCGGTGTCCTCGACCAGGGCGCGGAGCTGGGCGACGTAGCCGTACTGCTCGATCGTGGGCACGGACGCGGTCGGCGCCGGCAGCGCGATGACGTCGCCGTCGCGTTCGAGTGCGGGCACCGGCAACAGGTCGGCGCGCAGGACGCCGGTCGCGCTCGCCACTTGGGCATCCCACACTGGTTCCGGCCCGGCCTGCCAGCTCGACACGACGCGGCCTCTGAGGCCGTTCGAGAACGTCAGATCGACCTCGGCGTGCTCGTCGCTGCCGTGGCCAGCGCCTCCGCGCAGCGTCGCTGACACCTCCACCACCGTGGCCGGGCGGGCGAGCAGCATCGCGACGGCGAGCGGATGGACGCCGAGGTCGAAGAGCGCGCCCCCGCCCCACTCGTCCGTCGTGAACGCACCCCACGTCGGCAGTGCTTGCAGCGATCGGACCTCGAGCGTCGTGAGCGGGCCGAGGTCCGGCACGCGGCGCACCAACTGCTGGACGACGGGCGCGTAGGCGAGGTTCTCGGCGTAGAGCAGCCGTTCGCCGTGGCGCGCGGCTTCCTCGACGAGCAGGTCGGCCTCCTCGAGCGTGCGGCACAGCGGCTTCTCGAGCAGCACGGCGGCGCCGGCTCCGAGCGCCCGCACCGCGTCGTCCGCGTGCTGACCGGGCGGTGTCGAGACGATGACGATGTCCGCACCGGCCGGCAACTCGTCGTAGCTGATGGCGGTCGACTGGATGCGTGCGGCCAAGGCGGCGGCGCGCTCGTGGGTCCGTGAGGCGACGCCGACGACCTGCAGCCCGAGCTCCTCGGCGGCGACGGCGTGGACGCCGGCGATCATGCCGGCGCCACAGAGGGCGACGCTCGGCCGTGGCACGCGCGTCACTTCCCGGCGAGGGCGGCGACGACGGGCGCGAACGCGTCGACGTCGTCGGCACCGACGATCACGTAGCTGAAGCCCCATCGCTCACGACGGGCGAGGAGATCCTCGATCAGCTGCTCTGCGGACCCGATGAGCGCGAACGGCGATGCCTCGACCATCGACCGCTCGACACCGATCGCCGCGGCGACGCCGTCCATGACAGTCGTCCGCTGGTCGGTGACGTTGACCATGAACGCGCGGATGTTCAGCTCGATGTCGTCGAGGCGGTCACCTGCTACCTCCCGAACGATGCCGATCTTCTCGTCGACGGCTCCGGCGGTCATGGTCGAGATCGCGTCGGGTCCGACCACCCCGGCTGTCAGGGTGCCGTTGATCCCGACGATGTCCGCCTCGCGCGCTGCGAACGTGAGCACCCGCCGACCGCCGCCGCCGATCAACAGCGGAGGCCAGGGTTGCTGCACCGGCTTCGGGCGGCCGTCGTAGCCGGTCACCGTGTAGTGGGCGCCGGCGACGGAGAACGGAGCGTCGCTCAACGCCCCCTTCATCACCGCGATCGCCTCGACGAAGCGGTCGATGCGCACCTTGGGGGAGTCGTAGGGGATGCCGGACTGCTCGTAGTCGGACTGCATCCAACCGGCGCCCATGCCGATCTCGAGTCGTCCTTGGGAGAGCACATCGATCGTCGCGAGCTCCTTGGCCAGCACGATCGGGTGCCTGTAATCGTTGTCCCAGACGAGCGCGCCGATCCGCAATCGATCGGTCGCGTCGGCAGCCGCCATCAGCGCGGGCACGGGCGCGAACTGCTCGGTGAAGTGGTCCGGCATCGACAGCACGTCGTAGCCGTGGGCCTCCACCCGCCGGGCGAGTGAGACCCACGCGGCGCGATCAGGGGCAGAGGAGGCTTGGACGCCGAAGCGGAACGGTCGCATCATGTGTCGACGGTACACGGCGGCGATCCGAGGGTGATCGGGTCGCGGGATGCCTCGCCACTAGCCTCGGTCCCGTTGTGCAGCGCGTCTCCTGGTTGTTCAAGCTGACCCTCGTCGTGGTCGTGTCCGGGCTCGGTCTGGCCGCCGTGACGGTGGGCGTGGTGCCGAGGGTCGTCGAGGCGTTGCACGCCCACGACGAGTTGCCGATCACCCTGCCGCCGTTCAGCGACCTCGCGCAGCGGACGTACGTCTACGACGCCGCCGGGAACGAGATCGCGTTCTTCGAGCGGGAGAACAGCCAGCCGATCGACGTGTCGCTGGTGCCGGAGCCGGTCATCGCCGCGCTGCTGGCGGTCGAGGACACCGAGTTCTACCAGCACCACGGCGTCAACCTCCGCAGCCTCGTGCGGGCCATCCTCGCCAACGTCGAGAGCGGCACGAGCCGCCAGGGCGCGTCGACGATCACGCAGCAGGTCGTGAAGCTCGAGTACCTCTCCGGACTCGAACGCGACGCCCGGTACAAGCTGCTGCAGGCGCGGTACGCGGTGCTCCTCGAGAAGGAGATACCGAAGAGCAAGATCCTCGAGCGCTACCTCAACACGATCTACCTCGGGAACAACGCCTACGGCATCCAGGCCGCGGCCGAGACGTACTTCGGCAAGGAGGCGAAGGACCTGACGATGGTCGAGGGCGCGTTCCTCGCCGGTCTCGTGCGGGCGCCGTCGACCTACGACCCGATCCGCAACCCGGAGCGGAGTCGTGCCCGCTTCAAGCAGGTGATGCGGCGCATCGCCGAGGTCGGCTTGATGGACCCGGCGGAGGCAGAGCAGCTCGGCAGCGAGTGGCCGCTGCCCGAGAAGACGCAGCGCGCGGCCGCGCGGCCGACGGCCCGGACCTACTTCACCGAGACGGTGAAGGACTACCTCCTCAACCGCACCGACATCCTCGGCGAAGACGAGCAGAGCCGCGTGAACGCGCTGTTCCGGGGCGGTCTGCGGATCTACACGACGCTCGACTCCAACCTGCAGGCGCTCGCGGAGCAGGCGAAGCGCGACCAGCTGCCTGCGAATGCCACGGGGATCGAGGCCGCGATGACGACGCTCGACACGGCGACCGGCGCGGTGCGGGCGATGGTCGGTGGCGCCGGGTTCCAGCGCGGCGTGAACGAGGTGAACCTCGCGTTGCGGCCTCGTCAGACCGGATCGAGCATCAAGATCTTCGTGCTCTCCGCCGCAATCGAGGCAGGAGCGCAGCCGACCGACGTCATCGACGGCACGCTGCCGTGCACGCTGCCCAACCCTGGTGACCCGAAGGATCCGTTCGTGATCACCTCGGGCGTCAGCAAGGCGCCGGCGACGCTCCAGGAGATGACCTGGTCGTCGATCAACTGTGCGTTCGCCCGGCTGTCGCAGATCGTCGGGTTGAGCCGGGTCGTCGACACCACCTACCGCATGTCGCACTCGCCGTACCTGACCGGCGACCCGGCGATCGACGGCGCCCGCAAGATCGAACCGTTCGCGAGCTATGCGACCGGCGCCAACGAGATGTCGTCGCTCGACATGGCCGCCGGCGGCCAGACGATCGCGAACCACGGGCTGCACCACGACCCCTACTTCGTCGAGCGGATCGACGGCCCTGACGGCACCGTCGTCTACCAGCACGAGCTCGCCGGGGTGCAGGTGCTCACGCCCGAGGCCGCGGACACGACGGTCGACATCCTGAGGGGCGTGCTGACCCGCGGCACGGCGCGCAACGTCGGCGGCCTCGACGGCGGCAACCGGCCTGCGGCGGGGAAGACCGGTACGCAGGACAACAACTCGAACGCCTGGTTCGTCGGCTTCACGCCGCAGCTGACCACCGCGGTGTGGGTCGGTGACCCGAAGGCGTACACGCCGATGGTGAACATTCCGGAGTTCCGCGCCGTCGGCGTGGGCAAGGTCCAGGGTGGCACGTTCCCTGCCCGCATCTGGAAGGCGTTCATGGAGCCGGCCCACTTCGGGCTGCCGGCGATCGACTGGCCGGCGCCGCCCCCGCCGGCCCGCCGCGCCGCGCGGCTCTACCTGCCGGGGAACGAGTGCCTCGCCCGCTCCTCGAGTGGCGCTGCGTCGACGGCGACCACGGTCGCGGGTGAGCCGCCCGCAGAAGCACCGCCGGCTCCCGTCTACCAGGCCGTGGACCCTGGCACGACCATCCCGCCGGAGGTGCTCGATCCCGAGGCACCGATGCCCTCGGTGGCGAACGGCATCTTGGTGTACAACTGCGCCCGGGGGCTGCCCAGGCCTCCGACACCGACCACGGCGCCCGCGCCGGCCACGACCGTGGCCGAAGCACCCCCGCCATCAGGAGGATAGATGTCCGCCCTCGACGAGCTCCTCGCGCTGCAGGAGCTCGATGCCGCCATCGACCAGATCCCGCACCGGCGGCAGCGGCTCCCAGAGCGGTCGGCCGCGCTCGAGGCCGCGACCGAGGTTGCCCGGCTCGAGGCACAGCGCGCCGACGCCGCCGCCCGTGTCGAGACTGCCTCCCGGCGGATCGACGAGCTCGAGGCAGCGGGCTCGGTCCGGGCGACGAGGAAGGAGCGGCTCGAGAAGCAGTTGAAGACCGTGATCGCACCCCGCGAGGCCGAGGCGTTGATGCACGAGATCGCTCGGCTCGACGACGAGCGCAGCGGCGCCGACGACGAGGAGCTCATGCTGCTCGACGAGGTCGAGTCGGCCGAGGCCGCGATCGCCGCTGCTGACGAGTCGCTGGCACCGGGGCGCGCCGCGACGGAGGAGACCGCCGCGGCACTCGCTGCGGCCGAAGCCGTGCTCGGCGACGAGATCGCCGCGCTGCGGGATCGACGTGATGCCACGGCCCACGCGATCCCACCTGAACTGCTGCAGCGTTACGAGTCGATGCGGGCGTCGTTCGGCGGCACCGCGATCGCCAAGGTCGTGTCCGGCCACTGCGGCGCGTGCCACCTCGATCTCTCCCGCGCGTTCCTCGACTCGCTCAAGAATGCCGGTGCCGACGCACTCATCGAGTGCGAGCAGTGCGGCCGCCTCCTCGTCCACTGATGTTCCTGTGGTTCATCGGGACGGTGTCGCTGGCCGTCTGGCTCGTCTTCCACGATCCTCGGTTCGACTATCGCGTGCTCGCGGTCGGCGCGCTCCTGCCTGACATCGTCGATGCCCCGTTCGGCGGCGCACGCGTGATGCACTCGGTGGTCGGCAACGTCGCGTTGCTCGCCGTCGTGATGCTGAGCACGATCGGGCGCCGGCAGCGGCGAAGGATGCTGCTCGCGTTGCCGATCGGCAGCTTCCTGCACCTCGTGTTCGACGGCGCGTTCGCGAGCACCTCGGTGTTCTGGTGGCCGGTCACGGGCACGTCGTTCGACGATGCCCGGTTGCCGTCGATCGAGCGCGGCGCCACGAGCATCATCTTCGAGGTCATCGGCCTCGCCGTGCTGGCGTGGTTCTGGCACCGCTTCCGCCTGGCCGACCCGGGCCGGCGGAGCACGCTCCTCCGCACGGGCCACCTCGTCGAGTGACTGTGGTGTACTGAGCACGTGCTGATCGTCGTCCGCCATGGCCGCACCATCGCGAACGCGGCCGGGCTCCTGCAGGGCCGGGTCGACCACCCGCTCGACGAGGTCGGCCGCCTCCAGGCGGAGATGATCGCGAGGGCGCTCGGCGCCGTCGACCGCGTGATCGCCAGCCCGCTGCGTCGGGCGCAGGAGACGGCGTCGGCACTCGGCCTGCCGGTCGAGACGGACGATCGCTGGCTCGAGCTCGACTACGGCGAGATCGACGGCAAGGCGGTGCGCGACGTGCCCGACGAGACCTGGTTGCGGTGGCGCACCGACCCTGACTTCGCGCCGGTCGGCGGGGAGTCGTATGCGCAGCTCCACTCCCGCGTCGTGCCGGCCTGCGAGGAGCTGGTCGAAGAGTCCCGCGGTCGCACGGTCGTCGTCGTGAGCCACGTCTCGCCGATCAAGGCGGCGATCGCCTGGGCGCTCGGCGTACCGGGCTCGGCGGCGTTCAGGTGCTTCCTCGACCAGGCGTCGATCAGCCGCATCGACATCGGCCGCCTCGGCCCCGTGCTCCGTTCGTACAACGAGACCTGGCACCTCGACGCGTAACCTGGCTCCGTGATCCGCATCGTCGCCGCATCGACCGGTTGGTCGGGGGTCGGCGAGTGGCTCCGCGACGAGGCGCTCGTCGTCGTGATGATCTGCTCGGGTGCCTACCTCGCCACCCGCGTGGTCAGCGTGCTCGCGCGGCGCCAGGCGCGGCGACTCGCCGAGCTGCGCGCCGCGGGCGGTGGCCCCGCGGCGAACACGATCGGCGCGCACGAAGGGGCGCTCATCGGCGCGCTCCGATGGGCCGTCAACTTCAGCATCGTGACGGTCGCGTTGATCTGGGTGCTGATCGAGCTCAACCTGCCGGCCTCGGCGCTCGTGCCGCTGGCATCGGTGGTCGGCGCCGGGCTCGGCTTCGGCGCCCAGCAGATCGTCGGCGACGTCCTCGCCGGGATCTTCATCCTGTCCGAGCGGCAGTTCGGCATCGGCGACCTCATCCGCGTCGGCCCGCTGGGCGCGGTCGGCTGGGTCGAGGGCCGCGTCGAGGAGGTGACCCTCCGCGTCACCAAGCTGCGCACGTCTGACGGCGACCTCGTCACGATCGCCAACGGCGAGCTGCGCCAGAGCGTCAACGCATCGCGCGACTGGGCGCGGATGCTCATCATCGTGCCACTGCCGCGGGACGTCGATCTGGAGGCCGTCACGGTGCGCCTCAACGAGATCGGAGCGGCGATGGCGACCGAGGACGAGTGGGCTGCCGTCATGATCGAACCGCCTGCGGTCGCAGGTGTCGAGGATCTCGGATCCGAGACGATCGAGGTCCGGGTCACGGGACGGACGTTGCCGGCGCAGCAATCCCGCGTCGCTCGCGAGCTGCGCCGCCGGATCGCCGTCGGCCTGCGCGAGACGAGCGGGCCGGTACGGGTCTCGTCAGAGTCGGGTTCGTGATGAGGAGCGTCCGCCGGCAGCGACTCTCGACCTGGATCGCGATCGTCGTCTTCCTCGCCGCGCTCACGCTCTGGATCATCGGCCGGCCGGACGACGACCAGATCGAACAGCCGATCGCACCGGTCGCGACGTCGTCCACGGACTGACGTCTCGGCGCGAAGAGGCCGGGACGGGAGGAGGGCGGATCCTCCCGTCCCGGCACCATCACACAGTTCGGTGTGATGCGGTCGTCGGTCCCCAGTCTCGGGGGGGTGGACTGCGGGCGTTCAGCGTGGGAACCGTGACCTGCGGGTGTCCTACCCTCTCGGTGGCAGCAGCTAAACGCGCGATCGAAGATTTTCTCGAGGAGGCGGCCGGCGTGGACCGGTGCGGACATCTCGACACCATCGTTGACGTCGCGCCGTCCGGCGATGGGGTGTGCGGAGTGCCTCGCGACGGGTGGGCGCTGGGTGCACCTGCGGATGTGCCAGCAGTGCGGCCACGTCGCCGTCGCAGCAGCCGGGTCGATCATGTCAGCGACGTCGATCCATGTCAGGGAATCCGAAGCGTGACACCGAATCGCTGACCCGAATGAGGGTCGCTGACATGGATCGAGATTGCTGACATGGATCAGGAACGCCTGCTCGCGCCGTGCTGATCGTTGCCGTCGGGAGCTGGCGCGCTCAGACGGCAGGGGTGACGTGGGCGAGGTCGATGTCGAGCGAGTCGACCACGCTGCTGGCGAGGGCGACCAGCTCGTCGCCCGACATCGTTGGTGCGGCGAGCAGGACGCGGGTCAACGAGGCTATTGCCGCCAGCGTTGCCTCGTCGTCCAGGCGACCGGCGGCGTCGGACTTCGTGCGCGGCGCCGCGATGCCGAGCTCGGCCACGACGTACGCGCCCTGCCAGGTGAGCGTCTGCACCATCATCCGTCGGGCGTTTGCTCCGCCGGACGTGCCGGCACTGATCACGGCGACCGGCTTGCGATACAGACTGCCCGAGCCGACCAGCCAGTCGAATGCGTTCTTCACCGCGCCGGCGACGGCACCGGCGTACTCCGGAGCGGCCACGAGGACCACGTCCGCCGCCGTCACCCTCCGCCGCCAATCGTCGATGACCTCGATCGGCTCCTCCTCGCGATCGGGATCGAAGGCAGGAACGTGGGCGAGACGATCGAAGTCGTCGATGGTCGCGCCGTCGGCGACCGCGATGACCGCTGCCGCCTCGAGCGCGGCCCGATTCGCAGACCGGCCCTGCAGGCTGCCGCACACCGTCAGCAGCCGGACTTCGTGACGTCGATCGTCGGACATGCGAGGAACAACGTCTCGACGGCGAAAAACAGTTCCGATCGATATTGGTCAACCACATTGACGAGTGGCGGCGTGTCCGGGTACCGTGATGGTCAACTTCATTGACGAAAGGGACGTCCATGCCGATCATCCATGCCCCGTCCTCGCCGACGCACGAGTTGGGCGGCGCCCGGTTCACGTCGCTCGCGACGCCGAGTCGCGGCTCGACCGAGACCTCGGTGTGGCAGGTGCAGATCGACGCGGGGACACCGGCGACGCCGCACTCGCTCACGCGCGAGGAGGTGTTCGTCGTGCTCGATGGCACCGCCTCGGTTCGCATCGGTGACCATGTCGATGTTGCTCGTCGCGGCGATGCCATCGTGGTGCCACCCGACACCGAGTTCGAGCTGGCCAACTGCGGCGACGAGGTGCTGCGTCTCCTGTGCTGTCTCCCGGTCGGTGGCCGAGCACGGTCGGGGAGCGCGACGTTCACGCCGCCATGGGCCGAGTGAGCACGGCAGGCCATCCGGTGCCGATTGCCCGGCTGCTGGCGATGGCCTACCGCACGCTGATCGACACGCTCCATGCGCGACTGCGGGCCGAGGATTGGACCGACGTCCGACGCGCCTACGGCTTCGTGCTGCTGGCAACGCGCTCGGAGCCAACCACGGTGACGGATCTCGCCGAGCTGCTCGGCGTCACCAAGCAGGCCGCGTCCAAGCTGGTCGAGTCGATGGTCGACAGCGGATACCTGTTACGAACCACCGACCCGGACGACGCGCGCATCAAGCGCATCGCCCTCGCCGAGCGCGGCCGGCGGCTGTTGCAGGCAGTCGAGAGGATCTACACCGATCTCGAGGGCGAGTGGGCCGCAGTGATCGGTGTCCGTTCGGTCGAGCAGATCCGGCGCAGCCTGACAGCCGTGTTGCTCGCCACTCATGACGGTGAGCTCCCGGTGGTGCGCCCGACCGTTTGACCAGCGGCGTCGGTTGCGGCCATCGGCTCGTCCTGGCCCTCGTGGAGTGGGACCTCGTCGACGACCTGGTCGATCGAGATCGTCATCACAGCGACGTCGTCGGAGAAGCCGTCGGGCCCGAACTCGGTCACCAGGGCGTCCAGATCGGGCGACGGATGGCGGCCGAGGTAGGCCAGGAGGTTGTCCTCGTCGGCGAGCTCGCGCAGCAGGCGGTTCTCGATCAGGCCATCGGTGTAGATGAAGACAGCGCCGGCCACCGGCATCGCGAACTCGGTCACGGCCGGGTCGAACGGGATGTCTCGCACGCCGAGCGGTCGTGCCACGTGAGGACGCACCACGGTCGGCTCGGCGCCCAGCACGATCGGCCAGGGGTGGCCGCACGAAACGATCTGCACGAGACCGGCGGTGGTGACGCGACCCGTGCAGACGGTCGCGTACGTGTCATGACGCCCATGCCCGAAGAACGCTTCGTCGAGTGCACGGACCCACGTGTCCGGCGCATCCACGGCGTGGGTCGCGATCGTCTTCCAGCCGGCGCGGAGGGCGGCCCCGAGGGCAGCAGCGTCGGGGCCATGACCGCAGACGTCGCCGACGATGAACCCGAGCGAGCCGTCGGGCAGGTCCAGCGCGTCGACGAAGTCACCGCCGAGCATGAGGCGCTCCTCGCCTGGTACGTAGCGAACGTCGACGATGATGCCCGGCGGCGGCAAAGGCCGTGGCACGAGGACGCGTTGGAACGTCGACATGAGCTCGCCGGTGTGGTCCGCTTCGCGAAGCTCGCGCTCGTTCTCGCGGCGGATCTGGGCGACGACGACGCCGCTGACCGCCGTCGCCGTGACGACGGCGATCCTCGCGATCAGCGGTGTCGCGTCGTAGTCGGAGATCACTTCGCCCTCGATCAGCGTCACGAGGACGGAGAGCGCGCCGACGAGCGCCGTCGCTCTCGGTGTACCGAGGGCGACGACCACCAGGACCGGCATGGCGAACACGGTGAGCGGGTGGGCAGTCCGGTCGGCGATGAACGGGTAGACCACTCCGACGCAGGCGAGGAGCAGCAACGAGGCGAACAGCGCCCAAGCAGCGCGGCGCTCATCGGCCGTTGTGTCCCCGGTGCGCACGCCAGGAGTATGGCGTGCGCCGTTGGTGTGCCGCGGCATGGGCGCGCTCCGGGACCATCGGCATCATGTCAGCGACGTCGATCCGCGTCAGCGAATCCAAGGCGTGACACCGAACCGCTGACACGAATCGCGGACGCTGACATGAATGGTGGACGCTGACCGGAATGGCGGACCCCTGGAATGGCGGACACTGGCCGGAATAGCGGGCTGATACGAACGGCGGACGCCTCAAACCCGTGGTGACGGTGAGTCGATCTGTAGGCGGGATTCTGTCCAGCGCCGAAGCGCCTGTGTGGCCATCCATCTGTGCGGCCTACCCGAGGGTGCTCCGTGAGGAGCGGACGAGCCGCCCATCCCTCTGCTCGGCCTTGCTCCGGGTGGGGTTGACCGAGCCGCCCGGGTCACCCCGGACGCTGGTGCGCTCTTACCGCACCGTTTCACCCTTACCTGTGCCGTCCGGTCGCCCGGCCGGCCATCGGCGGTCTGCTCTCTGTTGCACTGTCCGTCAGGTCGCCCCGACCTGGCTCTCGCCAGCACCCTGCTCTGTGGAGTCCCGACCTTCCTCGACCCGCCGGCTCACGCCGACGAACCGCGGCCACCCGACCGACTCACCGTCGGCATCAGGGTAGCGGGGCACGCAGCGGGCGACGCTCAGGCGTCGTCGTACATCAACGAGTTGAGGCTCGGCGTCTCGATGTTGAGCTGCGTGCGCTTCGTCGGGCCGTCGACCTTGGTGGCGTCGCCGAGCACGATCTGCACGGGGGCCAACGAGCCGAAGGCGGAGGGCACCTGGTACACGGGGAGGTCGGCCGGACCGGCGGCCGCCGCGGCGGTGGTCGGCGCGGCATCCGGCGCCGTGCTGGGGAGACCCGTCTCGACCGTCGTGCTCGTCGCCGCTGCCGCCGCCTCGGGCGCAGCAGTGGCGAGGTCTTCGAGCGTGACGGTGTTCTCGGGCGAGATGATCCGCGCGAGCACCGTGGCGACGCGGGCGTGGACGGCGCCGACCTGCATCACCGTGGCGCGCAGCTCCGGTCGGGACAGCGACGGCACGATGCCCTGGTGCGTCGCCGTGGCGAGCGAGGCGACGGCGTGCAGGAGTCGCTCGGCGTCGGCGCCCGTCGTCTGGCTGACGTCGAGCAGCGCCAAGGCCGGCTTGATGACCCGCGTGTCGACCACGGGGTTCTTCTCCTCGAACGGCTGCACGTCGATGCTCGTGGTCGCCTCGGCGAGTGCATCGGCCTGGTCTTGCAGGAGGACCTTGTACGCCTCGGCGGCTGCGGAGATCTCGGCGCTGACGACGCCGAGGTCGAGCACGGCGTCGATCACGTCCATGGCGTTGTAGTGCAGCGATGTGGCCGTGCGCAGCAGCGTGCCGTCGGTGATGATGCCGCTCGGGGCCTCTGCGAGGGGCGGCGCCGATCCGGCTTCGGTGATGCCTTCGGGACCCGCTCCCTCGTCGGAGCCGCACGCCGCGAGCACGGCGGTGACGGCGACGGTGAAGCCGCTGAGGCGGAGGAAACCCCGGCGGTCGAGGAACGACGGCGCGTCGATGTCGTCAGTACGGTCAACCATCTGGTCACTCCACCGGGTAGTCGTCGGGGGTCAGGGCAGCAGCAGCGCTCTCGATGCCCGACTCGGGCATGAGATCGTCGTTCCCGCTGAGCGCGGTGAGCAACGTGGCGTGGCGGGCCTCGGTCACGAGGATCGATGCCAGCAATGCCGCTCCGTCCGTTCCCTGCAACTCGCCGAGGAGCGCCGTGTGCGTCGCGACCGCAGCGTCCTCGAGGGCGACCGCGGCTGCGAGCACCTCGTCGAGCGAGCCGGTCTGGAACGGTCCGCCGAGCTCGTCGGACACCGCAGCGTTCGCGGTGCCCGGAGCCGAGCGGCCGAGCAGCCCGGACAGCGACTGCGCGTACGCCTTGTGGTGCTCGCGGAGCACCTGCACCACGGGAGACACGTCTGGCGGGAGCGCCAGCTCGTCGGCGCGCCCGATGACCGCGTCGTAGCCGGCAGCCGCGGCGAGCTCGACGGATTGGGCGAATCCCAACAGGGCCTCGTCGTCGGCGGTCGGCCGCTGCGGTGGCGCCGTGGTGGTGGTCGCCGGGGTCGTCGATGCGGTCGACCCGGAAGCTGCCTCGGTCGTGCTCGAGCCGCTCTGCGCGCCGGCGGACCGGGCAACGAACGGGAGCGCGGAGATCGCGCCGCCGAGCCCGACGGCCTGGAGGAAGCGCCGCCGGGAGGCGGGGCCGTTCTCGCCGAGAGCGGTGGTGTCCACGAGGGGTGGGTCCTTTCCTGGGCAGCGGAGTGCGGTTGAGGGGCGGGTGCTGGTCCCAGCCTTCCTGGCCGGGCACGAGCGGAGCAACTCTAGAAGTCGAGAGCGGACAAGTCGGGTATCCACCCGCCGGCTCGACGCACTGCTTCGGCCCACTGCTCGCGGTCGGGCCGGCTCGTCGGTTCCACCGACCGCATTGGGCGCCAGCTCGCGGCGATCTCGTCGATCCCCGACCAGGTGCCGATCGCGAGCCCGGCGAGGAAGGCCGCTCCGAGCGTGGTCGCCTCGGCGACGGGTGAGACCTCGACGGGGCGCTGGATCGCGTCGGCGAGGGCCTGCACGAACGTCGGGTTGGCGCTCATGCCGCCGTCGATCCGCAGCGAGTGGACCGGCAGCCCGCTGTCGGCTTCCGCTGCTTCGAGCAGGTCGGCGCCTCGATGGGCGACGCCCTCGAGCACGGCGCGCACGACGTGCGGACGACCCGTGCCCCGCGTGATGCCGAGCAGCGTGCCCCGCGCGCCGTAGTCCCATTGCGGGGTGCCGAGGCCGAGCAGCGCGGGCACGTACACGACGCCGTCACTCGTGGTGCACTCGGCAGCGACGTCGTGGCTCTCGGCCGGCGTGGCGATGATGCCGAGGTCGTCGCACAGCCACTCGACGTTCGTGCCGGCCGACAGCATGATCGCCTCGGTGCCCCACGTGACCTCGCCGCCCTTCGTCCACGCCACGATCGGGAAGGTGCCGCTCGGGGAGCGGCCGCTGATCGATGGCGGGCGGGTGCCCGTGCAGAGGTCGAGCATGCCGCCGGTGCCGAACGTCGCCTTCGCCCGGCCGGGGATGACGCAGCCCTGGCCGATCAACGACGCCTGCTGATCACCGGCGATGCCGCAGATCGGCGGGCTGCCCGGGAGCGCGCTGGCCTCGCCGATCGGACCGGTCGAGTCGACCAGTGCGGGCAGCATCCCGGCGGGGATGCGGAAGGCGGCGAGCGCTCGGTCGTCCCACGTGGTGGCGTCGCCCCGGAGCATGCCGGTCACGGCGGCGTTCGAGCGATCGGTGACATGCAGCGCTCCGCCGCTCAGCACCCACGCCACCCACGTGTCGACCGTGCCGAAGCACAGGTCGCGGGAGCGCTCCGGATCGAAGGTGTTCAGGAGCGACGCGACCTTCGTGATCGACTGGTTCGGCGCGATCGCCAGGCCGTGCTCCGCCTTGGCGACGATGCAGTCGACGACCGTGCGCAGGTCCTGCCAGCCGAGCCCGGGGCCGACCGGCTCGCCCGTCGCCCGGTCCCACACGATCGTCGAGGCGCGCTGGTTGGCGATGCCGACGGCACCCACCGGGCCGCCTGACGCGAGCGCTGCCTTCGCGACCTCGAGGACCGTCGCCGCCATCTCGCTGGCGTCGAACTCGACGAGCCCCGGGAACGGCGTGCTCGGCGGGAACGGTCGGTACTGGGCGTGCTCGACGGCGGCGTCCGGCCGGACGACGGCGGCGCGCAGCCCGCTCGTGCCGACGTCGATGACGAGGATCGAAGCAGAGTTGCTCATCGTCTGGATGTCATTCCTTGTCGTTGGAGGAAGCTCCCCAGGAACCCGCCGATGAGTCCCGCGAGGGCCGTGAGGCTGAGGCTCACGATGATCTTGCCGAGGTGCAGCGAGTTGCCGCCTGCCAGCCGGATCAGGCCGAAGACGAACTGCACGACCACGAACACGCCGATGGCCGTGGCCACGCCGTGCGACAGCGGCGCGCCTCGTCGCTGGCGCCACGCTGCCACGCCGGCACCGAGCACGAAGCCGAGGAACGATCCCAGCCCGAGCAGCGCGGCCCAGCCGCTCTTCGCGTCGTCGTCGAAGGCGAGGCGGGCGACGATCGTGAACGGCACCGCGAACAGCACCGCCACCGAAGCGCCCTCGCGGATCGCCGCGCCGTCCCAGCGCGCCGGCGCTGCCCGGGTCACGGCCACGGCACCTCGCCGAACGGGGACGGCAGGCCGAGCTTGCCGGGGTTGAGGATGCCTGCCGGGTCGAGCGCGGCCTTCACCGAGGTGAGCACGTCATGGGCGGGCCCGAGCGCCTCGGCCGCGAAGCGGCTCCGGTTCAGTCCGACCCCGTGGTGGTGGCTGAGGTTGCCACCAGCACCGAGCACGGCCCGCGTGCCGGTGTCCCACAGGGCGACGTACGTCGACTCGACCTCCTCCGCCGGTGGTGTCGCTGCGAACGTGAAGTACAGGCAGGCGCCGTCCGTGTAGCTGTGCGAGAGGTGACACGTCGCGGCGCGAGCGTGCGGCACGGCGAGCATCGCGGCGCGCGTGTCGTCGAAGATGCGGGGGAGCGCAGCCCACGGCGCGGCGATCTCCATCGTGTCGACCACGAAGCCCTTGCGGGTCAGGCTCTGCAGCGCGCTCGTCTCGTTGCGGTGGTGGACCCAGCGCTCGACCAGCTCGACGTCGAGCGGCCGCGCCGAGGCGCATTCCTCGCCGACGATGGCGAGCACCGCGTCGACGATGACCGGATCGCCCTCGTCGAGCACGAGCAGGACGCAGTCGGTCCCATCGGTGCCGTGCGAGCGGGCGGACTCGGGTCCGTCGTACAGCCGGAGCACGGCGGGTGTCGCACCGCGGCGCAGGATCCGCCGACACGCGTCGAGCCCGCTCTCGAACGTCGCGAACGCGAACGCGGCGCGCCGCTCCGCGGCCGGCGCCGGGTGGATCCGGAGCCATGCCCGAGTGATCACCCCGAGGGTTCCTTCTGCGCCGACGAACAGCTGCGAGAGGTCCGGTCCGGCAGCAGCCCGCGGCGCGCCTCCGGTGCGGATGATGCGTCCGTCGGCGAGCACGACCTCCAGTCCGACGACCATGTCCTCGATCTTGCCGTAGCGGGTCGAGTACTGGCCGGCGCCGCGGCACGCGAGCCACCCGCCGACGGTCGAGATATCCATCGACTGCGGCCAGTGACCGCCTGTGCATCCCTGCGAGCGGAGGTGCGCCTCGTAGTCGGGGCCGAACGTGCCGGGGAGCACCTCGGCGACCAGCGAGACGTCGTCGACCGAGACGACGCCGTGGATCGCCGTGAGGTCGAGGACGATGCCGCCGTGGACGGGCACCGAGGCGCCGCAGACGCCGCTGCGCCCGCCTGCCGGCGTGACGGGGATCTGCTCGCGGGTCGCGATCGCGAGGATCGCGGCCACCTGCTCGGCGGACGTCGGCCGGCACACGGCGGCCGCGGCAGCCGGCACCATCCCGGCGAGCGCCCAGTGCAGCGCGAGCGGCCACCAGTCGCGGCTGGACTCGGCGATGTCATCGGGCGCGGTGAGGGTCTCGCAGACCGAACCGAGGCGAGCCAGCACGTCGCCACTGACCGGCACGCGGCTGCCGGCGAGCCGTTCGCCGTGGCCGAGCAGCTCGATCGGCGGCGTCGGCAGCGTCGGCTGCGTCGGCGGTGGCGTCGGTGTGGTCGGCGCCGTCACCCTGGGCCTCCGGGGATCGGCACCGGCTGCTCGCTGTCGATCTCGTGGCGGACCGATGCGAGCAGCTCGGCGACCTGGCGGGCAGTCTCGTCCTCGTCCCACCCGAGCTCAGGCGCGACGAGCCGGGCGACCGTTTCGGCTGCCTCCGCGGTCGCGGCACGATCGAGCAGTCGCGCCCGCGTGCGCCGGCTCAGCAGATCGTCGAGCGAGCGCACCATCTCGTGACGCGCCGCGTACACGGCCTCGGCACGCACGTACGGAAGTCCGCCGATGAGCTCGCTGCCGAGCGTCGGATCGGCGTCGATCAGCCGCTGCACTGCCGTCGCGTCAGTACCGAACCGCCCGGCGAGGTGAGCGGCGAGCGACCCGGCCGGCGCGTCGTCACGGAACCCCTCGGCACCGTGCAGCGCGAGCCGCTTCGTGCGACACCGCGCTCGCCGACCGAGCCGCTCGAGCGCGGCGTCGACCGTGTCCTCGGCCATCTCTCGGTAGGTCGTCAACTTGCCGCCGGTCACGCTGATCACGCCGCTCGTGGCCGTCGCGATGCGATGCCGCCGTGACAGGTCTGCGGTGCGGCCCGACGCCTCCCGCTTCACCAAGGGACGCAGTCCAGCCCATGCGCCCGTGATGTCGTCACGGGTGATCGCCGTCGTCACGGACGCGTTCAGCGCTCGAAGCACGTAGTCGAGGTCCTCGGACGTGCACTGCGGGTCGTCGAGCGGCCCGTCGTAGTCCGTATCGGTCGTGCCGACGTAGGTGTGCCGGAACGTACCGTCGGCGTTCGGCCCCCACGGCACGACGAACAGGCTGCGCTTGTCCCTCGGGACCGGGATGACGACCGCGATGTCGTTGCGAACCTTCTCCCACGGCACGGTGACGTGGATCCCCTTCGCCGGGCGGATCGAGTCCGGGTTGCTGCCCTCGTCGAGCGCTCGGACGTCGTCTGACCAGACACCTGCGGCGTTCACGACGACGGTCGCCCGCACGGAGAACCGACGACCGTCTGCTTCGACCTCGGCGCCGACCACGCCGCCCCGCTCGTCCTTCTCCAGCGCCACGACCGTGCAGCCGTTCGCCACCGCCGCGCCATGATCAGCGGCGGTGCGGGCCACCGTGAGGCAGAGCCGTGCATCGTCCGTGGCGGCGTCGAAGTAGAGGTACGCGCTGGCAAGGCGCTCCGGCGGCATCGTCGGCAGGTGCCCGAGCGCGGCAGCGGCGCGCAGCCGGCGGTGGATGCGGCCGATCCGCCATCCACCGGTCAGGTCGTACATCCACATCGCGCTGCCGAGCGCGCGGGCGATCTTCTTCGAGACGACGCCGTCCTTCGTGAGGATCGGGATCATGAACGGCATCACGCGGACGAGATGTCGCGCGTTCCGGCGGAGGCGTTGGCGCTCGCGGAGCGCTTGGTACACCAGGCGCACCTCGCCTTGCTGGAGGTAGCGCAAGCCGCCGTGCACGAGCTTCGAGCTCTTCGACGACGTGCCCGAGGCGAAGTCGTCGCGCTCGACGAGCGCGGTACGCAGGCCGCGACTGGCCGCGTCGAGCGCGCATCCGACCCCCGTGATGCCGCCGCCGATCACCAGCACGTCGAAGTGCTCCGACTCGAGCCGCTGGAGCATCGCCGCACGATCGAACGCGAGGTGTGACATCAGCGGGCATCCTAGGAGCGGCCCGGCGACCGGCCCGTGTTCGCACGAGATGTTCGTTCGCACGTCTTGCGAACGAACATCGCCTGCGCGTACCATGCGCTCATGCGTTCCCCTGCCGAGCTCACCACGGCCTTCAGGGCACGAGGGCTCAAGGTCACGCCGCAACGTCAGTTGCTCTTCCGGCTGCTGCACGGCAACCAGGTCCATCCGAGCGCCGACGCGCTGTTCGACGTGGCGCAGGCCGAGATGCCCGGCATCTCGTTGCGCACCGTCTACCAGACGCTCAACGACCTCACGGCGATGGGCGAGGTGCGCCCGCTGACGCTCGGCTCGGGCGCTACCCGGTTCGACCCGAACGTGGCGGACCACCACCACCTGGTCTGCGATCGATGTGGCGTCGTCCGCGACGTCGACGTCGCCGGTGCCGACGTCCTGTCACCCGACCAATCCCTCGCCGGCTTCAGCATCGAGGCCACCCAGATCGTGTTCCGCGGCGTCTGCGCGGACTGCAGCCAGTCCTGACCACCAACCATCACCGAGAAGGAGCACCCATGCCCGACCTGAACGGCACCAAGACCCACGAGAACCTGAAGGAAGCGTTTGCCGGCGAGAGCCAGGCGAACCGTCGTTACCTGTGGTTCGCGCAGAAGGCCGACATCGAGGGCTACCCCGACGCTGCTGCGCTGTTCCGCTCCGTCGCCGAGGGCGAGACCGGCCATGCCCACGGCCACCTCGACTACCTGGCGCAGGTCGGCGATCCCGCCACCGGCGAGCCGATCGGTGACACCGAGGAGAACTTCAAGGCGGCGATCGCCGGCGAGACCTACGAGTACACGCAGATGTATCCGGGCTTCGCGAAGACCGCCCGTGACGAGGGCTTCGTCGAGGTCGCCGAGTGGCTCGAGACCCTCGCGAAGGCCGAGAAGAGCCATGCCGGCCGCTTCCAGCAGGGCCTCGACGCTCTGGTCTGATGTGACGACGCAGTCGTGAGGGGAACAGCAGCAGCTGTTCCCCTCATTGCTGACATACCATCGCCTGACTCACACTGGGAGCCCCTCGCCCGTGACCACGACGTACGACCCCCATCACCCGAAGTACCTCGACGAGGCCGACGTCCGCACGGAGCTCACCCGCGTGTACGACCTGTGTCACGGCTGCCGGCTCTGCTTCAAGTTCTGCTCGTCGTTCCCGACGCTGTTCTCGTACGTCGACCAGCACGAGGACCAGGACGCGGGGCGGATGACGCCTGCCGAGCAGGACCAGGTCATCGATGAGTGCTTCCAGTGCAAGCTGTGCTACGTCAACTGCCCGTACACGCCCGACCAGCACGAGTGGGCGCTCGACTTCCCCCGCCTGATGCTCCGCGCAGACGCGATGCGTCACGCCACCGGGCAGGTGTCGATGCGTCAGCGGGCGACGACGAACATGATGGCCCGCACCGACCTGATGGGGAAGGTGTCGACCAAGGCAGCGCCGCTGGTGAACCGGGTGATCGGCGCGGAGCCAGGATCCGTCACGCGCAAGCTCGTCGAGAAGACCTCCGGCGTCTCGTCGCAGCGGCTCATCCCCTCGTTCAGCAAGGTCCGCTTCTCGACGTGGTTCAAGAAGCGTCCGCGCGTCCGCCTCGCCAAGCGGCAGGCCCGCGCCGCCGTCTTCCCGACCTGCCTCGTCGAGTACCAGGAGCCGCGGATCGGCCAGGACCTCGTGAAGGTCTACGAGCGCAACGGGATCGAGTGCTCGATCACGTCCGACGTCGGCTGCTGCGGTGCGCCGTGGCTGCACTCGGGCGACATGGAGAACTTCACGAAGGTCGCGACGAAGAACGTCGCTGCGCTGGCGAAGACGGTGCGGCAGGGCAACGACATCGTCGTCCCGCAACCCACGTGCAGCTACATCTTGAAGAAGGACTACGTCGACTACGTGGGCGGCGCCGACGCCAGGCTCGTCGCCGACAACACCTATGACGCCTCCGAGTACCTGATGAAGGTGCACAAGGCGGACGGCACGCAGCTCGACACCAACTTCCCGGGCGAGGTACCGGGCCAGATCACGTACCACACGCCATGCCACCTGCGGGCCCAGAACATCGGGTTCAAGAGCCGTGACCTGATGAAGCTCACCGGCGCCAAGGTCAAGCTCGTCCAGCAGTGCTCCGGCGTCGACGGCATGTGGGGTCTCCGGGCCGAGAACGCCGACCTCTCGATCCCGATGGCCCAGAAGCTCGGTGACGAGATCGAGCGCGCCGCCGGCGACGTCGTCACCGGCGACTGCCACCTCGCGAACACCGCAATCACGGAACAGACCGGGCGCGCGCCGCTGCACCCCCTCCAGGTCGTGGCCCGCGCCTACGGCATCCCCGAGGAGGACTGACGTGGCATCGCATGCCACTCCGGCGGCCAGCCGAAAGCTCCAGCTGGCCGACATCGCAGATCTGCGTGCCTACGAGCGCGAGCGCCCCGAGTTCCGAGCACACGTCGCCGAACTGAAGCGGCGCCGCCGCGTCGCGGTCGGCACGTTCGTCTCCGTCGTGTTCGAGAACCGGGAGACGATGCGCTTCCAGATCCAGGAGATGGCCCGGGTCGAGAAGCTCATCACCGACGAGGACATCCAGAACGAGCTCGACGCCTACAACGTGCTGGTACCAGAGCGCGGCCAGCTGTGCGTGTCGCTGTTCATCGAGCTCACGTCGGACGAGGGGATGAAGGAGTGGCTGCCGAAGCTGGTCGGCATCGAGCGTCACCTCGTGCTGCGCCTGCACGACGGCCGTGAGGTGCGAGCCGTCCCGGAGGAGCAGCACGCGGCACAGCTCACGCGTGACGACGTCACTTCCGCCGTCCACTACCTCCGCTTCGAGCTGACGGACGACGAGGTCGCCGGCGTCGCCGCCGGCCCGGTGTCGTTGGCGATCGATCACCCGGCGTACCGCGACGAGACCGAGCTCGCGGACACCACCGTGGCCGAGCTGCTGACCGACCTCCGCCCGTAGCGGGCGGCCGCGCCGAGGAGCGCGCCGGATCGCCACGCGCCCGACATCGAAATTCGAAAGATCCTCTGGTCAAGGGACTCGTCGACCCCCTACGATGCGCCGCGTACCAGCGTGGGTGCCGATGAGGTCAACGGGGGTCGATCTCGGTGAAAGAAATCAATTGGCGAGAGCTCGGAGCATGCAAAGGGCTCGACGCGGCCATCTTCTATCCCGACGACGATGACGAGGCAGAGGACGCCAAGCACATCTGCTCGGGATGTGGCGTGAGAGTCGCCTGCCTCGAGCATGCGCTCGCAACCAGGGAGAAAGTCGGTGTCTGGGGTGGTGCCACGGAGCGCGAACGTCGTCGCATCGTCCGTCAACGCCGCCGTACCGCCTGATCCGTCGCCGCCGCCGGTGTCATTCGTTGGCGAGCGCCGGGCGCGGGCTGCCAGCATCAACGCATGACGACACTCGCTGACTTCGGCGGATGGCCGACGCTGCTCGGTCGCCTCGTTGCCGGCGAGGACCTGTCGGCTGCCGAAGCCGAGGCCGGTCTGGCAGAGATCCTCGCGGGCGACGCCACCGCCGCGCAGATCGCCGCGTTCGTCGTAGCGCTGCGGGCGAAGGGCGAGACCGCCGACGAGCTCGCCGGGCTGCTGAGCGCGGTGCTCGCGGCGCGCATCCCGGTCAGGCTGCAGCCCGACGTGCAGGCGCGGGCGATCGACATCGTCGGCACCGGCGGCGATCGCAGCCATTCGGTCAACGTGTCGACGATGTCGGCGTTCGTCGTGGCAGGCGCAGGCGTGCCGGTCTGCAAGCACGGCAACCGGGCGGCCTCGTCGAGCTGTGGCGCGGCCGACCTGCTGGAGGAGCTCGGCGTCGCGATCGAGCTCCCGGCGGAGGGGGTGCAGCGTTGCGTCGAGGAGGCGGGCATCGGCTTCTGCTTCGCACCGCGCTTCCACCCGGCGTTCCGCCACGCCGGCCCGATCAGGCGTGAGATCGGCGTGCCGACTGCGTTCAACCTGCTCGGCCCGATGGCGAACCCGGCTCGAGTGCCGTTCATGCTCGTCGGTGTCGCCGCCGACAACGTCGCCCGCCGGATGATCGACACACTCGCCGCTCACGACGTGACACGGGCGTGGGTCGTCCACGGTGACGACGGGCTGGACGAGCTCTCCACGACCACGATCTCACACGTGCTCGCGCTCGAGCACGGCGAGGTCCGGTCGTTCGACCTCGACCCGCTCGACCACGGCCTCGAGCGGGCGACGATGGAGCAGCTGCGGGGCGGGCCGCCGGCCGAGAACGCCGCCATCGCCCGCGCGCTGCTCGACGGGAAGCCGGGACCGGTGCGCTCGATCGTCACGCTGAACGCCGGTGCTGCCCTGGTGGTCGCCGGCCGTGTCGCGACGCTCGACGAGGGCATCGCGGTTGCCGCGGCGACGATCGACGCGGGGCACGCCGCGGCCGTGCTCGAGCGATTCGTCGTGGTCTCGCAGGACGCCGCCGCGCACGCGCCGCAGTGAGTGCGATCATCCGCGTCCCTGCGTCGTCGGCGAACCTCGGTCCGGGGTTCGACGCACTTGCGATGGCGCTCGGCCTGTACGCCGAGTTCGGGCTCGTCGACGATGGGATCCCGCACGGTGCGCATCGAGCCGATGAGCACCACCCGGCGATGGTCGCGTTCCGACTGGCCCGCGGTGAAGGCGGCCTGTGGGTCCGTTCGTCGATCCCGATGGGGCGCGGGATGGGGTACTCGGGCGCCGTGCGCGTCGGCGGGCTCGTCGCCGCTCACGTGCAGCACCACGGGACGGCCGACGACGACGAGCTGACAGCGGCGAGGGCACGCTGGCTCCTCATGGCGACCGAGCTCGAGGGCCATGCGGACAACGTCGCCGCCTCGATCTACGGCGGGGTGGTGGCGACCGCTGCGGGACGGGCCGTGCGGATCCCGATGCCGTTCGACCCGATGGTCGTGGTCTGGGCGCCCTCGTTCACGACGTCGACGGACGCGTCGCGGGCCACGCTCGCCGCGACGTTGCCGTTCGCCGAAGCAGCGTTCAACGTCGGCCGGACAGCGCTGCTCGTCGCCGCGCTGGCAGCCGGCGACGTGGCGGCGCTGCGCGACGCGACGCAGGATCGGATGCACCAGGAGGTGCGCTTTCAGGCAGCGGCACCGTCTCGGGTCGCGCTCGACGCTGCCTTGGGGGCGGGCGCGTGGTGTGGGTGGCTGTCGGGGTCCGGGCCGACGATCGCCACGCTCTGCCGCCATGACGTCGTCGATGACGTCGCCAGGGTGCTCGCGGCGGTACCCGAGCCGGCGTCGACGAAGGTGCTCCGCGTCGACCACGCGGGTGCGGCGATCGAAGCGAGCTGATCGGCGACAGCCTCGAGCCGCCAGGGGCCGCTCGCCGCGACGAGCTGCCACGACGAGCGGTGCCGCAGGAGCCAGGCGGCGATGAGTGCGGACTCGGCGTGTGCGTGCTCCGCGTCGGAGGCCGGTGCGGGTGCCGGCGGCAGTGGCATGTCACCATCGTCTCCGCGGCTGTCCCAGGCGCGGACGAGGACGCCGTCGCGCAGCTCGGCGCCGCCCTGGCCGATCGCCAGCTCGACGTCTCCGGCGTGCTGCAGCGCGTCCACGAGGTGCTGCCGGCGCAGCGCGTCGGTGAACGCCGTCAGCCGATCGCGCGTGGCAGCCGCTTCCTCGTAGCGCTGTGCGGCGGCGAGCTGGTGCATGCGGGCGACGAGCGGAGCGACGACGAGCGTCGGTCGGTGCATGACTGCCGCGGCCGCGTCGACGGCGGGCTGGTAGCCGCGCTCGTCGATCGTGCCCGCGCACGGGCAGGGCGCGACGCCGAGCTGCGCTGCGGCACAGGGTGACCCGCATGGCGTGGCTGCGACGCGATCGCGGCAGCGGCGGAGTGGGATGACGCTCTCGATGGCCTCGATCGCCCGCTGCGCCACTGCGACGTTCGGCAGCGGGCCGAGCGTGAAGGACGATGCCTTCTGGCGGCGCACGACACCGAGGCGCGGGAACCGCTCGCTCGTGAGCTGCACGTACGCAGGCCGAGGCGTGGGGCGGCCGCGCCGGTTGTACGGCGGAGCCGACGTCCTCAGGTGACGCAGCTCGACGACCTCTGCGGCGAGCGTGTGCGGTGCGACGGCGTGGCGGATCTCGCGCAGCTCCCGGAGGAGCGGGCGGATCGAGCGTCGCTCGTCGGTCGAGAAGTACGAGCGCACGCGCTGGCGCAGGTTCGTCGCCTTCCCGACGTAGAGCACGCGACCTGTAGAGTCCAGGAACTCGTAGACCCCCGGGGAGCGGGGGAGGTGCTCGGTCAGCCGGAGCTTCACCGCATCGGTGAGGCGGCCGTCGATCCGCTGGAGCCCGAGCAGGTCGTCGAGCTCGACGACGCCGTACGACGCTGCGCGTTCGAGCAGGACGTGCAGGAGATCGGTGGTCGCGAGTGCGTCCTCGAGGGCACGATGTGCGGGACGGTGGTCGAGGCGGAGGTGGTCGGCGAGCGTGCCGAGGCGGCAGTCGGGCACCTCGTCGCGCAAGATGCGCCGGGCGATGCCGCACGTGTCGACGGCGGGGCGGGGCAGCGGGTCGAACCCCTGCCGTTCGAACGCCGCGTCGAGGAAGGCGAGGTCGAAGCGGACGTTGTGACCGACGACGACGGAACCAGCGGTGAACTCCACGAACGCCGGGATGACGGCCTCGGGTCGGGGTGCCGCACTGACGAGCGAGTCCGTGATGCCCGTGAGGTAGGAGATGCGGGCGGGGATCGAGCGACCCGGGTGGACGAACGAGCGGAACGTCCCGAGGCAGCTGCCGCCCTGGACGATCGTGGCGCCGATCTCGGTGATCGCGTCGTCGAGCGTCGACCCGCCGGTCGTCTCGATGTCGAGGACGCAGAACCTCACGTCGATCAGCGGCGTGTCCGGGGTGGCGAGCAGCGACATCGGCCCCAGTGTGAACGAACACGCGTTCGCCGGCAAGTCGGATGGGTCATCGGATTCGCCCTGGCTTCGAACGGTCGATCGGTACCATTGGCGATGTGAGTGCGGCCGAGGACGTCGGTGCGATGCACTCCGGTGGCGGGCAGGCACCCGACGATCCGCCCCCGGAGGCCATCGGCGCGCCGGCTCCCACGGCGCCACTGGCCGCCATCCCGTCGCCGGTGCCGGAGCCGGAGCTCTCCGACGAGCTCCTGCGGCCAGCGCTCGAAGTCGCCTTCGCGGTGGCGGTCGCCGGTTCGCGGCTGCGGCCACCGGTTGCCGCGCCGTCGTCGCTGAAGCGGTTCCTGAAGTTCCAGAAGCTGCCGGGCAGCGCGCTGTCCGTCGTGCGGCGGGCGGTCGAGGAGGACCCCGTGTTCCGGGCCCGCGCGGCGAACGTCGCGTCGGTCGACCTGGCGGGGGAGATCGGCTCGAGGTGGCTCCTCCGAGCCGAGGGTTGGGAGTCTGAGGTCGCCGAGCTCGTCGCGAGCGTCACGGCCGAGGACGAGAACGAAGCGGCGGAGCGTGCCGATCGGGCAGCGACCCGCCAACGCGACGCCGCCGAGCACGCCGCCGTGAAGGCGCGGGCTGCCGTCGCGGCGGCGAAGGAGGCACTCGCCCGCGAGCACGAGCGACGGACCGCGGCGGAGCACAAGGCTGCCGATGCCGTTCGTCATGCCGAGGAGTTGGAACGGCAGCTGGCCGACAACCGGCTCGAGGCCCGTAAGGCGAAGGATCAGGCCGACGCCGCCCGCGCCACGGTCGGCGACCTGCGCGACCAGCTCGACAACGCCCAGCGGCGGGTGCGCGAGCTCGAAGAGCGGCTCGACCACGCGATCGCTGCGCGTGTCGAGGCCGAGGAGCGTTCGCCGGGAGCGCCGATCGGGTCGCCTGCCGGGGTGGAGGCCGCCGGGCCGTCGTTCGACCATCCCGCCGTCGCCGAAGCGCTCGCATCGCTGACGGGCGCCGCCGGGGGGCTGCGCGAGCTGGCGGGAGCGCTCGAGGCGACGGCACGGGCGTTCGGTGTGGGGTCGGCGATGTCGGCGGGTGTGCGCGGCAGCGGCCGCGGCCGGTCAAGGATCGAGCCTCGACGAGTGCCGCTCGCTGTTCCCGGAGGGTTGCTCGGCGACTCCTCGGAGGTGGCGCTGCACCTCGTGAAGCAACCCGACGTGACGCTCATCGTCGACGGGTACAACGTCGCCAAGCTCGGTTGGCCCGGTGCTGACCTGGCCGATCAGCGGGCTCGGCTGCTCGATGGCCTCGAGGATCTGGTCCGGCGGATCGGCGTGAGGACCGTCGTGGTGTTCGACGGTGCGGACGTGTCGTGCCCACCGACGGGCCGGCGGTTGCTGCGGGTGCGGTTCACGCCTGCCGGCGTGATCGCCGACGACGAGATCCGCGAGCTCGCGGCATCGCTCCCGTCAGTCCAGCCGGTCGTCGTCGCGACGAACGACCAGGAGGTCGTTCGGGGCGTCCGCTCGTCCGGCGCGAACGTGATCACGTCCGAGCAGCTCCTCGCGATCACACGCCGCTAGGTCACGCCGGTGGGTGCGAGCGACGGTCCGAGCGTCGCGGGTTGTGCAGGACGCGGAATATGGTCATACTTATGACCATGTCGGAGACGCGGTCGTTGGTGGAGGTCAAGGCACATCTGTCGGAGCTGGTAGCGCGGGTGGGCAGTCAGCATGAGCGGGTCACGGTCACGGTCCACGGCCGGCCCGCGGCGGTGCTCGTCGCGGTGGACGATCTCGAGGCGTTGGAAGAGACCATCGCCGTGTTGGCGGATGCGGCGGCTCTGCGGGCGTTGGCCGATGCTGATGCCGAGCTGGCTCGTGGGGAAGGTGAGGACGAAGCAGCTCTGGCCAGGGCGATGCATTCGCGCCGAGCGGGCGCGTGACCGACGAGCGGTATCAGCTGCTCGTCGCCCCCACCGCTCGTCGGCAGCTCGCCGAGCAGTTGCCATCAGCGGTGGCGTTCGCCGCGTACGAGTTCATCGTCGGTCCGCTGCTCGACACCCCGCATCGAGTCGGCAAGCCGCTGCGAGCACCATTCGAGGATCGCCACAGCGCGCGGCGGGGCACATATCGAGTGATCTACCGGATCGACGACGCCCACCGCCGGGTCACCGTCGTTGGCGTGTTCTCCCGCTCCGAGGCCTACCGCCCGCAGTGAAGGGGCGAACTGGCCACCGGAATCGTCCCACCCGCAGCCATGTGACTCTGCCCGCTGCTGGCCGTTCGAACGCCCCGAGCGATCAACCGCCGTGCACGGCGGGAGGGGTGCACCGGACGGGTCAGAACACGACGAGTTCGAGGGTTGGATCGAGTCGGGTGAGGTCGTCGGGGTCCGAGGTGACGACTCGTTGGCGGCTCGTGTGGCGCAGACGACGTGCGCGTCGACCACGTCTGCGGTGCCGCTGGCGGCGAGGAGTCGACCGACGTGCACGGCGTCGACTCGTCCAGCGACCACGTCGGTGGTCACCTGGCGTATCAGCCGGGAGAGCCGGGCTTGGCGGTTCGGGCCGCGAATGACTTGGACGAGCGCGGAGGCCGGCACCGTGACCGGGCCGTTCGTCTCGAGGGCGCGGGCGAGCAGGACGGCCATTCGGCGGTCGTTGCGATCGAGCGCGATCAGTCCTCCGGTGTCGAGCGTGATGCCGGGCATCAGGCGGCGCTTCGGCGGCGACGCTTGGGGACCCCGAGCACCTCGTCGGCCCAGGCTCGCTCGTCGGCCGAGATCGGACCGCCCGTCTCGACGAGCGCCTGGGAGAGGCGGGTTCGGCGCGGCGATCGGGGAGCTCCAGAAACCTTGGCACACCCCTTGGGCAGGCTACGGATATGCGACTGCACCCTGCTGCCGGCCACGAGGCACCCCCCGCGGCGGCCTCCCTCACGATCAGCTGCGATCAGTGCTCGATGCGGGCCACGTCGGCCTGTGACGACTGCGTGGTCACGTACATCTGCGAGCGCGCACCGGACGATTCGGTGGTGTTCGATGTCGCCGAGCAGCGAGCCGTTCGGCTGCTGGCCCAGGCCGGCCTGGTGCCGACGCTGCGACACCGGGCGGCGGCGCTGTGAGCGGCCCTGCGAGCCGCGGCGATACCGTCGAGGGTGATGCGGTCACACGTGCTCGACGAGTCCGAGGTCGCCGACCTGCTCGACGTCGGGCGCGCCAACGGGCTCGAAGCGCTCGGCATCGCTTCGGCCGCCACGCTCGACCGGGCGCGAGCCGCATTGTTCGAGCGGCGCGAGCGTGGATTGCATGCCGACATGGCGTTCACCTACCGGAACCCGGAGCGTTCGACCGAGCCGTCCGCCGCCGTGCGGGACGCGCGGTCGGTCATCGTGGGTGCTCGCAGCTATCTGCGCGACGAGCCCGAGCGCCCGACCGAGCCGAGTGCCCGTGTCGCCCGTTACGCCTGGGTCGACCACTATGCGCCACTCCGGCACGGTCTGTGGGCCATGGCGCGCGAGCTCCGCCGTGCGGGCTGGCACGCGGTGGCCTTCGCCGACGACAACTCGATCGTCGATCGGGAGGTCGCGTGGCGTTCCGGCATCGGGTGGTTCGGCAAGAACGCGAATCTGCTGCTGCCGCGCGCAGGCAGCTGGTTCGTGCTGGGGTGCGTGATCACCGACGCCCCGCTGCCGCACGCGCCCGAGCCGGTCGCCGACGGGTGCGGCACCTGCCATCGCTGCATCGAGGGCTGTCCCACGAGTGCGATCATCGAGCCGGGCGTGGTCGATGCGAACCGATGCCTGGCCTGGCTGCTGCAACGGCCAGGAGTGTTCCCTCGCGCGTATCGCGTCGCGCTCGATGATCGTCTCTACGGCTGCGACGACTGCCAGGAGGTCTGCCCACCGAACATTCGCTTCACGACGTCCCGGCGCGGACCCGACGCGGGCACCGAAGCGTGGGTGCCGGTCGCTGCGCTGCTCGACGCGGACGACGAGACGTTGCTCGAGCGGCACGGGCGGTTCTACATCGCCGGCCGGGATCCGCGCTGGCTCCGGCGCAACGCGCTGATCGTGCTCGGCAACATCGGCGACGGGTCCGATCCCGGCACCGTCGCGCTCCTCGTGCGACATCTCGCCCATCCCGATCCGATCCTTCGGGCCCACGCCATCTGGGCGGCAGCCCGTCTCGCGCGCCACGATCTGTTGCCGGCCGACGACATCGACCCGATCGTGGCCGCCGAGCTCCACGACCTCCCGGAACCGCGCCCAGCACCACGATGAAGCACCTCCTCGTCACGAACGACTTCCCGCCGAAGATCGGCGGCATCCAGTCGCTGCTCTGGGAGTGGTGGCGCCGTCTCCCCGCCGACCGGTTCGCGGTCCTCACCAGCCCACATCGTGATGCCGCGGCGTGGGATGCCGAGCAGCCGTTCCGGGTCGAGCGGATCCCGGAGCCGGTGCTCCTGCCACACCCGCTGATGACGCGTCGCGCTGACCGCCTCGCGAAGGAGATCGGCGCGGAGTTGATCGTGCTCGACCCGGCGGTCCCACTCGGCCTCATCGGCCCGTCACTCGACCTGCCCTACGCGGTCGTGCTGCACGGCGCCGAGGTCACCGTGCCTGGACGCATCCCTGTGGCGAAGCAGACCCTCGCCTACGTGTTGCGGCGGGCTGCCGTCGTGATCGCCGCCGGCGGCTACCCGGCGGCCGAGGCGGAACACGCTGCCGGCCGCGCGCTGCCGACGACGGTCGTGCCGCCCGGGGTCGACACGGATCGGTTCCGCCCGTTGTCCGAAGCGGAACGCCGCGAGACGCGCGAGCGCTACGGGCTTCCTGTGGACGCGCCGGTCGTGCTCGGTGTCAGCCGGCTCGTGCCGCGCAAGGGGTTCGACGTCGCGATCAAGGCGATCGAGCTGCTCCAGGCCCGGGTTCCCGACGTGGTGCTCGCGATCTCCGGCAGCGGTCGCGACGAGGCTCGCCTCGAACGGCTCGCTGCTGAGAACGGCTCGCCGGTCCGCTTCCTCGGCCGCGTGCCGAACGACGACCTCCCTGCGCTCTACGGGTGTGCCGACGTGTTCGCGATGCTCTGCCGGAACCGGTGGGGTGGCCTCGAGCAGGAGGGCTTCGGCATCGTGTTCGTCGAGGCTGCATCAGCCGGCGTGCCGCAGGTCGCCGGTCGCAGTGGAGGCGCCGGCGAGGCCGTCGACCACGGCGTCACAGGGTTCGTCGTCGACGACCCGACCGATCCGCGGGCCGTCGCCGAGGCACTCGCGACGATCCTCACGGACGATCCGCTCCGGGCCGCCATGGCCGAGGCCTCGCGCAAGCGGGCGGTGGCGCAGTTCTCGTACGACGTCCTCAGCGAGCGGCTCGGTCGCGCCCTCGGCGCGCTGCCATGATGGGCCACGTGCAGCCGGGACGATGGATCGTGCAGGCCGACGTCGTCGGCACCGCAGTGTTCACCGCCTCTGCGGTCGCAGGCCTCTCCACGGATGCCTGGGAGGCGGGCAGCATCGTCGTCTCGCTCGCGCTCTTCGGGCTCGGCATCTTCGCCTTCATCTGGTCGTACTTCTCGGCGGTCGAGCGCAGCCGGACCGACGAGATCGGCGTCGCGAACCTGTTCTTGCTCACCGGGCGCACTGCGCCGGCACCGGTGAGGCGGGTCATGTCGGCTGCGCTGGCGCTCCAGGTGCTCGTCGCCGTCAGTGCCGCGGCAGCTGGTTTCAGCGGGCTGCAACCGGACGAGCTCAATCCGATGGCGTTCGGCATCCTCGTCCCGATGTTCGGCATGGGCCTGAATGGGCTGTGGGCCTCACGTCACGGTTCGTTCGGTCCGCGTATCGTGAAGACGCCATCCCGGCCACCCGAGGATGTCCCCCCACCGGACCACCAGATGGAGCAGAATGCCCCCCATGGCTGAGTCGGCCTCCCAGACCCTCACGATCGCGGCATCCCCGGAGCGTCTCTTCGCGATCGTGACCGACTTTCCCTCGTACCCCGAGTGGGCGCGCGATCTGAAAGAAGCCGTCGTGCGCGAGCGCGACGAGCTGGGCCGCCCGACCGAGGTCGAGTTCCGGGCCTCGGCGCTCGGTCGGAGCACGCACTACACGCTCGCCTACGACTACAGCGAGGCACCGGAGATCCTGACGTGGTCGATGGTGAAGGGCGACATCATGCGAGCGATCGACGGGAAGTACCACTTCCAGCCGGCGCCCTCGGGTGGCACCGATGTTCGCTACGACCTCGCGGTCGAGTTGGTCGTACCGCTCCCCGGTTTCGTGAAGCGCCGGGCCGAGGTGCGCATCCTGAACACGATCCGCGAGCTGAAGTTGCGGGCCGAATCGTGACCCTTGCCGCCGGCATCGACGTCGGCGGTACGAAGTGCCTTGGAGTCGTCGTCGACGAGCGCGGCGTGATCGTGCGCCAGGGACGGCGCCCCACGCCGCACGGCCCTTCGGCGATCCTCCATGTCCTCGCCGACCTCGCCCGCGAGCTCGCGCCCTACGACTCGCTCGGGATCGGTGTCCCCGGCCTCGTTACGCGCACCGGCACGCTTCGAGCGGCGCCGAACCTCGTCGACGTGCGCGAGCTGGCGATCGGGCCGCGGCTGAGCGAGCAGCTCGGTCATCCGGTCGCGGTCGACAACGACGCCACATGTGCCGCGGCGGCCGAGTGGCGTCACGGCGCCGGCCAAGGCGCGACGGACATGATCATGGTGACGCTGGGCACCGGCATCGGCGGCGGCATCATCGCCGGCGGTCAGGTGCAGCGCGGTGCGAACGGCTTCGCCGGCGAGATCGGTCACATCGTCGTGCACCCGGACGGCCCGCCGTGCCCCTGCGGCCGCCGCGGCTGCTGGGAGCGATACGCGTCGGGGTCCGGCCTCGGCCGCCTGGCGCAGGAGGCCGCTGCGGCGGGCGCGCTCTCGGCGGTGCTCGATGCGGTCGGCGACGTCGGCTCGATCCGTGGCGAAGACCTGCAGATCGCGGCGCGCGACGGCGACAGCGAGGCGATCGAGGTGATCGACGACTACGGGCGCTGGGTCGCGCTCGGGCTCGTCAACCTCACGAACATCCTCGACCCGAGCATCTTCGTCCTCGGCGGCGGCCTCGCTGTGTCGTCCGACCTCTACCTGGATCCGATCAAGAAGTGGTTCCTCCGTCTCCTGTACTCGCCCGAGCTGCGTCCCCACCCGGCGCTCGTGTTCGCACAGCTCGGCTCGGAGGCCGGCGCCATCGGCGCGTCGTTGCTCCCACGGCTCCAGACGTGAGCCGTCGCGGGCTGCGTTGAATCCGCCTCAGCAGCTGCCCGTGTCGACCGGCCTGCGAACGTCGCCGAGGCGGTCGAGCACGCCGGTCACCTCGCTGACATCGACGGCGTAGGACACGGCGTCTCCTCGCGAGCCGGCGAACACCATCCCGAGCAGCAGCCCGCCATCGCCGAGGACCGGCGCGCCGGAGTCGCCTCCGATCACTGCTCCCGTGAGCACGAGTCCCCGGCGCTCGACGACCGTGCCGGCGGCTGCGTCGCGGAAGCGGATCGTCGCGGTCCTCGTCACCGGCGCGTCGATGATCTCGACGCGGTCGTCCCGCAGCACCGCGATGCGCGCCGCCCCGGCACGCCCCGTGTCCGCGCGCCTGATCGCATCGACCCGGTCGCGTCCCGGCACGTGGAGCACGGCGATGTCGGTCCGGGTGTCGAGCGCGACCACCTGCGCGTCCGCGCCGTCGACGAGGACGACGGACGCGCCGCTCACGGTGTGCGCAGCCGTCACGACGAGCTCGTCGGCGACGACGATGCCGACGCCGATCCCCGGCACGTTGCGGCAGCCGGACGCCTTGACGCGCGACACCGCATCGGTGACGGCGGCGGGTGGCGCAGCGGCGGCGAGCACGAGCGGTAGGAGCGCGACCGCCGCGACCCGCCGGAGACCGCCGATCGTCACGAGCGGGCAGCCGCCGTGGTGCGCCGGATGACGAGCGTCGGTGTCGCCAGCAGGTTCCTCGGCTTCGTCCGCCCCTCGATGCGCTCGGCGAGCACCTGCATCGCGAGCGCGCCCATCGACTCCCTGGGTTGGTCGATCGTGGTGAGGGCGATGTGCTGCAACCGCGCGATCAGCGTGTTGTCGTAGCCGACGACCGACAGGTCTTCCGGAACGCGCACGCCGGCGTCCTCGAGCGTCGCCATCGCACCCGCGGCAACGAGGTCGTTCGCCGCGAACAGCGCCGTCGGCAGCTGCGACCGGCGCAGCAGCAGCTCGGCGGCGTGTACGCCCGACGCCTCGGTGAAGTCACCGGACACGACGTCCGGCGCGGCGAGGCCGAGCCGGGCCATGGCGTTGCGGTAGCCGGTCCTCCTCGGCGCCGCGCCGGCACCGCGGCCGCCGTCGATGTGCACGATGTGGCGGTGACCGAGACCAGCGAGGTGCTCGATCGCCAGCATCGAGCCGATCGATTCGTCTGCCATCACGCTGTCGAACGACGCTCGAGCAACGGTGCGCCCGAGCACGACAACGGGTGTCATCTCGCCGAGTGCGATCAGGCGACGTGATGCGAGCCGTGGGCTGAGGAGCACCATGCCGTCGACGCGGTGCTCGAGCATCGTCTCGACGGCACGATCCTCGCCGGCGTCGCGTCGCTGGCTCGTCGTGAGCAGCAACCGGTACCCGCTCGACTCCGCGGCGTCGGCGACACCGTCGAAGATCTCGGCGAAGAACGGGTTGTGCAGATCGTTGAGCAGGACGCCGATGGTCCCGCTCGAGCGGCTCGCGAGGCTGCGGGCGGAGGCGTTCGGCCGGTAGCCGAGTGCCTTCGCGGCCTGCAGCACCCGACTCCGGCGCTCGTTGCTGACCTTCGGGCTCTCGCGGAACACGAGCGACACGAGGGCGCGCGACACCCCGGCAGCGGCGGCGACGTCCTCCATCGTCGGCGGGCTCGCCCCCAGGTCTCTTGACACGGCCCCTCCCTCACATGAAGATGCCGAACGGTAGCCAGTTAGAGCGCTCCAATGAAGTGCGCTGCGAAATTGGCCTGATGATGTCCGGGGGGACGAATGATGGGAACGGGGGTGCTCGAACGCCTCGGCGGCGCGCCGATCTCGTGGGGCGTCTGCGAGGTGCCGGGCTGGGGACGGATGCTCGCCGCGCCGCGAGTCCTCGGCGAGATGGCGAGCCTCGGCCTGCACGCCACCGAGCTCGGCGCGCCCGGCTTCCTCCCCGACGACACCGCAGCCGTCACGAACCTGCTCGCCGAGCTCGGGATCACGCTGCTCGGCGGCTTCGTGCCGCTGGTCCTGCACGACCCGGCGCGGCTCGCCGCCACGGAGGACGAAGCCAGGCGCATCGCGGCGAAGTTCCGGGACCTCGGCGCGGCCACCTTCGTCACCGCTGCGGTCGTCGACTCCGACTGGTCGGCGCGCGTCCCGCTCGACGAGCCGCAGTGGTCGTGCCTGATCGGCGCGCTCGACCTCGTCGACGAGATCGTCGCCGAGTTCGGGTTGCGTCAGGTGCTGCACCCGCACATCGGCACGCTCGTCGAGACCGCGGACGATGTCGACCGGGTGCTCGCCGCGTCCGGCGTGCAATGGTGCCTCGACACCGGGCACCTCGCGATCGGTGGAACGGACCCGTTGCGGTTCGCGCAGGACTACGGTGACCGCGTCGGGCACGTGCACCTGAAGGACGTCGACATGACGCTCGCCGCTCGACAGCAATCGGGGGAGTTGTCATGGATGCAAGCGGTGCAGGCCGGCCTGTTCCGGTCACTCGGCAACGGTGACGTTCCTGTGGGCGACGTGATCCGCCAACTGGAAGCGGGCGGCTACGAGGGGTGGTACGTCCTCGAGCAGGACCAAGCGATCACCGGCGAGGAGCCGGCGCCAGGCGCTGGTCCGATCGACGACGCTCGAAAGAGCGTCGCATACCTCCGCGCCGCGTTCGGCGACAGCGCATCAGCGTGAACGCCGGACTCGGCCGGTCAAACCAACAACCCGAAGGGGGAAGACAACCAATGAGGAAGCTGCGAGTAACAGCGGTTCTCGCGACTGCTGCACTGCTCTTCGCTGCTGGCTGCAGCAGCGACGACGATGACGCCAACACCGGTGCCGTGGGGGGCACCGACGCACCGGCGGCCACCGACGCACCAGAGGACACAGCGGCGGCGCCGGCAGCGACCGACGCCACCGAGGACAGCGTCGACGTCGTGCAGGGCTCCGACATCACCCTCGCCGTCATCACGCACGGCGACGACGGCGTGTTCTGGTCCGTGGCCCAGAAGGGCGCGGAGCAGGCCGGCGAGGATCTCGGGATCACCGTGCAGTACCAGGGAGCCAACAACGACGCGTCCACGCAGTCGCAGATGATCGAGCAGGCCGTGGCCGACGGCGTCGACGGGGTCGCGATCTCGCTCGCCGATCCCGACGCCCTGGAGGCTGCCGCGCAGTCCGTCGTCGACGCGGGCATCCCGCTGATCACCCTGAACTCCGGCAGCGACCGGTTCAAGGAGCTCGGTGCGATCACGCACGTCGGTCAGGACGAGACGATCGCCGGCAACGGTGCCGGTGAGCGGTTCGCAGCCGAGAGCAAGACCCACCTGCTCTGCGTCATGCAGGAGCAGAGCAACGTCGGTCTCCAGGCCCGCTGCGACGGCGCCGAGGAGACCTTCGGCGGTGAGGTCACGACGATCACCACCTCCGGTGACGCCGACCCGACCACCTCCCAGCAGGAGATCAAGGCTGCGCTCGAGGCCGACGACACCATCGATGCCGTCTTCGCCACGGGTCCCATCGGTGCGGTGCTGGCGGTTGCCGCGGCCGAGGAGCTCGGCCGTGACGTCATGATCGGTTCGGTCGACCTCTCCGAGGACCTGCTGAGCTCGATCGAGGCCGGGGCCATCTCGTTCACGATCGACCAGCAGCAGTACCTGCAGGGCTACCTCTCGGTCGTGTTCCTGTACCTGAACATCACCAACGCCAACACCGTCGGTGGCGGCCTGCCGGTCAACACCGGTCCGGGCTTCGTCACGGCCGACAACGTGGCGAGCGTCACGGAACTGGTCGCTGCGGGCACGCGGTGACCACTGGACGCCCCACCGTTGCGGGTGGGGCACACTAACGACCTGATGGGTCGGGAACCCGTTCGAGTTCCCGACCCGTCCGGCTTCACGACGATGACACCTCCGGGGGTGGGGGACACCTATGAGCGCACCTGCGCACGACGCTCCAGAACCGCGGCCGAGCGCTGACGAGCGCCTCAGGTTCCGGGGTCCGATCCAACGAATGCTCGTCTCGCCCGAGGTCGGCGCGTTGATCGGCGCCGTGATGGTCTGGGTGTTCTTCTGGGGCGTCGGCGACAACTTCGGCACCGCTTCGGGCACTGCGTCGTACCTCGACGTCGCCGCGCCACTGGGGATCATGGCGGTCGCCGTCGCGCTGCTCATGATCGGCGGCGAGTTCGACCTGTCCGCCGGTGTGATGACGGGTGCCTCCGGGATCATGGTCGGGCTGATGGCGCGCTCGTTCATGGGCGACGGCGCTTCGCTGTGGCTGGCCGTCCCCGCCGCGTTCGTCGCCGCCGGGTGCATCGGTTGGTTCAACGGCACGCTCGTCAACCGGACCGGCCTCCCGAGCTTCATCGTCACGCTCGGCACGTTCTTCGTCCTGCGCGGTGTGAACCTCGTGTTCGCGAAGCGGCTCGTCGACAAGGTCCTCGTCTCCGGCATCGACGATGCCGACGGATTCGAGACCTTCCGCCAGATCTTCGCCAGCGTGCATCGCCGCCAGACCTTCGGCGCGCGCGACCCGGTGTTCCTCACGCTCGTCATCGCGGGTGCTGCGCTGCTCGGCTACGGCTTGCTCGAACAGTCCCTCGTGCGCCGCCGCGACGGAGGCGGGCGCCAGGAGCGCATGGTCGCCGCGATCGGGGTCGTGCTCACGGTGATCGGTTTCGTGCTCCTGCACCGCACCGACGGCGTCGGCCAGAACATCGTGTGGACGACCGTCTGCGGGATCGGCGTCGTGCTCGTGGTGGCCGGGATCGCCGGCTGGCGGTTCGAGACGACGGTAACGACGGACGGCTTCTCGCTCGGTGCCGCACGTCGCGACGTGATCATCGGCGTGGGATGCACTGCCATCGCGTGCGTCGCCGCGTTCGTGTTCGACCGTCACGAGCCGCGGGAGATCCTGACCTGGATGCCGAGCTGGCTGAGGGTTGTGACTGCGGTCGCCGCTGTCGTCGTCGCGATGGCGTTGTCGGCACGGCACTGGCTGGCGGCGATGCGGAACCAGATCGGCATCCAACGCACTCGCGCGCACACGTTCGTGAAGATGGTGTTGCTCACGCTGATCGTCGGCGTCATCGGCATGATCGGCGTGCTCACGTTCTTGCAGCTGACGACCGAGCAGGCGTTCCGTGCGATCCTCTTCGTGACCTTCGGAGCGTTCGGCGTCCTGTCGCTCCTGCGGGCGCGTGGCATTGCCGGGCGCGAGTCGACGGGCGGGCAGCTCGTTGCGGGGCTCCTCACCGCCGCCGCCGTGCTCGTGCTGGCGTTCGTCGTCCGCTTCGACTCGAACGCGGTCCGGTTCCGCACCGGGCTCTTCTCGGCGCTGATCCTCATGGCGGTGATCGTCGTCGCGAACACGCTCGTCGAGGTCCGCCAGCTCAAGCGCACGGTTTCCGAGTCTGGTGCCGACACCGTCGGGCGCCGGCTCTCGTACGCCGGCGTGACGCTCGCCGCGATCGGTCTCGGCATCAGGATCTTCTTCACCGGTGCACCGTTCCGGATCTCGATCTTCTGGTGGCTCCTGGCGACTGCTCTGGCGACCTTCGTGCTGATGCGCACGAAGTACGGCAACTGGATCTTCGCCGTCGGCGGCAACCGTGACGCGGCCCGCTCGATCGGCGTGCCGGCGGCGCGCGTGAAGGTCGCGCTGTTCATGACGACGGCGCTCGCCGGTTGCTTCGTCGGCATGATCACGGCCCTGCGGCTCACGTCGATCCAGGCCAGCCAGGGCATCGGCGAGGAGTTCGAGTACATCATCGCCGCGGTCGTCGGTGGCAACCTGCTGACCGGTGGCTATGGCTCCGCGGCGGGCGCAACGATCGGCGCAGCGATCATGGCGATGTCCCAGATCGGCATCCCGTACGCCCAGTGGAACCAGGACGGACGGTTCGTCTTCCTCGGCGTCATCCTGCTCCTCGCGGTGCTCGTCAACAACGCGATTCGCAAGAAGGCTCAGGAGGCACGGTGATGGAGACCTCGCTGCTCGAGCTCCGGGAGATCTCGAAGTACTTCGGGAACGTCACGGCGTTGGAGAGCATCTCGACGACCGTCCACGCGGGCAAGGTCACCTGCGTGCTCGGCGACAACGGCGCCGGCAAGTCGACGCTGATCAAGATCCTCGCCGGTGTCCACGAACCGTCCTCGGGCGGCTACCTGATCGACGGCGAGGCCGTTCGCTTCGGATCGCCTCGCGACGCTCGGATGGCCGGCATCGCGACCGTGTACCAGGACCTCGCGATCGCACCGTTGATGTCGGTCTGGCGGAACTTCTTCCTCGGTTCCGAACCGGCGAAGGGGACGTTCCCGCTGCGCCGCTTCGATGTCGCCTTCGCCAAGCACACTGCGCGCGAGGAGATGTCGAAGATGGGTATCGACGTGCGCGACGTCGACCAACCGGTCGGCACGCTCTCGGGTGGCGAGCGGCAGTCGGTTGCCATCGCCAGGGCGGTGTACTTCGGTGCCCGCGTGCTGATCCTCGATGAGCCGACGTCGGCGCTCGGTGTGAAGCAGTCGGGCGTCGTGCTGAAGTACGTGCGAGCTGCGGCCGAGCGCGGGTTGGGTGTGATCTTCATCACCCACAACCCGCATCATGCGTACCCCGTCGGCGACCGCTTCCTGCTGCTCAACCGCGGGCATTCGCTCGGCGACTTCGCGAAGGCGGAGATCAACCGCGACGAGCTGACCCGACTGATGGCAGGCGGTGCAGAGCTGGAGCAGCTGCAGCACGAGCTCGAGACGCGCTGAGGCACGGGTGACAGAGCTCGACGTCATCACCGTCGGTCGTGTGAGCGTCGACCTGTACGCACGCGAGGCAGGAGTCGGCTTCGAGGGAGCGCAGACGTTCGAGAAGTCCGTAGGTGGCAGCCCGACCAACGTCGCCGTCGCCGCCGCGAGGTTGGGCCGTCGCGCCGCAGTGGCGACGAAGGTCGGCGCCGATCCGTTCGGCGTGTACGTGCGGCGCAAGCTGGAGTCGTTCGGCGTCGACACGCGCTTCGTCGGCACGCACCCGACGTTGCGCACGCCGCTCGCTTTCGCCGCGATGGACCCGCCGGACGATCCGCCGATCCTCTTCTACCGGGAGCCGAACGCGCCCGACATGACGATCGAGCCCGGAGAACTGGATGCGGCGGCCGTGCGCGATGTGCCGATCTTCTGGGTGTCCGCATCAGCGCTGTCGCGCGAGCCGATCGCGGGAACGGTCGGTGCACTGCTCGACGAACGTGCCCGCCGCCCACACACCGTGCTCGATCTCGACTATCGGCCGGTCTTCTGGACGAGCGAGGCGGAGGCCCGTGAGCGCATCGGCGCGGCGGTCGCTTCGTGCACCGTCGCGGTCGGCAATCGCACCGAGTGCGACATCGCGGTCGGCAGCGACGACCCCGACACGGCAGCCGACCGCTTGCTCGAGCGCGGCGTCGACCTGGCGATCGTGAAGCGGGGCGGTGACGGCGTCCTCGTCGCGTGGAGCGACGGCCGTGCCCTCGTCCCGCCCCGGCCGGTGCAGGTGGTCTGCGGGCTCGGTGCCGGAGATGCCTTCGGCGGCGCGCTGTGCCACGGCTTGCTGGAGGGTTGGGATCCCCGTCAGATCGTGGAGTACGCGAACGCTGCCGGTGCGATCGTCGCGTCCCGCCTCCTCTGCTCCGACGCGATGCCATTCGACGCCGAGGTTCGTGCGCTGCTGGAGTGGTCCGATGCGGCTGGATGACCCGACCTTCGCCGACCTGATCGATGTACGAGTGCACGATCCGGAACGGATCGCCGACGCGCTCGCGGCGCGCAGCCGCCGGTCGTCGCCGACGCGTGGCGGGATGATGTTCATCGTCGCCGCCGACCACACGGCGCGTGGCATGGTCGGGCTCGGCGCCGATCCGCTCGCCATGGCCGATCGCCGATCGATGCTCGACCGGCTGCTGACCGCGCTCGAGCACCCACGGGTCGACGGTGTGCTCGCCAGCGCCGACATCATGGAGGACCTCGTCCTGCTCGGCGCGCTCGAAGACCGGGTTGCAGTCGGCACGATGAACCGTGGCGGTCTGAGCGGAGCGAGTTGGGAGCTCGACGACCGCTTCACCGCCTACGACACGCAGCATCTCGTGGCTGCGAACCTCGATGCCGGCAAGCTGCTGCTCCGCCTCGACGACGACGATCCGGGCACCGTGTCGACGCTCCACGCCGCGTCGCGCGCCGTGCAGGAGCTGAACGATCAGCGGATGATCGCGATGGTCGAGCCGATCCCGTACACGAAGGACGCCAACGGGCGAGCGGTGTGGGACCACGGTGAGCACAAGCTCGTGCGGGCGGTCGGGATCAGCGCCGCGCTCGGCGGGTCGAGCGCGTACACGTGGCTGAAGATCCAGGCGACCGCCGACATCGCAGCGGTGGCCGCGATGACGACGCAGCCCCTGCTCCTGCTCGGCGGATCGCCGGGACCGGATCCGGACGTGACGTTCGCGATGTGGGAGCGGGCACTGCACGAGCCGACCGTGCGCGGACTCGTCGTCGGGCGCGCCTTGCTCTACCCGCCCGATGGTGACGTGGCGGCTGCGGTCGGCCGCGCCGCAGCGCTCGTCGAGTCGGCCGTGAACGACCGTTCGGGCGAGCCGTCCCGAACAGGCGGGAGCACGGACTGATGGGCCGTCTCGACAGCTGGCATCACCCGGCTGGCTCCCTGGCGACGAGCAACCGCCTGGTCTCGCTGTCTGCCGCCGATGCCGGTTGGACGTTCTGCGGGCTCGAGGTCGTCGCGCTCGCGGCGGGCGAGTCGTCCATCCTCCTCGGCGACGGTGTGGAGCGGGCGGTGCTGCCGCTCGGTGGCAGCGCGACCGTGGAGGTCGACGGTCGACGCTTCGAGTTGGACGGTCGCGACGACGTGTTCAGTCGCGTCACCGACTGGGCATACCTGCCACTCGGCAGTGAAGCTCGCCTGTCGACCGCGACCGGCTGCGAGCTCGCGCTCCCGAGCGCTGTCGCCGAACGCCGCGGCGAGCCGGCACACGTCGCCGCCGGCGACGTCCTGGTCGAGGTGCGCGGCGCCGGTCCGGCGACGCGTCAGGTGACCAACTTCATGACCCCGGACCGCTTCGACGGCGCGGACAAGCTGATGTGCTGCGAGCTGCTGACGCCCGACGGCAACTGGTCGAGCTACCCGCCGCACCGCCACGACGGGGCCGGCGACTGCGTCGTGAACAACGAGGAGATCTACTACTTCCGGGTCGGACGCGCCGGCGCGCCCGGATACGCGCCCGACGGCTTCGGCATGCACCGGACGTACACGGTGGCGGACGTCCACGGCGAGGACGACGAGGTGAACCTGGCCGTGCGCGACGGCGACGTGTTCCTCATCCCGGAGGGCTATCACGGACCGTGCGTCGCCGCGCCCGGCTACCCGCTCTACTACCTCAACGTGCTCGCCGGGCCGAACGGCGAGCGCACGATGGCGTTCTGCGACGACCCGACCCACCACTGGGTCCGCGACTCGTGGGCCGACCTCCCGGCCGATCCCCGCTGCCCGATGACGTCCGCCGCCGGCCGGGTCGCCCCATGACCCCGAGCGACCAGAACGAGCCCGCCATCAGATTGGGGATCGGCGTCATTGGGTTCGGGTGGATGGGGCAGGCGCACAGTCGAGGCTGCCGACGGGCGCCGAGCTACTTCCCGAACCGCAGCTACGAACCGGACCTCGTGGTCGTCGGAGACACGGTCGCCGAGCGGCGGGACGAGGCAGTGCGGTCGTTCGGGTTCCGCGAAGGTGCCGCCGACTGGCACGACGTCGTCGAGCACCGTGATGTCGACGTGGTCTTCATCACCTCGCCGAACATGCTGCACGTCGAGATCGTCGAGGCGGTCGCCGCAGCCGGCAAGCACGTCTTCTGCGAGAAGCCGGTCGGTGGCACCCCGGCGCAGACGGTCGTCGCCGAGCGCGCCGCCCGTCGAGCCGGCGTGATCTCGAGTGTTGGGTACAACTACCGCAGGGCGCCACTCGTGCAGTACGCCAAGCGGCTCATCGACGACGGCGTGATCGGCACGGTGACGAACTACTACGGCCGGTTCTTCTCCATGTACGGCTCCGATCCGCTCGGGCTGCTCTCGTGGCGCTTCCTCGTCGACCAGGCCGGCTACGGCGTGTCGACCGACATCCTCAGCCACTCGGTCGACCTCGCCCACCACCTCGTCGGCCCGATCACCAAGGTGGTCGGCACCGGTGAGACCTTCATCCCGCGTCGCCCGCTGCCGACGTCGACGGGCACGCACTACGACCGCGGCCAGCCCGGTGACCCGACCGGTGCGGTGACGAACGAGGACTACATCGGGATGCTGTGCACGTTCGCGAACGGCGCTCGCGGCACGTTCGAGGCAAGCCGGTCGATGATCGGCCCGGAGAGCCAGAACTCGCTCGAGGTCTATGGCACGAAGGGCGCCATCGCGTGGAACCTCGAGACGATGAACGAGCTCCGGGTCTACGTCGCCGCCGAGCACGAGCACACGGGGTTCACGACCGTCTACGGCGGCGACCGGTTCCCACCACACGGGAACTTCGTGCCGGGTAGCGCGAACGGCATCGGCTTCGAGGACCTCATCTGCATCGAGGACCACGAGTTCCTCGAGTCGGTCGCCAGCGGACGCCGGCACACTCCCGGCTTCGCGGAGGCCGTCGACTACGTGAGCGTCCAGGACGCCGTGCTCCGGTCCTGGGAGTCCGGCCGCTGGGAGGACGTCGTGTCCCTCCGGGAGGAATGAGCATGTCGCGAGCAGCGGGCAAGTCGGAGCGGATGACGGTCGCCGAAGCGATCGTGCGGTGGCTCGTCGCCCAGCGGACGACGATCGAGGTACAGGGCGCCGAGGCGGAGCGACCGTTGTTCCCCGGCGTCTACGCGATCTTCGGGCACGGCAACGTGACGTGCCTCGGTCATGCGCTCGAACAGCACCGCGACGAACTGCCGACGTATCGCGGGCAGAACGAGCAGGGCATGGCGCTGGCTGCGGTCGGCTACGCGAAGGCGATGCGGCGCCGTCAGATCATGGTGGCCACGTCGTCGATCGGACCGGGGGCGACGAACATGGTCACCGCCGCGGGTGTGGCGATGGCCAATCGGCTGCCGGTGTTGCTGCTCGCCGGCGACACGTTCCAGAGTCGACTGCCCGATCCGGTGCTCCAGCAGGTCGAGCACTTCGGTCACCCGTCGACGACCGTGAACGACGCGTTCCGACCGGTCGTGCGCTACTGGGATCGGATCACCCATCCCGAGCAGGTGCTGTCGTCGCTGCCCCAGGCCCTGGCGATGATGCTCGATCCGGCCGAGTGCGGGCCGGCGTTCCTCGCGCTCCCGCAGGACGTGCAGGGCGAGGCCCTCGACGTGCCGGCCGCGTTCCTCGAACCCGTCGTCCACCGGACACCGCGGCCGCGGCCGTCCCAGGACCAGCTGGTCGCAGCGGCCGAGCTCCTCCGCGGCGCGCAACGCCCGCTGATCATCGCCGGCGGGGGAGTGCACTACTCGCTCGCCGAGGCGGACCTGCAGGCCTTCGCCGAGCAGCACGGCATCCCGATCGTCGAGACGGTCGCCGGCAAGTCGTGCGTCTGCCACGACCACTCGCACCACGCCGGGCCGATCGGTGTGACCGGCTGCAAGGCAGCGAACCGCCTTGCTGCGGACGCCGACGTCGTCCTCGCCGTGGGCACCCGGCTCCAGGACTTCACGACCGGTTCGTGGACGGTGTTCGGCGCGGAGACGCGCCTCATCGGGATCAACGCGGCGCGCTTCGACGCGTGGAAGCACCGGTCGCTGCCGGTCGTCGGCGACGCCCGCGAGACGCTCCGCGAGCTCGGCACCCTGCTCGGCTCGTGGGCCGCGCCGCAGGCACGGCTGACCCAGGCGCAGGACGAGGTCGCCGGCTACTGGCGGTACATCGATTCGATCACCCGGCCGACCGAGGACGACTCGTTGCCGACGTACGCGCAGGTGGTCGGCGCGGTCGCCCGCCAGGCGACCGAACAGGACTACGCGCTCACGGCCGCGGGCGGCTTCCCCGGCGAGCTGATCAACAACTGGCGGTCGCTCGCGCCGGCGACGTTCGACTGCGAGTACGGCTTCTCGTGCATGGGCTACGAGCTCTCCGGGGCATGGGGAGCGCGAATGGCACGGCCCGACGGGGAGGTGTTCACGTTCGTCGGTGACGGTTCGTACCTGATGATGAACAGCGACCTGTACAGCTCGGTCCTGACCGGCCAGAAGCTCGTCGCGATCGTGTGCGACAACGGGGGCTTCGCGGTCATCGACCGTCTGCAGGTGAACCAGGGTGGCGCGAGCTACAACAACCTGTTGAAGGACTGCCGCATCGTCGAGGAGGTTCGCGTCGACTTCGCCGCGCACGCGGCAGCGATGGGCTGCAACAGCGAGCGGGTGGGTTCGATCGCCGAGCTCGAAGCCGCCTTGCGACGGGCGAGGGCGTCCGATCGGACCTACGTCATCGTGCTCGAGACGGAGCCGCACGCGTGGACGGAGGGCGGCGCGTTCTGGGAGGTCGGCGTGCCCGAGGTCAGCGATGTCGCGTCGGTCGTCGCTGCCCGAGCAGCGATGGACGCCGGGATCCGGTCGCAGCGGAGAGGCGTCTGAGGTGGGCTCGCTCGACGCCAAGGTCGTGATCGTCAGTGGCGGCACGCAGGGACTCGGCGCGGCGACCGTGCGCCACGTGGCGGCGAGTGGCGCCGCCGGAGTGGTCATCGTCGGACGCGGTGCCGCGCAGGGTCAGGCGCTCGCCGCCGAGATCGAGCGCGACGGCACGCCGGCGTCGTTCGTACGGGCCGACATGGCCGATCCGGCGGCACCCGCAGCCGTCGTGGCGGCGGCCGACGAGCGCTTCGGCGTCGTCCACGGGCTCGTCAACATCGCCGCGTCGACCGGCCGGGCGAACGTCTGGACGACCACCGTGGAGCACTGGGACGACATGATGGCGGCGAACGTCCGAGCACCCTTCTTCCTGCTCCAGGGCGTTGCCGGGATCATGCGTCGCGAACAGGTCGCCGGATCGATCGTCAACATCGGCAGCGTCTCGGGCCATGGTGGGCAGCCGTTCATCCTCCCGTACTGTGTCTCGAAGGGTGCGCTCGCGGTGATGACGAAGAACGCCGCCTACTCGCTCATGCGCCACCGCATCAGGGTGAACCAGGTCAACCCGGGCTGGATGGACACCGAGGCTGAGGACGCCGTGCAGCGCCGCTTCCACGGTGCGACGGACGGCTGGCTCGAAGCCGCAGAGTCCGGGCAGCCGTACGGCCGGCTCATCAAGCCGCCCGAGGTCGCCAAGCTGATCGGGTTCTACCTCTCGGACGACTCCGGGATGATGACCGGCACGGTCGTCGACTACGACCAATCCGTCCAAGGCGCTGGCGACGCCCCCAAGCCGTCCGTGGAGGAAACACCGTTTTGACGATCTCGCTCGATCTCCGATTCGCTTCGATCTCGCTCGATTGCGGCTCGCCGCTGGCGTTTCCCTCGCCGCCGCGCTCGCGCTCGTGTTCACCTCAGATCAACGATCCGTTGATCTGGCGTGAACGCGGCACGCCGTGCAGTGGTGCTTTCCTCGATCGGAGCTGTTGATGACCGTACGCATCGGGGTGTTGGGAGTGGGGCGGATCGGGCGGATGCACGCCGAGTTGCTCGCCCACCGCGTGGAGGGGGCATCGCTGGCGATGGTGCAGGACGTGAACGGGGTCGCCGCGGCGTCGGTCGGTGGCCATCTCGACGTGCCGTTCACGACCGAAGTCGACGCGATGCTCGCCTCGGACGACGTGGACGCCGTGGCGATCTGCTCGTCCACCGACACCCATCCGCCGCTGCTCGCCGCCACGGCCGCCGCCGGTAAGGCGATCTTCTGCGAGAAGCCGATCTCGCTCGACCTCGGCCAACTCGACGAGGCACTCGCCGCGGTCGCGGCTGCCCGCGTGCCGATCCAGATCGGCTTCAACCGCCGCTTCGACCCAGCCCATCGCTCGGTGCGGGAGGCGGTCCAGCGGGGCGAGATCGGCGATCTCCACCTCGTGCGGATCACGAGCCGCGACCCCTCGCCGCCGCCGATCGAGTACGTGAAGGTCTCGGGCGGCATCTTCCTCGACATGACGATCCACGACTTCGACATGGCCCGGTACATCACCGGGAGCGAGGTCGTGGAGGTCTACGCGCGAGGCGCCGTGCGGGTCGATCCGGAGATCGGCGCGGCCGGTGATGTCGACACGGCCGTCGTCGTGCTGCGCCACGAGGACGGATGCCTCACCACGATCGACAACAGTCGGCAGGCCGTCTACGGCTACGACCAGCGCGTCGAGGCGTTCGGGTCCGGCGGCATGGCGGCGTCCGAGAACCCACTCGCCCATTCGGGCATCCGCCGCACGGCGAGCGGCACGTCGGCCCCACTGCTCCCGTTCTTCTTCCTCGATCGCTACATCCCGTCCTACGTCCACGAGTGGGAGGCGTTCGTTTCCTACGTGCGCGACGGCGGCGAATCGCCGGTGACCGCCCATGACGGGCGGGCGCCGCTGATCATCGGTCTCGCGGCATGGCGGTCGGTCCGCGAGGGGCGGCCGGTCGCGACGTCCGAGATCAGCTGAGCCGCTGGTCGTCAGATGTGGTCGTCGGATCCGGTCGTCGGATCTGGTCGTCAGATGGGGTGAGCGCCGCTCGCCCGGAAGTTCGCCCGTCCGGACTCGATCTCCCGCCAGGCGGCCTTGCGGTTCTCGAAGCCGGCGGTCGCGGCGTACTTGTCCGGTTCGAGCGCCTTGTACACGTCGAAGAAGTGCTTGATCTCCTCGAGCAGCTCGTCCGGGAGGTCCTTCAGGTCCTCGACACCCTTCCAGCGGGGCTCCTTCGGAGGCACGCAGATGAGCTTCGCGTCGGGTCCGGCCTCGTCCTGCATCCAGAGCAGGCCGACCGGCCGCGCCTCGACCCACACGCCCGGGTAGACCGGGTCTTCCAGCAGCACGAGGGCGTCGAGCGGGTCGCCGTCGCCGCTGAGGGTGTCGGGCACGAAGCCGTAGTCCGCCGGGTAGGTCGTGGCCGTGAAGAGTCGCCGGTCGAGGAACACCCGTCCTGTGTCGTGCTCGATCTCGTACTTGTTCCTGCTCCCTCTCGGGATCTCGATCACGACGTGGATGCAGCCCTCGCGGGGCACGTTTGCCATAGCGGGGAATGCTGGCACAGCATGGGACGCGGGACGGCCTCGCCACCGAACACGGTCCGTGTTGCCCAGCTATTTGCCGGGGTGAGTCCCCGCCGCCCGATAGCGTCGGTCCCCTATGGAGTTCCGCCGGATCACGAACCTGCCGCCGTACGTCTTCACCATCATCAATGGTCTGAAGATCGAGGCACGGCGAGCAGGCGCCGACGTGATCGACCTCGGGTTCGGCAACCCCGACATCCCCTCGCCGGCGATCGCCGTCGAGAAGCTCGCCGAGGCGGCGCAGATCCCGCGGAACCACCGGTACTCGCTCTCGCGCGGCCTGCCGAAGCTGCGCGAAGCCGTCGCCGCGTTGTACGAGCGCAAGTGGGGCGTGCACCTCGACCCCGAGCTCGAGATCACGAACACGATCGGGTCCAAGGAGGGCTTCTCGCACCTGATGTGGGTCCTGCTCGAGCGCGGTGACGCGGCGATCGTGCCGAGCCCCAGCTACCCGATCCACATCTACGGTCCGCTGTTCGCCGGCGCCGACCTCCGTCAGGTGCCGATGCGCTCGCTGTCCGACCCGAAGGTCCAGGAGGACTTCACCGGCGACTTCTTCGAGAGCCTCGAGAACGCGTGGAACGTCGGCTGGCCGAAGCCCCGAGTGCTCGTGATCTCGTTCCCGCACAACCCGACGGGGTCCTGCGTGGACCTCGACTTCATGCAGCGGGTGGTCGACTTCTGTCGCGAGCGGGAGATGATCGTCGTCCACGACTTCGCCTATGCCGACGTCGGCTTCGACGGCTACGAACCGCCCTCGATCCTCCAGGCCGAAGGCGCGAGGGAGTGCGCGGTCGAGCTCTACTCGATGACCAAGAGCTTCTCGATGGCGGGCTGGCGCTGCGCGTTCCTGCTCGGCAACCAGGAGGTCGTGCAGGCGCTCGTCAAGCTCAAGAGCTACCTCGACTACGGCATGTTCCAACCCGTCCAGATCGCCGCCACGGTGACGATGAACGAGGCGCCGGACTACCCGAACGAAGTCCGTGCGATCTACGAGAGCCGGCGTGACACGCTGATCGACGGGCTGTCGCGCATCGGCTGGGAGATCCCGAAGCCGAAGGGCACGATGTTCGTGTGGGCGCCGATCCCGGAGCCGTACAAGGACCTCGACTCGGTGGAGTTCTGCTCGCTGATGGTCCGTGATTGCGACGTCGCGCTGTCGCCCGGCCTCGGGTTCGGCCCGGGCGGCGAGGGCTTCGTGCGCTTCGCGCTCATCGAGAACGAGAAGCGCATCGCCCAGGGCGTACGCAACCTCAAACGCGGCCTCACGAAGCTCTGATCATCGTGCAACGCCCGGAATCGAGCGTTCACGCGCTCGTCAAGATCCCGTCATCTCGCGCGCATGATGCGCCGATAGCTTCCGTTCCTGTGCTGACGTACGTGGTTCGGGTCTGGGTACCCGACCGTCCCGGTGCGCTGGGACAGGTTGCCAGTCGGATCGGAGCCGTGCACGGCGACGTGGTCGGCATCGACATCCTCGAACGCGGAGCGGGCATGGCGATCGACGAGCTCGTGGTCACGCTCGCGTCGGACGACCTCGTCGACCTGCTGGTGAGCGAGATCGGCGAGGTGGACGGCGTCGCTGTCGAGGAGATCCGCCCGGTTGCCGCCGGTCGCCCGGAGACCGCGATCGTCGCGCTCGAGATCGCCGCCCGGCTCGTCGAGCTCGAGCCGCACAAGATGCTGGACGGACTGTGCGTCGAGACCCGTGACTTCCTCGAGGCCGATTGGGTCGTCGCCATGTCGACGGCGGACGAGCGGCTGCTCGTGGAGCTCGGCGCGGCTCCTGCTGTGGACTGGCTCGGCGCGTTCATCATCGGCAGCCGGCACCTCGAACCGACGCAGCAGCACGAGACCGCCCCACACGATCTCGCCTGGGCGTCGCTCGACGGGCACGACGTGGCGGTCGTCGCCGGTCGGGCCACGCGGGCCTTCCGCTCCCGCGAACGCCAGCAGCTCGACGTGTTCGGCCGGATCGCCGGAGGGCTACTTCGCCCAGCCGCGTGAGCGCTCCACGGCCCGCAGCCACGTCTGGTGCGCGGCGTCGGCGGTGGTTCGGTCGTCGGCGGGCCGGACCTCGAGGTCGAGCATCCAGCGTTCGGTGATCGCGGCGAGCGACGGCCAGACGCCTTCCGCCAGCCCGGCGAGGAACGCGGCGCCGAGTGCGGTCGTCTCCTGGTCGACGGGACGCCGGACCGTGACGCCGAGCTGGTCGGCCTGCAGCTGCAGGAGGAGGTCCATCACGCTCGCCCCGCCGTCGACGCGCAGGTCTTTCACGGGTGTTCCGGATGCAGCCGCCATCGCGTCGACGGCATCGCGCGTCTGGAACGCCATCGCCTCGACGACCGCGCGGGCGAGGTGCGCCGCCGTGGTGCCGCGGGTGATGCCGACGATCGTGCCGCGTGCGTGCGGGTCCCACCACGGGCTCCCGAGACCGGTGAAGGCCGGGACGACGACGACCCCGCCCGTGTCGGGCACGCTGGCTGCGAGCGGCCCGACCTCTGCCGCCGACGCGATGACGCCGAGGCCGTCGCGGAGCCATTGGACCGCGGCGCCGGTGACGAAGATCGCGCCTTCCAGCGCGTACGCCGTCGTGCCGTCCGCCAGGGTCCACGCGACGGTGGTCAGCATGCCTTCCGTCGGCTCGGGGCAGGTCGATCCGACGTTCATCAGGACGAAGCTGCCCGTGCCGTAGGTGTTCTTCGCCATGCCGGGTTCGAAGCAGGCCTGCCCGAACAACGCCGCCTGCTGGTCGCCGGCGATCCCGGACACGGGGATGCCGGCCGGTGCGCCGCACCGATCGGAGGTGAGCCCGAAGCGACCGCTCGACGGCAGCACCTCGGGCAGCGCACGCCGTGGCACGCCGAGCAGATCGCACAGCTCGCCGCTCCAGGCGAGCGAGCGGATGTCGTACAGCATCGTGCGGCTCGCGTTCGACGGGTCGGTGGCGAAGACCTCGCCACCGGTCAGGTTCCACAGGATCCAGGCGTCGACCGTACCGAGCGCGAGGTCGTCGCCCGCGGCGACGCCGCCCTCGCCGAGCAGCCACGCCATCTTCGTGCCGGAGAAGTACGGGTCGAGCACGAGCCCCGTGCGCGACCGGACGAGATCGAGATGCCCGGCGGCGGTGAGCGCCTCGCACCGGTCGGCGGTACGGCGGTCCTGCCAGACGATCGCCCGGTGCAACGGTCGCCCGGTCGACCTGCTCCAGGCGACCACCGTCTCACGCTGGTTCGTGATGCCGATCGCCGCGATCTCGTCGCCGCCGAGGCGACCGACGACGTCCATCAGCGTCGCCAGCACCGCCTGCCAGATCTCGTCCGCGTCGTGCTCGACCCATCCGGGGCGCGGGTAGTGCTGCGTGAACTCCTGGTACGCGGCGACGGTCTCGCGACCGTCCTCGAACACGGCACGGCTGCGCACACCGGTGGTGCCGGCGTCGATCGCGATCACGGTCCCCATGGGCGCAGGACGTTAGCGGTGGCGAGGTTCAGCGCTTCCGGTTGCGCGTGGTCCGGCGCGGGTGCTGCGTCGGACCGGTCGTGGTCCGGCGGGTGGGCGCCGGGCGATGGCGCGGTCCGTGCGTCGCCGAGCTCGACGAGGTCGACGCGCCCTTCGCCGCCGGCGCTCGAGCGGCGAGGCGCTCGGCGCGCAACGCCGCGTTCTCCTCGCGGCTGCGCAGGATCGGCAGGTTCCAGCCGAACTTCGTCATCACGACCATCACCGACGTCGCGAGCACCAGGCCGATCACGAGCCCGGGGACGGCCTCGGCGAAACGATCGGCGTTCGTCGCCGCCGTGATCGCGACCATCACCGCCGCGTAGATCCCGAGATAGGTGAGCAATCGCTTCCAGGGAACGCGACGACTGGAGTCCCAAGCCATGGAACCGCTTCTTATCACCCCGACGCGTCGCCTACCTTCTCCGCATGCGCGTCGGGATGTTGACTGGAGGTGGAGACTGCCCAGGTCTCAACGCCGTCATCCGCGCGATCGTCCGCAAGGGCGAGATGAACTACGGCGACGAGCTGATCGGCTTCTTCGACGCCTGGGACGGCGTGCTGAAGCAGGAGATCATGACGCTCGACGTCCGTTCGCTGCGGGGCATGCTGCCGAAGGGTGGCACGCTGCTCGGCACGAAGCGGGGCAGCCCCTACGACCACCCGGACGGGATCGAGCGAGTGCGTCAGACGTTCGCCGAGCTCGAGCTCGACGGGCTGATCGTGATCGGTGGCAACGGATCGCTGACGGTTGCGTCGATGCTGTACGAGGACACCGGCCTGCCGATCGTCGGTGTGCCGAAGACGATCGACAACGACATCGTCGGCACCGACGTGACGTTCGGGTTCCACACGGCGGTGCAGATCGCCACCGACGCGATCGACCGGCTGCACACGACGGCCGAGAGCCACGACCGCGTGATGGTCGTCGAGGTGATGGGTCGCGACGCCGGCTGGATCGCCACCTACGCCGGGATCGCGGGTGGCGCGACGGTGATCCTGATCCCCGAGCGACCCTTCGACATCGATCGGGTCTGCCACGTGATCGAGCAGCGCCACCAACGCGGGCGCTTCGCCTCGATCGTGGTCGTCGCAGAAGGCGCGATACCCGTCGAGGGCACGCTCGAACCGCTCGATCTCGGCATGGACCGCTTCGGCCATCGGCGCCTCGGCGGCGTGGCGTGGACGCTCGCGCCCGAGATCGAACGGCGAACGGGTTTCGAGGCCAGGGTGGTGCAGATCGGCCACGTGCAGCGCGGCGGCACGCCGAACGCCTACGACCGCGTGCTGTCGACCAGGTACGGGCTGGCTGCGATCGACGCCGTCCACGACCGTGCGTGGGGCGAGATGGTCGTGCTCCGGGCGACGAAGATCACGCGGGCGCCGCTCACCGAGGCCCTCGGCAAGACGAGGACACTCGACATGGCGCTCTACCACGACGTCGCCGAGATCTTCTTCGGCTGACGCGGCACGCCGCAGGAGCGCTCGCTCAGCCGCCGGTGTCGACCGCGGCCTGGGCGCCGGGCGAGGGGAGCGACGGGTAGTCGGGCTGCGAGGTCGGGTTGCGGTCGGGGTAGTCGAACACCGACAGCGGCCGGGAGACGAGCGACCCGCTGCCGATCGGCCACTCCTGCGCGACGCCCTCGACCGACAGCAGCACCGAGAGCTCGTTGTCGACGCCGTAGGTGGTGAACACGATCTGCGCGATCGCGTCCGTCAACGCCTCGCCCGACGTGCCGAAGAACTCGGACGACACGTCGACGCCGAGCGTCCTCGAGTCGACGAGCTCGGCCGAGAGCAGCTGTGTGCCGGATGGGATCGCGGTGCGCAGCCGGTCCTGCTGGTCCTCCGGCGTGAGCCCGTCGAGCAGCGTCCTGAGGACGTCGGTCGGCTCGGCGTCGACATCGCGTCCGACCGGGCGGAGCTTGGTCGTGGCTCCCTGTTCGGACGGCGCGAGCAGGAAGATCCGGGCAGTCGTGCCGGGTCGGGGCTGGTTGGCGGTCGGCGTGTCGATCAAGGATCGGCGTTCGTCGGCGCGGATGTCTCGTGGTGTCCGGTCGGGGTTGATGCCACAGCCGGCGACGAGCGTGATGAGGGTGATCACCAGGGTGACCACCAGTGCGTGCGAGGGCCGCCTCACATGCCCACCTCTTCGGCCGGCAGCTCGATGACGAAGCGCGCGCCAGGCTCGCCGTCGCGACGGTCTTCGACCCACACCCGGCCGGAGTGCATGCGGACGTGCTCGTCGACGAGCGAGAGCCCGAGACCGGCACCCTCGCTCGAGCTACGCCGCCCGGCGCTCGCGCCGCGGGCGAAGCGCTCGAAGACGATCGAACGCTCCTCGGCCGGCACGCCCGGGCCGTGATCCTCGACAGCGATCCATGCGCTGGTCACCGGGCCGGGCTCGCCGAGCGCTTCCGACACCTCGACCGTGATGTCGCCGGCACCGTAGAAGCGGGCGTTGTCGATCAGGTTCGCGATGGCTCGCGCCAGGCGGCGCTTGTCCGCACGGATCACGAGGCACTCCCCGCGCTCGGTCACGGTCACCTCGGCGTCGGGCACGCTGCTGACCGACACGGCCTGGCGGACGAGCTCGGCGAGCAGCAGGTCCTCGAGGTGCAGGCGGATCGCGCCGGCGTCGAAGCGGGAGATCTCGAGCAGGTCCTCGACGAGGCCCTGGAACCGGGCAACGTCCGCGACGAGCAGGTCGAGGGCAGCCCGGGACTTCTCGGGGAGGTCGTCACGCCGCGCCTGCAGGACCTCGGCCGACGCCGAGAGCGTCATCAGCGGGGAGCGGAGCTCGTGGCTCACGTCGGAGGCGAACCGGGCGTCGCGCTCGACTCGCGCCTGGAGCGCCGCGGCCATGTCGTTGAACGACGTCGACAGCAGGCGCAGGTCGGGGTCGTCGTTCGGTTCGAGCCGTGTGTCGAGGCGTCCGCCGGCGATCGCCTTGGCGGCCTGGGCGGCGTCGGCGAGCGGCCGCACCGACCGCCGGGCGGCGAGCGAGCCGAGCAGCACGCCCAGGCCGGTCGTCACGACGGCTGCGGCGAGCAGGGATCGGCCGACGCTGCTCAAGGTCTGCTGCGTGTCGGAGAGCTGGATGAACTCGAAGTAGTTCGCCTCCAGGTCGGGGATCGGCACGCCGACGATGTTCACGGGCTCGCCGTTGATCGACGTGACCATGTGCGCCGGCGTGCCGTCGACCGTGACCCGCTGACGGAGCTCGAACGGGATGCTCGTGCGGCCGAACTCGGAGTCCGACGCCGACCACGCCTCGCCGACGTTGAGCGCCGCGCTGTTGTCGATCTGCGTGAAGATCTCCGCCGACGGCGTGTCCGAGAGCAGCGCGCTGCGGACGAGCTTGGCGTTCTCGTACGCCGACTCGATCGCGTTCTCGTCGCGCTCCTCCAGGAGCGCGCTCTTCGTGAAGCTGTACGTCGTGGCAGCCAGGAACGCTGACAGCGCGAACGAGCCGAGCGCGAACGTCATCAGGATGCGCCGGCGAAGCGGGACTCGATAGCTGTTCAGCGCCGTGAGCCGCCGACGGAACCGCTCGTTCCACGTCTCCCGGCGCTCAGGGGCGTCGCCACCAGCGGCAGCCGGCTCCCCGGGCGCGCCGGTCGCGTCGGCAGCGGGCCGTGTCGGCGGGGCGGTGCCGGCGGCCCGCGCCGCCGTGTCGGTCACGTCTGCAGGCGATACCCGAGGCCGCGCACCGTGACGACGTGCTTCGGGTTCGCCGGGTCGGCCTCGATCTTCGTGCGGAGGCGGCGGACGTGGACGTCGACGAGGCGGCCGTCGCCGAAGTACCCGTAGCCCCACACCTTGTCGAGCAGCATCTCCCGGCTGAACACCCGGCCAGGGTTCGAGGCGAGCTCGATGAGCAGCCGGAACTCGGTCTTCGTGAGGTGGGTGTCGTTGCCGTTCAGCAGGACGGCACCTTCTTCGGGGATGATCTCGAGATCACCGAAGACGAGCTTCGCGTGACCCTTCGTGAGCGAGGCGGGTGTCTGGATCCGGCGCAGGAGCGCCCTGATCCGGGCCGACAGCTCCTTCGGTGCGAACGGCTTCGTGAGGTAGTCGTCGGCGCCCGCTTCGAGCCCGGCCACGACGTCATGTGTGTCCGCGCGTGCGGTCACCATCACGATCGGCACGGCGCTCGTGCGCCGGAGCGTGCGGCAGAGCTCGAAGCCGTCGATGCCCGGCAGCATGATGTCGATGAGCACGACATCGGCTGGCGTCCGGTGGAACGCCGCGATGGCGTCCTCGCCACTCGCCGCCTCCTCGACCGTCCAACCCTCGTCCTCGAGCGCGAGCTTCACGGCGGTACGGATGCGTTCGTCGTCCTCGACGGTCAGGATGCGGGTTCCCACGTCCCCATGATGCCGCACTCGCAGGGCAAAAGGATGCCTCGCACCCCTGGCGTGACCTCAGGAGCGCCGGAGGAGCGCCAGCATCTCGTCGAAGATGCCGGGCGACGCGACGAGGAGGCCGGGCGGTTCGCCGTCGTCGCGTCCGGGGAACTCACCGATCCGGGCGCCCGCCTCCCGCGCGATCACCTCGCCGGCCGCGAGATCCCACGGGTTCAGCCACTGCTCGTAGTAGGCGTCGAACCGACCCGCTGCCACGTAGCAGAGGTCGATCGCCGCCGACCCGAGCCGCCGGATGTCGCGCACCTCGGCGATGAGGTTCGCGACCCGCTCGCCCTGGCGGGCACGGCGCTCCGGCAGGTACCCGAAGCCGGTCGCGACCAAGGTCGAACCGAGGATCTGTTGGTCGCTGCAGGTGATCGGCACGCCGTTGACGGATGCCCCGCCACCGCGTCGGGCGGCGAACAGCTCGTCGGTCATCGGCGCGTACACCACGCCGATCAGCCCTCCGTCGCCGTCTCGCGCCGCGATCGAGACGCTGTAGAGCGGTAGCCGGTACAGGAAGTTCGTCGTGCCATCGATCGGATCGATCAGCCAGTGCACGCCGGACGTGCCGGCGTCGGCGGTGCCCTCCTCGCCGACGATGCCGTCGTGCGGGCGGGCGGTCCGCAGCCGGGAGACGATCAGCGCTTCGGCGGCGCGGTCGTACTCCGTGACCGCATCCGTCGCGGTCGACTTCGTCTCGACGTCGACGAGTCCCAGGACGCGACCCTCGCGGACGAGCCTGCCTGCTTCGAGGGCGAGCTCGGTGGCCAGCGCCAGCAGCTCGTCGGCGCCTGCGGTCACGAGCGGTCGCGGTCCTTGATCTCGTGCCACTCACCCATCGCCCGCAGCACGAGCACTGCGATCACGGCCGTACCGATCGCCGCGCCGAGCGCGCCGATCACGGCGCCGATCGTCGTCGCCGTCCCGCAGTTGCCGGTGCACTGCACGTCGACCAGCGCCCATCCGATCAGGCCGCCAGCGGCACCGGCGACGACGATCGCGATGAACGCGAGCGCCCGGGCGAGCGGCGACGGGAGCGCGGACATCGGAGGAGGGGAGTGCGGGGGCGCCACACCCGCATCGTAGGCTGACGGCCTGTGGGAGCCCTCGTCGTCGTGCCGACCTACAACGAGGCGCCGAACATCGAAACGGTGATCCGTCGCATCCGCGCCGCGTTGCCCGACGCAGGCGTGATCGTGGTCGACGACGACAGTCCCGACGGCACCGCCGACCTCGTCGCCAAGCTCGGTCTCGAGCTCGGTGGGATCGAGGTGATCCGCCGCCCGGGGAAGGGTGGTCTCGGCTCGGCGTACCGGGACGGCTTTGCTGCTGCTCTCGCGGGAGGCGCGGCGGTGGTGGTGCAGATGGACGCCGACCTCTCGCACGACCCGGCGATGCTGCCGGCACTCGTCTCTGCCGTCGAGCACGGTGCTTCGCTCGCGATGGGGAGCCGCTACGTCCCCGGCGGGCGCATCGTCGGTTGGCCGTGGCGCCGGCGGTCGCTCTCCCGATGGGGCAACCGGTACGCGGCCGGCATGCTGGGTCTGGCGGTGAACGATGCGACCTCCGGGTTCCGGGCGTACGACTCGGCCGCGCTCGGCGCGCTCGACCTGCCGACGATCCGTGCCGATGGTTACGGGTTCCAGATCGAGATGACCCACCGCCTGGTCCGAGGCGGCGGCAGCGTCGTCGAGATCCCGATCGTCTTCGTCGACCGCACCCACGGCGAGTCGAAGCTGTCCGGGGGGATCGTGCGAGAGGCGCTCGTGCTCGTCGCCCGGCTCGCGTTCCGCGACCTCTTCAACCTGCGCCGCTGGCGCCGGCCGAGCTGACGGGCCGCTCGGCGTGACGGCCGGAGCGACGTCCGCACCACTGGTGCGCACGATCCTGCACGTCGACATGGACGCGTTCTACGTGTCCGTCGAGCTCCGCCGGCGCCCGGAGCTCCACGGCCAACCGGTGGTCGTCGGCGGCACGGGACCGCGTGGCGTCGTCGCCGCGGCGTCCTACGAGGCGCGCCGGTTCGGGGTCTTCTCGGCGATGCCGTCCGCGGTCGCCCGCCGGCGCTGCCCGCACGCGGTGTTCCTGCCGGGCGATCACGAGCTGTACGCCCGCGTCAGCACCGAAGTCCACGAGGTGTTCCAGAGCTTCACGCCGCTCGTGGAGGGGCTGGCGCTCGACGAGGCGTTCCTCGACCTCACCGGCGGCCGCCGCCTGTTCGGCTCCGGCGCCGAGGCGGGGCAGGCGATCAGAGCGATGATCACCGAGCGCCTCGACCTCTCGTGCTCCGTCGGCGTGGCGACGAACAAGTTCCTCGCGAAGCTCGCGTCGAAGGCTGCCAAGCCGGTCGCTTCGCCCGCCGGCATCCGTCCCGGGCCCGGCGTGGTCGAGGTCGAGCCGGGGGGTGAGCTCGCGTTCCTCCATCCGTTGCCCGTCCGGGCGCTGTGGGGTGTCGGGCCGGCCACGTTCGAGCGGCTGCAACGGCTCGGGGTCGAGACGGTCGGCGATCTCGCACTGCTCGGTGAGGCGGCGGTGGTCGGCACGCTGGGCACCGCGAGCGGGCGCCACCTGTTCCGCCTCGCCAACGGGCTCGACGACCGACCCGTCGAGCCGGATCGTGGGATGAAGTCGATCGGCCACGAGGAGACCTATCCCTACGACCTCCACGACCCGGCGGAGCTCCATGCCCAGATCGTCCGCCTGGCCGACGCCGTCGCCTCTCGGCTCCGCCAGCAGGGCGTCGGCGCCCGCACGATCACCCTCAAGGTCCGCTTTGCCGGGTTCCAGACCGTCACCCGCTCGCACACCACGAGTGCACCGCTGACCACGGGCCCGGCGATCGCGGCGGCGGTGCTCCCGCTGCTCGAGGCGATCGACCCCACGCCGGGTGTCCGGCTGCTCGGGGTCAGCGGCTCCAACCTCGGCGAAGCCGTCGAGCAGCTCAGCCTCGACGCGATGTTCGACGACGACGCTGCCACAGCGGGCTCGCCGGCGGCTGCCGTCGCGCTCGAGCACACGTGGCACGAGGCAAGTGCCGCCGTCGACGACATCCGCGCCCGATTCGGTGCCGCCGCGATCGGTCCGGCAGCGGCGATGAAGCAGGGGTCGCTCCGACCCGTGCGGACCGGGGCCCAGGCGTGGGGTCCGGACAGCCACGAACCGCCGCCGGACGACGCCGGCCCGAAGAACGGTCGAACTGCCTGACGCTCGCGTTGTCGCGCGCGACATTCCGTGGGATGATGTCTGCGTACTCGCCACGGAGTCGGGGCTGGGCCAGGGAGAACGACCATGCCGCTCTCGGAAGACGAACAGCGCATCCTCAGGCAGATCGAGGAGCAGTTCTACGAGAACGATCCGAAGTTCGCGCAACAGGTCGGCGCCTCATCGTTGTACCGCCACGGTCTGCGCCGGGTGCGGTGGGCAGCGCTGGGGCTCGTCGTCGGTCTCGCGTTCCTCGTGGCGACGCTCCAGGTGCACTTCCTGCTGTCGTTCGTCGGCTTCCTGGCCATGCTCGCTTGTGCGTTCGTGATCGAGCGCAACCTGCGGGCGATGGGTCGTGTCGGCCTGCAGGATCTCGCTGGCGTGGTGCGTGGTCGCCGGCCGGACCCGAGCCGGTTGAAGGATCGCTTCCGCCGCCCCTGAGCGCGATCGCCCGGCTCAGCCGAGCACGGCGGCACGCCTCGGGTCGAGGCGTGCGAGCAGCTTCACGCTGAACGGGGCCCGGTGCTCGACGAGGCGGCCGATGCGGCTCGCCAGCAGGACCGCCGTGTCGGCGTCGCTCTCGGCGACGTGGTCGGAGGCATAGGCGGCGAGCGTCGCGCTGTGGGCGAGGTCCTGCAGGCTCTTCTCGTCGATGCCGGTCATCTTCCACGCTCGAACCGCGTGCTCGGTCGGCGTCTCGCTCGGGCGGCGGCGGGCGCCGATCAGCGCCAGCGCAGCGGTCGCCCTGCGCCATCCGGCGACCACCTGCTCGGCGGGTGAACGCCGGCGGCCGCGGCGGGTGACGAATCGGGCGATCGGTGGCATGAGCACGGCCCACACGGCGACCGCAGCGAGCACGAGCACCACGGCGAACCACGGGAACGACCGGCCGGGGGCGGCGACCGTCTCGGTCGGGGCGTCGAGGCCGATGCTGCCTTCCCGCCCTTCACCGGGACCCTCGATCGGGATCGTCGGCACGGTCGGCTGCACGGTCGCCGGGACGGGTGGTGCGTCGCCGGTGCCTGCCCCGGTCGCAGGGTCGGCGTCGCCGGTGAGCACGCCGCCCTCCTGTTGCGCCTGGACGCCGGTGTAGCCCTCGCCGCCGGGAACGCCACGACCGGGAGTCGGCTCGAACGGGACCCAGCCGACACTGTCGAACCAGACCTCGGGCCAGGCGTGCGCGTGCTTCCCGCGGACGTGCCACACGCCGATCGCGTCCTTGTCGCCTGGGGTGAACCCGACGGCGACCCGGGTCGCGAGGCCGAGCGTGCGGGCGAGCGCTGCGAACGAGACCGAGAACTGCTCGCAGTAGCCCTCGCGGGCGTTGATGAAGGCCTCGATGCTGCGGATGCTGTGCCCGCGGGAGACGTTCACGTTGTAGCTGAAGTTCGCCCGGAAGTAGTTCTGCAGTGCGAGCGCCTGGTCGTACGGCGTTGCCGTGCCGGCCGTGGCTGCCGCAGCGACGTCGCGGAGGTCCTGGTTGAAGTCCTCCGGCAGCGAGCGGTACTGCTCGCCGGGCGGGTTCGACGCCGTCGCCGCGCGCAGCTGCTCGGCCGTGAACGTCGGCAGCACCGACGTCACCGTGTAGCCGAGGCCGGGGAACAGGTTGCCCTGCTCACGGATGATCGAACCGCTCTCGTCGTCGAACAGGAGCGACTCCGTGCTCGAGACGTCGACCGGGTTGGCCGCGGCGGGAACCCAGATCGAGCCGAGCGAGGCGATGCGGATCTGCTGGCGAACGGTTGCGGTCTGCGGGATCTCGGATGCGTCGAGCGAGTCCGTGTCGATGTACTCGTGCTCGGGGGCGGTGAACTGCTGGCCGTTGAACTCGGGGAGCGTGGTCAGGCGCCAGTACGACTGCGCGCCGGACGTCACCGTGAACAGCTCGGTGTTGCTGCGGTTCACCAGGCGGGCCTGGACGTCGACGAGCGGGCTGATGACCTCCGTGCCCGAGTGGTTCCGGGTACGGGTGTCGATGAGCGCGTCGGCTTCGGCTCCCGGCAGCTTCGGCCCGATGACGGTGCCGGCGATCATCGCGACGACGGCGAGCGTGATGCTGCCGGCGATGACCGAGACCGTGCGCGAACGCGCGCCACCGCCGAGCCACGCCGTCGTCGCCTCGCTGTGGGCGGCGCGCAGCAGCGCGACGGTCACGACGACGCACGCGAGCCAGAGCGCCGCCGTCGAGAGCCGATGACGGTCGGTGCCGAGCGCCGACGCCGTGACGAAGAGCAGACCGGACGGCACGAGCGCCTCGATGCGGCCGTAGGCCCGGAACGCGAACGAGTCGGCGAGGTACGCGCACAGCCCGGTGCCGAGCGCGATCGCGACGGCGAATCCGCCGTCGGACGGGACCGGGGCGACGGTCGTGCGGAACAGGCTGAACGAGTCGGCCAGCTCCTGCCACCCGGCATCCCACGTGGCGCGCGTCGGCACGAAGCCGAACAACGTGTCCCGGTAGTAGAGGACACCCAGCACCACGGCGAGGACGGCTCCGGCGAGCAGGGTCGCCGAGAAGAAGCCCCAGCGCTGCCAGCGCGCCGCCGCCATCGCGGCGTGCATCGACAGGCCGACCACGACGAACGGGCCGAGGAACGACCAGTCGGGGAACACCCGGCAGAACGTGAGCGTCGTGGCGAGCGTCGTGGCCGTCAGCGCGAGCGTCGCGGCGTTGGCGACGGGGCTGCTGCGCCTGGCCGCGCTCACAGGACGACCTCGTCGGGTGCGGGGAAGCTGCGGGTGGTCACGCCGTGCGGCACGCCGTACGTCTGCGGTGGGTTGCGCGTGCCGACCAGCGCGTCCCACGCCGGCGCGAACGCGCCATCCACCGACGCGTCGATCACGAACACGCTCGGCATGCGAGCCGGGACCGGCGCCTTGCAGGCGATCGCGACCGTGGCGTCGGCGCCGGCCGCACCACGCAGACCGGCGAGCACCGGTGCCGAGACGGTGCCGCCGACGAGCACGATCAGCCCGCCGTGCAGTCGCGAGCCGAGAGCGCCGACGGCGGCCATGACCGACCCGGACCGCATGGGCTCCACCAGCGCCAGGTGCTCGAGCATGGCGTCGAAGCCGGTCGTGGTGGGGGAGAGATCGAGTCCTTCGCTCGTCGAGAAGCGGACGTCACGACCCGATTCGAGCGCGCTGAGCACGATCGACGCTGCGGCGCTGATCGCCCGCTCGAACGACTCGGGGTCGTGCGACGTGACGAGCAGGTCGAGCACGACGGCCAAGGTCCTCGTCCCTTGGATCTCGGTCTCCCTGACCTTCAGCTCCTCGCCGCGCGCGCTCGCCCGCCAGTGGATGCGGCGCAGGTCGTCACCGGCCACGTACTCGCGCAGCGAACGGAACTCCTCACCCTGCCGTCCGAGCGCACGCATCCGGAGGTGCTGGCCGAGCTGCCCGCGGTCGGGGCCGGATCCCGGCACCGCCACTCGGTCCCAGCGCGGGAGCACGAGGACGCTCGTCATCGGCGCTGCGTTGACGGTGCGACTCGCCAGGCCGAGCACGTCGGTCCGCGTCAACTGCAACGGGCCGACGACGATCTTCCCCCGTTTGCGAGTCGGGAGGCGATACGCGGCTCGGGCGGTGCGGCCGTGGCGCAGCGGCGCGAGGTGGAGCGAGGCGCCCTGCGTCGACGACACCGGGTCACGCATCGTCAACAGCGGCGTTCGCAGGCTCGCCCGATTGCTCGCGGTCAGCTCGACGCGGGCCGTGTCGCCGGCGTGCACCCGTCGCGGCGTGACACGGCGGCCGACCCGGAGACGCACCGGACGCAGCCGCACGACGAGGACCGCGGCGATGGCGATCCCGATCGCCGCTGCGCCGATGACGTACAGCTCGAGCACGCCGAACAGGCGCCCGATGAAGACGACGACGGCTCCGGCGACGATCGCGAGCCAGCCCTGTCGCGTCGGCAAGGCTCAGCGTCCTGACGCCCTCGGGGCCGTCGGGACCGGCACGGCGGCGAGGACGTCCTCGATCGCGCTCTCGCCCGTGACTCCTTGGAGGGCAGCATCGTGGCGTACGAGGAGGCGGTGCGATAGCACGGGGAGTGCGAGTGCCTTCACGTCGTCCGGGGTGCCGAAGTCCCGTCCCTGGGAGACGGCGCGGGCCCGCACGGCCCGGGCGAGCTGGAGCGTCGCCCGAGGCGACATGCCGAGCGTCAGCGACGGATGGCGCCGGCTCATCTCGGCGAGATCGACGAGGTATCCCTTGAGCACCGGCGCGAGGTGCACGGCCTTCGCCGCCCGCACCATCTGGAGGACCTCCTCCGAGGTCGCCACCGGCCGCAGGTTGGCGATCGCCTCGTTCGCTCCGAGCGTCTCGAGGATCGTCAGCTCGGCAGCGCGCGTCGGGTAGCCGAGCGAGAGGCGCAGCAGGAAGCGGTCGAGCTGTGACTCCGGCAGGCGGTAGGTGCCCTCCTGCTCGACGGGGTTCTGCGTCGCGATGACCATGAACGGCGGCGGCAGCGGGTACGTGCGACCGTCCGCCGTGACCTGGCGTTCCTCCATCGACTCGAGCAGCGCCGACTGCGTCTTCGGCGACGCGCGGTTGATCTCGTCGGCGAGCACGATGTTCGCGAACATCGGCCCGGGTTGGAACTGGAACGTCTCGGTCGAGCGCTGCCAGACGCTCACACCGACGAGGTCGGCGGGCAGCAGGTCGGGGGTGAACTGCACGCGCCGCCAGGTGCAGTCGATCGAGCCGGCGAGGGCCTTCGCGAGGCTCGTCTTGCCGACGCCCGGCACGTCCTCGACCAGCAGGTGACCCTCGGCGAGCAGGCAGACCAGCGCGAGCTCGATGGCATCGGGCTTGCCGTAGACGATCTGCTCGATGTTCTCAGCGATCGAGGAGAACACGTCGGCGAAGGAGCGAGTGGCAGAGGCCGCAGTAGCAGTCACAGGAGCACAAGCTAGACGGAGATTCGAGGACCACTACCGTCACGGACCGTGGTCTCGGCACTGGCGGTCGACATCGGCGGGACGAAGCTGGACGTGGGTGTGGTCGACGCCGCGGGCGTCGTGCTCGTGCGGGAGCGGATGGCGACGCGGCGCGAGGATCCCTGGCCGGGGGTCGCCGCGCTGATCGACCGCGTGCTCGCGCAGGCTGCGGCGATCGGCGTCGAGCCGTCCTCGTGCGGTGTCGGCTGCGGAGGGCCGATGGAGCGTGGAGGCGGCGCCGTGTCGCCGCTCAACATCCCTCGCTGGCGGAGCTTTCCGCTGCACGACGCGATCGCCCGCCACACCGGCCTCCCGACCACGGTCGACAACGACGCCAAGGCGCTCGCACTTGCCGAGGGCTGGCTCGGGGCGGCGGCCGGTGTGGACGACTTCATCGGGTTGGTGGTCTCGACGGGTGTGGGCGGCGGCATCGTCCTCGACGGCCGACTGCTCGACGGCGCATCGGGGAACGCCGGGCACATCGGCCACGTCGTCGTCGTGCCGGGTGGACGCCCGTGCGCCTGTGGTGGACGGGGTTGCCTTGAAGCCGAGGCGAGCGGGACGAGCATCGCTGCGATCACCGGCGTCGCGGCAGCGGACGCCACGCCGGAGGTGATCGCGCGGACCGGGACGCTCGTCGGCCGGGCCCTTGCCGCGGCGACGGTGCTGCTCGACCTGTCACTGGCTGTCGTCGCCGGCTCGGTGGCGCTCGGCTTCGGCGAACCGTTCTTCGCGGCCGCCCAGCGGGAGCTCGACCGGTTGGCGACGATCGAGTTCGCGCGCGGCATGACGGTCCGCCCGGGCGGGCTGGGAAGCGACGGTCCGCTCGTCGGCGCGGCTGCACTCGCGCTCCGTCCGCCTCCTCGACGGAGATGACCGCGCGGTAACATCGGGCCATGCAGCCCACGTACGCGCCTGAGGCCGAGGCATATCGGGAGAAGGTCCAGGCATTCCTCGCCGAGCAGCTCCCGGCGGGCTGGCGTGGCATCGGCGCGCTCGAGGGCGACGACGTCACGGCCTTCGTCGCTGCCTGGCGCAGGACACTGCACGAAGCGCGCTACCTGGCGCCGGGCTGGCCGCAGGAGTACGGCGGTGCCGGCCTGTCCGCGCTCGAGCAGGTGATCGTGGCGGAGGAGTTCGCCCGAGCCGGCGTGCCGACCGGCGGCGCGAACGACGTGTTCGGGATCCAGATGCTCGGGAACACGCTCCTGCAATGGGGCACCGAGGAGCAGAAGCGCCACTACCTCCCGCGCATCCTCTCCGGCGAGGACACGTGGTGCCAGGGCTACTCCGAGCCGAACGCCGGCTCCGACCTGTCGAACCTCGCGCTGCGGGGCACGCTCGACGGCGACCAGTGGATCCTCAACGGGCAGAAGATCTGGACGAGCGCCGGCCACCTCGCCGACCACATCTTCACGCTCACCCGCACCGATCCCGACGCACCCCGCCACAAGGGGATCTCGTTCCTCCTCGTCGACATGCGCCAGCCGGGCATCGAGGTCCGCCCGATCAAGATGATCTCCGGCGACAGTGAGTTCAACGAGGTCTTCTACACGGACGCCGTCTGCCCTAAGGAGAACGTCGTCGGGGGCATCAACAACGGGTGGGCGGTCGCGATGACGCTGCTCGGATACGAGCGCGGCGAAGCCGCGGCGACGCTGCCCGTGAAGTTCCAAGGTGAGCTCGACCGGTTGCTGGTCCTCGCCAAGGAACGTGGTCGTGCCGACGACCCCGTGATCCGGCAGCGACTCGCCTGGTGCTACTCGAAGGTGCAGATCATGCGCTGGATCGGGCTGCGGACGCTCACCAAGTTCCTGGCGGGGCACCACCCGGGTCCCGACGGCGGGATCTTCAAGCTGTACTGGAGCGAGTACCACCGCGTGGTCACCGAGTTGTCGCTCGACATCCTCGGTGCGGACGCCATGATCCCGAGCGGCCGTTGGCCCTCCAACGCGTTCCAGACGGATGACGAGGGCGCCCCGAACGACTCGGCGTCGTGGGTCGGTACGTTCCTGACCGCCAGAGCCGGAACGATCTATGCCGGCTCGTCGCAGATCCAGCGGAATATCGTGGGGGAGATGGTGCTCGGTCTACCGAAGGAACCGAAGGTCTGACGGTGGACTGGTTGCGCATCGCATCCGCTCTGGTGAGCCGTCCCGAGCTGTGGCCGACGGCGTTCCGCCAGGTCCACCGCCTCGCCGCGCCCGGCTGGTGGAAGCGACCACCGTTCCTGCCCGTGCCGGCGGGGGGCTATCTCCGGTTCCGGCTCGTGACCCAGTACGGCGATGCCGAACGCCGTCCGGAACCAGCCGACGTGATCAACTACCTGGCGTGGTGTCGCCGGTGGGATCGGTTGGGACGAGACGCGTGAGAAGGCTGAAATCGTCTTCCGGACTCGGGCAGCTTCGGTAAAGGTTGCCAGCCATGCGGAGCGCGCTCGTCCTCAACGCGACCTACGAGCCGCTCAGCATCGTGCCCGCGCGCCGGGCTGCGTGCCTGGTCCTCGCGCGGAAGGCGGAGATCGTCCATGACGACGGCACCGAGATCCACTCCGCTCGGCTGAGCATCCCGAGCCCGACCGTGATCCGCCTGCACTACGTCGTGAAGGTGCCGTACCAGCGGGTCGCCGCGCTGTCACGGCGGGCGATCTTCGCCCGGGACGAGCACCGCTGCCAGTACTGCGGGCGGGCCGCGGACTCGATCGACCACGTCTTCCCGCGGAGCCGAGGCGGCTCGCACGCGTGGGACAACGTCGCCGCGGCATGCCGGCCGTGCAATCTCTTCAAGCGCGACCGCACGCCGACGGAGGCCGGGATGCGTCTCGCCCGGGCGCCACGAGCGCCACGAGAGCTGGCCTGGGTGGTCGTCGCGATCGGACGGGTGCCGGAGGACTGGAAGCCCTACCTGGCGATCGCGTCCTGAGAACGGCGACGCTGTCGCGATGACCTGGGCGGTGGAGCGTTTCGTCGGGGCCGCGGCGGAGTTCCACGCGCTCCCGCTGCCGCCCGCGGGTGGCGCGGAGCGTGCCGCATGGGTCTTCAGCGTCGAACGCCCCGCCCTCGTGCTCGGCTCGACCCAAGCGGCGGACGTGGTGGACGCCGAGGCGTGCCGCGCCGCCGGCGTCGAGGTCGCCCGCCGGCGCAGCGGTGGGGGAGCAGTGCTGCTCGTTCCCGGCGAAGTGGTCTGGGTCGACCTGGTGGTGCCGGCCGGCGACCCGCTCTGGCTGGACGACGTCGGGCGGTCGATGTGGTGGGTCGGTGACGCCTGGGCCCGGGCACTCCTCGCATGCGGGTTCCCCGGCGCCACCGTGCACCGCGGCCGGCCGGTCGACGCCCCCTGGTCCCGACTCGTCTGCTTCGCCGGGCTCGGTGCCGGTGAGGTCACGCTGCACGACCGCAAGGTGGTCGGTGTGAGCCAACGGCGGACCCGGTCGGCCGCCCGCTTCCAGTGTGGTGCGTACCTGCGTTGGGACGGCGACGCGCTGATCCGGCTCCTCACCGCGCCCCGTCCCGCGCTCGGCGAGCTCGAGTCGGCGGCCGTGTCGCTGCCCGTGGGCGCCGGCGACCTCGTCGCCGCGCTCCTCGCCGCCCTCCCCCGCTGACCACCCTCGCCCTACCCCGCTCCGTAGGCCCCGCCCCACCCGGCCCCGCCGCACCCGGCCCCGCCCCACCCGGCCCCGCCCTGCCACGCGCCCCCGGTCCGGCCCCCGTCCCACGCCGGCCCGCGCCCCGCCCGCGCCCCGCCCCCGCCCCCGTCCCGCGCCGGGCCCCGGCTCCGCCCCGGCCACGCCAGCGCCCTGCTCCCGTCCCGGCCCGGTGCGATCCGGTTTGAGGCAGGGTTTTCGACCGGGGGCGATCGGAAACGCTGCCTTGGATGGGGGCGGCCGTTGGAGCGGCGGTGGGGCGGCCGTTAGAGCGGCGGACGGGGTGGTGGAGGGAGGGGTGGGGGGCGGGGGCCGAATGGCCCAGAGTGGCGCGAAGTGGGGCGAAGTGGTTGACAGAGGGGGGCTGTGGGGGGCAAAGTGGGGACCGATGGGGAGCGGGGGTGATCGCGAGGTCGCCTGAAGGACCCGCTCCAGAGGCAGGCACGACCAACGAAAGAGGCAAGGACGGTGTTCGTCGGACGGCACGAGCGCCAGTTGGACCCGAAGGGTCGACTGGCACTGCCCTCGGCGTACCGCCCGCGCTTCGAACCGCGGTGTTACCTCGCCTTCGGCCTCGACGGCTGCATCGACGTCCTGACAGCAGACGGCTTCGAGGAGGTGGCGAACGAGATGATCGAGAAGGTCAGGCGCGGCGAGATCAGCCGGGCCCAGCAGCGAGCACTCGCCGCCAACACCGTCGAGGTCCAGGTGGACGGCCAGGGCCGGATCACCATCGATCGAGAGCTCCGTGAGTTCGCCGGGATCGAGCCCGCCAGCTCGGTCGTGGTGGCCGGATCGTTCGACCGCGTGGAGATCTGGAACCCGGCCACCTACCAGCGTCAGACCGAGCAGGGAGGCGCCCTCATCCGGGGCGCTGCCGAGTGAGGAAGGAGACCGAGGAGACGACATCCGTGGCATTCGGCGACGTTCCGCCCACCCGCAGCCTTCCGGCCAGCAAGATGGACAGCCCCAACTCCGCCCGCTATCCGTCTCGCATGACCGGGGAGACATCCCGGCAGCACCAGCTGACCGGAGGGCTGCCGATGGGCGGAACCCGCCGAACACTCTTCGGAGCGACGCAGTGAACGACGATCCCGTCACCGGTCGAGACTTCCACCACTCGCCGGTGATGGGCTCCGAGATCGTGCGGCTGTTCGCCGACGTACCAGCAGGCGTCATCGTCGACGCCACGCTGGGCGGGGGTGGCCACGCGGCGTTGCTCCTCGCGGCGCGTCCCGATTGCAGCCTCTTGGGGCTCGATCGGGACCCTGCCGCGCTGACCGCCGCCGGGGCGAACCTCGCTCCCTTCGGCGATCGGGTGACGCTCCGCCACGCACGATTCGATCGCCTTGCGACCGTCATGACCGACCTCCGTCTTCCCCCTGTCTCCGGCGTCCTGTTCGACCTCGGCGTGTCGTCGCCCCAGCTCGACCGGGCCGAGCGCGGCTTCTCCTATCGCAACGAAGGTCCGCTCGACATGCGGATGGACCCGACCGAGCCGTGGTCGGCCGCCGATGTCGTCAACGGCTACTCCGTCGAGGAGCTCACGCGGATCCTGCTCGACCACGCCGACGAGCGGTTCGCCAACCGCATCGCCCGCGCGATCGTCGCCGCCCGCCCCATCGAGTCGACGGCCGAGCTGGCAGCGGTCGTGCGCGATGCGATCCCGGCACCGGCACGCCGGCGAGGTGGGCATCCCGCGAAGCGGACGTTCCAGGCGATCCGCATCGAGGTGAACCGGGAGCTCGAGGTCCTCGCGCCGGCGATCGAGGCGGCCATCGATGCCACGGCACCCGGTGGCCGCATCGCTGTACTCGCGTACCACTCCGGCGAGGACCGCATCGTCAAGGCGACCTTCCGCCAGGCAGCGACCGGCGGCTGCGAGTGCCCTCCCGGCCTGCCCTGCGCGTGCGGTGCCGTGCGGACGGTGCGCCTCGTGCGACCCGGCGCGGCGAAGCCGTCGAAGGCGGAGATCGAGACGAATCCTCGAGCGGAGTCGGCGCGCCTGCGGGCGGCCGAGAAGCTGGCGACGGCACCCGAACGGCAGGACTGAGGCGGACGCGATGGCAGCTACGGCGACCAGGATGAACGACGTCGCGTTGCGCGAGGTTCGCGCCGGCGCACGGCAGGAGGCGGCATCGCGCCGCGCGCCCGCCAAGAAGCGCCCGGAGCTCGTGGTGGTGCCGCGGTCGCGCCGCACGGTGCGCTTCGCCGCGCTGACCTTCACGATCGTGTTCGCGTTGATGCTCGCCCTCACGGTGTTCCAGACGCGGCTCGCCGAGAACCAGCTCGACATCGACCGCGCCGAGGAGGGCGTCGACATCGCCCGAGCCCGCTTCTCGGAGCTCCGCAAGGAGAACGCGTCGCTGCGTTCGCCGGAGCGCATCGCCGCCGAGGCCGCGAAGCTCGGACTGGTGCCGGGACGTTCGAGCGCCTTCATCGTCGTCGACCCGGCCGTTGTCCAGATGGTCGCCGTCGCGGCGGGTGACGGGCTCGACCCGCAGGGAATCGGCGGCCTCGAGGATCCCTTCGAGGTGCACAAGCGGGTCAAGCGGGTCGTGAGCGGGGAGGCACCGTGAAGCGGGGCAAGCCTGACGTCAGCCTGGGGAGCCGGTCCGGGGCGACACGCAGCGCGGCGAAGCGAGTGCCGGCAGCCATGTCGTCCGCCAGGCCGTCCGCCAAACCGGCCGCCAGGTCGTCCGCCAAGCCGGCCGCCAGGTCGTCCGCCAAGCCGGCAGCCAGGTCGTCCGCCAAGCCGGCGGCCGGTGCATCCGCCCGTACGTCCGGCCGCTCGTCCGCGACGCGCACGGCGGCGCCGGCCCGCGCAACTCGCCGCGCGCCAGCGGAACGCACTGCGGCAGGTCGTGACGTCCATGCCCACCATCGCACTGCCAGTGCTCACCGCCACGCCGGCGCGCCGAGTGGCCGCACGGCACCGGCATCGGCGCGGCGCGGCGCGACCGCAGCAGGGGCGAGGACCCGCCGCGGCGCCCCGGAGGCGACGCCGCTCCGCCGCCATGGTCGGGTCCGATCGACGCCGGCGAAGGGCCTGACCCGCCGCAACCGAGCGTCCGCCCGCTCGGCATCGACGCCGTCGGTCTGGCGCGCCGGGCGTCCCCGTCGCCGTCTGCTCACGATCTTCTGGGTCGTCGCGCTCGTGCTGCTCGGCCTTCTCGGGCGGGTCGCGCTGCTGCAGACGGCCGAGTCCGACAAGTACGTCGCGTTCGGCGAAGCGCAGCGCACGAAGGAGGCCGAGCTCACCGCCGAGCGGGGTGTGATCTTCGATCGCGACGGTGACGAGCTCGCGATCTCGGTCCCGGCGACGACGATCTTCGCCAACCCGAGCCTCGTCGTCGACCCGGCTGGCACGGCTGCCGCGCTCGGACCGATGCTCGGCCTCACCCCCGACGAGCAGGCGTCCCTGGCGGCCGACCTCGCCAAGGACCGCCAGTTCGTCTACGTCGCCCGCCAGATCGACGACGTCACCGCCGAGGCGATCCAGAACCTCGATCTCGCCGGCGTCGGCTGGTACGACGAGCCGACCCGGGTGTTCCCCGCCGGCGACCTCGCCCGCGGGGTGCTCGGCCGGACCGACGTCGACGGTCGGGGCATCGGCGGGCTCGAGAAGCAGTTCGACGCCGAGCTCACGGGCGAGCCCGGCAAGCTCGTGCGCGAGCGCGACGGCGACGGCCGCTCGATCCCGATGGGCAAGCGGATCCTGGAGCAGGCCGTGCCCGGTGACGATCTCGTGCTCAGCATCTCCCGACCGATCCAGTTCGCCGCCGAACAGGCGCTGATGGAGAAGGTCAACGAGATCGGCGCGCGCGGCGCCACTGCGATCGTGATGGACACGGCGACCGGCGAGATCTACGCCATGGCCAGCGTGCGACGGGACAAGGAGAGCGGCGAGGTCCACGTCTCGTCGGCGAACATCGCCGCCGTCGACGCCTACGAGCCGGGCTCGGTGGCGAAGGTCATCACCGTCTCCGGCGCGCTCAACGAGGGCACGGTGACACCCGAGACGACGTTCGACGTGCCGGGCGAGAAGCTCTTCTACGACACCGTGCTCCACGACGCGACCCAGCACGGGCTCGAGACGATGACGGTGGCGCGGATCCTCGCGAAGTCGTCGAACCTCGGCACGGTCGCCGTCTCGCAGTCGATGGGTGAGGCGAAGCAGGAGGAGTACATGCGAGCGTTCGGCCTCGGCGCCCGCAGCGACCTCGGCTTCCCCGGTGAGAGCACGGGGATCCTGCGGCCACACGAGGAGTGGCGGGGGACCGAGCGGGTGACCGTGGCCTACGGTCAGGGCGTGGCCGCCACGGCGATCCAACTCATCGGCGCCGTCAACACGATCGCCAACGATGGGACCTACGTGGCGCCCAAGCTCGTTCGCTCGACGATCGACGAGCGCGGTGAGGAGCACTCGACGCCGGCTTCGCCATCGCACGAGGTGATCCGCCCCGAGATCGCCGAGCAGATGAACCTCATCATGCGCAACGTGATCTGCGCCGGCACCGCCTCACGGGCGAAGGTTCCCGGGTTCACGATCGCCGGCAAGACCGGCACCGGTTACAAGGCCCAGCCGAACGGCACCTACTTCGACGAGGACGGCAACAAGGCGTACTACGCGTCGTTCGTCGGCTTCCTGCCCGCAGAGGCGCCGCGGGTGACCATCCTCGTGTCGATCGACGAGCCACCCGCGAGCGGTCCCCGCTACGGCGGCGACACGGCGGCGCCGGTCTTCACGAAGATCGCCGAGGTCGCGATCAACCAGCTCGACATCGAGCCGCCGACGGCCAGTGGCGGTTGTCCCGAGACGTGATGGCCGACCGACCGAGCCCGACGCTGGAGGACGTCATCCAGCGGCTGAACACCCCGGGCCGCGCACGCGTCGAGGTGACCGGCGTGCACGGTGACGTGCTGACCCGCGTCTGCGCGGTCACGCACGACTCGCGCGCGGTGACGCCGGGATCGCTGCTGTGCTGCATCCGCGGGTCGTCCGCCGACGGACACGGCTTCGCCGCGGAGGCCGCCGAGCGCGGCGCGGCCGCGCTGCTCGTGGACCACGTCCTCGACATCGGACTCGCGCAGATCGTGGTCGACGACACCCGTGTCGCCGCGGGTCCCGTGGCGAGCGCGGTGCTCGGCGATCCGAGCGAGCAGCTCACCGTCGTCGGTGTCACCGGGACGAACGGCAAGACGACGACCACCCATCTCCTCGCGGCGATCTTCGAGGCGGCCGGATGGCCGACCGGCATCATCGGCACGCTCTCGGGCAGCAAGACGACCCCGGAGGCGCCGGAGCTGCAGACGTTGCTGGCCACCTTTCGTGACGACGGCAGGCGCGCGGTCGTGATGGAGGTCTCCTCGCACGCGTTGGCGCTCCACCGGGTCGACGGCACGCGCTTCGCGGCAGCGGTGTTCACGAACCTCGGCCGCGACCACCTCGACCTCCATGGCTCCGAGGAGCGCTACTTCGCCGCGAAGGCGCGGCTCTTCGAACCGCAGTTCACCGCGCTCGGCATCGTGAACCTCGACGACGTGCGTGGGCAGCTGCTCGCCGACGTCGCCACGATCGCACTCGTCGGCTACGGGCTCGCCGACGCGGTCGATCTCGTCGTGCAGGCGGACCGGCACTCGTTCCGCTGGCGCGGCAGGGACGTGGTCGTGCCGCTCGGTGGACGGTTCAACGTCTCGAACTCGCTCGCCGCGGCGACGGCCGCGGAGGCGCTCGGCATCGACGTCGATGTGATCGTCGCCGGGCTCGCGACGGTCACGCCCGTGCCGGGACGCTTCGAGGCCGTCGCCGCGGGGCAACCGTTCCACGTCGTCGTCGACTACGCACACACGCCTGACGGCCTGCAGGTCGCCCTGGAGAGCGCCCGCGAGACCGTCGCCGGCGGACGCGTCATCGTGGTGTTCGGATGCGGCGGCGATCGTGATGCGGAGAAGCGGCCGCTCATGGGGCGTGTCGCCGCCGAGCTCGCCGACGTCGTCATCGTCACGTCCGACAACCCTCGGTCGGAGGAGCCGCTCGACATCATCGCGGCCGTGCTCCGCGGGGTGCCCGACGAGTACCTTCGATCCGTCACCTCGGAGCCCGACCGCCGGGTCGCCATCGAGGAGGCCCTCGGGGCAGCTCGTCCCGGGGACATGGTGGTCATCGCCGGCAAGGGTCACGAGGCCACCCAGACCATCGGTGCTGCTGTCCTGCCGTTCGACGACCGGGCAGTGGCCCGGGAACTCCTGGAGCAGCTCACGTGATCGCCCTGATGATCGCCGGGTCGGTATCGATGCTGGTGTCGCTCGTCGGCACCCGCCTGATCATCCGGTTCTTCCGCAACCGGGGGAAGGGCCAACCGATCCTCGGCAAGGAGGACCGCGGTCCGGAGCACCAGCACAAGGCCGGCACGCCGACGATGGGTGGCATCGCGATCATCGGTGCCGCGTTCATCGGCTGGTTCGCCGCGCACATGCGGGAGGGGCTCGTCTTCTCCGACCAGGCCATGGTGCTGTTCGGGGCGGTCCTGATCCTCGCCTTCCTCGGGTTCCTCGACGACTTCCTGAAGGTCCGCCGCGCCCACAACCGGGGCATCTTCTGGAAGAAGAAGGGCTACATCACGTTCGGGATCAGCGTGCTGCTCGCGTGGCTGCTGATCACCGTCACCGACGTGTCGCAGACGATCTCCTTCACGCGGTACAACTCGCCGGGCTGGGAGCTGCCGTGGTGGCTGTGGATCTTCTGGGCGGGGACGATCATCTTCGCCACGACGAACGCCGTGAACGTGACCGACGGGCTCGACGGTCTCGCCGGCGGCTCGGCCATGTTCGGCTTCCTCGCGTTCGGGATCATCGCCTACTACGGCTTCCGCAACACCGACATCTACCACATGATCAATCCGCTCGACCTCGCTGCGGTGGCGATCGCGTTCGCCGGCGCCTGTGGTGGCTTCCTCTGGTTCAACGCAGCGCCGGCGAAGGTCTTCATGGGCGACGTCGGCGCGCTCGGGATCGGCGCCGCGCTCGCGCTGCTCGCGCTCACGACCAACACGCAGCTCCTGTTACCGCTCATCTGCGCGATCAACGTCATCGAGATCGGTTCCGTCGCCCTGCAGATGACCGTGTTCAAGGCGTCGGGCCGCAAGAAGCGGCTGTTCAAGCTGTCGCCGGTCCACCACCACTTCGAGCTGAGCGGCTGGCCCGAGACGACCGTGATCATCCGCTTCTGGCTGATCGCGGGCATCAGCGTCGCCATCGCGCTGGGGATCTTCATCGCCGACTTCACCCGCCTGCAGGATCTGGCGATGCGTCGATGACCGCAGGTCGCGCACTCGTGTACGGCATGGCGATCGCCGGCGAGGCAACCGCCCGTGCGCTGTCCGCGCGCGGGTGGGACGTCGTCGTCGCCGACGACCGTCCGACCGACGCCGGCCGGGCAGCCGCCGCATCGCTCGGCGCGCGCTACGTCGAGGCGCCGTCGCCCGCGGAGCTGCCGGTGGCCCTGGAGGGGATCGACCTCGTATCGCCTAGCCCCGGCGTGCCCGAGACGCATCCGGTGTTCGCCGCCGCGGCGGGCGCCGGCATCCCGGTGCGCAGCGAGATCGACCTGGCGTGGGAGTGGGAGCAGGCACGGCCCGGTGGGCCACGGCCGATGCTCGCGGTCACGGGCACGGACGGCAAGACCACGACGACCTTGATGATCGTCGAGATGCTCGAGGCCTCCGGCTGCTCCGCGATCGATGCCGGCAACACCGACACACCGCTCGTCGCCGCCATCGATCTCGACGTCGACGCGTTCGTCGTCGAGTGCACGAGCTTCCGGCTCGCCGCGACCACGTGCTTCCGGCCGGACGCGGCAGTTTGGTTGAACCTGGCAGAGGACCACCAGGACTGGCACGTCTCGATGTCGTCGTACCGTGCCGCGAAGGCGCGGATGTGGCGGTTCCAGGGCGAGGGCGACGTCGCGGTCGGGTTCGCTCCCGACCTGGCTGTGATGGAGGAGCTCGCCGCCGCGCCGGCATCGGTGCACCGCACGTTCGGGCTGTCGGGCGCCGACTACCGGCTCGAGGGGGATCGGCTCGTCGGTCCGTCCGGCGAGATCGCACCGATCGCCGGCATGCGCCGCGCGCTGCCGCACGACATCACGAACGCGCTCGCCGCGAGCGCGCTCGTCCTCGAGACGCGGCTGGGCACGAACGAGGGGATCGCGGCCGCGCTCGCGTCGTTCGTGGGCGCGCCGCACCGGATCCAGCTCGTCGGCAACGACGGCGCGGTGCGCTTCTACGACGACTCGAAGGCGACCACGCCGCACGCCGCGCTCACGGCCATCCGAGCGTTCGATCACGTGGTGCTGATCGCCGGTGGCAAGAACAAGGGCCTCGACCTCAGCCCGATGGGCTCCGAGCCCGAGCGGATGCGGGCCGTGGTGGCAATCGGCGCCGCAGCGGACGACATCGGCGCCGTGTTCGAGGCGACGTGCCCGGTGCTCACCGCGTCCTCGATGGACGACGCGGTCGCGGTCGCGCGGGGTGCGGCGGCCACCGGCGACGTCGTGCTGCTGTCGCCGGGATGCGCGAGCTACGACTGGTACAGCGGGTATCCCGCCCGGGGCGAGGACTTCGCGCGGGCCGTGCGGGAGCTCGTCGGCGGGAAGCAGGAGGACTGAGATGGCCCAGGCAGGCACGCTCGTCGCGGAGCGGCGGCGACAGGTTGCGGAGCGCACGGCGGCTCGGCGAGGCAAGCCGTCGGCGACGCGCCGGCAGATCCAGCGGCAGCCGGCCGCCCGCGCCACTGCGGCGCGGCGCACGATCCGGCAGCCGCTCGCCCCGGCGCTCGGCCCGCCGCCCGTCTCGTACTACGTCATCGCGACCATCGTCGCCGTGCTCACGACGCTCGGGCTCGTGATGGTCCTCTCGGCATCGTCGGTGACGTCGTTCCACCGCGGCTTGTCTCCCTGGCGGTACTTCTCGAAGCAGGTGATGTGGTCCGGCCTCGGCGCGATCGCGTTGATCACGACCGTGCGCGTCCCGTACCAGCGCTGGCGCACGTGGGTGACGCCGCTCCTCGTGGCCTGCTACCTGCTGATGCTGCTGCCGTTCGTGCCCGGCCTCGGCGTGCCCGTCGGCGGCGCCCGCGCCTGGGTGCAGCTCGGCCCGATCGGCTTCCAGCCGTCGGAGTTCCTGAAGCTCGCCGTGCTGCTCTACTGCGCCGACCTGCTGACCAAGCGAGAGGACCGCATGCACCTCGTGCGCGAGACGCTGTGGCCATGCCTCGCCGTGCTCGTCGTGTCGGGGATGTTCATGCTCGCCCAGGGCGACCTCGGCTCTGCGATCGTCCTCGGCGCGCTCGTGCTCGCCGTCGTGTTCATCGGCGGCACGCCGCTGATCCCGCTCGCCGGCGTGGCCGGGGCGCTCGGCCTGACATCGCTCGCGTTCGTGATGAGCACGGACTATCGGCGCGAGCGCTGGACAGCGTTCCTCGACCTCGCGTCGACCCGGGAGAAGGGCGGCTGGCAGGTGTGGCAGTCGCTCGTCGGCATCGCCGACGGCGGCATCACCGGTGTCGGCGTCGGCGCCAGCCGGGCGAAGTGGGGCTACCTGCCGCTCGCCCACTCGGACTTCATCTTCGCGATCATCGCCGAGGAGCTCGGCCTCATCGGTGTCGTCGCCGTGCTCGGCGCGTTCTTGCTGCTCGCGTTCTTCGGTATCCAGATCGCGCTCGCGGCAGCCGACCGCTTCGGCATGCTGCTCGCCGGTGGCATCACGGCTTGGCTCATCGTGCAGACGATCGTCAACGTCGGCGGCGTCACGGGCATGATGCCGCTCACCGGCCTGACGCTGCCGTTCCTGTCGTTCGGCGGCAGTTCGCTGCTCGCCTCGATGACGGCGATGGGGTTGCTCCTCAACGTCGCGCGCAGCTCCTCGCCGGCGACATGATCGGGACGGCGGGCTGCTTCGCCGTCGTCACCGGTGGCGGGACCTCCGGCCACGTCCTGCCCGCACTGGCGATCGCCGAAGGGCTCGTTGCCGCCGGCCACGATCCGCCGTCGATCCACTACGTCGGCGCGCGGCGGGGCATCGAGACCCGGCTGCTACCGCCGACCCCGTTCCCGCACACCTTCCTCGACGTGATCGGCCTGCAGCGTCGCCTCGCTGCCTCGAACCTGGTCTTCCCGCTCAAGCTCGCCGGCGCCACCGCGACGGCGTTCCGGCTCCTGCGTCGCCTCCGGCCGGAGGTCGTCGTGTCCGTCGGCGGGTACGCCAGCCTGCCGGCGGTGATCTCGGCATGGCTGTTGCGGATCCCGATCGTCGTCGTCAGCTACGACCGCCGTCCCGGGCAGTCGAGCCGGCTGGCTGCTCGCATCGCCGCGGCGAGCGCGGTGGCGTTCCCTGACGCTTCTCTTCCTCGGGCGAGGTACACGGGCGCGCCCCTGCGGCAGTCGATCCTGGCCGTCGATCCGAGCCGCGATCGTGACGCGGCCCGGCGCGCCCTGGACCTGCCGCTGGACCGCTTCGTGGTCGTCGTCGTGGGAGGTTCTTTGGGCTCGGGGGTCCTCAACGACGCCGTGTCCGGGTTGGTCGATCGGTGGTCGGACCGGCGCGACCTCGCCGTGCGTCACATCGTCGGTGAGCGGTTCCTCGGCCGGGCAGCGTCCGCTCGGGGCGGCGACACGGGCATCCTGTACCAGGTGATCGGATACGAGGAGGAGATGCCGCTGGTGTACGCGGCGGCCGACGTGGTCGTGGCGCGGGCGGGGGCGAGCACGATCGCCGAGCTCGCCGCAGTGGGCGTGCCGGCGATCCTCGTCCCGTGGGCGGGCGCTGCCGAGGACCACCAGACGGCGAACGCGAACGCGCTCGGTGAGCCGGGTGCAGCAATCGTCGTCCCCGAGGCCGAGCTCTCCGGCGAACGGCTCCTCGCCGAAGTGGACGCGCTCGCCGGTGATCCTGCACGGCTCGCGGCGATGGCCCGGATCGCCCGGTCCCTGGGTGAGGTCCATCGCAGCAACGGGCTCGTCCGTCTCGTCGAAGAGGTGGCCACTCGGTGATCCCGGCCGTTCCCGGGCCGATCGCGCCGCTCGACCTCTCGACGCCCGGGCGCTTCCACGTCGTCGGCGTCGGTGGCCCCGGCATGAGCGCCATCGCGCTCGTGCTCGCCGAGATGGGTCACGACGTCTCGGGCAGCGACCTGCGCGAGCTCCCCGTGCTCGATCGGCTCCGGGCAGCCGGCGTCGACATCTCCGTCGGCCACGACCGCTCGCTCGTGCACGGCGTCGACGCCGTCACCTCCTCGACAGCGATCCCGGCCCACAACATCGAGCTCGACGAAGCCGGCCGCACCGGAGTCGCCGTTCTCCGTCGGGCCGGCATGCTCGCCTCGATCTGCGCGCAGGCCAGGTCGCTCGCCGTCGCCGGCACGCACGGCAAGACCACCACGAGCTCGATGCTGATGCTGGTGCTCGTCGACGCTGGCCTCCGCCCGAGCTTCGTGATCGGCGGCGACGTCGCCGACATGGGGACCGGAGCGCAGTGGACCGGCAGCGAGTGGCTCGTCGTCGAAGCCGACGAGAGCGACCTCACCCACGTCGAGCTGCCGCTGCACGGCACGATCCTCACGAACGTGGATGCCGACCACCTCGAGCACTACGGCACGTTCGAACGGATCGTCGAGTGCTTCGGGCAGTACCTCGCGCAGATCCCGGGGCCGAAGGTCCTCTGCGCCGACGATCCCGTCTGCGACCGGTTCGCGGCGGAGCTCGCTGCCGAGTCCGGTGCCGACCGCCACGTCGTCACGTACGGCACCGCGGCGGGCGCGACCTACCGGGTCGACGACGTCGTCTCCGGGGATGGCGGGCAGTCGTTCACGGTGGTGTGCCGAGGTGAGGAGCTCGGCCGTGTGGAGCTGCCGCTGCGCGGCATCCACAACGTCCGCAACGCGGCCGCGGTCGTCGCGATGGCGCGGGAGATCGGGGTCGAGTTCGACGTCATCGCGCGTGCACTCGCCCGGTTCGGCGGCGTCGCCCGGCGCTTCGACATCCGCGGCACGTTCGACGGCGTCACGCTGGTCGACGACTACGCACACGTGCCGGCGGAGATCGCCGCCGTGCTCGAGGCCGCCGCGACCAATGGCGACGGCTGGCGGCGCATCGTCGCCGTGTTCCAGCCGAACCGCTACCGGCGCATGGCCGTGCTGTCGCCGGAGTACCGCGACGCCTTCGTGCGCGCCAACGTCACCGTCCTGACCGACATCTATCCCTCCGGCGACGAGCCGATCCCCGGCGTGTCCGGGAAGCTCGTCGTCAACGCCGTGCTCGACGCCCATCCCGACCAGCGCGTCGTGTGGATGCCGCACCGCTCCGATCTCGCCGGCTACCTGGCCTCGACGCTGCAGCCGGGTGACGTGTGCATCTCGATGGGATGCGGGGACATCGCCGAGCTCCCGGCCGAGATCCTCGATGCCGCCGCTGCCCGTGGGAGGCTGACGGAGCGCGGGGAACCGTGACTCCGGCGGTGAGCTCGGCAGTGGAGCACGCCGCGGCAGCGCTCGGCCCGCTCGCCCGTCGGGCGGTGCCGCTCGGACCGATGACGACGTACCGGGTGGGCGGATCAGCGGCGCTGTTCGTGCGAGCCGACTCGCTGGCCGACCTCCGCGCCGTCGCCGAGGCAGTGCAGGTGAGCGCCGTGCCGGTGCTCGTCGTCGGCCGCGGGTCCAACCTCCTCGTCGCGGACGCAGGGTTCGCCGGGCTCGTCGTCGCACTCGGTGACATCGGCGCCGAGCTCGAGATCGACGAGCTCGACGTCGTCGCCGGTGCGGGCGTGCTGCTGCCGGTGCTCGCCCGACGTACCGCTGCTGCGTCGTTGACCGGGCTGGAGTGGGCGGTCGGCGTGCCCGGATCGGTCGGCGGCGCGGTGCGGATGAACGCGGGAGGGCACGGCTCCGACATCGCCGCCACCCTCGAGACCGTCGACATCATCGACCTGGGCACGGGCGCTGAGGAGGTCTGTGTGCCAGCAGCGCGGCTCGGGCTCCGTTTCCGCGGTTCGTCCCTGGGTGACCTCCAGGTGGTCGTGCGCGCCCGGCTCCGGCTGCGCCGTGGCGACCGTGCGGCATCCGAGCAGGAGATCGCCGACATCGTGAGATGGCGGCGGGAGCACCAACCAGGCGGGCAGAATGCGGGTTCGGTGTTCGTCAATCCCATTCCTGGTCAGCTCGCTGCGGGCGAGCTCGTCGACGGGCTCGGCCTGCGCGGGTTCCGGATCGGCACCGCACACGTCTCGGCGAAGCACGCGAACTTCATCCAGGCCGACGACGGCGGGACGGCCGCCGACGTCCGCGCCGTGATCGAGCACGTCAGGGCGCGCGTCGCCGCCGAGCGGGGCGTCACCTTGCGCAGTGAGGTGCGCCTGGTGGGCTTCCCCGACAGCCCACCGCCCACACCCGGGATCGAGCTGCGATGAACCGCATCATCATCGGCGGCGACGACGACAGCGACCTGCCGGACGCGATCGATGTCAGCGAGCTCGTCCCCGTCCCGCAGTCGAGCAGCCCGCAGGTCGACCCCCGGCTCCGCTCCCGGCGCATCGGCGTACGCCGGGCGGAAGGGCGCAAGCGGCTCACGCTCGTGCTCATCGTGCTCGGCATCGTCGTGATCGTGATCGGCGTGCTCGCCTTCCTCGCTTCGCCGCTGTTCTCGGTGAAGCAGGTGCGCGTCAACGGCGCGCTGTACACGACGGACGAGGTGCTCGCGCCGATCCTCGCGACCGTCGACGGGGAGCCGATCCTGACGGTGGACACCGATGTCGTACGGGCGAGGATCGAGGCACTGCCCTGGGTGCGTCGCGCCGAGGTCCACACCGACTTCCCGCACACGCTGGTGATCGACGTCGACGAGCGCAAGCCGGCGGCCGTCTACCTGGGTGGCGACGGTCGCTGGCGGGTCATCGACCGTGACGGCAGGATCATCGCCGTGGAGCTCGGCCAGCCGATCGACTACATGGCGGTCGAAGGCACGGGGCCTGATCTCGAGCCGGGATCGGACGCCGGGCCGACCTTCCGCGCCCTCGCCGAGCTCGCCGAGACCATCCGCGATCTGCCCGACCTTGCCGCGGTCACCGACCGGCTCACGCTGTCGACGGCCGATGAGTTCGGCATCGTCCTCCGCCGTGGTGATGGTTCGGACAGCGGGTCTGGCGATGAGCCCGAGACCGTCGTCAACCTGGGCCCGGCGACGAACCTGCGCAGCAAGCTGGCGGTTCTGATCACCCTCCAGCGAGAGGGAACGCTCGTCGACGCGGTCTCCGTCGACATCTCCGATCCGGCCAAGCCCGCCGTCAAGTAGTGGCCGTTCCCGCTTTTTCGCTCAACGACGTGCGAGGATAGAGAAAAGTTCGTCCGGAGGTACCCGATGGTTGGCTCACCCCAGAACTACCTCGCCGTGATCAAGGTGATCGGCGTTGGTGGTGGCGGCGTGAACGCTGTGAACCGCATGATCGACGCTGGCCTGAAAGGCGTCGAGTTCATCGCGGTCAACACCGATGCGCAAGCGCTGCTCATGAGCGATGCCGATGTCAAGCTCGACATCGGCCGCGATCTCACGCGGGGCCTCGGCGCCGGCAGTGATCCGGAGGTCGGTCGCCAGGCGGCCGAATCGCACCGGGACGAGATCGAGGAGATCATCAAGGGCTCCGACATGGTGTTCATCACGGCGGGCAAGGGCGGCGGCACGGGCACCGGCGCTGCTCCGGTCATCGCCGAGATCGCGAAGGGTCTCGGCGCGCTGACGATCGGCGTCGTCACCCGCCCGTTCTCCTTCGAGGGCCGCCGCCGCTCGGTGCAGGCCGAGACCGGCATCCAGCGGCTGAAGGAGAAGGTCGACACGCTGATCGTCATCCCGAACGACCGTCTGCTGACCGTCGCCAACGAGAAGACGAGCGTGCTCAACGCGTTCAAGATGGCCGACGAGGTGCTGCTGCAGGGCGTGTCCGGGATCACGACGCTGATCACGACGCCCGGTCTGATCAACACGGACTTCGCCGACGTGAAGATGATCATGAGCAACGCCGGGTCGGCGCTCATGGGCATCGGCCAGGCGAGCGGCGAGAACCGAGCCGTGGTGGCGGCGAAGACCGCCATCTCGAGCCCCCTGCTCGAGGCCGCGATCGATGGTGCGCGGGGCATCCTGCTCAACATCACCGGCGCGTCCGACCTCGGGCTGTTCGAGATCAACTCGGCGGCCGAGATCATCCAGGGCGTCGCACATCAGGACGCGAACATCATCTTCGGCGCCGTGATCGACGACGAGATGGGCGACGAGGTCAGGGTCACCGTCATCGCCGCCGGCTTCGACCGCTGGGAGGGCCCCGCCACCCCCGGGGCGCGCGCCACCCGACCCGGCGACGAGAAGAAGTCGCCCACCAGCATCAAGGACCTCTTCGGCGACGACGAAGCGGGCGACGACGAAGGGGACGACGACTTCGACGTTCCGTCGTTCCTGAAGTGAGCAGCGCGGTCACCGCGACCGCCCGACGAGCACCATGATCGACGTCGCCACCGTCGCCGACCACGTCGCCGCCGTGCGGGCGCGCATCGCGGCTGCCGGCGGACGTGACGTCGAGCTCGTCGCCGTGACGAAGACGTTCCCGGTCGAGGCCATCCGCGCTGCAGTCGCTGCCGGGTGCCGCGCGATCGGCGAGAACTACGCCCAGGAGCTCGTCGCGAAGATCGCCGAGCTCGAGCGCGGTGGCATCGACGAGGGTGAGCGCCCGGAGGTGCACTTCATCGGCCACCTGCAGACGAACAAGGTCCGCATGCTCGCGCCGGTGGTGACCGTCTGGGAGAGCGTCGATCGACCGTCTGTCGTCGACGAGATCGAGAAGCGCGCACCGGGGGCGCGGATCTACGTGCAGGTCAACGTGACCGGTGAGCCGCAGAAGAGCGGGTGCCGGCCGGACGAGGCGGCGGCGCTCGTGCGCCGGGCGACGGATGCCGGGCTGCAGGTCGAGGGCCTGATGACCATCGGTGTGCTGGACGACCCCGTGGCGGCGCGGGCGGGGTTCCGCCTGCTGCGCGGGCTGTCGACCTCGCTCGGGTTGCGCGGATGCTCGATGGGCATGACCGATGACCTGGAGATCGCGGTGGAGGAAGGTGCCACGCTTGTGCGCGTCGGCCGCGCGCTCTTCGGACCGCGAGTCCGCGATGTCGACCGCGACCTGCGGTAGCTTTTTCACAGGAGGTCACGGATGTCACTCTGGAAGAGGGCCATGGACTATCTCGGTCTCGGCCCCGATGACGCATACGACGATTACGACCTCCAGGCGATGGAGCCGGAGCGTCCGATGCGTCCGTCGCGGGGTGGCGGCTACGACGACCAGCGAGCCGCTCGGCCGGCGCGACCGGGGGGATACGGCAATGACGAGAACGACCCGCAGGTGCGGCCGGTGCCGCGATCGGCGCCCAATCGGGACCTCGAGCCCTCGCCAAGCCGCCCTCGTGTCACCGTGCCCGACGATTCCGGCATCGTGCCCCGGCCTGCCCGCCAGGGTTCGGCGGTGAGAGCAGTGCCGCAGAGCAGTGGTGAGCCCTACACGGTCAGGCCGCGGCGCTTCGACCAGGCCCAGGAGGTCGCCGACAAGTTCAAGGAGGGCTTGCCGGTGATCATGAACCTCGAGGCGGCGGACCGTGAGATCTCGCGGCGCCTGATCGACTTCGCGAGTGGGCTCTGCTACGGCCTCAACGGCTCGATGGAGAAGGTCGCGACGGGTGTGTACCTGCTCAAGGCGCATGCTCGCCAGAACGAGTACGACGGCTGAACCAGGCGCGTCACCGTGGACATCCTGTGTTCGTTGCTCAACCTCTACATCATCGCGATCATCGTCCGCCTCGTGCTCTCGTGGTTCCCGCTGTCACCGGGTTCGGTGATGGAGCGGGTGAACTACGGGCTGCGGCGGGTGACCGATCCGGTGCTCGAACCGTTGCGTCGGGTCCTGCCGCCGCTCGGTCCGATCGACATCAGCCCGATGATCGCGATCATCGGGCTGCAGCTCGTCGTCGGCCGGTTGATCCTCGGCTGCTGATCCACGCGTGATCTCTGCGACGGAGCGGACACGACGTGTCCGGGCGTGAACAGAGAACCCGAACCGAGAACCCGAAGAGCGAACGCGGTGGTGGCGCACGTCTAGCATGAGCCGCCATGGATGAATCGCCCCAGGCTGTCGCCGGCACGACCTTTCGCATCGTGAAGAAGGGGTACGACCCCGACGAGGTACGGGCCTACCTGTCCACGGTGTCCCGGGCGCTGACCGCAGCGCAGGAGCACGCCGGGTCGATGGAGGCGAGGGCGCGCCAGGCCGTGGCGAAGGCGCAGGAGCTGATTCAGCAGCGTCAAGCCACGCCTGACCGCGGGGTGAAGCTCGAGGACACCGAGACGATCAGTCGCACGCTGCTGCTCGCCCAGCGCACCGCCGACAACACCACCGCCGACGCCCGCAAGGAGGCGGAGAAGACCCTCGCCGCCGCGCGCGCCGAGTCGGACACGACCGTCGCGGCTGCCAAGGAAGAGGCGCTCAAGCTCGTCGAGACCGCGCGCGCCGATGCCCGCCGGGCTGGCGAGGCCGAGCGCGTGCAGGTCGAGGAGGAGCTGCAGCAGCTGCTCGCCCGCCTCGAGTTCCTGCGCGACGACGTCGCCCAGCTCGAGCGGTTCACGAGCGAGCAGCGCACCCGCGTGCGCGAGGCGGCCGATGCGCTGAGCGACATCGCCGACCGCCCGGTCGGCGGGCTCGGCGAGCACCGGCCACCAGTCCTCTCGGCGGCGTCCGACATGCCGCCCCCGCTCGGTGAGCCGGTCGCCGCCGTCGGCGCACCCGCGTCGGCAGCGGCCGAACAGGACGCGGACATCTGGGGCGACGAGGCCGACCTGGCCTTCGCCGACGACGGCGAACCGCCGCCGAGCGCGATCGATGCCGATTCGCCGACGCAGGCGTTGCGGGCGGTGCCGGGCCGGCCCGAGGCCGACGACCACGAGCACCCCGAGCTGTTCGACCAGCACGAGATCACCGCGGAGGTGCCGGTGACACCGCCGTCGGCGCCGAACAGCGGCATGCGGATCGTCGGCGACGACGACCGTTGACCACCGACTGCTGACCCCGACCGCCGACCCCCGACCGCCGGATCGGAAACGCAACCGATCCAGGCGGCGCGGAGGCGGTAACCTGGCGTGATCGGCGTCGACGAGGCCATCACCTCCGAGCCTCCGGAAGAACGGCTGGCGGTCCGCAGGGACCGGCGGCTCAGTAGAACCGGACGGGACCAGCCCGTCACAGCTGGCGGAACCGAGCGGCTGCCCACCGAGGTGGGCAGCAACCAGGGTGGTACCGCGGTCGGTCGTGCCGGTCACGACGGGTCGTCCCTGTAGCCCATGACATCGTCGTAGGAGCATCAGGTGACCCGAGAGCAGCGCTACCCGGCGGTCGAGCCGCAACCCGATGTCCCGAAGCTGGAGGAAGCGGTCCTCGACTTCTGGGCGGAGGACGGCACGTTCGCGGCGTCGGTCGACGCGCGCCCGCCCGGTGAGCAGGGCGCCAACGAGTTCGTGTTCTACGACGGGCCGCCGTTCGCCAACGGCCTGCCGCACTACGGCCACCTCCTCACGGGCTACGTGAAGGACGTCGTGCCGCGGTACCGCACGATGCGCGGCCGCCGCGTCGAACGCCGCTTCGGGTGGGACTGCCACGGCCTGCCGGCCGAGGTGGAAGCGGAAAAGGAGCTCGGGATCTCCGGTCACCCGGCGATCATCGGGTTCGGTGTCGACCGCTTCAACGACGCGTGTCGCACGAGCGTGCTGCGCTACACCGACGAGTGGCAGCGCTACGTGACCCGCCAGGCGCGGTGGGTCGACTTCGAGAACGACTACAAGACGCTCGACCTCTCCTACATGGAGAGCGTGATGTGGGCGTTCAAGACGCTCTGGGACAAGGGGCTCGTCTACGAGGGCTTCAAGGTGCTCCCGTACTGCTGGCGCTGCGAGACGCCGCTGAGCAACACCGAGACCCGGATGGACGACGTCTACCGCGACCGGCAGGACCCGGCGCTGACCGTGTGGTTCGAGCTCGATCCCGCGCCCGGGAGCGATCCGGCGCAGCCGGCCGAGCGGATGCTCGCCTGGACGACCACGCCGTGGACGCTGCCGTCGAACCTCGCGCTCGGCGTCGGGCCGGACGTCGAGTACGCGGTGATGGAGCAGGTCGAGCCCGACGGCACCCGGTACCGGTACCTGCTCGCCGAGGGGCGACTCGCCGCGTACGCGAAGGAGCTCGGCGACGCCGAGCAGGTCGGCACCGTGCTCGGCTCCGACCTCGTCGGCCGCACGTACGCGCCGCTGTTCCCGTTCTTCGCCGACCAGGAGCACGCGTTCCGGGTCCTCGCTGCCGACTTCGTCACCACCGAGGACGGCACCGGTGTGGTCCACATGTCGCCCGGGCATGGCGAGGAGGACCAGAACGTGTGCAACGCCGCCGGCATCCGCACGGTGGTGCCGATGGACGAGCACGGGCGCTACACCGCCGAGATCGCGCCGTGGGCGGGTGAGCACGTGTTCGACGCCAACCCGCTCGTCATCCGCGACCTCAAGGATCGCGGGCGCGTGGTCCGGCACGAGACGTACGACCACCCGTATCCGCACTGCTGGCGGTGTGCCCAACCGCTCGTGTACCGGGCCATGTCGAGCTGGTTCGTGCAGGTCACGAAGTTCAAGGAGCGGATGGTCGAGCTGAACGGGCAGATCCGCTGGGTGCCCGAGCACCTCAAGGAGGGCAGCTTCGGCAAGTGGCTGGCGAACGCCCGCGACTGGTCGATCAGCCGAAACCGCTTCTGGGGCTCGCCGATCCCGGTGTGGAAGAGCGACGATCCGCGCTACCCGCGCATCGACGTTTACGGCTCGCTCGACGAGCTGCAGCGCGACTTCGGCGTCGAGGTCGTCGACCTGCACCGCCCCGCGGTGGACGAGCTCGTACGCCCCAACCCCGACGACCCGACCGGGCAGTCGACGATGCGCCGCGTGACCGAGGTGCTCGACTGCTGGTTCGAGTCGGGCTCGATGCCGTTCGCCCAGGTGCACTACCCCTTCGAGCACCGGGACTGGTTCGAGCACCACTATCCCGGCGACTTCATCGTCGAGTACATCGGCCAGACGCGCGGCTGGTTCTACACGCTGCACGTCCTGGCGACGGCGCTGTTCGACCGGCCGGCCTTCACCACGTGCGTGAGCCACGGCATCGTGCTCGGCGACGACGGGCAGAAGGCGTCGAAGAGCCTGCGCAACTACCCGGATCCGTTCGAGATGTTCGACTCCTACGGCTCCGACGCCGTGCGTTGGTTCCTGATGAGCTCGGCCATCCTGCGCGGCACCGACCTGTCGGTGACCGAGCAGGGCATCCGCGATGCAGCGCGGCAGGTGATCCTCCCGCTGTGGAACAGCTGGTACTTCTTCACGCTCTACGCGAACGCCGGCGGCTACGCGCCGCGTCCGGCGGGAGCTGAGACGTCGCCCTCGACGAACGAGCTCGATCGCTACGTGCTCGCCAAGCTCCACGACCTGACGGTCGAGATGACCGCAGAGATGGACGCGGACGACTTCTTCGACGCCTGCGGCGCGATCCGCTCGTACCTCGACGTCGTCACGAACTGGTACATCCGTCGCAGCCGTGATCGGTTCTGGCGCGGCGACGAGGCGGCGTTCGACACGCTGGCTCGGGTGCTCGAGGCCGTGTGTCGCCTGGCTGCACCCTTGCTGCCGCTCGTCACCGAGTCGATCTACCGCAACCTCGTCCCCGGGGCGCGCAGCGTGCACCTCACGGACTGGCCGTCGGCGGACGAGTTCCCGGCCGACGGCGCGCTGGTCGCGGCGATGGACCGCGTGCGCGACGTCTGCTCCGCCACCTTGTCGGTGCGCAAGCGCGAGGGACGCCGGGTCCGGCTGCCGCTCGCCCGGCTGACGGTGGCCAGCCCCGATGCGGGCGCGCTCGCACCGTTCCGAGATCTCATCGCGGACGAGGTCAACGTCAAGCACGTCGAGCTGACGGATGACGTCGCCTCGAACGCGTCGGCCGTGTTGCAGGTCGTGCCGGCGGTGGCCGGTCCGCGACTCGGGCCCGACGTCCAGAAGGTGATCCGTGCCGTGAAGGCGGGGGACTGGCACGCGGAGGGCGATACGGTGAACGCCGGTGGGATCGTCTTGCACCCCGGGGAGTTCGTGCTCCGCCTCGTCCCTGCGGACGAGCACGCCAGCGCGTCGCTCGCCGGGAACGACGGCGTCGTCACGCTCGATCTCGAGCTCACGACGGAGCTGCAGGCGGAAGGGCTCGCCCGCGACCTCGTGCGCATCGTGCAACAGGCCCGCCGCGATGCGGGGCTCGACGTGAGCGACCGGATCGCGCTGACCGTCGGGGTCGACCCGGAGCAGCTCGGGGCGGTCAGCACGCACCAGGACTTCATCGCCGGGGAGACGTTGGCGACCTCTGTCTCGGTGGCGGCGATCGGTGCGTCGCCACCGACCGCCGAGCTCGACGGCCGGCCGGTCCACGTCTCGGTGGTGCGGTCATGATCACGACCGTGGACGGCGGCGTGATCCTCGACATCCGGGTCCAGCCCGGCGCCGGCCGGACTGCTGTGGTCGGGCGGCACGGCGACGAGTTGAAGCTGCGCGTCGGTGCGCCACCGGTCGAGGGCCGGGCGAACGAGGCCGTGCTCGCGTTCCTCGCCGACGCGTTCGACCTCCGCAAGGCGGCGGTCACCCTCGTCAGCGGTCCGACGTCGCGCAGCAAGCGGATCCGCCTGGACGGAGTCGACGAGGCCACGGCGACGACGGTCGTCGATCGGCTGATCGACAGCGCGAAGAAGCGCTGATCGCCGGACTCGTCGTGGCGGCGCTACCATCCGCCCTTCGAAACGCCCGGAGGTTCCCCTGACGATGGCTACCGCCAAGAAGACCACTGCGTCCCGGACGAAGGCTGTGCCTGCCAAGGCTGCAGCCGCGACGCCGGCGAAGGCCGCTGCTGCCGCGCCCAAGCGAGCGGCCGCGTCCAACGCGAAGTCGGCTCCGGCAGCGACGAAGCGAGCATCGGCGGCACCGGCGCGGAGCGCGAAGCGCCCCGTCGGCGAGATCAAGCTGAAGTCGAACAAGGACTTCGACCAGAAGTTCCTCGAGACGCAGATGAAGCTGCTGATCGAGGAGCGGGCGGCACTGACCGGGCAGGCGCAACGGCTCGAGAGCGAGGCGAACTCGCTGATCGAGGACGTCGAGATGGGCGACGTGCAGTTCGACGACGAGTCGGGAGAGGGCGAGACGATGGTGGTCGAGCGCGACCGCGACCTCGCGCTCTCAGCGCAGGCTCGCCAGATGGTCGCCGAGATCGACGTCGCTCTCGACCGCATGGCGGAGGGCACCTACGGGTACTCGGTGATCTCCGGCCGCCCGATCCCGAAGGAGCGGCTCAAGGCGATCCCGTGGGCGACCGTGCTCGTCGAGGAGAAGGTCGGCGGGATCGGTCGACGGTGAATGCTCGGGGCAGGTCACTGCTCCCGGCGGTCGTGATCGCGGCCGTCGTCGTCGGCATCGACCAGCTGACGAAGCACTGGGCAGTGAACCGGCTCTCGGGTGGGCGGGACATCGATCTCATCGGCAGCCTGCGCTTCCACCTGACGTTCAACAGCGGCATGGCGTTCAGCCGTGGCGAGGGGCTCGGGCCGATCATCGGGGTCGTCGCCGTCGCGGTCGTCGCGGTGCTGCTCGTCGGCCTGCGACGCGAGGGGAGCCGGCTCGGCGACATCGCGTCCGGCATGGTGATCGGCGGCGCGCTCGGCAACGTCGTCGATCGTCTCTTCCGCGGCGACGGCTGGTTCCACGGCTCGGTGATCGACTTCGTCGACCTGCAGTGGTGGCCGATCTTCAACGTCGCCGACATGGGCATCACGATCGGCGGCGTGCTCCTCGTGCTCTCGACGCTCCTTGCCGGACGTACCGAGGCGTCGACTGCCGCTGGAGCCGCCGGATCCACGGGATCCACGGGATCCGATGGATCCACGACCTCCACGGGATCCAGCGGCTCGGCCGACCTCGGCTCGAGCTCGTCCGGCCCACGCCCGTGATCGCCGAGGAGATCCCGTCGGCGTTGGCGGGGCAGCGACTCGACAGGGTGGTGTCGATCGTCGCCGAGGTCAGCCGGGCGGAGGCAGCGCGACTGATCGACGGCGGTTTCGTGCGCCTCGACGGCGACACGGCCGCCGCCGGAAAGGAACGCCTGCGCGAGGGCCAGCAGCTCGAGGTCGACACCTCCGGGATCTCGGTGCAGGAGCTGCCCGGGCCCGACCCGAGCGTCGAGTTCACGGTCGTTCACGCCGACGAGCACCTGCTCGTGATCGACAAGCCGGCGCGGCTCGTGGTCCATCCCGCGACCGGCAACGAGACCGGGACGCTCGTGAACGGCCTGCTCGCCCGCTACCCGGAGATCGCGCAGGTCGGGCAGCCGGAGCGTCCGGGCATCGTCCACCGCCTCGACGGCGGCACGTCGGGCCTGCTGCTCGTGGCGCGCACGCAGCCTGCCTACGACGCGCTCGTCGAGATGCTGCGCGAGCACGCGGTCGAGCGGATCTACGACGCGCTCGTGTGGGGCGAGCCCGAGTCGCCGAGCGGGCTCATCGACGCCCCGATCGGACGCCATCCGCGGGAGCCGTTGAAGATGGCCGTGGTCGCGACCGGACGCCCGTCGCGGACGCGCTACACCGTCGAGCGGCGCTGGGCGTCACCGCCCGTGTCGTTGCTCACGTGCCAGCTGGAGACAGGGCGCACGCACCAGATCCGCGTGCACCTCGCCGCGATCGGTCATCCGGTCGTCGCCGACCACCAGTACGCGGGCCGACGGCCGACGCTCGGACTCGAACGGCCGTTCCTCCATGCCCGGCGGCTCGAGTTCGTCCATCCCTTCACCGGGGAGGCGATTGCGTTCGACGCGCCGCTGCCGGACGATCTCGAGCGGGTGCTCGCCGAGCTGTCCTGAGCGAGCTGTCCCGGGCGGCGCCGCGCCGCCCCGGTGAGCTCAGCGGGAATCGATCGGGTCGCTCTCGAGCGGTTGTGGCCATGCTGCCTCGCCGCGTGCCTGGGCGGCGACCGAGGCGAGGGTGTAGCCCTCGAGGTGGTGGCGCATGTGGTCGCCGGCGACCTGCCAGATCGAGAGCAGCACGCACTGGCCCTCGTGGTCGCAGGCGCCGTCCTGGTGCGGCAGGCCGAAGTCGCCGAGCGTGATCGGGCCGTCGACGGCGGAGATGATCTCCGAGAGCCGGATCTCGTCCGGCGCACGCGCCAGCACGTAGCCACCGCCGACCCCGCGCTTCGAGCGGACGAGTCCGGCACCCTTCAGCGCGAGGAGGATCTGCTCGAGGTAGGGCTGCGGGAGGCCCGTGCGCTCGGCGATGTCGCGCACCGACGTGGGACCGCTGCCGTCGGCATGCAACGCCAGTGACAGCAAGGCTCGGCAGGCGTAATCGCCGCGGGTTGACACACGCACAGCTGCATCGTACGGGCCGATGGGCGGGGACGGCGGCACTGCCACGCGCGCGCGGGGTTGGCGGTGCGAGTGCTCTGGATGGTGGACTACCCGGCGTGGGTTCAGAACCGGTGTTGCCGACCTATGCCGGTGCCAACCTCCGAGGGATCATCCCAGCGCTGCTCGGGCCGAAGCGCACGGCCTGGTTGCCGTCGTGGTTCCCCGCGCCCGCGCACGGCGCGGACCAGGTCGTGGTGCTGCTGGTCGACGGACTCGGCTGGGAGCAGCTGCAGGAGCGACCCCAGCTGGCACCGACGCTCACCGGGTTGGCGGGCGGTCCGATCACGTCGGTCGTGCCCTCCACGACGTCGACGGCGCTGACGTCCGTCGTCACCGGTCTGACGCCGGCCGAGCACGGCATCATCGGGTACCGCATCGACCTCGGCGGCGAGGTCATGAACGTGCTGCGCTGGTCGACCGCGAACGGCGACGCGCGGAAGCGACACGTCCCTCGTGACGTGCAGCCGTTCCCCGCCTTCCTCGGTCAGACCGTCCCGGTCGTGAGCAAGATCGAGCTCGAGAGCTCCGGCTTCTCGGCTGCCCATCTCGCCGGCGCCAGCATGAACGGCTGGCGGACGATGTCGAACATCCCGGTCGAGATCGCCGCGCAGCTCGCCCTGGGTCACCCGCTCGTGTACGCCTACTACGACGGCATCGACAAGGTCGCCCACGAGAAGGGCTTCGGCCCGTACTACGACGCCGAGCTGCGGATGGTCGACCGGTTGGTCGGCGACATCCTCGAGATGCTCCCGGAGGGTGCGGTGCTGCTCGTCACGGCCGATCACGGCCAGGTCGACGTCGGGCCCCGCGTGCTGCCCCCGGCACCGGAGGTGCTGGCAGCCACTCGCTACCAGTCGGGTGAGGGCCGGTTCCGCTGGCTCCACGCCAAGTCCGGTGCAGCAGGGCCGCTCCTCGACGCCGCGACGAAGGCGCACAGCGACGTCGCGTGGGTCGTCAGCAAGGAGCGAGTGCTCGACGAGGGCTGGTTCGGGCCCTCGATGGCCGGCCCGGTCGCAGCCCGTCTCGGCGATGTCGCGCTCGTCGCGAGGGATCCGATCAGCTTCGACGACCCCGCCGATTCGGGACCGTTCCAGCTGGTCTGTCGACATGGGTCGTTGACCTCGGCGGAGATGCTCGTACCGTTGATCGCCGGACGACGCTGACGCTCGCGAGACACACCAGGAGAGACGTTGATGACAGACGAACAGATCGAGACCCCGGATGCCGTGATGCCGCCCGGCTCCTCACCGGACCAGCCCGACGGGCAGGAGCAGGTCGAGATGGTCAGCGAGCCGGCGAAGGTGATGCGGATCGGCTCGATGGTCAAGCAGCTGCTCGACGAGGTGAAGTCGGCACCGCTCGACGACGCCAGCCGTGACCGTCTCGCCGGCATCTACCAGCGGTCGCTCGACGAGCTGGCCAGCGCGCTGTCGCCCGACCTGCAGGAAGAGCTGCGGTCGATGGCCCCGCCCTTCCGGGAGGGCGAGCGCCCGACCGACGCCGAGCTGCGCATCGCGCAGGCCCAGCTCGTCGGCTGGCTCGAAGGGCTGTTCCACGGCATCCAGGCGACGCTCATGGCACAGCAGTTCGCCGCCCGTCAGCAGCTCGACCAGATGCGCCGGCTGCCGCCCGGCGTCGGTCCCGGAAGCGGCCCACCGGGCCAGCCCGTCGACGCCAACGAGCGTCCCGGCACGTATCTGTAGCCCCACCGCGCCCTGTTGCGCCGGCTGACCTGGGAAGAGCGCGACGCCTTCCGGACGGGCTGACCGCGACCCCTCGCCGCGCGCTACCCTCGACGAATCACAGCCGTGTAAGCCGGCTGTCGAGGTCGCCGTCACACCGAAGCCGCAGATCGAAGGAGGTCGTCGCCGTGGGCGATTCGTTCACCCACCTCCACGTCCACACCGAGTACTCGATGCTCGATGGGGCGGCGCGGCTCGACGAGCTCGTCGCGAAGGCGGCCGCCGACGGCCAGCCGGCGCTCGGGATCACCGACCACGGGAACATGTACGGCATCCTCGACTTCTACCGCGAGTGCCGCAGGCAGAGCGTGAAGCCGGTCCTCGGCATCGAGGCGTACATGGCCCACGACACCCGCCACGAGCGCCCAGCCCGTCGCGGTCGCATCGACGACTCCGGGGGCGATACCGAGGGCGGCAAGAAGCTCTACTACCACCTGACGTTGCTCGCCGAGAGCGACGAGGGGTACCGCAACCTCATCCAGCTGTCCAGCATCGCCTTCCTCGAGGGCTACTACTACAAGCCCCGCGTGGACTGGGAGGTGCTCGAGCGCTACTCGGGCGGCCTCATGGCGACGACCGGCTGCCTCGGCGGGCACGTGCTCCAGTCGTTGTTGAACGGCGATCCCGCCGGAGCGCTCACCAAGGCGGCGCGGCTGCAGGACATCTTCGGCAAGGACAACCTGTTCGTCGAGCTGCAGGACCACGGCCTCCCCGCCCAGCACGACACGAACCCGAAGCTGATCGAGATCGCCCGCAAGATCGGCGCGCCGATCCTCGCCACGAACGACTCGCACTACACGCACCGGGAGGACCACGAGTCGCACGATGCGCTGCTCTGCGTCCAGACCGGCGCGCTGATGTCCGATCCGAAGCGGTTCAAGTTCGAGGGCCACGAGCACTACCTCAAGACCGCCGCCGAGATGCGCTACCTGTTCCGCGACTTCCCCGAGGCGTGTGACAACACGTTGTGGGTCGCCGAGCGCGCCGACGTCACGATCGAGTTCGGCAAGCCTCAGCTCCCGAACTTCCCGCTGCCCGAGGGCTTCGCCGACGACGCCCAGTACCTGCGCCACCTCACCTTCGAAGGCGCCGCGCAGCGCTGGGGCGAGCGCCTCCCGCCAGAAGCGCTCGAGCGGCTGGCCTACGAGCTCAAGGTCATCGGAGACATGGGCTTCAGCTCCTACTTCCTCATCGTGTGGGACCTGATCCGCCACGCGAAGGAGTCCGGCATCCGCGTCGGGCCGGGCCGCGGGTCCGCCGCCGGTTGCGCCGTCGCGTACTGCCTGAAGATCACCGACCTCGATCCGATCAAGTACGACCTGCTGTTCGAGCGCTTCCTCAACCCGAGCCGGATCTCGATGCCCGACATCGACATGGACTTCGACTCCCGGTTCCGTGACGAGATGATCCGCTACGCGGCCGAGAAGTACGGCCGCGACCACGTCGCCCAGATCGTCACGTTCTCGACGATCAAGGCGCGCGCCGCCGTGCGCGATGCGGCGCGCGTCCTCGGCTATCCGTACGGCCTCGGCGACAAGGTGGCGAAGGCGATGCCGCCGCTCGTGATGGGGCGCGACACACCGCTGCGGTACTGCTTCGAGGAGCACCCGAAGTACCTGGACGGATATCGCGCCGCGACCGACCTGCGGGCGATGTACGAGAGCGATCCCGACATCAAACGGGTCGTCGACGTCGCCAAGGGCCTGGAGGGGCTGCGCCGCCAGGACGGCATCCACGCCGCCGCGGTGGTGATCACGAAGGAGCCGCTCACCACCTACCTGCCGATCCAGCGCAAGCCGGTTGCCGGGCAGGATCCCGCGCTCTCGCCGGTCGTGACGCAGTACGAGATGCACGGCGTCGAGGACCTCGGCCTGCTGAAGATGGACTTCCTCGGCCTGCGCAACCTCGACGTCATCAGTGACAGCGTGGCGATGATCCGTGCCGGCGCCGACCCGACGTTCGACATCGACACGCTCAGCCTCGACGACCAGCCGACGTACGACCTGCTGTCGAAGGGCGACACGATCGGCGTGTTCCAGTTGGAGTCCCCGCCGATGCGGGCGCTGCTGCGGGCGATGGCGCCGAACTCCTTCGAGGACGTCTCCGCCGTGCTCGCGCTCTACCGGCCCGGGCCGATGAGCGTCAACATGCACTACGACTACGCCGACCGCAAGAACGGTCGCAAGGAGGTCGAGTACTTCCACGCCGACGCCCAGGAGGTGCTCGCCGACACGTACGGGCTCATGATCTACCAGGAGTCCGTCATGCGCGTCGCGCAGAAGTTCGCCGGCTACTCGCTCGCCGACGCCGACAACCTCCGGAAGGCCTGCGGGAAGAAGATCCGTGAGCTGATGGCGAAGGAGCGCGAAGGCTTCGAGATCGGGTGCGAGCGCACCGGTTACGGGCGCGAGCTCGGCAAGCAGCTGTTCGACGTGATCGAGAAGTTCGCCGACTACGCCTTCAACAAGAGCCACACGTTCGGCTACGGGCTGATCACCTACCAGACCGCCTACCTGAAGGCGCACCACCCCGTCGAGTACTACGCCTGCCTGCTCACGAGCGTGAAGAGCAGCCTGGAGAAGGCGGCCGTCTACCTCTCCGACGCGCGCTCGATGGGCATCCGCGTGCTCACCCCCGACGTGAACGTGTCGCAGATCGACTTCGCTCCGGCGCAGGACGAGGAGCGGGCGATCGCGTTCGGGCTCTCGGCGGTGCGCAACGTGGGGGAGGGTCTCGTCGAGCTGCTCGTCAAGGAGCGTGACGACAACGGTCCGTTCGCGAGCTTCTACGACTTCGTCGAGCGGGTTCCCGAGTCCGTGCTCAACAAGCGCACGATCGAGTCGTTGATCAAGGCGGGTGGGTTCGATCGGCTCGACCATCCCCGCAAAGGCCTGCTCATGGTGTTCGAACAGATCATCGACACGACCCTCGTCCGCCGGCGTGAGCGCGACCAGGGCGTGATGAGCCTGTTCGGCGACTGGGGTGAGCCCGACCAGGCCGCCGCAGGCCCCGGATTCGACGAGCGGATCCCGATCCCGGACATCGAGTTCGACAAGACGCAGCGGCTCCGCTTCGAGAAGGAGATGCTCGGGCTGTACGTCTCGGACCACCCGCTGATGGGGGTCGAGAGCTCCTTGCGTCGTCGCGTCGACTGCGGCATCGGCGAGGTGGCCGAGCGCGAGGACGGCTCGATGCTGATGCTCGGCGGCGTCGTCACCGGGTTGACGCGGAAGTTCACGAAGAAGGGCGAGCAGATGGCCGTGTTCGTGCTCGAGGACCTGCAGGACTCGATCGAGGTGATGGTCTTCCCGCGCGTGATGATGGACCAAGGGCACAAGCTCACCGACGATGCGATCGTGACCGTGAAGGGCCGTGTCGACAGCCGGGAGGACACGCCGAAGTTCATCGCCTCCGACATCAAGGTCGTCGAGGGGCTCGACGAGAACGCGCAGCCGCTGCGGCTCAAGCTCTCGCCCTTCGCGCTCAACGAGTTCCGCATCGCCCAGCTGAAGAAGGTGCTGCGCGAGCACCCGGGCGACTCACGCGTGTTGCTCCACCTCGGCGACAAGGTGCTCCGGCTGTCGGACGAGTTCTGCGTGAACCTCGAACGGGTGATCGGCGAGCTGCGCGTGATCTTCGGTCACGACGCCGTGATGCTCTGATCACGATGCGCTGATCAGCCGGCCGGAGCGATGCCGATCTCGACCTCGCCGTGCTTCGCCGGCGTGCTCTGCGCGGCAGGATCCCGGATGAACCGGTTGGCGAGGGTGACGATGCAGGCGGCGCCGATCAGCGTGCCGGCGGCCGTCAGCCACGCCGCCGTGTAGGAGCCGGTGCCGGCGATCGCGCCGAACACGACCGGGCCGAGCACGGCGCCGGTGAGTGTGCCCGTCATCGCGAGACCGGTCGCCGCGCCGGGGGCCGACGGGTTGCTCCGCACGACAGCGAGGTGGAACAGGCCCGGCCAGGCGTAGGCGGTCGTGAACGCGAGCGGGGTGCCGATGAGGAACAACCACTGCACTTCGGCGGCGAGCATCACGAACGACACGCTGGCGATCGCGAACATCGTCGCGATCGCCGTGAGCGCGGTGCCGGGGTAGCGGTCGGCGCGGGCGCCGACGAGCAGCCGAACACCCATGCCGGCGATGCTGCCGACGGTGAGCATGATCCCGGCCTGGCCCTCACCGAAGCCGGCCCGGACACCCGAGAGGACGAGGAAGGTGCTGAGTGCGCCGGAAGCGGCCGACCCGAGGCCGACGCCGAGCGCGAGCAGCGCGAGATGCCGCGTCGGGACGTCCGGCTTGCCCTCCCGCCGGCGGCGGATCGGCGTGCCGGCCTCGCCGGTCCTCGTGGCCGCCGCTCGCCGTGGCGACGGCACGTGGAGGACCGACGTGAACGCGAAGATCGCACCGGCGACGAACGCCCACCGCCAGCCGACGGTGAGCGCGATGGCGGGGACGGCGAGTCCACCGAGGAGCGCCGCAGCGGGGATCGCCGACTTCTGCAGGCCGAGCGCCAGGCCGAGCCGGGACGCCGGGACGTGGCGCACGAGGAGCACGTTGGAGGCCGGCTGCGCCCAGGCGTTCGCCAAGCCGCCGACGACGAGGAGCCCCACGACGGCGCCGATCGAGTGGGCGAAGCCGGCGAGGAGGAGCTGGATCGCGCCGCTGATCCCTGCTGCCCAGCGCAGCGAGCGACCGGCGCCGACGTGCTCGACGAGCCGGCCGGTGAACACCGAGCTGACCGCGCCGGCGGCGTAGAACACGCCGACCGCGAACCCGAGCGCGGCCGTGCCGAAGTGCAGCTCCTGCTGCATCTGCACGGCCAGGCCGCCGACGAGGAACGACGGCAGGTTGGCGGCGATGGTCGAGGTCAGCGAAGCAGCGATCGTGCGCCGGTTGCCCTGCTGCTGCTGCACTCCTCCGCTGACCGACGACACAAGGAAATACTGTATACGGAAAGGCTGGTCGGCACAGAGCGATGTCGGGCCTCGGACGGTCGGCGCGGCGGACGGTCGCCCAACAGCTCGTTCATGTCAGCGTCCCCGGTTCGTGTCAGCGAACCTGCACGATGCTGCGGACTCGCTGACACGGATCACCTTCGCTGACGTGATCGGGCGGTCGTCGCGCCGCCACCAGCTCGGCGGGCGGTGAGCTCGGCGGGCGGTGAGCGCGGCGGGCGGTGAGCGCGACAGGGGGCGGGGCGACGTCAGGAGAGGGGAACGCCTTCGGAGGCTTCGACGATCGCGTAGAGGTCGGCGCGGTCGAGGTGGACGTGGAGCGCGGCGACGGCAGCCTTGATCCGCTCGGGCTGCTGCGTACCGATCAGCGGCACGGGGCTGGCGGGGTGGCAGAGCACGAACGCCAGGGCGATCGCGGAGCGCTCGGTGCCCTCCCGCTCGGCGAGACGGTCCAGCGTGGCGATCAGCTCGGGACGGACACCGCCGCCCGCGCCGTCGCCGATCCGTCCGCCGCCGAGCGGGCTCCAGGCCAGGGTGGTCAGGCCGAGCTCCATCGCCTGGTCGAGCGTGCCGTCACGCAGCGCCGTCAGGTTCGCTGCCGAGTACTCGGGCTGCGTGGTCACGATCTCGATCGGCAGGTGCGCCTGCAGCGCCATGATCTGTGCCGGCGTGTGGTTGGAGACGCCGACCTCCTGGATCTTTCCCTGCTCCTTCAGCGTCACGAGCGCGTCGGCGATCTCGCCAGGGTGCGTGAACAGATCGGGGCGGTGGAGCTGGAACAGGTCGATCGTCTCGATGCCGAGCCGTTGCAGCGACGCATCGCAGGCGTCGCGGAGGTGTCCCGAGCTCGAGTCGTAGGGGACGCCCGGCACGATGCCGGCCTTCGTCGCGATGACGAGCCGCTGGCGGAGCGTCGGCGACGAGGCGATCACGCGGCCGAGCATCTCTTCGGTCGCGCCGAATCCGGCGCCGCCATGATCCACGCCGTAGACGTCGGCGACGTCGATGAGGTTCATCCCGCAGTCCACCGCCGTGTCGACGACCGTCGTCGCCTCGGCGATCGAGGAGGTGACCAGGCGCCAGCATCCGTAGCCGATCGGTCCGATCAGGAACGACTCGCCGATCTCCCGCTGGCCGCCGTCGACAAGGCCTCCGTCCATCGTGGCGTGAGCGTAGCGCCTGGCCTGTTCCGAGCGAGACGCCGCTGCGAGCGAGCGCGGCACGCGCCCGGCAGACTGCACGACCGTGGACGACCGTCTCGAGCACCTCACTGCAGGCATGCCGATCGTGTACGGGGGGAATCGCGTCACGACCGTCCCTGACGCGCTCGCGGCGGCGTTCGGCGCCGGGGACCGACTCGTCGTCGTGCAGCGAACCGGCGACCTCCTCCACGTCCCGGCGGCCGAGCACCGGCTCGTCGAGCAGGCGGTGTCCGCGGCCGCGGCGGCGTTCACCGAGCTCGGCAGCTGCACCGACGAGCAGATCACGCGCTTCTTCGCCCGGTTCGGGGAGCTCCTCGCCGACGATGCGGTGTTCGCTGCGATCGCCGCTGCGAACTCGTCCGACGTGGCCGACGCGCGCGCTCGCGGCCGCTCGACGACCCGCCTCGAGCTGACGACGAAGATGCGACGCGACATGATCGACGGCCTCTCCGTCTGGCGCGACCAGCCGGGAGGCCGGGACGACCTCATGCGCACGATCGAGCACCCGGGCTGGCGGGTCGAGGAGCGACGGGCGCCGCTGGGCGTCGTCGGCTTCGTGTTCGAGGGCCGGCCGAACGTCTTCGCCGACGCGACCGGTGTCCTCAGAACGGGCAACACGGTCGTGTTCCGCATCGGGAGCGATGCGCTGCGAACCGCGCGGTCGATCATGGAGTCGACCGTCGCGCCGGCGCTCACAGCGTCCGGACTGCCGGCGGGAGCCGTGTCGCTGCTCGACACGCCGTCCCGGGCCGCCGGGTGGGCGTTGTTCTCGCACCCCACGCTCGCGCTGGCGGTCGCCCGGGGCAGCGGGCAGGCGGTCGAGCAGCTCGGCAGCGTCGCCCGTCAGGCCGGGATCCCGGTGAGCCTGCACGGCACGGGGGGAGCGTGGCTCGTCGCCGGTGCTTCAGCTGATGCCGACCGGCTGGAGCGCGTCGTGCTGCACTCGCTCGACCGCAAGGTCTGCAACACGCTCAACGTCTGCTGCATCCCCGAATCACGGGCCGCGGAGCTCGTGCCCCGCGTCCTCGCCGCCCTGCTGGCCGCTGCGGAGCGCAGGGGCGTGGCGGCGAAGCTGCACGTCCGCCGCTCGTCGCGAGGACACGTCGACCCGGGCTCGTTCACCCGCACCGTCACCGTCCGTCGGGCCGCGGGTGATGTCGAGGAGCCGTTCGCCGAGCTCCTCGACGACGCCGACCTCGGTCGCGAATGGGAGTGGGAGGAGAGCCCGGAGATGACGCTCGCCGTCGTGCGCGACGTCGGCGAGGCGATCGAGCTCTTCAACCGCTACAGCCCGCGGCTGTGCGCGTCCATCGTCGGCGAGGACGCAGCCGAGCGTGATGCGTTCTGGGCATGCGTCGATGCGCCGTTCGTCGGCGACGGCTTCACCCGCTGGGTCGACGGTCAGTTCGCGCTCGACGCCCCCGAGCTCGGCCTGTCGAACTGGGAGGGCGGGCGTCTGCTCGCCCGCAGCGCAGTGCTGTCGGGCAGCTCGGTCCACTCGGTCCGTCTTCGCGCCGTGCAGCACGACGCCGACCTCCGGCGTTGACCGTCGGCGTCGAGCTCCGGCGCGAGCGGGTCAGACCCGCGCCGCGGTCCGCTCCCGGTCAGACCCACGCCCCGTTCACATCGACGATGACATGCACGTTCGTGGAGCTCCAGAGGCACACCGCCCCGTCGGGGTCGAGGGTGAGCTGCGCGGCGTTGGCAACGTCCTCGCTCGGCGTGAAGTTGACGTTCGCCGCCACCGGCATGACGCCGCAGGGGTAGGCCGTGAGGAAGCCGGCTGACGTCGCTTCCGTGATCGCGATGTTGGCGGAGATCGCCTGGGTGCCGGCGGGGATGCCGCGCTGACCGGCGACCGGGATCCGCAACACCTGTCCGGCGGTGAGCCGCGTGCCGCCGAGGTTGCCGTTGAGCTTCGGATCGCCGTCGCGAGTGTCGAGGAGCCGGATCGGCTTCAGCGGCGCGAACTGCTTGCTGCCGGCGGCCGCGAAGTAGCCGTTGACGTCGATGACGATGTCGGTCTCGACCGTCGTGTAGAGGCAGACCGAACCGGTCGCCGAGAGCGGCACGATGACGAGGTTCGGTCGTGTCTGGAGCGGGAAGGTGTTGAGGCTCGACACGAGCGGGCGATCGCCGCACGGGTACGCCGTGATGAACCCCTCCGAGAGCGGGTCGACGGCGGTCAGGTTCATCGTGACCGCGGTCGCGTGGTCGGGTACGCCCGCCGTGCCCCAGACAGGGAGCTCGACGGTGTGCCCCACGGCGAAGCGCGCTGAGCCGCCCTGCCCCGTGCGCGTGTCCATGATCCGGGCCGGGGTCAGTGGCGCCGCCTTCTCGACAGCCAGGTCGCGGAACACGCCGTTGACATCGATGACGAGGTCGCCGTCCGAGTGCGAGCTGACGCAGATGTCGCCCGACGGGTCGAGGCCGACGATGGCCTGATTGGCCACCACCCGTCCGGCGCCGTAGTTCAGCGTCGCGACCGTCGGTCTCGTTCCACCGCAGGGGTACACGGTCAAGTGGCCGTTCGTCGTCGGATTCACCACCACGAAGTTGGCGGACACGGCCGTCGCGTCCGCCGGGACGCCGGGTGCACCGGCGATGTGGATCCGGACGTCCTGCTGGGCGAGGAGGCGACCGCCGATGTCACCCTCTCGCGTGTCGATCAGCCGGAACGGTGTGAGCGGCTCGAACTGCGAGGTCGAACCGACGATCTCGGTCGTGGGCAGCGCTGGGTACTCCCCGGTCGCCGCAGCCGGATCGACCGTGAACGACCAGCTCACCTGGCGGTGGCCCGTCGACACGGCGACGGCGTAGGTGCCGGGCGCGAGCGGTGCCCGTGGCATCACCACCACGGCGTTGTCGCCGGCGAGGATCTGCTGGGCCGTGCCGTCCGTGTTCTGGCTGGTCAGCGTGCAGACCTCGAGCGGCCCGGACGGACCGGACATCGACCCGACGGCGCCGGTCGCTGCTTCCGGCATGAGCGCGATGACGGGCAGCCCGGCCGTGCCGGTCCAGCCACAGAAGGACATCGGGTTCGGGGTCTCGGTGATGAACTGCGAGAGGCTCGTCGTGGTGCCGTTGCCGGGGAACAGGGTCGGCGTGCTCGGCCGGGGGATCGACCAGTTCATGCCTTGGATCACGTCGAGCGTCGCACCCGAGCGCCACCTGCTCGCCGAGGCGTTGGAGTACTGGCCGTAGCCGACCTGCTCGAGGTTGTGGCGCAGCACGCCGATCGCGTGGAACGGTCCGGTCATCCACAGCTCGATGTGCGAGCGGGCCGATGCTGCCGCGTTCGAACTGACCGCCACGTTGCCGCTGTTGCCGGCCACGTCGCCGTCCGCGGTCCACCACGGCCCGCCGTCGACCTCGTCGTGCGAGATCACGCTGTTCTCGGACATGTACCGGGAGTGGTTGAACGCACCGACGCTCCACGCCGGGACCTCCGAGACCGGCGCGAGCCCGGACATGGCGCGGTAGTAGTTGACGACCGTGAGCCAGTCCGCGTTGGCCGGGATGAAGGCCGGGACCGGTGCCGGCGCTGCAGCGGCAGGTGTCGGACCGTGGCCCGCAGCGAGCCCGGCCGTGACGAGCACGCCGGCGACGATCGCGGCGAAGAGCTTCCAGGTCCGTGCTGTCGTGCGTCCGCGCATTGCTCCGCCTCGGGGGGCCTCGGTGCCCAGCCGTCGTGCCACGAACGGTTCCGCGGGACAGAGCGACTGACAGTGGGTTACCGACTACGGAACGTCCGGTCAGTGACGGCAGGGGAGCGGACCTTGACGGGATCTTGCGGATTCGAGCGGCGATCAGCACGCAACGCGCGACGGTTCCGGCGGGGTGGCGGCGGATAGGTTCGGCGTCGTGCCCGGTCTGCGTCGTGCCGCCCTCGGGACGTCGATCACGCTGCTCCTGCCGCTCGTGCTGGCCGGCTGCTCCGGCGCCGGGCCTGCCGTGACGAGCGCTGGGGGACGCCGACTCGACGGGCCGCGACGTGACGGCGAGCCGTCGGTCAGCTCGCAGCCGTCGCCCGGCCGCCCACCAGTGGCGACGACGTCACCCGGCACCACGCCGGAGGGCTCCGCGCCGACCGGCCCACCAAGCGTCCCATCGGCCGTGCCGGCGACCGGCGCGGCCGATGGCGTCGGTGACGAGCTGTTCCCGAACGCCGGCAACCCGGGGATCGACGTGCAGCACTACGACGTCGAGCTGAGCTACGACCCGGCTTCGGACGAGGTCGTGGGTACCGTCGGGCTCGAGCTCGTGCTGACGGAGGGCCGCGAGCAGATCTCGCTCGACGTCGGGCCGGACCTGACGATCGAGCAGGTGACCGTGGACGGCGCCGACGCGGCGTTCAGCGTCGAGCAGCCCGAGCTGCGGATCCCGCTCGGGCGGCGCGTCGCGGCCTGGGAACCGGTCGAGGTCACGGTGCGCTACGGCGGTGACCCGGAGCAGATCTCGGGCCCGTTCGGACTCGACAGCGGGTGGTTCGACACCCCCGGCGGCTCCTACGTGCTGAACGAGCCGGATGCCGCCCGCACCTGGTTGCCGTCCAACGACCATCCGTCCGACAAGGCGACGTGGACGTTCACGATCACTGTGCCGGAGGGGCTCACCGCCGTCGCCAACGGCATGCTCGTCGATCACCGCTCGGCCGCGGGGAGCGAGGTGTGGGTGTGGCAGCAGGACGACCCGATGGCGACGTACCTCGTGCAGCTGCTCACCGGTGACTACGAGATCGTCGACGGCCCTGTGGTCGGCGACACGCCGACGGTGAACGTCGCGCTGCGCGACGACGTCGAGCAGATGCAGCAGTACTTCGATCTCAACGACGACATGATCGAGTTCTTCGAACCGCTGTTCGGGCCGTATCCGCTCGCGTCGTACGGCTGCGCGTTCACCGACTCGGTCGCCGGGTTGGCGATGGAGACCCAGGGCCGGCCGCTGTTCTCCCGCGACGACTTCCCTGCCCAGGGGGATGTCGGACAGGAGCTGTACCTCGCCCACGAGCTCGCCCATCAGTGGTTCGGGAACGCCGTCTCACCGGCTCGCTGGCAGGACATCTGGTTGAACGAGGGGTTCGCGACCTACGCCCACTGGCTCTGGCTCGACGGCATCGACGACGCCGACGGCGGCGACCTGGACCGGACGGCGCAGGTCGCGCTCGTGCAGCGGGCGATCATCCGCGGATCGACGGCGCGGCCTTCGGCCGACGAGCTGTTCGCGTTCACCGTCTACGACGGCGGAGCGGTCGTGCTCCACGCACTGCGCAAGGTGCTCGGCGACGACGCGTTCTTCGCCACCCTGCGCTCGTGGGTCAGCGAGAACGTCGGCACGTCCCGGACGACCGACGACTTCATCGCCCATGTCGAAGCGACGAACCCGGGCTTCGACCATGGCTTCTGGGACGCGTGGCTCAATGCCGAGGTGCCGCCGTTCGCCTATCCGGACTGAGCGTCCTGCTCCGCCGTCAACGACCGAGGACGCGGTCGAGGAGCCACGAGCGAACGCGCTCCGGACGACCGGTGCGGAACTCCTTCGCGTCGGCACCGGCCGGCAGCTTCAGGGTCGCGTTGATCGCGAGCCAGCGGAGCGGTTCGGGCTCCCATCGTCGGCTGCGGTGGCCGACCCAGGGCAGCCGTGTCAGCTCGGAGTCGCGGCCCGTGATCAGGTCGGCGAGCGTCCTCCCGGCGAGGTTGCTCGTCGCCACACCGTCGCCGACGTAGCCACCGGCCCAGGCCATGCCGGTGTCCCGGTCGAGCCGGACCGAGCAGTGCCAGTCGCGCGTCGCGCCGAGCGGACCGCCCCACTGATGGGTGATCCTGGCGTCGGCGACGCTCGGGAAGAGCGCGACGAGCGTCTCCCGGAGCAGCGCATGGACGCGTCGATCGCGATCGAACTCCGGTCGCACGGCGGACCCGAAGTGGTACGGCGCGCCGCGCCCACCGAACGCGATCCGGCCGTCAGCGGTGCGCTGTCCGTAGATGATCATCCGGCGGGCATCGTTGAGCGTCTCGCGCCCGCTCCAGCCGATCGTCGCCCACACCTCGTCGGGGAGCGGTTCGGTCGCGATCATCAACGAGTAGATCGGCACGACAGCGCGGCGGCTGTCGGCGAACTGCGGGGTGAAGCCTTCCGTCGCCCGGACGACGACATCCGCCGTGACGGTGCCGTGGGCGGTGCGCACGCGGTGCGGCTCGATCGACTCGGCTGCGGTTCCCTCGTGGAGTGCGACGCCGGCCCGCTCGACGGCGTGGGCGAGGCCGCGCACGAGCTTCGCCGGGTCGATCGCCGCGCAGTGCGGCGTGAGTGCGGCTCCGAGGAGGCCGGCAACCGACACACGCGCCGCAGCCTCCTCCCGGTCGAGCAGCCGGAGGTGCTCGTCACCGAAACCCCACGACCGGGCTTCCTCGACCTCGGCGCGGAGGCGTTCGAGATGGGGTCGCGCGGTCGCCGCGTGGAGGTAACCGCCCTTCACGGCGTCGCAGTCGATGCCGTGGCGTCTCGCCCCGGCGAGCACCTCGTCGACCGTGTCGTGCATCGCCCGTTGCATCGCGATCGCGGCGGCCCGACCGTGGCGCGAGGCCAAGCCGTTCAGGCTCATCGGCAGGAGCGCGGAGCACCAACCGCCGTTGCGGCCGCTCGCGCCGAAGCCGGAGATCTCGCGTTCGACGACCGCGATCCGCAACGACGGGTCCGCCTCGGCGAGGTAGAGGGCGGTCCACAGACCGGTGAACCCGGCGCCGACGATGGCGACGTCCACCGACGTGTCGCCGGCGAGGGACGGTCGCGCGGTCAACGGGTCGTCCACGAGTCTGTCGAGCCAGAGCGAGCGTGAGCGCACGAAGGTCGGATCGCCGGTCACGCGACGCACGGTAGACGCCCCACCCCGCCCCCAAACCAGCCCACACCCGCCCCCAAACCCGGATCTCTGCTCGCCGCCGGACACGACGTGTCCGGCGGCGAGCAGAGATCCGGGGGAAGCGCGGGATCGAACAGAGATCGGGGCGCCGTTAGCCTCAGTTCGAGTGCTCACGCCCCGACCGCTCGCCGATCCGCCGGCGCCGCTCCCTGCGGGAGCCCCGCTGCCACCGCTCCGTGCTGTGGTGCCAGGCGGCGCTCCCGCGGGATGGTTCCCGGACCCGTGGGCACGGCAGCAGCTCCGCTGGTGGGACGGTGCGTCGTGGTCGAGCTCGACGGCATGGCCCGGCGGCACCGCGCCTCGGCTGCCGATGCGGACGCTCCCGATCCAGGCCGCGTGGTGGGCGATCGTCGTCACTGCCGTCGCCCTCGTCGGCTCGCGCGTCGTGCTCGACGAGCTCGGTGACTTCGAATGGCCGATCGTCGTCTACGCCGCGCTCTCCGTCGTCCTCGCCTACGGCCCGATGGTCGCGTACTGCGTGTGGGCGAGCCGGCGCTGGGGGACCGGGCGGCTGACGGTGGACGCCGGCTTCGAGGTCAAGTGGGTCGACGCTGGTTGGGGCGCGGTGGTCTGGCTCGCGGCGCTGGCCGGTGAGATCGCCGTCGCCATCGCAGTCGTCGCGACGAAGGTCCCGCTGCAGTCGAACACCGAAGGGATCGACCGGTTGAGTGGCGAGCGAGGTGTCATCGTCGCGCTGCTGATCTCGGCCGTGGTCGCCGCGCCGTTCGTCGAAGAGCTCGTGTTCCGCGGGATCGTGCTGCGCGGCCTCGCCTCCCGCCTGCCGGCGTGGTGGGCGGTCGGTGTGCAGGGCGTGGCCTTCGGCGCTGCCCACGCAGATCCCTCGCGCGGCATGGGCAACATCGGACTCGTGCTGATCCTCTCCGCCGTCGGCTTCGTGCTCGGCGGCGCCGCCTACCTGCTGCGCCGCATCGGGCCGACGATCATCGCGCACATGATCTTCAACGGCGTGGTGATGGTGATCGTCCTCTTCGTGAGGATGTGAGACGCCCGCCCGGGTTCCCGCTCAGGACGTCATCTCCACGTTGTCGATCAGCCGCACGTCGCCGAACCACACCGCGACGGCGATGACCGCGTGCGTCGCGTGGTCGAGCGCCTGGAGCGTCGTCGGGTGCACGAGCTCGACGTACTCGAGGCGGGCCAGGGGTTCGGCGGTGATGCGGGACTCGACGGCGGCGCGCAGCGTCGTGGCGTCGTGCTCGCCCGCGGCGTGGAGCTCGCGGGCAGCGGTGAGGCCGCGTGGGATGCAGATCGCGGCCGCCCGCTGCGCCGGTGTGAGACGACGGTTGCGGCTCGACAGCGCCAGACCGTCGGCTTCCCGAACCGTCGGCACGCCGATGATCTCGACCCCCATGTCGAGATCGGCGACCATCTGGCGGACGATCGCGAGCTGCTGGTAGTCCTTCCGGCCGAACACTGCGACGTGGGGCACGGCGGCGTTGAGCAGCTTCGCCACCACGGTCGTGACCCCGCGGAAGTGGCCGGGGCGTCCGGCGCCCTCCATCGGCTCGGCGAGCCGGCCGGGTTCGACGTGTGTCTCGAAGCCCTCCGGGTACATCGCCGCTGCAGTGGGGACGTAGAGCGCGCCGACACCCGCGGCCGCGCACGCGTCGGCATCGTCATCGATCGGACGCGGGTACGCGTCGAAGTCGTCGCGCCGGTTGAACTGGAGCGAGTTGACGAACACGGAGACGACCACCTCGTCGCCGTGCTGGCGTGCGACCTCGATGAGGTGGAGGTGGCCGTCGTGCAGCGCGCCCATCGTCGGCACCATCGCCAGTCGCCTGCCGCGCCGGCGCTGCTCGTCGCTCCACGCTCGCATGGTGGCCGGCGACGTCAGTCGTTCCATCGAGCGGAGAACCTAGCGATGCGTCAGCGGAACGCCGACGGGCAGAGATCGCGGTACGCGGGGATCGCGCGTGCGCTCGTGGCGTGGACGACGCCGGCCGTCACGGCACGCGCGAAGCAGTCGGCAGCCGCGCCGAGGAGCTGGTTCAGCCACGCCACCCTCCCTTGGGCGTCGCCGAACCGTTCGTCGTCGCCGATCACGACCACGGACGGGGGCGCCGTCGACAGCGCGAAAACGGCGTCGCCGTCGACGAGCAGGTGTGCCGGCCGCGCCGATCGGGCGAGTCCGTCCTGGGCGGCGCCGGCGAGCCGCGTGCAGTCCGCCTTGCTGAGCGGTGCGTCGGTCGCGATGACGCCGATCGTCGTGTTGAGCGGGGGCGCGAGCGACGCGCGGTGATCGCGGAGCCGTCGACGATCGGCTGCCGAGGGCCGCCGCAGCAGACGCTCGAAGCCGGCCGGCTCGTAGGGCAGCCCGGTGCCCGGATCGATCACGGATCCGGCCGCGTTCACGACCGCGAGCGCGGCCACGGTCGTGCCGTCGGAGAGCACCGTGCTCGCCATGCCGAGACCACCCTTGATCCCCGCCGTCACGGCGCCGGTGCCCGCTCCGACGTTGCCCTGCGCGCGCGTCGACACGCGAGCCGCCGCCGAGGCCTTCCACCCGAACGACGCGTCCGGACGGTTGGTGAAGCGCCCGCCGCGTCCGAGGTCGAAGATCACTGCGGCAGGAACGATCGGCACGACCTCGCCGGCAACGGTTCCGACCGGATAGCCGATGTCGTTCGAGGCGAGCCAGGACATCACGCCGTCCGCCGCGGCGAGGCCGAACGCGCTGCCGCCGGTCAGGCAGACCGCATGGACCTGTTGCACGAGGTTCTCGGGATGCAACAGGTCCGTCTCGCGGGTGCCCGGCGCGCCGCCGCGCACGTCGACCCCGGCCGTCGCGCCGCTGGGCGCGAGCACCACGGTCGTGCCCGTCAGCCACCCTGCACCGGCCCGACGATGGTGCCCGACGAGCAGGCCGGTCACATCGGTCAGCGAGCCGATCACCGCGCCGGCCTTAACATGTCGGCAAGGGGGAGCAACGGTGCGTCCCGCATGCTGCTCGCGTGCGGCGGAGCGAACTCGGCGAACGAGAGCTGCTCGACCCCGGGCGGCACGACGAGGCGATGCTCGAACGAGCCGTCCTCGTGCAAGTCGTAGCTCACGTAGCCGATGACGTGTCGCGAGCCGTCGTCGGTCGGGCTGCCGAGGAACCCGGCGGATGGTGCGAGCACGTGCATCGGCGTGGGCGCTCGGTACCGGTGCAGGTGACCCGAGGCGACGAGCCGCACGTCGGCCGTGCCCAGGCTTCGTTGCAGGGCACCGCGCTGGTCCATGCCGATCGACCAGTCGCCCTCGTCCGCGATGTCGACGTCGCGGAGGAAGATCGGCTGGTGGAGGAACAGCGCGACGAACCGCTCGGTCGTGCACATCGCCGTCAGCCACTCGTCGTGCGCTGCCTCACCGAGCCGGTACACGTTGGCGCCGATCAGCCGCCAGGCGCCGAGATCCCTGCAGAACGTGTCGGCTCTCCACGTCTCGAGGAAGGCGGCGTTGCGGGCCTCGCTCCACAGGTCGTGGCTGAACCCGCCGGTGTCGTGGTTCCCGGGGATCACGGCGAACGGCTGGGGCATGCCGGTCGACAGCACCCGGAAGGCGAACGCGCGCTCGTCCTCGTCGTCCGGATCGTCGGCAGCGACGTCTCCCGTGTGGATCACGAAGTCCGGCGCCTCGTCGGTGATCGCCTGCAGCACTGCGAGCACGTTCGGCACGGCGTACGCCCGCCGATGCGAGAGGTGGGTGTCGGACAGCTGGGCGATCCTGACCGTGCTCACGCCCGCGCGTCCCACAGCTCGCGCAGGTCGCCTTCAGGGTCGTCGAGCACTCGGCTCTCCGCGTCGATCTGCAACGTCGCGCGGCTCGAGGTGTCGTACGCCGGCCAGCCCGGATCACCGTTGCGGGCGAACGCGATCAGCGCGTCGGAGAACACGTCGGCGACGCGCACGCGCTCCGGCCGCTCACCCGTGAACGCGGCGACGCCCGGCTGTTCGAGGTTGTGGAACGCGAACGGGATGTCGAGCCCGTGGCACGAGCCGAGCGCGCCGCCGAAGGCGGGGCTCGCCCACGTGAACCAGTACATCCAGGTCGGTGCCGCCTGCTCGGCGCGGGCCTCGGCGAGCCGCCGAGCCGGCACGCGGAACGTCTCGTCCGTCTGCACCGCTGAAGCCAGCTGACCGTTCGTCGCTCCCGGGCGCAAGGCACGGTAGGTGGCGATCGCCTCCGTGGTACGAGCGCCGAGTCGTCGCTCGAACTCCGTCCGCAGCCCGTTGTCGGTCAGGTCGGCGAGGCGGTGGTCGAACGCGTTGAAGAGCTGCATCTCGTCGCGGGTGCTCCCGAGCACCACCGGGATCGGGGCCCGCGATGCCGCGTCCGAGATCGATCCGGTCAGCACGTCGCCGTCCGGCGCCGGCGAGAAGGCCGTCATCGCGCCGGCGCGGTCGCGCAGCACCGCTCGCTGCGCGTGGAGCAGCCGGTCCGCCGACAGCGCGAGCAGGGCGGCGACGTCGTCGAGCTCGGCCGCAGCGAGCAGTGCGGCCGTGGCCTCCGCGGCGCGGCGCTCGTCGCGGAGCTGCGTGATCGAGGCGCTCATCGCCCAGGCGCGGTGGAACGTGGCGCCGACCGCCGGAGTGGCGAGCAGCGCGACGACGCTTGCGCCACCGGCCGACTCGCCGAAGACGGTGACGCTGCCGGGATCGCCGCCGAACGCGGCGATGTTGCGCTGCACCCAGTCGAGCGCGGCGAGCTGGTCGCGCAGGCCCTGGTTGCCCGCACCGGTGAAGCCGAACGCGCCGAGCCGGTAGTTGATCGTGACGACGACCACGTCGCCCCGGGTCGCGAGCGAGGAGCCCTCGTACCACGGCATCGATCCGGTGCCCGTGACGAACGCGCCACCGTGGACCCAGACGAGGACCGGACGGCGGCCGTCGTCGCAGCGGGGCGTGGCGATGTTCAGTGAGAGGCAGTCCTCGGCCATCGGCAGCGAACTGCCGCCCAGCGCCTTCTCGAGCAGCCCGGGGATCTGGTGGCACTGGGCGCCGTACGCGGTGGCATCGAGCTCACCGTCCCACGGCGCGACGGGCAACGGAGGTGCGAAACGCTCGACCGACGCGAACCTGATGCCCATGAACACGTCCGCACCGTCGCGCCGCAGCCCCCGCACGGCGCCGCAGGGCGGTGCGGCGATCGGCGACGCCCTCGGGTCGTGGGAGGTGGCGGTCATGTTCCGGTGAACGTCGCCGGCCGTCGTTCGAGGAACGCGCTCACACCCTCACGGTGATCATCGCTCTTGAAGCACTCGGCGAGCGCGACGGTGTGCCGGCCGAGGTGCTCGTCGACGCCGCAGCCGAAGCCCTCGTGCACGAGCGCCTTGATCCGGCTGATCGCGAACGGCGACCCGCCGACGAACGACGTCGCCAGCTCCCTCGCCCGTGCCTGCAGCTCGTCGGCCGGCACGACCGCGAGGACGTAGCCGGCGCGGAGCGCCTCGTCGGCGGTGACGAACCGCCCGCTGTAGAGCAGCTCGAGCGCCCGTTGCTGGCCGAGCAGCCTGGGCAGCAGCCAGGTTCCCGCCCCGGTGTCAGGGACCAGTCCACGGTGGACGAAGTTCCAGGCGAAGCGCGCCCCCGGCGAGGCCACGCGGACATCGCACTGGGACGCGAGCTCGGCACCCATGCCGACGGCGGGGCCGTCGATCGCGGCAATCGTGGGCTTCGGGCACTGGACGAGCGGCCACCACCGGTCGTGCTCGTCGGGTCGGCCGCGCAGACCCCGTTCCGTCCCCGGCACGGTCGCCAGATCCGCGAGGTCGGTCCCGGCGCAGAACGCGCCGGGCACGCCGGTCAGGATGACCACCCGGGCGGTGTCGTCGTCCCCGGCCCGCCTCACGGCGTCGATGAAGTCGCCGAGCATCGCGTACGTCATCGCGTTGCGCTTCTCGGGCCGGTCGATGGTGATGGTCGCGATGCCGTCGTCGACCTCGTAGCGGATGTGGTCGCCCATGAGGGTGTCACCGTACTGGGGGACGATGGTGAGCAGTCGTCCCCGACGGCTCTCCCGCTATCGTGCCGCCGTGCTGGAACGAGAGCCCCACGCCGAGACGGCCCTCCACAGGCTGCGCACGCGGGCCAAGCGGGCGGCCGGCGAGCTCGTCCACCGGGCGTGGGAGGGAGCGATCGAGCTCGGTGCCATCGGCCCCGACGACCGGCGCGGGCGGCGCTTCGGCAGCTTCGGTCAGGGCAGCATCGTCTGCTTCCCGGCGAACACGATCTTCAACGAGCAGTACATCCACATCGGGCGGGGCACGATGATCGGACCCCAGGCGACGTTGTCCGCCGGCATGGTGCCAGGGCAGCAGTGCCTCGGCGAGCGCGTCGTGACGATCGGCGACCGCTGCCTGATCGGCAAGGGGAGCGCGATCGTCGGCCACTTCTCGATCGAGATCGGCAACGACGTGTGGACCGGCCACAACGTCTACATCACCGATCAGAACCACGGGTACGAGGACCTCGACCTGCCGATCTCGAAGCAGACGATGCCCGAGGGAAAGGTCGTGATCGGCGACGGCTCGTGGCTCGGCTACGGCGCGGTGGTGCTCCCGGGCGTCCGGATCGGCCGGCACGTCGCGGTCGGCGCGAACTCGGTCGTCACCAGCGACCTGCCGGACCGCTGCGTCGCCGTCGGCGCCCCGGCGCGGCCGGTCCGCCGCTGGACCGAAGGTGAGGGCTGGACGAGCTGCTGAGCGGCCGTCCCGGTCAGGGAACGGCCGTCAGGTCGACAGGTCGACCGGGGCCTGGCAGCTCGGCATCTCGTTCTGGCGGGCGACGTCGTTGATGAACCCGGTGATCGGCGACCCCTCGACCTCGCTCTCGGCAAAGCCGGAGTTGTCGCCGTCGCGCAGCTGGTCGGCGTACGTGCGGCGATCGGCGACGTAGGTGCGGTAGTCGTCGAGCCAGAGCGGGATGATCTCCTGGCCCTTCTCGTCGGTCGGCGGGACGGCGGCGAGATCGTCGAGCAGATCGGTGATGATGACGTTCGTCTTGTCGACGATGGCGGCCTTCTCGGTCAGCGCACCGGCACCGACGTCCTCGATCGTCCTCATGTCGGCGAGCGCGACCAGCTGCTCCTTCGCGTCGGCGCAGCGCACCTCGGCGCGCTCGGACCAGGCGCGGTCACCGATCCGGTTGACGCCCTCTTTCGGGGCGAACAGGAACGCGTACACCCACATCGCCGCGAGCAGGGCGACCACGACGACGAGGAGAGCACGCAGCAAGCGTCGGCTTCTGGGAGGCTCGGCATCGGCCAGGACCGGGTCCACGGCGGTCATCATGTCGGCGGCGCGGGGCGGTAGAACAGGGCGAGTTGGCCGACCGCGGCGCCGACACCGACGATCCCCGCGATGGCCGCGCCCCACCAGTCCTGCACGTCGAGGTCGAGCATCCGGTCGATCGAGAACCGCCCGGCGCCGATCGTGGCGACGCAGAACGCGAGCAACGCGATCGACCCCGTGTACTCCCAGCCCTGACCGGGCTTGAAGACGAAGAAGCCGACCTTCCAGTGGGCGACGATCGTGGCGACGAGCATCACGCCGATCATCCCGGCCGCGGCCAGCGGCGTGAGGAAGCCGACGGCGAACATCACCCCCGAGCCGATCTCGGTCGCCGCCGCCAGCCGCGCCTGGAGGGCGGGGTACTTCATGCCGATCGAACCGAACCACCTCGCGGTGCCCTCGAGCCCGCCGGCGCCGAACACCTTGTTGTAGCCGTGGTACGCGAGCGAGAGGCCGAAGCCCACCCGGAGGAGCAGCAGGCCGAGATCGACGTTGTCCATCGGTGCCACGGTAGGCGCGGCGAGCAACATCCACATAGTGCGTGAGCGTCGTCGAGGTTGCTGGTAGAACGGCAGCCATGGCCGGATCGAGCAGTCAGATGAACGCGCTCCCGACCCAGTCCTCGTTCCGGCGGGGAGTCGAGCTCGTCCGCCACCACGCCTTCGTGCACCCCGGGCTGTTCTTCACGGCTGTCGGCGGCGCGGCGGTGTTCGCGTTGTGCACGGTCGCCTCGGCGTGGGCCGTCCAGTGGGTCGTCGACCGCGTGATCTTCCCCCGCTTCGAGGACGGCGAGATCGCGGTCGGCACCGTCGTGGCCGGAGCGGGGCTCGTGATCGGCATCGGCATCGTGCGTGCGGCAGGCGTCGTCGTCCGCCGGACGTGGGCAGGCAAGGCGCAGTGGCGCACCGCAGAGACGATCGCCGGCCAGGTGGTCGACCGGCTCCAGACGCAACCCGTGCGCTGGCACCAGGTGCGCCCCACCGGCGATCTCGTCGCTCGTGCCGGCGTCGACGTGGAGGCCGCCGTCGCGGTGATGGCTCCGCTCCCGTTCGCGAGCAGCACCGTGCTGATGATCGTCGTCTCCGCGATCTGGCTGCTGATCACCGACTTGTTGCTCGGTGGCTTCGCGGTGCTGCTGTTCCCGATCCTGGCGGGCATGAACGTCGTCTACCAGCACCGCGTCGAGCGCCACCTCAACGAGGCGCAGGAACACCTCGGCCGGCTGTCGGCGGCGGTGCACGAGAGCTTCGACGGCGTGATGGTGGTGAAGGCGTTCGGCGCCGAGCGGCGGGAGGCCGAGCGGCTCGCCGCGATCGCCGGCCACCTGCGGCACGCCCGCATCAGGGCGGTGTCCATCAGGGCGACCTTCGAGTCGTTGCTCGACGCCGTCCCGACGATGGCGAACATCGTCCTGCTCGTCGGTGGGGCGTGGCGGGTCGAGAACGGCGCGATGACCGTCGGCGAGGTCAGCAGCTTCATCTACCTGTTCACGCTGCTCGTGTTCCCCCTGCGGCTGATCGGGTTCGCGCTGTCGGAGATGCCGCACTCGCTCGCCGGGTGGGGACGCGTGCAGGAGATCCTCCGGGCGCCGCTCGAGCCGGATCCGATGGTCACGGTGGGGCGTGCCGCTCCCGGGCTCGGGATCGAGCTGACCGACGTCTCGTTCGGGTACGAGCGCGGGCGCCCGGTCATCCGCGACCTCTCGCTGCACGTCGCCGAGGGCCGCATGGTCGCCCTCGTCGGCTCGACAGGCGCGGGCAAGACGTCGCTCCTGCAGATCGTCGCCGGGCTCCTTCCCGCCGACAGCGGCACGGCCGCCCGCGGACCAGGGGCATGCTGCCTCGTGTTCCAGGAGGGGTTCCTCTTCGCCGGCTCGATCGCCGAGAACGTGACGTTGGGCGAGTCGTACTCCGAGGAGGCGATCATCGCCGCGCTCGAGATGGCGGACGCGATGGAGTTCGTCGACACGCTGCCAGCGGGCGTGGCGACGATGGTCGGCGAGCGAGGCGTCAGCCTCTCCGGCGGCCAGCGCCAGCGGGTCGCTCTCGCGAGGGCCTTGGTGCGCGATCCGTCGGTGCTGCTGCTCGACGACACGACGTCGGCCCTCGACCCGTCGACCGAAGGCCGCATCCTCTCGAACCTGCGCTCCGGCCTGCGCCACGCGACCACGCTGATCGTGGCGTCCCGGCCGTCGACGATCGCGCTCGCCGACGAGATCATCGTGATGGCCGACGGCCGGATCATCGCCCACGGCGCGCACGCGGATCTGCTGGCGACGGTGCCCGCCTACCGAGGGCTCGTCGAGGCGTACGAGCACGACCGCGCGCTCACGGTCGGCAGCACGGAGGCGGCGTCGTGATCCCGACCGGCGCGATCGGTTCGAGCGGTGCGGTCGAGGTCCTCAGCAGGGGCGTGAAGACGACACCCGAGCTGCGCCGAGGCATCGGCATCACGCTGCTGCTCGCCTTCTTCGGCGCGGCAGGCCGTGTGGTGGTGCCGATCCTCATCCAGCAATCGATCGACCGTGGCATCAGTCGGGAGCGGGTCGATGTCGGCCTCGTCGCCACCTTGGGCGCGATCGGCGTCTGCGTCGTCGCGGTCGCATCGCTGTCGCAGCGCACGGCCGTGGCTCGGCTCGGCGTCCGCAGCGAGGAGGCGCTCTACGGGTTGCGCCTGCGGCTCTTCAACCACATCCACCGGCTGAGCATCGCCGACCACGTCGACGAGCGTCGTGGTTCGTTGGTCGCCCGTGTCACGTCGGACATCGAGACGCTGACGCAGTTCTTCTCGTGGGGCGCCATCGCATGGCTGCTCGACGGCACCCTGATGCTGCTCGTCGCGTCGGTGATGCTCTCGTACGACTGGGTGCTCGCACTCGTCGCCTTCGCGGTCGCGGCTCCACTCGCGTGGGTGCTGCGGTCCGTGCAGCACCGCCTCGTGACGGCCTACGACCGGACGCGCGAGAAGAACGCCACGATGCTCACCGACATCTCCGAGATGGTGAGCGGCTCGGCCGCGATCAGGGCGTACGGCGCCCAGGCGGCCACGACGGCGCGGGTCCGTCGCTCGACGAAGGAGCGGGCGGACGCGCAGATCCGGGCCGGCATCATCGGCGCGTTCCTGTTCCCGTCCGGCGAGGTCTTCTCCGTGCTGACCATTGCCGCCGTCGTGTCGGTCGGCGTCGCCCGGGGCCCGAGCAGCGGCCTCACCGCCGGCGCGCTCGTCGGCTTCGTCTTCCTGACGTACCGCTTCCTCGAGCCGATCGCGGAGTTCACCGAGATCCTCGACCAGAGCCAGACCGCGGTGGCCGGGCTGCGGCGGATCCTGTCCGTCCTCGACATGCCCGTCGGCCCTCCGGCGCCCGAGCAGCCGATCCCACTCCCGCCCGGGACACTCGGCCTCGACATCCAGGGCGTGACGTTCGCGTACCGGCCGCGGCCCGGGATGGAGGACGACGGCACTGCCGCGCTCCGCGACGTCGACATCTCGATCGCCCCGGGCGAACAGGTCGCCGTGGTGGGCGCCACCGGTTCCGGCAAGAGCACGCTCGCGCTGCTGATCGCCCGTCTCGCCGATCCCGGCGCGGGGGTCGTCCGGCTCGGCGGCGTCGACCTGCGCAACGTCGACAACGAGGACCTGCGCCGGCGGGTGATGGTCGTCCCACAGGAGCCGTTCCTGTTCGACGACTCGATCGAGGCGAACCTCGCCTTTGCCCGGCCGGAGCTGAGCCACGACGAGATCGTCGCCGCGTTCAGCGACCTCGGCCTCGTCGACTTCGTCGAGTCGCTGCCGGACGGCCTCGCCACGTCGGTCGGCGAGCGCGGTGAGCAGCTGTCGGCGGGGGAGCGCCAGCTCGTCGCGCTCGTGCGAGCGTACCTCGCCGACCCGGACCTGTTGCTGCTCGACGAGGCCACGTCGTCGGTCGATCCGCTGACCGAGACGCGGCTCGGGCGGGCGATGGAGCGCCTCGCCCAGGGCCGCACGACCGTCGCGATCGCGCACCGGCTGTCGACCGCGGCGCGCGCCGATCGGATCTTCGTGCTCGAGCGTGGCGTCCTCGTCGAGTCGGGGTCGCACGACGAGCTCGTCGACGCCGGCGGACCGTACAGCGCGCTGTACGCCAGCTGGCTTGACGCAACGATGAGCTGAGGAGCAGCACTCCGCGCGCAGCGCGCGAATAGACCGAAAGGATCACGGGTCGCGGCGGGCATACCGCGGTTCGCATTACTACATTGCGTGGCAGCCGGTGCGGGCGCCGGGAAGCGGGAGCAGATGCATGCGCAAGAGCCTTCGGTGGATCAGGGCGGTGGTCGAGTTGCTGATGGTCGCGCCGCCGGACACCCGGCTCGCACTCACCAGCTGACGGAGCGGGCGGGGTCGGCTCGCGGTTCCGACCGCTCGCCGATCCGACCGCTACCGGGCCGATCGCTGCCGATCCGGCGGCGGATCGTTGCGGTACCGTGCACGGCGGCCCACCCCCTGTGCCGGAGGACGATCGAATCATGCGCGCACGATGCGCCGCGTTGCTGCTCGGGATCACGTTGACGGTCGCCGCCTGTGGTGGCGACGACGACACCGGTGCTCCGGTCACCGTGCCGACGAGCACCACGTCACCGTTCACCCCGCCGAGCACGACGACCACGACCGCGGTGCCGACCACGCCACCGTTCACCGTGCCGACCACGACGACAGGAGACCCCTCCGCGACGACCGCGGTCGACAGCCTCGGTCTCGCACTCCAGCTCGGCGATGCGGTGGCGCTCGCTGCAGGTCTGTCGTTCTCGGCAGCCGAAGAGGACTGCGTGGGCCGCGGCATCCTGGACGCGTTCGGGAGCGACCGCCTCGTCGAGATCGCCGAGGGCGGGGCGACGCCGACGAACGGCGAGATCGACGCGGTGCAGTCCGTGCTGTCGAACTGCGGCATCGGCTGAGCGGGTAGGACACCCACACCGTCACGGGCTCCCCGTCGTCGGCGCGTATGGTGCGCCCGTGGACGAAGCTGAGGAGCGTCGTGTCGTCGTCGTGACGGGCGCGGCATCGGGCATCGGTCGGGCGACCGTCGAGCTCTTCGCCGAGCGCGGCGCGGCGGTCGTCGCGGTCGACTGGGCCCGCGAAGGCCTCGGCTGGTGTGCCGGCCTCGATCGGGTCGCGGTCGTCGTCGGTGACGTCAGTGACGAGACGACGAACGAGGAGATGGTCAGCACCGCCGTCGAGCGATTCGGCCGGCTCGACGTGGCGGTGCTGAACGCCGGGATCGTCGGGTCGCCGGCAATCGAAGCGGCCGGCGCGATCGAACGCCTCGACGACGTGCTCGCCGTCAACGTGCGTGGCGTCGTGCTCGGCATCCGCCACGCTGCGCCCGCGCTGCGCACGGCCGGCGGTGGCTCGATCGTCGTCACCGCGTCGACATCGGGGCTCGGCGGGGATCCCGGGAACTGGGCGTACAACGCGTCGAAGGCCGCGGTCATCAACCTCGTGCGTGCCGCGGCGATCGACTACGCGACCCAGGCGATCCGGATCAACGCCGTGGCGCCCGGCCCGGTCGAGACCGGCATGACGCTGCGATTGCGCGACCTGCCCGAGGTGCACGAGGCGATGGCGCGGCGGATCCCGCTGCAGCGATGGGGTCAGCCCCGAGAGCTCGCCGAGGCGATCTGGTTCCTCTCGTCACCGGCGGCGTCGTTCATCACCGGCGTCACGCTGCCGGTCGACGGCGGGCTGAGCGCGAGCGCCGGCCACTTCGACCTGCCGGTGCGTCCCGAGATCTGAAACGACGACGCTCAGGATTCGAACAGCGGTGTCCCGATGCGCACGACGTCGACCCGGCAGTCGACGTCGGTGAGCTCGACCGGGGCGGTCACGACGATCGGCACGGGATCGGCCGGCCGCACGTCTTCGACGACCGACCGGCCGGACGCGACCACGCGCCCCGACGCGGGGTCGAGGAACTCGGCGACCACGGTGAACCGGTCGGTGTCGTCCGTGGTGTTCGTCAATCGCGTCTCGAACCGGGCGCTGCCGTCGACCACGACGCATGTCGCCTCGCCGAGCTCGAAGCTGCTCGCGGGAGCGACGCGCTCGAGGTGGTCGATCACGTCCTGCACGACCGTCACGAACACGATCGCGCCGATGACCGACAGCGCCAGCGCGATCGGCCCGAGGACGATCGCGGTGCGGGCGCGGCCGTCCACCGTCAGTCCGGCGCGACGGCACCGTCGCGCCGCGACCAGGCCGAAGACGAGAGCGAGCGCGCCGCACACGACGGCGACGTAGAAGACCACCATCAGCACGCCCGTGACCACGCCGACGATTCCGAGGATCATGCCTGCGGTCGCCAGCGCGCTGGAACGCTCCGCGGCCGGCGACGTCGCGACCACGGTCGTGCCCCACACCGGGCTCGTCGTGACATCGACGCTCCGGGTGCCGTCGTCTGCCACGTCGCCGGTCCACGTCACCCCGTTGAAGTAGCGCTGCTGATGCCGCCCGGTGGGGTCCGGATGCCACCCCACGTCCATCGTCGCCCACCTCCCTCGCCTGCTCGCTGCTGCTCCGGTCGACAGTACCGGCGTACCCCGCCACGGCGTCGCTCCTGCGCGTTCGGCGGGCGATGTCAGAATCCGGTCATGGCACAGCTCCAGACCTTGCCGGGGTCCACCGACGTCGCGCCCGTGCTGAGCGCGCTCGACCAGGACGGCGCGGTCGTCGTCCACGACCTGCTCGACGGCGACGTGCTCGACCGGTTCCGCACGGACATGATCCGCCATGCGTCCGTGCACCGCGTCGGCACCTCGGCCCCGTCGGAGAGCATCCGATCGTTCTGGGGTGAGCGCACGATCCGCTTCACGCGGCTGGCGGCGCGCAGCGCGGCGTTCGAGAGCATCCTGACGAACCCGCTGCTGCTCGCCGTGGCGGATGCGCTGCTCCTCGACTCGTGTGCCGACTACTGGATGAACACCGGGCAGATGATGGTCATCGGCCCCGGGCAGTCGGCACAGACGCTCCATCGCGATGCGGACAACTGGCGTTCGATGAACCGGCCGGACGTCGAGGTGACGGTCAGCTGCATGTTCGCGGTGTCCCCGTTCACCGCCGAGGTCGGCGGCACGAGGGTCGTCCCGGGTAGCCACAGGTGGGAGGACTTCGGGCGCAGGGCCCGCTCGGACGAGGTCGTCGCCGCCGAGATGCCTGCCGGCGGAGGGCTGATCTACACGGGGAGGGTGCTGCACGGCGGCGGCGCGAACATCACGTCCGACCAATGGCGCTACGGCATGCACCTCTCCTACGTGCTCGGCTGGCTCGTGCCCGAGGAAGCAGCACCGCTCGGCGCGGGGTGGGACGACGTCCGCCACATGTCGCCGCGGGCTCGCCGGCTGCTCGGCTGGAACTGCTACGACAGCTCCGCGCTTGACGCCGTGCGGCTGTGGACCGTGGACTACGAGGATGTGCCGGTCGGGCTGGGCTACGAGTCCTGAAGCGGGCCGCGCTCGATCAAGTACCGGCGCTTCATGTCGGCGACGAGGCGGTCCTTGGAGCTGAGCGCGCCGCCGGCGAACGAGCGCGAGCCGACGCCGCGCTGCACCATCTCGCAGACCTCGTAGTCCTGGCGGGCGACGAGCTCGTTGAAGTCGACGACGTCGCTCGGTTCGAAGTCCGGCGCGGCGATCGTTTCGGGGGCGAAGAGGTACTCGCCGACGACGGTCGTGTGCGCCGGTCCCCGCGGGTGCAGCGTCGTGACCACCACGCAGGTGCCGGTCACGTCGATGAACATGTTCGGGAAGACCGTGGCGCCGAAGTACGAGCCGGCGTCCTGCTCGGGCATCGCCGGGAGCAGCGGCAGCGCCGACCGTCCGGTGAGGCTGAAGCTGGTCGAACCTGGGACCAGATCCACGCCGCCGTCCCTGCGCCGCGCGTCGATCACGTCGCCCGAGCGGTACGTCGGGACGATGTCGACGAGCTCGGGATGAACCCGCGGGCAGTGGAGGCACTCCAGGTAGTTGTCGATGAGGATCTTCCAGTTCGCGGCGACGTCGGACACCGTGCGCCAGCCGACCCGGAGCGCGCCGAGCCCGTACTTCGCGAACCGCATCGGCGGGTCGTCCTGGTCGGAGAGCCAATCGAGCAACGGTGGCGGCGACGGTGCGAGGCTCACGAACGCGAAGCCCTCCCACTCGTCGACTGCGATCGACCAGAGCGACAGCGCTCCGCGGTCGAGCTCGTCGGCGCTGACGTTCGGGGTCGCGATCAGCCGTCCGTCGAGCGCGTACGACCACGCGTGGTACGGACAGGTGATCGAGCCCTTCGCTCCGGGCCCGCTCTGCTCGCACAGCCGGGCACCACGATGTCGGCAGACGTTCGCATGGGCGTGGAGCGCGCCGTCACGGTCGCGCACGACCAGCACGCTCTCGCCGGCGACGTCGACGACGAGGCGGTCGCCGGCGGCGATCGGATCAGAGCGACCGACGAAGTACCAGCCGCGGTGGAAGATGCGCTCGCGCTCGAGGTCGAAGACCTCCTGGGAGGTGTAGTCGCGACCGGGCAGCGTCGTCGCGGTGGGGTCGATCGCCTGCATCGCGGAAGCGTACCTCAATCCGACTGACTGATCAGTCAGTTACCGAAGGACACGCAGTCTTGCCGATCGGACCGGACGCGGAGTCCGACTCGGCCGTACCATCGGGCGCGATGGAAATCGTGTTGATCCGCCACGGCGAACCCGAGTGGGTGCTCGATGGCTTGAACGTCGACAACCCGCCGCTCACGACCCGGGGCCACCGTCAGGCCGAGGCGATGGCGGAGTACCTGCGCGGCGAAGAGTTCGACGAGGTGTTCTGCTCACCGTTGGTCCGGGCTCGCCAGACCGCCGCACCGTTGTTCGCGGCGATGGGGCGGCACGAGACCATCGATCCCTGGCTCGAGGAGATCCGCAACCCGATCTGGCACGGCACTCCCCAGGAGAAGGCGGACGAGGCGTACCGGCAGGATCGGGCACGCCCAGCGGAGCAGCGGTGGCTCGGGCTCACCGGGGGAGAGCCGGTGAGCGACTTCGTCGAGCGGATCCGTCTGGGTGCGACGCTGTTCCTGTCGGAACGCAGTGTCGTGCGGACCGAGCAGACGCTGCCCGTGTGGAAGATCGGCGATCCCGACAGGCGGATCGCACTCGTCGCCCACGCCGGGACGAACTCCGTCGTGATCTGCCATCTCCTCGGGCTCGAGCCGACGCCGTGGGAGTGGGAGCGGTTCGTCATCGGTCACGCGTCGGTGAGTCGGCTGGAGTCGCTGGAGCTCGGCGACGGCCACACCTTCAGCCTCTCGCGGCTGTCCGACGAGCAACACCTCGCCGCCGAGGACCGCACCCGCTGAACCAGCCTCGCGGGGCCCACTGCTCCTGAGACGGACTGCTGCTGTCACCGCCGACCGCTCGGAGCGGCGGTGACGCCGGGCAGTTACCGTCTCGGGCATGGCTGAGGCGCTGCAGATGTTCATCGACGGTGAATGGGTCGACGCGGTCGAGGGCGAGGTCTTCGAGACCCACGACCCGGCGACGGGCGAGGAACTGGCGACGGTGCCCGCCGCTGACGCGGCTGACGTCGACCGGGCAGTGCGCGCCGCTCGCCGTGCCTTCGACGACGGTACGTGGGGCGCGTCGGTGTCAGAGCGGGAGCGGGCCCGCGTGATGTTCCGCATGGCCGCGCTCGTGCGCGAGCGCCGCGACGACCTGGCCGTGCTCGAGGTGCGCGACTGCGGCAAGCCGCTCGCCGACGCCCGGGCGGACATCGACGAGGTCGCGTTCATGCTCGAGTACTACGCGGGTTGGGCGACGAAGATCAGCGGCGACATCCCGCCCGTCGGACCGGATGCGATGAGCCTGGTCGTGAAGGATCCGGTCGGGGTCTGCGGTCTGATCGTGCCCTGGAACTACCCGATGCTCATGGCGACCCAGAAGGTCGCGCCCGCACTCGCTGCCGGGTGCACGGTCGTGCTCAAGCCGGCCGAGCAGACCCCGCTCACCGCGCTCGAGCTCGCCCGCATCGGGGCCGAGGCCGGTCTGCCGCCCGGCGTGCTGAACGTCGTCACCGGGTTCGGACCCGACGCCGGCGCGCCGCTGCTCGTCCATCCCGGCGTCGACAAGATCTCGTTCACCGGCTCGAAGGAGATCGGCAAGCAGATCATGCGCACGTGCGCCGACCAGCTGAAACGGGTGACCCTCGAGCTCGGCGGCAAGAGCCCGAACATCCTGTTCGCCGATGCCGCGCTCGGCGCCGCAGTGCCCGGCACCTGCAACGGCGTCTTCGGCAACCAGGGCGAGGTCTGCTCCGCCGGCAGCCGGGTCTTCGTCGAGGCCGGCATCTACGACGAGACGCTCGCCGCGATGTGCGAGCTCGCCGGCGGCATCCGGCTCGGCTCCGGGCTCGACCCGGACACGACGATGGGCCCGCTCGTCTCCGCAAAGCAGCGCGATCGCGTCCAGGGCTACGTCGGCGCGGGCCGCGACGAGGGTGCCACCATCGCCTTCGAGGGACGAGCGCCGTCAGATCCGGCGCTCGCGAGGGGCTACTTCGTGCCGCCCGTGATCTTCGAGGCGCGCTCGAACGACCTGCGCATCTCCCGCGAGGAGATCTTCGGTCCCGTGATGACCGTGCTCCCGTTCCACGACCTGGACGAGGTCGTGCGGCTCGCGAACGACACCGAGTACGGCCTCGCTGCAGCGATCTGGACCCGTGACATCACCAGGGCGCTGACCACTGCGAGGGCGCTGCGCGCCGGCGTCGTCTGGATCAACGACTCCCAGCCGGCGCCTACCGAGTCCCTGTGGGGCGGCTTCAAGCAGAGCGGGATCGGTCGCGAGCTCGGTCCCTATGCACTCGACGCCTACCTCGAGTCGAAGCAGATCTACATCAACCTCTCCTGACGGGCGCTACCGTCCGGAGATGTCGTCGTCACCTGATCCGGATCGGCTGAAGCTCTTCTCGTTCGCCGTCTTCACGAAGCTCGAAGGCGCGGTGACCTCCGGCATGATCCATCTCGGCGACCGGCTCGGCCTGTACGCCGCGATGCGTGAGGCCGGCGAGCCGCTGACGACCGACGAGCTCGCCGGGCGCACCGGACTCGCCGAGCGCTGGGTGCGCGAGTGGGCGTACAACCAGGCTGCGGCGAAGCTGATCGACGTCGACGCCGAGGAGCGCTTCTCGCTCAGCCCGGAGGCGGCTGCCGTGCTCGCCAGCCCCGACCATCCGGCGTACGGCATGGGCATGTTCCACCGGTTGCCGCAGACGATGCGGACGCTCGACGAGATGCCCGAGAGCTTCAGAACGGGGCTCGGGCACGACTACGACAGCCACGGGCCGGAGGGCGCCGTCGGCATCGAACGCAGCTTCGAGCCGTGGAACCGCGCCTTCCTCGTGCCGCTCGTGCTGCCCGCGCTGGAGGGTGTCGTCGACAAGCTGTCTGCGGGCGCGACGGTCGCCGACATCGGCTGTGGCGCGGGGAGCGCAGTGCTGCTGATGGCCGAGGCGTTTCCGGCGAGCCGCTTCTACGGCTACGACATCTCGCGCTACGCGCTGGCGCGGGCGGAGACGAAGAAGCAGGAGGCCGCAGCAGGGAACGTGTGGTTCCATGACCCGCGCGACGAGCCGCTGCCGACCGACGGCAGCGTCGACCTGGTCACGACGTTCGACTGCATCCACGACATGACGCACCCGGAGCAGATGATGGCCGCGATCAGGTCGGCGATCGCCGAGGACGGCACGTGGCTGCTCGTCGACATCAAGGCTCGGGACAGCTTCGCCGAGAACGTGCTGAAGAACCCGATGGCGCCGCTGATGTACGGCATCAGCGTGCTGTCGTGCATGTCGTCGGCGTTGTCCGCGCCGGACGGTGCCGGTCTCGGCACGCTGGGGCTGCCCGAACGCAGAGCGCGGGCGATGGCGTCGGCCGCCGGGTTCACCCGGTTCCGCAAGCTCGACGTCGAGCATGCGGTGAACGCGTTCTACGAGGTCCGACCCTGACGCGGGCCGGGTCGCAGATCACGCCGGCCGGGGGCCCTTGCGCTTCAGGTTCCGTGCGGAGAAGGCGTCGGCGGGCAGGCCGAGCTCGCTGATCGCGACGATGCGCACGTGGGCGACGAGCTGCTCGCGGGTGATCACACCGTCGTGCACCGTCAGCTGGATGCCGAGGCCGTCGAGGAGCGCGGCGAGGCGCCATGCCGAGCTGGCCGGATCGGCGCACACGAAATCGCCGGTCGCGACGCCGTTGCGCAGCACTCGCTCGATCAGCCCGGTCGACTCGACGTCGAGCTCCTGGCTGATCGCCCGCATCGCCGGGTTGCGCAACGCCTCGCCCCAGGAGTCGATCCACATCAGCCAGTCGTAGTCGTCCTGCCCCGGGGTGTAGTTCTGCAGCACCCTGTCCAGCTGGGCGACGGCGTTGGGCGCTGCGGCGAGGTCCTCCTCGAGGCTCGCCATCTCCTGGCGGGCGGCGTGCTTGAACGCCTCGGCGAGGAGCTGCTCCTTCGAGTCGAAGTGGTAGTGGATCAGGCCGGTCGACACGCCGAGCTTCTGCGCGACGTCGGCGATCCGCGTTGCCGCGAACCCGCGCTCGATGACCACCTGACAGGTGACCTCGAGGATCTCGGTTCGACGCTCCTCGACCGTTGTTCGCTTCACCGTGCCCGGACGCTATCCACTTGTGCAGCGTCAGACGCGCGCCACGGGCACGCGCCGAGGGAAGCGCAGCGACGAGCCCGTCATTTAACGGTAGTAGTCCATGCCGAGGTGGGTGATCTGGTCTTCGCCCATGATCCAGCGCAGGGTGTTCTTGAGCTTGGTGAGCTGGATGAACAGGTCGTGCTCGGCGTAGAGGCCGGGGGCCACCTGCGGGTTCTTGTAGTAGAAGCTCAGCCACTCCTGGATGCCGCCGAGACCGGCGCGCTGGGCGAGGTCCGAGAACAGGACGAGGTCGAGGGCGAGCGGGGCGGCGAGGATCGAGTCGCGGCACAGGAAGTCGACCTTGAGCTGCATCGGGTAGCCGAGCCAACCGACGATATCGATGTTGTCCCAGCCCTCCTTGTTGTCGCCTCGGGGCGGGTAGTAGTTGATCTGCACCTTGTGGTAGATGTTCCCGTACAGCTCGGGAAACCGGTCCGGCTCGAGGATGCCCTGGAGCACGCCGAGCTTCGACTCCTCCTTCGTCTTGAAGCTCTCCGGGTCGTCGAGCACCTCGCCGTCGCGGTTGCCGAGGATGTTCGTCGAGTACCACCCGCTGATGCCGAGCATGCGGGCCTTCAGCATCGGCGCGAGCACGGTCTTCACGAGTGTCTGACCGGTCTTGAAGTCCTTGCCCGAGATCGGGATGTTGTGGTCGGTCGCGTACTGGCGCAGCACGGGGGTGTCGACGGCGAGGTTCGGTGCGCCGTTCGCGAACGGGACGCCTTCGAGCAGCGCGGCGTACGCGTAGAGCATCGACGGGGCGATCGTCGGGTCGTTCGCGTCGATCGCCTTCTCGAAGCTCTCGCGGTCCATGTGAGCCGGTCCGGGCTCGATGAAGACCTCGGTCGATGCGCACCAGATCATGACGAGCCGCTCGACCTGCTTCTCGTCGCGGAAGCGGTTGATGTCCTCGCGGATCGAGTTCAGCATCGAGCGCTTGTCGACCGACGCCATCACGTTCGGCGAGTCGATGTTCTTGACGTAGGCGTTGTCGAAGGCCGCCTTCATCGGCCGCACGTCGCGCAGCGCGTCGGAGATGCCCTCGATGTGGCGACCCGCATCGAGCACGCCGGCGCGGGTGGCGGCGACGTAGGCGTCGTCGGGGAACGGGTCCCACGCGCCCCAGACGATGTCGTCGAGCTGAGCGAGCGGGACGAAGTCCTTGATCAGCGGGACGCGGTTCTCGGTGCGCTTGCCCAGCCGGATCGTCGCCATCTGCGTGAGCGACCCGATCGGCGAAGCCATGCCACGCTTCGTCAGCTCCACGCCGGCGATCAGCGTGCTCGCGACAGCGCCGAGTCCGACGGTCAAGACGCCGAGCTTGCCTTCCGCAGGCGCGACGTTGGGGGCAGGTAGGTCGGTCATCGGGGTCCCTTCGAGAACGTGCCCGAGGAACGCTATCGCTGACCCGTCTCCGCCGAGTAGCTGCGCAGTATGGTGCGCTCGTCAAACGGATGAGTCGGGGCCCGGGGGGGACATGAGATGACGTTGGACGAGATCAAGGCCGAGTGTCGGCGGTTGTCGCCGTGGGCGCACCTCGCGACCGTCGGCCCCGATGGTGCGCCTGACGTGGCGCCGGTGCACCCGTGCTGGGAGGGCGATGTCCTCTGGGTGATGGTCGGCACCGGCGCGGTGAAGGTCCGCAACATCGCCGCCAACCCCAGGGTCGCGCTGCACTGGCAGGTGACGGAGGTCGGCGACGGTGTCGAGCTGTGGGGCCGAGCAGAGCTCCACGACGACGTGGAGACCAAGCGGCGGCTGTGGACCGGTGTGTTCGACTACGACTTGAACCTGTTCTCGCCGGGCGGTCCGGACGACTCGCCCGGCACGGGCTTCCTCGCGATCCACCCCGAGCGGGCGCTCGTCCTGAAGCAGTACGGCATGGGCGGCTCGTCCCGGTGGCGGGTGGCCGACGCGTGAGTCGCCTCTCGAGGCTCTCGCGATCGATCGCGGGCAAGCGAGCGCTCGTCACGGGCGCCGCGTCGGGCATGGGGCGAGCCACGGCGCACCTGTTCGCCGACGAGGGAGCGCGCGTCGCCGTCGTCGACATCGGCGCCGAGCGAGTGCTCGCCGTCGTCGACGAGATCCGTGGAGCGCACGGCGACGATGCCGCCGAAGGGTTCGTGGTGGACGTGGCCGATGCAGCTGCGCTGAAGCAGCTCGTCGCGGACGTGGTCGAACGCTTCGGCGGACTCGACATCGTGGTCAACAATGCCGGCATCTCGCTCGTGACCTCGGCGTTCCAGGACGAGGACAGCTTCGAGGAGAGCTGGGCCCGCACGCTCGACGTCAACCTCACGGCGCATGCCCGCCTCATCCGAGCCGCGCTCCCGCACCTCCAGCAGGCCGACGATGGCGGTCGGATCGTCAACATCGCGTCGACCGAGGCGATCGTGACCACCGCCGGGCTGGCCGCGTACGCGGCCACGAAGGCCGGCGTCGTCGGCCTGACGAAGAGCTTCGCCGTCGAGCTCGGCCGCCACGGCGTGACCGTCAACTGCATCTGTCCGGGCCCGATCCGGACCGGGATGACAGCCGAGATCCCGGACGAGGCGAAGGAGATCTACGCGAAGCGTCGAGTGCCGCTGCGGCGCTACGGCGAGCCGGAGGAGGTCGCGCAGATGACGCTCAACCTGTGCCTTCCCGCATCGAGCTTCGTCAACGGCGCGATCATCCCCGTCGACGGCGGCATGACGATCCGCCACACGTGACGCCCGGACGTGGGACGTTCGGCCCTCCCCGCTGTGCGCTTCCGGGCGGATGCTGGACGCGATGACGAACGCAGCGTGTCGAGCAGGCTCGTGCCGACGGTCGGGCCGCCTCTGGGTGGTCCTCGGCGCGGTGGGACTCGTTCTCACGGCGTGTGGCGGCGACGACGACGATGAACCGGCGCAGCTGCCCAACCCGGCATCGGTGTTCTGCGAGGAGCAGGGCGGCACCGTGGACCTCCAGTCGGGGATCTGCACGTTGCCCGACGGCACGGAGATCGACGAGTGGGAGTACTACCGGAGCCAGACCGGCGACTCGGTCGGCATCGCCAACCCCGCGGCGGTGTTCTGCGAGGAGCAGGGCGGCACCGTCTCGGGTCCCGAGCCGATGTGCCGGTTGCCGGACGGGAGCGAGGTCGACGCCTGGGCGTACTTCCGGGAGAACGCCCCCGGGTGAGCACCTCCGTGTGAATCCGAGCTGCTCGATCCGGCTCAGGTTGCGGGTGTGTAGCCGTCGACGAGGCCGGTGAGCTTGCTCGGGCGATGCTCGCCGATCACGAGCTGCTCGAGGATGCCGAGGCCCTCGACGACCTCGCCGCCGGGCCGCGTGCACGTCGCCCGGCACACGGCCTGCACGTGGACGTGGTGCGGCGCCGTCGGGTCATCCACCGGCAGCGCCCACCGATCGCCGCCGACCTCGAGCTCGCCCTTCCACACGCCGTGCGACCAGTCGGGGTGCCCGTAGCCGATGCCGAGCATCTGGAAGTGGTACATCGGCTCGAGCCGGACCGTCGTGAGCTCGTCCTCCCACGAGACCAGGTCGATCTCGCACCACGACGCCCAACGCGTGCCCGGTTGCCACCCGATCCGGTAATCGACCGTCCGCATCGCCGCCGGTTCGCCACCGTCGGGAGCGTGGAACCCGGTCTCGTGCCAGCGACGGCCGTCGGCGTGCTCGTTGATGTCGAAGTGGGTCGAGAACCCGTCGAAGTTCACCGGTGCCCACAGCCAGTAGAACTGCGGCGCCGCCATCGGCGCGCCGAGCGCGGCCCGTTCACCGACCGGACGAATGCCCCATGACCGGTCGCGGGACCCCCAGGTGCCGTCGTCGGTGAGGTCGATCCGTTCGCCGTCCACCTCGACCCAGCCCGACCAGGTGCCGAACTGCGTCAGGCGCGTGTAGTCGAACACGACGCGAACGCCGGCGCGCATGTGGAAGTGCGGCTCTTGGATCGCGGGCGATCGAGAGCTGAACGTGAGCTCGGCCCGCAGCCCGTGGTCGGGTGCGTCGACGGTCAGCCGCAGCCGGTGCAAGGGTTCGAGGATCTCGACGCGGATCGGGCCGACCTCGTTCGCGTCGCGGCGATCCACCGGTGCCCGGCGCGACGCGTGCACGTTCACCTGGAGCGCGCCCTCGCGCACGACGCTGAACGCGGAATCGGCGACGTGGCGGTTCGGGTAGAGGCCCATCGCCAGCCCGAAGTACAGCGATCCGTCCCGCCGGTAGCCGTTGAAGAAGTACCGGTCGTAGTGGTTGACGTCGGAGGTCGCTGTCTCGGCGATCGGCACGCTCGCCTGGTGGATCGGGTAGTCGTCGAAGCTCGTGAGCACGACGCGTGACCGTAGCGACACGTCCGGCCTGGGCTCGCCCCGCAGTCGAGTCGTAGCCTGGCGGTCGCCATGAGCTCGCGCCGCCTCCAATCGCAGACGTACGCTCGGATCGCGCTGCTCGCGCTCGCGTCGCTCGTCGTGATCGTGGTGACCGGGGCCCTCGTGCGGCTCACCGGCTCAGGCCTCGGCTGCTCCGACTGGCCGAACTGCAGCGAGACGAAGTTCGTCGACGTGTCGAGTGCGCACACCGCCATCGAGCAGCTGAACCGGCTGTTCACCGGTCTCGTCGCGATCGCGGTGATCCTCGCCGTGCTCGGCTCGCTCGTCCGGGCGCCGCGTCGCCGGGACCTCACATGGCTGTCGCTCGGTCTCGTCGCCGGTGTGATCGGCCAGATCGTGCTCGGCGGGATCACCGTGCTCGTCGATCTCCACCCCGCAGCGGTGCAGGGGCACTTCCTGCTCTCCATGGTGCTCTGCGCGAACGGGTTCGTCCTCTGGCGGCGCGCGGAGGAGCCCGACGATGCCCGCCGCGTGCTGCTCGTCAGCCGAGCCCATCGCCGGCTGGCGTGGGCGATCACCGCGATGGCCGGCCTGGCGATCGTCACGGGCACGGTCGTGACCGGCACTGGGCCGCACGGTGGCGACGAGGAGGCGCGCCGGTTCGGCTTCGAGATCGGCTCGGTCGCGCGGGTCCACGGCGTCGCCGTGAACGTGACGCTCCTGCTCGCGCTCTGGTTGATGTGGCGGTTGCGGCGTCACGCCGATCGCGCGGTCCTCGAGGGTCCGATCGGCCTGTTCGTGTTCATCGCGTTCATGCAGGCCGGCATCGGTTACGCGCAGTACTTCACTGGCGTGCCGGTGATGCTCGTCATCACCCACGTCGCCGGCGCGACGGCGCTCTGGCTCGCCGCGCTGCACCTCGGTCGCTCGACCACGGGCGCTGCCGAGGTCGCCACCTCGGCCCGCGATGCGTCAGTCGTTGCTCCCGTCGTCGCCGTACAGTGACTCGCTGCCGGCTCCACCACCGCCGCCACCACCACTGATCGCAGAGGGCGCGGACGAGGTCGTCGGCGGTTCGAGCGTGATGTTGCCCTGCTTCATCTCGACGAGCAGCAGGAGGTTCTCGTAGAACGTCTCGGGGTCGTCGAGGTTGCGCATGTACTTGAGGCCGGATTCCTCGTTGGCCGAGTCGATGCGGATCTCAGCGAATCCGAACATCCGCCCGACCAGCGTCGAGTTGTAGCGCACGTCGGTGACCTTCGCGAGCGGGATCCAGGCGTTCTCCCGGTGGAGGAAGCCGCGCACTCGCATCACCCTCATCGTCGTGAGCACGTAGCGCGTGTAGCGGTCGCGCAGGATCCAGCGCGCCGCGAGCAGCAACCAGGAGACCCCGACGGCGATGAAGAGGATGCCGAAGATCATCGGGTCCGCCCCGAGTTGCGACGTGTTGACGACGATCCCGCCGAACAGGATGAGCACCAGCAGCGGTGCGTTGCCGAGCAGGAAGGCGGAGAAGCTCGGCGACTGGGCGTAGACCACGACCTCTTTCGATGCGAGCAGGGAGTAGAGGATCTGGTCGGGGTCGGCGAAGAAGCGTGGCGGTCGCCGCCGCAGCCAGCGCGGACTGAACGTGACGTTGCGGATCTGGTGGTCGGGGAAGGCCTCGTACGGCGGCGCGTACGGGTCGTGGGTGCGGGTGATCGGTTCCTGGGGCAGCAGCGTCGGCCGGCTGCCGGGCCGGGGGTATCGCTCTGGCATCTCCGGGGTCGGGTTCATCGTCGGCTCGGCGCGCTGGCGCTCACTCCGTGAGGCCCTTGACGAACGTCGCCGTGCGGTCGATCAGCTCCGAGAAGAACGTGCCGACCGAGCCGAGGAAGTCACCGGCGGCCGACGCCGACCCTTCCGGGTTGCGCCAGATGGAGACCACGACGAACGCGATCACCAGATACAGCAGGATCTTCTTGATCGTGTCGTTCTTCACCGTGGGGTCCTCCGTAACGCGAAGCAGCCCGCGGACTCCACCCGGTAAGGAGATGCTAATCGGCGGCGCGCGCCGTGGCAACGATGCTCGCCATTCGCTCGCAGGTCGCGACGAACCCGGCGATCGTCTCTTCGATGATCTGACGCACCGGGAGGACCTGTTCGATGCGCCCAGCGACCTGGCCGGTCAGTGCGATCGCGGCTTCGAGGTCGCCACCGAAGTAGAGGTCCATCGCCCGCCCGAACTCCTCCATGCCGACGTGGTCCTGCCGTTCGAGCACGGTCGACCGCTCGGTGCGCAGCGCCCGCAGGCCCGGCCGTGAGAAGCGGTTCAGGAACACGGTGTCGGTCTCGGCGGCGCCGACGATCGCCTGCTTCCAGTTGTCGTGGACCGGTGACTCCGCCGCGGACACCATGCGTGTGCCCATCTGCACGCCCTCGGCGCCGAGCGCGAACGCAGCTGCCATCGACGCGCCGTCGGTGATGCCGCCGGCGGCGACGATGGGGACGTCGAGCTTCGATGCGACGAGAGGCAGCAGGACCATCGTCGAGACGTCCCGGGGGTTCTTGAAGCCGCCGCCCTCGCCGCCCTCGACGACGAGCCCGTCGACGCCTGCCTCCACCGCCTTCAGCGCCGCGCCGAGCGTCGGCACGACGTGGAACACCGTGAGCCCGGCGCTCTTCAACTGCGCGGTGTACTTCCGCGGATCGCCGGCCGACGTGGTCACGAAGCGGACGCCCTGGTCGACGACGAAGTCGACGATCGCTGGATCGCGCACGAAGAGCTGCGCGATGTTCACGCCGAAGGGCTGATCGGTGAGGTCGTGCATCTTGCGGATCTCTTCACGCACGGCGTCGAGCTCGCCGGACGAGGTCTCGATGATCCCGAGCCCTCCCGCGTTCGACACGGCCGATGCGAGCTGCGAGCGCGCGATCCAGCCCATCGGCGCCTGGATGATCGGGTAGCGGACCCCGAGCAGCTCCGAGACGCGGGTGCGAAGTGCGGGCGGCGGCGTGGTCATGGCGCGGACCGTATCTGTCGGCCGGCGCCGATCAGCGACCGAGCACGGTGTCGTAGAGGTGGTGGCAGTCGTTGACCGTCACGACGGTGTGGCCGTGGTCGCCGACTCGCACGACGCTGACGCTCGTGTTCTCGACGGTCATCCAGAGCGAGCGGGTGACACCCAGGACCTCGGCGAGGTACGCGTTGATCGAGCCTCCATGAGCGACGACGGCGATCGTCTCGTCGCGGTGCTCCTGGGCGAGGGCTTCCACGACCGCAGCGACCCGTGTCCGGAAGGCGACGTCTCCTTCACAACCCGGGATCCCGTCCCATCGTCCGGTCCTGCTCCATGCAACCCACTCCGGATCGCGCGCAGCGGCGCGGCGGCGGAACTCACCGTTGCCCCAGTCCCCGAGGCGGATCTCCTCGAGGTCAGGGAACAGGCCGACCTCGAGGGCTCGTCGTGCGGCGAGGGGCTGTGCGGTCTGCACGGCTCGCGACAGGTGCGAGGCGTACACGGCGTGGATCTCCTTGTCCGCCAGTCGAGCATCGAGCGCGTCCGCCTGGGCGATGCCTTCGACGTGCAACGGGGGATCGGCGGCCTCGACGGTGCCCGGCACGACGTCGGCCGAGCGGCCGTGGCGGATCAGGAGGATCTCGCACGTGCCTTCGGTGTCGTTGGCGAGCGTCGGTTGGGGGATGGCGGTCGTCGAGTCCACGCGGGCAAGCTAGCGACGTGGCGAAGCAGCCGAAGAGCGGTACCCCGGCGTTGGCCGAGTTGCAGCGGGCGGGCGTCGAGTTCAGCGCCCGCGAGTTCGAGCACGCAGCTGGTGAGCGCAGCTACGGCGTCGCAGCCGCGGCGGCACTCGGCGTCGAGCCGGCGCGAGTGTTCAAGACGCTCGTCGCCGTGGCCGACGGGAGACCGGTGGTCGGCATCGTGCCGGTCGATCGGCAGCTGTCCCTGAAGGCGATTGCCGCGGCTGTCGGATCGAAGCGGGCCGAGATCGCGACGCCGGCGGACGCCGAACGGATCACCGGCTACGTCGTCGGCGGGATCAGCCCGTTCGGACAGAAGCGTCGCCTGGCGACCGTGCTCGACGAGTCCGCGACCGCCTTCGCGACGATCTACGTGAGCGGGGGGCGGAGAGGGCTCGACGTCGAACTCGCGCCGTCGTCGCTCGTCGCCGTGCTCGGCGCGACGACTGCCCCGATCTCGACCTGACGCGCGCTCGCGCTCGAGGATTAGGTTGCGGCGATGGAGCTGCGTCTCGATGGGAAGGTCGCGCTGGTCACCGGCGCTTCGAAGGGCATCGGCAAGGCGATCGCGGGGACCTTCTCGGCTGCGGGAGCGAAGGTGATGCTCTCGTCCCGGAAGGTCGATCAGCTCGAGGCGGCCGCATCCGAGATGAACGGCGAGACGGCGGTGTTCGCTGCCAACGCGGGCGATGTGGAAGCTGCCGCCGCATGTGTCGCAGCGACGGTCCAGCAGTTCGGCGGGTTCGACATCCTGGTCAACAACGCAGCGACGAACCCGTACTTCGGGCCGACGCTCGGAGTCGATCCCAGCCGGTACGACAAGACGTTCCAGGTCAACCTGCGCGGTCCGCTCTTCTGGTGCCAGGCTGCCTACGAGGCGGCGCTGCGCGACAAGCCCGGCGTCATCGTGAACGTCGCCTCCGTCGGCGGACTGCGCACCGAGCACGGGCTCGGCGTCTACAACCTGACGAAGGCGGCGATGATCCATCTCACCCGTCAGCTGGCGGGCGAGCTCGGCCCGAACCGCGTCGTCGGCATCGCGCCTGGTCTCGTGCAGACCGACTTCTCGTCGTTCCTCGTCGAGAACTTCGGCGAGCGACTCGCCGCGAGCTTGCCGCTCGAGCGGCTGGGCCAGCCGCAGGACATCGCGAACCTCGCGCTGTTCCTGGTCTCCGATCTCGCCAGCTGGATCACCGGCGACACGTTCGTGATCGATGGCGGCGCCGGGGTGCGCAGCACGACGTGACCGGCCGGCACCGGCCGGCATTGGTGGGCCGGCACCGGTCGGCGCTCCGCACCGAAGGGGGGAGGCGGAGCGCCGACCAGGTACGGGAAGGCTCAGGAGCCCTGCGTACCGTTGACGCGCTCGGTGATCCGCTGCGTGGCCTCGGCGAGCTTGGCGTCCGCCTCCTCCTGCGTGTGCTCACCGGCGGCGACTTCCTCGTCGAGGTGAGCCTTCACGTCGGCGACCATGGCGTCGATCACGGTCTGCACGTCGACGTCCTTCGATGCTGCGACCTCGGCGATCGTCTGCCCGTCCTGCAGCGCCGTGCGCAGCTCGTCGGCAGTCATGCCGAGCGCCGTCGCGGCGGCCTCGAGCCCACGGCCGTGCCGGCCGCCCCACTCGCCGCCAGGCCCACCATGTCCCATGCCGCGTCCACCGGGGCCGCCCTCGGGTCGGGCCGCTTCGAGCGCGGCGGTGACCGCGTCGGCCTGGGCCTGGGTGATCGTGCCGTCGTCGATGAGCGACTGCAGCGCGTCCTGCACCCAGGCACCTCGATCCGGGCGCTCGGTCGCGGTCGCGGCGGAGTCTGTCGTCGCCGGATCAGTGGTCGCGGTGTCGTCGACCGCGCTCACCGATGGCGATGTGGTGGCCGATGAGATGCTGGTCACGCCCAAGGCGACGCCGGCACCTCCACCGGCCAGGAGTCCGGCCACGAGGCCGGCTGATGCAAATCGCTTCTTCATGAAGTGGTCCTTCCGTTGCAGCTCCACGAGCTTGATGTGCTCACTGTGGGCCGCGGAGGTAAGAACGTCCCCGTGAGGAGGGTGAGAGGAGGGTTGGAGATCAGGGGATGACCGGCAGCACGATGCCGACGGTCGCTCCGCCGCCAGCGCGCGGGGCCGCGAACGCGCTCCCGCCGTGGAGCGTCGCCACATCGTTCACGATCGCGAGACCGAGCCCGGATCCCGGGCGGCTGCGGGCAGCGACGGATCGGTAGAAGCGGTCGAACACGTGCGGAAGGTCGTCCGCGCTGATCCCCGGGCCACGGTCGGCGACCTCGATCCGTCCCTGCTCGACCGTGACCTCGACAGGCCCACCTGGGCGGTCGTCGAACTTGAGCGCGTTCTCGATGAGGTTGCCGACCGCGCGCTCGAGCGCCTGCGGCCGCACGAGCACGCGCGAGCCGTCGGCTCGGACCACGACCGACCGACCGCTGCGGCGGCTCGCCCGATCTGCGACCTGCCGGACGAGCGGGGCGAGATCGGTCGGTTGCGGCGTCTCCTCGGCGCGTTGCTCGGTCGCGAGCTGCACGAGCTCGTTGACGAGCATCGTGAGCTCGCGCGCCTCCCCGTCGAGGTCGTCGAGCACGCGCTGGCGGGTCTCGACCGGCAGATCGTCGAAGCGACGGAGCACGGAGATGTTCGTGCGCAGGCTCGTCAGCGGCGTCCGGAGCTCGTGACCGGCGTCCTGCACGAGTCGTTGCTGGTCGTCGCGGGAACGGGCGAGCGCGCCCAGCATGTCGCCGAACGCGACACCGAGCCGGCCGGCTTCGTCCTCGCCGCCGACGGCGACCGGCACGTCGAGCCGGCCGGTCAGTGCGACCTCCTCGGCTGCCGCGGTGAGGCGTACGAGCCGCCGCGTCGCCTGGCGGGCGACGAACCACCCGATCGCAGCAGCGGCCGCGGTCACGAGCCCCATCGCGAGCAAGGTCCGATTGCGTTGGGCGGCGAGGATGCGATCGTTCTCCTCGAGGCTGCGGGCGGCCTGGACCGCGCCGAGGCCGTCGCCGAGCGAGACCGTGATCATGCGGTGGTGCTCGCCCTCGATGTGGGTCCCGCGCCACCGCTCGACGTACGACTCGAGGCTGCTGGCGACGGCGATGTCGACAGCATCGACCGGGAGCCGGCCCGAGGTCGGGTAGGTCCACGGCTCGCCGGAGGCATCGATCGCCTGGATCAGGATCTGCTCGAAGCTCGCCGGACGCCGGTTCGCGGGACCATCGGCATTGCCGCGGCCCTGGTCCTCCTCGCTGGGCGGGCCGGGGCCGACGCGCAGCCTCGCGAACACCACGTCGATCGCATCTGACAGCGAGCGGTCGATCTCTCCATCGAGGCGGTTCGCCGTCGTCGAGTAGGTCGTGACGCCGATCGCGATGGTCGCCAGCGCGCTCAGGGCGACGAGCGCCACGACCAGCTTCAGCCGCAGGCTCACGTCGCGCGCACCGAATAGCCCACGCCGCGGATGGTGTGGATCAACTTCGCCTCGCCGGGGCCTTCGACCTTGCGCCGGAGGTAGCTGATGTAGACGGCGAGGTTCTTGGAGTCCGGGCCGAAGTCGTATCCCCAGATCCGGTCGTAGATCGTCGAATGCTCGAGGACGACGCCGGCGTTGCGGACGAGCAGCTCCAAGAGATCGAACTCCGTCTTCGACAGCTCGATCTCGCGTCCTGCACGGAACACCCGGCGGGCGGAGACGTCGATCTGCAGGTCGCCGACGCTGATCGTCGTTGCGTTCCCGCCTCCGTCGTCCGGCCGCGCGCGGCGCAGGAGCGCGCGGATCCGGGCGAGCAGCTCGTCGAGCTCGAACGGCTTCGGCAGGTAGTCGTCTGCACCGGCATCGAGGCCGGCGACCCGGTCGGACGTCTCCGTGCGAGCCGTGAGCATGAGGATCGGCACTCGATCCCCTTCCGCGCGCAGCACCCGGCAGGCAGTGAGCCCGTCGATCGACGGCATCATCACGTCGAGGATCATCACGTCGACGGGCCGCTCCTTGACGAGCGCGAGCGCGGCGGCGCCGTCGGGCGCGGACTCCACCTCGTAGCCGTGGAGCTCGAGCGCGCGCACGAGCGACTCGCGGATGGCACGATCGTCGTCGGCGACGAGCACACGGTCGGTCACGCCGCCATCCTGGCGCGTCGAGGTGAGAGCGCGGTGAGAATCAGCGGCGCAGGCCGTCGAGGGCGCCCCGGCGGATCTTGCCGAGTGCAGTCCGGGGAACGGCTTCGACGAGCACGAGACGGCGCGGCGCGCAGTAGGCGGGCAGCTCCTGCTTCACGTGGTTGCGCAACGTGTCGAGGACGGGCGGGGCGGAGGTGTCAGCGGGCACGACGTACGCCGTCACGATCTGACCCCACTCGTCGTCGGGATTGCCTGCGATCGCGACGTCATCGACAGCGGGATGGTCGCGCAGCACCGCTTCGACGGCCTCCGGCCACACGTTCTCGCCGCCGGTGATGATCAGGTCGCCGCGCCGGCCGGCGACCTGCAGCCGTCCGTCGTCCTGCCAGGAGCCGAGGTCGCCCGTGGCGAACCATCCTGCTGAGTCCAGCGGGTTCACGCCGTCGCGGTAGCAGCGCAACAGCATCGGCCCACGCAGGTGGATCTCACCCGCCGCGTCGATGCGGACCTCGACGCCCTCGAGCGGTCGCCCGTCGTAGACGACGCCACTGCCGGTCTCCGTCATGCCGTACGTGGCCACGGTGTTCGCGGGTCGGTCCGCCGGCGGACGGCTGCCGCCGAGGACGATGACGCGGAACAGCGCCGGATCGATCCTGCGGAGCATGGTCGCGACGAGCGAGACGAGCGTCGCTCCGTCGTGGGCGGCGGCGGTGATCGCCGCCGGCTCGGCAGCAGCCAGGACGGTCAACGGGGTGCCGAGCGTGAGTGCACGGGTGATCACCGAGAGGCCGCCGATGTGCGCCAGCGGGAGACAGGCGAGCCAGTGATCGTCTGCGGCGACGCCGATGCGCGTGCTCGTGGCCCGCGCCGACGCGGCGACGGCTTCGTGCGTCAGCACGACGCCCTTCGGGGCGCCGGTCGTACCGCTGGTGACGACGACCAGCGCGTCGCCGGGCTCGACAGGTCGTCCACCGACCAGCTGATGCTCGCCGGTTCCGTCGATGACGGCCGCCGGCGCGAGTGCCTCGAGCACGCGCGCCCTCGCTGCGTCCGGCATCCGGCGGTCAAGGGGCGCGACCGCGTCGCCGTCGTCCCAGACCCGTTGCAGCGCGGCCACGAACGCGGCACCGCCGGGGAGATCGAGCGCGACGAGCCGGGGCACGGCGCGCAGGCTAGGCGGGGCAGCCTTGCCCGGCTGTGCCCTCAGGCGGTCACGGGATCGATCGGCGTGTCCAGACCGAGGCGTTCCTCGATCTGCTCCGCAACGGCCAGGCAGCGGAGCTCCGTGTAGCGCCAGCCCATCAGCTGCACACCCACGGGGAGCCCGTCGGCCATGCCGGCGGGCACGACCGCGGCCGGCGTGCCGAGCAGGTTTGCCGGCAGCACGGGGCGCATCAGCTCGAGGGTCGCGACCGCGTTCTCGAAGCTCTCGATGTCGAAGTCGTGAGCGAACGGCGGTTGCGTCCAGACCGGCGAGAGGAGGACCGGGAAGTCCTCGTGCCACAAGCTCCAACGCCGGGCGAGCCCGAAGCGCTCCATGTGGTCCATCGCCGCCGACGTCTGGTCGACCTCGGCGAGATGCGCCGTCGCGTGCGCCAGGAACGTGGCGCCGCCCTCGCCCATCACCATGTCGAGGATCGGCTTCTGCACGCGGATGTCCACGCTGAGCAGCCGGCCCCACAGGTCGAGCGCCCGCTCGTAGTCCGGCGGCGTCGCCTCGACGACGTCGTGGCCGGCATCGGACAGCGCATCCGCAGCGGCGCGGACCACGGCTGCGATGCCCGGATGCGTCGACCCGCCGGGTGGCTCCGCCATCACGGCGATCCGCAACCGCTCGCCCGGTGCGAGGTCGGTGAACCGTGCCGGCACGCTGAGCGGGTCGCGGGGATGCTGGCCGGCGACGATGCCGAACCCGGCGCGGACGTCGGCGACACGCCGGGCCATCACGCCTTCCACCGCCATCAGCTGGAACGCCAGGTTCATGTTCTCCGGTGGGATGACGGTCGCTGCGGGAACCGCCCCCTGCGACGGCTTGATGGACGCGACGCCGCAGCAGTGAGCGGGGTTGCGGAGCGATCCGCCGAGGTCGTTGCCGAGACCGAGCGGGCTCATGCCGGTCGCCAGCGCGGCCGCCTCGCCACCGCTCGAGCCACCCGCAGTGCGGTCCGGGTTCCACGGGTTGCGGGTGAGCCCGTGCAGCGACGAGTGCGTGTGCACCCGCAGGCCGAGATCGGGCAGGTTGGTCCGGCCGATCGGGATCGCACCGGCGTCGCGGAGGCGACCGACCTGCGGGGCGTCGATCGGCGCGACCGCTTCAGCGAGCGCGTGCACGGCCGAGGTCGTCGGTGTCCCCGCGAGGTCGATGTTCTCCTTCACCGTGAACGGCACGCCGTGGAGCGGCCCGAGCGCCGCGCCTCCGCTGACGGCCTCGTCGGCAGCGTCGGCGGCGGCGCGCGCCTCGTCGGCGAGCAGCCGCACCACCGCGTTCACGTGCGGGTTGACCTGGCCGATGCGCGCCAGGTGGGCGTCGACCACCTCCCGGCTGGACACCTTCCCCGTCCGGATCATCTCCGCCAGCCCGAGTGCGCTCTCGCGCCACAGCTCACCGCTCATCGTGGACCTCTCCTCTGCTCGTCCCCACGTCCCCTCGCTGCGCCCACCGCAGCGACGACCATGATGCCGCATCCGGCAACTCACCCCGGCCAGACTCTGCCGGTGAATCGTTGGGTGCTCGGTGCTCGTCCTCGAACGCTTCCCGCTGCGGTCGTACCCGTCGCTGTCGGCGCGGCGTGCGCGCTCGGCGAGGGGGAGCGCATCGTCTGGTGGCGGATCGTCGCCGCAGGAGTCGTCGCGCTCGCGCTCCAGATCGGCACGAACTACGCGAACGACTACAGCGACGGGGTCAAGGGGACGGATGCGGTGCGGGTCGGGCCGATTCGGTTGGTGGCGGGCGGGCTGGCGTCAGCGGGCGCGGTCAAGCGGGCGGCACTGCTCTCGTTCGCCGTCGCCGGCGTGGTCGGTGCGCTGCTCGCGTTCGCCGTCGGACCGGAACTGTTCGTCGTCGGCGCGGCCGCGATCGCGGCAGGGTGGGGCTACACCGGCGGCCCGAAGCCGTACGGGTACTATGGCTTCGGCGAACTGTTCGTCTTCGTCTTCTTCGGGCTCGTCGCGACCGCCGGTACGACGTACGTGCTCCTCGAGCGGCTGACGGGAACCGCGCTGGCGTCAGGCGTCGCGGTGGGCTTCCTGGCCTGCGCGCTGCTCGTCGTGAACAACCTGCGCGACATCCCGACGGACACCGTCGCGGGGAAGAAGACGCTCGCGGTCCGGATCGGCGATCGCGCGACTCGCCGGCTGTACGTCGCCCTCGTCGTCGGTGCCGTCGTGGTCGTCGTCGCGATCGCGATCGTGACGCGTCGGTGGGCCATCGCGTTGGGCGCGCTCGGCCCGGCGGTCCTCGGGTTCGTGCCGGCCCGAACCGTCCTTCGCGGCGCGACGGGTCAGGCGCTGATCCCCGTGCTCGGCCGCACCGCCCGCACCCAGCTGGCGACCGGCGTCCTCCTCACGCTGGGCCTGATCCTCACCGCGACCTGACCGTCCGCACGATCGCGCGTCCGTGGGGGCGCTCGTGCAGGCAGAACGGTGGCTCACGCGTACTTCAGCGGACCGCACTGTTCACCCTCGTCATCGACCGGCAGCGCGGATGTGGGGACCGGCACCTCGGCCGGCCACCCGATCGGAGCCGCGTCGATGACGACCCCGCCTGCGTCGAACACCACCGACGCCAGGTTGCGCACGCCTGTGAAGTCGACGTTGCGCAGATCGGTGGGCGCAGCATCCTCGTAGTCGGGTGCGATGCCGAAGTGAGCGCCTTCGAGGTTCGCTCCGGCAAGGCTCGTGTTGCGAAGGTCGGCGCTCAGGAACCTGGTGTTGACGAAGATGCCGCCACCGCTCAGGTCGGCAGAGTTGATGTCGGTGCACACGGCGACGCCGTCGAACATCTGGATGTCGATGAGGCGGGCGTTGTACAGGCTCGCTTCGGTCAGGTTCGCGCCACTGAGGTCGGCGCCGTGCAACTCGAGCCCGTCGAGGTTCTGGCCACGGAGGTCGAGTGATCTGAGCGGCCCGCCTTCGCGCCCGACGTAGCTGCGCACGAATCGCGCGTTGTCCTGACGAGCTTCTCGCTGTGCCCGCGCCTCCTCGAGCCGTTCCGCTTGCTCGAACCGCTCCTGCGCGAGGTCGCGATCGAGCGTCCGCTGCTCCTCGGCGCGCCTGTTGTCCTCTTCCCGTTGAACCTTCGCGATCTCCTGGTCGGCCTTCTTGAGCTTCTTCTCCAGATCGTCGGTCGCGTACAGCACGGCGAGTCCGACGATGGAGCCGGTGGTCAGCGCGATCCCGAGATCCAACATGGCGTGCTTCAGACGGTCAGTCCTGGTCGAGTTGTGGGCGGGGTTCAGGACGTAGGCGCCGAGGAGGAGAGCTCCCACGATGGCGAGGACCCAGATGACGGTGAGCCACATCAGCACGCGAAAGTAGCGCTCCAGCTACCAGGTGGGCTCCGGCGGCGCGGCCCTTGCTCTCAGGGCCGGGCGAGGAACATCTCCACCTGTTGCGCGAAGGCGCCCGGACGTTCGAGGTGGGCGGCGTGGCCGGCGTCCGGTACGACCTCGAACCGCGCGTTCGTCCCGATCGCCGACGCGATCCGTTCGCCGAGGATCCGGAACTTGGCGTCGTGCTCACCGGCGAGGACGAGCACGGGCATCGCGAGCGACGCCAGCCGGCCCCACAGCGATTCCTGCGTGCCGGTGCCGGCGAGGCGCAGACTGCTGGCGAGTCCGGCGGGGGTGTTGCGCCGGCGATCGGCGAGCGCCGCCGCGTCCTCGGGCAAGCGGGCGAAGAGCGGGTTCTGCAACCACCGCTCGAGGAACACCGGCACGCCGTCTCGCTCGATCGAAGCGGCAAGCTCGTCGTCGGCACGACGGCGCGCCTCACGCTCGGCCGGGTCCTCGATGCCAGCGGTCGCGCCGAGCAGCACCAACCGCTCGACGACGTCGGGCTGGGCGAGCGCCAGGTGCAGCGCGAGCCGCCCGCCCATCGAGTAGCCGACGTACGTCGCCCGCCCACCCGTCGCGCCGAGCAGCGCTGCGCCCTCCTGCAGACCGACCGCGATGTCCGAGGAACCACCGTGACCCGGCGCGTCGACGAGAACGACCTCGTAGCGATCGGTCAGCTGCGCCGCGACCGAGCTCCACGACCGACCCGTCTGCGTGAAGCCGTGGACGAGCACGAGCCGTTCGCCGCGGCCGTGCGTCTCGTGATGGAGGATCACGTCGCGCCGCTGACGTCCTCGCACGTGCCCGCGAACGCGTCGCTGACGGCGGCCGCTGCCTCGGCCTCCCGGGCCTCCAGCGTGGCCACCCGCTCGAGCACGCGCTCGAACGTCTCGATCTCTTGCGCACCCGGCACCATCCACGTGCCGTTGAAGACGAAGGTCGGGACCGCCGTGATGTCGTTGCTCGCCGCGACAGCGAGGTCGTTCATCACCTCCGCGCGACCGGCGTCGGATGCAAGGAACGACTCGACCTCTGCCGCGTCGAGCCCGACCCGGGCTGCTGCATCGACGAGCACGTCCGGATCGCCGACGTTCCGCCCGTCGGTGAAGTACGCCTGGAGCAACTGCTCCTTCAGCTCGACCTGCACCCCGCGCTGCTCGGCGAACCAGAGCAGCCGATGGGCGAGCAGCGTGTTCGCCCGGACGGCTCGGTCGAGGTGGAACTCGATCCCGCTGGCCGCGGCGATCGCCGTCACGTTGTCGATGATCTGCGCCGCCCGATCCGGGCCGCCGAACTTCCGCGCGTACACCTCCGCGACCGGAGTCGCCACGCCTGGCGCTGCCCTCGGGTCGAGGAGGTACGGCCGGAAGACGATCTCGACGTCGTTCCGCCCGGCGAAGCGCTCGACCGCCTGTTCGAAGCGTCGCTTGCCGATGTAGCACCACGGGCAGACGACGTCGGACCAGATCTCGACACGCATCGGTGCCACGATAGGTCGATGTCCGTGACAACCGCAGCGACGTTCTGCGCGACGCTCGTCGACGAATGGGTCGACGCCGGCCTCCAGCACGCCGTGATCGCGCCGGGGTCGCGCTCGACGCCGCTCGCGCTCGCGCTCGCCGACGCGAGTGAGCTGCAGCTCCACGTCTTCCATGACGAGCGCGCCGCGGCGTTCGCCGCGCTCGGCATCGGGCTCGCGACAGGACGACCAGCAGCCCTGCTGTGCACGAGCGGCACCGCGGCGACCCACTTCCACGCCGCGGTGGTCGAGGCGCACCAGTCGCACGTGCCGCTGCTCGTCTGCACGGCCGACCGGCCGCCCGAGCTGCGTGACGTCGGGGCGCCGCAGACGATCGACCAGACGCGGCTGTACGGGCCCGTCGTGCGCTGGTTCCACGACCCCGGTGTGCCGGACGAGGCGGCGAGCGGTGCGTGGCGATCGCTCGCGCAGCGGGCGTTCGGCGCGGCGACCGGCGTCGACCCCGGCCCCGTGCACCTGAACCTCCCGTTCCGGGATCCGCTCGTCGGCGAGCCGGGGCTGCTGCCCGCGGTGCGCAACGAGCACGCACAGACCGCGTTCTCGTGGCCGACGGCGCCCGTCGTGGCCGACGGCGACCTGCGGCTGCTCGCCCGCACGGTCGATCGTCAGCGGGGTGTGATCGTCGCCGGCCGAGGCGCTGGCGCGCCGGCGGACGTCGCCGCGCTGTCGGAGGCGACGGGGTGGCCGGTCCTGGCGGACCCGCGCAGCGGTTGCCGCGGCCTCGCGAGCGCGGTGTGCGCGTTCGACGAGCTGCTCCGTCACGACGACTTCGCCCGGGCCCACGCGCCCGAGGTCGTCGTCGCGCTGGGCGAGCCACCGGCTTCGAAGGTGCTCGCGCAATGGATCGCCGGCTCCGGCGCCGAGATCGTGCAGGTCAGCGCGCACCCGGGCGTCGTCGACCCGGGTCACGTCGTCGGTCATCGCGTCGTCTGCGACCCGGCGAGGGTCTGCAGCGTGCTGGCGGGCATCATGCAGGGGGCGACGGGCACGCCGTGGGCTGCCCGCTGGAGGCATGCCGAAGCAGCAGCGCAAGCGGCGATCGCCTCCGCCCTCTCCGCCCGGGCCGAGCCGACGGAGCCGGCGGTCGCACGGGCGTTGACGGACGAGCTCCCACGCGGCAGTCAGCTCGTGGTGTCGTCCTCGATGCCGGTGCGCGATGTCGAGTGGTACGGCTCGCCGAGAGCGGACATCGCCGTGCACGCGAACCGCGGTGCGAACGGCATCGACGGTGTGATCGCGACCGCGATCGGCATCGCGCTCGCGACCCGGCTGCCCACGGCGCTGCTGATCGGGGACATCGCGTTCGTGCACGACAGCAGCGCGCTCGTCGGGCTCGCCGCCCGTTCACTCGACCTGACGATCGTGGTCGTCGACAACGATGGCGGCGGCATCTTCTCGTTCCTCCCGCAGGCGGTCTCGCTGCCGGCGAGCCGCTACGAGCTGCTCTTCGGCACGCCCCACGGCACCGATCTGCTCGCGCTCGCCGCGGCGCACGGGCTGCCGGCCACCGACGTCACGAGCATCGACGACCTCCGCCGGGAGCTGAGGACCACCGGTACCGGGACGACGACGGTGCTGCGCGTCCGTACCGATCGCGCCGAGAACGTCGTCGTCCACGACGAGCTCCATCGCGCCGTCGCCGCCGCGCTCGGCTGACCCCGCCGGGGCGAGCGCGCCCGTGACGACCGGGCGGTGGCGAGCGGGTCCGTGGCGACCGCGGCCACGGGCTGCCGGCCGGTGGGCGGTTACGCCCGGACGATCGCGGACAGCATCGCCTGGAACTTCGCCTGGGTCTCGGCCAGCTCGGCCCACGGATCGCTCTCCGCCACGATGCCGCACCCGGCGAACAGCCGCGCCGTACGTCGATCGGGCGTGAGCTCGGCGCACCGGATGGCGACCGCCCACGTACCGTTGCCGTCCGCGTCGAGCCAACCGACCGCGCCGCCGTACCGGCCGCGCTCCATGCCCTCCACCGCGTCGATCAGCTCGATCGCACGGTCCCGCGGATGACCACCGAGTGCCGGGGTCGGAGACAGCAGCTTGGCGAGGTGGAGGACGTTCGCCGGCGGCTCCGACAGGCGGCCTTCCATGTGCGTGCCGAGGTGCTGGACGTTGGCGACGGCGACGATCGACGGTTCTGGCTCCCAGTCGAGGTAGCTCGCGTAGGGCAGCAGGGTGTCGTGCACGACGTCGATCACGACGCGGTGCTCGACCTGGTTCTTCATGCTCGCGATCAGCTCCGCGGCCAATCGCGCGTCCGTCGCCGGGTCACCCGTGCGGGCGGCGGTTCCGGCGAGCGGGTGCGAGCGCACGACGCCGCCGTGGCGGGCGACGAGCAGCTCTGGCGATGCGCCGACGAAGCCGTCGACCGAGTACCGGTAGCTCGAGCCGAAGCTCGCCCGCAGCCTGAGGAGGATGGCGTGGACGTCCATCGCCTCGTCCGACTCGACGACGATGTCGCGCGCGATGACGACCTTCGTGAGCTCGCCGGCGCGCACCGCATCACGCCCGATGGCGACCGCGTCCAGGAACACCTTCGGATCGATGCCGGGCCGCACGGTGAACCCCGCCGCTGATGGCCGGGGAGGTGGCGAGACCGTGAGATCCGCTTCGGCGTCGTCGATCGTGGTGATCCAGCGGTCGCCGTCGGGTCCCTTGCCGACGAGCACCTTCGGGATGATCAGCTCCGCCGGCGATCCGGGGAGGAATGGCAGCACGCCGAGCGCGACCGGGCCGCAACCCGGCTCGCCGACGGTGTCGTCGCGATCGATCGCAGCGAGGAACGCCGGTGCCTCGTCGGCGTCGATCCGGGCGGCGACGCCCCGGCCGGCGACACCCACGCCGTCACGGACGAACAGCACGCCGCTGCCGGCGGCGACGTCGTTCAGGTCGACATCGGACGCGAGCGGGCGGGTGACGGACCGCATCGTCAGCCAGCGGCTCGGGTGGCCGTGATCAGCTGGGCCGCGCCACCTGTCAGCAGCTCCCTCGTCACGTCGGTGAACCCGGCGCGGCGCAGCCGGTCGAGCATCTCCGGCGGCGGCGGGAGGTAGGAGAGGCTGCGCGGCAGGTAGCGGTACGCGCTCCCGTCGGACAGCAGCCCACCGATCTTCGGCACGACCTTGCCGAAGTACACCCCGTGGCCCCAGCGCATCAATCGGTTCTCGGGCTGCGCGGCGTCGATCAGCGCGATCCGCCCCCCGGGCCGGAGCACCCTGGCGAGCTCGTCGAAGAACGTGCCGAGGTCGACGAGGTTGCGCAGCGCGAACCCGCACGTCACCCCGTCGGCGCGAGCGGGCGGTACGGGCAGGCGCAGGATGTCGGCCTGGACCCGCGGCGCGCCACTGCGGTCGGCCTGGAGCATGCCGAAGGAGAGGTCGATCGAGACCGGGACGAGATGCTGGCGGGCGAGCTCGAGGCAGAGGTCGCCGGTGCCCGCGGCGAGGTCGAGCACGCGGCTGCCGGCGGGCAGCGCGAGCGTCCTGACTGCACGCTTGCGCCACCGCACGTCGAGGCGCATGGTCATCACCCGGTTCACGAGGTCGTAGCGGGGAGCGATCGTGTCGAACATCTCCCGCACGGCGCGCACCTTGTCGTCGCCCTGCGGCAGCTCGTCCCGATCCCAGGCCGGTTCCCGCTCGATCACCGCGCCAGCCTAGGGCCCTGGTGGGGAATCTCCCGCTTATGCACGCCTCTGACCAGGGGAGATGCTGTTCGGCAAGGCCTGAATCGTGATTTGTCGCGTGGGGTTACCGGAAACCGCTCCAGCGGTGGCAAAATGGAGCCTCATCTCTTGCACCTGTCGTCGGGTTCGCCTCCCGACGCCTGCACACACCGGGGAGCGGTCACGCGATGGCGATCCAGGTGGATACCAAGGACAGCACAGCACTCACCGATGCCGATCTCGACGAGATGGCGTCGATGGGCGGTGCCTTCGACATCGGTCTGTTGTCGAAGGCCAAGGAGGACTGGGTCCTCTGCACCGTCGCGCGCATCGAGGACAAGCTCCACGGCTTCTCGTTCTCGACGCTCGAGCGCATCGGTGGCACGCCGTGCGTGCTGCTGGGCACGTTGAGCGTCAAGCGGACGTCGAGACGGGACACGATCCTGAAGGGTCTGATGGGCGAGTCGTACCACCGGGCGCTGATGGCGTTCCCGGACGAGGACGTCGTCGTCGGCGCCCGGTTCGTCCGCCCGGACGGGCTCGAGGGCTTCAAGTCGCTCACCGATCTCATCCCGCGCCCCGGCCACCGTGCCGTCGGTGAGGAGCGGGCCTGGGGTCGCCGGCTGGCGAAGCGCTTCGGCGTCGATGCGACGTACGACGAGACGAGCTTCATCGTCCGCTCCAACGGCCAGTCGGGGTTCCTCGACCACGAGTCGCTCAAGCCCGAGAAGATCGCTCCGGACGTGGCGGCCCTCTTCGACGCCGTCCCGGTCGATGCCGGCGGGTCGATCGTGATCTACGGCTGGACGATGGCCGAGGATCTGTTGAAGCTCGGGGCCCGCTGAGCCAGGAGCGTTCGTTCGCCGACGTCGTCCGCTCGCGGCGGATGCGCCGATCGTTCGATCGGCGACCCGTCGAGCCGGAGCTCCTCGAGAACCTGGTCGATCTCGCGACACGGGCGCCCAGCGCCGGCAAGACGCAGGGCTGGCACCTCGTCGCGCTCCAGGATGCTGCGACCGATCGCTTCTGGCGTCACACGCTGGCCCCGGAACGGCGGAGCACCTTCCGGTGGCAGCGGTTGCTCGACGCGCCGGTGATCCTCCTGCCGTTCGCCGACCCCGCCGCCTACGTGGCCCGCTACAGCGAGGCGGACAAGGTGCGCAGCGGTCTCGGCGCCGGTGTCGAAGCGTGGCCGGCGCCGTATTGGACGATCGACGCGTCGATGGCGGTGATGACCGTGCTGCTCGCCGCTGAGGATGCCGGGCTCGGTGCGCTGTTCTTCGGGGTCTTCCAGGGTGAGGCGGCGTTGCGCGAGGAGCTCGGCATCCCGGAGCGGCTCGAACTGCTCGGTGCGATCGCCCTCGGATGGCCGTCCGCCGACGACACCGGCGGAACTGGCGGGACCGGCGGGACCGGCGGAACCGGCGGAACTGGCGGATCCGGGCGCTCGGCGGCGCGCCGCCGGCGCGCCCCGGCCGAGGTGCTCCACCACGGCCACTGGTGAGGTTTCTCTGCTCGGGAGCGTCGCGCGAACGAGTCTCTGATCGCCCCGGGACGCCCTGCGTCCGGCAGTGAGCAGAGAACTGGGGGTCAGGGGGTTGCGGCGTCGGGAGCGGGTTTGGCGGAGGTCTGCTCCTTGTTGACGGGCAGCAGTCGTTCGGCGAACCCCGCGGCGAACGACGCCACGAGCACTGCGCCGACGCGCGTCGCGCCGTCGGTCTCGAGGACGACGCGCTGGCCGAGGTAGGCGACGAGCCCGGCCGTGGCACCGAGCAGCGGCCGGCTGAGCGAGACGACGTACGACGTGAGCTGCTGAGGGATGGTGTTGTCCGGCTGCCGTGTCGAGCGCTGGAGCGCGCTCGCCATGCCTCCGAGCGCGCCGAGCAGCACCGCGACCGCGGCGACCCACCCGTGGTCGATCTCGTCGAAGGAGCCGGCGTTGACCGTCGTGATGATCGCCGCGGCGACGAGCACGACGCTCGCGATGAGGAGCAGGATCGTCTGGTGGCGCCTGAGGATCGTGAGCTTGCGGTAGCCGTTGGACGAGGCCGTCATCGCGATCCGCGCTGCCTCACGGGCGATCGCCCGACGGTCCGATTCGTACGACGCGGCATCAGGCTTGATGCCGTCGACGATCCCGAGGATCCCGACGATCGTCTGGCTCCGGCGGCGGCCGTACTTGTCCGCCTTGGCCTCGTCGCGCAGCTCGATGATGCGGGCCTGCAACTCGATCTCACCGAGCAGCGCGAACTCGAGCTCCTGCGCCAGGTGGAGGTGCGCGTACCCGGTGTCGATGTCGCGTCGCTCGAGCTCGTTCTCGCCGGCGTGCAGTGCTTCGGCGATCTGATCGGCGACGAGCTGCGCGGCAGCATCATCGGCGCGGATCCGGGCTCGATGGTGCTCGAGGCGGAGCGTCGAGATCCGCAGCTCCTCGTCGAGCCGTGACCGCTGCGGGTCCCGGAGGATCCGTTTCCACCAGCGCGGCGCCCCGCCCGACCCGTTCGCCATCGCCGCAACGTTAGGCGAGTTGCGCGAGCAGTCCGTCCACGGTGGTCTGCGGTGCCTGGCAGGCGTAGTGCCGGCAGACGTACGCGTGGCCGTCGGTGCGGCTCGCCCAGAGCGGTGACTCGTACGGCTCGCCCCAGGCGAGCACGACGTTCGGTCGGTACGCGCGCTGCACTGCGTGCACCATGTCGGGTCGGTCGCCGACGATCGCGACCTCGGCGATGCCGGCCCGGCGCATGTCCACAGCCGCGAGCGCGTTGGCGAACGCGGTCGGAGCGCCGGTGATGACGCCGCCGAGCAGCTGCAGGATCTGGTCGGCCTGGTGCTCATAACGGGCCTCGCCCGTGAGCGCGCCCAGCCGGTACAGCGCGTTTGCCGCGATCGAGTTCGCCGACGGCGTCGCGTTGTCGAGGAGGTCCTTCTGGCGCACGACGAGCTGCTCGCCGTCCTCCGCCACCGTGAACAGGCCGCCGCGCTGCGGATCCCAGAAGTGGTCGAGCATCTGGTCGGCGACCGCGCGGGCCTCCTCGATCCATCGCGCCTGTCCCGACGCCTCGGCGAGCCTTGTGAACGCGTCGACGAGTGCCGCGTGATCCGCCGCGAGTGCGCGGTGGCGAGCACCGCCGTCCGCCTGCCACGAGCGCCGCCAACGGCCGTCCGGCTCGCGCAGCTCGCGCAGCAGGAACTCGGCGTTGGCGATGGCGGCCTCGAGCCAGTCGGCGCGGCCGAGCGCGGCAGCGGCTTCGGCGAGCGTGGCGAGCATCAGCCCGTTCCACTCGGTCAGCACCTTGTCGTCGAGGCCGGGGCGGCGGCGGGACCCACGGGCCTCGAAGAGGAGCTGTCGCGCGCGCTCGACGTCGTCGGGACGGATCAGTTCCCCCCGGTGACCGAGCCGGCTGAGGATCGTTGCGCCCTCGAAGTTGCCGCCGGGCGTGACCTCGTACCAGTCGCGGGCGACGGCACCGAGCTCGGGCCCGAGCACTTCGTCGATCTGAACGGGCGTCCAGACGTAGAACAAGCCCTCGTGGCTGTGGCCGTGCTCGTCGAGCGAGTCGGCATCTTCGGCAGAGTAAAACCCGCCGTCGGGATGGCGCAGGTCACGCATCACGTAGCCGATCGTCTCCTCGACGACCTGCTTCCAGCGCACCTCGCCGAACGCCTGCCACGCGTGCAGGTAGATCCGCGCGAGCAGGGCCTGGTCGTAGAGCATCTTCTCGAAGTGGGGCACGAGCCAGTGCGCGTCGACCGAGTACCGGGCGAACCCGCCGCCGAGGTGGTCGTACATGCCCCCGCTCGCCATCGCGTCGAGGCTCGTCGCGACGACCTGGCGCGCTTGCTCGCCGCCGCTCTCGCGCTGCGCTCGCAGCACGAGCTCGAGCCCCATCGTGCTCGGGAACTTCGGGGCGCTGCCGAAGCCACCCCAGTCGGCGTCGAATTGCTGGGCGAACTGTTGCAGCGCGAGGTTCAGGTGCTCGATCCCCGGGAGCTCCTTCGCCGGCTCGACCTTGCCGGTACGGTCGAGCGCCTTCTTCAACGCGTCGACGTTCTGCTGCAGGTCGGCGCGGCGGTTGCGCCACACGTCGTCGATCGCCGCCAGCAGCTGCAGGAACTGCGGCTTGGGGAAGTACGTGCCGCCGTAGAACGGGTTGCCGTCGGGCGCGAGGAACACCGTCATCGGCCACCCGCCGCGTCCCGTCATCGCCTGCACGGCATCCATGTAGACCGCGTCCACGTCGGGCCGTTCCTCGCGGTCGACCTTCACGTTGACGAACAGCCGGTTCATCACGTCGGCGACCTCGTCGTCCTCGAACGACTCGTGCGCCATCACGTGGCACCAGTGGCAGGCCGAGTAGCCGACGCTCAAGAGGATCGGGACGTCACGCTCCTTCGCGGCAGCGAACGCCGCGGGACCCCACGCGTACCAGTCGACCGGGTTCTCGGCGTGTTGCCGCAGGTAGGGGCTGGTCTCGGCGGCGAGCCGGTTCGTCGCGGTCATTCGGTCACGGTATCGCCGCGCCGATCCAGCGCCAGCCGCAGGCTGAACGTCCGACTCACGTGTCCAGGTAGGCGACGATCCGGTTGGTGACCGCCGTGGCCCGGCGGAGGATCGCACCGGGATCGGGTGTCGATCGCAGTGGCGCAGGAGCCGGCGCTCCGGCGCCGTCCCGACCTGCGAGCACGAGGCCGATCTCGGCGGCATCGCGCACGACGGCAGGATCGACGCTCCAGACCGCTTCGAACCGGCGGACGCCGTGCGCATCACCGGACCCGGGCCGCTCGATGCCGGCGAGACACGCCGCCGCGTCCGGGGCGTCGCACACGACGGCCCACTCGCGCAGCAACGGCGCGTCGTCGGTCAGGGCGATCTCCGTGGCCGCGCCGTGCAGCCGGCGATCGTTCGCGAAGTCGGCGAACACGGTCGCCGACGACGCGGTGCGGGCCAGTTCGCGCCAGCGCGCTTCGCTCTGGCGGTAGAACCGCTGGCGCTGGAAGCTGCCGATCAGCACGGCGCGCTCGGCCTGGGCGCAGCACTCGTCCTCGATCGCGCGACTCACGGCGAGCATCGCCCGCTTCGAGAGCACATGCACGGGGAGTGCGGGCCATCGCCGCCGCAGCCCGGCGAAGATCGACGTCTCGACCTGTGCATCGCTCGCCCGGGTCCGGCTGATGGCGGCGTCCAGCGACATGCCCGCGTCTCGATCGCGCACGACCCTGCCGATCTGCTCGACGTCGTGTGCCGTGTAGCGCCGGTGGCCGCTGGGTGTGCGGTGGGGGACCGGGAACCCGTAGCGGAGCTCCCACGAGCGCAGCGCGGCGATGCTCAGGTTCGTCTGGCTGGCAACGGCGCTGATGGTCAGATCGGCGCGAGTATTCGACATAGTGCCGATATTATCTCGACATGATGTGGAGTTTGGGATGAGCGCTCCGTCTCATCACGATCAGGCTCATGACGATCAGGCTCATGACGAGCAGGTCGTGCTGCTCGACGTCCGCGGACGTCCGGTCGGCAGCGCCGCGAAGCAGTCCGTGCACACGTGCGACACGCCGCTGCACCTCGGGTTCTCGTGCTACGTGGTCGATCGCGCCGGGCGAGTGCTCCTCACGAAGCGAGCGGCCTCGAAGCGGACGTGGCCCGGCGTGTGGACCAATGCATGTTGCGGCCACCCCCAGCCCGGCGAGACGCTGCGCGCTGCGGTCGCCCGCCGGTTGCGCGACGAGCTCGGCGTCGTACCTGCGAGCATGACGCTGGTGCTGCCGGACTTCCTCTACCGCGCCGTGATGGACAACGGCGTCGTCGAGCACGAACTGTGCCCCGTGATCGTCGCCGAGGTGGACGGGGAGCCGTGCCCGAACCCCGACGAGGTCGGCGACGTGGCATGGATCGCGTGGGAGACCCTGTGTGCACAGGCCCGTGATCAACCCGAGACGCTCAGCCCGTGGTCGGTCGCCCAGATCGCACAGCTGACCTCGCTTGCGTCGTCACCCCGCGGGCTGATCGAGCGCGTCGGCTTCGACGGCGCGGGACTCGACACCCCGACGTTGCAGCACGCCGCCCCGCGACCCGTCGACGCGGGCCCGGTCAGCTGGGCGCCAGCCGGCTCGGACCATGCGATCGACCCCTTCGTGCCGATCCGGGCGCGGGTCGAGGACGTCCTCACCAGCTTCGTGGCTGCCAAATCAGCCGAGCTGTCGGAGCTCGATCCCGCGTTGGGCGCGCTCACGCGTGAGATCGGTGCCCTCATCGGCGCCGGCGGCAAGCGGTTGCGGCCGGCGTTCGTGCACTGGGGCCACCGTGCGTCCGGCACTCACGACGACACCGGCGTCGCCGCGGTCGCGGCCGCCGTCGAGATGCTCCACACGTTCGCCCTCTTGCACGACGACGTGATGGACCGTTCGGCGACCCGGCGCGGACGCCCGGCGGCGCACCAGGGCCTCGCGGAGGTCCACGTCGCCGACGAGCTCGCCGGCGATCCGCAGTGGTTCGGCACCAGCGCCGCGATCCTCGCCGGCGACCTCGCGTTCGTGTGGGCCGACGAGCTGCTCGACACTGCTCCCCTCTGTGCGGCGGCGCTCGTCCGCGCTCGTCGCGTGTTCACGACCCTCCGGAGCGAGGTCATGGCGGGCCAGTACCTCGATCTGCGACTCAACGCCGTGGGCTCAGCGGGACCATCGGCGGCCAGCCGGGTCGCACTGTTGAAGTCCGGTCGCTACACGGTCACGCGACCCTTGGAGCTCGGCCTCGCGCTGGCGGGCGACGTCGTGGGTGCGACGGCCGATGCGCTCGCCGTCTACGGCGACGCCCTCGGCGTGGCGTTCCAGATGCGCGACGACATCCTCGGCCTCTTCGGTGATCCGGCGCGCACCGGCAAGGGCTGTGCCGACGACCTGCGAGCCGGGAAGCGGACGGTGCTCATCCTGCGCGCCTTGGCGCTCGCGAGCGATGCGCAACGAGACACGCTCGTGCGAGCGCTGGGCGATGTCGACCTGGACGATCACGACGCCGAGGAGTGCCGCGAGATCGTCGCCCGCAGTGGTGCACTGGCATCCGTGGAGACCATGCTCCGGGCGCACCACTCGACCGCACTCGCCGCCCTCGCCGGCGTGCCGGAGCCGGCTCGTGCGGCACTGACGGCGCTGGCCTCCGATGTCGTCCATCGGGACTGCTGAGGCCCGCCGTGGAGTGTGCCGTCGTGCTGTTCAACCGGGATCTGCGCATCCGGGATCATCCTGCGTTGCACGAGGCGATCAACACCGCACGCACCGTCATACCGCTGTTCGTGATCGACGGTCAGGTCCTCGACGGTGCGCACTCGGCGCCGAACCGCGTGGCGTTCCTCTTGGACTGCCTGCGCGACCTGCGCGCCGGCCTGTCCGACCGCGGCGGCAACCTCGTCGTCGCGCGTGGCGACCCGGTCGACGTGACGATGCAGCTCGCCGCCCGGCACGGCGCCGAGGCCGTCTTCGTCTCGGCCGACGTCAGCCGGTACGCGGCGCGGCGCGAGCAGCAACTCGCCGCCGCGTGTGACCGCCAGCGGCTGGCGTTCAGCGCCTTGCCGGGCGTCACCGTCGTGCCCCCCCACGAGCTCCGCCCCGCCGGCGGCGACCACTACCGGATCTTCACGCCCTACTGGCGGCGATGGAGTGCCGCTGCGTGGCGCGATCCCGTCGCTGCACCCTCCGACGTGCGCCTGCCGCCCGCCGTCACCGTCGGTCCGATCCCCACGCTCGAAGCGCTCACCCACCAACGGCCGTCGCCGGAGCTCTGCGCGGGCGGTGAGACCGTGGCACGAGCGTCGCTCCAGTCATGGGGCGAGACCGCGCTCGATTCCTACCGGGAAGGCCACGACGACCTCGCCGGCGATGCCACCTCGCGGCTCAGCCCGTACCTCCACTTCGGTTGCGTGTCACCCCTCGATGTCGCTCTGCGCACCGTTGATCGCACCGGTGGCGAGGCCTTCCTCCGCCAGCTGTGCTGGCGCGACTTCCACCACCAGGTCACCGCGTCGTTCCCCGCCATCGCCACCGCGGAGTACCGGCCCCGCGGCGATGTCTGGCGGCAGGCGACGCGCGAGCTGGAGGCGTGGCAGCTGGGTCGTACCGGTTACCCGATCGTCGACGCAGGGATGCGTCAGCTGCAGCAGGAGGGCTGGATGCACAACCGCGCCCGAATGATCACCGCGTCGTTCCTGACCAAGCACCTCTACATCGACTGGCGACTCGGTGCTCGCCACTTCCTGCGCTGGCTGGTCGACGGTGACATCGCCAACAACGCGGGCAACTGGCAGTGGGTCGCCGGCTGCGGCAACGACACGAGGCCGAACCGGGTGCTCAACCCGCTCCGCCAGGCCGAGCGCTTCGATCCGAACGGTGACTACGTGCGTCGCTACGTCCCGGAGCTCGCCACCGTCGCCGGTCCGGCGGTGCACCGGCCGTGGGACCTCGACCCGGAGCGCCGCGCGCTCATCGACTATCCCGCTCCGATCATCGATCACACCGACGGCGCCGCGCGGTTCCGGCGAGCGCGGAGCGCGGCATGAAGCGCCCTCCGGTCGTCGTCGTGGGCGCCGGGCTCGGCGGTCTGTCGGCAGCGTGTCATCTCGCCGGCAAGGGCGTCGACGTCGTCGTGGTCGAAGCCGGTGACGGTCCGGGCGGCCGCGCCGGATCCATCGGACGCGGTGGCTACCGCTTCGACACGGGGCCGACGGTGCTGACGATGCCGGACCTCATCGCCCGATGCTTCGCGGCAGTCGGCGTCGACATGGCCGAGGTGCTCACGTTGCGACCCGTCGATCCGATGTACCGAGCCTGCTTCGCCGATGGCAGCGAGCTGCACGTGCGTCACGGTCGGGAAGCGATGGCGGACGAGATCCGCGAGGTGTGCGGTCCGGCCGATGCAGCCAGCTTCCACCTGTTCTGCGACTGGCTGACGAAGCTGTACCAGCTCGAGATGCCGGACTTCATCGAGCGCAACTTCGATTCCGTCCTCGACCTGGCGCGACCCTTGCGACCGGCGATCGCGCTCGCCCGCATGGGCGGGCTGCGTCGCCTGAACACGATGGTCGAGCGCTACTTCGCGGACGAGCGGCTCCTGCGGATCTTCAGCTTCCAGGCGATGTACGCGGGCCTCGCGCCGTATGAGGCGCTGGCGATCTACGCCGTCATCACGTACATGGACACGGTCAACGGCGTGTTCGTGCCCGTTGGGGGAGTGCACGCGCTCCCGCTGGCGCTCGCCGCTGCCGCCGAGAACGCCGGGGTGACGTTCCGCTACGGCGCCCGTGTCGACCGCATCCTGCTCGCGTCGGGCAGCCGCGGCGCCGTACGCGGGGTGCGTCTCGAGAACGGCGAGGTGATCGCCACCGACACGGTCGTGTGCAACCCCGACCTGCCCGTGGCCTACCGGACGCTGCTCCCCGGTCTCACCGCCCCGCGCGCCGCCCGCCGCGGCCGGTACTCCCCATCGGCGATCGTCTGGCACGCCGGCGTGAAGGGAGCGCTGCCGCCGCGCGCAGCGCACCACAACATCCACTTCGGTCGCGAGTGGGACAAGGCCTTCCGTTCGCTCATCCACGACGGCACGCGGATGCCGGATCCCTCGCTGCTCGTCACCGTGCCCACGATCGACGAGCCGTCGATGGCGCCGGACGGGCGGCACGTCCTGTACGTGCTCGAGCCGGTGCCCAACCTCGATGGCACCGTCGATTGGACGACAGAGCGGCCGCGTGCGCGAGCGTCGATCGAAGCCGCTGTCGCGCGGCTCGGCTACCCCACGGACGTCGAGGTGGAGCACTTCGTCGATCCGCTCGATTGGGAGTCGCAGGGGATGGAGCGCGGCACACCGTTCGGGCTGGCCCACCTGTTCTTCCAGACGGGCCCGTTCCGGCCCGGCAACGTGGACGCGAAGGCGCCTGGGCTCGTGTTCGTCGGATCGAGCACGGTGCCCGGCGTCGGCGTGCCGATGGTGCTCGTGTCAGGGCAGCTGGCCGCGGAGCGCGTCGAGCAGTTCCGGAAGCGGTCATGACGAGCCGCCCGGTCACGCTCGACGAGTCCTACAGCCGCTGCCGCGTCCTCAACCGCCGCTACGGCACCACCTACTACTGGTCGACCTTCGCCCTCCCGCGCGTGAAGCGCCACCACGTCTGGGCCCTGTACGCGTTCTGTCGCTACGCGGACGACATCGTCGACGATCTCGGGCCTGTGCCGATCGACGTCCGCCGCGATGCGCTGCTCCTGTTCGGCGAGCGGTTCTTCGCCGACCTCGAGGCCGGCCGTTCCGACGACCCGGTGCTCAAGGCGGTCGTCCACACGGTGCGCGCCTTCGACATCGACACCGAGTGCTTCCGGCGCTTCCTGCGGTCGATGGAGATGGACCTGACGATCACGAGCTACGACACCTGGTCAGACCTCCTCGTCTACATGGACGGCTCGGCCGCAGTCATCGGCGAGATGATGCTCCCGATCCTCGAACCCCGCGCCCCGGAAGCACGAACGCACGCCCGCGACCTCGGACTGGCGTTCCAGCTCACGAACTTCCTCCGGGACGTGGCAGAAGACCTCGATCGCGGGCGCGTGTATGTCCCGCAGGAGGACCTGGCGCTCTTCGGGGCCGACCCGCACGCCCGCACCGCCGACGAACCGTGGCGCCGGTTGATGCGCTTCGAGATCGAACGCTGCCGCGAGCTCTACGCATCGGGGGACGTCGGGATCGAACTGCTGCCGCCGGGCTCGGCGCGCTGCGTCCGGGCGGCTCGCATCCTGTACTCGCGGATCCTCGACGTCATCGAGGCGGCGGACTACGACGTGTTCGCGTCGCGAGCCCGTGTGCCGACCTGGCGCAAGGCGCAGCTCGTCGGCCGCATCATGCTGACCTCGAAGCGCGACCGGTGACCATCGTCGTCCTCGTCCTCGCTGGCCTCGGCGCAGCAACGCTGCTCCTCGCCCGCACGAGGACGCTGCGGCCGACCGACCTCCCGGCCGACGTCACGGACGCGCTCCCTCCCGACGTGCGCGTGTCGGTGGTGATTCCCGCCCGCGACGAAGCGGCCGCACTGCCGAACCTGCTCGACTCGCTGCGCGCGCTCGACCCGGCCGCGCACGAGATCATCGTCGTCGACGACGAATCCGGCGACGACACGGCGCGCGTGGCCGCAGCTGCCGGAGCCGTCGTGATCGCCGCTTCGCCCCCGGATGGCTGGCTCGGCAAACCATGGGCATGCCACACGGGCGCGCAGGCTGCGACCGGCTCTCACGTGCTGTTCCTCGACGCCGACACGCGGCTCGCTCCCCGCGCCCTCGGCGCGCTCGTCGCCGAGCACGCCCAGCGGGGTGGGCTGATCTCGGTCCAGCCGTACCACACCACGGTGGCGCCCTACGAGGAGCTCTCGGCGTACTTCAACGCCGTGGCCCTGATGGGAACCGGCGCGTTCGCCGTGCCCGACCTCGCGACATCCGCGGTCGCCTTCGGGCCGTGCCTGCTGACCTCCGCAGCCGACTACCTCCGGGTCGGCGGCCACGCCGCTGTTCGCGGCGAGCTCCTCGAGGACATCCATCTCGCGTGTCGCTATCGCGCCGCGGACCTCCCCGTCACGTGCTTCACCGGTGGGGACACGGTTCGCTTCAGGATGTACCCCGACGGCGTGCGCCAGCTCGTCGAGGGGTGGAGCAAGAACATCGCTGCCGGCGCGGTCGCCGCCGGGCGGATCGCCGCCGCCGGAACAGTGCTGTGGGTCGCGTCGCACGCCGCGGTCGCGACGGCAACGGTCCTCGGCCTCGTCGGCTGGGCGCGCGGCACGGGGGACCTCCCGGTCGTCGCCGGCGCGGCCTGGTTCGTGGTCGGCGTCCACCAGTGGTGGCTCCTGCGTCGGATCGGGTCGTTCCGCTGGACGACCGCAGCCTGCTTCCCGGTGTCGCTGGCCGTCTTCATCGGGATCTTCGGACGCTCGATCGTGCTCACCTGGTTCCGCCGCGAGGTCACCTGGCGCGGACGGCGGATACGGGTGCGACAGACTCGGTGACGTGCCGCTGGTCCACCTCTCCGCCCCCGTGGTCGTCGCCATCGACATCGCGGCGTGGGGTGTCGTCCACGCGGTGTCCGGCTACGCCGTGCACACGCTCCCCGTCCGCCGGTTGTCGCGAGACGGCCGGCTCTTCGCGCCGCGTCGCCTCGAGCGCGACGGCCGCCTCTACGTCGACACGCTCCGGATCAAGCGTTGGAAGGATCGCGTGCCCGAGGCGGGCGCGCTGTTCGCCGGCGGCGTCTCGAAGCGCCACCTGCCCGACGCCGACGCGGGTGGGCTGGAGCGGTTCGCCGTCGAGACCCGCCGTGCAGAGCTCGGCCACTGGTTGGCGATGCTACCGGCACCGCTCTTCGCGATCTGGAACCCGCCCGTCGCCGCTGCGGTGATCGTCGTCTACGGGATCGGGATCAACCTGCCGTTCATCGCGATCCAGCGCTACAACCGGCTCCGCGTCGCCCGCGTGCTCCGGTCGAGGGCGTCACGAGCCGAAACCGCGGCCCGTTCCCGCAACGAGCGCGGCACGAACGGCACGAGCATCCCGTAGGGCTCGCCGCCGAAGAGGTGGTGGATGCGATGCGACTCGCGGAGCCACCGGACGTACCCCCACGCGGGCAATCGCACTGGCAGGCGGTCGTGGATCACGATCTCGTGCACGACGAGGTATGCGACGCCATACAGCGTCATGCCGACGCCGACGAGACGGAACGCCTGCTGCCCCGACACCGCGGCAGCAGCGAACGCAGCGACACCGAGCACCGAGAAGCACAGCGGGAACAGGTCGTTCTTCTCGAAGCGCCCGGCGGGCGGGTGGTGGTGGCTGCGGTGCCACGCCATCCCCGGCCCGTGCATCAGCCAGCGGTGCGAGGCATAGGAGAGGCCCTCCATCGCCACGAACACGCCGATCACCAACGAGAACGCCCTCACCGCACGTCACCCGGCAACGCGATCAGCGTGCGAACGGCGATTGAGATCAGACGATCGAACCGATCCACTCGGGCCACACCTCCGACCGCGAAGTCTACGAACCGAGGCCTCCACACCCTCGGCGGAGTCCGTGCATCTCCGTGAGAACCGTGTTTTGGCTGCGGAGATCTGTGGGTACCCCGGGCCGACCGATCACGGGAGGGATGGCACCGATGGCCACGAGCAAGCGAGCGCGGACGAGTCCGAGCGCGACGAAGAAGGATCAGCAGGGGGCGAAGGGTCGGCTGGTTGCCGACACGACGCGGTCGCCGATCCTGAACCCGCGCGGCAGCAAGGTCCCGGCGCAGGACAGCGACTTCCTGACCACGGCACAGGGACAGCGGTTGTCGCACACCGACGACTCGCTGACCGCCGGTGTCCGAGGACCCACGTTGCTGGAGGACTTCCACCTCCGCGAGAAGATCATGCACTTCGACCACGAGCGGATCCCGGAGCGTGTCGTGCACGCTCGCGGTACTGCGGCGCACGGCGTGTTCGAGGCGTACGGAAACGCGGCGGAGTTGACGAGCGCCGACTTCCTCCAGGCCGGCCGGGTGACGCCGGTGTTCACACGGTTCTCGACCGTGGTCGGATCGCGAGGGTCGGCCGACACCGTGCGCGACGTGCGCGGCTTCGCGGTGAAGTTCTACACCGACGAGGGCGTCTTCGACCTCGTCGGCAACAACATGCCGGTCTTCTTCATCCGTGACGGCATCAAGTTCCCTGATCTGATCCACGCCGCAAAGCCGGAGCCCGATCGCGAGATCCCGCAGGCGCAGACCGCACACACGACGTTCTGGGACTTCGTCTCGATGATCCCGGAGTCCCCGCACATGTTGATGTGGGCGATGTCGGACCGGGCGATCCCCCGGTCGTACCGGATGATGGAGGGCTTCGGCGTCCACACCTTCCGACTCGTGAACGCGGCCGGCGAGACGTGCCTCGTGAAGTTCCACTGGAAGCCGGTGCTCGGCGTGCACGGGCTGGTGTGGGACGAGGCCGTGACGCTCAACGGCGTGGACCCCGACTTCCATCGCCGCGATCTCTACAACGCGATCGGGGCCGGTGCGTTCCCGGAGTGGGAGCTCGGTGTGCAGGTGATGCCGGACAGCGAGGACCAGTACTTCAACGGCATCGATCTGCTCGACTCGACGAAGATCGTGCCGGAAGAGCTGGTGCCGGTGCAGCCGATCGGCCGCATGACGTTGAACCGCAACCCGGCGAACTTCTTCGCCGAGGTCGAGCAGGTCGCGTACCACGTCGGTCATCTCGTGCGCGGGGTGGAGGTCGTCGACGACCCGTTGATGCAGGCTCGGTTGTTCAGCTACCTCGACACCCAGCTGACCCGGCTCGGCGGTCCGAACTTCTCGCAGATCCCGATCAACCGGCCGCACGTGCCGGTGAACGACAACTTCCGTGACGGCTTCATGCAGCAGGCGGTGCACCACGGGCGTACGCCCTACCTGCCGAACGCGGTCGGTGGCGGTTGCCCGTTCCTCGCCGGCGCGGAGGACGGCGGGTACGTGCACGTCCCGCGCATGGTCCAGGGTGCGAAGGTGCGCGAGCGCGGTCCCGACGACGAGTACGCGCAGGCGACGCTGTTCTGGAACAGCATGACGGAGGTCGAGCAGGACCACATCGCCGATGCCTTCACCTTCGAGCTCGGGAAGGTCGAGGTGCCGGCCGTCGTCGAGCGGATGGTGACCAGGCTCGCGCTCGTCGACGAGGACCTGGCGAGGCGGGTGAGCATCGGGCTCGGCCTGCCGGCTCCGGTCGCGGTCGCTGTCTCCGGAGACGGCGACGGCGACGGCAGCGACGTGCCCGACGCGACCGGCGGCGTCGACGCGTCGCCGACGCTGGCGATGGTCACCGCGAACAGCTACCCGATCGACGGCCGGGTTGTGCAGATCCTCGCCAACGACGGGTGCGACCTCGCCGGGATCCGCACGTTGCAGGATGCGCTGCTCGCTGCCGGCGCCGTGCCGCACGTGGTGGCGACGCACAAGGGAGCGATCCGGGGCGGTGGCCGCAAGGCCGACGAGCTCACCGTCGACCGTTCGTTCCACACCGCGAGCTCGGCCGAGGCCGACGGCATCGTCGTCGCCGCCGGTGCAGGCCTGGCCGGCGACCCGGCGGTGCTCACGTACGTGCAGAGCGCCCATCGGCACTGCAAGCCGATCGGCGCGTGGGGGGACGGCAGCGAGCTGCTGACGGCCGCCGGCATCACCGCCGGCGAACCGGGCGTGTTCGTCGCCGAGCGGGCGACGAAGGCGTTCGCGAAGTCGATCGTCGAAGGACTCTCGGTGCACCGGCACTGGGATCGAGCCGGTGTGCACCCGACGCGTCGCACCGGAGAGGAGAGCTGACCATGGCGAACGGGATCGACCTCATCCTCGCCGACCACCGGAAGGTCGACGAGCTGTTCGCCACGTTCGCGACGACCGGCGACGGCACGATCATCGGCCAGGTCATCGATGCGCTCTCCGCGCACGACGACGCCGAGCACGCCGCGCTCTACCCCCTCGTGGGCCACGTGCTCGGCGACACCGACATGATCGAACGCTCCGGACGCGCCCACTCGGCGGTGAAGAAGCAGATCGACCACATCAAGGCGCTGGAAGGCGCTCCGCTAACAGAGGCGTTCGACGTGCTGAGGCAGCTCGTCGAGGAGCACGTCGCCGACGAGGAGGAGAACATCCTGCCCGCTCTGGCCGAGCAGGCCACGGCGCAGCAGCTCGAGGGCCTCGGCGCCCGCATCCTGCAGGCGAAGCAACGTGGCGGCTGAGCGCGGCTACGGCCGCAGCCGCGGCTGAGGCTGCGGACGCGGCAGCACCCGGCAGGCGTGACCTGACCTCGGTTGCATTCACAACATCGCGGTCAGCGATGTGCCGGGGACGTCCTCCTCGGCACGTCGCTCCGGATCGCGCGCCGCGAGCGCGAGGCCGGCGAGCACGAGTGCGATGCCGGCCCAGCCGAGCGGCGCGATGCGCTCGTCGAGCACCACGACACCGAGCATCGCCGCGGTGACCGGCTCGGCGAGCGTCAGGGTGACCGCCTTCGGCACGGGCACGTGGCGCAACCCGTAGCCGTACAGCCAGTAGGCGACGCCGATCGTGACGAGGCCGAGGTGTCCGAGCAGCGCCAGGCCGCCCGGCGTCCCCACCCACCCGAACGGTTCACCGGCAGCGAGCACGAGGAGCAGCACGGTGCCGACGGTGAACGAGGCAGCGAGAGCGGCAGTCGAGCCGACGCCGCTGATGATCAGCCGCTTCGTGGTGTCTGCGTACAGCGCGTAGCTGGCACCTGCGGCGAGCGCGGCGAGGATCCCGACGAGATCGAATCGGGCCGCTCCGCCCCCGCTCGAGACGAGCAGGACCCCGCCGGTGATGCTCGTCGCCGTCGCGGCCAGCCAGGTGCTCGGCGGCATCCGGCGGGTGCGGACGACATCGACGAGGCCGGCGAAGACCGGCCCGCTGCCGAGCGCGACGACCGTGCCAAGCGCGACGCCGCTGCGCTCGGTTCCTGCGAGGAAGGTCGGTTGGTACCCGGCGACGCCGATGCCACCGATCGCGACGAAGATCCAGCCGTTCCGGTCCAACCGCCGCAGCGATCGGATCGAGCGAGCGGCGAGCAGCCACAGGGCCATCGTGCCGATCAGGATGCGCAGACTGCCGAGCCCGAGCGGCGTGGTCCCGTCCGGTCCGAGCTCCTGCGCCGTGCCGGTCGTACCGAACAGGGCGGCGGCGGCGACCACGGCAGCGACAGCGCGCCCGTCCGTCCTGGAGGTCGGGGACATGTCGCGGAGGGTACGAGATCGCGCGCCGCGTCCGCATGGCAGTTCCGCTGCGGAGGGTGGTCCTATACTCCCCGCAACTTGACCTGGAGGGGAAAGCCAGCACGTGTTTCGAAAGCTGACCGGCGCGGCCATCGTGACCATCGCCGGGCTCGCGTTGCTGCTCGGCTGGTCCGGGGGTGCAGCCAGAGCCCAAGCGACACCGGACGAGGGCACCGTCCGTGTCACGGTCCAGGATCAGGACGCTCAGAGCAACAAGACGCCGCTGCCAGGGATCTCGATCACGGTCACCGAGGCGGATGGCAGCCCCGTCGAGGGCTGCGCGTGCACGGCGGTCACCGGTGAGGACGGCCGCGTCGAGTTCATCGTCCCCGAGCGCAAGCCCTACCTCGTCACGCTCGACGAGTCCACGCTGCCCGAGGGCAAGGGACTCCAGCCCGACGCGACGGGCGAGGCAGGCGCATCCCGTCCCGTCACGATCGGCACCACCGGCGTCGGCAACAAGCTGTTCTTCACCGGCGAGAGCTCGACCAGGAGCGAGTCGTGGATCGCGAAGGTGCCACAGCGACTGCTCGACGGTCTCCGCCTCGGGTTGATCATCGCGATCACCTCGGTCGGGCTGTCGCTCATCTTCGGTACCACCGGCCTCACGAACTTCGCCCACGGCGAGCTCGTGACGTTCGGCGGCATGATGGCGTTCCTCCTGAACGTCAGCTGGGGCATCCCGCTCCTGCTCGCCGGCCCGGTCGCCGTGGCCCTCGGTGGGGTCTTCGGTTACTTCCTCGACTGGGGACTCTGGGCGCGCCTGCGACGACGAGGCATCGGCCTCGTCTCGCAGCTCGTGGTCTCGGTCGGCCTCTCGATCCTCTTGAAGAACCTCTTCCTGCTCCGCTTCGGTGGCCGCACGCGACCGCTCGCCGACTATGCCGATCAGGTGCGGATGAACTGGTGGAAGTTCGGGATCACCCCCCGCGACCTGATCACCTCGCTGATCTCGCTCGCCGTGCTCATCGCCGTCGCGCTGACGCTCCAACGCAGCCGGATGGGCAAGGCGACGCGAGCGGTGGCCGACAACGTCGATCTCGCCTCGGCCACCGGTATCGACAGCCAGAAGGTGATCCGGCTCGTCTGGGTCATCGGCGCCGCGCTCGCCGCGTTCGGCGGCATCGTTCGCGGCCTCGACGAGCAGGTCTCGTCCGAGATGGGCTCCAACCTGCTGTTCCTCATGTTCGCCGGCATCACGCTCGGCGGCCTCGGGTCTGCGTTCGGCGCTCTGGTCGGCGGCCTGATCGTCGGCGTGTTCACCGAGTTGCTCACCCTGGCCGTCCCGACCGAGCTGAAGAACGTGCCGCCGCTGGTCGTGCTCATCCTCGTCCTGCTGGTTCGTCCGCAGGGCATCTTGGGCAGCAAGCAGCGAGTGGGCTGAGGAGGCACCATGGATTGGGAGAGCATCCTCAACATCACGTTCCGCAACGTCCTCTCGATCGACACGGTGTACTTCGCACTCGCGGCTATCGGGTTGAACGTGCAGTTCGGTTACGGCGGCCTGCTGAACTTCGGCCAGGCCGGTTTCCTCGCCACTGGCGCGTACGGCATGGGCATGACGGCGCACTACTTCCAGGTGTCGCCGTGGTTGGGCCTCGTGTTCGGCCTCGTGTACGCGGTCGGACTCGGCCTCCTGATGGGCATCCCGACGCTCCGGCTCCGCTCCGACTACCTCGCGATCGTGACGATCGCCGCCGCGGAAGTGATCCGTCTCATCGTCAGATCGGTGCGGTTCAAGCAGTACTTCGGTGGGTCGGACGGCATTAATCGCTACGCGGACGAGTTCTACTCGACCAAGGGCTGGCTCATCGGCAACATCGACAACGGCAAGCGCTACGGCTTCGGACCGTTCACCTACAGCGGCCGCGAGCTCCGCGTGATGATCGTCGGCTGGGCGCTCATCGCGGTCATCGGCTTCCTCGTGTGGCTGCTGATGCGCAGCCCCTGGGGACGAGTGCTGAAGGGGATCCGCGAGGACGAGGACGCCGTTCGCAGCCTCGGCAAGAACGTGTTCGCGTACAAGATGCAGGCGCTGATCCTCGGCGGCGTGATCGGCATGGTCGCCGGCGTCATCCTCGCCATCTCCCGTGGCTCGGTCCAGCCGGACAACTACAGCCGCGAGGTGACGTTCTACATCCTCACCGCCCTGGTCCTCGGCGGCGTCGCGACGATCTCGGGTTCGATCGTCGGACCGATGATCTTCTGGATGGTGCTTGCGTTCGCCGAAGCCGTCCTGATCGAATCGGTCGACTCCACCGGCCAGTTGACGATCGGAGGTGTCAGCCTGATCAAGTCCACCGGTCAGATCGGCCAGATCCGCTTCATGCTCGTCGGGGCGTTGCTGATGTTGCTGATGATCTTCAGACCGCAGGGCATCTTCGGCAACCGCAAGGAGATGGCGCTCGATGACCGCTGACACGGCTCAGTCCACGACCGCGCAGGCAGCGCGCGCCGCGCTGGCCACGGTGGCTGCCGAGCCAGGTGTGCCGAAGCCCGACCCGATCCTGGTCGCCGATGGCGTGCGCCGGCAGTTCGGTGGCATCGTCGCCGTCGACGTCGAGCACGCCGAGGTCCAACGCGGTTCGATCACCGCACTGATCGGCCCGAACGGCGCCGGCAAGACGACGTTCTTCAACGTGCTCACCGGCTTCGACGAAGCGAACTCGGGGCGCTGGAGCTTCGACGGCCGCGACCTCGACGGCATGCCCGCCCACAAGGTGGCGAAGCTCGGCATGGTGCGCACCTTCCAGCTGACGAAGAGCCTCACGAAGATGTCGGTCATCGAGAACATGAAGCTCGGGGCCACCGGCCAGAGCGGCGAGCGCATGTGGAAGGGCTTGCTGCCGTTCATCTGGCGGGGCCAGGAGACGGCGATCGAGGAACGGGCGAGGGAGCTGCTCGCCCGGTTCAAGCTCGACGAGAAGGCAGCCGACTATGCCGGCACCCTCTCGGGCGGGCAGCGCAAGCTGCTCGAGATGGCGAGAGCGCTGATGGTCGGCCCGTCGCTCGTGATGCTCGACGAGCCGATGGCGGGCGTGAACCCGGCGCTGAAGCAGAGCCTGAACCAGCACATCAGGGGCCTGCGCGACGAGGGGATGACCGTGCTGTTCGTCGAGCACGACATGGACATGGTGCACGACATCTCCGACTGGGTGATCGTGATGGCCGAGGGCCAGGTGATCGCCGAGGGCACGCCGGACGACATCGCCGCGAATCCCGCGGTCATCGACGCCTACCTCGGCGTCCACCAGGGCGAGTCCCTGCTCGACGACTGGATCGAACCATGAGCGCGATCCTCGAGGGCGTCGATCTCGTCGCCGGCTACATCCCGGAGGTCAACATCCTCAACGGCTGCAACGTCGTCGTGAACGAGGGTGACTTCGTCGGGATCATCGGCCCGAACGGTGCCGGCAAGTCGACGTTCCTGAAGGCCGTGCTCGGCCTCTGCTCCGTACGTTCGGGTACCGTCACCTTCCGGGGCGAGGACATCACGGGGATGAAGGCGCACCAGCTCGTCAGCAAGGGCGTCGGCTACGTGCCGCAGACGAAGAACGTGTTCCAGACCCTGACCGTGCTCGAGAACCTCGAGATGGGCTGCTTCCTCGACCCGTCGCTGTTCGACGAGCGTTTCGAGTACGTCACCGACCTGTTCCCGAAGCTCGGCGAGCGGGCGACGCAACGGGCGGGTGCACTGTCCGGCGGCGAGCGCCAGATGGTCGCCATGGGGCGGGCGTTGATGATGAAGCCGAGCGTGCTGCTGCTCGACGAGCCGTCGGCCGGCCTCTCACCGATGTTGCAGGACGAGGTGTTCCTGCAGTGCAAGCGGATCAACCAGTCCGGGGTGGCGATCCTGATGGTCGAGCAGAACGCCCGGCGCTGCCTGCAGGTGTGCCACCGCGCGTACGTGCTCGACCAGGGCCGCAACGCGTACACGGGCACCGGCCGACAGCTGCTCGCCGACCCGAACGTCGTCGAGCTCTACCTCGGGACGCTCGCGAAGTCCTCCGGCGGCTGAGCACGATCGACCTGGAGTGCGACGAAGGCCCCGGGGTTCGCACCCCGGGGCCTTCTGACGTGTGTTCGTGGACTACTTGCCCGTGTCGAAGTTCTCGCCGAGCGCGTTGCCCATGTTGCCGTCGCATCCGTAGACGTTCTTGGCAGACGGGCCGATGCCCGCTTCGACCATGGTCCGCAGGATGCGGGAGCCCTCGTCGAAGGTGATGAGGACGATCGCATCCGGGTTGAGGGACTTGATCTCGTCGACCTCGGCGTCGAAGGACGTGGCCTTCGGGTCGTAGATCTTCGTGCCGACGAGCTCGACGCCCGACTGCTCCAGCGTGTCGGTGATGACCTCGGCGAGGCTGGTGCCATAGGCATCGTCCAGCGCCAGGATGTACGCCGAGCTGTTGCCATCGTCGGCGACGAGCTGACCGATCAGGTTGCCCTGCAGCACGTCCGGCGGGGCCACACGGAAGTAGAGGCCCTTGTCCGGGTAGTCGGTGAACGCGTTCGAGGTGTTCGCCGGCGAGAACTGCACGACGCCAGCGGCCACGATCTTGTCGATCACCGTCAAGGACACGGAGGACGACGCCGCACCGATGATCGCGTCGACGTTCTCGCCGAGGAGGCGGTCGGTCGTCTGCGAAGCGATGTCGGTGGAGGTGTCGCCCGAGTCACCGGGCAGCCACTCGACCGGCACGCCGAGGACGCCGCCGGCCTCGTTGATGTCGGCGATCGCCAGTTCGGCGCCGGCGAACTCGGGTGGCCCGAGGAACGCGAGCGAACCGGTCTGCGGCAGCAGGCCACCGATCTTCAGCACGCCGTCACCGGCGCGGGTGCCCTCGACCGCTACGGGCGGGACATCGGCCGCGGCGCTCGCCGTGGCGGGGATGTACTCGCGCGTGTCCTCACGGCCTTCCTGGCCGTCGAGGATGCGGTTCGTGTCACCGAACGTCAGCACGCCGTAGCTCGCCTCTTGAGGCTCACCCACGCCGTTCAGCGTGATGTTGCCGGACTTGCCGTCGTAGTCGATGTCGGTGCCGGCGTCGATCAGCGCCTTGCAGGAGGCGAAGTCGGCGCACTTCTCGCCATCGCGGGTGACGCCCTGGATCTCGCTGGCGTACTCGATGCCGTCCGACTTCGCGATCTCCGTCGCGAGGGCGACGATCGTGATGGCGTCGTAGGTCTCACCGGCGTAGTTCGGGTCGGTGAACGGGGTGGCCTTGGCGGTGGGCGTCTCCTGGAGCTGCGCGACGAAGTCGTCGGACAGCTTCACGAGCGGTGTGGTGCCCTTCATCCCGGCGAGCGCACCTTCGGTGTCGCCGCTGGCGGCCGCGGAGGTGGTGGTCTCCTCGGCGGCTGCTTCGGTGGTCTCCGGTGCCGCGGTGGTCTCGGTGCTGGCTGCTGCCGTCGTCTCGACGTCGGTGCCTGTGGACTCGTCGTCGTCATCGCCGCCGCAAGCAGCGGCAACGAGCGAGAGACCAAGGACTACCGCGCCGACCCGACGTAGACGGGTCTTTCGCATGTGTTGGGTTCTCCCCCTGGTATCGGACAGCAATGTCCGGGTTAGGTGAGGCGTCAGGCTAGGCCCGGATCGGCGTGCAGAGCAAGGATCCCCGTCCGTCTGGCGAAGCGCTCACGGAGCGTTCACGGTGTGGGATTGCGTACGGTGGTCGCATGTCCGAAGTCCTGTACGAGGTCGGCGAGCACATCGCGACCATCACCCTGAACGCTCCCGAGCGGATGAACACGATCTCCGGTCCGATGCTCGAGGCGCTCTCCGCTCGGCTGTTGGAGGCGGATCGCGATCGCGGCGTGCGCTGCATCGTGCTGACCGGTGCAGGGCGGGCGTTCTGCGCCGGGCTCGACCTCGCCGCCCAGATGAGCGGCCCGAAGGGCTCGCTCGGCAACCTCGGCAACCTCGACGCGAACCCTGGTGAGTTCGACCTGCGCGAGGCGCCACCGGTGGTCCTGCACAACCTCGACACCCCGACGATCTGCGCGCTGAACGGCGGCGCGGCCGGTTACGGGCTCGACATCGCGCTCGGGTGCGACATCCGGATCGCGGGGGAGCGGGCCAAGCTCAACCCCGGCTTCGCCAAGCGTGGGATCGTGCCGGAGAGCGGTGGCACGTGGCTGTTGCCGCGGATGGTCGGGTACGCCAAGGCGGCCGAGATCGCGTTCACCGGCAGGACCTTGACGGCCGCCGAGTCGTTGGCGCTCGGACTCGTGAACCGGGTCGTCGCTGACGAGGACCTGGTGGAGTGCACTCGTGAGCTGGCGGGGGAGATCGCTGCGAACGCCCCGCTCGCCGTCCGGGCGATCAAGCGGATGATGCGCGCCGCCGAGACCGAGACGTTCGAGCAGAACGTCCATCACGTGTTCCTGCAACTGCTGCCGCTGTTCCGCACGGAGGACTTCCGCGAGGGCGTCGCCGCCTTCATGGAGAAGCGCCCCGCCACCTTCACCGGCCGCTGACATGCCCTCAGCCCAATGAGGCCGTCTGTTCTCCTCATCGGCGGCTGCCGGCCCGGAGCGCGGCCCGGGCCCGGCATCGCCGGGTTTCTCTGCTCGCCGACGACTCGCCGCCCGCTCTCTGCTCCCGTCCGGACATCCAACGCCCTCGACCGAGCACAGACCGGGCTGGTGACGCGGATGAGCAGAGAAACGGCGTGGCTGGGTCTCGTCGGCCCGGGCCCGGCATCCCCGGGTTTCTCTGCTCGCCGGCGACTCCCCGCCGGTTCTCTGCTCCCGTCCGGACATCCAACGACCTCGACCGAGCACAGACCGGGGCTGGTGAAGCGGATCAGCAGAGAAACAGCGTCGCTGGGTCCGACCTGTGTGCCCTGGTCACGGGGCTGCGGCCGTCTATTCTCCTCAGAGGTGCCGGAGCGCGGGTGGGGTGATGGATGAGATCGGGCTGCTCGAGGGGTTGGCGTCGACGCGGACGATTCGGCGGTACCGAGACGAGCCGATCCCGGACGATGCGCTCGCGGCGATCATGTTCGCCGCGACCCGTGCGCCCAGCGGCAGCAACCGACAGCCGTTCAGGTTCCTCGTGCTGCGCGACGGCCCGAAGGCGCGAGCGGCCAAGGCCATGCTCGGCGCGGCGTTCCGTTCCGGTTGGGAACGCAAGCGCGCGGCCGACGGCTACGAGCAGGGCTCGGGCACGACGGAGGACTCGCCCAAGGCCCGCATGGCGAGCGCGATGCAGCACTACGTCGACCGCTTCGAGCAGATCCCCGTCGTCGTGCTCGCCTGCCTCAACCGCTACCGGCCGGCGAACCCATACGAGGGCGCGTCGGTCTACCCGGCGTGCCAGAACCTGCTGCTCGCCGCGCGCGCCCTCGGTTATGGCGGCGCGATGACGTTGTGGCACCAGATGGTCGAGCCCGAGCTCCGAGCACTGCTCGGCATCCCGGACGACACCGCGATCTCGGCGACGATCACTCTCGGCGTGCCCGAGGGAGGCCACGGCCCGGTCCGCCGCCGGCCGCTCGCCGAACTGGTTTTCGAGGACGGTTGGGGTGAGGCGGCTGCGTGGGCGATCGAGCCGGAGGGCGTTCGCCACACCGCAGCCGGACCTCCTCGGGTCCATCCCGATCGGCCGTCGTAGACTCCGGCCCGCCGGGCCCGCCGCCCGGGGGAGGTGGCAGACCATGACCGACGACGACTGCACGCCGGGAGCGCGCTGATGTCGCACGTCGTCGGCGTCGATTCCTCGACGCAGTCGACCAAGGTCGAGATCAGGGAGCTCGACACCGGCGCGGTCGTCGGTCGCGGTTCGGCGCCCCATCCGCCGACGGAGCCTCCGTGTTCCGAGCAGGATCCGGCGAGTTGGTGGCAGGCGTTCGAGTCGGCGTGGCACACCGCGGGCGCAGGCGCAGGCCCGGCCATTGCTGCGATCAGTGTCGCCGCCCAGCAGCACGGCATGGTCGCGCTCGACGCGCAGCGCACGGTGATCCGCCCGGCGAAGCTCTGGAACGACACCGAGAGCGCAC
>JBFWRK010000010.1:0-183813 GCA_050248955.1 Acidimicrobiia bacterium
CGGTGACAGCTACCGGCTCACCCACCGAACCGCAGGAGGCAACGCCTAACGACGCGAGGACTTTCGTTGGCCACCAGCAAGGACTACCGATGGCCACACGCGAGGACACAAACCTGGCCATTGACAAGTGTGCCGGGGATGCGAGAGCGAGCGCCCGAGGTTTGGGAGCTCGTGGTGCAGGCCGGCCGCGATCCGGTTACCGGAAGCACCGCCAAGTCAGCCGCATGTTCTGGGGCAGCCTGCGTGACGCGAAGAAGGCGCGGGCCGAGCTGATCCGTCGAGGTGAGCAAGGGTCGCCACTCCGGATCGCGAGCAGCGGTCGACGATCTGTTCGCCGACTGGATCGTCGAGCTGCAGCGCAAGGGTCGATCGCCGAACACCGTCGACGGCTACGAGCAGGTGTACCTCCGCAACCTCCAGCCGAGGCTAGGAACCAAGCAGGTGACCATGAAGATGCTCACGATCTGTACGGCGCGCTGGTGGCGGCTGCCGAAATTGAACAGGTCCAGGGCATTGAGCGCGCCACGACGACGTACCGGCTCCCGACCTGACGGTGCCGACCAGCGCTCTCTATGCCGCGCTCGTGAGCTTCCCGTAGCGGCGCTGCGCAGCTTGCTTCGAGACGCCGAGCATCAGGCCGATCTCGGACCACGAATGGTGGTCGGCTCGTGCTCTGCGCACGGCGTCGGCGAGCTTCGCTTCGACGGCTGTGCGCTGCGCGGACAGCTCCATCAGGGCCTTGAGCGCGGTGGTGTCCACGACGACGAGGTCGTCTGCGTCCACCGCGTGGGCCCAGCGTTCGAACGCTTCGAGCTTCTTGGAACGGTCTGCTTTGCTCATCGCTCCTACCATCCCTTCAAGAACTTGGCACGTGCCGGCATCGCGTGGATGATCGCGTCGCCGTCATCATCGGCGACCACCGCTCCTTCCAGCGGCGCCCGTCGCGACGGGGTCCGATGAACATCGTGACCTCGGAGTCGTCGGTTGCGAACGCTCGCCAGTGGTGTCGGAACGCATGCAGCATGTCTTCGTCGGTGACATCGTGCTTGCGGGCGCTCGCCTCGATGTCCACGGAGCCAGTGTAGCCCCATGGCGTCAACAAATGTTGACGACATGGTGAGTTGCCCATCGCTCCGATGTCGAGCCTGGACCAGGCGCCGTCCGCCGGCGCATTGATGAATCGTCCGCGAGTTGGTACCAGGGCCTGCTGACCGTGCACCCGCGACGTCACGGATCACTTCACGGATCGTTCGACCGCGGCGTCGTATCCTTGTGCCAATGAGTACGACGACTCTCGATGAGCTCCGCAGTCGAAGGAGCGAGATCATCGAGGTCGCGCGATCTCGCGGCGCGTCACGCGTTCGCGTGTTCGGATCGGTCGCCCGCGGAGAGGACAGCGAGGACAGCGACGTGGACTTTCTGGTCGACCTCGAGCCCGGGCGCAACCTCATGGACCTAGGTGGCCTGCTCATGGATCTCCGTGACCTGCTTCAGCGCGACGTCGATGTGGTGACTGAAGCCGGTTTGCGAACCCGGGTCGCAGAACACGTGCTGGCGGACGCCGTCGAGCTGTGAGAGGCGACCGCGATCGAAACCTCGACATGCTCGAAATGAGCGAGCTGCTCATTGGGCACACCGCGGACCCGCAACGACTTGCCAATGATCCGGTGATTCAAGCCGCGGCGCAGCGCTGGATCGAGGTTCTCGGCGAGGCTGCGTCACACGTGTCCGACGAGCTGAAGGCCGCCCACCCAGAGATCTCGTGGCGGGAGATTGCGGGCATACGGGTGATCCTCGCTCACGGCTACTTTCACGTCGACCAAGACATCGTCAGCGACGTGATCCTCAACGACGTCCCTCAGCTCCGCACCCATCTCCTTTCGATCGCGGACTCGCTGAGCGACGACTGAACCTCTCGCTCCTCGATCGGACTCCATCTTCCGCACTCCGATGCCGCCGGCTCGGGGCGGCCGCCCTCGCGGGTGCGTTGACGCAGCCACACGTTCGCGGCGACGACGACGGCTGAGCGGCTCGCTCATCATGCGGTGGGCGCGGAGAGGTCCTTGTCCTCCATCTCCCACGCGTGGTCCATCGCGTGGTAAGCGCTGTGGCGGATGAGAAACGGCAGGTTCCACGATCGCATCCGTTTGCCCTCGCCGGAGTTGTACGCCCGCATGGTGGCGACATACGTCTCTCGGTAGTCACGCAGGCCCGTCGGCGTGAGCGCACCGCCCTCCGGTACCCGCAACCCCAACCGCTTCGCGAACTCCTCGCTCTCGGTGCGGATGGTGTGGCGGATGATCTGGTCGCGGTCGCGCCCACCCCCACGAGGGCCCTTGCGCATCTCAGCGGACACCCGCGCCGCCACCGCGTCGAAGAACGCCCAGCACGCGCGCAGCAGCCCGATCTTGCGGTCGATCTCGGTGTCGTCCATCGGTTCGTGTTCGAAGCCCGATGGAGAGAACGAGATGCCCCAGAAGTCGGTCGAGCCCGTGCCGACCCGGTCCTCGACGACGTCGAGGGGTCCGGCGGCGTCGAACTCGTCGGCCATCCCGGCCGCGACCGCGATCGGCCGGTACCGCTCCCGATACGACTCCAGCGTCTCGAGCGCCAACTGGGGGGTCTTCGCCCCCCGGCTCCAGCCCGGCCAGTCGACCGCGAACGCGACCGCCCTCTTCCCCTTGGGCCCACGTTCCACGATGGTGCGAACCGGCATCGCGGCCCGATGGTACGCGCGCCAGGTGCCCTCGGCTTCGGTGGCGCCAGGGTGCCGGTCCGCCACAGACGCCGCCCACGACTCGAGCCCACCCGGTCGGTGGCGATCAGTGGTGGGGATCGAGGTCGCCCGCGGCCACTCGGTCGCGCAGGTCGCTCACCGCCTTCCGCAGCGGCTCGTCCTCGATGCGCTCGATCGCCTCGCCCAAGCGCTTCGCGGCCTGCCGCGCTCGGCCGTGCTTCACGTCGAGCAGGGCGAGCTCGAGATGGAACCAGCCGAGATCGGGGTCGAGGTCGATGGCGGCGTTGAGGTGCTCGCGCGCCGAACGGATGCGGTCGGGCAGCGAACCGGTGCCGGCGACGAGCGTGCGCACAGCGCGTCCACCGTGCTCGTCCGCGCCGGCGAGCTTCTCGGTCGGTCGCCACGATGCAAAAGCCGCGAGGTGCGCGACGCGGTCTCGCAGGTCGTCGATCATCTGCGCGGCGGCGGCGAAGTCGCCGGCGGTGGTCAAGCACTCCACGGCCAGCACCGCGCGCAGCGCACCATCGCGCTCGTCGGTCGCGCTCGTCCGTTCGACGGCCTCGATCGCGATGCGCGCCGCTGCTGCCGGGTCGCCGCGATCGAGGGCCAAGCGGGCGGCGCATTCCTTCGCCGCAGCGTCGTAGCCACGGGCGGGGAGCTCCACCGCCTGCGCGAGCGCGGCGGCGGCGCCGGCCAGGTCGCCCCGCTTGCGGAGCGCATCGGCCTCGATCACGAACGTGATCGCGACCGCCCGCTCGTGCGGCATCGACCCCCACACCGGGCGGGCCTCCCGGGCCAGACGGATGGCCTCGTCGAGCTCCCCGGTGGCGAGCAGGCTCAGCGCTGCGTTCGTCAGGCAGCGGGCGTTCGTCCACGGGTTGGATGCCACCCGCGGGTCGAGCAGGAGATCGAGGTTCCGCTGGGCGGCGAGCGCATGTTCGCCCAGGGCCGGGGAAGCACCGGCGCGGTCGACATCGACCTCGGCGACGCGGTCGGGCACCTGATCGGATGCGAGTCGACGCGCTTCGTCGAATGCTTGCACCGCGTCCGCGATCGCCCCACTTCCGGCGAGCACCTGCGCGCGCTCGAGCATGACGTCGAGCAACCCGGCGGGTCCCTCGGCGCGCACGAGGTGGCGATACTGCGCTGCAGCCATGTTCAGCAGGCGCGCCGACCGCCCGCCGAGCAACGTGAGGATGTGTGACGCCACCTGGCGGTTCGAACCCCGGTCGCCCTCGATGCGCGCCCGCCGCAACGCGGACACGATGTGCCGCGCGGCGCCGTCGGGATCGCCGACGGCTGTGAGCGCTGACGACAGCCCGAGGAGGACCGACACCGCGGCCGCGTCGTTGCCGGCTGATTCCGCACGCGCGAGCGCGGTCTCGTACGCAGCGATCTCGCTCTCCGAGTCCCACATCAACGAGTGGACCTCGGCCTTCGACCTCCAGGGCCAGAAGTGGTTCCAGGTGTCGACACCGAGCGTCTCGTGGAGTGCGATCTCACGGTCGAGCGCGGCGAGTTGCTCGCCGAACCGCGACTGCCCACGAAACGTGCGGGCCCGCTCGGACTCGATCCACGTCGCGAGCTTGGGGTCGAGCTCTTCGACGTCCCCGAATGCGTCGAGCCGCTCCTCACCCAGGCGCCACTCGCTGCGGCTGTTCGCCAGTCGGGCTTCGTAGTAGCTGGCCCACGCCTGCAGCAGCTCACGCTCCTCGTCGTCGGCAACGCCGGCCGCATCCTCTGCGAAGCCCCGGACGACGAGCTCGACGAGGTTCAGCGCATTGTCACCCTCGAGCTCGAAGACCGTCGACTCGAATCGCTGGCGACCACGTGTCGGCGAGATCTGCATCGCGACGTGCTGGGCCTCGATCGCCGGCCGAACGATGCAGTCCTCGACACGGGCGGCGGCGGCGCGGAACCGCTCCAGCGATGCCGCGCGGATCACGGGGCCAGCGCGGGCGAGCGCGTCCGCAGCGCGGCGGCCCGCCTCGTACTCGTCGACGTAGTAGCCGCACAGTCGCTCGAGAGAATCCGCGCGATCGAGCCCGGTGACTGCGCCGCGTTCCCATTGCCGCAGCAGTGGCTCGCGCACCGTGTCGTGCAGCGACAAGGCGCCGTCGCGCCGCTCGTGGACGAACGGGAGGCTGACGAGGAAGGCGAATGCATCCTCGAACGACGGGTCGTCGACAGCCCGCTCGACGAGGACGGCCAGGACGCGCCGGTCGAAGCTCCTGGGCAGAGCTGACAGCGCGAGCACGTCGTGCGCGAGCGAGCTCTCGGCTACCGCCTTGTCGAGCAACCGCTCGACGAGCAGCTGCTCCGCCCGTGACGGGTCGGTCCGCAGCGTCTCCAGCGCCTTGGCCGCGTCACTCGACACCGTCACGCTCGGGAATCCCTCTCTGCGAACGTCGCCGCCACGTTCAGTGCCTGCTGGAGCGTGTAGCCGAGCTGGAGCGTCTGGTAGATGATGCCGACCGAGTCGTCCGGCAACGAGTACTTGTGGGCTTTCAGGAACGCGGTGACCTGCTCGAGGTTCCAGCCTTCGAGCGCCGCAGACGCGAGACACTGCTTGTGCTCGTCGCTCAGCCGACCCTCGAGCATCGGGAGCACGCCTGGCCCGGCCATCACGACGAGCACCTTGTGCGTCTCCCGGTCGGCGACGATCGTCTGACGAACGAGGCGCTGGAACAGCCAGCGCCGCAGTCGCTCGTTCGCCTTGTCGACGGTGTCGAAGAGCAGCACCACGGGGCGGTCGTGCGCAGTGGCCCGCAAGTCGGCCAGGAACGCTTCGATGCAGAGGGCCCGCGCCCAGCGCTCGGCCTCGTCGGTCCACGGTTGCGGCGCGACGTTCACCTCCTGCGAGTTGTTGAAGATCATCCCCGCCTGTTGTCCACCCGAGATCGACGCGCCGCTGAGGTCGATCGCGCCCCGCACGGTTTGGAGCTCCTGGGCGAAGAGGTCGGTGCGTTGCAGCGACCTGGCCCCGTTGAGCGAGTTGAAATGCGGTAGATCGGCACCGGTCGATACGAGGTCCTTGCAAACATCGTCCACGATGAACCACGCGTCGGGCTTGCTCTCGTAGTCCTTGCAGTCGGCGAGCGCTACTGGAACCTCGTGCCTCGTCTCGCACAGCAGTCGTAGCTTGCGCAGCAGATCGGACTTGCCCGAGCCGCTCTTGTCATCGACGACGAGCACGCGCTCGGGCGACGTGCAGCCGAGCATCTCAGCGAAGCTCGCCGTCTCGGCCTCACGGTCGATGATCTCGGTCTCGTCGATCGTTGCCACGACTACGGCGCTCCGAGGAGAGCGAGGACCCGCTCGAGCGCGGTGAGCATGTCGGGCTCGTGGGCGGCTGCGTCGCAGTAGGCCTCGATCTCCTCGGACGTCAGCGGTGGAGTGATCGTCGCGCCGATCGCCGCAACGTGATCGCGCACCTCGTCGCGTGCGAGCTCGCCGAGCTCGACAACGTCGTCCGCCGCGTCACGCAGGTCACGCAGTGGTTCGAGCCGGTCGATGACGACGAGGACGATCGGTCGCTGCGACCCCTTCACATGCGGCACCAGGCGCGATGTGAACCACAGGCCGAACGCCTGCCCGGGCGTGTAGCCGTCGATGGCGATCATCGCCGGCGCCGCCTGGTCGATGAGGTCGAAGACGGCGCGCTCGTCGTTCAGCCGCTGGATCACGCTCGTCAAGCCATGGCGGACGACGCTCATCGCCTTACTGGCCGTCCCCGATGCGGCGGGCCCGTCGTCGCCGTCCGACGTGTCGACGTCGAGCAGCGACGCGAGCACCCGCCGGAGATCGGTCAGCTTCGTCGTTTCCTCGATCACGATCGCCGTGTCACATCCGAGCACACGAAAGTCGCGTCGCTCGGCGGCGGCGCCCACGTCTTTGGCCAGGTGGCTGCGTCCGCTGCCCGGCGGACCGGCGACGAGGATGAGCGCGCTCCGGCCAGCGTCGAGACGAGAGAGCATCGTCTCGAACTCCGCCCGCCGCCCGACCGGCGGGATGTCGGCGTGGGCGCTCAACCCGATGCCTCGCCGGGCGGTGGCGTCTGCGGCGTCGGCGTCCTCGTTCCCTCGACGATGACGCCGGCTGTCTGGCCACCGCTGATCTGCGCGTGGCGGGCGTCGACCGCGCCGACGATCTCACCCTCGAGGTGCCAACGCGTGTCGCCCGGTGCGGCCTCTTTCATGAACGCGGCAGCCTGCTCGCGGAACGCCTCGTCACTTTCGAGCAGTTCCTTGACGACGCGCTCGACCGCCTCGCGCACCAGGTCGGGGTCGGCCTCGAAGGTATCGATGACGCCGGCTTTCGGCGTGCCGGCGAAGCGCTGCTTGACGCGCTGCCAGAGTCCGCTCGCACGCTCGGCGATCGCGTCGCCGGCACGCTGCTGCAGGTCGGACGCCACGCCATCGGCGCTCCTCTTGAACAGCGGCACGAGGAACGACGTGACGAGCGCGGTCGCGAGCGCCGCGAGATCGAGCATGGCAACCCCCTTGCTTGATGCTCCGCACAGCGTAATGCGCGCTCGGGCAGCGTGATTTCGGAGAGCTTGCGGTAAGCGCCGGGTGCACGCCACCCACGGGCCACAGGTCCGCCGTCGGTGCTAGGAGCGGTTCGACGCCCCTTCACGCATCAGTTCGCCGTGGCGCGACATCATCGCAGCCGCCCGCTGCTGGATGTCCGCCGAGGGCTGTGGGAGGACGACCGCGCCGTGCTCACGGCTGGGAAGCGCGACGGTCGCCGTGCCGGGGCAGGTCACGTCGCCGCGCTGGTTCGTACCGCGCATCTCGATGTCGACCACGCATCGGCCGTCGTCGATCCGCTTGTCGACGACCTCGCCGGTGATGATGTGGCTGTCACCGAAGTAGTTGAACTTGCGGATCTCGCTGTGCTGGCGGACCAGCCAGCCGTCGTCGCCGATCCAGTCGGTCAGGAAGTGCGACAGCCAGCAGTCACGCATCACGCCGTAGTCGTAGGACATGGGGTTGCCGATCGCCTGTGCCCACGCCGAGTCCCAGTGGACCCGCTGGGCGACATCGGGGATCCCGTGCTCGTTCTTCACGTAGAACGGGGCGATGCGCTGACGGTTGTGGTAGCCGAGGCGGTTGGCGCTCGGCGCGTACGGCGTGAAGCCGTACCCGCCGGCGTGGAACACGATGATGTCGGTCGTGGTGAGTGGTCCCTTGGCCATCGGCTGGACGATGTCGCCGACCTCCACGTCTTCCCACCAGCGGGGATCGGCACCTCTCGGCTTCTCCGCGGCGTAGATCGCATCGAGGCGAGCGATGTCGTCGTCGGAGTACGTTGCCGGCTCGATCTTGCTGTACTTGCCCTTCTCGCGAGCGGTCTTGCGCTCGGTGTGGATCGCGAGCGTGCGCGAGATCGCGACCACTTCGGCCCGCTGGTTCATCTTGACGCTGATGTACGTGACGAGGATCGAGCGAGTGGCGAACTCCGACTTCTTCTCCACGACCGACTCGATGCCGCCGAAGCTGAAGAGCTGGTCGTCGCGGTTGACCGGTCGGAACCACTCCCACATGCTCCCGGAGACGAAGACGTGGATCCCGCGGAAGGACGGGCGCTTGAGGGACGGGTCCGGTCGGTCGCCATGCAGCGGTCGGTTCAGCGCGATCCCGATCATCGGCGGCGCGACCTGACCGCCCCAGCGAGTGGTGGCGCCGTAGTCCTCCGAGACGAAGAGCGGGTTGTCGTCGCCGTAGCCCCGCGCGAAGTTCCTGATGCCGTCGTGCGTCGCCGACGAGAGGTGCTCGCGCGTCGCCGCCGCCGAGTACACGCCGATGAGCGCTCGGGCGCGCTCGATGTCGGACTCCTTGAACTGGAAGTCGGTCGCCTTCTCGAACTCGGTCGTGTCTGCCATCTCGTAGTTCTCCCCGTCCTCGCGACGGTCTCGTCGAAGTGTCGCGTCCTCGTTAAGAGTACACTCATTAGTCGGTCAGCTGACCAGACGACGGCCGTCGCTCAGCGCTCCAGCGCGAGCCCGGCACGTCGTGCCACCCTGTGGAGCGCCCGATCGTGGGGGTTGGCAGCGAGGTAGGGCGAGACGGCGATGACCTCGTGGTGCGTCGGTAGGTCCTCGGGCCGGTCGTCGACGAAGACGAGCCGCGACGAACCGTGTCCGAGGTGATCCACCTCGTAGCGTCCACCTTCGTCGCGCGTGTCCTTCCCGTGGAAGCCGTCGAACAGCTCCGCGACGCCGAGCTCGTCGGCGCGTCGGCGCGCGTACGGGCCGCCACCCGCGCTCCACAGCAGCACGGTGCAACCCGATTCGTGGAGGTGCTCGACGAGCGGGATCGTCCCCGGGCGCAGCGACGTGCCCGTCAGCGAATCGACGAGGCACCCGTCGACGTCGAAGACCCACACCACCGTCCGCATCGGTCGAAGAGTATTCTCAAATGCGGTCGACGACTCTCCCACTCGTGTTAGGCGGCTCCGGTGGACCACCCTGCGACAACCGAAGCCGCCGCGATCGGTGCTGCTGCCGGTTCGCACATCCTGCGGAGCTCGGGCGCGCGCACGGGCGGAGCGAAGCTGGCATCTCAGGTCGTCGGTCGGATCGTCCAGGACATCACCGCGGCGGGCTGGCCCGTCGGTCAGGTGATCGGCTCCGAGCCCGAACTCCTCGGCCGCTATGGCGTGAGTCGCGCCGTTCTCCGCGAGGCCGTCCGCCTGCTCGAGCACCAGCAGGTGGCGCGGATGCGTCGAGGGCCCGGGGGCGGACTCGTGGTGACCGTGCCGACCATCGAGTCGGCGATCGACGCGGTGATGGTCCACCTCATCTACGTCCGCGCCACCGTGGGCGACGTCTACGAGGCGCGTCTCGCGGTCGAGGAGAGCGTCGCGGAGCTCGCTGCGGAGCGGCTCACCGAAGACGCGCTCGCGCAGCTGCGAGACCTCACCAAGCGCGAGTCGCGTGGCGAGGTGCGCGACCATCGTGAGCTGCACTCATTGCTGGCGGCGATCACGCAGAACCCCGGCCTCGAGTTCTTCGTCGACTTGCTCAGCCGGGTCACGCTGCTCTACGCACCCGAGTCGAGCACGATCACCTTGCCGGTGCTGACGAGCTCCGCCCGCGCCCACGCGAAGATCGTCGAGTCGGTCATCGCCGGCAGCGAGAGCGAGGCGCGGCACCGGATGCATCGTCATCTCGAAGCCGAGGCCGAGTTCATGCAGCGCGAGTCGCCGTCCGAGCTCCGGCTGGGGGTGGTGTTCGGCGTACCGGCCGGTGCCACCAAGTTGGCCGAGAGCGTGGCCCGTCGGTTGTTCGCCGAGGTGATGCGCTCGGGCTGGAAGGTGGGTGAGCCGATCGGCTCGGAGACCGAGCTGATGGAGCGCTACGACATCAGTCGGGCGGTGCTGCGCGAGGCGGTGCGAGTGCTCGAGCATCATCAGATCGCTCGGATGCGTCGGGGTCCCGGCGGTGGGCTGTTCGTCGACGAGCCCGGCGCTGATGCCACGACGGCGGCGGTCGCGTTGCATCTCGACCGGCGCGGCATCCGACCGCGCCACCTCTTCGAGGTGCGCCGGATCGTCGAGATGGCTGTGCTCAACCGTGTGGTCGAGCGACTCGATGGCCGAGCGACGCAATCGTTGCTCGATGTCTTGGAGGTCGAGCGCAGCACAGCCCGAGAGCAGTTCCCGGTCGTCGGTCACGACCTGCACGTGGTGCTCGCCGAGCTGTCCGGCAACCCGGTCCTGACGTTGCTCACCGACGTGCTGGTGCATCTGTCGCGCAGCCACGGTGCGATGCCCGACGACGCAAGCGGTCCGTTGCCGACCGAGGCTGTGATCGAGACGCACGGTGGCATCGTCGAGGCGATCATGGCCCGCGATCTCGACCTCGCGCGACACCGGATGCGCCGCCACCTCGACGCGCTGGTCCACTGGGTCCGTTGACGTCGCCCGCGCCGTCAGCCAGCCTCCTGGGACGTCATCGTTGAGCGAGCCCTGGCGCGGCGCGCGCCCTCGACCTGGTTGTTGGTCTCGTTGGCGAACAGGAAGCGGCGACGCTCGGGTTCGTCCTCGGCTTGGTTGAGGTTCTCCTTCATGAGCCCGAGCACAGCGCCCGAGATCCGGATGATGCGCCGAGCGATCGCCATCGTGTGCTCGCGCAGCTCTGCTGCCGGCACCACGCCGTGCACCATCCCGCGGGCGTGGGCGTCTGCAGCGGTGAGCTTGTCGTTGAGCAGGTACAGCTCCCGAGCGCCGGCTGTCCCGAGGATCCGGGTCCAGAAGAACGTGCCGCCGTAGTCCCCTGACAGCCCATTGGGGGCGAAGCCGGCCGAGAGCACGGCGTCGTCGGAGGCGTAGCGAAGGTCGCAGGCTCCGGCCAGGCTGAACCCGGCCCCCACGGCAGGCCCGCCGATCATCGCGATCGAGGGCTTGGGCATGACGTGCAGCAGCATCGCCGCGTGCCCGTCGTGGCGGCTCAGGTCACCTTCCAGCGCCTTGGGCGGCACCCCCAGTTCCATCCCGGGACCGGACGCATCCTTGATGTCTCCTCCGGAGCAGAACCCGCCGTGCTTGCCTTCGGCGGCTGCGCCGGTGAGGATCACGACCTTCACGTCGGGGTCGGCCGCCATCTGCTTCACGGCTGCGTCGAGACCGCTGGCCAGCGGGCCGTTCACGGCGTTGCGCCGTTCCGGTCGGTTCATGGTGATGATGCCGATCCGGTCGACGACCTCGGTGCGGACGACGGGGAGCGGGGCGGCTGGTGCGTCGGACACGGGTGGCCTCGTTTCGCTCATGCGATCGGTTGCGGGTCTGTGCGGTCGTTGGTCACTTGATCAGCGGATCGCGGGGGAGCCCGAGGATCCGCTCACCGATCTGGTTGCGCTTGATCTCGCTCGTGCCGCCGGCGATGGACATCGCCCGGTGCATGAGCACGAGGAGGTTGCTCATCGCTCCGGCGCCGTCCATGAAGGCGGCATCGGGCCCGCTCAACTCGGTGAAGATCGCTGCAGCCTCGTGGCCGTTCTCGGAGAGGATGAGCTTGGCCATCGCGCCCTCGGGGCCGGGTCCACCGCCGGCAACGGCGCGGTTGGCGCTGCGCAGGTTCAGCAGGGCGATGGCCTGCTCGTTGGCCGTGTAGCGGCCGATCCGGGCGGCGCCGCCGGCGAGACGCTCAGGGTGGGCGTCGAAGGGCGCGATCATCGCCGAACCGGGGATCGACATGCCCCCCTGGCCGCCGCCGATGCTGACGCTCTCGTTGCCGAGCGTCGCCCGAGCCACGGTCCAGCCGCCGTCGATCGGTCCGACGACGTCGTCGTCGGGCACGAACACGTCGTCGAAGAAGACCTCGTTGAACTCGGCGCCGCCGTTCGTCATCTTGAGCGGTCGCACCTCGACACCCCGCGCGTGCATGTCGATGACCATCGTCGTGATGCCCTGGTGCTTCGGGACGTCGGGGTTCGTGCGCACGGTGGCGAGCCCGAGCCCGGACACGTGGGCGCCACTCGTCCACACCTTCTGACCGTTGACCAGCCAGCCGCCCTCCACGCGAGTGGCCTTCGCCTTCACGCCGGCGGCGTCCGAGCCGGCATCGGGCTCGCTGAAGAGCTGGCACCAGATGATGTCCTGGTCGAGGGCGGGTCGGACCCAACGGGCTACCTGGTCGTCGGTGGCGTGCTGGATGAGCGTGAGGATGACCCAGCCGGTGATCCCGTAGCTCGGGCGCTTGACGCCGGTCCTCGCGAACTCCTGCTCGATGACGAGTTGCTCGATCGCGCCCGCCGCTCGGCCGAACGGCTTGGGCCAATGGGGCATGATGTAACCGGATTCGATGAGCTCGGTGCGCTGCTCGTCGGCGGAGAGATCCTTGATCCGCTCGACGAACGTCAGCACCTCGTCGCGGATCGGCTCGGCCTCGGGGGGCAGCTCCACGGAGGTGGCTCGGGACACGCCCTCGCGGGTGAGATCGGTGAGGTCCGTGGCAGCTCGGTCGGGCGTCAGGTAGCCGAGCAGGGTGGTGGCGCGGCGCAGGTAGAGGTGGGCATCGTGCTCCCAGGTGATCGCGATCCCACCGTGGACCTGGGTGTTGAGGTTGGCGCACAAGTCTGCCGCCGGAGCGGCCAGCGTCGCCGCGAGTGCGGCGGCATAGCTCAGCTGATCGCCACCGGTCTGCGCCGCGCGGGCGGCGTCCCACACGGCGCTGGTGGCCAGCTCGGTGGCCACGACCATGTTCGCGCAGTGGTGCTTCACGGCCTGGAACATGGCGATCGGCCGCCCGAACTGGATGCGGTCCTTGGCGTACGCCGCCGCCATCTCGGTGCACTCCCGGGCGATGCCGACTGCCTCGGCCGAGAGGATCACCAGCGCGATGTCGATGAGCACCCGCCGGGCGCCGGGCAGCACCAGGGCAGGTGCGTTGTCGAGGGTGACGCGAGCCGTGCGACGGGTCGGGTCCAGGTTCGCCGGCGTCGTCACGGTGACTCCTTCGCCCACCGCCACGATCGCGACGTCGTCACCGGCGGCCACCAGCAGCACGTCCGCCAGGCCGCCGCCCAACGTGTTCCCGGCCTCGCCCGACGCCTTCCCGTCGATCACCGTGACCGATCCGCCCAGCGCGACCGCACCGAGGACCGACCCGTCGGCCAGGCCAGGCAGGTACGCGGCCGCAGCGTCACCGCCGACTGCGGCGAGCACGGCGCTGGCGATCACCGTCGGCACGAAGGGCCCCGGGGCCACGGTCCTGCCGAGCTGCTCCACCACGACGACCAGCTCCTCGAGGCGGTAGCCCGAGCCGCCCTGCTCCTCCGGGACGTGGAGACCCAGCCACCCCAGGCCGACGAGCTCCGGCCACCACGAAGGCAGCGCTTCGTCGGGTGTCTCGAGCAGCGCCCGGGCGGCGCCACGCGCGTCGCGCTTGGCCAGGAACTCCGCGGCCGTCTCGGCCAGGGCGCGGTGGTCTTCGGTGATCGCGATCGACATGCCAAAGAGAGTACTCTTTACCGCTGTCGCCGTGCCTCTCGCCGAGGACGGTGTGCTCGGGCTGGCGCCGCTCGATCCCGGCGCCGCTGCGCCGTCCGAGCTCGACGACGACGGTCCCCCCGAGCCGATCGCCGGCGACATGACGGTCGTGACGATCACGTTGCCGGTCCTTGCGTCTACGCTCGCTCCGACGACGTCGGAGGGCGTGCGATGGCGGGACACGTTCACAGAGTCGGCTTGATCGGAGCGGTCGTGATCTGCGCCGCGGCCTGCGGCTCGTCCGACCCGCCGGCGGAGGGAGCGACGGTGAGCACCGCCGCGGTCTGGACGACGCGCGCCTCGACGACGACGTCGATGCCGGTCGACGACACGCCCGTGCAGGACTGCGTCGACTACGTCCAGTTCGGTGCCTACACGGGCAACCAGCTGCTGCTGACCATGTGGAACGAGGCCGGTCGCAGCACCGAGACGCTCCGGACGAACTGCGAGATCCTCGCTCGCGACGACCCGGCCACCTTCGAGGGGATGTCGGCGCAGTGGCGGGACATCCAGAGCTGGATCGCCGTTGCGGAGGGCGCCCCTTCGACGACGCCCTCAGTAACGTCAGCAACGACGGCGACGCCAGCAACGACGGAAACGACGACGACAACGGCGACGCCCGCAACGACGGCGACTCCGGAAACGACGACGGCGCCGGAAACGACGACGACTCCGGAAACGACGACGACGACAGCGACGTAGCGTTGCCGGCATGGCCGCCGAGATGACCGAGGAGGAGATCCGTCGCTTCTTGTCGCAGGGGACGCGGACCGGCAAGCTCGCGTGGACGGCGGCGAGCGGGCAACCGCATGTCGTCCCCGTCTGGTTCGTGGTCGACGACACGGCCTCGGAACTGGAGGTCGTGTTCAACACGGGCGCCGAGAGCGCCAAGGGCCGCGCCCTCCGGCGAGACCCGCGGGTCTCGCTCCTCGTCGACGACGAGGAGCCGCCGTTCTCGTTCGTCAAGCTCACCGGGTCGGTGTCGATCAGCGAGGACCTCGGCGAGGTGCGCCGCTGGGCGACCCGGATCGGCGGGCGCTACATGGGTGCCGACCGCGCCGACGAGTTCGGCGAGCGCAACGGTGTGCCCGGCGAGCTGCTCGTCCGCCTCCGCCCGGCGAAGGTGATCGCGTTTCGCGGGATCGCCGACTGATCGCGTCAGGGCGGTGGCGTGTCGACGAGACCGCCGAACTGGAGGCATGTCCCACAGCCGAGACAGTCCCCGCCGCCCTCGACCGTCCCGTCGACGCGAATCGCCCGCGGGCACGGTCCCCCTGTCGGCGTGGCGTAGCAATGCTCGCCCGTGGTGTTCACGCGCCGGTCAGCATCGACCATGACGTAACGGTCGCACGTTCGGACGTCGTGCGATGGGGTCGAAGGTCCCGATCTGGGGGCTCGGACCGGGCTCGGGAAAGGCTCTGAACGACCGGCACCACCCCGAGGCGGCACCCGTCGTCGGCGCGTGCACGCGCGGGACAGTCAGGTCGCGGCGGGGAGCGTGATGTGCACGGTGGTGCCGATGCCTTCGGCGCTCTCGACGGTGATGTCGCCGCCGTGGGCTTCGATGACGGCGTCCGCGATCGCGAGCCCGAGCCCGCTCCCGCCACGGTCACGGGTCCGGCTCGGATCGGCGCGGAAGAAGCGCTCCGTCACGCGAGCCGCTGTCTCGGGCGGCATGCCAGGGCCGTGGTCGACGACATCGACGCTGGCCGTTCCGTCGTTGCACCGTGCGCTGAGCTCCACGGCGCTGCCTGCCGGGGTGTGGACGAGCGCGTTGCCGACGATGTTCGCGAGCACTTGCCGGAGTCGGTCCTCGTCGCCCGTCACGACGACGGACCCATCGATGTCGGTACGGATCGACCGCGCGGGATCGACGGCCGACGCATCGCGTGCGGCATCGCTGATCAGCGTCCCGAGATCCACCGGCCGGCGCTCGAGCGGCCGGGCCTGGTCCAGCTTGGCGAGGCTCAGCATGTCGTCCACGAGGCGGGCCATCCGGATCGCCTCCTGCTCCGTCCGGCGCATCGCCTCGTCGAGCTCGACCGGCTCCTCGAGACCGCCGCTGCGGTACAGCTCTGCGTAGCCGCGGATCGTCGTGACCGGTGTCCGCAGCTCGTGTGAGGCGTCGGCGACGAACCGCCGGAGGCGCTCCTCGGCACGGGTCCGCTGGTCGAAGGCGTCCTCGATCCGGCCGAGCATCTGGTTGAGCGCGACCCCGAGTTGGCCCGCCTCCGTCGACGGCGCCGCCTCCGGCACGCGATGGGAGAGGTCACCACCGGCGATCGAGCTCGCGGCATCGGTCATCTGCTTGATCGGCCGGATGCCGAGCCGGACCACCCACCAGGTCACGAGACCGAGGGCGGCGAGGATGATCGCGGTCGCGACCGCTTCCACCGTGATCAACCGGTTGACCGTCTCCTCGACGTCCGACAACGGCAGCGCCGTGATGAACACCGCGCCGTCGAACGCTTCCCGCGCCCGCAGCCGGTACCGGAGCTCGCCGTCGATGCTCTCCGTCGTGATCGAGCTCCGTGTGGCCGCGGCTCGGCGCACCTCGTCCGGATCGATCTCCGGGATCGGCAGTTCGCCGTCGCCGAGGTTCGGCGCAAAGATCGTGACGAGCTCGTCGTTCGGCCGGAGCACGCCTTCGTACACGTCGCTCAGGCGCTCGAACGGGCCGAGTGACTCCGGTGCGCCGGGCGGTGGCGAGGCGGCGTCGATCGCGCGGCCGAGGTTGCCGGCGGACACCAGGCGCGCGTCCACCTGGCCGAGCAGGTGCGCACGGGTCGTGGTCGTGATGATGGTCGCGACCACCACCAGCACGATCGCGACGGCAGCCATCGCCGCCAGCAGACGGGCGCGGAGCGAGAGACGGTTCACGATGCCGATGGCGCGCGCAGGGTGTACCCGACGCTGCGGATCGTCGTGATCAAGCGCGGCTCGGCGATGTCGATCTTCCGGCGGAGGTAGCCGATGTACGTCTCGACGACTCCACCGTCACCGCCGAAGTCGTACTGCCACACGTGGTCGAGGATCTGCGCCTTCGACAGGACCCGACCCTGGTTCGCCAGCAGGTAGCGCAGCAGGTTGTACTCGGTCGGGGAGAGCGACACCTCGCGGCCACCGCGCGTCACGCGGTGCGCGTCGTCGTCCATCTCGAGGTCGTGGCACGACATCCGCTTCCCGTCGTCGGCCTGGCCCGCGCGCCGAAGGACCGCGTTCGCCCGCGCGACGAGCTCCTCGAGGCTGAACGGCTTCTGGAGGTAGTCGTCCCCGCCGAGCGTGAGGCCGCGCACCTTGTCGTCGGTCGCGTCCCGCGCCGTCAGGAAGAGCACGGGTGTCCGGTCGCCTTCGGTTCTCATCCGGCGACACACCTCGAACCCGTCGATGTCGGGCATCATCACATCGAGGATCACGAGGTCGGGGCGTGCCGATGCGACGATGTCGAGCGCCTCCCGACCGTTCGATGCGGACGAGATGTCGAACCCGTTGTGCCGGAGCGCGGCTGCCAGCATCGAACGCAGGTTGTCCTCGTCGTCGACGATCAAGAGGTGTTCACCAGCCATGTCCACACCCTCGCGCCGGTTCCTGTGAACTTGCTGAGAGCCCGCCTTGGATGCGGTGTGAGGATCTCGATGCGATTCACACCAAACCCACAAGAAGCTCCAAGCGCACTCTGAGGCGGGGCGTTCACGGTGAGCTCATGACGAACGCGACGAACTTCATCGACCGTGAGCACGAACCTTCCCCGTCGGTGCCGCCTGTCCTCGCGGATCCTGGCGAGGCGCCGCTCTCCTGGCCGGCGTTACCGCCGACGCCGCCACCCGCATCGCGAGCGCCTCGACGGCGTCGCGCTGCGCTCGGTGTCGCTGGCATCGTGGCGCTGTCGATGACGGCCGGCGCGATCGGAGGACGGCTCACCGCCGATGACGCAGCGCCGGCATCGTCGGTTGCCGTCGACGCCGTCTCGATCGGCGGCGGTGGTGCATCGGTCGCCCAGATCGTCGACGCAGTGGAGGAGTCGGTGGTGTCGATCGAGACCACGGTCTCGGTTCGCCGCGGGCCCTTCAGCGGCGAGGCATCGGGCGCCGGCACGGGCATCGTGCTCGACGGTGGCTACATCCTGACCAACGCGCACGTGATCGAGGGCGCCACCGAGGTCACGGTCACCGCCTCGGACGGCTCGACGCGGCAGGCCGAGGTGATCGGATCCGACACGTCGAGCGATGTCGCCGTCCTCCACGTGGACGACACCGCCGGACTCGTCCCCGCGTCGATCGACACCGCTGCGGTCGCCGCCGTCGGCGACGACGTGGTCGCGATCGGCAACGCCCTCGCGCTCGAAGGCGGGCTCACTGTGACCAAGGGCATCGTGTCCGCGTTGGACCGCAGCATCGACACCGAGAACGGCACGATCAGCGATCTCATCCAGACCGATGCGGCGATCAGCTCCGGCAACTCCGGCGGTCCACTCGTGAACGGGTCCGGACAGGTGATCGGCATGAACACCGCCGTCGCGACCAGCTCCGGCACCGTGAGCGCGTCGAACATCGGGTTCTCGATCGACATCGGCACCGCGCTCACGGTCGCCGAGCGGCTGATCGGCACCACTGCCTGACCATCACGGCCCCCCAACAGGAACTCCGCTCACAGGCGGACCTGAGCGGCCCGGACCCGAGCAGAGATCTGGTGGAGCGGTCCGGGTCCGAGCAGAGATCTTGTGGAGCGGTCCGGGTCCGAGCAGAGATCTTGTGGAGCGACCCCGTCAGTCGTCGATCTCTTCCGGCTCCACCGCGTCGAGGAAGGCGTCGACATCCTGGTCTTCGCCGCCGACGAGCCAGACCGTCACGTTGTCGGTGTCGTCCTCCTCGTTGGCAACGGCTTCGCGCTCGTCGTCCCACGGGACGACGGCTTCGATCGACCACCGGTCGACCGTGATGTCGTCGGCGTCGTCGTCGACGTGGGCGATCACCGCGAGCTCGATCTCCGCGTCCGGCGGCTGGTCCTTCAATATGTCGATCAGCTCTCGAACTCGCATGGGTCCTCCGTGGGCGTGGTCATTGCTCGATAGGTCCGTCATTCGTCGACTCCCAGCCAGTCGGGTGCCCGTTCGAGGAGGAACAGGCTCACGTCGCGACAGCGATCGAGGATGTCGCACAGCATCTCGTCGTCGTTCAGCAGGACGCCGGCGAGCGACACCGACACGCGGGCAACGATCGACAGGCTGCGCTCCGGCGCATCGGTCACGGACGGGATCGAGTCGATTGCCGAGACTTCGATCGGCAACGACACGGTGCCGACCCCGGCGATGTCCGTGGCGAGCACGAGCAGGTCGGGCGGGTGGGGCAGCGGTGGCAGCGTCCACGTGAACAGCAGCGGGAACTGGTAGTTGTCCGGCGGATCCGCGTCAGGATCGTCCTGGCGGAGCACTTCGTCCTCGAACCCGAGCAGCGCTCGAGGGTCGACCTCGAGCGCGAGGTGCAGGTCGATGGGGCCGTCGCACGCCTCCTCTGGGTGGAGGTCCACCTCCCAGAGCTGGCGGAGCGAGTAGGTCTCCACGAAGTGCCGCTCGTCGTGCACGTGGAAACCGTGATCGATCGCATGGCTCTTGACATCTGCGACGAAACCAGCGACGTCGATGACGGCCAAACGGATCTCCTTCCCGGCCTCGGTCGGGCCATAGCCTGCCAGGTCCGCCCGGGTAATCACTACCGTCGAGGAGATGAACGACGATGTGTTGCTCGAACTGCTCCACGAGGTCGCCGATGCGGTCGCCGATGCCCTCGCGTCGGTGCAGGAGTGGGGGCCGTCGGGCCTGCGCGACGGCCAGTACGCCGCCGACCTGATCGCCGACGCTGCCGCACTCGACGTCCTGCGCCGTGCCGGCGTCGGGGTGCTGTCGGAGGAGAGCGGACTCGAGCACGGTGACCGTCCGATCGTGGTCGTCGTCGATCCCCTGGACGGCTCGACGAACGCGTCGCGCGGCATCCCGTGGTTCGCGACCTCGCTGTGCGCCGTGGACGGCGACGGGCCACGGGTGAGCGTCGTGGCGAACCAGGCAGCGTCGCGCTCCCGTTACGAAGCGGTGCGCGGCGGTGGCGCGCGACGCGACGGCGAACCGATCGCCCCGTCGACGACCACGGCGTTGCACGAAGCCGTCGTCGGGATCTCGGGGTACCCGGCGCAGCTCGTCCACTGGTGGCAGTTCCGCTCGCTCGGCGCAGCAGCGCTCGATCTCTGCCTCGTCGCCGACGGCACGCTCGACGGCTACGTCGACTGCAGCAGGAGCGCGCACGGCGTCTGGGACTACGCGGGTGCGCTGCTCGTGTGCCGTGAGGCAGGGGCGACGATCGCCGATGCCGAAGGCAGGGACATGATGACGCTCGATCCCGACACGCGTCGGACCCCGATCGCGGCCGGCACCGAGATGCTGTTCGAGGAGCTGCTCGCGGCGCGCCAGTCGTTCAGCTGACCCGTTCAGCTGACGGCGGGGCGGGGTTTGGTCCGCTGACCGGCGGACCACAATCGGGCCACGCTCGGATGGCGGAGCTTCCCGAGGGCCCGTGCCTCGATCTGGCGGATGCGCTCCCGCGTCAGCTCGTAGTGCTCGCCGATCTCGGCGAGCGTCATCGGCGACTCGTCGAGCCCGAACCGGGAGCGGAGCACGGCTTGCTCGCGAGGGGTCAACCGGGCGAGCTGCACCTCCAGCGCCTGCCGTTCCAGTGCCGACGCCGCAGCCTCGTAGGGCGCCACGGCGCCGTCGTCCTCGAGCAGGTCACCGAGCTCGACCTCGCCCGTGTCGTCCATCGGTGTCGAGAGCGAGACGAGCGGGCGCCGGTGCTGCTGCGCGAGCGACACCCGCTCGGCGGAGATGCCGGTGTCGGCAGCGACCTCGTCGGGAGTCGGGTTCCGGTCGAGCTCCGTCGCCAGGCGGTTCGTGCTCTGATCGATGAGCGAGTAGGTGTCGCGCACGTGCGACGGCACCCGGATCGCACGTGACGTGTCGGCGAGCGCCCGACCGATCGCCTGGCGGATCCACCAGGTGGCATACGTCGAGAACTTGAAGCCCTTCTCGTGATCGAACTTGTCGACCGCCCGCATCAGGCCGAGGTTGCCCTCCTGGATGAGATCGAGCAGGGTGAGCCCGTTGCCGTCGTAGCGCTTCGCGACCGACACGACGAGGCGCAAGTTGCTCTGGATGAAGCGCCGGCGAGCTGCCTCGCCCTCAGGACCGCCGCTGCGCACGATCGCGCCGAGCTCGCCTTCTTCGGCCGCAGTCAGTAGCGGATGGGCGCCGATCTCCTCGAGGTAACGCCGCAGGAGCTCCCCGTCGTCACCACCAGACCGCAGCGCCATCACTCGTGGACGGTAGTGGCGCCCGATCGGGTGGTGGCGGATAGTCCCCGGCCCCGGCGCCCGACCAGGAGCGGGCGTCCGCGAGCTCGCCGAACGTCAGGCGAGGCGCGCCAGCTGCCGCTCGCGCCAGGCCAGCGTTGCCTCGACGTGGTTGAACGTGAAGACGTGCAGGCCGTCGATGCCGAGCGATTCGGCGTGGCGGCTCAAGGGCACGAGCAGCTTCGCCGGGTCGTAGCGGGTGGGGGAGAACAGCCGGCTGATGGCGCCTCGGTTCTTCTTCACGAAGCGCAACGACGCGCCGATGCCGAGGCGGACGCCCATCGTCAGGAGCTTCGTGCGGTCGACCGCCCCCGGCAGCCCGAGGTGCAGCGGGAGCAGCAAGCCGGCCTTCCGCTCGGACTCCGCCCACGAGCGCCAGAGTGCGGCGTCGAAGCACATCTGCGTCGTCGCGTACCCGGCGATGCCGGCCTCGGCGAGCAGGTCCTGCTTCGCGTGCAGGGCACTGCTCAGGACGGAGCGTTCGATGAGCGCATGGCCATCGGGGTACGCGGTCACGCCGATGCGGACGAGCCCCGGACCGGCGTCGAGGAGGTCGCGGAGGAACGGCAGGACGCCCTCGTACGCCCCGACCGGTTCGGACGCGTCGCCGGCGACGAGGAACACCTCCGAGAGGCCGTGCTCACGGATCCACGACGCCAGCCGGGACACGTGGGCGCGGTCCTCGACGAGGCGCGTCGAGAGGTGCGGCACCGGGTCGTGGCCGAGGTCGAGCAACTGGCTCGTGAGCTCGAGTGTCGCGCCCAGGCCTTTGACCGGGGAACACGTCACCGCGAGGGGAGCGTGCGCCGGCAGGTGCTGGAGCTGCCCGGCAACACTCTTCATCGGGACCAACTCGAGCCGTGCCGTCGAGAGCAACCGCGTCTGGACGTCGATCGCGCGACGCGTGTCGGGAACGGATGACATGTCGTGACGCTCCTCAGCCGAACTCGTCGGGCAACTCGGACTTGCGCCGCTCGACGTAGGCGCGGAGCTCCTCGTCGATGGCCTCGTCGAGGGGTGGTGCTTCGTACTCGGCGAGGCGCTTCTTCCAGATCCCGTTCGCCCGCTGGGTGGCGTCGAGCGCGCCGTCCTCGGTCCACTGCTCGAAGCTCGAGTTGTCGGCGGTCTCCGCGCGGTAGAACGCAGTCTCGAAGTTGGCGAGCGTGTGCGGCGTGCCGAGGAAGTGCTGCCCGGGATCGTGCGCACAGATCGCGTCCAGTGCCTGACCGTTCTCGGAGAGGTCGAGACCGCGGACGAACGTCGACATCATGCCGAGCTGGTCATCGTCGAGGACGAACTTCTCGTAGCCGATGGAGAGCCCGCCTTCCAGCCAGCCGGCCGCGTGGAGCACGAAGTTGACGCCGGCCATGATCGTCGGGATCAGCGTCGACGCGCTCTCATAGGCCGCTTGTGCATCGGGCAGCTTCGATGCGGTGAGCGCGCCTCCCGAACGGAACGGGACGCCCAGCCTGCGCGCCAGCGCGGCGACGGTGTAGAGCACGATCGCCGGCTCCGGCGTGCCGAACGTCGGCGCGCCGGTCTGCATCGACATCGAGCTCGCGAACGATCCGAACACGACCGGTGCGCCCGGTCGGATCAGCTGCGTGAACGTCATCCCGGCGAGCGCCTCGGCGAGCGTCTGGGCGGCGACGCCTGCCGACGTCGTCGGCGCCATCGCTCCGGCGAGGATGAACGGCGTGATGATCGTCGCCTGGTTGTTCTCGGCGTAGACCTGCGCCGCCGCGAGCATCGAGCCGTCCCAGACCAGGGGCGACGACGCGTTGATGAGCGAGGTCATCACCGTGCGGTCCTGCAGGTCGCCGCCGAACCCGATGCGAGCCATCTCGACGCTGTCGGCGGCGCGGCTGCCGGCCGTGACGGAGCCCATGAGCCCCTTGTCGCTGTAGCGCAGGTGCGAGTACACCATGTCGAGGTGGCGCTTGCTGACCGGGATGTCCACCGGCTCGCAGACCGTGCCGCCAGAGTGGTGCAGGTTCGGCGACAGGTAGGCGAGCTTCACGAAGTTCTGGAAGTCCTCGAGCGTCGCGTAGCGCCGGCCCTTGTCGAGGTCGAACACGAACGGCGATCCGTAGTTCGGCGCGAAGACGGTGGCGTCACCGCCGATCTGCACGTTGTTGCCGGGGTTTCGGGCGTGCTGCGTGTAGGTGCGTGGCGCGGTGGCAGCCACGATCTGACGGCACAGACCGCGAGGGAAACGGACCCTCGTCCCAGCGACGTCCGCGCCCGCGTCGGCGAACAGCTGCAACGCGCTCGGGTAGTCGCGGATCTCGACGCCGACCTGCTCGAGGATCGTGTCCGCGTTGTGCTCGACGATCGAGAGCCCCTCGTCGGAGACGAGCTCGAACGGCTTCAGCTGCCGTGTGAGGAACGGTTCGCGGGCGAGCACGTGAGAGGCTCGCACGGCCTGCCGGCCGGCGCGTCCCCCGGAGCGACGTCCTCTCGACGTGTCGGCGGTTCCATCAGTCATGTCAGGGGCACCTCGGGGCTGGGATCGGATGCAATCGCCTCGCCGGACCCGCGGCCGGCGCCGGTCTGCCGGCGTCGCCGGCGGCCGCCGGTGTCGCTCTCGCGCCGCTCGGGCAGCGTGACGAGCGCGGCGAGGTGCGGGCTCGGTGCGGTGAGGTGGGGGAAGGCCATCGCTGCAACGAACAGCTCCTGGAAGCGGGGCTCGGTCGCGGTCTCGATCTTGATCACCTCGCGCACCGCGCCTTCGATCTCCTCGCGCTGCTGACGCGACAGCAGCAGGCGGACCGCTCCGGCGCCGGCGGCGTTGCCGACCGAGCGGACGCCCTCGAGGACGCAGTCGGGCACGAGCCCGAGCACCATCGCGTACAGCGGATCGAGGTGTGATCCGAAGGCGCCGGCGAGACGGATGTCCCCGACGTCCTTCGCCTCGGCGCGCTCGATCAGGAGGTCGATGCCGGCCCGCAGGGCTCCCTTGGCGAGCTGGATCGCGCGCACGTCGTTCTGCGTGATCCGCAGTGCCGGCGCGCCCGCGCGCTCGTACAGCACGTAGCCGTACGTGCGGCCATCGGCGACCACGCGAGGCGTGCGCTCGGCGAATGCGCCGTTGATCGTCCCGTCGGCGTCGATCACGCCGGCGAGGAAGAGCTCGGCGATCACCTCGACGATCCCGGAACCGCACACCCCACTGATGTCGAGCGCGGCGGAGGCTTCGGCAAAGCCGGGATCGTCGGACCACAGGTCGCAGCCGATGACCTTGACCCTCGGCTCCAGCGTCGAGCGATCGATGCGCACGCGTTCGATCGCGCCGACCGTCGCCCGCTGGCCGCAGCTGATCTGGGCGCCCTCGAGGGCCGGCCCGGTCGGGCTCGATGCCGCGAACTGCCGCTTGTGATCGCCGAGGATGATCTCGGCGTTCGTGCCCACATCGACGAGCAGCTGCAGATCGGTCGACCGATGCGGTCCCTCGGCGAGCATCGCCGCAGCGGCGTCGGCGCCGACGTGACCGGCGATGCACGGCGCGACGTACGTGGATGCGAAGGGCAGGTCGAGCTCGAGGTCGACGGCCCGGCATTCGACGGCCGAGCTCGTGGCGAGCACGAACGGCGCCGCCCCGAGCGGGGTCGGGTCGATGCCGAGCACGAGGTGATGCATGATCGGGTTGCCGACGAGCACGATGTCGAGGACGTGGCGGCGGTCGACGCCGGCCTCCTCGGTGAGCTCCGAGACCAGCTCGTTGAGCGCGCCACGCACCGCACTCGTGAGGTCGCGCTCGCCGCCCGGGTTCATCATCACGTACGAGACCCGGCTCATCAGGTCCTCACCGAACCGGATCTGCGGGTTCATCCGTCCGGCTGTGGCGAGCACGTCGCCGGAGGCCAGGTCGCAGAGATGACCGGCGATGGTGGTGGACCCGATGTCGACCGCGATGCCGTAGCCGGTGTCGACGTACCCCGGCCAGATCGCGACGAGCTCGTCGCCGCTGCCGGTGCGGCGGAGCGCCACCGTCGCGGCGTGCTCGTCGTTCGTGATCGCCGAGTGGAGCGACACGAGCAGGTGCATCGGGACACGCACGTCCGGTCGCCCGTGCTGCGCCTCGATCGCCGAGGTGATCAGCTCGGCCGCGCTGCGGGCGTCCCCGAGCAGGGACACGTCGACCACGACGTACGCGAGCGTGATCATCGGATCGACGACCAGGCCGGTCACGTCGACGTGCTTGCGCACGACCTGGCGGTGCACCTGACTGTCGGCCGGGACGTCGATCACTGCGTCGCCGACGATGTGCGCCGCGCACCCGAGCCGACGGTCGACCGGCAGCGGACGGGCTCCGTGATAGGACCGTTCCGTCTCGCCCGGCGCCGTCAGCGCAGCGGCTGTCGCTTCGATCTTCCACTTCGCGAACGAGCCGGTCGACGGCGTGATCTGGCACCGCCCGCAGATGCCCCGGCCACCGCACACCGAGTCGATGTCGACGCCGAGCTGGCGCGCCGCGTCGAGCGCGGTGGTACCCGCTTCGACCGTGCCCTCGAGACCGGAGGGGGTGAAGACGACGCGGGGCATGTGGTGGACGGTTCCGCTACTCGGCCGGCCGGCGGCGTCGGCGGCCTTCTCGTGCGCCGCGCTCGCCCTCGGCCGGCGGTTCGCGGTACTCCTTGATCCACGCCGCGCAGTCGCGATCGTTGCCGGCGAGCACGTCGGCGGCCATCACCGCGGCCTTCACCTCGGCGTGCAACGGGTTCATGATCGCGGAGGTCATGCCGTTCGAGATCGCCATCGACAGGAACGTGCCCGTGACGAGATGACGGTTGGGCAGCCCGAAGCCGACGTTCGACGCGCCGCAGGTCGTGTTGACCTTCAACTCGGAGCGCAGCCGTCGGAGGAGGTGGAACACCTGCACGCCGGCGGTCCGCATCGCCCCGATCGGCATCACGAGCGGATCGACGATCACGTCCGAGGCGGGGATGCCGTGGTCGGCGGCGCGGCGCACGATCCGCTCGGCGATCGAGAAGCGGACATCGGGATCCTCCGAGATGCCGGTCTCGTCGTTGGAGATCGCGACGACCGCGGCGCCGTACTTGGCGACGAGCGGGAGCACCCGCTCCATCACCTCCTCCTCGCCGGTCACCGAGTTCACGAGCGGCTTGCCCTGGTACACCGCGAGCCCTGCCTCGAGCGCCTCGATGATGGAGGAGTCGATCGACAGCGGCACGTCGGTGACGGCCTGCACGAGCGTGATCGCCCGGGCGAGCAGCGCTGGCTCGTCGGCGAGCGGGATGCCGGCATTGACGTCGAGCATGTGCGCGCCGCCCTTGACCTGCGCGATGGCGTCGGCCTCGACCCTGCTGAAGTCGCCCGCCTTCATCTCCTCGGCGAGCAGCTTGCGGCCGGTCGGGTTGATCCGCTCGCCGATCATCACGAACGGCCGGTCGAAGCCGATGACGACCTCTCTGGTGGCAGAGCTGAGCATGGTGTGGGTCATGACGCGTCCTCCACAGGGCGGGCGGGATCCCAGCCGCCGTTGTCGACGAGCGCGAGCAGGCGCTCGTTCGTGAACTCCCGGCGGAGCTGCTCGGCCATCGCCTCGACGGTCTCGACGAGGTCACCGCGGAGCGGGTGCGCCGTGCGCCGCCATTCGCCGACGTACTCCTGTGCGGTCTTCTTGCCGGCGACCATCGCGGCCTTGTCGATCGCCTTCTGGAACCGTTGGGCGAGGACGATCTGGTGCCGCTCCGCACCCGCTCTGCCGTTGATCTGCGCGGGTATGTCCCGCCACAGGATCACGACGAGCTCGTTCGCGAGGCGAGCCATCTCAACCCACCCGACCGAGCGTGACGACCACGGCGGACTCGAGCCCGGTCCGACCGACGTGCCGATGCTCGAGCTCGAGCCCGAGACGCTCGGCCGCGGCCACCGCCGCCTGGAGCACCGCCGGGTCCTCCGACTGGGACAGGAGCACGACGCGCCGGTAGTTCGCGAAGTAGAGCTGATGCAGCTCGGGATGATCGTCGAGGCCGAGTCCCTGCCACACGAGCGCGTCGAAGTGACGGGCGAGGAAGTCGGTCAGGTAGAAGGTGCCGGGTTCCTCGTCGTGGAGCTCGGCGAACAGGGTGCTGCCGGCGAACGTCTCGTAGCAGTGCGCGCCGGGCAGCCGGCGCAGGTGTGGCATCTCGTCGATCAACGCGTCGAGCAGGCCACCCGTGCCGCAGTCGGCATAGCCGATCAGGATGGGGCGATCGGCGCTGCCGTGGAGCTGGAGCTCCTCGCGCAGCGCCGGGACGATGCGCTCCGGTCGGTTGTGGAGGTTGGCGGGGAGGTAGCGCACCTCGATGTCGTCGGTCATGCCGTTCGCGTCGAGCACCGCGCGGAGCTCACCGGTCAGCGCGCCGCACGCGATCACGAGTGGAGTGGCCACGGCTGCTCGTCAGACCGACGGACCGGGTGGCTCTGCGTCGCGCAGGCTCCTGCGCGCGGTCACCAGCGACTTCGCGGTCTCGGCCGCGACCGCGGCGTCCCTGCAGTACGCGTCGGCACCGATCGCCGAGCCGAACTCCTCGTTGAGCGGAGCACCACCGACGAGCACGATGTACTTCTCGCGCAGGCCGCGATCGGCGAGCGTGTCGATGACCACCTTCATGTACGGCATCGTGGTGGTCAGCAGCGCCGACATGCCGAGGATGTCGGGCTGGTGCTCCTCGAGCGCGGCGAGGAAGGCATCGGCATCGGTGTTGATGCCGAGGTCGATCACCTCGAACCCGGCTCCCTCGAGCATCATCGCGACGAGGTTCTTGCCGATGTCGTGGATGTCGCCCTTCACCGTGCCGACGACCACCTTGCCGACCGGCTCGGCACCCGTCTCTGCGAGCAGCGGCCGGAGGATCTCCATGCCACCCTTCATCGCGTTCGCGGAGAGCAGCACCTCGGGAACGAACAGGATGCCGTCACGGAAGTCGATGCCGACGATCCGCATGCCTTCGACGAGTGCGTCGGACAGCACCTTGTCGGGGCTGAACCCACGGTCGAGGAGGATCATCGTGCCTTCGACGATCTCGTCCCGCAGACCGTCGTAGAGGTCGTCGTGCATCTGCTTGATCAACTCGGCGTCCGGCAGGCCGGCGAGGTCGATCTCCTCGTACTCCTCGTCCTGATCGCTCATCGCTCTCCGCTCTCGGCCGCTCGGGCCAGCTCGCTGCGCTCGCCCATCTCAACTCCCGGGTCGGCAGATGCACGGGACGGAACCGGTCGGCCGATGCTCTCCGATGTGGCCCGGAATGTGGACCTTGCCCACATCGTGGAACACGCTAGCAGGGAGGTCGTTCTCCGTCTACCGGTACGATCGTACCGGTTATTGCTGGTGCCGGTAGAACGGCACGGGCTCCGGCGGCAGCGGCTCGACACCGAGGATCAGGTCGGCGGCCTTCTCGGCGAGCATCATCACCGGGGCGTAGATGTTGCCGTTCGTGACGTAGGGCATCACCGACGCATCGACGACGCGGAGCCCGTCGACGCCGTGCACCCGCATCGTCTCGGGATCGACGACCGACATCTCGTCGACGCCCATCCGGCACGTGCACGACGGGTGCAGAGCAGTCTCGCCGTCGGCGGCCACCCACGCGAGGATCTCGTCGTCGGTCTCGACCTGCGGACCCGGGGAGAGCTCGCCCCCCTCGAACGGCGTGAAGGCCGGTTGCGAGAGGATCGTCCGCGTGGCGCGGATCGCCTCGACCCACTCGCGGCGGTCCTGTGCCGTCGACAGGTAGTTGAAGCGGAGCGCCGGCTTGACCCGGACGTCGGGGGACGTGATCTTCACCGAGCCGCGCGAGTCCGAGTACATGGGTCCGATGTGGACCTGGTAGCCGTGGCCGCCCGCCGGCGCCGAGCCGTCGTAGCGCACGGCGATCGGCAGGAAGTGGAACATCAGGTTCGGGTAGGCGACTTCCTCGTTGCTCCGGATGAACCCTCCCGCCTCGAAGTGGTTGCTCGTTCCGGGGCCCCGGCGGAACAGCCACTGCAGTCCGATCCACGGGCGGTAGCGCCACTTGAGCGACGGGTTGAGCGACACCGGCTGCGTACACGCGTGCTGCACGTAGACCTCGAGGTGGTCCTGCAGGTGCTCGCCGACGCCGGGGAGGTGGTGGACGGGGGTGACCCCGACGGCCCGGAGCTCGTCGGCGTTGCCGATGCCGGAGGCTTGGAGCAGTTGTGGGGAGTTGATCGCGCCGCCGCAGAGGATCACCTCGCGTGCTGCCGCCCGCCTCGTGCCGCCCGACCGGCGCTCGTACTCGACGCCGGTGGCGCGCGTGCCGTCGAACAGGATGCGCGTGACCAGCGCCCGCGTCACGATCTCGAGGTTCTCCCGGCCACGGATCGGGCGGAGGTACGCCTGCGACGCGCTCAGCCGACGCCCCCGACGGATGTTGCGATCGAAGCGGGCGAAGCCCTCCTGGCGGAATCCGTTGACGTCGCTGGTCAGTGGATGGCCGGCCTGCTGGACCGCCTCGAAGAACGCTTCGAACAACGGGTTCGTGGCAGCTCCCCGCTCGAGCTCCAGCGGGCCGTCGCCGCCGCGGAACTCGTCCGGCCCGGCGAGGCAGTTCTCCATCCGCTTGAAGTACGGCAGGCAGTTCGCGTACGACCAGCTGCCCATCCCTGGGTCGGCAGCCCAGCGTTCGAAGTCCAGCGGGTTGCCGCGCTGGAAGATCATCCCGTTGATGCTGCTCGACCCGCCGAGCACCTTGCCGCGGGCGTGGTAGATCCGCCGGCCGTTCATGAACGGCTCCGGCTCGGACTCGTACTTCCAGTCGTAGAACCGGCTGCCGATCGGGAACATGAGCGCGGCCGGCATGTGGATGAACACGTCCCAGCGGTAGTCGGGCCGACCGGCCTCGAGCACGAGCACGCGCGTCGAAGGGTCCGCGCTCAACCGGTTGGCAAGCGCCGAGCCGGCCGACCCCCCGCCGACGATCACGTAGTCATAGGTCGTCATCGAATCCGTCCGTCAGAACACACTTTCGACGTTTCCCATCTCGACGTACACGCTCTTCAGCTGGGTGTAGTGCTCGATCGCGGCGAGGCTGTTCTCCCGGCCGATGCCAGACTGCTTGGCGCCGCCGAACGGCAGCTCGATCGGCGTGATGTTGTAGTTGTTGATCCAGATCGTCCCTGCCTCGAGCCGGGCGACGACGCGGTGGGCGCGCTGGACATCGGACGTGAACACGCCTGCGGCGAGGCCGAACTCGGTCGCGTTCGCGCGGGCGACGACCTCGTCCTCGTCGGCGAAGCTGAGGACGGACATCACCGGCCCGAAGATCTCCTCGCGGACGATGGTCATGTCGTCGCGGCACTCGTCGAAGATCGCCGGCACCACGAAGTTGCCGTTCGCCAGCGCGGGATCGTCCGGGCGGACGCCGCCGTAGAGGAGCCGGGCACCCTCGGCCTTGCCGCGCTCGATGTAGCCCATCACCTTGTCGAGGTGCTCCCGTGAGATCAGCGCACCGACGTGCGTGTCGGGATCGGTCGGGTCACCGACGCGCAGCTTGGTCGTACGGGCGACCAGCTTGTCGAGGAACGCGTCCTTGATCGACTCGTGCACGAAGACGCGGGTGCCGTTCGAGCACACCTCGCCTTGCGTGTAGAAGTTCGCCATCAGCGCGGCCGAGACCGCGTTGTCGAGGTGGGCGTCGGCGAAGACGATCAGTGGGCTCTTGCCACCGAGCTCGAGCGTGACGTGCTTGAGCGTCTCCGCCGCCTGCGCCATCACGCGGCGTCCCGTGCCGACCTCGCCGGTGAGCGACACCTTCGCCACCCCGGGGTGGCGGGTCAGTGCCTGGCCGACACGAGCGTCGCCCTGCACCACGTTGAAGACGCCGGATGGCAGGCCCGCCTCGAGGTAGATCTCCGCCAGGCGGGCCGCGGTGAGCGGCGTGAGCTCGGCCGGCTTGAACACCATCGCGTTGCCGCACGCGAGCGCGGGCGCTGACTTCCAGCAGGCGATCTGGATCGGGTAGTTCCACGCGCCGATGCCGGCGCAGACGCCGAGCGGCTCCCGGCGCGTGTACCCCCACGACGAGCCCAGGTCGACGTGCGAACCGTGGAGCGACGCTGCCACTCCTGCGAAGTACTCGATGCAGTCGGCTCCCGACAGCACGTCGACCGCCACCGCTTCTGCGATCGGCTTCCCGGTGTCGGCGACCTCGAGCTCGGCGAGCTCCTGGTTGCGCGCCCGCAGGAGACGCACGGCGTCGTTCAACACCCGGCCGCGCTGTGCTCCGGACAGCGACCGCCATGCTTCGAAGCCGGCGCGTGCGGAGCGCACCGCAGCGTCGACGTCGGCGTCCGACGCCTGCTGGACGTCGCGGATCACGGCCCCGGTCGCGGGGTTCACGGTCGGGAACGTCTCGCCGGACGTGGCGTCGATGTACGCGCCGCCGACGAAGAGGCCGAGGGGTTCCGGTTCCATCAGGCGGACTCCTGTCGTGTCGTGACGAGGTCACGCTCGTGGCCGGCGAGACGCTCCGAGATCGTCGCCGCGGTCGCGGCGACGGCCTCACCGACGCCTTCCACGTCGCCGGGGGGCGGGAAGCGGTACGACGGCCCGTGGGCGTGCAGCGCCGCCACGACCCTGCCGTCTGCCGCGCGAATCGGCGCGGCGACCGAGTTGAGGCCCTCGGCGAACTCTTCCAGCACCCACTCGAACGGGCGCTCGCGGATCGCGGCGAGCCGCTTTCGGAGCTTGTTCGGATCGACCATCGTCCGCGGCGTGAACCGCTCCAGCGGCTGCCGGACGTAGGCCTCGATCACCGCAGCAGGAGCGTGCGCGAGCAGCACGAGGCCGGACGAGACGACGTGCAGCGGCACCCGTTCGCCCGTCCAGTCACGGACCTGCACGGCGTGGGTCGACTCCACGTTGTCGAGGTAGACGACGGCGTCACCGTCGAGCACCGAGAGACCGGCAGCCTCGCCGAGTGCGGCTGCGAGGTCGTGCACGTGCGGACGGGCGATGTCCGCGAGCGACCTGCCGGGCAACGCTGCCGACGCGAGTTCGACGAGCGCGTCGCCGACCCGGTACTCGCCGCCGGCGGACACCTGCTCGACGGCACCGAGCGCCTGCAGCGTGGACAGCAGTCGGGACACGGTGCTCTTCGGCAGCCCGATCCGCTCCGCGATCTGGGACACGCCGGCCGGCCCGCCGGACAGGCAGCGCAGGACGGTGAAGGCTCGTTCGACGGACTGGACACTCGACATGGCGCCCCCTCAGCGGCACGAGTGTTCCACATCGCGGAATCGGCCCACAACACGGAATGACGGGTGTGCGTCCCGCGCGGCGGGAGCGCGGCGCTCGTGTGCTGTCGCAGCCACCGCACGTCACGGCGACCGCGACCGGTGCCCGCATGTCATACGGTCCGGGAGTGCCCCAGATCGGAGAGCCCCTGCTCGCGGTCAGCGAACTGACCCGCCGGTTCGGCGATCGGGTCGCCGTCGACGGGGTGAGCTTCGAGATCGCCCCGGGCGAGACGTACGGCCTGCTCGGTCCGAACGGTGCCGGCAAGACGACCACGATCTCGATGGTCGCCGGGATCCTCGCCGCAGACGGTGGGACCGTGACCGTGGCGGGCCAGCAGGTGACGACGCGCGCCGGCGACGTGAAGGCGCTGATCGGCATCGTTCCCCAGGAGATCGCGCTCTACCTCGATCTGACCGCGGCGGAGAACCTCCGGTTCTTCGGCCGGCTGCAGGGCATGGGGGGCAAGGAGCTCGAACGGCGGATCGCCGTGACGCTCGAGACGGTGGGGCTGACCGACCGGGCAGACGACCGCATCGACGAGTACTCGGGGGGCATGCGCCGGCGGGCCAACATCGCGGTCGGGCTGCTGCACGAGCCGCGCCTGCTGATCCTTGACGAGCCGACGGTCGGCGTCGACCCGCAGAGCCGCAACCAGATCCTCGAGGGCATCGAGCAGCTCGGCGGGAGCGGGCTCGCCGTGCTGTACACGACGCACTACATGGAGGAGGCGGAGCGGCTCTGTGACCGCGTCGGCATCATCGACCAGGGGCGGCTCGTCGCCCAGGGCACCCGTCGCGAGCTCGTCGCGCTCATCGGTGAGCACGATCGCATCGCCGTCACCGTCCGGGGTGAGCTCGACGGCTTCGTCGCCGGCTGCCGAGAGGTGCCCGGCGTCGTCGACGTGCTCCTCGCGGACGGCGGGGTCGAGGTGATCGCGGACGAGGCTCGCCACGTGCTCGCCGCCGTGATCGGCGCGGCCGAGGCGAGTGGTGCCGCCGTGGCTGGCATCGAAGTCCGGGAGCCCGATCTCGAGACCGTGTTCCTACGGCTCACGGGGAGCGCGCTGCGCGACCGGCCATGACGTCACGTACGTTCGAGATCGCCCGCGTCGACTTCCTCCGCCGGTTCCGCAACCGGTCGGCGCTCATCACCGCGTTCCTCGCACCGCTGGCGCTCGCGCTCGTCTTCGGCTTCCTGGTCGGCGGGGCCACAGAGTCGTCGTTCCGGATCGGCGTCGTCGATGCGGACGGCACCGACACCACCAGTGGGCTCGTCGCTTCGTTGCTCGAACCGGATCAGGGGAGCGGGGAGGCTGCAGTGACGTTCGAGTCGCTCGCCGACGAGTCCGCGGCCCGCGCTGCTGTCGACGATGGTGACGTGGACGCGGCGATGGTGCTGCCCAGCGGGTTCACGGCCGCGGCCACGAGCGGCCAGTCGACGGAGGTGCTGGTGCTGCGCAGCCCGGATCGCTTGGTGAGCGGCCAGGTTGCGAACGCGATCGCGTCCTCCATTGCGGGCAACTTCCGCCGCGTCGACGTCGCCGTGCGTGCGCTCGTCGCAGTCGCCGGTGAGCCACCGACGGCCGAGGCGATCGCCGCCGCGTCCGCGCAACCGGCAGCGCTGTCGCTCGTCGATGCGCCCGCAGGAGATCGGTCGATCGACGCGAGCGCGTTCTACGGCGCCGGAATGTCGATCCTGTTCCTGTTCTTCACCGTCGGCTTCGCCGGTCGATCCGTGCTCGCCGAACAGCACGACGGCACCCTTGCGCGCGTGTTCGCAACGCCGACGTCGCCGGCTGAGGTGCTCGCCGGCAAGACCCTGTCGGTGACCGTTCTCGCAATCGCCGGCTTCGTGACGGTCTGGATCACCACGACCTGGGTGTTCGACGCCGACTGGGGCGACGTGGCGGCGGTGATCTGCCTCATCGTCGTGACGGTGCTCGCGATCGGCGGCGTGAGCACGTTCGCGGCCAGCCTCGCCCACACGGAGCGACAAGCAGATTCCGTGACCGGGATCATCACGTTCGTCCTCGCGCTGCTCGGCGGCAACTTCGTCGGCCCCGCCGCTCCACGGCTCCTCCGGCGTCTGAGCCTGCTCACGCCGAACGGTTGGGCGCTGCGCGGGTTCGGCGACCTCTCGGCGGACACGATCGGAGTGGGCGGGGTGCTGCTCCCCATCGGCGCGCTCCTTGGCTTCGCCGCGCTGTTCGGCTCGATCGGGCTGATCCGCCTCCACCGCCGGATCGCCGCATGATGCGGCATGTGCGGGCAGGGCTCGCGTTCACCGACGTCGTCCTGCGCTCGCTGCTGCGCGACCGCCAGGCGCTGTTCTTCATGCTCGTGATGCCGGTCATCGTGATCGTCATCGTCGGCACCACGTTCGGCGGTGCGGGCACGATCGACGTCGGTGTCGTGAACACGGACGACGGTGTGGTGGCGACCCGGACCGTGGCGGCGCTGGAGGCCACGGACGGGATCGACGTGACGATCTACGAGAACGAGGAGGACGTCGCCGCAGCAGTGCGCCGGTCCCACGTCAGCGCCGGCCTGGTGCTGGCAGCCGGCCTGGACGGCGATCTCGCGGCCGGTCGCGTTGCGGCGATCCGCTTCGTCGCCGGCACGCTCGACAGCAACGTCCTGACCGTCAAGCTCGCGGTCCAAGGCGTGGTCGACGATCTCGCAGCACGCTTCGGCGCGGCGTCGTTCGTGTCGGAGCGGGTAGGTGTGCCGTTCGCCGGCGGGCTGGAGGCCGCCGACAGCGCGGCCACGTCGGGCGGCATCAGCATCGTCACGAGCGACGTCGGTACCGGCCGTGCCCGCTCGCTGTCGGAGTTCTCCTACGTCGTGCCCCAGAACCTGGTCCTGTTCACGTTCATCAACGCCTTGGCGAGCGCCGCCTTCCTGGTGCAGATCCGCCGTGACGGCGTGCTGCACCGCGCCCTCTCCACACGCACGAGCGCCGCCACGCTCCTCGGCGGTCTGACACTGGGATGGTTCGCCCTCGCGCTGTTCCAGGCGTCAGCGATCGTCGTCATCGGCCGCGTCGCGTTCGACGTGCGCTGGGGAGATCCGGCCGGTGTCACGGTGTTGCTCGTGCTGTGGGCGCTCGTCGGTTGCGGCGGCGGCGTCCTCGTGGGCGCGCTCGCCGACAACATCGACCGAACCGGTGCGCTGATGCCCGTCGTCGGCATCGTGCTCGGCGCGCTGGGCGGCTGCATGGTGCCGTTCGAGGTGTTCCCGCCCGTGATGCGGGCGGTCGCGCTCGCCGTGCCGCACACCTGGGCGCTCAACGGGTTCCGCAACCTCGTGTTCGACGGTGGTGGACTCGCCGACATCGCAGGCTCGATCGCGGTGCTGGCAGCGTGGGCGATCGGCTCGCTGACGCTGTCGACGGTGGTGATGCGTCGCCGCCTCGTGCGCAGCTGAGGTCTGGCGGGCGGTCAGCCGATCGCGGCGAGGTGGTCGGCGAACTCCGCGGTTGCCATCAACGCCCGGCAGCGCTCGAAGCGACCGATCGCGTACGCCCAGAAGTCCTCCACGGGGTTGCCGTTGACGTGCTGCAGCACGCCCCACAGCGTCCAGAGGACGTCGCACAGCGCCTTGTGCGCGACCATCCTGCCGATCTGGCTCGCGGGCGCGTCGCCGCCGAAGTACGCGCGCAGCAGCGCCTCGTCCTGCGCCGGCGAGAACCCGGCCTCGACGGACAGGTCGCCGAGGTCCCACATCGGATCGTTGTTGCCGGCGTACTCGAAGTCGATCACGAACATCCGCTCGCCCGTGTCGAGGAAGTTCTCGCACAGCGGGTCGCAATGGCTCGGCACGAGCGGTACGGGGTGTGCCTCGAGGACTGCCCGGGCCGCGTCGGCCTCGCGCTCGACGTCGGCGTAGCCGTCCGGCAGGTCCGCTCCCTTCGCCATCAGCAACGCCTTGTAGTCGTCGAGCATCGGGAACAACTGGAAGTCGGTCGCGAACGGCGCTGCCGTGTCGTGGAGGCGGCGGAACACGTGACCCGCGCGGGCGACGGCGTCCAGGTCGGTGAACCGGTCGGCGGTCATCGTCAACGCACCGTCGACGAAGCGGGTCACCATCAGCCCGTCCTCCTCGTCGAAGAACACGACTTCGGCGTTGACGCCCGCCGCGGCAGCGGACCGCGCCGCGACCGCCTCTGCACGCCGGTCGACGTACTCGGCCGTCCCGTCGCCGGGAACGCGCAGGACGTAACGGTCGTCGCCATCGATCACGAGGTAGTTGCGATTCGTCAGGCCGGCGAGTCGCTGCGCCGCGTTTGCCGCCGCGGCGGGATCCCGGAACAGCGAGGTCCGTGCGAGGTACGCAGCCAGATCCGTCATGCCTTCAACCTCGCGTTCGTCGGGTCGTGGAGCGGGCGGTCGTGGCGGCGTGCCGGGATCGCCTCGCCGTAGACCTCGATCTCGAAGTCGCTCCGCCGGGCGAGCTCGATCGGCAGGAACCCGTAGGCGATCGGCTTACCGATCGCGTGGCCGAAGTTCGCGCTCGTGGTGAAGCCGACGACCGTGCCGTCGCAGAGGATCGCTTCACCGCCGACCGGGTACGCCATGTCCTCCAGCGTGAACGTGCACAACCGTCTCGCGAGCCCGGTCGCCCGTTGGGCGACGAGTGCATCCCGACCGCAGAAGTCGCCGGCGTCGAGGTTCACCCGCCACCCGAGCCCCGCCTCCCACGGGGTGACGTCCGGCGTGATGTCGGTCGACCAGTAGAGGTAGCCCTTCTCCATCCGCAGCGTGTCGATCGCCCGGTAGCCGGCGTCGACGATGCCGAACGGTGCGCCGGCTGACGTCAGCAGTTCGTAGACGTGGGGCGCGTACTCCGTCGGGACGTGCAGCTCCCAGCCGAGCTCGCCGACGTAACCGATCCGCATCGCGAGCACGGGTGCCGAACCGATCGTGATCTCACGCGCCGTCGTGTAGGGGAACGCGGCGTTGCTCACATCGTCCTCGCACACGGACTGCAGGACGTCCCGGGCACGGGGGCCGCACACGTTGAGCACGGCACGTGCCGAGGTCGTGTCGCGCAGCACGACGGAGCCGTCGGAGGGGGAGTTGGCACGGATCCAACCCATGTCGTGGGCTCCGAACGCCGACCCGGTGACGACGTACCACGTGTCGGGCGCGGTGCGGGTCATCGTCAGGTCGCACTCGATGCCGCCGCGCTCGTTGCACAGCTGCGTGTAGGTGACCGATCCGATCGTGGTGTCCATGTCGGCGACGGACAGCCACTGCACCGCCGCCAGGGCGCCAGGTCCGGTGATCTCGAACTTGGCGAAGGACGTCTGGTCGATCAACGCGACGCGCTCGCGGATCGCCATCGCCTCGGCGCGGACGTGCTCGAACCAGTTCGGCCGCGAGAACGACGGCCGGTCCTCCGGGTCGACCCCGACGGGGGCGAACCAGTTGGGCCGCTCCCAACCGCCCCGGGACCCGAACACCGCTCGACGCTTCGCCAGCGTGTCGTGCAGCGGACTGCGACGCACGCCGCGCGACGACTCGTGCTCGGAGCCGGGTGCGGTCAGCTTGTAGTGGTGGCCGTAGAGCTCGACCGCCCGCGGATACATGAAGTGGCGCGTCGTGTGGTGGAACGCGAAGCGCCGGACGTCGAGCGGCCAGAGGTCGAGCGAAGGGTGGCCGTCGAGGATCCACTCGGCCATCATCTTCCCGGCGCCGCCGCCGGCAGCGATGCCGTAGAGGAAGCCGGTGGCGACGTAGAAGTTGTCGAGCTCGGGAGCCTTGCCCATGACGAAGTCGGCGTCGGGTGAGTAGGGTATCGGGCCGTTGACCACCGAGCGGATGCCGGCCTGCTCGATCACGGGCGTGCGCTTCGCGGCGAGCACCGCGAGCTGCTCGAACCGGTCGAGGTTCGGGTCGAGCAGCTGCCGTTGGAACGGTGACGGGATGCCGGCCTCGCCGAACGGCAGGGTGTCGGGTTCGTAGCCGCCGATCAGGAGCCCCTGTCCGTCCGGCTTGTAGTAGACGAGGTGGTCGGGATCGCGCAGCGTCGGCATGCCACGCGGCATGTCCTCGATCGGCCCGGTCAAGACGTACTGGTGCTCCACGGCGATCGCCGGCACGCGGGCGCCGACCATGCGCCCGATCTCCAGACCCCACATGCCTCCGGCGTTGACGACGAGCTCGCAGTCGATGTCGCCGCGGTCGGTGTGCACGCTGGTGGCTCGTCGACCGTCCACGGTGATCGACGTGACGCGGGTGTCCTCGACGATGCGCGCGCCGCGCGAACGAGCACCGCGCGCGAGCGCCTGCGTGACGCTCGCGGGGTCGATGTAGCCGTCGGTGGGCAGGAACGCCGCGGCGAGCACGTCCTCGGTCGACATCAGTGGGAAGAGCTGCTGCGCCTGCCGTGCGGAGACGATCTCCATCGGCAGGCCGAAGCTCTTCGCCATCGTCGTCAGGCGCTTCAGCTCGAGGACCCGATCGGGCGAGCAGGCGAGGCGCAGGCTCCCGACCTGGTGCCAGTCCACGGCTTGACCGGTCTCCTCCTCGAGCCGGCCGTACAGCTCGACGGAGTGCTCGAGCATCCGGGTCACGTTGCGCGACGAGCGCAGCTGGCCGACGAGTCCGGCGGCGTGCCACGTGGCGCCGTCGGTGAGCCGGTGCTGCTCGAGCAGCACGACGTCGGTCTCACCCATCGACGTCAGGTGGTAGGCGATGCTGCAACCGAGGATGCCGCCGCCGATGACGACGACCCGCGCCCGTTCCGGAACGGCCTCTCCGACGCGCACTCGCACCCCCTCCGGCCCCCTCGGAGCCACGCCGCCGCAAGCTAGTGGCCCGGCTCAGATGGGGATGCTCGACCAGCGCTCGGTCCCGGATGTCTATGCTCGACACAGGGCGCGAGCGAGCTGGGGGGACACGTGGAGACAGAGCCGACGATCTCGGTCCGAGGCCTCTGGAAGGTGTTCGGGCCGCGGGCGGAGCGGATCGTCGGGTCACCCGACGCCGATCTGCCACGCGCCGAGCTCGAGGCGTGCACCGGGTGCGTCGTGGCGATGCGCGACATCGACATGGATGTGCTGCCCGGCGAGGTGTTCGTCGTCATGGGGCTCTCCGGCAGTGGCAAGTCGACGCTCGTGAGGTGTCTCACGCGCCTGATCGAGCCGACCGCGGGCACGGTGATCATCGGCGGCACGGACGTGACTGCCGCGAGCCGTGAGCAGTTGCTCGAGCTCCGGCGGCACCGCGTCAGCATGGTGTTCCAGCACTTCGGCCTGCTGCCGCACCGCACGCTCGTCGACAACGTCGCGTTCGGGCTCGAGGTGCAGAAGGTCGGGAAGACCGAGCGTCGCGCGAAGGCCGAAGAGGTGCTCGGGCTCGTCGGCCTCGGCGGGCTCGGAGGACGCCGTCCCGATCAGCTGAGCGGTGGCATGCAGCAGCGCGTCGGCCTCGCCCGAGCGCTCGCCACCGACCCGGACATCCTGCTCTTCGACGAGCCCTTCTCGGCCCTCGACCCGCTGATCCGGCGGGACATGCAGGACGAGGTGATCCGGCTCCGGCGCGAGGTCAACAAGACGATGGTCTTCATCACCCACGACCTGTCGGAGGCGCTCCGCCTCGGCGACCGGATCGCGATCATGCGCGACGGTCGCTTCGTGCAGGTCGGTACGCCCGAGCAGGTCGTCGGCGCGCCGGCGGACGACTACGTGCGGAACTTCGTGCGCGACGTGCCGCGGTCGCACGTCGTGCCGGTCGAATCCGTGATGGGTCCGCCGCTCGATGGTGACCACGCCGGGACCGTGTCGGTCGGGACGAAGGTGCGCGACGTCGTGCGGCTCGTCGCCACGAGCGATCTGCCCGTTCGCGTGATCGATGCCGATGGCGCCGTCGTCGGCAGCGTGGACCGGGTCGCGGTGCTGTCGGTCGTCGCCGGCGAGGAGCTCGCTGCGTCACCCGTGGGCGGAGCCTGATGTGGCGACGACGACGCTGAGCGGCGTCCGCCGGAGCGCGTTGAGCACCCGGTGGCAGCGGCTGGTGATCCCTGGCGTCGTGCTCGTCGCGATCGCGGTGGTCGGCATGGCGATCGGGAGCGAGGCGCCGTCGTGGCTCGATCTCCACCTGGCTCCGTGGGTCGACGACGTGTACGACTGGGTCGTCGATCACCGCGACGATCACTGGCTCTTCACGACGGTCTTCACGCCGATCGCCGACTCGTTGGAATGGTCCGCCGACGGGTTGTTGTGGGTGCTGCGGACGCTGCGCTGGCCGGGCGTGCTGACGCTCGTCGGGTTGATCGGCCACCGCACGGGTGGTCGGCGTGCCGCGGTGTCCGGCGTGCTGGCCATGGGGGCGTGCGGCGTCCTCGGCTTCTGGGATCACACGATGGTCACGCTGTCGCTGATGCTGCTGTCGGTCACGGTCGCGCTGCTGATCGGCATCCCGCTCGGCATCTGGTCGGGGTTGTCGGACCGTGCCGACCGCGTGCTGCGCAGCATCCTCGACGCCGCGCAGGTGATGCCGGCGTACGTGTACCTGCTCCCGATCGTGGTGATGTTCGGCATCGGTGTGCCCGCGGCCGTCGTCGCGACCGTGATCTTCGCCGTGCCGCCGGCAGTCCGGCTCACGAGCCTCGGGCTGCGCAGCGTGCCCGTCGTCGCCACCGAGGTCGGCACGTCGTTCGGGTGCACCGGGCGTCAGCTGCTGTTCAAGGTCCGGCTGCCGATGGCTCGCCGGGCGATCCTCCTCGGCTTGAACCAGGTGATCATGATGGCGTTCGCGATCGTCGTGATCGCCGCACTCGTCGGTACGGGTGGGCTCGGCACCGATGTTCTGAGTGGGCTGCAGAAGGTGAACGTCGGCGCGGCCTTCGCGCCCGGCATGGCGATCGTGTTCGCGGCGATCGCACTGGACCGCATCTCGACCCGGGAGCGCGGTGTCACCGTGAAGCGGGCGACGTCGGGTGCCTACTCGGTCGTGCTCACCTCCTTGCAGCGGACCACCCGCTGGGCCGGCGGCATCCAGCGGCCGTGGCAGCGCGCCGTCGGCGGTGCGCTGATCGTCGTCGCGGTCGCGGTGCTGGCGAAGGTGTTCGGGGCGGATGACTTCCCGTCCGGGCTCCAGATCGAGATCGCGGGGTGGATCAACCGGCGAGTCGTGTGGGTCAACGAGCATCTCCGCAACGGCGTGCCGGTCGTCGGCGGCACCGGCTCGTTCAGTGACTTCCTCGTCATCCACGTGCTGACCCCGATGCGCGACCTGCTGCAGGGCATCGCGTGGTGGCTGTTGATCGCGATCGTCGTCGTCATCGGCTGGGCGAGCGGCGGCTGGCGCCTCGGAGCGCTCTGTGGCGGCTGCCTGCTCGGCATCGCCGCGCTCCGGGTGTGGGATCTCGCGATGGACACGCTCAGCCAGGTGCTCGTGATCGTCGTGCTCAGCGTGCTCATCGCCGTGCCGATCGGGATCGCCGCCGGTCGTTCCGATCGCTTCGACCGGCTGCTCCGACCGCTGCTCGACGTCGCCCAGGTGCTGCCGCCGTTCGTCTACCTCGTGCCGGTGATCTTCCTCTTCAACGTCGGGCGGGTGCCGGGCGTGATCGCGTCGGTGGTCTACGCGATCCCGCCGGGCATCCGCCTGACCAGCCTCGGGCTCCGCCAGGTCCCGATCGCGCCGCGGGAGGCTGCGATCTCGTTCGGCGCGACCGCGCGCCAGGAGCTGCTCAAGGTTCAGCTGCCGTTGGCGGCACGTTCGATCATGCTCGGCGTCAACCAGACGATCCTGATGGCGTTGTCGATGGTCGTCGTCGCCTCGCTGATCGGTGCCGGGGGCCTCGGCCTGGAGACCGTGTTCGGTCTGACGAAGAGCGAGATCGGACGCGGCGTCGCGGGTGGGCTGGCTATTGTCCTGCTCGCGATCGTGCTCGACCGGCTGACCCAGGCATGGGGCAACCGGCGCAGCGGGATGGCTCGATCCGCGTGATCGCCACAGCGTGAGCGCCACAGCGTGAACACCGTGAACACCGTGAGGGACAGGGGAGACATGAGCACAGGGATCAAGCGTGCAGCGCGTTGGCTGGTCGTCGGCGCGCTACTGGTCGGCGCGGCCGCGTGCGGCGGCGACGATGACGACGGCGCGAGCGACTCGGTTGCGGCGTCCGACGGCAGCACAGCCGACAGCGGCGCAGCGGACGGAGCGGCATCCGGTGAGGGGATCACGCTGGCGGTGAACCCGTGGACCGGGTCGGCCGTCAACGCGAACGTCGCCAAGGTCGTGCTCGAGACGAAGCTCGGCACGCCGACGACGCTGCTCGACATCGACGAGAACGCCACGTGGCCCGGCCTCGACGCGGGCGACATCGATGCCGTGCTCGAAGTCTGGCCGTCGGGTCACGCCGAGGACTACGAGACCTACATCACCGGCAAGAAGACGATCGTCGACATCGGCTTGCTCGGCCCGAGCGCCAAGATCGGCTGGTACGTGCCGACGGCCGTGCTCACCGACCATCCCGAACTGGCGACCTGGGAAGGGTTCAAGGATCCGGAGACGGCGAAGCTGTTCGCGACCGCAGAGTCCGGCGACCTCGGTCAGTTCCTCATGGGCGACCCGAGCTACGTCAGCTACGACGAGCAGATCATCGCCAACCTCGACCTCCCGCTGAAGTTCGTCGTCGCCGGCTCCGAGGCGGCTCTGATCACCGCGATCCAGCAGGCCACCACGGACGGCACGCCGCTGCTGCTGCAGTTCTGGCAGCCGCACTGGCTCCAGTCGAAGGTCGACCTGACCGAGGTGGAGCTGCCCGAGGTCACCGACGAGTGCCTCGCGTCCGCAGCGGCGAGCGACGGCAACTACGCCTGTGACTACCCGGTCGACGAGCTCTACAAGGCAGCGAACGCCGGCCTCGAGGCGAAGAACGCGGCAGCGTTCGCGTTCCTCTCGAAGATGCAGCTGACGACCGACCAGCAGAACGAGATCGCCGCCATGATCGACGGCGACGGCATGGCCGCCGACGCGGCAGCGAAGGCATGGGTCGACGCCAATCCCGACGTGGTCGACGCCTGGCTCGCTTGAGCCCGTAGGTTGTCAGCGTTGTTGGCACCTCGGGTCGACCGGCTGTCGATCTGAGGTGCCAGCGACGCGTGAACACGACGCTTCCGTTGCCGCTGGTCGAGACCCCCGGCTATCCGGCGAGCGGGGACTCGAGGCGGCGCTTGACCGCGGCCCGGACCTGTTCGTCGAACGCGCGCACGTGGGTTTCGATCAGCGACGCTGCACGATCGGCATCGCCGTCGACGAGCGCGTCGAGGATCTCGGCGTGCTCGGCGACGGCGTGGGCCATGTCGTCGACATCGGCGAGGTACATGTGCCAGAGGCGGTCGCTCTGCGCGTAGAGCATGTCGAGCGTGTCGGTGAGGAACCGGTTGTTCGCCGCCGCCCAGATGATCTCGTGGCACTCGCGGTCGATCTCGATCAGCTCCGCCGGTGTCGCTTCGGGGCGTTCGGCGCGTGCGAGCGCGGCAGCCATCGTCGCCCAGTGCTCCGCTCGGCCTCGTGCGCAGGCGAGTCGTGTCGCGTACGGCTCGAGGATCGCCCGTGTCTCGTACAGCATCGAGAGCTCCGATACCTCGATGCTCGACACGTACATGCCGCGCCGGGGGAGAACCGTGACGAACTGGTCGCGCACGAGCCGCTGGAGCGCTTCGCGGATCGGAGTCCGGCCGGTGCCGAGTAGCTCCTGCAGCGACTCCTCGCGCAGCACCGCGCCGGGCGCGAGCTCGAGCCGCACGATCATCCGCCGGATCGCCTCGTACGCCCGTTCGCTCTGTGACACGGTCATGGATGTCGCTCCGGCATCGTCGTCCACGGGCCCTTCCCCACGGCAGCCCGGTGTGATACCGTGAAGATATATCAGTGACGCCATGCGTTCAAGCGCCGTCCCGACGACATCTCCCAGGGGAAGAACATGAGCGACGTTCCCGGCCACGCGAAGGTCGTGGTCATCGGTGCCGGCATCGTCGGCAACTGTCTCGTCGGGCACCTCGCCCGCCTCGGTTGGACCGACATGGTCCTGATCGACAAGGGGCCGCTGCCCAACCCCGGCGGATCGACGGGACACGCGTCGAACTTCATCTTCCCGACCGATCACAACAAGGAGATGGCGTTCCTCACGGTCGAGAGCCAGCGCCAGTACGTCGAGCTCGGCCTGAACAACACGTGCGGCGGCATCGAGGTGGCGCGCAAGCCTGAGCGGATGGAGGAGTTCAACCGCCGGATGACCTCTGCGAAGGCCTGGGGCATCGACGCGACGCTGCTGACGCCGGCCGAGATCAAGGAGCTCGTGCCGTTCGTGAACGAGGAGATCCTCCTCGGCGGCTTCTACACACCGAGCGTGTCGTGCGTCGACTCGCTGCAGACCGGCACGCTCATGCGTGAAGAGGCGATCGCCACGGCGGGTCTGCGGGTGTTCGCCAACACGCAGGTGCTCGACATCGAGACCGAGAACGGCGCCGTGAAGGCGGTCGTCACCGACAAGGGTCGCATCGAAGCCGAGTACGTCGTGATCGCGTGTGGCGTCTGGAGTCCCCGCATCGCGAAGATGGCCGGTGCGACCATCCCGCTCACCCCGGCCGTCCACCAGATGGCCGACGTCGGGCCGATCGACATCCTGCAGCAGTCCGGCAAGGAGGTCGCCTACCCGATCATCCGTGACATGGACACGTTCTGCTACGAGCGACAAACCGCCGGCTCGATGGAGGTCGGCTCGTACGCGCACCGCCCGATCTTCATGCACCCGGACGACATCCCGTCGAACGAGGCATCTGCGCTGTCGCCCACGGAGCTGCCGTTCACGCCCGACGACTTCGACCAGCAGTTCGAGGAAGCCATCGAGTTGATGGGCGACATCCTCGAGACCGCCGAGATCCGCTACGCGATCAACGGGCTGCTGTCGCTCACCCCCGACGCGAACCCCGTGCTCGGCGAGACGGTCGAGGTCCGCAACCTGTGGTCCGCGGCCGCGGTGTGGATCAAGGAGGGCCCCGGCATCGCCCAACTCGTCGCCGAGTGGATGACCTACGGCTACCCGCACATGTGCGACCCGCACGGCAGCGACATCAGCCGCTTCTACCCCCACGAGCGGACCGAGCACCACATCCTCGCCAGGTGCGCGGAGCACTTCAACAAGACGTACGGCATCGTGCACCCGCGTGAGCAGTGGGCGAGCCAGCGCGGCATGCGCCGAAGCCCGTTCTACGCCCGGGAAGAGGCGTTGGGCGCGGTCTTCTTCGACGCCCGTGGCTGGGAGCGGCCGCAGTGGTTCGAATCGAACGCGCCGCTGATGGAGAAGTTCCCTGGCAAGTGCGAGATGCGGCCGCACGAGTGGGACGCGCGGTGGTGGTCGCCGATCACGAACGCCGAGCACCTCCAGATGCGCGAGAGCGTCGGCATGGTCGATCTCACCGCGTTCAACGAGTTCGACTTCACCGGACCGGGCGCGCTCGGCTTCCTCCAGTACATGTGCGTCAACAACGTCGACGTGAAGGTCGGCCGCTCGGTGTACACGCCGCTGCTCACGCCGCACGGCGGCTTCCGCGGCGACCTGACGATCATGCGACTCGGCGACGAGCACTTCCGTGTGATCACTGGCGCGTTCGACGGCGGGCGGGACAACTACTGGTTCCGCCGCCACATGCCTGACGACGGGAGCGTCACGTTCACCGACATGTCGCAGAGCCTCTGCACGATCGGCGTCTGGGGGCCGAACGCCGAAGCGACGATGGCAAAGATCGTGACCGACGAGTCCAAGCCGCTCGACGTCTCGCAGGCCGGCTTCCCGTACGGGTCGGTGCGCAACGTGCTCATCGACGGCGCCCCGGCGACGATGTTCCGCATCTCCTACGTGGGCGAGAACGGCTGGGAGGTGTACACCAACGCGGAGCACGGACTCCGGCTGTGGGACACCATCGCCGCGGCCGGTGAGGAGTTCGGGATCATCCCCGTCGGCATCGGTGTCTACGCCGTGACCGGGCGGATCGAGAAGGGTTACCGGCTGATGGGCGCGGAGCTCGAGAGCGAGTACAACCCCGTCGAGGCCGGACTGGCGCGTCCGAAGGTGAAGTCGGCCGACTTCCTCGGCAAGGAGGCGTACCTGAAGGCGCGCGACGAGGAGCTCGTTGCCACCATGTGCACGTTGTCGGTCCTCGACCACACGAGTGCGGCAGGCATCCCGCGGTTCATGACCGGCGGCAACGAGCCGATCTGCACGATCGACGGCGGGCGCATCCTCGATGCCAACGGCCGCGTCTCGCGGGTGACGACCGCGGGTGCGGCGCCGTCGCTCGGGAGCTACCTGCTGATGGCATACCTGCCGCCGGAGCACGCGGTCGAAGGGACCGAGCTACGGGTGCTGTACATGAACGAGCTCTTCCCCGTGACCGTCGCCCGAGTCGGCAGTGCGCCGCTGTTCGATCCGGACGACAAGCGGATGAAGTCCTGACCATGCGGGTGCTCGTCTGCGTCAAGCGGGTGCCGGCGCCGGGCGCCCGGATCAACATCTCCGCCGACGGTCAGGCCGTCGACACCGCGTTCCTCGGGTTCACGATGAGCCCGCACGAGGAGTGTGCGGTCGAGGAGGCGGTGCGGATCGTGGAGCAGCACGGCGGTTCCTCGACCGCGCTGACGCTCGGCCCTGCCGTGGCCGAAGAGCAGCTCCGCTACGCGGCGAGCCTCGGCGTGAACGCAGCGGTGCTGATCCCGATCGACGAACCGGACTGGGATCCGCAGCGCACGGCGCGGGCGATCACGTCCTCGATCCGGCAGCTCGAAGACGCGGACGGTCCGTTCGACGTCATCCTCTTCGGCAACGAGTCGGCCGACGCAGGTGGGTTCCAGGTGGGCGTCCGCGTGGCGGTCGCACTCGACCGGCCGATGGTGAACGGGGCGAAGGGACTCGAGCTCGTGGAGGGCGTCGCTCGCGTGCGCCGCGAGTCCGATGCCGGCGTCGAGATCTACGAGCTACCGCTCCCCGCGGTCGTCGGCGTCAAGGAAGGCATCAACCTGCCCCGCTACCCGACGCTGAAGGGGCGGCTCGCGTCGAAGAAGGTGCCGGTCGTGCAGCAGGAATCGGACGCGGCGCCGGGCGGCCAGGTGCTGCTGCGGTTGTTGCCGCCGCCGGAACAGGTGAGCACGACGGTGATGCTCGGCAACGGTGTCGACGCGGTGCCGGCCGTGGTCGATCTCCTCGAAGAGATCGGGGTGCTGTGATGCTGCTCGTCGTCGTCGAACACGATCGCGGCGGCCTCGCGGCGGCCACCGAGGAAGCGCTCACGTTCGGTCGAGATCTCGCCGCGCACCACGGCGTCGCGATGCACGCGATCTCGATCGGTGCGGCCGCGGACGGCCTTGCCGCAGTGCTGGCGGCGCACGGTGTCGTCGTCGTGCACCAGGCACATCACGACGCGCTGGCCGACTACGGGCCCGAAGCGTGGGGCGAGACCGTCGCGCAACTGGTCCGGTCGATGTCGCCGTCGATCGTCCTGGCGACCGGCACCGATCGGGGCAACGAGGTGATGGCGCAGGCGGCAGCACGGCTCGATCTGCCGATGGTCGCGAACGTGACCGAGGTCGATCCCTTGGCGTGGGAGGTCGTGCGCGTCCGCTGGGGCGGTTCGCTGCTCGAGCGCGCGGCGGTGCATTCGGACACGAAGCTGCTGACGGTTGCGCATCACACCGTCGAAGCGTCTCGGATCAGTGCGGGCGCCGGCGATCCCGAGGTCGTGGAGTTCGTACCCGTGCTCGGCGCTGCTGCCTCACGAACTGTCGTGCGCGACCGGGTCGAGCGGGTGGCGGGCGTGACGTTGGCGACCGCGCCGGTCGTCGTCGGCGGCGGCCGTGGCGTCGGTTCGGCCGAAGGCTTCGCGCCGCTGGAGGAGCTCGCCAGTCTCCTCGGTGGCGTCGTCGGGTGCTCGCGGGCGGTCACGAACAACGGCTGGCGCAACCACACGGACCAGGTCGGCCAGACGGGCACCCGCATCGCACCCGAGCTGTACTTCGCCTGCGGCATCTCGGGCGCGATCCAGCACTGGGTCGGTGCAATGGCGTCCAAGCGGATCCTGGCGATCAACATCGACCCGGAGGCGAACATGGTGACGAAGGCCGACTACGCCGTGATCGGCGATCTGCACCAGGTCGTGCCGGCGATCTCCGCCGAGATCCGTCGCCGCCGAGGTTGACCGTTCAGTCGGCTGCAGGAGGGTTGGACGCTCGCCGCTCGGCCAGCTCTGCCTCGAGGAGACGGATGCGCTCCTCGGCGGCACGATTGCGTTCGTCCATGGCCCGATTGCGCTCCTCGGCGGCGTCGGCACGCGACTCCGCCGCATCAGCACGAGCGGCTTCGTCAGCGAGCCAGCCGAACGGATCGTCACCTGGTCGGACTACTCGGCCAGCGGGACAGCAGATTGCGAGGCGCCCATCCGAACTGACGAACGTCAGCCCGAGGCCGATGCTGGGAACCCCGATCGCCGAGCGTTCGTGCAGCTCGTCATCGCGCATCGAGACCTCCACGACGGTCTCGCGCACAGGGTCGAGCACGTACACCTCTCCGACCCCGATGGTGAGGAGCCGCCGGCAACGCTCCTGGATCTGCCGGCGGGTGTTCGACGGAGAGAGGATCTCGACGCAGACCGATGGAACGGGTCCATCCGGCCCGGGCTCGTAGCGGCCGAAGGTCTGACCGCGCGCGCCAGGGACGACCATGACGTCTGGTGCGGTGTGCGGTCCGCCGTCGCCGACCGCCAGAGCGACGTTGCCGGTGACGAGATCGTTCGTGCCGATGAGGGTGTGACGTGCCGCGTTGAGGAGGACGAGCCCCCAGTCGACGTGCGCCGTGGACTCCATCAGGGGGTTCTGCTCCTCCCCGGGCAGATGGGCGTAGTCCACCGGTGGCTGACTCACAGTGGCAAACCTATCGCTGGTCATCTCACTCCCGAGCTCGTGGAATGGGATGGGGAAGTCGGAGCGATGCTACAGCCGGCAGGCGCGGACGAGCGGAGCGCTCGGGCGATGGCCGATAGGCTCGCTGCCTTCCCGGGCGCTTAGCTCAGCTGGTTAGAGCACCTCCCTTACAAGGAGGTGGCCGTGGGTTCGAATCCCTCAGCGCCCACTCCTCCGCGTCGTGCGACGGCACCCCTCACGCCGAGACAGGATGTTGCCGATGTACCGACAGCTCGTCGTCCGCAACGACCATCGTCTCGTGCCATGAGGGTCACCGTGTTCGGCCTCGGCGAGGCGGGCAGCCTGTTCGCCGCTGGTCTCGTTGCGGCCGGTGCGCGGGTGGATGGCTACGACCCCGCGCCGGTGGAAACCCCCGAGGGCGTGACGCGCTGGGCCGACCCCGTGAGCGCAGTGACCGGTGCCGAACTCGTGTTCGCGCTCACGGCCTCCGCCGATGCCGAGGTCGCGCTCACCCAGGCGCTCGGGGCGATCCCCGCCTCGGCGCTCTACGCCGACCTGTCGACCAGCGCGCCGGTGCTGAAGCGGCGTCTGGCCGCGATCGCTGCCGGCCGGGGACTGGAGTTCGTCGACATCGCGTTGATGGCGATCGTGCCGACCCACGGTCTGCGCACACCCGCACTTGCGTCCGGCACGGGTGCCGATCGCTACGTGCGCACGATGACCTCGTTCGGCGTGCTGGTGGAGGCGGTCGGCGAACGGCCCGGTGACGCAGCGACCCGCAAGCTGTTGCGCAGCGTGATGATGAAGGGTCTCGCCGCGCTCGTGATCGAGGCGATGCGTGCCGCGGACGCGGCGGAGCTGTCCGACTGGCTGTGGTCCAATCTCGTCGAGGAGATCACTGCGGCCGACGGGAAGATGCTGGCTCGCCTGGTCACCGGCACCGGGGCCCACGCCGAGCGCCGTCTGCACGAGATGGAAGCGTGCCAGGCGCTGCTCGAAGGTCTGGGCGTCGACCCCGTGATGACCCGATCCACTGTGGAATCGCTGCGGCGTGTGCCGAGCGAGGGTCTGCCGTCGCTGCCGCTGCGCAACGGCGGAGCTCAGACGGGGATGCCCAGCTCTTCCCAGTGACGTAGCACGCCGATCACCGATTCGAGGTGGGCGTGCATCGCCACCGCGGCGGCGTCTTCGTCGCCGGCCACCACGGCCTCGACGATGGCGGCGTGCTGCGGCAACGACTCCTCGGCCCGGCCCGGCATCAGCGCGAGGCGGAACTGGTGGCTGGCAGCGCGGTCGCGCAGGTTGCGTACGAGCTCGTTGGCCACGGCGTGGTCGCTGATCTCGCGCAGGCGCTGGTGCAGCGTGGCGTTGAGGTTCGAGTAGGCGAGGAGCTGCCCGTCGGCCACCGTGGCGCGCATGTCGGCGACGATCCTGCGGAGCTCGTCGCGGTCGGCGTCAGTGGCGTTGCGGGCCGCATGGCGGGCGACGAGGCTCTCGACCGCGGCGCGGGCCTCGGTGATCTGGATCGCTTCGGTGATGCTGACGCGGCGCACGGTCGCGCCCCGGTTGACCTCACGCACGACGAGGCCTTCCTTCTCCAACTCGACCAGTGCCGACCGGATCGCGGCGCGTCCCTCGTGGAAGCGCTCGGTGAGCTGCAACTCGATCAAGCGCTCGCCTGGGGGGAGACGCCCGGCCAGGATCTCGGCGCGGAGGCGATCGGTGAGCGAGGCGGGCATGGCCTCGTCGACGCTACTGCGTGACAAGCATGTATTGTCGACAATCTGTGGGGGACCGTTCGTCGAGTCATCGCGAGGTCGCCCGTCATGAGTGACGGAGTGCGCTGCATGCTCATGCGCGGGGGCACGTCCAAAGGCGCGTACTTCGTTCGCGAGGATCTGCCGAGCGATCGCGTCGCCCGGGATCAGCTCATCCTTCGCATCGTCGGGTCACCCGACCCGCGCCAGATCGACGGCATCGGCGGCGCGCACCCGCTCACCACGAAGGTGGCCGTCGTCGGAGCAGCGGGCGATGGGCAAGCCGACGTGACGTACCTGTTCCTCCAGCCGTCGGTCGACGAGGCGATCGTCTCCGACGCGCAGAACTGCGGCAACATGCTCGCTGGTGTCGGGCCGTTCGCCGTCGAACGGGGGCTGTTCCTCGTCGACGGCGATCGTGCCGTGGTGCGGATCCTGATGGAGAACACGAACTCGATCGCGGTGGCGTCGTTCGGTCTCGTCGATGGGAAGCCGCGCTACGACGGCGACCTGGCGGTGTCGGGGGTGCCGGGTACCGCAGCGCCGATCCGGCTCGACTTCGAGGGCATCGCGGGGAGCAGCTGCGGCGCCTTGCTCCCCACCGGCAACGTGGTCGACGATGTCGCGGGCGTGCCGTGCACGCTGATCGACAACGGCATGCCGGTCGTCGTGATCAACGCCGCGTCGCTCGGCATCGACGGCGGTGAGAGCCCGGCCGAGCTCGAAGCGAACGCGGCGCTGCGCTCGACGCTCGAGGCGATCCGGTTGGCGGCAGGCCCGCTCATGCACCTCGGTGACGTCGCGGCGAGCACCGTACCGAAGCTCACGCTCGTGTCGCCGCCGGCCGACGGCGGTTCGCTGCGGACGCGGACGTTCATCCCGCACCGCTGCCACGACGCGATCGGGGTGCTCGGCGCACTGACGGTCGCGGTCGCGGCGAAGGTGCCAGGAACGACGGCCTACCCGCTCGTCACCGCGCGCGCCGATGACCTGATCGTGCTGGAGCACCCGACCGGCATGTTCGAGACCGCCGTCGCCGTCCGGACCGACGGCGGGCTCGAGGTCGATCGTGCGGGCATCGTCCGCACCGCCCGGAAGTTGATGGACGGCGTCGTGTTCCCCCGGGAGTACTGATGGCATCACCGATCCCGAAGTCGATCCCCGGTCCGCACGCGGACCCACATCGGCCGCTGACCTTCACGCCGCCACCGAACGCGACCGACGCCCACTGCCACGTGTTCGGACCTGCGGCGAAGTTCCCGTTCGCGCCGAACCGGGCGTACACGCCGCCGGACTCGGGGATCGAGGACTTCGAGGTGCTGCAGGCCCGGCTCGGGCTGAGCCGGGCCGTGTTCGTCCAGGCGAGCTGCCACGGCACCGACAACGCTGCGATGGTGGACGCGCTCATGCGCGGCGGGGGTCGGTACGCCGGCGTGGCGATGATCGACGAGTCCTTCGGGAATGGCGCGATCGCCGACCTGCACGCCGCGGGCGTGCGGGGCACCCGCTTCAACTTCGTCGCCCATCTCGGCGGTGCCCCGGATCTCGACGAGTTCTGGCGGATCGTGCACCGGGTCGCCCCGCTGGGATGGCACATCGTGTTGCACTTCGATGCCAAGGACATCCCGACCTACGTCGACCTGCTCGGGAGGATGCCGTGCCCGTACGTGATCGACCACATGGGTCGCGTGCCGGTCACGGACGGCCTCGACCAGGCCCCGTTCCAGGCGCTCCTCGAGCTGATGCGCGACGAGCGGGCGTGGGTCAAGATCTCAGGGGCCGAGCGGCTCAGCGCAACCGGCGCGCCACCGTACGACGACGTCGTGCCGTACGCCCGGGCACTGATCGCAGCGGCTCCCGACCGGATCTTGTGGGGTACCGACTGGCCCCACCCGAACGTCCGCGTGACGCCCGACGACGGGGACCTCGTCGACCTGCTGACGCAGTTCGCACCCGACCCGGCGGTGCGGGACACGATCCTCGTGGCCAACCCCGAGCGCCTCTACGAGTTCGGATGAAGCGCGACGGGAGCGTGGTCGACGCCGATGAACCCGGCCCTACCGATCAGCCGAGCTCGTCCAGCGAGTTGACGTAGATCACTCCGAGCCGGTCGAGCACCTCCCGCAGCCCGTAGAAGTCGACGCCGAGCTCGCCCCCCTCCAAGCGGGCACGCGTGGCGGCCTCCTTGCCGACGCGAGCGCGTGACTGCTCCAACGCCCAGTCCGCCTCCTCGCGCCGGACCACGACGACCCCGTCGTCGTCGGCGGTGATCACGTCGCCCGGCTCGATCGCGATCCCGCCGAGCGAGACGGGAACGTTCACGGAGCCCGGGGTGGACTTGACCGTGCCCTGGCAGGAGACCCAGCGACTCCACACGGGGAAGCCCATGCCGCGCAGCTCTGCCGTGTCGCGCACGCCGGCGTCGATGATGAGCCCGCGGACCCCGCGACCCATGAGCGACGTGGCAAGGAGCTCGCCGAACATGCCGTGGGTCGACGGTGCGGTGTTCGTGACGACGAGGATGTCGCCGGGCCGGCACACCTCGACCGCGGCGTGGATCATCAGGTTGTCGCCCGGGTGGCTCGACACCGTGACGGCGCTGCCCGCGATCCGGGCACCCTGTTGGATCGGACGGATGTCGGGCCCGACGAAGCCGCGGCGGCCGATCGCCTCGTGGATGGTGGCCGTGCCCATCGGCGCGAGTCCGTCGATCAGCTCGGTGTCGGCCCGAGCGATCTGGCGGACGACGACGTGCCGGCCACGGTGGTTGGGGTGCATCACGGGCGCTCCTCCGTCTGAGCCGGCAGCGAGAGGCGAGGGAACACGCGCCGGATGTTGGTCTCGAAGATCTGATGCCGCTCGTCGTCGGAGAGCCGGGCGTTGTCGAGGTAGATCTTCGTGTCGTCGTAGTAGTTGCCCGTCTCGGGATCGATGCCGCGGACCGCACCGATCATCTCGGAGGCGAAGAGGATGTTGTCGATGGGGACGACGTCGACGAGCAGGTCGATGCCGCGCTGGTGGTAGACGCAGGTGTCGAAGAAGACGTGGTCGAGCAGACCGTCGAAGTCCCAACCCTGGTCCTGCGCCATGCCCTTGAACCGGCCCCAGTGGAACGGGACGGCACCACCGCCGTGCGGGATGATCCAGCGCAGGTTCGGGAAGTCCTTCATGAACCCCGAGGTCAACGCCTGGTTGAACGCCGCCGTGTCGGCACCGAGGTAGTGGGCGCCGGTCGTGTGGAAGTGCTCGTTGCAGGACGTGCTGACGTGGACCATTCCCGGTACGTCGAGCTCGCACATCGCTTCCCACAGCGGCCACCAGTAGCGATCCCACAGCGGCGGGCCGTTCCAGAGCCCGCCGGACGGATCGGGGTTGACGTTGCAGCCGATGAAGCCCATCTGCTCGACGCAACACCGCAGCTCGACGACGGAGCCGTCGATCGGCGCGCCCGGTGATTGGGGGAGTTGGCACACCGGCGCGAAGTTGTCGGGAAACAGGTCGCACACCCGGCGGATCAGGTCGTTCTGGTGCTGCGACCAGAACGTCGAGGTGTGCTCGTTGCCGATGTGGTGGCCCATCCAGCTCGCGCGCGGCGAGAAGATCGTCAGGTCGGCGCCGCGCTCGCGCTGGAGCCTGAGCTGGGCGCCTTCGACGGTGTCGCGGATCTCGTCGTCGGTCACCTGCATCACGCCCCGCTCGCCGACGTACGTCGGGTCGGCGGCCACAGCGGCCTTCTGCGCATCGCGCCACGCGCCGACGCCGGGAGGGGTCGTCGTGTAGTGGCCATGACAGTCGATGATCATGCGCGTCCCCCTCGCAGATCCCGGGCCACGACCCCGGAATGGTTGTCGACAATCCTGTTCACGATGTTATCGTGGCACACGTTGCCCATCGCGACCAGGCTTGCTGTGCGCAGGGCGAGGGGGCGAGGAGGAGCATGCGAACCCAGGTCGCGATCATCGGTGCCGGGCCTGCCGGGACCACGCTGTCGCTGCTGTTGCATCGTCACGGCATCGAGTCGGTCGTGCTCGAACGTCAGAGCCGTGAGTACGTCCTGGGTCGGATCCGCGCCGGTGTGCTCGAGTGGAGCAGCGTCGAGATCCTCGAGCGAATCGGCGTGGCGGAGCACATGCACGCGGAGGGGCACGTCCACGGCTCGATCAAGCTCGGGTGGCGGGGTGACGAGCTCCTCGAGATCAACATGCGGGCGCTGGCCGGGCGGCCGATGATGGCCTACGGGCAGACCGCCCTCCAGGAGGACCTGTACCGTCGGGCCGACCAGCTCGGCGTGGACGTACGGTTCGAGGTGACGGACGTCGAGCTGCTCGACGTGACCTCGGATCACCCGTACGTCACCTTCGTCCAGCACGGTGAGCGCGAGCGGATCGACTGCGACGTGATCGCCGGATGCGACGGGTTCCACGGGGTGAGTCGTCCAACCATCCCGGCGTCGGTCGTGACCGAGTACGAGAAGTCGTACCCGTTCGGGTGGTTGGGGATCCTGTCGGAGACGCCGCCACTGCCGACGCTCGTCTACGCCAACCACGAGCGCGGCTTCGCGCTCTGCTCGGAGCGGAACCCGATGCTCAGCCGCTACTACGTGCAGTGCTCGCTCGACGACTCGATCGAGGACTGGTCCGACGACCGGTTCTGGTCCGAGCTGCTCGCCCGCGTCCCGCGCGTCGAGGCCGCGCACATCGTGACCGGCCCGTCGACCGAGAAGTCGATCGCTCCGTTGCGCAGCTACGTCATCGAGCCGATGCAGTGGGGCAACCTCTGCCTCGCCGGGGACGCCGCGCACATCGTTCCACCGACCGGAGCGAAGGGGCTGAACCTCGCGCTCTCCGACGTGCACTACCTCTCCGAGGCCATCGCCGCCCGTTCTCGAGGCGACCACCAGAAGTTCGCCGACTACTCGGCCACCGCGCTCCGGCGGGTCTGGGCGTCGGTCCGGTTCTCGTGGTGGATGACGATGCTGCTCCACCGCTTCCCGGAACAGACGGCCTTCGACCAGCGCACCCAGGAGGAGGAGCTGATCCACCTCGCCAGCTCGACCGCCGCCCAGACGGCGCTCGCCGAGCAGTACACGGGCCTCCCGCTCCACGACTCTGCGGAGGATGCAGATGCCACTTGACAAGCCGTACCTGGACGTTCCCGGGACGACGATCTTCGATGCCGAACAGTCCCGCAGGGGGTACTGGCTGAACCAGTTCTGCATGTCGCTGATGTCGGCGGAGAACCGTGCGCGCTTCAAGGCCGACGAGCGGGCGTACCTCGACGAATGGGACATGACCGAGGACCAGAAGCAGGCCGTGCTCGACCGCGACTTCAACCGACTCATCTCGCTGGGCGGCAACATCTACTTCCTCGCCAAGATCGGAGGGACCGACGGCTTGAGCTTCCAGCAGATCGCAGGATCGATGACCGGCATGACCGAGGAGGAGTACCGGGCGATGATGGTCGCCGGCGGCCGGCCCATCGACGGGAACCGGTATGTGCACGAGTGGGAGCGCCACGAGCAGCAGGGAGCGAACCGATGAGCGCCCGGGTGACGGCCTCGGTGTACACCTCGCACGTCCCGGCGATCGGAGTTGCGATCGACCAGGGCAAGACGGCGGATCCGTACTGGGCCCCGCTCTTCGCCGGATACGAGAAATCGCGGGCGTGGATGGCGGACAACACGCCCGACGCGATCGTGCTCGTCTACAACGATCACGCGAACGCGTTCAGCCTCGACATCATCCCGACCTTCGCGATCGGCACCGCCGCCGAGTTCCCCGTCGCCGACGAGGGCTGGGGGCCCCGGCCGGTGCCCGTGGTGAAGGGCCATCCTGAGCTGGCCGGCCACATCGCCTCGTCGGTGATCCAGCAGGACTTCGATCTCACGCTTGCCAACCGGCTCCCGGTTGATCACGGCCTGACGGTTCCGCTCTCGATGCTGTTCGGCCGGCCCGACGCGTGGCCGTGTCCAGTCATCCCGATCGCGGTCAACGTGGTGCAGTACCCGATCCCGTCCGGCCAGCGCTGCCTCGACCTCGGTCGCGCGCTGCGACGGGCGATCGAGTCGTACGACGAGGATCTGAGCGTGCAGGTGTGGGGCACGGGGGGAATGAGCCACCAGCTCCAGGGGCCGCGTGCCGGTCTGATCAACGCCGAGTTCGACAGGCGGTTCCTCGATGGTCTCATCGACGACCCGGCGAGGCTCGCCTGCACGCCGCACATCGAGTACGTGCGCGAGGCGGGTTCGGAGGGCATCGAGCTGGTGATGTGGTTCGTCGCCCGCGGCGCGATGGCCGACCTCGCCGGTGGACCCGCGCCGACCGTGGTGCATCGCTTCTACCACGTCCCCGCGAGCAACACCGCGGTCGGGCATCTGATCCTGGGTGAGTCGTGATGGCGATCAGGATCGCGCTAGCCGGAACGGGAGCGTTCGGCATCAAGCACCTCGATGCGCTCTCGGTGATCGACGATGCAGAAGTCGTCGTCATCGTCGATCCGGTCGAGGCGACGGCGCGACGAGTGGCCGAGGAGCGCGGCATTCGCGACGCGGTCACCGAGCTCGACGACGCATTGGATCGTGACGACGTCGACGCGGTGATCCTCTGCACGCCGACCCCGATGCACGCGCGGCAGGCGATCGCCTGCCTCGAGGCGGGCAAGCACGTCGAGGTCGAGATCCCGATGTGCGACAACCTCGCCGATGGTCGTGCCCTCGTCGCAGTGCAGCAGCGCAGCGGCAGGGTGGCGATGTGCGGTCACACCCGGCGGTTCAACCCGAGTCACCAGTGGGTTCGGCGACGGATCACGAGCGGTGATCTCACGATCCAGCACATGGACGTGCAAACGTTCTTCTTCCGTCGCAGCAACACCAATGCGCTCGGTCAGCCGCGCAGCTGGACCGACCACCTGCTCTGGCATCACGCCGCGCACACCGTCGATCTCTTCCAGTACCAGACCGGCAGTCGTGTGATCGCCGCCCAGGCGGTCGAGGGGCCGGTCCATCCGGAGCTCGGCATCGCGATGGACATGTCGATCCAGCTCAAGGTGGAATCGGGCGCGTTGTGCACGCTCGCGTTGTCGTTCAACAACGACGGCCCGTTCGGAACGTTCTTCCGGTACATCGGCGACACCGGCACGTACATTGCCAGGTACGACGATCTGTTCACCGGCAACGACGAGCCGGTCGACGTGTCCGGGGTCGACGTGTCGATGAACGGCATCGAGCTCCAGGATCGGGAGTTCCTCACGGCGATCAGCGACGGCCGCGAGCCGAACTCCAGTGTGGCAACGGTGCTCCCGTGCTACGAGGTGCTCGACCAGATCGAGCGCCAGCTCCTCGCGGCGCGTCGGTCGTGACCCGTCGAGCCACGCTCCGAGCCGAACAGCAGAGGTGATCCGACGGCCCGTCAGTGCGATCTCGGGAGCCCGAGGACGTGCTCCGCGACGTACGCCAGCACGAGCTCCTGGCTGATGGGCGCAATCCTCGGCAGCCGGGCTTCGCGGAAGTACCGCTCGACGTGATACTCGGTGGCGTAGCCGAATCCGCCGAGCGTCTGCACGGCTCGGTCTGCAGCGAAGAACCCTGCCTCGGCAGCGAGATACTTGGCGAGGTTGGCTTCCTCGCCGCACGGCCGTCCAGCGTCGATGAGTGTTGCCGCCTCACGAATCATCATCGATGCAGCGCGCAACTGAGCGTGGGCATGCGCGAGCGGAAACGCAATCCCTTGGTTCTTGCCGATCGGCCGATCGAACACGATGCGTTCGTTTGCGTAGGCCACTGCGGCGCGAAGTGCGGCGCGGCCGATCCCGACTGCCTCCGCCGCGACCAGGATGCGCTCGGCGTTCAATCCATCGAGCAGGTACGAGAACCCCTGCCCCTCCGCTCCCACTCGGTCAGTGGCCGGCACGACCACGTCGTCGTACGTCGTCTCACACGACGCGACGGCATTGCGGCCCATCTTGTCGATCGGTGTGACGCCGATGCCTGGCGAGTGCCGGTCGACCAGGAAGAGCGTCATTCCGTGGTGGGGGCGCTGACACTCGTCGCGTGGCGTCGTCCGGGTGAGGAGCAGGATCCTGTCCGCTTCGAGCGCCTTGGTAGTCCAGACCTTGCGACCGTTGATGACGTAGGAGTCACCGTCACGAACCGCACGCGTCGTGATCCTGGAGGTGTCCGTGCCGGCATCGGGCTCCGTGATGCCGAACGCAACATGGACGGATCCATCGGCGACCTGCGGAAGGTAGCGGGCCTTCATCTCGTGGCTGCCGTGCAGGACCACCGGGTGCATGCCGAAGATCGACAGGTGGATCGCTGACGCTCCGTTCATGCACGCGCCGGAGGCGGCCACCTCCTCGAGCACTGCAGCGGCTTCGAGAACGCCTCGTCCAGCACCGCCGTACTCCTCCGGGATGGCGATGCCGATCCATCCGCCGGCGGCCATGACATCGAAGAACTCGAACGGGAACCGGTGCTCTCGGTCGCACGCCGACCAGTAGTCGTCGTCGAACGAGGCGCAGGTCGCGGCGACGGCCTCGCGGATCAGGGCGATGTCATCGTCGGGGCGGTCCTGCATCATCCTCTGATCTGCTCCTCGGGTAGCAACCATAGGTGCCAGCCGGCGCATGCATCCGCACGCGGATGGTAGAGAGGCGCTGTGCGCGACCAGCGATCGGTGCGTGCGGCCACCGTGGACACGGGGGCCGTGTACGAGCGAACCAGACGCGCGTTCATCGCGACCGTGACCGCCTTGTCCGAGGAGGATTTGCACGTCCGGGTTCCGGCGTCGCCGGCCTGGTCGGTGCGCGACGTGCTCGCACATGTCGTCGGTCTTGCCGCGGACCTCAACGCGCAGCGCTTCCCCGACGCGGCGGATTCGGGCGGTACGGCATGGACCCGGCGCCAGGTGGAGCACCGGCGTTCGTGGAAGCTCGGCGACGTGGTCGCGGAGTGGGACCGGGAGGCACCGACGTTCGAAGCCGGGCTGAACGCCTTCGGCTACGAGATGGGCAGCCACTTCGTGGCGGACCTGCACGCGCACCACCAGGACGTGCGCAGCGCCGTGGGGCTGCCACCGGATGCCGACGAGGTCACGGTTGCCGTCGCGCTCGACCACTACGCGGCCGCGCTCGACCACCTGCTCATCGGGGCCGAGTGGGGGACCGTCGACGTCGTCTCGGGCCACGAACTGCGCCGGCTCGGCGCCGTGAGCGGCCCGCATCACGCACGCGTGCAGGCGGAGCCGTTCGAGCTGCTGCGGGCGCTGTCCGCTCGACGTTCACTTCGCCAGCTCCGCGCCCTCGACTGGGAAGGCGATGTGGACGACCTCCTCGCATTCCTGCAGACGGAAGTCACTGGCGGCTATGCCTTGCCCGCGGCTGATCTCCTCGAGTGACGCATCGAGCGGACATCGCTCGTCCCCGTGTGGCTAGCCTGCGCTCAGGAGGTGATCACATGCACGTCGAGGTCGGAGATCTGCTGCACGTGCGAGGACGCTCCGTCGGCATGCCGGAGCACCAGTGCGAAGTGCTCGAAGTCCGTGGCCCGGATGGCGGACCGCCCTACTGGGTCCGCTACACGGATGGTCACGAGGCACTGGTGTTCCCCGGGACCGACTGCGTCGTCGAACACCACGTCGAACACGACAAGGTCGAGCCGAAGAGCTGAACCGGAACGCCGTCGCTAGCCGGCGTTCTGCCAGAGGCCCATGAGGTTGCCCTCGCTGTCGGTGAAGTACGCAGCGAAGCCCATGTCGCCCACTGCCATCTTCTCGCCGACGGTCTCGCCTCCCCTCGCGCCCACTTCCTTCAGCGTGGCGTCGATGTCGTCGACCTGCAGCGTGATCACCGGCTTGGTCGCCGGCTCCTGGCGCTGCATCATCCCGCCACCGATGAAGCCGGGCTCGCTGGGCATGCCGTCGTCGCCCGCCGGCCCGGTCGACACCAGGTTGTACCCCATGTCCGGCATCTCCTGGATCTGCCAGCCGAACACCTCCCGATAGAAGCTCCTCGCTCGGTCCGCGTCGTCGAACGGGACCTCGAAATGCACGACTCGACCAGTCATCATCCCCTCCTCCGGGAAGCGTGGCACCGTCACCACGAGCGGCCGCGCAAGCGTAGACGAGGCCGGAAGGCGCCCGGACCTGCCGCTACGCGGGGAGCGGCACGCAGGTGAACTGGTTCGGATCGAGCACGTTGTGGAACGGCGCCGTGCCGACCGTGACGCACAGCCCAGGCACGAATCCGAGGCCGTCGAAGTCCACGAGCCATGGACCCCCCGACGCCGCGGTCAGCAGGGTCGTCGTCCGGTACGGGCGCGCGTCGGTCAGCTCCCAGTAGCCCTTCTCGAAGCCGAAGTCGGCGGCGTTGTTCCCGGCCTGCGCGGCCGCGATGTCGCTGAGGAAGAAGTGGGCGTGGAACTCGTCGACGGACGGGTCGAAGCCCACCGCGGTCCATTCGATCACGAGCGCGTCTGCCTCGAAATGGGCCTCGTCGATCGTGATGCAGCGCTGGCCCGCTGCGGGATCGCACGGGGTTGATGGGGACGTCGCGGTCCCGGGGGAGGACGCGGCGGATGATGTCGTGACGTCAGCCGCCGAGGTCGAGCCGGAAGGCTGGGCTGACGTCGTCGTGCCACCGGCGCTGTCGTCATCGTCGTCACCTGCAGCGATCACACCGATGAGGACTGCTGCGACGACTGCCGCGGCTGCGCCGACGAGGAGGTACGCGCGCGGCGGACGGAGCCACGCCGACGGTGTCCGTCCGCCACCACCGTTCGTGCCGTGTGTCGGACCGCCCGTCCGTGGTGGCGGTGGCGGTGGAGCAGAGGTCGACTGTCTGCTGCTGCCTGTGCCCACGCCAGCGCCCGTTCCCACGGCCGTACCCGTGAGCGCGCGGGCTTCCGTCAGGAGTTGCTCGACGTCAGGCGCCACCGCGGCCAAGAGGTCGTCGCGCGACCTGAACCGCCGGAGGAGCTGCTCGATGGCGCGCGGGTCGCCGCCGCCGTGGAGGCGCTCGCGCAGCTGGAAGACGATCGTCAGCTGCTGGTGGAGGGCGAGCGGTGCGGTGCTCTCGAGCTGCTGGCGCAGCTCAGCGACGTACGTCAGCGGCAACGGCGGCGGTACGGGCAGCGGGTCGGGCAACGGTGCTGACTGGGCGCTGTTCACTGCCTTGACCAACGAGAACGCTGCCTGCTTGTCGGCCGTGCGGTAGTCGACCCACTGCCGGTGCTGCAGCGAGGATGGTGCGAGGTCGATGCTGGTGTCCTCGAGCTGCAGCGGCACGATCGCCTTGCCGAGCTCGACCGCGTACTGCCACTCGGCACGGCAGGCGGCGGACTCGAGCGCATGCTCCGTGACCGCGACGACAACGGCATCGCTGGCGCGGATCTCATCGAGGATGACGTCCCACCACTCCTGGCCGCCGGTCAGGTCCTGGTCGAACCACGCCTCGTACCCGGCGGCCTCGAGATCGCGGACGACATCCACGGTGCGTGGGCGGTCGATGCTGTTGTAGCTCACGAAGACGCGGCGCACGAGAGCCTCCGATCCCGGTGCGGCCGCCAGCTTACGGACACGCCGTCCGAGCGTGTGCGCGCTCGGTCGCGCCATCCGCAACCCGGCGCACGAACGGGTGGGTGGGTGAGTGGGTGGGGGTGATGGGGGATGGTCCGTCGGTACATTCGGCACATGTCCGACAACGGCGACGAAGCACAGCTGGCAGCGCGCCTCAGAGCGGCGACCGAGCTCCTCGAGGAGATCAGGCGCGATCGCGACCTCCTCGGCGTTCTCACCGTCGACGAGCGGACGCGCCTGCTCAACGCCGCCGGCGACGTCTACTGCCCCGACGTCACGCTGCGTCGCCAGCGGGCGAAGACCAAGCAGCGCGAGGACAAGGCGGACAAGGTGCGGCGCAGCCAGGCGGTGCTCGCCGACACCGGCATCCGGGCGTTGCGCAGCAGGCCGGTCTTCACCACGCCGAACGTCTTCCCGCCGCGGCCGCTCGTGCTCGACGAGGTCTCACCCGACGCCGACCCCGACGAGCGCGAGGTCCTCCTCCCGCAGCACTGCTACGTCTGCAAGCAGAAGTACGCCGAGATCCACCACTTCTACGACCAGCTCTGCCCGGCCTGCGGAGACCTGAACCACCGAAAGCGGACCGAGACCGCGGATCTGCGCGGTCGGGTCGCACTGCTCACCGGCGGTCGGGTCAAGATCGGCTACCAGGCCGGGATCAAGCTCCTCCGGGCCGGCGCGACGCTGATCGTCACCACGCGGTTCCCGCGCGATTCGGCGACTCGGTACGCACAGGAGCCCGACTTCGAGGAGTGGGGCGACCGGCTGGAGATCTACGGGCTCGATCTGCGACACACCCCGAGCGTCGAGGCCTTCTGTCACCACGTGAGCACCACACGGGATCGGCTCGACTACGTGATCAACAACGCGTGCCAGACGGTGCGTCGCCCTCCCGATTTCTACCGCCACATGCTGGAGCGCGAGACCGGACCGCTGCGCGACCTGCCGCACCGGGTCCAGCGGCTCATCGGCGGATACGAGGGCCTGCGCGGCTATCGCATGCTGCCGACCGGCGAGACGAGCGAGAGCACGGGCGCGGAGACAGCCGAGTGCGCACTGCACGACGGCAGCAGGTCGTCGCCCGCCGGTCTCGCGCGACCGGCCGAGCTCTCGCAGACCCCGCTGCTGCCCGAGGAGCTCGTCGCCCAGGCGGATCTGTTCCCGATCGGTCGGCTCGACCAGGATCTGCAGCAGGTCGACCTGCGCGACCGGAACTCGTGGCGGCTGATGCTCGCCGAGGTCTCGTCGGTCGAGCTGCTCGAGACGCAGCTCGTGAACGCGGTCGCCCCGTTCGTGCTGAACGCCCGGCTCAAGCCGCTGATGATGCGCACGCCCGAGCGGGACAAGCACATCGTGAACGTCTCGGCCGTCGAGGGGCAGTTCTACCGCCGCTTCAAGACGACCCGCCATCCGCACACGAACATGGCCAAGGCAGCGTTGAACATGATGACCCGCACGTCCGCGGCCGAGTACCACGCTGACGGCATCCACATGAACAGCGTCGACACGGGTTGGGTCACCGACGAGGACGCCGCGCCGCTCGCCGAGCGGAAGCGGCACGAGCAGCGGTTCCACCCACCGCTCGACATCGTGGACGGCGCGGCCCGGATCGTCGATCCGATCATCGACGGCACGAACACCGGCGAGCACATCTGGGGCAAGTTCCTGAAGGACTACCGGCCGACCGACTGGTAGTCCGCCGGCGACGGGCACGCTCGGAGCCCGCACGCGCCGCACCGTTACCATTCGGGGCTGTGCCAGCGACCGGAGAGCTGCCTGCGATCCAGGGCGCGGGCGGCGAGCGGGGCGGTGGCACCTTCCGGTCGATGCGGCTGCGCAACTTCCGGCTGTTCTTCGGTGGCCAGTTGATCTCGCAGATCGGCAACTGGTTGACGCTCATCGCGCAGACGCTGCTGGTCCTGAAGCTGACGGACAGCGGCGTCGCGCTCGGCCTGCTGGCGGCGTCGCAGTTCGCCCCGGTGCTCGTGATCGGACCGTGGGCCGGACTGATCGCCGATCGCTCCGACAAGCGCAAGCTGCTCCTGATCGTGCAGGCATTCGCAATGGTGCAGTCGTTCGTGCTCGCGGCGATCGCGTTCATGGACCGGCCACCCATCGTCGCGATCTACGTCGTCGCCGTGTTCGGCGGGATCGCCACGGCGTTCGACAACCCCGCCCGCAGGGCGTTCGTCGTCGAGATGGTGCCACCCGAAGACGTGCAGAACGCGGTCAGCCTCAACAGCGCCTTGATGACCGGGTCGCGGATCATCGGCCCGGCGCTCGCCGGCCTGCTGATCTCGACGGTCGGCTACGGCTGGTGCTTCGCGATCGACGGGGTCTCGTACGTCGCCGTGCTGGCCGGGCTCTGGCTGATGCGGCCATCGGAGCTCAGGTCTCCACCGGTGTCGCCGCGCGGCAAGGGTCAAGTTCGCGCCGGCCTCCGCTACGCGTGGGGGATGGCGGAGCTGCGGGTGCCGCTCGTGATGATGGCGGTCATCGGGACGCTCACGTTCAACTTCAACGTCGTGCTCCCACTGCTCGTCCGGCGAACGCTGGACGGCGACGACAACACGTTCACCCTCGTGTACTCGGTGCTCAGTGCCGGCTCGTTGGTCGGCGCGCTCGTGTCGGCCCGGCGGACGACGATCGCGGTGCGACACGTGGCCTGGTCGGCGATGGCGTTCGGCATCTCGATGCTGCTCCTCGCGGTCACGCCGAACCTCGCGTTCACCTTCCCGATCGGCTTGCTGGTCGGCGTCACGAGCATCGCGTTCATGACCTCGTCGACGGCGATCGTGCAGGTCCGCGCTGATCCGTCGATGCGCGGGCGCGTGCTCGCGCTGCAAGCGATGGTCTTCCTCGGGAGCACACCCATCGGTGGACCGATCGTCGGTGCGGTGTCCGAGCTGCTCGGCCCCCGAGTGGGTGTGCTGATCGGCGGTCTCGCGGCGTGCGCCGCCGGCGTCTACGGATGGCTGGCGGCGCGCACGGAATCCCCTGCTGCGTCGGAGCCTGTGGCGCTACGCTGACACCGTGCTCACGATCAGCGAGACTCGGCGATTTCGTCGCCCCCGGGCCGGAACCCGGGGTGTGGCGCCCGCGATCGACTGACGCGCCCGCTCCTCGAGCCGGTCCGGGGGCAGTTCGACCACGTCTGGTTTGCCCGAAAGGATCCCGGTGCGCTCTCCTAGTCCCTCGATGATCGACGACGTCACTGCGGCGAAGGCCGACGCGCTGGCCCGCGTCCACGCCGCCACCACGCTCGACGAGCTGCGCGTGCTCGACACGGAGCTGCTCGGCAAGAAGAGCGCGCTCGCCGCGTTCAAGGCGCGTCTCGGTCAGCTGGCCACGCCCGACGAGAAGAAGGCGGCCGGGAAAGCCGTCAACGAAGCGACGACCGCGGTCGAGCGGGCGTTCGAGGCCCGCCGCGCTGAGCTCGGTCGCGCCGAGCGAGCGGTGCAGCTGGCCACCGAGCGAATCGACCTGACCGAGACGCTCGGCCGGCCGGCCCGCGGCCATGCCCACATCGTGACGCAGGCCTGGGAACGCCTCGAGGACGTCTTCATCGGGCTCGGCTTCCAGATCGCGGAAGGCCCCGAGGTCGAGAGCGACTGGTACAACTTCGGGGCGCTGAACATGCCGCCGTCCCACCCGGCGCGCGGCATGTGGGACACGCTCTTCGTCGAGTACGGCGAGCCTGGCACGGTCGTGCTGCGCACGCACACCTCCCCGGTCCAGATCAGGGTCATGGAGACGACGACGCCGCCGATCTACATGGTCATGCCTGGCCGCGTGTTCCGCCGCGACACGCCCGACGCGACGCACATGCCGGTCTTCCACCAGATCGAAGGACTGGTGATCGACCGCGGCATCACGATGGCCGATCTCGCCGGCACGATCGAGGCCTTCACGAAGGCGTTCTTCGGCGGCGACTTCACGTCGCGCCTGCGGCCGTCCTACTTCCCGTTCACCGAACCGTCGGCCGAGTTCGACATCCTGACGCCGACCGGCCAGTGGCTCGAGCTCGGTGGCTGCGGCATGGTTCACCCGAACGTCCTGCGCGCCGGAGGGCTCGATCCGGAGGAGTGGAGCGGCTTCGCGTTCGGCTTCGGGATCGATCGAATGGCCAAGGAGCGCCACGGCGTTGACGACATCCGCGAGATGTTCACGAACGACATCCGCTTCCTGGAGCAGTTCTGAGATGAAGGTCCTCCTTTCCTGGCTGAACGACTACGCGCCGTTCGGCGACGACGTCGACGCGCTCGAGGCAGCGCTCAACCGCATCGGTCTCGCGGTCGATGCAGTCGAACGCGCCGGCGCTTCCATCCCCGGTGTCGTCACGGCGGTGGTGCTGCGCACCCAACGTCACCCCGAGGCTGCCAAGGTCCACCGCGTCTTCGTCGACGCCGGCGACGGTCGCGAGCGCCACGTCTGGTGCGGCGCGTTCAACATGCAGGCCGGTGACGTGGTACCGCTGGCGACGCCCGGCACCGTCATGCCCGACGGGCGCAGCATCGAGCCACGCCCGATCCTGGGCATCCAGTCCGAGGGCATGTTGTGCTCGGCGCGCGAGCTCGGTCTCGGCGACGATCACTCGGGCATCATCATCCTCCCCTTCGGCACGCCCCTCGGCTTGCCGTACGGCGAGGCGCTCGGGCTGGCCGAGGACGTCGTGTTCGACCTCGACCTCACGCGGAACCGGCCCGACTGCTGGGGGCACGTCGGCGTCGCCCGCGACCTCGCTGCCCATCTCGGGCTGCCGTTCCAGCCACCCGCGCCTCCGCTCGGCACGACCGGACCGGCGAGGAGCACGCCCGTCGACATCGTCGACGGCGATCGCTGCGGACGGTTCACGTCGACGGTGCTGTCGGGTGTCCGAGTCGGTCCGTCGGCACGGTGGATGGCCGAGCGGCTGACGAACGCAGGCATGCGCCCGATCAACAACGTCGTCGACGTGAGCAACTACGTGATGCTCGAGACGAACCAGCCGAACCACGCCTACGACCTCGCGACGCTCGGCGGGGGCGGCTTCCGGATCCGCCTCGCGAAGGATGGCGAGACGATGGTGACCCTCGACGGTGCCACTCGCTCGCTCCAGATCGACGACCTGTTGATCTGTGACGCCAACGACGTGCCGATCGGCATCGGCGGGATCATGGGCGGCCTGGACTCGGAGATCTCCGATTCGACCACCGAAGTCGCGCTCGAGATCGCCTGGTTCGAACCGACCGGGGTCGGGCAGACCGCGGCCCGCCTCGGTTTGCGGTCCGAGGCGTCAGCGCGGTTCGAGCGCGGCGTCGACCCGTACGGCATCGACGTCTCGATCGCCCGCTTCGCCGAGCTCCTGCGCGAGACCTGCCCGGATCTCGTCGTGCACGCCGGCATCGCCGACGGCCGGGGGAGCAGCCTGCCGCCCGCGGAGCGCTCCGTCCAGGTGCGGATGAGGCAGGTCAACCGGATCCTCGGGACGTCGCTCACCGCCGACGAGCTGCCGCCGCTGCTCGACCCGATCGGCTACACGGTCGCGGCGACCGGCACGGACGAGTCGGTCACCGTCTCCGTGCCCTCGTGGCGGCCGGACAGCGAGGCCGAGATCGACGTGATCGAAGAGATCGCCCGTCACCACGGATACGAGCTGCTGGGCAAGACCGTGCCGAAGTCGACCATGCACGGCCGGCTGTCGACGAGGCAGATCCGTCGGCGCAAGCTGCGCGACGTGCTGCTCGGGCTCGGGATCTCCGAGGCGATGCCGAACGCGTTCCTCGCACCGGAAGACCTGGCGAAGGCCGGCCTGACGGGTGGCACGATCCGCATCGCCAACCCACTCGTCGCCGAGGAGAGCGTGCTGCGCACGTCCTTGCGGCCGGGTCTGCTGAAGGCGATCGCCTACAACGAGTCGCACCGGCGGTCGGCCGTGGCGTTGTACGAGATCGGTCACGTCTACCCGCCAGGCACGGGGCCGTTGCCCGACGAGTTCGAAGCGCTCGGCGTCGTCCTGGCCGGCCGGGACGCGCCGGCAGCCGTCATGGTGTGGCGCGAGATCGCAGCGGCGCTCGGCCTCGGCGCCCGCCTCGACCAGAGTGCCGTCCCGGAAGGCATGCATCCCGGTCGCTCGGCGACGCTCTCCGCGGGGCGGAACGTGGCCGTCGGAGCCGTCGGTGAGGTGCACCCTGACGTCGCCGAGGCGTTCGGGGTGACCGAGCGCATCGCCGTGCTCGAGCTCGACCTGTCCGTCCTCCTCGAGCGCGAGCCGCCTCCGGTGAAGTGGAAGTACACCTCGAGGTACCCATCGAGCGACATCGACGTCGCGTTCGTCTTGCCGGAATCGGTGACCGCCGAGAAGGTGGAGAAGGCGATCAAGCAGGGCGCCGGCAACCTGCTCGTCGACCTCGCACTCTTCGATGTGTATCGCGGCGTCGGCGTGCCAGAGGGGTCGCGGAGCCTCGCCTACCGGCTCCGACTGCAGGCACCCGACCGGACGTTGACCGACGCCGAGGTCGGCCAGCTCCGCCAGCGCTGCATCGACGCCGCCGCCAAGCTCGGCGCCACCCTCCGCACCTGACCCCCGCCGACCGCGCCCAGACCCTTCACTGCTCGCCGGACCGGGGTCCGGGTGCTCCAACGTCACCAGCGGTATCGCGCAGCCAGGGAGCTCGTGTCACCCGAGGCGGCTGAGGGCCCGGCGCGCGGCCCAGTCCCGCCGGGTTCCCGCTGTGCCCGGGTTCTCTGCTCGCCGACGACTCCCGACCGGTTCTCGGCTCCCATCCGGACATCCAACGACCTCGCCCGAGCAGAGACCGGGGCTGGTGACGCCAATGAGCAGAGAAACGGCGTGGCTCGGGTCTCGTCGTCCGATGACGACGTCCCACCAGCACACTCTGGCGCTCCAGCCTCACCAACCGTTACGCGCAACCACGGAACTCATTTCGCCACAAAGGCTCCACAGCACGAGGAATGTCATCGCCTGACGCCGCAAAGGCTGCAACGGGCGGGTTCCCTCGGGCACCGGGACGACGGGGCAGGTCAGTTCAGCTGGAGGTCGTCGGGATAGTGGGCGAGCCAGGAGATCCGGCCGCCCTGGCGCTTGAGGACGCCTCGCCACAACCGGTCCGGGGCTCCCGTGAACACGTCGGGCGACTGGGCGTCGACGACGATCCAGGCTTCGACGCCGAGCTCCGCGTCGAGCTGTCCCGGTGACCACCCCGCGTAGCCGCGGAACACCCGCGCCTGGTCGATCACCGGTGCGACCTCGATCGGGTCGGTGCTGAGGTCGATCGAGCCGACCTGCCCGTCGATCGGCGTCCAGGACGAGCCCGGTCGGCCGTCGGCCACCGCGAGCCCGATCATGACCTCCGGCTCGACCGGACCACCGGAGAACACAACTGCCGGAGGCGACAGTAGGGTTTCCCACGCTCCAAGGCCGGGAACATCAGTTTCTGCCGAGGGGCGGTTGATCACCACACCGAGCGCACCTTCGGTGTTGTGTTCGAGCATGTACACCACGGTCCGATCGAACACGCCGTCGTCGAGCGCTGGCGCGGCAACGAGCAGCCTCCCCTTGGTCGACGTCGAAATCACGTCATCATCTTGCTCCACGATCGTCCCATTGTGGTTCCGCTCCCCGGGACCAGGAGGAAGTCGAAAATGAGAGAACACCGATCGAGCCCCTTCAGGTCGCTGATCGTGGTCACCATGGTCGTCGTTGCCGTCATCGTGATCGGTCTGCCGCTCGCCTGGAAGTGGCTGGGTTCACCGTTCAGCACCAAGACGGTCGACCGGACCGCACCCCCGGTGCTGGTCGAACTGCGCGATCTCGCGGACTACCGCGCCGCCAGCGGCGACTTCGAGGTGCTCGTCGACGTCGAGAAGGACGTCAAGTACCTGCCGGCGTTCCTCGCCGGCGAACGCGTGTTCTTCGTCGGCGTGGGCTCCGTCGAGGCATCGGTCGACTTCTCGTCGATGGACGACACCGCAATCGACATGAGCGAGGACCGCTCGGCCGTTGTCGTCACGTTGCCCAGGGCAACGCTCGAGGACGCCGTCGTCGACCCGGACCGCAGCCACGTCGCCGACCGCGACCGCGGTGTGCTCGACCGAGTCGGTGGGATGTTCTCCGACAACCCGACCGGCGAGACGGAGCTCTACCAGTTGGCAGAGGCGAAGATCGAAGACGCAGCGGCAGCGTCGGAGCTGCGGACGCGGGCCGAACAGAACACCCGCACGATGCTGGTCGGCATGCTGAAGGGGATGGGCTTCGAACGCGTCACGGTGCGGTTCGTGGACGATCCGAATGCGTCGCCGAGCCCGGCCACACCGGAGCAGTAACGCTCGCATGATCATGCACGTGTGTGTATGATCTTGCGTCTATGGTCAAGGTCGGCATCATCGGGGCGTCGGGCTACACGGGCGCCGAACTGCTCCGTCTGGGAGCGCAGCACCCGGACTTCGAGATCGTGTACGCCACCGGCGACACGCAGGCGGGAACGCTCGCGTCCACGCTCTACCCGAGCCTGAGCGCCTCGTACCCGAACCTCGTGTTCCAGGAGTTCGACCCAGCGCGAGCCGAGGGGCTCGATCTCGTGTTCCTCGGCCTCCCGCACGAGGCGAGTCTCGAGATGGTCGCCGCGCTGCGCGGCAAGGTCGGGTGCATCGTCGACCTCTCGGCCGCGTTCCGGTTGAAGGACGCGTCGCTCTATCCGCGCTGGTACGGCTTCGAGCACCAGCAGCCGGAGCTCCTCGCGGAAGCGGTGTACGGCCTACCGGAGCTCTACCGCGAAGAGCTGAAGGGCGCCACCCTGATCGCCACGCCCGGCTGCTACGTGACGGCAGCGAGCCTCGCGCTCGCGCCTCTCGTGCGTCACGAGTTCATCCAGACGAGCGGCGTCATCGTCGACGCCGCTTCCGGGGTGTCCGGGGCGGGCAGGAGCCTCAAGCACGCCGGCATGTTCTGCACGGTCGACGAGGACTTCACCGCCTACGGACTGCTCGATCACCGCCACACACCCGAGATCGAGCAGGTCACGGGGGCGCAGGTGCTCTTCACGCCGCACCTCGCACCGATGAGCCGCGGCATCCTCGCGACGTGCTACGCACGGCCGACGGGACACGTCACGACGGAGTCGTTGCTCGCCGCGCTGGGCCGCTTCTACGACGGCGAACCGTTCGTGGTCGTGCGCCCTGCGCCACCGTCGACGAAGGCAACGCTCGGTTCGAACGCCGTCCACCTCACGGCCCGGTACGACGAGCGAACCGGCTACGTGATGGTGCTCTGCGCGATCGACAACATCGCCAAGGGCGCGTCAGGCGGGGCCGTGCAGGCCGCGAACGTCGCGCTCGGGCTGCCCGAGACGGCTGGTCTCTCGGCGGTCGGGATGTTCCCGTGAGCGAGAGCCGCCTCACTGCTCCGGCTGCCGACTCGGCCGACGCGAAGGCGGCAGTCCTCGTCGAGGCGCTGCCGTACATCCGCCGCTTCTCGGGCAAGATCGTGGTCGTCAAGTACGGCGGCAACGCACTCGCCGGCGCGAGCGAGCAGCACGCGCTCTCGCTGTTCGCCGAGGACATCGTGCTCATGCACTCCGTCGGCATGCGCCCCGTCGTCGTCCACGGCGGCGGCCCCCAGATCAGCGATCTCATGCGCCGCCTCGGCAAGGTCGCCGAGTTCCGCAACGGCCTCAGGGTGACTGACGGCGAGACGGTCGACATCGCCCGCATGGTGCTGATCGGCCAGGTCAACCCACAGATCGTCTCCGCGATCAACATCCACGGCGCGCTCGCCGTCGGGGTGTCGGGCGAGGACGCCGGCCTCATCCGCGCCCGCATGCGTGATCCCGCCCTCGGCTTCGTCGGCGACATCGAATCGATCAACCCGACGATCCTCGAAGGACTCATGAACGAAGGGTTCATCCCCGTGGTCGCGACGCTCGGCACCGACGGCGCCGGCCAGGCGTTCAACATCAACGCCGACACCGTCGCCGGTGCGATCGCCGAAGCGCTGCATGCCGAGAAGCTCGTCTACCTCACGGACATCGAGGGCCTCCGGCGGGTCGTCGACGATCCCGCGAGCCTCATCCGCCAGACGACCGCCGAGGAGCTCGACGCGCTCGTCGCCGACGGCACCATCGCCGGCGGCATGATCCCGAAGGTCGAGAGCTGCGTCCACGCCGTACGCGACGGCGTACGGCAGGCGCACATTCTCGACGGTCGCATCCCGCACGTCCTGCTGCTCGAGATCTTCACCGACGCCGGCATCGGCACGATGGTCCTGGGAGGGGCCGCCTCATGACCTCGCACGCCTTCGCCACCACCGGCGATCACTGTCCGTTCATGCCGGTCTTCGGACCGCCACAGGTGATGTTCGTCCGGGGGAGCGGCACCGAGCTCTGGGACGACAGCGGGAAGCGCTACCTCGACTTCCTCTGCGGCCTCGCCGTCACCTCGCTCGGCCACAGCCATCCTGCCGTCAGCGCGGCGATCTGCGACCAGGCGTCGACGTTGATGCACGTCTCGAACCTGTTCGCCAACCCCGTCGCCACGGAGACCGCGTTCCTCGTCGACGAGGTGGTCGGCGCGGCCGCCGGCGCGAGCGGGCAGGTCTTCTTCTGCAACTCCGGCGCGGAGGCGAACGAAGCGGCACTGAAGCTCGCACGGAAGTTCGGGGGGCGGGGCCGTCACGTCGTCGTGAGCGCGCTCGGCAGCTTCCACGGTCGGACGCTGGCGACGCTCGCCGCGACCGGTCAGCCGGCGAAGCACGAGCCGTTCCAACCGATGCCCGAGGGGTTCCGCAACGTCGCCTGGGACGACCTCGACGCGCTCACCAACGCGGTCGATCCGAGCGTGAGCGCGGTGATCATCGAAGCGGTGCAGGGCGAGGGTGGTGTGAACCCTGCGAGCGTCGAGTACTTCCAGGGCATCCGCGCGCTGTGCGACGAGCGCGGCCTGCTGATGATCGTCGACGAGGTGCAGACCGGGTTCGCCAGGACCGGCCGGTGGTTCGGCTTCGAGCACTACGACGTGCAACCGGACGTCGTCACGCTCGCCAAGGGACTCGGCAACGGATTCCCGATCGGGGCGTGCTGGGCGCGTCGTGAGGTGGCCGCGGTGTTCCAGCCCGGTGACCACGGCTCGACCTACAGCGGCACGGCGATCGCGACGGCCGCGGCGAGGGCGGTCATCACCGAGATGCGCCGCCTCGACGCTCCCCGCCTGGCCACGGAGCAAGGCGCCCGCCTCCGGGCCGGGCTCGAGGCGATTCCGGCGGTGCAGGAGGTGCGTGGGCTCGGGTTGCTGCTCGCTGCCGAGCTCGGCCCGGAGGCAGACGCCAAGGCGGTGTACACGGAGCTCCTGGCCCGCGGCCTCGTCACGAACGCGGTCACGCCGACCGCGCTCCGGTTGGCGCCACCGATCACCGTCATGGACGCCGAGATCGACGAGGCACTCGCACTGATCGCCGAGGTGCTCGCGTGAGCGAGCCGACTGAGCCGGCCCGAACGGCCGGGAGCGGGAAGGACGACGAGCTGGCCCGGGGCGCACAGCACAGCGAGCTGCCCAGAGCGACCGGGGTCCGCCACTTCCTCGACGTCACCGATCTCTCCGTCGACGAGCTCCGCCTCGTGCTCGACTTCGCCGGCCGACCGGTCGACGCGCTCGGCCACCCGCTCGCGGGGCGTGGTGCGGTGCTCATCTTCGAGAAGCCGTCGAACCGCACCCGCCAGTCGACGGAGATGGCGGTCGTCCAGCTCGGTGGTCACCCTGTCTACACACGCGGCGACGAGGTCGGCTTCGACACCCGCGAGCCGGTCGAGGACATCGCCCGGATCATGAGCGGCTACCACGCCGTGATCGCCGCCCGCGTCTTCGATCACTCCGTCATCGAGCGGCTCGTTGCCGCCGCGGACGTGCCGGTGGTCAACCTGCTGTCGGACCGCTCGCATCCGCTGCAGGCGTTGACCGACGCGCTCACGATGGAAGAGCTCCTCGGACCGCTGGCCGGCAAGACCGTCGCTTGGGTCGGCGACTACAACAACGTGGCCCGATCGCTCGGCGAGGTCTCGGCGATGCTCGGGATGCATCTGCGGTTCGCGTGCCCCCAGGGCTTCGATGCCGACGCCGCCGAGCTCGAGCGGTTCGTCGCGCTCGGCGCGGCGAGCGTGGAGCAGCACGTTCGCGCGGAGGAGGCGGTAGCCGGAGCCCACGCGGTCCACACCGATACGTGGGTCTCGATGGGCCAGGAGGCGGAGAAGGCCGAGCGGATCCGCACGTTCGAGCGCTACCAGGTCACCGAGGCGCTCATGAGCCTCGGCGCACCGGGAGCGGTCTTCCTCCACTGCCTCCCGGCGTATCGCGGCCTGGAGGTGGCGGCAGAGGTCATCGACGGGCCGCGCTCGCACGTGATCCGCCAGGGCCACAACCGGATGCACGCGGCGCGAGCGGTGATCGCCTTCCTCGCAGGGGTCCGCTGATGAGTGAGCGCAGCGAGCCGCCGGCCCGAGCGGCCGAGAGCGGACAGCACGAGCGCAGCGAGCCGGCCCGAGCGGCCGAGAGCGGGAAGCGATGAGCAGCAAGGTGCAACGCCAGCAGATGATCGCCAGGCTGATCGGCCGGCACGCGGTGTCGAACCAGCCACAGCTCGTCGATCTGCTCGCCGACGAGGGGATCGCCGCCACACAGGCGACCGTCTCGCGGGACCTCGAGGACATCGGGGCGGTGAAGGTCCGGGTGCCAGGTGGCGAGACGGTGTACGCGATCCCGGAGCTCGAGCCGCAGCGGCTCGCTCCGGAGGACCAGCTGCGCAGGGTGATGGGCGAGTGGGTGGCAGAAGTGCGCCACTCCGGACCGATCGTCGTGGTCCGCACGCCGCCGGGTTGCGCGCACGTGGTTGCGTCGGCCCTCGACCGGTCGGCGATCGCCGGCGTCCTCGGCACCGTCGCCGGCGACGACACGTTGATGGTCATCGCCGAGGAGGAGCTCGGTGGCGTCGCGCTCGCTGCGCGCCTGCGCGAGCTCGCCGGCATCACCCAGCGAAGGGCCCGGCGCCGAGCGACCGAGAGCGGGGAACGATGACCGAGCGGAGCGAGCCGGCCCGAGCGGCCGAGAGCGGACAGCACGGCGAGCCGGCCCGAGCGGCCGAGAGCGGACAGCACGGCAGGACGTTGTGGCACGGACGGTTCGAGGAGCCGCCGGCGGAGGAGCTGCTCGCGTACACGGTCAGCTTGCCGTTCGACCGTCGCCTCTGGCAGGTCGACGTCGACGGCTCCCGCGCTCACGTCACGATGCTTGCCACGGTCGGTCTGCTCAAGACGGACGAGCGCGACACCGTCCTCGGCGCGCTCGACGTGGTCGAGACGGAGATGACGGCCGGCTCATTCGTGTTCGCGCCCTCCGACGAGGACATCCACACGGCGGTCGAGCGGCGGGTCACCGAGCTCGCGGGACCGGCAGGGGCGAAGCTCCACACCGGGCGGAGCCGCAACGACCAGGTGGCGACGGACCTGCGGCTGTGGTGCAAGCGCGAGCTGCCTGCGGTCGCCGAGCGGATCCTCGCGCTGATGGAGGTGCTGCTCGCGCGTGCCGAAGAAGCCGGCATCGACGAGCGGGGCATCTACCTCCCCGGCTACACCCACCTGCAGCGGGCGCAGCCGGTCCTGCTCGCGCACCACCTCCTCGCTCACGGGTGGGCGTTCGCCCGTGACGTCGACCGCGTGATCGAGACCGTCGAACGGCTCGACGTCTCGCCGCTCGGAGCGGGCGCGCTCGCCGGTTCGTCGCTGCCGATCGCTCCTGCCGTGACTGCCGCGCACCTCGGCTTCGCCAGGGTGTTCGACAACAGCCTCGACGCGGTCAGCGATCGTGACTTCGTCGCCGAAGCGCTGTTCGATCTCACGCTCGTCGGCATCCACCTTTCGCGGATCGGCGAGGAGTGGGTGCTGTGGACGAGCGAGGAGTTCGGGTTCGCTCGGCTCTCCGACGGATACTCGACTGGCTCGTCGATGTTGCCGCAGAAGAAGAACCCCGACATCGCAGAGCTCGCCCGGGGCAGATCGGGGCGGCTGATCGGCGATCTCACCGGCTTCCTCGCCACGTTGAAGGGGCTCCCGCTCGCGTACAACCGCGATCTCCAGGAGGACAAGGAGCCACTGTTCGACGCGATCGACCAGATCCGCCTGGCGCTCGGCGCGATCGGCGGGATGGTCGCCACCGCGACGTTCGTCCCGGAGCGGATGCAGGCCGCCGCCGACTCCGAGACGATGTCGGCGACGGATCTCGCCGAGTGGCTCGTCCAGCGCGGGATGCCGTTCCGCGATGCGCACGCCGTCGTCGGCACGCTCGTGCGACAGGCCTTGGCGGGTGACGGATCGCTCCACGATCTCGTGGTGGCGCACCCTGACCTCGGTCCCGAGGCAGCCGAGCTCGTCGCCCCCGGCGTCGGTGTGCGGCGCCGGACGACCCCCGGTGGGGCCGGACCCGCGCCCGCCGCTGCGCAGATGGCGAACTACCGCGCCAAGGTCGATTCGCTTCGAGCCCGCTTGCCGATCGGCACCTAGGGTTCGTGCGGTGAGCTTTCGGCACACCTTCCGCGTCCGCTACGTCGACTGCGACGCACAACGGGTGATGCACAACGCGAACTACCTCGCGTACATCGACGACGCCATCGACACGTGGCTGCGCACGTCGCTCGGCGACTTCGACGGGCTCGACGACGTGTTCGACCTGATGCTGAAGAAGGCCACGGTCGAGTGGTACTCGCCAGCGCGCCTCGGCGACGAGGTGTCGTGCGAGTGCCGGGTCACCCGGTGGGGCAGCAGCTCGTTCGACGTCGAGATCCTCGGGAGCGTCGGCGACCGCGCCGTGTTCGCGGCGCAGCTCGTTCAGGTGAGCACCGTCCCCGGAGAGGCGCGTTCGACACCCGTGCCCGAACGCGTACGCTCGGCGCTCGCATGAAGGCGACGGCGCTGCCCCGCTCGTTCTATGCCCGTTCCGCGCTCGATGTCGCGCCCGAGCTGATGAACAAGTTGTTCGTCGTCGGCCGGACGGTCGGGCGGATCGTCGAAGTCGAGGCGTACACGCAGGACGATCCGGCGAGTCACTCCTTCCGCGGGCCGTCCGCACGCAACAAGGTGATGTTCGGGCCGCCCGGCTTCCTCTACGTGTATTTCGTCTACGGATCGCACTTCTGCGCGAACATCGTCACCGGCGAGGAAGGGACCGGTGAGGCGGTGCTGCTGCGCGCGCTCGCGCCGGTCGCCAATCTCGAAGAGATGCGGTTGCGCCGGCCCGGGGTCACCCGCGACATCGACCTGATGAACGGGCCCGGCAAGTTGACCAGGGCCCTCGGCATCGGTCGGGACAACAACGGCGCCGATCTGTGCTCGCCCGCTTCACGCATCCGTCTCGCCGAAGACGGGACCCCTGCGCCGATGTTCCCCGACCAGTCGTCGCGCATCGGCATCAGCGTCGGCGTCGATCGTCGCTGGCGCTTCTACCTGAGCGGCGACCCGCACGTCTCGCCGCGCAAGCCGGTCGGTTCGCTCAGCCCGTCCGACAGCTGAGTCGCGGTGGCCGCTGATGGCTGCGGGTCACGATCCGGCCAGCCAGTCCACGTCTGCACCGTGGTAGCTCGCGGTCGCCAGTAGCTCCTCGCTGCCCGATGGCCAGGTGGTGAGCCGGAGGTCGGCGACGGGACCGGCCGGTTCCATCCGCAACCACGCGAGCGGTGACGACGGCGAGGCGTCCGCACCCGCCTCGGCGAGGGCGGCGCGCACCGCAGCCTTCGTCTCCCGGGAGAGGTACTGCCACACGATCGAGTGGTAGACGACGGTGGTTGCCCCTGCCTGGCGGACCGGGAGGTGGATGCCGAGCCAGTCCCCGGCGTCGGCGCGGTCGATCACGACCGGCCGTTCGGCGGCGAGCTCGAGCGCGTCGTGCAAGCGGGTGAAGCGGGCGTGCTGATCGGGCCACACGAACGAGAGCAGGGTCAGCCGGGCGTCGGGGTCGGTCGCGTCGAGCGGGGCAGCATCGCACGCTCGTCGCTCGCGCACGACGGTCTCGGAGAGGGGCGGCGGGGTCACCCAGACGTCGTCGAAGCGGACCGGGCTCGCAGGATCGCCGAGCGCCGCGGTCGGAGTCTCGTAGCGATAGGCGTCCCAGCGCAGGAGCAGCCCGGCCGACCCGCCGATCTCGAGCAGGTCGAGTGGCAGCCCGAACCGACGGGCGAGCAGCGCGAAGCCGCCGACCAGCACCGCGGCCCGTCCGACCTCGTTGGTCTGTACGCCGAGCGCCATGCCTCGCTCCACCTCGTCGCTGTGCTCGTCGACGACTGCCAGGAACAGCGGCAGCAGCGGCCGGCCGTCGTCCGTGCCACCGGCAGAGGGGTACAGCGCGGCGAGGCCGGGCGCGTCGCCGCGGAGCACGATCCGATGGACGGCGCCGAGGAGCCGGAGCGGGATCGCGTCGTGCACGGGCCGATCGGACCGTCCGTCGAGCAAGTTCGCGGTCACGCCACCCGCGTCGTGGTCGCGCAGCATCTCGTGCAGCAATCGTGCGTAGAGCCGCGAGCCGAGCCGCTCGCATCCGATCGCCTGGAGCCGGAGGGCATCGCTCATCGAGTGCTCACTCGTCACGTGCCTGGTTCTATCCCACTCGGAGCAGACGACTGGTGCATGCGAACATGACCGCCCATGGACCTCATCGCCGATCTCGAGGCGCGCGGCCTCGTGCACGACAGGACCGACCCGGACGCGTTGCGCGCCCGGCTGGCGTCGGGACCGATCGGCGTCTACGTCGGGTTCGACCCGACGGCCGATTCGCTCCACGTCGGGCATCTGATGGGGCAGCTCGGCCTGCGGCGGTTCCAACTCGCCGGTCACCGCCCGTTCCCGCTCGCCGGCGGGGCGACCGGCATGGTCGGGGACCCAGGCGGCCGCAGCGAGGAGCGCAACCTGCTCGATCGTGACACGTTGCGACACAACGTCGCGTCGATCAAGGCCCAGCTCGAGCGGATCCTCGACTTCGGACCCGGGGAGTCGTCGGCCACGCTCGTCGACAACGCCGACTGGACCGAACCGATGGGCGTGCTCGAGTTCCTGCGCGACGTCGGCAAGCACGTGACCGTGAACCAGATGATGGCGAAGGAATCGGTGCGTTCGCGACTGGACAGCGAGCACGGCATCTCGTACACCGAGTTCAGCTACATGCTGCTGCAGGCCAACGACTTCCGGCACCTGTTCGAGCACCATGGTGTGGAGCTGCAGATGGGCGGTTCCGATCAATGGGGGAACATCACCGCCGGCATCGAGCTCGTGCGGCGGCGCCACAACCACGGGGTGCACGGCATGACCTGGCCGCTGCTCACGAAGAGCGACGGCACGAAGTTCGGCAAGACCGCTGGTGGTGCCGTCTGGCTCGACCCGGCCAGGACGAGCCCCTACCAGTTCCGCCAGTTCTGGGTGCAGGCGAGCGACGACGTGGTCGAGCGCTACCTCTTGCAGTTCACGTTCCGGTCGATCGACGAGATCGCCGCGCTGATGGGCGAGCACCGCGCCGCGCCCGAGCGGCGAGTCGCGCAGCGGGTGCTCGCCAGCGACCTGACCACGCTCGTGCACGGTGCGGAGGCCGAGGCGCGCGCCTCGGAAGCGGCGGACGTGCTGTTCGGTGGCGACCCGACGGCTGCCTCGGAAGCCGCGCTCGAGGTCGTCGCTGCCGAAGTGCCGACGTTCGACCGGACGAGTGCCGAGCTCGCCGATCTCGTGGGTGTGCTCACGGTGACCGGATTGGCGACCTCGAACGGCGATGCCCGGCGTAACCTCCAGCAAGGCTCGTACCGGGTCAATGGGCGCCAGCTCACCCCCGCTGACCAGGGCCTCGACCACGTCGACCCGCTCCACGGGCGGTGGCTCCTGCTCCGTCGGGGACGCACGGCTCACGTGCTCGTCCGGATTTCTTCCGGGCCAGGTTGACGACCTGGAATCTCACTTGTAGTGTTTCCATTCGCCTCACGGCAGCGAAACACTGCCTGCGAGATGGCACCAGCACTTCTGAAGAGTGACAGCGTGCCAGAGCTTCGGCTCCTTGAAAACGGAAGAGAAGACTGAACGCCAGTGCGGGCAGTCAGACCTCACGGTCGGACTGCACGTCAATTCAATGCACGTTGGGTAATCAGCCCCGACACAAGCAAGGACCTCGTGGATCACGGAGATTGATTCTCTTCGCCACGGGAATTCTTACATAAGACGCTTCGGTCAGTGCTTCGGTACTGGTTGACACGTTTTCGATGGAGAGTTTGATCCTGGCTCAGGACGAACGCTGGCGGCGTGCTTAACACATGCAAGTCGAACGGGATTCAACCAGTGGCAACACTGGGGAAAATCTAGTGGCGAACGGGTGCGTAACACGTGAGAAACCTACCCCGGTCTCTGGAATAACAGGTGGAAACACCTGCTAATACCGGATGCCGTCGGATCATCGCATGGTGAACCGACGAAAGAATTTCGGATCGGGACGGTCTCGCGGCCTATCAGCTTGTTGGTGGGGTAATGGCCTACCAAGGCGTCGACGGGTAGCTGGTCTGAGAGGATGATCAGCCACACTGGGACTGAGACACGGCCCAGACTCCTACGGGAGGCAGCAGTGGGGAATCTTGCGCAATGGGCGAAAGCCTGACGCAGCAACGCCGCGTGCGGGAAGAAGGCCTTCGGGTTGTAAACCGCTTTCAGCAGGAACGAAAATGACGGTACCTGCAGAAGAAGGTGCGGCCAACTACGTGCCAGCAGCCGCGGTGACACGTAGGCACCAAGCGTTGTCCGGATTTATTGGGCGTAAAGAGCTCGTAGGCGGTTCAGTAAGTCGGGTGTGAAAACTCTGGGCTTAACCCAGAGCCGCCACCCGATACTGCTGTGACTAGAGTCCGGTAGGGGAGTGGGGAATTCCTAGTGTAGCGGTGAAATGCGCAGATATTAGGAGGAACACCGGTGGCGAAGGCGCCACTCTGGGCCGGAACTGACGCTGAGGAGCGAAAGCGTGGGTAGCAAACAGGATTAGATACCCTGGTAGTCCACGCCGTAAACGTTGGGCACTAGGTGTGGGCCTCAACCAACGAGGTCCGTGCCGTCGCTAACGCATTAAGTGCCCCGCCTGGGGAGTACGGCCGCAAGGCTAAAACTCAAAGGAATTGACGGGGGCCCGCACAAGCAGCGGAGCGTGTTGCTTAATTCGATGCAACGCGAAGAACCTTACCTGGGCTTGACATGTAGGGAAAAGCCGTAGAGATACGGTGTCCTTCGGGGCCTTACACAGGTGGTGCATGGCTGTCGTCAGCTCGTGTCGTGAGATGTTGGGTTAAGTCCCGCAACGAGCGCAACCCTTGTCCTATGTTGCCAGCGGGTAATGCCGGGGACTCGTAGGAGACTGCCGGGGTCAACTCGGAGGAAGGTGGGGATGACGTCAAGTCATCATGCCCCTTATGTCCAGGGCTGCAAACACGCTACAATGGCCGGTACAAAGGGCTGCTATCCCGCGAGGGTGAGCGAATCCCATAAAGCCGGTCTCAGTTCGGATTGGAGTCTGCAACTCGACTCCATGAAGCTGGAGTTGCTAGTAATCCCGGATCAGCACGCCGGGGTGAATACGTTCCCGGGCCTTGTACACACCGCCCGTCACACCACGAAAGTTGGCAACACCCGAAGCCGGTGGCCTAACCGCAAGGAAGGAGCCGTCGAAGGTGGGGTCGGTGATTGGGGTGAAGTCGTAACAAGGTAGCCGTACCGGAAGGTGCGGCTGGATCACCTCCTTTCTAAGGAGCAGTTCTCGAGTCGTTGTCAGGCATTTGTCCTGGCCGGCACGAGCACTCCTTGTTGGTGCACTGGTGGGTTCGGTACCACGGTCGGTCAATGGAGGTTCTGCCTCTTGGCTGACTCGAAGCATCAAGCTTTGTCTTCTCTTCCGTTTTGAGGGAGTAGTCCCTCTCGCCCCTGCGGTGCACCGGTTCGGTGCATCAATGGCAACACGGGTAGCAGGCCTTCATGGCCTCCCCGTTGTGGCGCTCCTTGAGAACTGCAGAGCAAGCACGAGCATCTTTATTTTCCAAGCTACAAAGAGCCAACGGTGGATGCCTTGGCGCCAAGAACCGATGAAGGACGTGAGTGACTGCGAAAAGCTGCGGGGAGCCGTCTACTAGGCACTGATCCGCAGATGTCCGAATGGGGAAACCCGGCACCCGTCATGGGGTGTCACCCCGGTCTGAACACATAGGGCCGGCGGAGGGAACCAGGGGAATTGAAACATCTCAGTACCCTGAGGAAAGGAAAGCAACCGCGACTCCCTTAGTAGCGGCGAGCGAAGAGGGAAGAGACTAAACCGTGCCGGTGTCAAAGCCTGGTGGCGTTGCCGGTATGGGGTCGTGGGACTGACGGGTGTTGCACCAGCTGCACCATGGAGTTACCAAGTTGCTGTGTAGTGGAACGGTTCTGGAAAGGCCGGCCGCAGTGGGTAAGAGCCCCGTACACGAAACACACGCAGCCTCCAGTCAGTATCCCAAGTAGCGCCGGGACCGTGAAAACCGGCGTGAATCTGCGAGGACCACCTCGTAAGTCTAAGTATTCCTTGGCGACCGATAGTGAACCAGTACCGTGAGGGAAAGGTGAAAAGTACCCCGGGAGGGGAGTGAAATAGTACCTGAAACCGTTGGTTTACAAACAGTCAAAGCGTCGTCACCGCAAGGTGGCCGCGATGGCGTGCCTTTTGAAGAATGAGCCTGCGAGTTACGGTATGTGGCAAGGTTAACCCGTGAGGGGAAGCCGGAGCGAAAGCGAGTCTGAATAGGGCGTTTAGTCGCATGCTGTAGACCCGAAGCCAAGTGATCTATCCATGGGCAGGTTGAAGCGGGGGTAAGACCCCGTGGAGGACCGAACCCACGTCAGTTGAAAATGGCGGGGATGACCTGTGGATAGGGGTGAAAGGCCAAGCAAACTTGGTGATAGCTGGTTCTCCTCGAAATGCATTTAGGTGCAGCGTCATGAGTTCAGCGCCGGAGGTAGAGCACTGGATGGGTTAGGGGGCCTACAAGCTTACCGACCCCAGCCAAACTCCGAATGCCGGTGCTCCAGATCATGGCAGTGAGACCACGGGGGATGAGCTTCGTTGGTCGAAAGGGAAACAGCCCAGATCATCAGCTAAGGCCCCTAATTCAGGACTAAGTGGAAAACGATGTGGGACTGCTGAGACAGCCAGGAGGTTGGCTTAGAAGCAGCCACCCTTGAAAGAGTGCGTAATAGCTCACTGGTCGAGTGGTCCTGCGCGGACAATTTAACGGGGCTCAAGTCCTGAGCCGAAGCTATGGGTTCCTCCGTAAGGAGGAGCGGTAGAGGAGCGTCGATGGTGCAGCGAAGCGGCGGGAGAACCCGACGTGGAGCGCCATCGAGTGAGAATGCAGGCATGAGTAGCGAGAGAGGGGTGAGAAACCCCTCCGCCGAAAGCCCAAGGGTTCCTGGGGAAGGCTAATCCTCCCAGGGTGAGTCGGGAGCTAAGGCGAGGCCGCAAGGCGTAGTCGATGCACAACCGGTTGATATTCCGGTACCACCGTGTTCGCGCCAAGCCCAATATCGGCGACGTGGGGGCTGTCTTCGGACGATCCCGCCAAGCTGGTTGCGGGTAACTGGAGGGGGACGCAGGAGGGTAGGTGAACCGGGGCGATGGTAGTCCCCGGGTAAGCGTGTAGGAGGGTCCCGATGAGAGTTGGGGCCATAACTCTGAGACGTGATGCCGAGCCGCTTCAGGCGAAGTCACTGATCCCATGCTGTCAAGAAAAGCCCAACAGTGAGTTAGCACGGTGCCCGTACCCCAAACCGACACAGGTGGGCGGGTAGAGAATACCAAGGCGATCGGGAGAACTGTGGTTAAGGAACTCGGCAAATTACCTCCGTAACTTAGGAAGAAGGAGGACCCTATTAGTGTGAACGCCCTCGCGGCGGGAGCATGAGGGGGTGGCACAGACCAGGGGGTAGCGACTGTTTACTAAAAACACAGCAGCGTGCGAAGCCGCAAGGCGCTGTATACGCTGTGACGCCTGCCCAATGCCGGAAGGTCACGGGGAAGGGTTAGTCGAAAGACGAAGCTCTGAACCTAAGCCCCGGTGAATGGCGGCCGTAACTATAACGGTCCTAAGGTAGCGAAATTCCTTGTCGGGTAAGTTCCGACCTGCACGAATGGCGTAACGACTTCCCCACTGTCTCAACCACAGACCCGGCGAAATTGAAGTACGAGTAAAGATGCTCGTTAGCTGCGGAAGGACGGAAAGACCCCGTGGACCTTTACTATAACTTGGTGTTGAGTTTTGGCATGTGTTGTGTAGGATAGGTGGGAGACTTGGAAGCGGTGGCGCTAGCCATCGTGGAGTCAACGTTGAAATACCACCCTGCATATTCTGGGACTCTAACTCTGGTCCGTTATCCGGATCGGGAACAGCGCCAGGCGGGTAGTTTGACTGGGGCGGTCGCCTCCTAAATTGTAACGGAGGCGCCCAAAGGTTCTCTCAGGCTGGTTGGCAATCAGCCGTCGAGTGCAATGGCACAAGAGAGCTTGACTGCGAGACTGACAGGTCAAGCAGGTGCGAAAGCAGGGCATAGTGACCCGGCCATCACGTGTGGAAGTGTGGTCGCTCAACGGATAAAAGGTACCCCGGGGATAACAGGCTAATCTTCCCCAAGAGTCCATATCGACGGGAAGGTTTGGCACCTCGATGTCGGCTCATCGCATCCTGGGGCTGAAGCAGGTCCCAAGGGTTGGGCTGTTCGCCCATTAAAGCGGTACGCGAGCTGGGTTTAAAACGTCGTGAGACAGTTTGGTCCCTATCCTCCGCAGCCGAAGGAGTGTTGAGGAAGGCTATCCCTAGTACGAGAGGACCGGGATGGACGTAGCTCTGGTGTGTCTGTTGTCCTGCCAAGGGCACGGCAGATTAGCCACCTACGGAAGGGATAACCGCTGAAAGCATCTAAGCGGGAAGCCTGTTCCAAGATGAGCACTCCCACAGGGTTAACCTGGTAAGGCCCGTGACGAGACCATCACGTTGATAGGCCGGAGGTGTACATGCGGTAACGCATTTAGCCGACCGGTACTAATCGGCCGAGGGCTTGGTTTGAAGAACGCTCGTGCTTGCTCTGGAGTCCTCGTGGAGATCCACGTTGACAACTGATTTCCGGTGGCCATAGCGGCGGAGATACACCCGTTCCCATGCCGAACACGGCAGTTAAGCCCGCCAGCGCCGATGGTACTTGGGGGTAGACCCCCTGGGAGAGTAGGACGCCGCCGGATTCTTCGTAGAGAGCCCCCGCTGGTCGGGGGCTCTCGTCGTTTTTCGCCCCCGCTGCCCGTAAGGTTCCCGGTCGTGCCTCGCTCAGATCGTCCCTCGTCGTCGTCGCCGCGCCCGCGCGGTGGCTCGAGCGGTGCTGGCAGGGGGAGCGGCGCGGGGAGAGGTAGCGGTGCGGGTCGGCCGACGAGCGGTGCGCCGAGAGGTGCCGGGCGTTCCGGCGAGAACCGACCCGTGCGTGCCGGCGGCAGTCCCCGCGCCGGCGGTGCGGGTCGTCCGACGGGTGCGGGTCGTCCGACGGGTGCCGGTCGTCCAACGGCTGCCGGTCGTCCAACGGGTGCGCGTTCCGGCGGCGTGACTCGTCCAGCGGGTGCCGGTCGCGCACGTGATGATCGCGGTCGCGAGGACCGCGGCGGCTCCGGGCGTCCTGGCGCCGGCCGTTCGGAGGATCGGCCGCGCGCCGCGCGCTCGTGGTCGGACGATCGGAGCGGCGCCGGTGGTGCCGACCGCCCCCGCCAGGCCCCGGCAGATGGATCGCGTTCCGGTCGTCCGGCAGGCGGGGCACGTCCCGGCGGCAGTTCGAGCTCGCGCATCGCCAGACCTGCTCCGCGGCGTTTCGATGCTCCTCGAGATGGCGCCGGCGCCCCGGGTGATCGTCCGCGCCCTGCTGATCGTCAGCGCCCGGGTGATCGTCAGCGCCCGGGTGATCGTCGGCCACCGGCCGGCGGGCGCGGTGACCGTCGCCCGTCCGGTCCCTCCCGCGGGAGGAGCGAACGGCCGGTCGTCCAGTTCGACGACAACGCGCCGCCGCGGCGCGGGACATCCGGCCTCCGCCAGACCGAGCCGAAGGCGCGCGAGCCGTGGCAGCCCGAGGAGTGGATCGACGAGGGCGCGGTGCGCGCGGCAGCGAAGGGCGCCACCAGCCGCGGCGCGAAGTCGGCGGCGCCGCTGCCCGATCTGCCCAGCCATCCCGAGCAGACGAGGCGCAGCAGCCCTCTGCCGACCCGCTTCGAGGAGGAGCTCCTCGGCACGCTCGGCTCTCGCGATGCGAGTCGCTACAGAGAACGGCTCGCGATGGCAGAGTCGGCCTTCCGCCGAGAGCGCTACTTCGACGTGCGCCGAACGCTCGCGCCGCTCATGGCTGAGCTCGCCGGCGTCGCGAGCGCGCGCGAGCTGTACGGCTTGACGCTCTACCGGCTGGGCAAGTGGCGCGCTGCTGCGGGCGAGCTCGAGGCGTATCGAACGCTGTCCGGCAGCGTCGAGCACCTGCCCGTGCTCGCCGACTGCTACCGGGCGATGCGGCGCCACGCCAAGGTGGCCGAGCTGTGGACCGAGCTGAAGGAGGCGTCGCCGTCGGCTGCAGTCGTTGCCGAAGGCCGCATCGTGATGGCCGGATCGCTGGCCGACCGCGGCGACGTGCGCGGTGCGATCGCACTGCTGCGACCCTCCGGGGTGATGCCGCGCCGGTTGCGCGACCACCACATCCGCACCTGGTACGTGCTCGCCGACCTGTACGACCGTTCCGGCGACGCGACGGCCGCCCGTCAGCTGTTCGGGCGCATCCGTGACGTGGCCCCGGACTTCGCCGACGTCGACGATCGCCTCGCCGCACTCGGCCGCTGACCGCCCCGCTGCAATCGGCCGCTGATCGCTCGACGCCGCGTGTACCGGCGCCGACGAGCCTGACGTCGCTCCTCATCGATCTCTGACACACCCCTCTGGCACGCTGCCATCGACGGCTTCCCCCGCCTGAGATGGTCCGGCGCCCACCAGGGCCCGCGCGTAGGAGGAGGTCGGGACGATGAACGTGGTGGTCTTGCAGGGGGTGGCGTCATCGGCAGTGGATCGACGCGAGCTGGCGTCGGGCGCCACGGTGTGGTCGTTCGACGTGACGACGAAAGGTGGGGCTGATCGGTCGCACTCGGTGCCGGTCAGCTGGGTGGATCCACCGGCACGTGCCGACGTCGAGGTCGGCGCCGACGTGGTCGTCCTCGGCACGGTGCGCCGCCGGTTCTTCCGGGCCGGCGGGTCGACGCAGAGCCGTACCGAGGTCCTCGCCGAGAGCGTGGTGGTCGGTCGTGACCGCCGACGGCGGTCCAAGCTGATGGCGGAAGCGCTCGCACGCGTCCAGGCCGAATCGAGCAGTCTCGGTTAGGATCGCGGTTCGGCACGTGACCGCTCACCCCCGATGGGCGGCCTGCGGTTCTGACGAATCAAGGAGTGATCCCGTGGACATCCAGTCGCTGCTCGGTGAAGAGGCAGAGTCCCTGCTGAACCACACCTGCAAGGGTGTCCCGAAGGACACGATCACCTTGCCCGGACCCGACTTCATCGATCGGGTGATGGTCCAGACCGACCGCTCGCCGACGGTGCTGCGCAACCTCGGATCGCTCTACGGCCACGGACGGCTCGCCGGTACGGGCTACGTGTCGATCCTCCCCGTCGACCAGGGCATCGAGCACTCGGGCGCCGCCTCGTTCGCACCGAACCCGATCTACTTCGACCCGGCGAACATCTGCCGCCTGGCGATCGAGGGTGGCTGCAACGCGGTCGCCAGCACGTTCGGTGTCCTCGGCGCGGTCGCCCGGACCTACGCGCACAAGATCCCGTTCATCGTGAAGCTCAACCACAACGAGCTGATGACCTACCCGAACAAGTACGACCAGATCATGTTCGGCTCGGTGAAGCAGGCCTACGACATGGGTGCCGTCGGTGTCGGCGCCACGATCTACTTCGGGTCCGAGCAGGCCACCCGGCAGATCCAAGAAGTGTCGGTCGCGTTCAAGCAGGCCCACGACCTCGGGCTGTTCACGGTGCTCTGGTGCTACCTCCGCAACAACGCGTTCAAGCAGGAGATCGACTACCACGCGTCCGCCGACCTCACGAGCCAGGCGAACCACCTCGGTGTGACGATCGAGGCCGACATCATCAAGCAGAAGCTGCCCGAGAACAACGGCGGCTACAACGCGCTCAGCGGCTACGGCAAGACCTCGAAGCTCGTGTACGACGAGCTGACCACCGATCACCCGATCGACCTCACCCGCTGGCAGGTGGTGAACTGCTATATGGGCCGGATCGGGCTGATCAACAGCGGCGGCGAGTCGAAGGGCGCCGGCGACCTGGCGGCAGCGGTGAAGACCGCGGTCGTCAACAAGCGCGCCGGTGGTCAGGGTCTGATCTCGGGTCGGAAGGCGTTCCAGCGCCCGATCGACGAGGGCGCCGACCTGCTGCGCGCGATCCAGGACGTCTACCTGGACGACACGATCACGATCGCCTGACACCCCGGGACCGCGCGCGGTGCTGCGCGTTTCGAGCGCGCGCGGGATATGGTCCGAAGGGAGCGACGCGCAACGGTGCTCGCCGCTCGAACGGGAGGGTGGCCATGACGGACACCGCAGAACGGCCGCCGCATCGGATACCGGAAGCGCTCGATCGGGTGGTCGTGCGCTTTGCGGGCGACTCGGGCGACGGGATGCAACTGACCGGCGATCGCTTCACCTCGGTGAGCGCGATGTTCGGCAACGACCTGTCGACCTTGCCGGAGTACCCGGCAGAGATCCGTGCCCCAGCGGGCACGGTCAACGGCGTGTCGAGCTTCCAGGTCCACATCTCCGATCACGACATCACCACGCCCGGCGACGCGCCGAGCGTGCTCGTGGCGATGAACCCCGCCGCGCTCAAGGCCGACCTCAACCGGCTCGAGACCGGCGGCACCGTGATCGTGAACATCGACACGTTCGGCGAGCGTGATCTGGCGAAGGCCGGCTACACCGCGAACCCGCTCCACGACGGCTCGCTGAAGGGCTACCGGGTCATCGAGGTGCCGATGACGAGCCTCACCAAGGACGCCGCGGCCCCGCTCGGGGTGAAGCCGCGCGACGCCGACCGTTCGAAGAACTTCTTCGCCCTCGGGCTGATCTCGTGGCTCTACTCGCGCCCGATCGAGCCGCAGCTCGAGTGGATCGAGACCCGCTTCAAGGAGCCGCTGGTCCGCGCCGCCAACCGCGCCGCGTTCCTCACCGGCTTCAACTTCGGCGAGACGACCGAGCTCTTCGACCACCCGTTCTCCGTCGCCGCGGCCTCGTTGCCGTCCGGCGAGTACACGAACATCACCGGCAACGTCGCGCTCGCCTGGGGCATCGTCGCCGCCGGCACCCTCGCCCGGCTGCCGGTCTTCCTCGGGAGCTACCCGATCACGCCGGCGTCCGACATCCTCCACGAGCTCTCGAAGCACAAGCACTTCGGCGTGCGGACGGTGCAGGCCGAGGACGAGATCGCCGCTGCCGGCATGGCACTCGGCGCGGCGTTCGCCGGCAACCTCGGCGTCACCACAACGAGCGGGCCCGGCCTCGCGCTGAAGAGCGAGACCGTCAGCCTTGCCGTCTCGCTCGAGCTGCCGTTGTTGCTCGTCGACATCCAGCGCGGCGGGCCGTCGACTGGTCTGCCGACGAAGACCGAGGCAGCCGACCTCAACATCGCGCTCTACGGCCGTCACGCCGAGGCGCCGCTCCCGGTCGTCGCCGCCTACAGCCCGAGCAACTGCTTCGCCGCGGCGATCGAGGCAGTGCGCATCGCGATCAAGTACCGCACCCCGGTGATCCTGCTGTCCGACGGCTACATCGCGAACGGCTCCGAGCCGTGGCGGCTGCCCGACGCGAGCTCACTGCCGGACATCTCCGTGCCCTTCGCGTCCGGGTTCAACCACGTCGCCGAGGACGGCACGGAGGAGTTCTGGCCGTACCTGCGCGATCCCGAGACCCTGTCCCGCCCGTGGGCGATCCCCGGCACGCCGCACCTGATGCACCGCGTCGGAGGGCTCGAGAAGCAGGACGGCAGCGGCAACATCGACTACACGCCCGAGAACCACGAGAAGATGGTCCGGCTGCGGGCCGCCAAGATCGCCGGCATCGCCGCCGACATCCCGCCGGCCTCCGTCATCGGTGATGCCGACGGCGACGTCTGCGTGCTCGGTTGGGGCTCCACGTGGGCGGCGATCGACGCCGCCGTCCAACGCAGCCGACGACGTGGGCAGAAGGTGGGTTGGATCCACCTCACCCACCTCAACCCGCTGCCCGCCAACCTCGGTGAGCTGTTGCACACCTTCCCGAAGATCATCGTCCCCGAGCTCAACCTCGGTCAGCTCTGCCGCCTCGTGCGTGGCGAGTTCCTCGTGGACGCCCGGTCCGTCACCAAGGTGCAGGGCCTGCCCTTCACCGCACTCGAGCTCGAAGCTGCGATCGAGGAGGCTCTGGCATCATGACCGACACGGTCGTTCCGCTCACCACCAAGAAGGACTGGACCAGCGACCAGGAGGTCCGCTGGTGCCCCGGATGTGGCGACTACGGCATCCTGCTCGCCGTCCAGACCCTCATGCCCGAGCTCGGTGTGCGACCCGAGCAGACCGTCTTCGTCTCCGGCATCGGTTGCAGCAGCCGCTTCCCGTACTACATGAACACGTATGGGATCCACAGCATCCACGGCCGCGCGCCGACGCTCGCGACTGGGATCGCGACCGCCCGTCCCGACCTCGACGTGTGGGTGATCACGGGTGACGGCGACGGACTGTCGATCGGTGGGAACCACCTCATCCACGCCTTGCGGCGCAACGTCAACCTCACGATCCTGCTGTTCAACAACCGGATCTACGGCCTCACGAAGGGTCAGTACTCGCCGACGTCCGAGATCGGCAAGGTGACGAAGTCGACGCCGTTCGGTTCCGTCGACCCGCCGTTCAACCCGCTGTCCGTCGCGCTCGGCGCGGAGGCGAGCTTCGTCGCCCGCACCCACGACCTCGACCGCAAGCACATGATGGAGACCTTCCGCGCCGCCCACGCCCACCGTGGCGCGTCGTTCGTCGAGATCTTCCAGAACTGCAACGTGTTCAACGACGGCGCCTTCGACCACGTCACCGGGCGCGTCGCCCGCGAGGAGATGCTGATCGACCTGAAGCACGGCGAGCCGATCCGCTTCGGCACCGACGGGCACCGTGGTGTCGTGATGGGCACCGACGGCCAGTTGCGCATCGTGGAGGTCGCCGAGGTCGGCGAGGACGCGCTGCTCGTCCACGACGCCCACCGACCCGACCCGAGCCTCGCGTTCGCGCTCGCACGGATCTCGCACAGCGACCACATGCCGACGCCGTTCGGCGTGTTCCGCGACATCGATCGGCCGGACTACGGCAGCGCCGTGTCCCAGCAGGTCGTGGACGCGTCCGCGAAGAAGGGCCCTGGCGACCTCGCGGCGTTGCTTCGCTCGAACGGCACCTGGACGGTCGACTGATCAGTCGCCCAAGGGGCGCACCACCAGCCCGGTCCGGAGCTTCGGCGTGAAGAACGTCGACTTCGGCGGCATCAGCAGTCCCTCGTCGGCCGTGCGCCGGATCTCGGCGATGCCGACCGGTCGGATCAGTACGGCAGTCGCCGCCGCGCCAGAACGCACGGCGTCGAGCACGTTCGTGACGCCGTGCTGGTAGCGCACCTCGTGGGTGACGCCGGCGAGCGCCCGCTCGAGCCGAGCGCTGTCGAGGTCGCGCTCGCCGGCGAAGGCCTCGGCCTTCGGGCGCAGGAACGTGCCTGACCCGTCGGGATGGACGAGGCAGAGCGCGCCCTGGGCGGCCATCTGGGCGAGCACGAGCGGCGCCAGCTCACCGGCAGGAGCTTGCTCGAAGAACGGCTCGAGGGCGACCGCGAGGTCGTCGGCCGAGATGCCGTCGATCAGCCGGTGGATCGCCTCGATGCTCAGCTGATCCTCGACGAGCTCGCCGACGTACGTCATCGTCAGCTCGGCCGGGGTATCGGTGCGCCCGGTCGCGGCCCGGATCTCGTCCCGATAGGTCCGCGCGATCGCGTAGCGGTGATGACCGTCGGCGATCAGCACCGGCTGCGAGGCGACGGCGGCGGAGATCGCGGCGATCCGATCGGGATCGGTCACGCGCTCGACGGCATGGGTGACGGCGTCGACCGTGACCGAGCCCATCGGCTCACCCGGCTCGCGCAGTAGCGCGGACAGCCCACCGGTGAGGGACAGCCCCCACACGGGCGACAAGTTCGAGCGCGTCGCCCGGGTGAGGTCGAGTCGATCCGTCTTCGCCTTCGCCATCGTGCGCTCGTGGGGGAGCACCCCTCCCGCGCCCTCGTCGACCACTTCGAGGGCGCCGATCACCCCGACGGTCGACCGCGGCCGCCCCGAGTCGTCGACGAACTCCATCCGGTAGAGCGTGAAGCTCGGCAGCTCGTCGACGATGAGCGTTCCGTCGTCGAGCCACGACACGAGCAGCGCGGCCGCGGCCTCGTAGCGGTCGACCCCGTTCGCCTCGAGCGGCAGGTCGATGTGGACGATGTTGCGCGGGTGTCGATCGGCGAGCGCCGAGCGATCGGCGTCGGAGAGCACGTCATAGGGCGGCGCGGCGACGTCTGCCAGCGGTGAGCCGGACACGTCGTAGCGGATCGCGGTGAACGGTTCGAAGCGGGGCACGCGAACAGGGTGCCACGGCCGTGGCACGATCTCCAGCCGATGCCCATCGACGATCTCACCGGTGTGCGCAGCCTCCCTGTCGCCGTGCTGTGCGACCTGGACGGCGTCGTCTGGCTCAGCCACCATCCGATCGCCGGCTCCGTCGAGGCGATCGCCGCGCTGCGCGCCGCCGACCACCGGGTGCTGTTCGTGACGAACAACTCGTTCTCGCTCGTCGAGGAACAGGAAGCGGCGCTCGCCGCGATCGGCATCCCTGCCGTCGGCGACGTGCTCACATCGGCACTTGCCGCCGCGGAGCTCGTCGAGCCCGGCGAGCGGGTCCACGTCTGCGGTGGCCCCGGCATCGTGCAGGCGCTCGAACGGCGCGGCGCGGTCGTCGTGACCGAGGGGGCCTGCGACGCGGTGCTCGTCGGCTTCCATCGCAGCTTCGACTACGAGGGGCTGCGCCGCGCCGCGACAGCAGTCATCGCCGGTGCTCGCTTGATCGGGACGAACGACGACGCGACGTACCCGACGCCGGACGGCCCGATCCCAGGCGGTGGCTCGCTCCTCGCCGCGGTCGCGACCGCGAGCGGCGCGTCACCGGTGATCGCCGGCAAGCCCTACGCGCCGATGGCGGCGCTCGTCCGGGCAGTGCTCGGAGTGGCGGATCAGCCGGGTGTCACCGACGCCGTGATGGTCGGTGACCGGCCCTCGACCGACGGGCGGTTCGCCCGCGCCCTCGGCTGCCCGTTCGCGCTGGTGTGGTCGGGAGTGACTGCCGCCGGCACGGTGGTGGAACCGGTGCCCGACCTCGTCGCCGCGAACCTCGCCGCCATCGCCGCGCAGCTGCTGGCAAGAGAGGACCAAGGTCACTAGCGGCGCGTCGAACGGGGTCTACGCTGCAGTCATGGCACAGAACGATCTGATCAAGCGGTTCCTCGACGCCGGCGTCCAGGCGACGCAGATGACGCAGAGCCGAGCGGAAGCACTCGTCAAGGATCTCGTCAAGCAGGGCGATGTGCGCAGGAAGGAAGCCGAGGACCTCGTGCAGGATCTCGTCGAGCGCGGGCGCGAGAGCACCGAGCGTCTCGTTGCGCTCATCCAGTCCGAGGTGAACAAGCAGATGGCCCGCGTCAACGAGCAGGTCGAGGCGCTCGAGGCGCGCTTCGCCGAGCTGACCGGTGTCGGCATGCCCGCCGCGGCGAGGCGCGCCACCGCGACGGCGAAGAAGACCGCGAAGAAGGCTGCGAAGGCGGCCCGGCCCGTTGCCGCGAAGAAGGCTGCACCGAAGAAGGCCGCCGCCAAGAAGGCTGCACCGCGCAAGGCCGCCGCCAAGAAGGCTGCACCGCGCAAGGCCGCGGCGAAGAAGGTCGCAATGGGCCGCAAGGCACCGGCGAAGAAGGCTGCAGCGGCACCGCGCACCTGAGGTCGTGGCACCGCGACGGCGGCTCGACGCAGAGATCGTCCGCCGGGGGCTCGCGCCGAGTCGGCGCGACGCTGTCGCGCTGGTCGAAGCGGGTCGCGTCCTCGTCGGCGGCGCCCCGGCTGACAAGGCCGCCCGGCTGGTTAGCCCGGGCGAGGCAGTGGTCGTGCTGGGCGCGAAGCCGAGGTTCGTCAGTCGCGGTGGTGAGAAGCTCGACGCTGCGCTCGACGAGTTCGGCGTGTCGCCGCTCGGTGCCCGCGTGCTCGATGCCGGCGCGTCGACCGGTGGCTTCACCGACTGCGTGCTGCAACGCGGCGCGGCGAAGGTGGTCGCGCTCGACGTCGGCCACGGTCAGCTCCACGAACGGATCCGCGCCGATCCGCGGGTCGACGTGATCGAGCGCTACAACGTGCGTCGGCTCGATGTCGACGACATCGGTGGTCCGGTCGATCTCGTCGTGGCCGACGTGTCGTTCATCTCGCTCACCGTCGTGCTGCCTGCCTTGCTCGGCGCCTGCCGCCCGGGCGCCGATCTCGTGCTGCTCGTCAAACCGCAGTTCGAAGCCGGCCGCGCCGAGGTGTCGCGAGGCAAGGGGGTGATCACCGATCCCGAGATCCACGAGCGGGTCCGCGCGAAGATCGACGATGCCCTGCGTAACCTCGGGGCCGACGTACGCGGGTGGATGACCTCCCCGATCCACGGAGCCGACGGCAACAAGGAGTTCCTGGTGCACGCACGAGCGCCCGAGGCGCCCCGACCATGACCGCGGTGATGATCGTCGCCCACCACGAACGCACCGAGGCGGCCGCGCTCGCGCTCGCTGCGTCGACGTGGCTGCGCGAACGCGGGCACGAGGCGTGGATGCCGCCCGAGGACGCCGCCGCGCTCGCACTCGACTCCTTGGCCGCGGAGCGGGCGCCGGCCGAGGCCGGCCTCGCGCTCAGCCTCGGCGGCGACGGCACGATGCTGCGGGCGATCAAGTTGCTCGACGGCGCCGAGGTGCCCGTGATCGGCATCAACGTGGGGCTGCTCGGGTACCTCACCGAGGTCGAGCCGCCGGCGATGACCGCAGCGCTCGAACGCTTCTTCGACGACGACTTCACCCTCGAGCGGCGGATGATGCTGACCGTCACCGTCGACCGGGTCGGCGAGGGTGTCGCCGGCCCGTGGCGGGCGTTGAACGAGGCCGTGCTCGAGAAGCAGGAGAGCGGGCACACCGTTCGTCTCCTCGTGGACATCGACGGCGCGCCGTTCACGTCCTACGCCGCCGACGGACTGATCGTCGCCACGCCGACCGGTTCCACGGCGTACTCACTGTCGGCTCGCGGGCCGGTGATCTCGCCGACCCATCGCGCCATGCTCCTGACCCCGGTGTCGCCGCACATGCTGTTCGATCGCGCACTCGTGCTCGACCCGGAGGAGGACATCCTGATCGAGGTCATGGGGCACCGTCCTGTCGCGCTGGCGCTCGACGGCGTCAGGGTGGCGGGGCTCGGCGAGGGCGATACCGTGCGCTGCCGGCCGTCCGACTCGGCGGCCATCTTCGTGCGGTTCGGCCGGCGCCGTTTCCACCAGATCCTGAAGGCGAAGTTCGGGCTGAGCGACCGTTGAGCTCCCCGAACCACGAGATCCACCGCAGGTACCGATGCTGACCGAGCTCCACATCGAACAACTGGGCGTCATCGACCAGCTCGACCTCGTACTCGGGCGTGGACTCACCGCGCTGACGGGCGAGACCGGCGCCGGCAAGACGATGCTCGTCGAGGCAATCAGCCTCCTCGTCGGCGGGCGGGCGGAGGGCACGCTCGTGCGGCCTGGTGCCGGCGAGGCGCGGGTCGAGGGGCGGTTCGTGCTCGGCGACGACGAAGTCGTGCTCGCCCGCGTGATACCCGCCGACGGCCGTTCGCGGGCGTACGTCAACGGCCGCCTCGCGACCGTCGCCAACCTGGCGGAGGAGGGGAGCCGGCTCGTCGACCTGCACGGCCAGCACAGCCACCAGAGCCTGCTGTCGGGCATCGCGCAGCGCGGTGCGCTCGACCGGTTCGGTGCCGTCGACCTCACTCTGCTGCGTGCGGCGCGAGCGCGGCTCACCGAGATCGAGGCGACGCTCGCGGCGCTCGGCGGTGACGCCAGAGCGCGGGCGCGCGAGATCGACCTGCTGCGATTCCAGGTGGGCGAGCTCGCCGCAGCGGCGATCACCGGACCGGACGAGGAGGAGCAACTCGCGCAGGACGAGGAGCTCCTCGCCGACGCGGTCGCGCACCGCGAGGCAGCGCTGCGCGCGATCGATGCGCTCACGGCCGATGGCGGCGCTGCGGATGCACTCGGCGTTGCGATCGCGTCGATCACCGGCCGGGCACCGTTCGACGAAGCAGTGGTGCGGCTCAGGTCGCTCGCCACCGAGCTCGCCGATGCCGGCGCCGAGCTCCGGACGCGTGCGGAGTCGATCGAGGAGGACCCCGAGCGACTCGCCGTGCTCCGCGCCCGGCGCCAGCTGCTGCACGAGCTCCGGCGGAAGTACGGCGACACGCTCGCCGACGTGCTCGACTACCAGCGCGAGAGCGCCATCCGGTTGGACGAGCTCGAGGGCTACGAGGCCCGTGCCGCCACGCTCGACGGCGAGCGGGCAGCCGCGCTGCGCGCGGTCGACGACGCCGCGGCCGCCGTCGGCGCCGCGCGCCGTCGCGCTGCGCCGAAGCTCGCGGCCGCGGTCGCCGGCCACCTCGGCGAGCTCGCGATGAAGAAGGCCCGCGTCGAGATCCTCGTCGGGGAGGACCCGGGCGACGATGTCACCTTCCTGCTCGGGGCGAACCCAGGGGAGCCGGCGCTGCCGCTCACGAAGGTCGCCTCCGGCGGCGAGTTGGCCCGCTCGATGCTCGCCCTGCGTCTCGTCCTGACGGAGGCGCCGGACACGCTCGTGTTCGACGAGGTCGACGCCGGCATCGGCGGTGCTGCGGCGATCGCCGTCGGCCGGGCGCTCGCACGGCTCGGCGAGCGTCACCAGGTCCTCGTCGTCACCCACCTCCCGCAGGTCGCCGCCCTGGCGAGCACGCAGGTCGTCGTGACGAAGCAGGTCGTGAAGGGGCGCACCACAGCGGGTGCGCACGTGGTCGACGGCGCGGCCCGCGTCGACGAGCTGTCGCGGATGCTCTCCGGGCGGGCCGACAGCGAGACGGCCCGGCAACACGCGCTCGAGCTCCTCGGCGGGCCGCAGGCCGGAGGACGAGACGGTGGCGGTTGAGCCGGGTGCGGGGTTTTCTGGCGGCCATCCATGCGGATCGGGGTGCGGCGACGTATGGTGATGTCCCGTCATGCAATCGACTGACGGGAGGCGAATTGCCGTGCCGAAGCACATCTTCGTGACTGGAGGCGTCGCCAGCTCCCTGGGGAAGGGCCTCACCGCGTCCTCGCTCGGGCGCCTGCTGAAGCACCGAGGCCTCCGGGTCACCATGCAGAAGCTCGATCCATACATCAACGTCGATCCGGGTACGATGAACCCGTTCGAGCACGGCGAGGTGTTCGTGACCGACGACGGCGGCGAGACCGACCTCGACCTCGGGCACTACGAGCGTTACACGGACGAGAGCCTGACGCGTGACTCGAACGCCACGACCGGCTCGATCTACCAGGCGGTCCTCGCGGCGGAACGGCGGGGCGACTACCTCGGCCGCACCGTGCAGGTGATCCCGCACATCACGGACGAGATCAAGCGCCGCATCAACCGGCTCGCGACCGAGGACGTCGACGTCGTCATCACCGAGGTCGGTGGCACGGTAGGCGACATCGAGATCCTGCCGTTCCTCGAAGCGATCCGGCAGTTCCGCAAGGACGCCGGTCGCGACAACGTCTGCTACCTGCACGTGACGCTCGTGCCGTTCATCGGCCCGTCCGGCGAACAGAAGACGAAGCCGACGCAGCACTCCGTCACAGAGCTGCGCAGCCGGGGCATCCAACCCGACGTGATCGTGTGCCGCAGTGCAGCGCCGATCGGTGCGGGCGTGAAGCGCAAGATCTCGAACCTGTGCGACGTGGAGGAGCGGGCGGTGATCAACGCCGCCGATGCCCGCAACATCTACGAGCTCCCGCTGATCTTCCACGAGGAGGGGCTCGACGAGGTCGTGTGCTCGGTCCTTCGGCTGGAGACCGAGATCGACCTCGCGCCGTGGCAGGCCGTCGTGACCAAGGTCGAGGCGGCGACGACGCCGGTGAAGATCGGGCTGATCGGCAAGTACATCGACCTCCCCGACGCCTACCTCTCGGTCGTCGAGAGCCTGAAGCACGCCGGCTTCCACCACGGCGCGAAGGTCGAGCTCGACTGGATCCAGGCCGAGGACGTCGAGGGTTTGCTCGCTGTCGGCCGGCTCGCGGATCTCGACGGGATGGTGATCCCGGGCGGCTTCGGCCTGCGCGGCGTCGAGGGCAAGATCGCCGCCGCCGGCTTCGCCCGTGAGCACGGCATCCCGTGCCTCGGCCTGTGCCTCGGCATGCAGGTGATGACGATCGAGTTCGCCCGCCACGTGCTCGGTCTCGTCGGCGCGAACTCCACCGAGTTCGATTCGGCCACGCCGCACCCGGTGATCGACCTCATGCACGACCAGCGCGACGTGACCGACATGGGCGGCACGATGCGCCTCGGTGCGTACTACGCCGTGCTGCAGCCGGGCACGAAGGTGCACGAGGCCTACGGCGACCCTGTCGTCAGCGAACGGCACCGGCACCGCTACGAGTTCAACTCACAGTACAAGAGCCGGTTCGAGGCGGCGGGGTTCCGCTGCTCCGGCATCTCACCCGACCGCCGGCTCGTCGAGTTCATCGAGCTCGACGACCATCCGTTCTGGGTCGGCACCCAGGCCCATCCCGAGTTCAAGAGCCGCCCCGATCGGCCGCATCCGCTGTTCCGCGAGTTGATCGGCGCCGCGCTCGCCCGGCGCGAGGGCCGCAACCCGCACCTCATCGATCTCGACGTCGTCGGCGCGCTCGACGGCCGCTCGGCGCCCGAGGCCACGTCCGCAGCATGACGGGGGGCGGGTTCCGCCGCATCGGCGAGCAGGAGGTGCACCAGGGCTACGTCTGGCGAGTCGTGACCGCGGCGTTCGAGGATCCCGGTGGCACCGTGTTCGAGCGGGACATCGTCCGTTCCCCTGGCGCAGTGGGGGTCGTGCCGCTCATGTTCGACGCGGAGGGCACGCCGGTCGTCGTGCTGATCCGGCAATGGCGGGCGCCGTACGAGACCGAGCTGTGGGAGATCCCCGCCGGCATGCGCGACGTATCAGGTGAACCACCGGAGCTGACGGCCAGTCGCGAGCTCGCCGAGGAGGCCGGCTACCGGGCGGGATCGATCGAGAAGCTCACCGAGCTGTATCCGTCGCCCGGCCTGACCGACTCGGTGACGCACATCTACCTGGCGACGGGCCTCGAACCCGTCGATCAGCAGCTGCACGGGCCGGAAGAAGAGCACATGACCGTCTGCCACATGCCGTTGTCCGAGGCGATGGCGCTCGTCGAGCGCGGCGACATCCCGGACGCGAAGACAGCGATCGGTCTGCTGATGACCGACCGGCGGCTGCTGCGGGGTGATCACCACGGCTGAGCTCCCGCTCGACGCCGAGGAGTTCCTGACGTGGATGACGGTCGAGCGCGGTCGGTCCGTGAACACGATCGCCGCCTATCGACGCGACCTGCTCGCGTACACGGCCGCCCTGCGTCTGCAGGGCATGGCGCTGGACGACGCGACCGCGGCGGCCATCGAGCGGCATCTCGGCGCGTTGCGAAACGGGGGCAGGGCGCCGGCGAGCGTCGCCAGAGCCGCGGCAGCGATCCGCCAGCTCCACCGCTTCCTCGTCGAGGACGGCCGCGCGACGTTCGACCCGGCCGCTGACGTGGAATCGCCGCGGGTGCCGGCCGGATTGCCGAAGCCGCTGCGCGAGGACGAGATCGAGGCACTGCTCGAGGCGGCGAGGGGCGGAGATCCGGTGCAGCGGCGCGATCTCGCGATCCTCGAGCTGCTCTACGCGACGGGCATGCGGGTGTCCGAGCTCGTCGGCTTGTCGCTCGGCGATCTCGACATCGACGAGGGGCTCGCTCGTGTGTTCGGCAAGGGGTCGAAGGAGCGCGTCGTACCGTTCGGAGGACCCGCGCGCCGCGCCGTCGCCGACTGGCTCGCGCACGGGAGGCCGGCATTCGTTCCAGCGCGCTGGGCGCGCCGAGGCGACGCAGAATCGCTGTTCCTCGGACAGCGCGGGCGGCGGATGAGCCGCCAGCACGTCTGGGCGGTGCTGCAGCACTACGGCGAGCAGACGGGGCTCGCCGACCGGCTCTCACCCCACGTGCTGCGCCACTCGTGCGCGACGCACCTGCTCGACCACGGCGCGGACCTGCGCATCGTCCAGGAGCTGCTCGGCCACTCGTCGATCTCGACGACGCAGGTGTACACGAAGGTGTCGCAGGAACGGATGTGGTCGGTGTACCGCGCCGCCCATCCCCGCGCTACGAGGACGCGGTCGGCCCCGACCGCGTCCTCGTAGCGTGTCGACCATGCGCGTGCAGCTCGCCGTCTCCCAGGCGGGTCACCTCGTACGTCGGTTCGTCGGGTCGTTGTCCCGTCGACCGCCGGCTCCCGACGATCGCCGATGGGCGATCGAACAGCTGCTCGAGGGTGAAGCCGCGCTGTGGAGCCAGATGAGCGTTCAGGACCAGCGGCACTCGATCGAGGTCGCCCGCCGATTCGTCGCCAGCGCCGCCGAGCCGCCCGCGCGGAGCGAGACCGCCGCGGCGCTGCTGCACGACATCGGCAAGCTCTCGTCCGGGCTCGGCACGTTCGGACGCGTCGCCGCGACGCTGTGCGGTCACGTGATCGGTCGCCGGGCCGAGCGCGGGGACGGTCGGATCAGCCGCTACTTGCGGCACGAGCCGATCGGCGCAGAGCTGCTCGTCGCCGCGGGCAGCGACCCCAGGACGATCCAGCTCGTCGCCGGCCGGGCCGATCCCGGCGATCCCGTGTCGCGCGCGCTCGCCCGCGCCGACGAGATCTGAGGAGCCAGCTCGGCCACGTGATCGAGTCGACCTCCAGCGCACAGCAGTGACGCGGCCGATCAGCGCGGCAGGAGACCGATCGCGTCGTACGTGCGGGCCAGCGTCCGCGACGCGACCTCGCGCGCTTTGGCGTCACCCGTGCGGAGCAGCCGGTTGAGCTCGGCAGGATCGGACATCAGCTCGTTGTAGCGCTTCTGGATCGGCCGGAGCAGCTCGACGACGGCTTCACCGGTGTCGGTCTTCAACGGACCGTACTGCTGGTAGCCGGCGGCGATCTCCTCGGGGGTGCCACCGGTCGCCGCGGCCTGGATGTCGAGCAGGTTCGACACGCCGGGCTTCGCCTCACGGTCGTAGCGGACCTCGCTACCGGAGTCGGTGACCGCGCGCTTGAACTTCTTCATCACCACGGACGGTTCGTCGAGCATGCTGATCAGCCCGGCGTCGGTCGTGCTCGACTTCGACATCTTCGAGCTCGGGTCCTGCAGGTCCATCACGCGCGCGCCGGCCTTCGGGATGACCGCCTTGGGGACGACGAGCGTGTCGCCGAAGCGGTGGTTGAACCGGATCGCGATGTCGCGAGTGATCTCGACGTGCTGGCGCTGGTCGTCCCCGACGGGCACCTCGTCGGCGTCGTAGAGGACGATGTCGGCGGCCTGCAGCGCCGGGTACGTGAGCAGCCCGGCCGAGATGAAGTCCCCGCCCTGCTTGGCGGACTTCTCCTTGAACTGGATCATCCGCTGCAGCTCGCCGATCGACACCGTGCACTCCATGATCCAGCAGAGCTGCGAGTGCTCGGCGATGTGGCTCTGCACGAAGATCGTGGCCACCTCGGGGTCGAGCCCGATCGCGAAGAGCATCGCCGCGAGCCGGGTCGTGGTCTCGCCGACCTCGCCGGGCACCTTCGGGATGGTCAGCGCGTGGAGGTCGACGATGCCGTGGAAGGCGTCGCACTCGTGCTGCCCGGTCACCCAGCCCCGCAGCGCGCCCAGGTAGTTGCCCAGATGGACCTCGCCGGTCGGTTGGATGCACGAGAGCACGCGGGTCATGGGCGGCGAGGCTAGCGGCGCACTCGGGGACCGCCCCGGGCCGATTCGTCCGCCCGCCCCAGGTCGGGCCGAGGATCCTCGGTCCGCCGAGGTGCTGCCCGGTAGCCTCGGCCCGATGGCGTACGAGGTCACCACCCCCGTGTACGAGGGCCCGTTCGACCTCCTCCTCCACCTCATCCTCAAGGAGCAGGTGGACATCTACGAGGTCTCGCTGGCGGTCATCGTGGACGCGTACCTCACCGAGATCGAGCGGATGCAGCACCTCGACCTCGACCTGGCGACCGAGTTCCTCCTGATCGCTGCGACGCTCGTCGAGCTGAAGGCCCGCCGGCTCCTGCCGGGCCGGGAGGATGTCGACCTCGACGAGGAGCTCGCGCTGTGGGAGGAGCGGGACCTGCTCCTGGCCCGGCTGCTGGAGTGCAAGACGTTCAAGGACGTCGCGCTGCTCTTCGGCAGCCTCTCGAGCGACGCCGATCTGTCCTTCCCTCGTCTCGTCGGCCCGGAGGAGCGGTTCATCACGCTCGTGCCGGACCCGCTCGCGGGCATGACCGGCGAGAAGCTGATGCGGGCGTACCTGCGGGCGGTCACACCGAAGCCGGTGCCGACGATCGACCTGTTCCACGTCGCGCCGATCCGGGTGAGCGTGGCCGACGCCGTCGCCGAGCTGATCGACGAGCTGCCCCGTGTCGGACGGATCGGGTTCCGGGAGCTGACGGGCGATCTCGTCGAGCGGCTCGAGGTGATCGTCCGCTTCCTCGCGTTGCTCGAGCTGTTCAAGCAGGGATACGTCGAGCTCGAGCAGACCGAGCGCTTCGGTGAGATCGACATCATGTGGACGGGCGGCGAAGAGGCCGTCACCGCCGGAGCCGGCGCGATCGCGATCGACGACTACGAGGGATGAGATGAACGAGCTGCCCGAGCCGCACCGCAACGGCTTCGAGACGCACACCGGCAACGGCGTCGAAGCACACACCGTCAACGGCGTCGAGCCCCATGACGTCGAACCCCATGACGTCGAACCCCATGCCGACGAGCGCATCGAGCCCGTCTCGTCAGCGGCGCGGCTGCCGGGCACCGTCGACGGTGAACTGGTCCGCGCGATCGAGGCGATCGTCCTCGTCGCCACCGAGCCGGTCGAGCCGGCGATGCTCGCCCAGCTCCTGGAGCAGCCGGTGAAGGTCGTCGAGGAGCTGTGCTCCCGCCTCGCCGCGGCGTACGACGAGGCCGGCCACGGCTTCCAGCTCGTCCGCATCGCCGGCGGCTACCGCTACCAGACCCACCCCGACCTGGCGCCCTACGTCGAGCGCTTCATCCTCGACGGCCAGCGGGCCCGCCTCTCTGGCGCGGCGCTCGAGACGCTCGCGATCGTGGCCTACAAGCAGCCGATCTCGCGGGCACAGATCGCGTCGATCCGCGGTGTCGACCCTGACGGCGTGCTGCGCACGCTCCAGGCGCGCGGCTACATCGACCAGATCGGCCGGGACCCTGGCCCGGGCCAGGCTGTCCTGTGGGGAACCACAGGGCAGTTCCTCGAGAAGCTCGGGCTCGACTCGGTGAGCGACCTCCCGCCGCTCGCCGGCTTCGTGCCCGGCGCCGAGGTGGTCGAGGCGCTCGAACAGGGACTCCGGGTGACGATCGAACCGCCGCCGCCGGGTGCCGATGCCTGAGCCCGATCAGACGCCCGAGCCGCCGCTGTGGGAACAGTGGGCGACAGAGCGAGCAGCGCTCCCGCAGGGCGACCGGTTGCAGAAGGTGCTCGCGCAGCGTGGCTACGGGAGTCGTCGCCTGTGCGAGGAGCTGATCGAATCCGGACGCGTGCGGGTCAACGGCGAGGTCGCCGTGCTGGGTCGGCGGATCGACCCCGAGCACGACCTCGTCGAGGTCGACGGGCACTACGTCGGCGTCCGTCCCGACCTCGTCTACTACCTGCTCAACAAGCCGAGCGGCGTCGTCACGACGGCGAGGGACCCGCAAGGCAGGCGGACGGTCGTGGAGCTCGTCCCGTCCGAGCCGCGCGTGTTCCCGGTCGGCAGGCTCGACTACGACACCGAGGGCCTGCTCCTGCTCACGAACGACGGTGAGCTGACGAACCGGCTCACGCACCCGCGCTACGGCATCGAGAAGGAGTACCTCGCCGAGGTGGAGGGGATCGTGTCGGCGGGGTCGCTGCGCCGGCTGCGCGACGGCATCGAGCTCGACGACGGCGTCACCGCGCCGGCGAAGGTGAGCCAGCCCGACCAGGGGGTGCTGCGGATCGCGATCCACGAGGGCCGCAACCGTCAGGTGCGGCGGATGTGCGAGGCGATCGGTCACCCCGTGAAGCGCCTCGTACGGGTACGCATCGGGCCGATCAGCGACCGGCGGCTGCAACAGGGCGCGTGGCGCGAGCTGACGCGTGACGAGTTGCGCAACCTCGAGCAGGCGGTGGCCCCGGCGGCCCCCGAAGCGCCGGCGGCTGCCGACGACGCGCCGTTGCCCTGACGGCGTTTCGCGGGGGCCGGCCGGGGTTGATCGGGGTTCGACCGGGGGTCGGCCGGTACGATCGTTGCTGGTGACGGCGTCAGCGCAGCGAAGGGCGAACGTGCTCGGTCTCGGGCTCATCGGTGGTTCCGTCGCGCTCGCGCTGCGCGAGCGAGGATGGCATGTCACGGGTGACGACGTCCTGCGCGACTCGGTGGACCGCGCGCTGGCCGACGAGGTCATCGACGCGATAGGGCTCGACCCGGCGGCGTCGATCACGTTCCTCGCCTCGCCGGTGCTCGCGATGCCCGATCTCGCCAAGCGCGCGCTCGCCGAGACCACTGGCGTCGTGACCGACGTCGGCAGCACCAAGGCCACGATCGTGGCTGCGATCGACGATCCCCGGTTCGTCGGCGGCCACCCGATGGCCGGGTCCGAGCTCGAAGGGCTCGACGGCGCCGACGCCTCGCTGTTCCAGGGCGCGGTGTGGGTGCTCACGCCCACCGAGACGACGGCCGACGTCACGTTCGCGGTGGTCGCGTCGGTCGTCGCGGAGCTGGGGGCCGAGGTCGTCGCCCTGCCACCCGAGCGCCACGACGCGGTCGTCGCGGTGATCTCCCACGTGCCGCACCTCACCGCCGCCACGCTGATGGCGCTCGCGAGCGAACGCGCCGAGGAGCACGCCGCGCTGCTGCGCCTCGCCGCGGGCGGCTTCCGCGACATGACCCGCATCGCGTCGGGACATCCGGGCATCTGGCTCGACATCTGCATCGACAACCGCACTGCGATCCTCGACGGGCTCGATGGGTTGATCTCCGGGCTCCAGTCGATGCGCACGGTCGTCGCCGACGAGGACCGTGCCGCGCTCCACGCCCGCCTGCAGCTCGCCCGTGACGCGCGGGCGAACCTGCCGAGCCGCGTCACCGAGCCGAGCGAGCTCGCCGAGATGCGGATCCCGATCCCGGACCGTCCCGGCGCGGCAGCCGAGGTGTTCACCCTCGCCGCCGAGCTCGGCGTGAACATCGCCAGCTTCGAGGTCGTGCACTCCGTGGAGGGCAACCGCGGTGTCGCTGTCGTGCTCGTGAGCGCAGCCAGCGCCGAGCTGTTCCGGGGCGGGTTGCTCGCCCGCGGCTTCCGCCCGGCCGTCCAACGGCTCCAGTGAACACGGCGCAACCTCGTCGCGTCGAACCCGTCACGGGCCCGCTCCACGCGCTCGTCGACTCGATCCCGGGCTCGAAGAGCATCGCCAACCGCGCGCTCGTGTGCGCAGCCCTGGCCGAGGGGCGCAGCTCGCTGCGCAACCTGCCCGGTGGTGACGACACCGTGGCGATGCTCCGCTGCATCGCCACGCTCGGCGCCCGTGTCTCGGACGGCGAGTCCATGGTCGTGGCGGTGGAAGGCACCGGCGGGTCGCTGCGACCCGGACCACTGCTGCTCCACGCCGGCCTGGCCGGTACGACGTCGCGGTTCGTCACCGCGCTCGCCGCGCTCGGCCCCGGTCCGTACACGATCGACGGCGATCCGCCGCTGCGTGCCCGACCCATGGGACCGCTGCACGACGCGCTCGTCACCCTCGGCGCGGTCGTGACGGCGAGCGACGGTGCGGGACGGCTGCCCGTCGTCATCGCCGCTGGCGACCTGCACGGCGGGCGGATCGCGCTCGCCGGCGACGTCTCCAGCCAGTTCGTCACGGCGCTGATGCTGATCGGTCCCTACCTCGCCGGTGGTCTCGACATCGCACTGACGACGCCGCTCGTGTCCCGGCCGTACGTCGAGATGACCGCCGCCGTGATGGGGTCGTTCGGCGTGTCCGGTGTCTCGATCGCCGAGGACCGCATCGTCGTGCCGGCAGGTCGGTACCAAGCGGCCGACCTCACGATCGAACCGGATGCGTCGTCGGCGAGCTACCTGTTCGGTGCCGCGGCCATCTGCGGGGGCGATGTCACGGTCCTCGGGCTCGGTGCTTCGTCGCTGCAAGGTGACGCGGCGTTCGTCGACCTGCTCGCGTCGATGGGGTGCATGGTCGAGCGCGACGCCGTCAGCACGTCGGTCCGCTCGACGGGCGTGCTGCGTGGCGTCGACACCGACATGGCCGACATCTCCGACACCGTGCCGACGCTCGCGGTCGTCGCGCCGTTCGCCTCCTCGCCCACGCGGATCACCGGGATCGGGTTCATCCGCCGCAAGGAGAGCGACCGCATCGGGGACGTCGTGCGCGAGCTGGTGCGCTGCGGCGTGCGCGCCCACGAGCAGCCCGACGGCATGACGATCGAACCGTCCTCGCCCGTCGGCGCGAGCGTTCGCACCCACCACGACCACCGGCTGGCGATGGCCTTCGCCTTGCTCGGTCTGCGCGTCCCGGGCATCGAGATCGAGGATCCTGGCGTCGTGTCCAAGAGCTGGCCGGGGTTCTGGGACGAGCTCTGCGGGCTGGCACGGTCCACCGGGTAGCGTTCGACGCTCGTCATGACCGACAGACCGAAGCCCATCATCGTCGCCGCATTCGACGTCGACGGGACGCTGACCAGGGGCGACTCCGTCGTGCCGTTCCTGCGAAGGGCGACCGGCACGACCGATCTCGTGCGCGCGTTCGCGAAGCGACCTGTGGCCACGATGCTGGCGGCGATCCGGCGCGACCGTGACGGGCTGAAGGCGCTGGCGATCGGCGCGCTCCGAGGCCGCCGCTGGACGGAGCTGCTGGCGCTCGGCGAGGTCTATGCCGGCGAGCTCGCCACCGGCCGCCTTCGGGTCGACACCGTGCAGCGCCTCGAGTGGCACCGCGAGCGGGGTCACCGGATCGTGCTCGTCTCGGCGTCGCTACGGCCGTACCTCGTGCCGCTCGGCACGCAGCTCGGCGTCGACGCCGTGCTGTGCTGCGAGATCGAAGTCACCTCCGACGGCGTCGTGACCGGCCGTCTCGACGGCCTCAACTGTCGGGGTGCCGAGAAGGTCCGCCGGTTGGAGGAGTGGCTGATCGGCCAGGGGCTCGCCGATCGCGCCGAGATCTGGGCGTACGGTGACTCGGCCGGCGACCGCGAGCTGCTCGCCGGCGCGGCCCGGTCGTTCTTCGTCAGGGGCATCGCCGTGCCGGTGGAGCCCGACGAGGCGCACTGGTGATCCGCGCGCTCGTCCGTCAGGCCCGCCCTCGCCAGTGGGTGAAGAACGTGCTGGTGTTCGCCGCGCCAGGCGCGGCGGGTGTCCTCGACGACGGTGGCGCGCTCGCGCGCAGCATCGTCGCGTTCGTGGCGTTCTGCCTCGTGTCGGCGGGGACCTACTACTGGAACGACCTGCTCGACATCGAGTCCGACCGGTTGCACCCGACGAAGCGCTCGCGCCCGATCGCATCCGGCGCCGTGCCCGTCGGCCTGGCCCGGGTCGTCGGCAGCACGCTGCTGGTCGCCGGCGTCCTCCTCGGCTTCGCCACCGGACATCCGAAGACCGTTGCCGTCCTCGCGATCTACGCCGCGTTGACCGTGAGCTACAGCGCCCGCCTCAAGCACGTCGCCGTCGTCGACCTCGTCGCGGTGGCGAGCGGCTTCGTGTTGCGGGCGATCGCCGGTGCCGCGGCCGCGGACGTCCCGATGTCGACGTGGTTCGTGCTCTGCACGACGTTCGGCTCGCTGTTCATCGTGACCGGGAAGCGCTATGCGGAGCTGCGCGAGCTGGGTGAGGAGGCGGCGGCAACCAGGGCGACGCTCGAGGCGTACTCGCTCACGTACCTGCGCACCGTGCTCTCGGTCAGCGTCGGTGCAACCCTCGTCGCGTACTGCATCTGGGCGTTCGAGACCGCTGAGGGGTCGGGCTCCGACTTCCCGTTCTACGAGCTGTCGATCGTGCCGATGCTGACGGCGTTGCTCCGGTACCTGCTCATCCTCGAGCAGGGTCACGGGGGAGCACCCGAGGACGTCTTCGCCGCGGATCGCTCGTTGCAGGCGTTCGGCGTGATCTGGCTCGTCACGTTCGGGCTCGGCGTCTACGTCGGCTAGGGCTGGGAAGGGCGGTTCGCACTGCATAGCGTGCCGGACATGGACGCGTGGATCCTCGACGAATCGCCCGGGAGCTATCGATGGGGGAGCATCGAGCCACCCGTGCTGACGGCATCCGACGTACGGATCAAGGTCGTCACGAGTGCGCTCAACCACATGGACCTGTGGGTGACGCGGGGTCTGCCGAAGCCGCCGTTGCCACACGTGCCGGGTTGCGATGTGGCGGGCATCGTCGATGCCGTCGGGTCCGACGTGACGCACGTGCAGCCCGGCGACGAGGTCGTCGTCAACCCAGGCGTCTCGCCGATCGCCGACATCGTCGCGCTCGGGAACGACAGCCCGATGGGGGACGGCTTCATGATCTACGGCGAGCACCGCTGGGGTGGCCACGCGACGATCGCCGTGGCGCCCGGTCGAAACGTCGTCGCCCGCCCGGCGAGCCGGACGTGGGAGGAGAGCGCGGCCTACCCACTGGCGTACCTGACGGCGTATCGGATGCTGCGCCGAGCACGGCTGCAGGCGGGGGAGACGCTGCTCGTCGTCGGCATCGGCTCCGGTGTGTCCTGCGCCGCGCTCGCCCTGGCGCGGCACATGGGCGCGACGGTGATCGCCACGAGCCGCAGTGCGGCGAAGCGGCACGAGGCGGTCGCGATGGGCGCCGTCGCCGCCTACGACTCTGCTGACGCGACGTGGCCCGTGCAGGTCGATGTCGTGGTCGAGAGCGTCGGGCCGGCGACCTGGGAGCAGTCGGTCCGCGCGCTGAAGCCGGGCGGACGGCTGGTCGTGTGCGGCGGGACGAGCGGCCCCAAGGTCCAGCTCAACCTGCCCCGCTTGTTCTTCAAGCAGATCGAGATCATCGGCTCGACGATGGGCAGCTACGAGGAGTTCGCGGCCGTCACCCGGTTGGTCGACCAAGGCGTCGCGGTCCGCGTGGACGAGGTCTTCGAGCTGCGCGACTACGAAGCCGCGCTCGCGCGGCTCGAGCACGGTGACCAGCTGGGCAAGATCGTGCTCCGCCACCCCGAGTAGGTTCGGCCCGATGGACGTCGCCGCGTTGAAGCAGGCGGTCTGTGACGAGGTCGATCGGCTGGCACCCGTGCTGCTCGACGTCGCGCACCGCATCCACGACCGCCCCGAGCTCGCGTTCGAGGAGCACTTCGCGCACGAGCTGCTCACCGATGCGATCGAGCAGCAGGGCCACTCGCCCGTGCGCGGCGTCTACGACGTGTCGACCGCGTTCGCTGCCGAGGCCGGCACCAGCGGGCCGCGCGTCGCCGTGCTCTGCGAGTACGACGCGCTGCCCGAGATCGGGCACGCATGCGGGCACAACGTGATCGCGGCAGCAGGGCTCGGCGCCGGACTGGCAGCTGCTGCTGTGGCGGAGCGCGCCGGAGGGCGGATCTTCATCATCGGCACGCCGGCCGAGGAGGGCGGTGGCGGCAAGATCGTCATGGCTCGTCATGGTGCCTTCGACGGGCTCGACGCGGCGATGATGGTCCATCCCGCCGACGCCGATCTGATCCACATGGACGCGATCGCGATCCAGCAGCTCGAAGTCGCGTTCCACGGGCGCGCCGCACACGCCGCGGCGGCGCCGCACGAGGGCCGCAACGCGCTCGATGCAGCAGTGCTCGGCTACATGAACATCGCCGCGCTGCGCCAGCACATCCTGCCGACCGAGCGGATCCACGGCATCTTCACGAAGGGAGGCGACAAGCCGAACATCGTGCCGAAGGAAGCGGCCATGCAGTGGTACGTCCGCTCGCCGACGAGCACGAGCCTGCAGCCGTTGAAGCACCGGGTCCTCGCCTGCCTCGAGGGCAGCGCACACGCGTGCGGTTGCACGATGTCGAGCGAGTGGGACGACTTCCCCTACGCGGACATGCGCGACAACGGCCCGCTGGTCGCGTCCTACGCCGCGAACGCGGCGCAGATCGGTCGTGTCGTCGCCGATCCCGATCAGCTCGGGCGTCACGTCGTCGGCTCGACCGACATGGGCAACGTGAGCTACCTCGTACCGTCGATCCACCCGATGGTCCAGGTCGCGCCGGCGGGCGTGCCGATCCACACGCCCGAGTTCGCCACGTGGGCGCGTCGCGAAGAAGGCGACCGCGCGGTGCTCGACGGAGCAAAGGCGATGGCGATGACGGCCGTCGACCTCTGGTCCGACGCGCAGCTCCGCGAGTCGGTCGCGGCGGCGTTCGCGACGGTGGGCCCCGACCGCAGCGTGATCTGAAGGTTGCGAAGCACCTGATCAGCAGTGTCGGTTGGTCCCCTCGGCGGGAGCACCTCGCCGTTACGCTCTGCCCCCGTGACCGTGTACGTCCCCGAGGAGTTCACGGCCGAGGAATCTGACGTCCTCAGGCGGTACTTCACCAATCTCGACGGTCCTGTCTTCGCGCTCGTCAACCTGCCCGAGGTCGTGAAGGGCGCGCTCTTCGCCCGTTACAGCCGCAGCCCGAAGAGCCTGCGCCGGCTGTTCCTCGACGAGTTCGTGGGCGAGCTCGACATCGCCGGCGACCAGGGGCTCGACGCCACGGTCGGCCTCGCGCGGGCCGAGGACCTCTACGAGAAGGTGTTCGTCGAGTACGGCGACGACTCGGTGGCGCAGCTCGGCGGTGTCCACCTCGCCTGTGAGCAGGCCTCGAACGTGCTGACCAAGATCCTCGAGTGGGGGCGGTTGCTCAGCTACCTCGAGCAGAGCACGCGATACATCGCGTACGACGCCCGTCTCGGGGGGCGCTACCGGTACTTCCGCGATCCACACGTGCTCTCCTCGCGCTTCGGCACGCGCTACGTCGGCGACATGGACCGGATGTTCGACACGTACAGCCTGCTCGTCCAACTCGTCACCGATCACGTCCGGACCACGGTGCCGAAGCAGGGCGGCGATTCCGACTTCGTCTACCGGCAGGCGACGCGGGCCAAGGCGCTCGACGCGGTGCGCGGCGTCCTCCCGGCGGCATCGCTGTCGAACGTCGGCATCTACGGCAGCGGTCAGGGCTTCGAGGCGCTGCTGCTGCGGATGCGATCGCATTCGCTGCCCGAAGCGCGCGAGTACGCGGCGTTGATGCTCCCCGAGCTGCGCAAGGTCATCCCCAGCTTCCTGCGCCGCGTCGACGTGCCGGAGCGAGGTGGCGCCTGGAGCGACTACCTCGCCTCCACCCGCACGGCCACGGCCGAGGTCGTCGACCGGCTGTTCGGCGGCACGCCGGTGGACCCGGCGCCAGTCGTCCGCCTGCTCGACTGGGATCCGGATGCCGAGGACAAGCTCCTCGCGGCGATCTGCTACGCACACTCGTCGATGGGCGAGGAGCAGTTGCTCGCCGAGGTCCGCCGACTCTCCGCCGAGGACCGCATGGCGCTCGTGCGCGCCTACGTCGGCGAGCGCAAGAACCGCCGGCACAAGCCGGGGCGAGCGTTCGAACGCGTCGACTACCGGTTCGACGTGCTCTCCGACTACGGCGCCTTCCGTGACCTGCAACGTCACCGCCTCCTGACCATCGAGTGGCAGCGGCTCACGCCGCACCACGGCTACATCCGCCCGGACCTGCTCGACGAGGCCGGTCAACGGCACCTCTTCGACGAGGCGATGGACCGTTCGTCGTCGTTGTTCGACGCACTGCACCCGGAGTTCCCCGAGCAGGCGCCCTACGCCGTGGCGATGGCCTACCGGTTGCGCTACGTGATGCAGTTCAACGCCCGCGAGGCGATGCACCTGCTCGAGCTGCGATCGTCGCCGCAGGGGCACCCGTCGTACCGGCGGATCGCTCTCGAGATGCACCGCCTCATCGCCGAACAGGCCGGCCACCACGCCGTCGCGGCGGCGATGACCCACATGACGACCGAGGCCCCCGAGCTGGAACGACTCGAGTCGGAACGACGGGCGGAAGTGCGGCGCCTGGGGCACTGACCGGGTCCGCGTGACTGGTGTCACAGAGCCCGCGACCAGCGCCAGCGTTGCTGCGCCGTATGATCCCGCGCCGCGCCCCCGCCCCATGAGAGAGCGAGACCCCCATGGCTGACGACGACGAGGTCACCGAAGAGGTCGACGAGGAGTTCGACGAAGCTCTGGTCGAGGAAGAGATCGATCCGGAGGAACTGGACGAAGACGCACTGGTCGAGACCGACGAGGAGTTCGAGGAGGACGACGCATTCGTCGCACTCGACGACGACGAAGCGGTCCCCGAGGACGATGAGGACGAGGACGAGGTGCCGGCGCCGCGCTCGGCTCCCGCCGCGCCCGCCGGCGAGGAGGAGGACGAGGACGAGGACATGCTCGCCCCGGACGACGTCGAGGCCGATCTCGACACGATCCTGAAGGATCGCCTCGTCACGGCCGAGGAGCAGAACGAAGAGGACGAAGAGGCGGCCGAGGTCGACGACCCACGCGCCGACCCGGGCGACCGCCTGCAGCCGAAGCGGTCGGACGAGCAGCTCTGCAGCCACTGCTTCCTGCTCGTGCGCGCCACCGCCCCGGCCTGCCCGATGGGCGACGACGACTGCCCGATCTTCCGCTGATCCGCGTGCCGGCAGCTCCCTCACCCCTCGGTCGGCTGGTCGATGCGGCGTTCTTCGCGCCGATCGGGTTCGTCTGCCGGCTCCGTGAGCAGGTGCCGCAGCTCGCCGACGCCGGCCGTGAACGGCTCGAAGGTCAGGTGCGGCTCGCACGCATGATCGGCAAGCTGGCGGTGACCCAGGGTCGGCGCGAGCTCAACCGCCGGCTGGACGAGATGGCGGAACAGCGGCGACTCGCCGCGGAAGGCCCGATCATCGAGACGGTGACGACGCCGAAAGCGACCGAGGCGACGACCCGAGTGGCGACCCGGGTGGCCACCGAGCCGACCCGTGCGACCCGTACGACGCGGACGACCGCGACGGACGCGAGTGCCGCACCGTCGAGGCGTTCCTCACCGGACGGTCATCTGCACGCGGTCACCATGCCCTCCGGCCCGGCGCCCGACGCCGCGGCGCTCGCGATCAGCGACTACGACAGCTTGGCGGCGTCGCAGGTCGTCGCCCGGCTCGACGCGCTCGGTCCGGCCGAGCTCGCCGCGATCGGCCGCTACGAGGCGGCGAAGCGCGGCCGGCGCACGATCCTGGGCAAGGTCCAACAGCTGCAGGCGCGGTGATGGACGTCGCCGCCCGGCTCGCCCGATCGAGCGATGCCCCCGCGATCGCCACGCTCGAGGCAGATGCCCGCCTGAGCCTCGCCGAGCAGCGCGGCGGACCAGAGAGGCTCGCCGGGTGCACGCCGGGCGACGCCGCGGCGTGGGCGCAACGAGCGGACGATCCGGATTGGCACGTGGTGGTCGGCACGCTCGACGACGTCGTGGTGGCCTACGCCGCAGCTCGCACCCGCCACGAGGTTGCGACCGTGACGCAGCTGTACGTGGAGCCCGGAGCGCGTGACGTCGGCATCGGCGAGGCGCTGATCGAGGAGCTGCTCGCGTGGGCACCGACCACCGGGGCGAAGGCGCTGGAGGCCACCGCGCTGCCGGGCGACCGCCAGACGAAGAACCTGTTCGAGCGCTTCGGCATGAAGGCCAGGGCGATCACGGTCTCCCGCCGTCTCGGTTGACCGATCCCCGATGTCGTCGCCGCATCCCGAGCTGTGTGTCGGCGCCGTCGTGGTGCACCGCGGCGAGCTGCTCCTCGTCCAGCGCGGCAGGGGAGCGGGGCAGGGGTCGTGGAGCATTCCCGGCGGCAGGGTGGAGCTGGGTGAGACGCTCGATGCCGCCGTCCGCCGCGAGCTCCGGGAGGAGACCGGGCTGGAGGCGGTCGACGTCGCCCATCTCGGCTTCGTCGAGCGCATCGACGAGACGTGGCACTTCGTGATCCACGACTTCCTCGTCTCGGTCGAGGGCACGGAGGAGGCGAACGCCGGAGACGATGCAGCTGCGCTCGCGTGGGTGCCCTTGGCCGAGCTAGCGACGAGGCCGGGCGTGGTGCCCGGCCTCGTCGAGTTCCTCGCGGACTGTGGCGTCCTCGGAGGTCAGTGACCCTTCCACTGCGGGGTGCGCTTCTCGATGAACGCGGTGAGCCCCTCCTTGGTGTCCTCCGACTGCAAGACCTTCGCGAACTCGTCGTTCGTGAGCTTCTTGAGCGTCTCGTCGTCTTCGTAGGCGGCTGCCAGGACGACCTTGCGGCTCGCCCAGACGGCGAGCGGAGCAGACGCAGTGATCTGCTCGGCGAGGCGGAGCGCTTCCGCCACGGCTTCGCCCGGCGCGACCAGTCGGGAGACGAGGCCCAACTGGTAGGCGCGCTCGGCCGGGATCGGCTCGCCGGTGAGGATCGCCTCCATCGCCGCGGCCTGCCCGATCGCGCGCGGGAGGCGGAACAGTCCGCCGGCACCGGCGATGAGGTTGCGCTTCACCTCCGCGAGCCCGAACGCCGAGCGGGTGGTGGCAACGACGAGGTCGGCGGCGAGCACGATCTCGCAGCCACCAGCGGTCGCGAGGCCGTCGACGGCGACGATCACCGGCTTGCGTCGGTCGCGGTAGACGAACCCGCCGAAGCCGCCGCGCGCCGTGGCGAGTGCCGCCGCGTTGCCGGAGTTGATCGCCTTCAGATCGGCGCCGGCACAGAAGACCGGTCGCTCCTGACCCTCCGTGTTGGCACGGATGATGCCGACCCAGACCTCCGGGTCGTCCTCCATGCGGTCGATCGCCGCCTCGACGCCGGTGGCGACGTCGCCGTTCACGGCGTTGCGGGCATCAGGACGGTTGAGGGTGATCAGGGCGACGCGGCCCTGCACCTCGTAGAGCACGATGTCGGACATCCGCGGGATCCTACGAGTGAGGTCGCGTCGTCACCGAACCGGTGATGTCACTCCGCGTCGTCGCCGGGCTGATCCTCGGCGGGCGGCGCTTCGTTCGCGGGACCGTCAGCAGACAGCTCGGCCGATGGCGCTTGCGGGACGTGCTCTGCCGAGGCCGCCTCGGTCGGGGCCGTCGTCTGCGCGGTCTCGGCGACAGCCGGCTCGCTCGCGACCGGCTCCGTAGCTGTCAGCTCTGCCGCAACGGGTTCGGTCGCGGCCGGCTCGGTCGCGGCCGGCTCGGTCGCGGCCGGCTCGGTCGCGGCCGACTCCGTGGCGGTCGGCTCTGCTGCGACCGGTTCGGTTGCTGCCGGTTCGGTTGCTGCCGGCTCTGCTGCGGTCGGCTCTGCCGCAACGGGTTCGGTCGCGGCCGGCTCGGTCGCGGTCGGCTCTGTCGCGACCGATTCGGTCGCTGTCGGCTCTGCTGCGGCGGGCTCCGTCACGGCCGTTTCCGTCGTGGTCGGCTCCGTCGTGGTCGGTTCAGCCGCAATGGTGGCCTCGTCAGCGGCAGGTGCAGCGGTGGTCTCCGCGGCCGCTTCCTTTGGCTGCTGCGCTGCCTGCTTCGGTGGCCGACCGGACGGTGAGCCGGCTGGCCGCGGCGGGCGTTGCCCACCTCCGCCAGCGCCAGCAGCGCCACCACCGGCGCCGGCGCCGCTGCCGGGCTTGCGCTCCGGCTTGCGCGGCGCACGCTGCGGCTTCGGCATCGGCGCGCCCGGCGCCGGCGTGATGCCGAACACTGCGGCGATCTGGGGGACGAGTGGCGCGAGACGAGTGACCGTGACCGTGAGCTCGTCGCTGCTCGTGGTCGGTGGGGCCGCCGGCGTCACGTGGGTGCGCACCGGCGAGAACGCCACGGCCTCGAGCACCGCCGACCAGCGATCGGCAGTGGCATCCGTCGTCAACGACGCGGTTGCCGCGTCGGCGAGTTGCTGCGCCAGGTCGGCAGGGAAGCGCATGCCCGCCTTCGGCGGCTCCGAGGAGAGCTTGAGCGCGCGGATCACCCGACCGACACCGAGCGCCAGCCCGATGTCCTCGAGCCACTCCTGCGATGCCTTCTCCTGCTTGGTGACGAGCGCCGCCTTCAACTCGTTGGCCAGCTCGCGGGCGGCCTCGTCGCGGGTGACCATCGGGTCGTCGGCTGCGGCCACGACGGACCGCAGATCGCGCAGATCGAGCTCGTCGAGGTCGGCCTTCGCCGCGTCCGCACGGTCGAGCCACTCAGCGACGCGCAGGCGCGGGAGCAACTCCTCGGCCATCTTCAACAGCCCGGCCGCCGGAACCTCTTCCTTGCCCTCGGCGCGCAATGTCGCGTTCTGCTCGTTCACCGCTTGGCGAACAGCTGGGAGCCCACCCTGGAGCGCCTTCTCGGCGATCGCCCGCTGGGCCTCGGGTAGCTCGGTGAGCACGGCGCTGCGGTGCGCCTTGCCGGGCTTGAGCCGCTTCGGGCGCGGACGCTGCGGCAGCTCGGGCGGGGCCTCGAAGCGCGGTCGCTGCGGACGGTCCGGCCGATCGCGGCGTGGCCGGTCGGCACCTGAGGGAGCACCGTCAGGACGGGGTCCGCGGCGATCGCTGTCGCTGCGCGGCCCGCGACGATCGTCGTCGCGACGGGGTCGGTCGGGACGATCCCGACGCGGCCGGTCACCGCGGTCACCGCGGTCACCGCGCTCGCGCTTGGCGAGCGTCTGCATCACCGGCTCGAACGGACGGTCGGCCGGCAGCAGTTCGATCAGCGCGGGCTCCTTGCGAGTGCGTCCACCCGAGACGACCGAGAGGATGCTGATGCCCTCCAGCTCGAACTCGGCCTCGACCTTGAGCACGTCACCGACCTTGGGCGAGTCGGGGAGGACCGTCGCCTCCACCACGCCCTTCGGTTCGCGGGCGCCTGCGGCGCGCCAGGTCCAGGTACCATCCGGACGCGCGCTCGTCAGCTCGATCTCGATCCTGCGGGACATGGCCGACAACCGTACCGGCCCGAGTGGTCCTGCTCCACGTCCGCGTCGAGATGGTCGCACCACGTGGGATGGCGGGGCGGCCTCGTCTCGTCGTACGGTTCGACCGATGCCCCTCTATGCGCTCGGCGAGCACCTACCTCAGATCCACCCGGACGCGTTCGTCCATCCGGACGCCGTGCTGATCGGTGACGTGCACATCGGTGCCGAGTCGTCCGTGTGGCCGTGCGCGGTGCTGCGTGGCGACGGTGGTGGCAAGATCAGGGTTGGTGCACGCAGCTCGATCCAGGACGGCGCCGTCATCCACACCACGGCCGAGCTGCCGACGATCGTCGGCGACGACTGCACGATCGGGCACATCGCCCACCTCGAGGGTTGCACGATCGAGTCGGGCTCGCTCATCGGCTCCGGATCCGTCGTGCTGCACGGGGTGATCGTCCGGACCGGCTCGATCGTCGGCGCGAACTCGGTGCTCCTCAACGGGACCGAGGTGCCGGCCGGCGCGCTCGCCGTCGGCTCGCCGGCCGTCATCAAGGAGGGCAAGGCTCGCGCGTCCGAGATCGAGCACTCGGCGCGCGTCTACGTCGAGAAGGCGAAGCAGTACCGCAACGTCATGCGACGGATCGACTGACTCGCCGTGCTCGGACTCGTCGTCACCGTCCCCGCCAGCGAGGCGGAGCTCGCATCCGATGCGCTCTGGGCGCTCGGCGTGGTCGCGGTGGAGGAGCGCGACGTGGGATCTGGCACGGAGGACCACCTCGTCGAGCTCTGGACGTCGCTCGGGGACGACGCCGAAGCCATCGCCCGCGAGGCCGAGGCGTTCCCGAAGCGGTGGCGCTGGCGGCTCGTCGAGATCGACCCGTCCGTCGCCAACACCTGGCGATCGCACGCACAGCCATCGTGGATCGAACGCGATCTCGTCGTCGTGCCGTCGTGGCTGCCCTTCGAAGCGGCACCCGGTGTCACGGCGATCCGGATCGAGCCCGGCTCGACGTTCGGGCTCGGCGATCATCCCACCACCGTGCTGTCGCTGCGAGCGCTCCGCAAAGCGCTGTTCCCCGGCGCGACCGTGCTCGACGTCGGCTGCGGCAGCGGTGTCCTCGCCGTCGCTGCCTGTTGCCTCGGTGCTGCTCGCGCGGACTGCATCGACATCTCGCCGGCATCGATCTGGGTGACGCTCGACAATGCCCGTGCCAACGGCGTCGAGGCGCTCGTGTCGGTGTCGACGACGCCGCTGTCGGCCATCGACGGTCCGTACGACATCGTCGCCGCGAACATCCTGGCGCCGGCACTGGTCGAGCTCGCCGACGATCTGCGCCGCGTACTCGCGCCCGACGGTGTCCTCGTGATCAGCGGCATCCTCGCCGAGCGCCACGAGCACGTGATCGCTGCGCTCGCCCCGTTGCGGGTGATCGCCGAAGAGCACCGTGAGGGCTGGGCGGCGATCAGCCTGCGGTGGTGATCACGCCGCGCTCGCGATCAGCTGCTGGATGCGAGCGGCGGTCGGGATCGACGGCACGGCGCCGTTCACCGTCGTCGCCAGTGCCGCTGCAGCGGACGCCCAGGTGAGTGCCTGCTCGAGGTGCCGACCGGCGGCCAGTCGGGCGGCGAGCGCGCCGCAGAACGTGTCGCCCGCGCCGGTCGTGTCGATCGCCGTCACGGCGAACGGCTTGACGCGTGTCTCGCCGTCGGACGTGACGAGCCGAGCCCCGCGGGCGCCCTCCGTCACGACGACTGCACTCACACCGGAGCGGATCAGATGTGCGGTCCCGCCGAGCAGCTCCACCTCGTGCTCGTTCGGCACGAGCACATCGACCAGGAGCAGCAGCTCGCGCGGGAGCGACCGGGCGGGCGCGGGGTTCAACACCGTCGTCGCCCCGACAGCGCGGGCCACCTCGAACGCGGCGATGACCGATTCGAGCGGCACCTCGAGCTGGGCGAGCACGATCGAGGCCCGTGCGATCACCGGCCCGTGCATCCCGATCGCGACCGTACCGAGGGTCGCGTTCGCTCCTGGCACGACGACGATCGAGTTCTCGCCGTCAGCGCCGACAGCGATCATCGCCCGGCCGGTCGGCGCGTCGACGCTGCTCACGCCGGAGACGTCGATCCCGTCGGCGGTCATGACCTCCAGCAGCGCATCGCCGGCAGCATCGTCCCCGAGTCGGGCGACGAGGGCCGTGCGCGCACCCGAGCGGGCGGCGGCGACGGCCTGGTTCAGGCCCTTGCCTCCGGCGGCCTCGAAGTAGTCGGAGGCGAGCAAGGTCTCACCCCGGCCGGGAATCCGCTCCACGAACGCGACGAGATCGAGGTTGGCGCTACCGACCACGCAGACGTCGAGCGGCATCATTGCTGGGTCGGACGGGCGGAGCGCTGCTCGAGGAAGGCCGCGACCGCGGCCGCGTGCTCGGGCGACTTCCAGCACTCGCGAAGCAACTCCTGCTCTCGTCGCTGGATCGCGTCGAGATCGGTGTCGACGCTGTTCAGCGTGAGGAGCTGCTTCGTCATCTGCAGCTGCGGGCTCGGGTTCGCCGCATACGAGGCAGCGACATCGATGGCCGCGTCGATGAGCTCGTCCGGGTCCGCGAGCCGATCCGCGAGGCCGATCGAGTGTGCCTCCGCACCGGCGATGACGCGGCCGGACAGGAAGAGGTCGCTCGCCCGCCCGATGCCGACACGCTGCGCGAGCAGGCGCGTGCTCGCCAGCTCGGGCACGAGCCCCATCTTGATGAAGCCCATGCCGAACTTCGCGGTCGGGGTCGTGATGATCTGGTCCATGGGCAGGCACATCGTGACCCCGATGCCGATCGCGGCACCGTTCACGGCAGCGACCATCGGCTTGGCCGCGCGGCACAGTGCCACCCAGTCGAGGCCGGCCGGCATGCCGCCGCGTCCGGCGTCGGTGTCGCGTCCCGGGTCGACGCCGCTGATGCGGCTACCGAAGGTGTCGGCCATGTCGGCGCCGGCGCAGAAGCCGCGCCCCGCACCGGTCGTGACGATCGCGCCGACGCGGTCGTCCGCGTTGGCGCGAGCGATCGCGTCGGCCTGCTCCTCGGCCATCGCCGGCGTCCAGGCGTTCAGCTTCTCGGGGCGGTTCAGCGTGATGACGGCGACATCGTCGCGGCGCTCGTACGTGATCGTCCGGTAGTCCATGCCGCGCCATTGGATCACGTCGCGTCGGTCACGACGAGCGGAGCGGCGACAGCGCGGAGATGCCACGTGACACCGCCAGGCGCCTGCACAGCGACGGTGCGGATCAGCCCCGTTCGCTCGCACGCCGCGAGCTGGTCGGGCACGAGCGAGGACGCCTGCCACCACACCTCGGAGAAGCTCCACTCGTCACCACCGAGCCAGGAGACGGTCGCGCCGACGAGCTCGTCGAGCAAGCCGGTCGACTCGTCCGTTCGGATCCAGCCGCGCACGATGGCGGCGCCCGGAGCGACGCCGGCCAAAGCCGTCATGCGGACGTCCCGCGTCGCGAACGCGTCGATGACGGAGCGGATGTAGATGCAGCCGGCGACGCGGACATCGTGGGCGTCCCTGGCGAGCACGCTGAACGTGAACGCGACACGCTCTTCGTGCTCGATCCGGTGGTCGCGCAGATCGTCGGCGTTGTCTGCGAGTGCGAAGTCGTCCGTCGGCCAGGAGCTGTCGCTCCACCGGCGCAGGTACTCCTGGCTGGCCATCACCGCCGCGAAGTCGGCTTCGACGAGGGCCTCGGTGAGCGGCACGAGGCGGAGCCTCGGGGTGAGGTGCTCCGTCGGGACGGGGCCGGCGTACCACATCGCAGCGTGCGCTCAGGAGCCGTCGAGGATCGCGAGCAGCGGGCTGATGTCCAGCCGGTCGAGCTCTGGGAGGTAGAGCCGAGCGGCGTCCCGGCGGAAGCGCCCGGCGAAGTCGGAGCGGAAGAAGCGGGCGCCCTCGAGCACGACGTAGTTGAGGATGAAGAAGCGGTACACCTCCGGCAGGAACCTCACGTCGGCCTCCGTCAGCGGGTACACGGCGTGGTACGCACGCAGGAAGCGGACGAACTGCGGCTCGGTCAACGTGTGCGATGCGTAGCTGAAGTGGGTCCGGTCGCCGGTGCGGCTCGAGACACGGGACAGGAAGTAGAAGTCGAGCAGCCGCGGCTCCATCCGGAACCAGTCGTAGTCCCAGCGGCTGAACAGCGTGAACGAGCCGTCCTCCTTCAGATCGACCGAGAAGTTGCCGAGGTTCCAGTCGATGAGCACCGGGATCTTCAACCAGTAGTCGTAGCGGATCTCCTCGAGGTTCATCAGGAAGTCGTGCGTGTGGTGGCGCAGGGTGGCGATGTCCTCCTCGGGCAGCCCGAAGTTGCGCCACGAGTACGGGTTCGTCAGCAGGTCGAGCAGATGGATCGCGTCGGACTTGATCGACTTCGACGTGAGCGGGATCTGCGGTGCGAGGCGAGAGCAGGCGAGGTGGAACTCGGCGATCTCGCGGCCGAAGTTCTCGACCTGGTCGGGGGTGAGGATGCGCGGCAGCGCGTCCTTGCGCACCACCTCTTCGTAGAAGACGGCCCAGATCTCGCCGTCGTACCACGTGTAGACCCTGCCGTCGTCACGGCTCAGGACATCGGCCAGCATCCCCCGGAAGCGCGTCGTCTTGAGCAGCTCGGCACAGGTGTGGAGCCGGTCGTGGTCCTCGGCGAAGAGGAAGTACGACCCGTAGGACGAGACCTTCGCGATCACCGTCGAGTCGTCGTCGAGCACGAGGCGGTACACGTGGTTGGTCGAGACGTTGGCGCTGACGTCGACCACCGAGACGACCTGGCGAGGGTCGCCGTAGCCGCGCCACGCTGCGTCGAGCGCCTCGCGGTGCTGACCGCGTCGACGCACCATGCCCGCAGCCTACGTGCGGCGGGCCGGCACGCTCCGTTGGAGAGCGTTCAGCTGGCGATCACGTCGATCGGCCGGGCACGGGTGCCGATCGGCGCGATCAGACGGTAGCCGGCGGCGTGGCGCTCGTCCTCGGACTCGCCTCCCCAGAAGCCGTACTCGTGGTTGCTGCGGGCGAACTCGCGGCAGGTCACCACGACCGGGCAGGCGCCGCACACGGACCGAGCGAGGGCCTCGCGCCGCTCACGAGCTTGTGGTCGTTCTGCCGAGGGCGGGAAGAACACGTTCGTCAGCCCCCTGCAGGCTGCCTTGGCCATCCAGGCATCAGGTAGGACCTGGTCGGTCGACAGCTCGAACACGGCCATGAGAAACCCCCGTCTCGTCGGTGCGTTGCGCACTGCCGCCCCACCCCTCTCCAGGACGACAGACGCCCAGAGTATGAACTTTCTAACTGCTAAGTCAATTCTGTCCGAGCCGCGGTGCCCCGGCGGCGAAGCGGCACCGATCAGGCGGTCAGCACCCGACAGACGCCGGCGATCATGCGGTCCACGTCTTCTGCGGACGTGTCCCACGCGGTCATCCAACGGACCTGGTCGAGTGCGGTGTCCCAGTCGTAGAAGGTCGCCCACGCCTGCAGCGCGTCGATCGCCGGACGGGGGAGGCAGGGGAACAGACTGTTGACCGCAGGGGCACGATCGAGGCCGAGACCGGGCAGGTCGCGGACACCGTCGTAGAGCCGTCGTGCCATTGCGTTCGCGTGCCCGGCGTTGCGGAGCCACAGGTCGTCGGTGAGCAGCGCGTCGAACTGCGCCGAGATGTAGCGCATCTTCGAAGGCAGCTGGCTCACCAGCTTGCGGATGATCTTCGCCCGCGAAGCGAGCTCCGGGGTGAGGAACACGACGGCATCGCCGTACATCATCCCGTTCTTCGTCCCGCCGAACGAGACGACATCGACCCCGGCGTCGATCGTGAAGGAGCGCAGCGCCTCCGCCGTGCCGCCGAGCGCGGCAGTCGCGTTGGCGATGCGGGCGCCGTCGAGGTGCACCCGCAGGCCGTGACGATGCGCGATCTCGACGATCGCGCCGACCTCGGCAGGGGAGTACAGCGTCCCGATCTCCGTCGCCTGCGTGATCGACACGATGCCGGGCTGTGCGTGGTGCTCGTCGCCGAGCGCATAGAGCTGTGCCTCGATCTGGGCGGGCGACAGCTTGCCGTCCGTGCTCGGCACGTCGATCAGCTTGGCGCCGACGATCCGTTCGGGGGAGCTCGTCTCGTCGACGTTGATGTGCGAGATGTCGGTGCAGATCACCGCGTCGGCGGGGCGAGCCAACGCCGTCAGCGCCATCACGTTCGCACCGGATCCGCCCCAGACGTAGTACGTGTCGACGTCGCGCCCGAACAGCTCGGAGAAGCGGCGGTCGGCCGCTGCGGTGACATCGTCGTAGCCGTATGCCAGTGCGTGGCCGACGTTCGCGCGTGCGAGCGCGTCGAGCACGGCCGGATGGACGGTGGCGGCGTTGTCACTGGCGAAGCTGCGGCTGGGGTGGGGGAGCGCGTCGAGATCCACCTCAGCAGTCTGGCGGCTCATCTCGGCCGGCGCGACACGGTCACCGTCGATCCGGTCGCCCTCGATCCGGTTGCTCTCGATCCGGTCGCCCACGGTGCGCTCAGCCGGTCGTCCACGATCCGGTCGTCCATGGTGCGCTCAGCCGGCGAAGCGGGTCGCGATGATCCGGCCCTCGCGGTCGCCTGCGCTCGGCGCCAGGTCGCTCACGACGAACGTGCGCTGCAACCAGCGGTCGGTGCCGTCGAAGCGAGGGGTGAACGGGCTGCGGCCGTGCACGGCGACGGAGTTGTCGACGACGAGCAGATCGCCCGGCTCGAGCACGACGCCCGTGTGGCACGTCTCGACGGCCGAGCTGAGCGCGCGCAGCGCAGCGTCGGCCTCCTCGTCGACGCCGACCATCAAGTCGGCGTCGAACACGAGGTGCGGATCGTCCCAGTCGCCGCTCAGGACGGGCAGCGCGAGTCCGAGCTGGGTCGGGCGGGCGCCGACGTAGGACTCGTCCGCGGCGGTGCGGAAACGGGGCTCGAACAGCGTGCGGCGCACACCGAGCGGGAGCATCCGCACGGTCTCGTGGATCGAGGCGAGCGTCGTGCGCGCCTGTGGATCGCCGCGGAGGCAGAGCAGCAGGAGGAAGCGCGGACGGTGCGGGTGGAACGCCGCCTCGGTGTGGAACATGAGCTCGACCTTCGACGACGTCGAGACCTGCCGCGACTCCGATCCGCGCACGGGGAGGATGTTCTGTACGAGGTCGCCGCCGTGCTCCGGCAGGTAGCCGATCGGCTGGCCGAGTCGGCGGGCGACGGTGAGGAGGACGAACTCGGACGTGCGGTCCTTGTCGGCCGGCGCGGTCGGCCGCTCGGGCGTCCGGGGGAGGTCGCCGAGGGGCAGCCCGCGCACCAGGAGCGCCCCGGAGGGGTCGCTGTTGTCGGCGAAGTCGAGGAGTGCGTCGTGCACCGCCTCGGGGAGCAGCCTCCCCGCGCGGCCGGCGGCGCGCGTGAACTCGGGGCTCGCGATCGCAGCCCCCCGTGGGAGCAGCGAGAGATCGAACTGCTGGGGAAGCGTCGTCACGACGGGTGGCGTGACGTGCGTGCCGACCTCGGGACCGACCATCAAGCGGCGCAGCGGCTCGGAGACCGTGATCGCCCGGCCGGTGAGCATCCACGCGACGATGTCGGCCGTGCGCCCGGCGACGAGGAACGTGTCGGTGGCGATGCGGTCCGATCCGACGACGACCACGGTGCCGGCGCCGACATCGAGTGCGGCGGCAACCACCTGACCGTCGGCGGCGCGCGCGATCGGGTTGCCACCCGACACGACGGCGAGGTCGCGCGTCGTGAGCACAGCACCGGTGTGCGGGCCGGTGGTGACGACAGCGTCGATCTGCACGTCGGCGACGAGCGGATCGAGGGCCGAGCTCGTCTCGATCGGCCGGGGGGCGACGCTGAACGTCTCGCCGGCGAGCGTCAGTGCCGCGCCAGGCGCAGCAGCGACGACGATCCGCTGCCCGCGCCCGAGTGCGGCGACGAGGCCGGCCGGTTCGCTGACCTGCTCTGCCTCGACCAGGACGAGGAACAGCGCGCCGGTTTCGGGCACGGTCGCGGCTCGGGGGCCGATCTGGGTGGCACCGCAGGCGGCGAGGAGGGCCTCGGACGCGGAACCGGCACGTGCCGGTCCGATGCTGACCTCGGCGATCGACGATGACATGCGCGGTGCCCCTTCCTCGGACGAGGCGGGGTATGGAAGGAACCCGCCGATAGCAGTCTAGGTTGGAATGACTGTTCCGTTCATGGCAGGTGTCGTACGCTGGGTTCGTGCAGGTGGCCGATCGCATCACGGGGGAGAGCAGTCACCTCACCCCGTCCGAGCGCCGGATCGCCGAGGTGATCCTGGCCGATCCGCAGCTCGTCGCGTTCGGCACGGTCGCTGATCTGGCAGCGCGGGCAGGGGCGGGTGCTGCGACCGTCGTCCGGCTCGCCAACAAGGTGGGCTTCGACGGCTTCACCGGTCTGCAGCAGGCGGTCCAGGAGGAGCTGTCCCGCCGTCTCCGACCCGCAGCCGAGCGGATCCGCCATGCCCCGCCGAGTGACGCGATCGGGCGGACCACCGGCATCGAGCTCGACAACGTGGCGGAGACCCTGAACGGCGTCGATCGGACGACCTTCGAGCGCTCCGTCGACCTGCTCGTCGACCCGTCGCGTCGGATCATCATGCTCTCGGGGGACGCCTCGGCCGGCATCGCGCTCCAGTGCGCGTCCGAGCTGTCGGCGCTGCGCCGTGACGTGCGGTTCGTGTCGGGCAACGAGGTTGCCGTGCTGCGTGAGCTGGCCCTGCTCGAAGCCGGCGACGTGGTGATCGCGATGGACCTGCGTCGTTATGACAGTTGGGTCGTCGACGCCGTGCACCTCGCAGCGTCGCTCGAGTGCGACGTGATCGCGATCTCCGACAGCCTGCTGTCGCCGATCGCCGTTCCTGCGGCCGCAGCGTTCGCGGTCGTCGCCGGGGGAGCGGGCCCGTTCGACAGCCACGTCGGCACGCTCGCGCTGTGCAACGCCCTCGTGACGGCGTGCGCCGGGCGGTTGCGGGAGTCGGCGACGTACCGGCTCGACCGGTTCGAAGCGATGTGGCACGAAGCGAAGGCGCTGCGGGAGTAGGTTTCGTCAGTTGACGAAACGACCAGCTGCCAAGCGTGCGGGGGATCCGCGACCCTGTCGATGGTGCGGACGGCCGCTGCCCCCGGCGGCGGCCACGGGACGCCCGCGTGAGTTCTGCAGGCAGTCGTGCCGGCAGCTCGAGTACGAATCGCGACGCCGTGGCGAGGCGTTGCGGCTCGGACCGGACGACGTCGTCGTCCGGCGGGAATCGATCGACGCGTTGCGCGACGACGTCTACGTGCTGTCGTGCGCAGTCGACGACGCCGAACGAGACCTCACCGAGCTCACACGGCCGACCATCGCCGAGCTGCAACGCATCATCGACGACCTCATCCAAGCGACCGCCAACCTCCGCCGTCCCGGCGCCATTCCACACTGACCGCGCCGCACCCGTGGATGCGCTGCGAGGCGAGCGCGGCGTCTTGTGGACGAGCCCCGTCCGAGTCATGGTTTTCGATCGCCGGCGATCACCAACCCTGCCCGAGTCGGCTTCCCGGTCGAACGCCCATAATCATCGTTATGTCACAATCCGCAGAGGTGGGGTTGGTCGGTGCTGCTCGGTGGTGTCGGGCTGCGCTCGCTCCCCTTCTTGTCAGCGACGTCGATCCATGTCAGCGACGTCGATCCATGTCAGCGATCCCACGCTGAGGTGCACATTGTCTGACATGCATCTCGGTCGCTGACACGCACGTCGTCGTCGGACCGACGGGCGCCAAGGCATCGTGGCGGCGTGTCGGGACGGTCGGCCCTACTCCCCTGGCGGGTCCGCTACCACGATGAACGCGGACGGACAGGCCGCCCACCTCTCAGAGGAGGGACTCATGTACTGGAAGCGTTCACTCGCTCTTGTCGTTGCGTGTGTGGGTGTCCTGGCACCGCTCGGAGCGACATCGTCAGCCAAGCTCGCGGTCCCGGCAAAGGTCGACATCTGTCACTACGACTCGGAGCTCGGGACGTACCAGCTGCTCAGCATCAGTGCGCACGCAGTCCCGGCCCACCTCGCCAATCATCCGGACGGATTTGTCGACGACGCGGTCCCGGGCATGCGCGGCTACGTGTTCGGTGCGACCTGCACTCCCACATCGCGAGTGGTGACGATCGGCTTCGACGACCTCGACGCGACCCTCGGTGAGATCCAGCTCGACTTCTACGCGGGATTCGTCTGGACCAAGGCGTACGTCTACCGACTGGGTGCTCCCGACCCCTACGGGTACACGCTCGCATCGCCGCCGAACACCGGGTTCATCGGACACCCGCAGGATGGCGCCCCGCTGGGACTCATGTCCCTCGTCGGTGATGTGAGCTTCACGAGCGTGTTCCTCAGCAACCCCACCGGTTCCGCCACAGACCCCGACGGGCCGATCACGATCACGATCGACGTGTGGGACTCCGGTTCTCTCGTCGGGACGCAACAGGTCGTGCTGGCAGATGGTGCGGCCACGACGGTTCCGCTCACGTACGACAGCGTGGACACGCTGACGTTCTCGGCGGGTGGCAAGTACTTCGCACTCGACGACCTCGCCTACTTCCCCGACTGACACCGATACGTGACCCGGCGTCGGCGCGCCGCGCGGTGCTCGTGCATCGCGCGACGCGCCACGGCCGCGTCCGCATCCACCGGCGACACCGCTCCACCTCCTGGGCATGAATCTCGTCGGCTTTCGTGATTCATGTCAGCGAACCTTCACGCCCACACGGATTGGCTGACGCGGAGCGACATCGCTGTCTTGCGAGCACTGGCGATGGCCACGCCGGCCCGAACTGCGGCATCTCGTCTCCATCTCCGGACGGTTCTCCCGAGAGGAGACTCGGCAATGACGTCTGCGAAATCCGAGCGAGGTGGACGACCTCCTCGGTCTGCGCGCCGTTTTGGTGTCCGCTCGCTCTCCGGCCGGATGGTGGTGTTGCTGCTGCTGCCGTTGCTGTTGGCGCAGTTCCTCGTGTTCCGCGACCTCGGTCGGTTGCGCTCCGCCGCCGCCGACGCAACGGCCTTGGCCGACCGGATCGAGCTGATGAGCGCGGTCAGTTCCGTCTATGCACCCGCGGCCTTCGAGGAGATGGCGTCGCTCGGCGTGGCCTTCGTCGATGACATCGGAGTCGACCGCTCGCTCATCGGCATCGCGCTCGGGCTGGACCTCGAGCCGCTCCTGTCGCGCGTCCGCATCGAGCTCGACGGTGCGCTCGACACGCTCTCGAACGACCATGGCTTCGTGATGCTCGGCGACGGACAGACCGTCGCCTACCGGCTCGGCGGGCTCCGCCGCGAGCTCGTCGAGCAGCGGGCGTTGCTCGATCAGCGCATCGCCGACGGGCCGACGATCGCCGCCGTGTTGGCTGGGGTGATCGCCCTCGTCGACGAACTGGCTGCCACAGCCGACGGTGGCCGCAATGCGACGTTGGACATCGATGTCGTCGACGTTGCCGACGAAGCCTCTCAGCTCCTGTCGATGATCCAGGCCGTCGCGATGCAGACCCGAGCGAGCTCAGCGAGCCTCGGCGCGACGAACGGCGTCATGCGGCCCGGCGACGCACTGATCGCTGCCGGTGTGGCCGAGTTCACCATCGCCCGCTACAGCGAGACCATCGCTGCCGACGGCGACACGGCGGCCGCCTGGCAGCGGCTGACGGCCAGCGCGCCGCTCGTCGCGTTCGAGCAGATCCGTCCGCAGATCGAGGAAGCGCTCTTCAAGCGCGCGCAGATCGAGGCAACTCCGACTCCCGCTGGCAGCACCTCACTGATCACCGATGTCGACGCCATCCGCACCATCGGCGCCGTGTTGCAGGGGTTGTTGGATCGTCTGGACGCCTTCGCGGGCTTCGGCTCCGAACGCTTCGCCGACTTGACCTCCCACGCGAGCGCGATCGGCGAACGGGCCGATCAGGACGTCTCCAACTGGACGCTCCTGCTGGGCCTCGTCACCGCGGTCAGCGGCGTCCTGCTCTCGCTCACCTTGTGGACCACGGTGCGCCCACTCGGCAGGCTGACCGCTCGAGCCCTCGACGTCGGACGCGGCGAGATCCCGTTGCGCCCCTTGCGCGTCAGTGGTCCGTCGGACGTGCGCGCCGTGACGGTCACGTTCAACTCGATGGTCGCGACGCTCGGCTCGTTCGAGGAGCAGCTCACCCGGTTGGCTTCGGGAGAGGACCTGACAGAGAGTGCGATGACCCCGGTTCCCGGATCGCTCGGCGAGTCATTACGGGCATCCGTTCGGCATCTCTCGGATGTGACGGCGCGGCTCCGTGAGAGCGAGGCGCTCGCCACCGCGATCATCGACACCGCCAACGACGCGATCTGGACCGTGGACGAGGCGGGCATCGTCCTGTCTGCCAACGCTACCGGCGAGCGGCTCCTCGGCCTCACCGCCGAGCGCCAGGTCGGAGGGAGTCTTCCCGATCTGTTCGGCGGGCGGGACGAAGTGATCCAACTCTCCGGCGAGCTCGAGTTCCGCCGACCCGACGGCACGGCCGCACACGCATTGATCTCACAGAGCGAGGTGTGGGTCGAGGACCGCCTGATCCACGCTGTCTTCGCACGCGACATCTCCGATCGCAAGCGCTTCGAGGAACGCCTCGCCTACCAAGCTCGACACGACATGCTCACCGGACTCCCGAACCGCATGGCCGCCATGCAGCAACTCGACGACGCGCTGGTCCGCTCCACACGCGTCGGCCGTCCCGTCGGCGTGCTCTTCGTCGACCTCGACGGGTTCAAGGCGATCAACGACAGCCGCGGTCACGCCAAGGGCGACGCGTTGCTCCGGGAGGTGGCCAGCCGGCTGCGCGGAGGGCTCCGCGACGCCGACTTCGTCGGCCGGCTCGGTGGTGACGAGTTCTTGGTCATCGCCGAAGGGTTCGACGCCGACGCTCTCTCCGCTCTCGGCGAACGTCTCGTCGACGCTGTCGGCGCACCGTTCTTCAGCGACGACGATCTCTACGTCGTGTCCGCGTGCGCCGGCGCGGCGCTCACGGGCGGGGACGTCGACAGCGTCGAGCTCGTCCGTCAGGCCGATGTCGCCGTCTACAACGCGAAGAGCAAGGGCCGCGGTCGGGTGGTGGTGTTCGACGACGACCTGCAACAGGCAGTCGAGGCCAACGCCGCGATCGAGCTCGCGCTGCACAAGGCGATCATCGACGACGAGCTCGAGCTGCACTTCCAACCGATCGTCGACCTGCGCACGCGCCGGCCGTGGGGAGCCGAAGCGCTCGTACGCTGGAATCGGCCCGGCTACGGCCAGATGCCTCCCGACCGCTTCATCCCCGTTGCAGAGCGCAGCAACCTGATCATCGATCTCGGACGCTGGGTCATCACCAGCGCGCTCCGTACCCTCGCCGAGTGGCAGCGCGACCCCGACCGCAAGCACCTCAGCATGGCCGTCAACATCTCCGGCAGGCACCTCGCGGACGGTGATCTGCTCGAGGACCTGCGCGTCGCGCTGCTCGAGACCGGTGCTGATCCGACCTTCCTGGAAGTCGAGCTCACCGAGAGCCACCTCCTCGCGGACCTCGACCGGGCGAACTCCGTGCTGCGTTCGCTGCGCGAGTGGGGCATCAAGGTGTCGGCGGACGACTTCGGGACCGGCTACTCGTCGATGAGCTACCTGCGCCAGCTCGAGATCGACACGATCAAGATCGACCGCGTGTTCGTGAACCGGATCCAGCATGTCGGCTACGACCGAACGATCGTCGAGGTGCTGCTCCAGCTCGCTACGGCACTCGGTCTCGACGTGGTCGCCGAAGGGGTGGAGACGGCCGAGCAACTCGCGTTCCTCCAGGAGCGCAACTGCGGACGCGTCCAGGGCTTCCATCTCGCCCGACCGATGCCCCTCCGTCAGGTCAACGAGTGGCTGGACGTGTGGGAGCTCGCGTCGAGCACGCACGCCTGACAGGACTGACGAGGCAGCCGACGTCCGCGACGTGGTGGGGCCGATGACGCGCTGGCGCCCCTCTGCAGCGATGCGCCCCAGCTGCTAGACCTCACGTGGGCGTGTCGGTGCGCGACACGTATCCGCATCGCGACGGAGTGCACTACAGAACGGGCGTCCGGCAACAGAGGACAGGGGGTCCCGATGTTCGCCACCCGAGCGATCGCGCTGCCCTGCGGCGCCGGCTCGAACGCATCCGATCGGTGGCCGTACCACCGGCCGGCACGCGGCCGAGGTGCTGCCAGTGCCCGTTGATCACGTGCCGGAGCTCGCCCTCGCCCTTGCGTTGGTGCGGCGAGGGCAGATCGTCGAGGCGGAGCTGATCCTCGCAGCGATGGACGATTCTGCGTTCGTCCCGCAGCCCGTCGTATCCGCAGCACGGCGGCTGTGCGCAACCGCGAACGAGCATCGTGAAGCCGCCGAGCTCCACGAGGGCGCAGCGCGCCACGAGCGTGACGCCGAGTCCTCCGCGCAGGAGCAGCTCGCGGTGCTGCTGTCGGGGGCGGTCGAGCCGCGCGCGTCACGATTCCGATCGCTCCTCCACAGGCGCCCGGATCGATCTCGCCGAAAGGTGGCACCCGACGTGGAGATGACCCCCCGGCCGGTGTCGACGCCGCAGCTCGAGGAGCTCGCTCCGCTGCCGGCGGCGCCGCACGAGGAAGCTGCTCCCACACCACCACAACCCGAGAGCAAGGAACTCGTGGCTGGGGCGCCTCCCGAACCCGTCGACCTGGGGCCGGCGGACGCCGAGATCGAAGTCAGGCTGCTCGGCAGTCTCGGCCTCGTCATCGCCGGGAGGCGGGTGACCGACTGGGGCAGCCATCGGGGGCGATCCGTCCTCCAGTACCTCCTCCTGCACGCGGATCGCCCGTGCCGGAGGGAGATCCTGATGGACACGTTCTGGCCCGGCCACAGCTACGAGTCGGCGCGCAACAACCTCAACGTCGCGCTGTACGCCGTCCGGCGAGCCGCGTTCGGTGAGGGCGATGATCGGGTGTCGCTCGTCCTCCACCGCGAGGGCTGCTACCTCTTGAACAGCGAACTGGACTGGTGGATCGATCGCGACGCCTTCCTCGCAGGGCTCACTCGCGGGGCGGACGCGAGACGCCTCGGGCAGTACGAGGAAGCGACCGCGACCTTTCAGGCTGCAGCCGAGCTGTACCGAGGACGACTGTTCGAGGACGACCCCGTCTGCGACTGGTTCATCGACGAGCAGCGCAACCTGGAGGAGCGCTACCTCGACCTCCTCGAGTCGATCGCCCGCCTGCTGCTCGAACAGGGTGACGACGAAGGTCCGATCAGGCTGCTGCAACGGGCGCTCCTGCGGGATCCCTGCCGTGAGTCAGCGCACCGCCTGGTCATGGAGTGCTACGGCCGCCAGCAGCAGCACCATCTCGTCACCAGGCAGTTCCGGATCTGCGAGGACCGGCTCAAGCGCGAGCTCGACATCGAGCCCGCGCCCGAGACCGTCCGCCTCTTCCGCTCGCTGACCGGCCCTCGGTCGTGATTCGCGGCGGAGGCCCTCGTCACCCACCAGCGACGTTCGCGGCGACCGCCCGGGTCAGCGTGACGGTGACCGGTGCGACCTGGCCGTTCTCGTCGGCGACGACGACGGTCACCTCGTAGTCGTCCGGCGCGATCGTTTCGGCCAGGTCGACTACGACCTCGTCGCCGTTCCGCGGACGGGGTGACGCCGGGCCGAGCAGGACGGCCGGTCGGTCGCCGCGGGTCGGTCGAAACCGGACCCAGACCTGCGGAACGACGCCTGGTGGGCTCGGCACGGTCAGCGCGACTCGAGTCGGTAGTGCGATCGGTGTCGTGTCGGCGACCGCTCTGCCATCCACCACGAGCGGCAGCAGCGCGCCGAACTGGTCGACGACCGAGGCCCGAAGGAGCCGGTGCTGACCTGCCGGGCGGTGCGGGTGAGGCGGTGGCGCGGTTGCCGGTTCTGCTGGCACCGCGGGTGCGATGGGCGCCGCCCGGTCAGCCTGGTCAGGCTCGTCGGGCTCGTCGGGCTCGTCGGGCTCGTCGGGCTGCTCCGGCTGCTCGGCCGTGTCCGTCTCGGACCCGAGCTGTGCCCGCATCCACGCGCAGAGCTCGGAGCAGTTCCATCCGGTCCACGTCCTGGCCGGAGCGGGGTCCTCGTCGACCTCGGTGCGCTCGACCACCGTCCGCCGAGCGCTGGGCGTCGTGTCGGGCATCGACTCGAAGCTCACGACGAACGTCGCCGTTCGCTGCCACGCTGCCTCGACCTTCCGTTTCGCTGCCTCGACCCATTTGGCGATCTCGTCGAGCGGAACGGAGTGGCCGCTCCCGACGAGTTGCTCGTGGACGTTGGCCGGCACCGCGGCGGCCAACTGGGCGGGGGTCTCGATGCCGATCTCGGCGAGCATCCGCTCACGCTGCTCGCCGACGCCGGCGACCCCCTTCATCTGCCTGTGCTTCACGACGTCCTCACGATCACGATCTTCGGAGCGCGGGGACCCGGGACGGCGCGCCGGAGAATCGGCGGGCCGCCCGGGCCTGGCCGCGTCAGTTGGGGTCGTAGAAGCTGTATGCGCCGAGGGTCTCGTAGCCGACGATTGGTGCCGGCTTGCCGCAGTGGTCGAAGAGCTGGAACGTCGCCGACATCAGGTACAGCGACGAGCACTTGCCGGCTTCGAGCTTCCCGGCGGGCACGGTCTGCTGGTAGCAGAAGTAGCGATAGCGACAGCCGTCGAAGCAGTAGCGGAAGCCGCACCCCCTGCCGAGCAGCTCGGACAGCGTTCCCTCGAAGCCACCGCCGAGCGATTCGATCTTGAGATCGACGCACCAGCAGCCGCAGATGAGCCGCCACAGCGGCCCGTCCACACAGATCTCCCACTTGACCACGAACGGGTCCTCGTTGCTGATGACCGTCTCCGGCGCGACGCCGTGGCTGTCCAGGATCGTCGCGTTGAACCAGACCCGGAGTGCCGGGCTCGGGAGCTCGATCTCCGTCGCTGCGCTCAGGTCCATCGCCTCTGCGCTCAGCGAGGCCTCCATCTCGACGGGGATGCCGTCGGCCAGTGCCGGCGAGCCCGCAGCGGGCGAGGCGGCAGCCGACGAACCGGCAGCCGACGATTCGACGTTCGTCATGGTGTCTTCCCTCCTGTGGGACCGCCCCGGTGGCGGTCCTCGGGAGGCACCATGCGCCGACCCACTGTCTCCGCCGGTGGTCGCCGACCCATCCCCACCGGTGAGAACTCGCTGAGCCTGCACTGATCGCTGCAGCGCACGGTGAGCCGGCGGTGAATCTCCACTGTGGAGCGACGCCGCGCCGGGTCGCGCGAGGAGCCCGAACCGGTCGCCGACCCTATCGAGCAGCCCGTCGGGCAGCCGGTCGCCGGCCCCGAGCGGCTACTGAGGCGCGCCGTCCGGCGACGTCATCACGCCGACGTCGCGGGATTGCTCGACGGCGACGACGCCGCGCACGTTCGCCAGGCTGGCGAGGTGCGGCTGGGAGACGTGGCCACTGACGATGCCGACCGCTTCGAGGACGTCGGCGACGCTGAGGCCCGCTCGGCGCAGGCGGCGGACGATCCCGTCCACGCCCCCATCGGCCGTCGGGTCGACGACGACGTTGACCTCGACACCGTGTTGGTCGGATCGAGCAGGTTGCGCTGCCTGGCGCGATCGTGACTGCTTGCGGACCACGAGCCGATCTTACGGCAGCGGCGCCTGGACGAGCCCGCCGCCGACGTCCCGGTTGGCGAGCGTCATCCGCTGTGCGCTCTGCAGCAGCAACCACCCGAGCGCTCCGCCGCGGGTGCCGGGGTTCGCCTCGGCGTGGAGCGCAGCGATCCCGGCGACGTGCGGGGTCGCCATGCTCGTGCCGCTCCATGACGCGTAGAGCCTCGGCCGCGGCAGCGCTGACACGACCGCGACGCCAGGAGCCGCGAGGTCGATCTGGCCACCCGAGCGAGTCAGGCCGCCGTTGGAGAAGCCGGCGATCTTGAGGCTCGAGTCGACCGCTCCGACGGCAACGATCGACGGGCAGTTCGCCGGATGCCCGACGGGCCGGACAGCACCCGGGCGGGCGCTGTCGTTACCGGCGGCGGCGACGATCAGCGCACCTGCGGCGAGCGCGCGCAAGGCGACCTGTTCGAAGATCTTCGAGTACGGCTGACCGAGTGTCGTCGGCGCGCCGAGTGACATCGAGATCACCGAGCACTGGTTGGCGATCGCCCAGTTGATGCCGGCGAGGATGCCGCTGTCGCTCCCCCGCCCCTGATTGCTCAGCACCTTGCCGGCGTAGATCTCCGCCTCGGAGGCGATGCCGTACCTCGGCAGCCGCCCAGGCGACCTGCTGCCGCACGACGTGCCGATGCAGTGCGTGCCGTGGCCGTGGCCGTCGTCGGGTGTCTCGCCGTTGATGAACGAGGCGCGCGTGACGATGCGGCCGGCGAAGTCGGGATGACCGTTGTCGAAGCCGGTGTCGAGAACCGCGACGCGCACGCCCTTGCCGGTGTACGTCGTGGAGGTCACGCCGGTCGCCTTGAGACCCCACGTCGTGTCGGTGTCCGTGAACGCCTGCGCGCCGGCACGGGCGTCAGGCCCGTCTGCGTCCGGCTGTGCCATGCCGAGCACACGCTCGGCGAGCTCGGCGACGCCGTCTCGGAAGCCCTCGACGTAGCCGGCGAGCCCGGTCTCGTCGATCGCGTAGACGTACCGCTCTGGTTCGACGGCGAGGATGCCGGCGTCGTCGCGCAGCAGGAGCTCCAACGCCGCCATCTGCTCGCCCGCTGCATCGACCACCGCCACGTCGAGGTGTTCGAACAGCAGACTGTCGCCCGACGCGAGTGCCGCACCCAGCTCGGCACCGTCACCCGTCGGCGCGGCGCTGAGCCGGAGGCCGGCGGAGCGCGTCATCGACCGGCGCGCCGCGTCGGTGCGATCGGGATCGAGGAGCACGAGCAGACGGCCGGTCTCCCCCGCCGCCGGCTCGGGTACCGGCTCGGGCGGGGGTGGTGCCGGGACCGACGGCGACGAGCTCGCCGCTCGGGCCGTGCTCGCCGCCCGACCCGGGCTCGATGTGCGTGATCCTCGTGGTGCGGCCATGTGTGCTCCTCCGTTCGGATTGCTCGATGACAGAGCCCGCAACGGCGACCGTGATACAGGAGGTCAGCGGACGCTGACGAGATCGACGACGAAGACGAGGGTCTCGCCGCCCTTGATCACCCCTCCGGCACCCCGGCTGCCGTAGCCCATCTCGGGCGGGATCGTGAGCCGCCGGCGACCGCCCACCTTCATCCCGGCGACACCCTGGTCCCACCCCTGGATGACCTGGCTGCGCCCGAGCCGGAACTCGAAGGTGTCACCGCGATCCCAGCTCGCGTCGAACTGCGCACCGGTCGACCATGCGACACCCACGTAGTGGACTTCGACCGCCTGCCCCGACGTCGCCTGGTCGCCGTCGCCGACGATGAGATCCTCGATCACGAGCTCGGTCGGCACATCGCCGTCGGGGATAGTCACGTCGGGCTTCTCGGCGCTCATCGCCTCGACCGTAGCTGCCGGTCGACCATCGCCGAACGACGTGCCGGTGCGCACTACCATGCCGCCCGACTGAGGAGGGCGCCATGTCCCAGATCGAGTTCGATGTCCCATATGTCGAACCAAGGAATCGTCTCACCGTCGCGTTTCGGCTGATCCTTGCGATACCACACCTGATCCTGCAGAACGTGTGGCAGAACGTCGCCAACATCGCTGCACTGATCCACTGGTTCATCATCGTGTTCACGGGGAAGCGCAACGACAGCCTGTGGCAGTTCGCGAACAGCTACGTCGGCTACGCGTCCAGGGTCGGGGGCTACACGGGCATCCTCTTCGACGAGTATCCGCAGTTCGGGACCGACGCCTCGGGCGTGCCGGTGCACTATGCCCTCGCGCAGCAACCGGAGCCGGCCAACCGACTGACGGTCGGGCTGCGCATCATCTGGATCATCCCCGCCCTCCTGATCGCGATCGGCGTCGGCATCGCCGGCTTCGTGATCACGATCATCTCGTGGTTCGCGATCCTGTTCACGGGCAAGATGCCGCGGGGGAACTTCGACTTCATGGTGAAGGTGCAGCGGTACGTGCTCCAGACCACCGCCTACGGGTTGTTGCTGACGGACACCTATCCCGCCTGGGGCTGAGCGAGCGCGACGAAGCCGACCACAACGCGGAGCGAGCTGATGACCGGGAGGCGGGTGGTACCTCGCCGCTAGGTTGCCATCCATGTCGAAGGTGCTGACCAACCTCCCTGTCGGCGAGCGCGTGGGCATCGCGTTCTCGGGAGGGCTCGACACGTCGGTCGCCGTCGCGTGGATGCGCGAGCGGGGAGCGATCCCGTACGCCTACACGGCGGACCTCGGCCAACCCGACGAGCCGGACCTGCCCGGCGTGCCCGGGCGCGCCCTCGAGTACGGCGCCGAGCACGCCCGGCTCATCGATTGCCGCGACGAGCTCGTGCACGAGGGCCTGATCGCGCTCCAGTGCGGCGCGTTCCACATCACGACGGCGGGCAAGACGTACTTCAACACGACGCCGCTCGGGCGGGCCGTGACCGGTACGTTGCTCGTCCGCGCGATGCACGAGGACGGCGTCGACGTCTGGGGTGACGGATCGACCTACAAGGGCAACGACATCGAGCGCTTCTACCGCTACGGCCTGCTCGTCAACCCGAGCCTGCGGATCTACAAGCCCTGGCTTGACCCTGATTTCGTCGAGGAGCTCGGTGGCCGCACCGGGATGAGCGAGTGGCTCCACGAGCGCGGGCTTCCCTACCGGGCGAGCGTTGAGAAGGCGTACTCGACCGACGCGAACATCTGGGGCGCGACACACGAGGCGAAGCTCCTCGAGGAGCTCGCCACCAGCATGGACATCGTCGTGCCGATCATGAGCGTCGCCCACTGGGACGAGACCGTGGAGATCGTCCCGGAGACCGTGAGCATCCGCTTCGAGGAGGGCTGGCCGATCGCGTTGAACGGGCGGACGTACAGCAGCTCGGAACGTGTCGCACTCGTCACCGAAGCGAACGCGATCGGCGGACGTCACGGGCTCGGCACGAGCGACCAGATCGAGAACCGGATCATCGAGGCGAAGAGCCGGGGCATCTACGAGGGTCCGGGCCTGGCGCTGCTGCACATCGCCTACGAGCGACTCGTCACGGCGATCCACAACGAGGGCACGATCGAGAACTACCGCACGATGGGCCGGCGGCTCGGCCGCCAGCTCTACGAGGGCCGGTGGTTCGATCCGCAGTCGCTCATGCTGCGCGAGCCGCTGATGCGCTGGGTCGGTTCGGCCGTCACCGGCGAGGTCACCCTGCGCCTGCGCCGCGGCGATGACTACACGATCGTCGACACGACCGGGCCGAACCTCACGTACGCGCCCGAGCGGTTGAGCATGGAGCGTGTCGACGACCAGGCGTTCGGCCCGCTCGACCGCATCGGTCAGTTGACGATGCGCAACCTCGACATCGCCGACTCGCGGGCCAAGCTCGAGGTCTACCGGAGCGTCGGCACGTTGGGCACCGGCGAGGACGTCGGGCTGCTCGGACTCGGCAGCGGCGACGTCATCGAACCGGACGGCCTCGACGCCGACGGTGGCTGAACGTGATCAGCGCTGCACGCGGTCAGGGCAGGTCGGGCCCGAGGTCGTAGGCCGGCCACTGGGCCACCTTCGCCATCGCCCGATCCATCAGTGCGAGCAGCACGTCGCCGTGGTTCGCGAAGCGGGCGTTGACCATGATGCACCACGTGACGCCGTTCGCCTCGTGGACCATCATCGTCCGCGAACCCTGCAGCGCGCCGCTGTGACCCCAGGCGAGCCCGGAGCGGTAGTTCAGCAGCCCGAGCCCGTACCAGATCGAGTCGTCGCCCGGGTCCGTCGACGGTCGTGCCCGCATCGCTGAGAGCGACGACGCTGAGAGCAGGTCGGCGCCGGGTTTCGACGGGTCGAGTCCGTCCAGGATCCGCACCATGTCGACCGGGGTGCCCATCCACGCGCCGGCGCCGGCGAGCGACTCCATGAAGAACCCGCCGCCCGGCTCGCCCGGCGGCGGCGTCACGTGGGCGACGTCGAGGGGCTGACGCTGGTACGTGCTGCCGATGTACATGTCGACCGCACCCCTCGGCAGCTGCGCTCGCTGGCGCACGACCTCGCTCCACGGCGCGCCCGTCACCTGCTCCACGACGAGGCTGAGCAAGCAGAAGTTCATGTTCGCGTAGCCGTACTTCGTGCCGGGATCGGCAGCGAGCCGCAGCCCGACGTACCACCTCGCCGCCTGCTCGCACGATGACGCGCCATTCGGACCGAACACGGCGCGGATCGTCTCGTTGTCGTTGAAGAACGGCTCCGGGCCGGTGACGAGACCGGATGTGTGCCCGAGCAGCTGGCGGATCGTGATCGATCGCAGACGCTGATCCGCGCCATTCGGCACTGGTACGCGAGCCGACAGCAAGGGCCAGACCAACGTGTCACGCGTGAGCGCGCCCTCCGCGATGAGCTGTTCGATGACGACCGCGGTCATCACCTTGCTCTGGCTCGCGATGCGGAAGTGGTGGTCGACGCGCAGCGGTTCACCTGTGGACACGTCCGCCGTGCCGTAGGAGCGCACGTAGACGACCTTGCCGTTCTTCGCGACGGCGACGGACGCACCCGCGTAGCCCGTCTCGCGGAGGAAGGACTCGATCTCACCATCGAAACCGGTCAGCGACGGCGATCCCTGCGGGCCCGGTCCGATCGGCGCGATCGACGGATCAGCGGTCGCAGCGGGACCGAGGAAGAATCCTGCGGCGTCGACGACGACATGCGTCCTCACCATCGGGTAGAGGCTGACGGTTGCGCCTTGCCCGGTCGGCACGATCGAGAACGAACCGATCGTCTGGCCGACGCGGTCGGCGGTGAGGATCGCCGCGAGCGGTCGTGGCGTGCGCGCCGGGTAGGCCGTGAGGTACAGCGGGCCGGTGGTCTCCGTCACCGTGACGTTCGCTGCCACGGCCGCGACGCTGGACGCGGCGAGCCCCGCCGGCAAGCGGAGAGGCAGGTCGGCGCGCATCCTGCCGACGAGCGCGCCGCGGTCGACGATGCGCGTGTCGAGCTGACGGGCCGGACCGTCGGGGACGAACAACCCGTTCGTGCTCGCCGGCGCGCCGGCGCCGGACATCCAGCCGACGACGTCGACCACGAGGTGCGTCCCGGTCTGTGAGAACAGCGACACCTGACCGGCCGCCCCGATCGGTGCGATGGCGAGGTTCGTGACCGTCGCTCCGGCCGCAGGCACGTTCAGGGTCGCTACGGTCGGCCGTGGCGTGCCGGTCGGCCAGACGGACACGAAGCCGGGCGCGAACGCCTCGGTCGCGGTCACGGCGAGGACGGCGGCCGACGCGCCGGCCGGGATGCCGGCGCGGCCGGTCACCTGGAGATCGAACGACGCGCCGAGCTCGAGCGGAGCGAGCCGCCCACCGGTCCCGTCACGCGTGTCCAGCAGGCGCGTCGGGGCAAGGGTCGTGAGTCGCCCGGCGCCGACCGAGCCGGATGCCCCGACGAAGACGCCGGCGAGGTCGACCACGAGATCGGTGCCGACGTTCGGGCGCATCGAGAACGTGCCGTCCGGACCCAGCGGGACGATCGCGAAGTTCGGGACGATCGCGCCACGCGCCGCCACGTTGAGGTTGGAGACGAGCGGCTGCGGGCTGCCGGTCGGCCAGGCGGTGAGGTGGCCGGCGCCGTCCACGTCGACCGCCGTGAGGTTGACGGCAGCCGCCACGAGCGTGCCCGCCGGCATGCCGGATCGGCCGCCGACGTCGACCACGATCGTCTGGTCGGCGCCGACTCTGCCTGCTGGTCCGATGTCGGCCGTGCGCGTGTCGACGATCCGTACTGGCCCGACGGGCGCGAAGCTCGCTGCGGTGAGACCGCTCGGCAGTGCGGATCCGACCGTCGATCGCGCCGGAACCGCCGTCGCGGGCTCGATGAGCGGGCCGACCGGCGCCAGTCCGAGGACGAGCGCGGCGATCACTCCCCCGCTGACCCACTGTCGCCTCATGACGCGCGACGTTAGGTGGCCGCTCGCCCACCGTGACCGCGCCCCTGCCGGCCGGCCGATGCGGTGGCTACGGTGTCCGCACCCATGGCCGAGAGCATCGACTACTTCTCGAAGCAGCATCGCCTGCGGCGGTTCGCGACCAAGGTCGCGCTGCGCGCCAGGGAACAGATGTTCGCCCGATTCGCCCGGACCGTGCCGTTCGACGAGCGAACGACGGTGATCGACGTCGGGGTCACCCCTGACCAGGACCTCGCCGACTCCAACTTCTTCGAGCGCCTGTACCCGTACCCGGGCAAGCTCACGGCGACGAGCATCGAGGACGCGAGCTTCCTCGAGGACCGCTATCCCGGGCTCCGTTTCGTGCGCACCGACGGGTCAGGGCTCCCGTTCGCCGAGGGCGAGTTCGGCATCGCGTTCTCGTCCGCCGTGCTCGAACACGTCGGTGAGCGCGGGGCGCAGCGCCGGTTCGTCGAGGAGATCTGTCGCGTCGCCGACCGCTTCTACCTCACGACGCCGAACCGCTGGTTCCCGGTCGAGCTGCACACGTTCATCCCGTTGCTCCACTGGTTGCCGCAGCGTTGGCACCAAGCCGTGCTCCGTCGCTTGGGCAAGGACTTCTGGGCCGAGACGGCGAACCTGAACCTGCTGAGCGCGAACGAGCTCCGTGAGCTGTTCCCTCCGGGGACGACGGTGCGCATCGACCGTCATCGCACGCTCGGCTGGACGTCGAACCTGATCGCTCACGGACGCGTGGTCCGCGAGGTGCGGGCGGCGACGTAGACGCCACGGCCTCGTCAGCCGGGTTCGTTCGGCTCGGCGTCACCGATGCCGAGCACCGCAGCTCCTGGCGAATCGGGGTCGATCTCGCCGTGCTGGTCCTCGTGGTCGGTTCGGTGACCGCTCGGGGGGTCGCCTGGCCGAGGGGTCGGCTCCGGGCTGTCCGGGATGTCCGGGATCGGCTTCGTCGGCGGGGGCACGTCGCTCGGCGGCGGGTCCATCGACCTGGTGTGGTGCTTCGACATGACAACCTCCTCGGCAACCGGCGTACCCCGTGCCACCAGGGGGCAAACGCGGTTGACGGTCACCCCCGACGGGAAGGAGACGGCGATGGATGCAGTGAAGCGTTGGATCGACGTGCGTCAACAACGCATCAGGCCGATCGCGTTCGTCGTCGGCGTGATCAAGAAGTTCGGTGACGACCGAGGCGGGCGGCTCGCCGCGCTCGTCGCCTACTACGGGTTCTTCTCGCTCTTCCCGGCGCTGCTGACGCTCGTGACGGTGCTCGCGTTCGTCCTCGAGGACCGCCCCGGGCTGCGCGAGGACATCGAGTCGTCGGCGATCGGTCAGTTCCCGGTGATCGGCGACAGCATCGCCGGCGTTGCCGGCCAGCCGCTGACCGGCAACGTCACGGGCATCATCGTCGGTCTCGTCGGCGCACTCTGGGCTGGTCTCGGCGCGATGCAGGCGGCGCAAGACGCGATGAACGAGGCGTGGGGTGTGCCCCGGGTCGACAACCCGGGCTTCGTCGCCAAGCGCGTGCGCTCGCTGGTGATGCTCGCGGTTCTCGGCGGGATGCTGATCGCCACCTCGGCGCTCACCCAGGTGATCGCTGCGATCGAGATCTTCGGGCCGGTGTCCCGAGCACTCCTCTTCGTGGGTTCCGTCATGCTCACATCGGCCGTGTTCGTCGTCGCGTTCCGCGTGCTGACGGTTGCCGACGTGACGTGGCGCCAACTCGTCCCCGGTGCCGTCGTCGCCGGCACCGGGTACGCCGTGCTGCAACTCGTGGGTCAGTGGTACGTACGTCGCGTGCTCGCCGGCGCCGAGGACACGTACGGCACGTTCGGCGTCGTCATCGGCCTGCTCTCCTGGCTCTACCTGCAGGCGCAGCTGACGATGATCGGCGCCGAGGTCAACGTCGTCGCCGCACGAGGGCTGTGGCCGCGCAGCTTGTTCGAGCGGACCGCGACCGATGCCGACCGCACGAGCCTCGCCTCGAAGGTGAAGGAGGCCCAGATCGCACCCGGCATGGACGTCGAGATCAGCTTCACGGACGCCGGAACGGATGACGCCCGTCCGGACGTCATCCGCCCGCCGGACTCATGACGCCGCGATGCGAGCCGGCTGCACCTTGCTGTTCGCGCTCTCCGGCCCGGTCGGCTCCGCGGGGAGAATCGTCGGGTCGATCGTCGGCCGCCGACGCAGCTTCACCGCTGCCGCAACCGTGATGGCCACGACCGCGAGCACGGCCCACCGCATCCAGTGCGATTTGCGGGGCGGCGGCGTCACGCCAGGGAGCTTCTCAGCGACCGCGCGGGCAAGGTTGCCGGCCGTGGACGCCGCTGCGGCCGCAACGTCGGAACCCGACTCGGCGGCGCTGCGGCCGAGGTCGGTGGCGGTCTTGCGCAGGTCGTGCGCAGCCTCGCTCGCTTCGTGGGCAAGGTGGGTGACGGTGTCGGTCAGCGTCATGGCGCGCTCCTCCAAGGGTGGGCGATCGCTCACCAGGTACCCGAGATCGCGGACGCGGAAACCCGGGCCCACCTACAGTCGTCTGCCATGCCATTGCCGCGAGCCGGGGAGAGCACCGAGGACGTGGTCGCCGCGCTGGAGGCGATGCGAGCCGGCGACGTGCGCTGGAAGGATGGCCGGGCGTTCACGCTCGCCTACTTCGCGGGCCACGAGGTGCACGATCTCGCGGCTCACGTGTTCGGCTCGTTCATGACGGACAACGCGCTCAACACGGATGCCTTCCCGAGCCTCCGGCGGATCCAGGCGGAGGTCGTCGAGATCGTCGCCGGGTGGCTCGATGCTCCTCCCGAGGCGGCCGGCTTCATGACGAGCGGCGGCACGGAGAGCATCCTGCTGGCGGTGAAGGCAGCCCGCGAGCGTGGCCGAGCGGAACGCTCGATCAGCACACCGAACATCGTGCTGCCGACGTCCGCCCACGCCGCGTTCGAGAAGGGCGCGTACTACTTCGACGTCGCGTCGCGGCGGGTGCCGGTGGGTGACGACTGGCGGGCGGATGTGGCAGCAATGGACGCGGCGGTGGACGACGACACCGTGCTCGTCGTCGGCTCGGCCCCGCAGTACCCGCAGGGCGTCATCGATCCGATCGAGGACATCGCCGCGCTCGCGGCGAGCCGCGACATCAACTGCCACGTCGATGCCTGCATGGGTGGCGTGACGCTCCCCTACCTCGCTCGGCTCGGGCACGACGTCCCGCCGTGGAACTTCGCCGTCGAGGGCGTCACGTCGATGTCGGTCGATCTCCACAAGTTCGGCTACACGGGCAAGGGCGCGTCGGTGATCCTCCATCGCGACAAGCACCTGCGGAAGTACCAGACCTATGCGACGGACAACTGGCTCGGCGGTCTGTACGGCTCGTCCGGCGTGCTCGGCACCAAGTCGGGCGGACCCATGGCCGCGGCGTGGGCGGTGATGCACCACCTCGGCGACGAGGGGTACCTCCGTCTCACCGCGGCGGCGCGCCGAGCGACGGAAGCGCTCGTGACGGGCATCCGCGCGATGCCGGCGTTGACGCTGAGAGCGGAACCGGACACGATGCTCGTCGCGTTCGGTGCCGCGGACCCGGCGGAGCTGAACATCTTCGCCCTCGCCGACGCGCTCTGGAGGCGCGGTTGGTACCTCGACCGTCAGGGCCCGCCCGATTCGTTGCACTGCACCGTGAACGCGGTGCACGACGGCCTGATCCCTGGCTTTCTCGAGGAGCTGCGGGACTCGATCGACGAGGTCACGACAACTCGTGCCGAGGGTGAGCGCGGCGCGTACGGCACGGTGGAATGAGGTCGCCGACGCGGACGCGGTCGCCGACGCGGACGCCGCCATCGGTGCCGACGTCGGCGTCGGCTGATCGATGAGCGCCGGTGAACTGGTCGCCGTCGTCGCCATCGTGTTCCTGGCCGCTTCGGTGCAGACGACCACCGGTTTCGGGTTCTCGCTCACTGCGGTGCCGCTCATGGCGCTCGCCGTCGACACTCGCACTGCGAGCATGCTCGCCGCCGTCCTCAGCCTGACGACGAGCGCAACGCAGGCGTGGCAAGGTCGCGCGGACATCGTGTGGCCGCTCGCGAAGCGACTCTGCACGGCCGCTGCGATCGGGATGCCGGTCGGGCTGCTCATGTTCGCCCGCGCTGACGACCGGTTGCTCCGGGTGTTCCTCGGCATCACCACGCTCGTCCTCGTGGCCCTGCTCGTGCACGGCATCGACCTCTCGCGGGCCGGTCGAAGCATCGACTGGGTGGCAGGGTCGGTGGCCGGCGTGCTGACCACGTCGCTCTCGACGAACGGCCCACCGCTCGTGTTCGTCCTGCAGGGCAGGCGGCTGTCGCCGGCGCAGTTCCGAGCCACGGTGACGACGATCTTCTCGCTCACCGGGATCGTGGGGGTCGGCGGGCGGGTCGCCGTCGGCGGGCTCACCCGCGACGTCGTGGTCGCCTGCGCTCTTGCTCCCCTGCCGCTGCTCGCCGGCATGGCCATCGGCTTCCGCTTGCGCCGCCGTCTCGACCCCGAGCGCTTCCGGCGGGCGGTGATGGCGTTGCTGGTGCTCGCCGCGCTCAGCGCGATCGCGGCGGGCCTGAGGGGCTGATCTCGACGCGGTCCGTCCGCAGCGGCAGTGCTGTGAGTAGCCTGGATCCTGCCGATGAACCCGATCGGGAGAGCCACTGCTGCAGCCAGCGCAGGGCGCCGAAGGAGCAACCTCCCCGGAATCTCTCAGGCAAACGGACCGACTGGGTGAGGCAACGCTGGAAAGCAGATGGGCGTGCCCATCTCACCGACGGGGAAAGCCCTCCGGGGTGAAGCTCTCAGGTGCCGAGAACAGCGGGGGAACCGACAACGGACGATCCTCCCGGAGGTGCCATGCGCACGAAGCTCGACGCCCTGCTCGGTCACGACGAGTTCGTCGGCCGCCACATCGGCCCCGACCACGAGGACCGGGCGACGATGCTCGCCACGGTCGGCGTGTCGTCGATGCACGAGCTGCTCGACGCCGTCGTCCCGGAGGACATCCGCACGCGAGAGCCGCTCCTGCTGCCCGGCCCGCGAACCGAGGTCGAGGTGCTGGCCGAGCTCAAGGAGCTGGCGTCGCACAACCGCGTCATGACCAGCCTCATCGGCATGGGCTACTACGGCACGATCACGCCGCCGGTCATCGTCCGCAACGTGCTCGAGAACCCGGCGTGGTACACGTCGTACACGCCCTATCAGCCCGAGATCAGCCAAGGTCGCCTGGAGGCACTGCTCAACTTCCAGACGATGGTCGCCGACCTGACCGGCATGGACCTCGCGAACGCCTCACTGCTCGACGAGGCGACCGCTGCCGCCGAAGCGATGGCGATGGCCCACCGCCTCGCCAAAGGCGACCGGTCGGCATTCTTCGTCGATGCCGACACGCACCCGCAGACGATCTCGGTCCTCGCGACGCGAGCGGAGCCGATCGGCATCGAGCTCGTCATCGGATCTCACGCTCAACTCGACGTCGAGCGTTACTTCGGCGGGCTGATCTCGTACCCAGCTTCGAGCGGCGCAGTGACCGATCCCCGCGCGGCGATCGAGGCACTCCAGGCCGCCGGTGGCATCGCAGTGGTCACCACTGACCTCCTCGCGTGCGTGCTGCTCGCGTCACCGGGCTCGCTCGGCGCCGACATCGTGGTCGGGTCGGCACAGCGATTCGGCGTGCCGATGGGCTACGGCGGCCCCCATGCCGCCTTCCTCGCTGCCCGCGAGCAGCATGCCCGCTCGCTGCCGGGGAGGCTCGTCGGCGTGAGCACGGACACCGCGGGGCGTCCGGCGCTCCGCCTTGCGCTCCAGACCCGTGAGCAGCACATCCGCCGCGAGAAGGCGACCTCGAACATCTGCACCGCACAGGTGCTGCTGGCGAACATCGCCGGCATGTACGCGACGTACCACGGCCCCGATGGCCTGCGGCGGATCGCCGATCGTGTGCATCGCCTCACGTCGATCCTCGTCGCCGGCATCCGCGCCGGCGGCGGTTCGGTCATCAACGACACCTGGTTCGACACGGTGCACATCGCCGTGCGGGGCAACGCCGATCGGGTCGTGGCAGACGCCGCCGCCAAGGGCATCAACCTGCGCCGCGTCAGCGGCGATGTCGTCGGCGTCAGCCTCGATGAGACCTCGACGGTCGAGCTCGTGGAACGGCTCCTCGGCGTGTTCGGCGCCGATCGAGCGTCGGCGGCGGCACTCGACGAGAACGCGGTCGCAGGGATTCCGGAGCTGCTCCGGCGAACCGGCGAACTGCTGACGCACTCGGTGTTCAACCGCTACCACAGCGAGCACGAGATGCTGCGCTACCTCCGTCGCCTCGCCGACAAGGACCTCGCGCTCGACCGGACGATGATCCCGCTCGGCTCGTGCACGATGAAGCTGAACGCGACCGTCGAGATGATGCCGATCACGTGGCCCGAGTTCGCCGACATCCACCCGTTCGCGCCGACGGAGCAGACCGAGGGCTATCGCACGATGATCCGCCAGCTCGAGCGGATGCTGGTCACGATCACGGGCTACGACGCGGTGAGCCTCCAGCCCAACGCCGGGAGCCAGGGTGAGTTCTCCGGACTGCTCGCGATCCGCGCCTACCACCGCAGCCGCGGCGACGACCAGCGCACGGTGTGCCTGATCCCATCGAGCGCGCACGGCACGAATGCCGCCAGCGCGGTGATGGCGGGACTGCGCGTCGTGGTCGTCGCCTGTGACCAGCAGGGCAACGTGGACGTCGCCGACCTGCGAGCGAAGGCCGATGCGGCCGGAGACCGGCTGGCGGCGCTGATGATCACCTACCCTTCGACACACGGTGTGTTCGAGGAGGCGATCCAGGAGATCTGCGCGATCGTCCACGACCACGGCGGACAGGTCTACGTCGACGGAGCGAACCTCAACGCGCTCGTCGGGCTCGCCCAGCCGGGCCGCTTCGGCGCCGATGTCAGCCATCTCAACCTCCACAAGACGTTCTGCATCCCGCACGGAGGTGGCGGCCCCGGCGTGGGTCCGATCGGCGTCCGGGCGCACCTGACGCCATTCCTCCCCGGTGACCCGCTCGCCCCGATCGGCACGTCCGCCGTCGGCGCGGTCAGCGCTGCAGCCACCGGATCGGCCTCGATCCTCCCGATCAGCTGGGCGTACATCGCGCTCATGGGAGCCAGCGGTCTGCAGGAAGCAACGGCAGCCGCGATCCTGTCGGCGAACTACGTCGCCCGCCGGCTCGACCCTCATTTCCCCGTGCTCTACACGGGCGCCAGGGGGTACGTCGCCCACGAGTGCATCATCGACCTCCGACCGATCACGAAGGCGACCGGTGTGACCGTGGACGACGTCGCGAAGCGACTCATCGATTACGGCTTTCACGCGCCGACGATGAGCTTCCCCGTGGCGGGCACGCTGATGATCGAGCCGACCGAGAGCGAGTCGAAGCGCGAGCTCGACCGGTTCTGCGATGCGATGATCGCGATCAAGGGCGAGATCGACCGTGTGGCGTCCGGCGAGTGGTCCGTCGACGACAACCCGCTGCGCCACGCGCCGCACACGGCGGAGGATCTCCTCGGGGCCTGGGAGCGTCCGTACGGGCGCGAGCTCGGTGCCTACCCGCTCGCCGAGCTGCGGGCAGCGAAGTACTTCTCGCCGGTCTCGCGCATCGACGCCGCGTACGGCGATCGCCACCTTGTCTGCTCGTGCGAGCCGCTGGAGAGCTACGCCACGACTGTCTGATGGGCGGCCCGCGATCCGGGATCACGGTGCCGCCCGCGCGATCGACGTACGGTTCGGGGATGGCTGAGGGAACACCCAACATCGGCGACCTGTTCGGAGCGCTGGGCGGCAACCCGCTGAACGCGGTCGGCAAGACGTTCGAACAGCTGAAGCGCGGCGCCGGCGACCTCATCGCCGCGGTCGAGATGATGCGCACCGCGATGGAGAACCTCAACAACGTCGTGTCGCGCGTGAACCGACTGCTCGACGACATCGAGGAACCCGTTCGGGTCACCGTGCCGCAGATCACCCGGGCGGTGAAGCTGGCGAACACGATCGTCGACCAGATGGTCGATCCGATCGAACGTGTCGCTCCCGGGCTCAACCGGCTCGCCGACACGCTCTCCTCGCAGTCGCTGACGAACATGCCGAAGCAGCTCGGCGAGTTCCTCGACACGCTGTCCGACCTCGGTCACCGTCTCGCGCCGCTCTCGCAGCTCGCCGAGACCGCCGGCGGGTTCTTCGGGCTGCGCGGACTCGCCGGCATCTCGGGCTCGACACGGGCGACGCCGCCTACGAGTGCACCCGCCCCGCCTGCACCGGTGAAGCGAGCTGTCGCGAAGCGACCTGCGACGAAGAAACCGGCGGCGAAGCGCGTGCCCACCAAGAAAGCCGCGGCGAAGAAGACCGCCGCGAAGCGGGCTGCCGCGAAGAAGCCGGTTGCGAAGAAGGCCGCGAGGAAGACGGCTGCGAGGAGGACAGCTGCGAGGAAGACGACGTAGCCGGCTCAGGCCAGGCAGCGTGCCGCCCGCATGATGGTGTCCTTGACGTTGTCCTCGCTGGTGAGGGCCAGGGCGTCGTCGACGTGGAGCCATCGGATCGCGGCAGTGGGGTGTTCGGAGCGCGCGTGGTCTGGATGCTGGGTGGCGAAGAAGAAGCGGAGATCGGCTGGGCGGGTGGACGATGAGCGCGGATGCGGTGAGGTGGAGCGCCGACGATCGGTCCCAAGGAGTGCCCTCGTGCACCCGCGAGAGCACCTGGGCGACGTCGAGTGCCTCGACATCGCTGCGCGGTTCGTACTGCTGCAGGTACGTCATCACGAGGTCGCTCGCCTCGTCGCTCACGAATCGAGTATTCCAGCGAGCAGTCGACGGCCGAGCACACCGCTTGGGTTACGTCGCCGCGCAAGCAATGCCGGTCCGCCGCTGGCGGGCCACGAGCGTCGGTCGAATCGCCACGTGACGAAACCCGGTCCACCCCGGCTGCAACCGTCGTCGGTCGAATCGCCACGTGACGAAACCCGGTCCACCCCGGCCGCAACCGTCGTCGGTCGAATCGCCACGTGACGAAACCCCGGCGCGCCGCCCGCGGTCAGCGGCGCTGGCGTCCGGCTCGGAACGTCACGTGACGAAACCCCGGCGCGCCGCCCGCGGTCAGCGGCGCTGGCGTCCGGCTCGGAACGTCACGTGACGATTCACGCGATGCCTGCACCGCGACAGCAGCCACCCGAAACGTCACGTGACGATTCGCCTGACACCCCGCGCGGTAGCACCAGCCCACCCGAAACGTCACGTGACGATTCGCCCGACACCTGCACCGCTACAGCAGCCACACGAACGTCACGTGACGATTCGCCCTACACCCCGCGCGGTAGCACCAGACACACCGGAAACGTCACGTGACGATTCGACCCACGGCACCCGGCGTCGCACCGCCCTCCTGGATCAGCGGCTGACGAAGGGCGTCGGCACAACCCTGCCGGCAAGCGCGCTCCCGCGCACGTCGATCGTGACGGCCGTGCCCTCTTCGATGTCGGGCGGCAGGAAGGCCAACGCGATGCCGTGCTCGAGCACGGGCGAGTAGTTGCCGCTCGTCACCACGCCGGCAGCATCTCCGCCGACGAGCACCGCACAGCCGTCGCGGGGCGGCCGCCGTCCCTCCGTCGCGATGCCGCGCAGGAGGCGGGTGACACCGGCCGCGGTCTCGACCTCGAGCGCGTGGCGTCCCCGGAACTCGCCCTTCTTCCAGCCGATCACCCAGCCCAGGCCTGCCTGGAGCGGCGAGATGCCCGGCCCGAGCTCGTGACCGTGCAGCGGCAGGCCCGCCTCCAGCCGAAGCGTGTCGCGGGCACCGAGTCCGGCGGGCACCGCGCCCGCGGCGGTGATCGCCGACCACAGCCGCTCCGCCATCTCGGCCGGCACTGCGATCTCGATGCCGTCCTCGCCGGTGTACCCCGTTCCCGCGACCACCATCGGGGTGCCCTGCCAGATCACCTGCTCGACCCCGAAACGCCGGACAGCTGCTGCCTCGGGCGACACCGCGCCGACCACCGCCCGCGCCGTCGGGCCCTGCACGGCCAGGATCGCGCGCGAGTGCGTCGTCTCCTGCCCGCCGATCGCGTTCTGCACGCCATCGGTGTTCGACGCGTTCGGCATCACGTCGAAGATCTCTTCGTCGAGCCACCACACGATGATGTCGTCGAGCACGGACCCATCGGTCTCGTCCAGCAGGTGCGTGTACTGCGCTCGGCCGGGTGCGACCTTGGTGAGATCGTTCGTCAGCGCCCACTGCAGTCGCTCGAACGCGTCCGGGCCGATCACGCGCACGGTACCGAGGTGACTGACGTCGAACACGACTGCGGCACGTCGACAGGCGAGGTGCTCCGCGATCGTGCCCGTCTCGTAGGCGACGGGCATGTCCCACCCACCGAAGGGCACCATCTTGGCGCCGAGCTCGCGGTGGGTGGCGTCGAGCGGCGAGCGTTCGAGATCGTCCATGCGGACGACTGTAGAGCGGAGGCTCAGCTGTTGACGGCGTGCGACCCGAGCAGCGGCGCGTCGCCGTCTACCTCGGCGCCCGGATACAGCGCCACGAGCTGCGCGTCGATCTCGCCCTTCACGCCGGCGAGCGGCAGCACGTTGAGCACACCCTGGCCCTTCCGCACGATGTCGATCAACTGGTCGCCGTCGCACAGGACGACCTGCGAGCCGTTGATGACGATGTGGGCAGCGGTGATGTCGGTCGTGACGTGGTCGCGCAGATAGGTGAAGACGTCGCGCACCGACTCGAGTTTGATGCCGGCGTCGAGCAGGTTCTTGATCACCTTCAGCTCGAGCAGGTCCCGGTACGAGTACTGCCGGCGACTCCCGCTGCCGGACGCATCCACCATCGACGGACGCACGAGGTCGGTGCGGGCCCAGTAGTCGAGCTGGCGATACGTGATGCCGACCACCTGAGCCGCCTTGGTACCGCTGTAGCCGTGCTCGGCCATCGCTCGACCTCCGTGATCATCTGCCCGCAGGCAGAAGTGACAGCAACGTAGTTACAGACCTGTCACCGCCAGACCGAGCGTAGGTGGCCGCGCGCGCGGCGTCAAGCACTCCCCCGATCAGGCGAAGTCGTCCGGCGAGACCTGGTCGATGAAGGTCTGGAACTCGGCGAGGATCTCGTCGGCTTCGTCGGCCGGCTCTTCGTGGCCCGCCTCGTCGAGGACGTCCTCGCTCGCGAAGATGGGGCTCTCGGTGCGCACGGCGAGCGCGACGGCATCCGATGGCCTGCAGGACACGACACGGTCGCCGCCGGTCACCTGGAGGTGGAGCTCGGCGTAGAACGTCCCGTCGATGACGGCGGTGATGAGCACCTTCTCGAGCACCGCGCCGAGTTCGGCGAGCAACGTGACCGTGAGGTCGTGGGTGAGCGGCCGCATCGGCACGATCCCCTCGACCGCGTAGTGGATCGCCGCTGCTTCCGGGCTTCCGATGTAGATCGGCAGCACCCGGTGGCGACCGCCCTGCTCACGCAGCATGATCACCGGGCTGTTCCCCGGCACTTCCAGTCGTACGCCCACGAGCTCCAACGGGACCACGAGGCGATCGTACTCCTTCCGGCGACGAAGGCCACCCGCTTCTGCGGCGTCGCGTCAGCCTTCGAGGTACTGCTGCAGCGAGCCACGCAGGAGCGCTTCGCGCAGGCCTCCACCGAGCGCGAGCAGGTCCTCCATGATCGTGCTCGCCTGGTGCCGCGCTTGCGGGTTGCGCTGCCGCACGAGTGGCACGACGAGTTGCTCGAAGAGCGAGACCTCCTTGTCGGCGTTCATCTTCCACGTGCGCAGATGGCGGACCTCGAGACCGTGGCGGTTCAGCTTGGCGGCCATGCGGGCGATCTGGACGGCGTCGGCATCGTAGAGCGCGGCGCCGCCCATCGACTTCGACGTGACGAGCCCGAACGAGTGCAGCTCGGCGAGCATCTCGGCGTCGATGCCCGCTTCGGCGCACAACTCCTCCGCCCGATAGCGATGGTGGTCGACTGGTCTCGGCTGCGTCGCCACATCGAGCGTCACCGGAGGCGCGAGCTCGGGCGCGACGACGACGTCGGCCGGCGACGCGACGGGCTCGACCATGACGATCGGTGACGACGTCGGTGTGGGATCCCTCACGACTTCGTCGGTCGGCGGCGCGTGCGACCGGTCCGCCCCGTTGCGATGGTCGGCTGGCGTCGTCATCGCCGCATCCTCGCGGCGCTGGTCCCCCGTCGCAGCTGCAGCCGCGAACGCATGTGCGGGCTGCGTCGTGGCGGCGTCGGCGTCGGCGTCGGCTCGCACAGGACCGGGGACCGATGCCCAGCTGGCCCCGCTCGGCAACGGGCGAGGCGTCGTCGGCAACGTCTCGTCGCTCGTATCGAGTCGTTCCTTGATCACCCGCAGCGGCAAGTACCGGTCCTTCTGCTCGCGCAGGATGAACCGCAGCCGCTCGAGGTCGCTGTCGTAGAACTTTCGGTAGCCGGAAGGCGTGCGCTCCGGGTCGATCAGTCCCTGTGTCTCGAGGAACCGGATCTTGGAGATCGTGATGTCGGGGAACTCCTCGTGGAGCAGACCGAGCACCTCGCCGATCGAGTAGTAGGGACGCGAGCTCACGGAGTCGGACCCGGACCGTCGAAGAACACCAGGCGGAACTTCCCCACCTGCAGCTCGTCGCCGTGCCGGAGCGGGGCCTCCTCGACCCGTTCCTGGTTCACGTAGGTGCCGTTGAGGGACCCCACATCGCGCACGAAGTAGGTGTTCCCCACGCGGGTCACCTCGGCGTGGCGACGCGACACCGTGATGTCGTCGAGGCTGATCTCGCTCTCGGGATGCCGGCCCAGGCGGGTGAGGACGTCCTTCAGTGGGAAGCGCTCCCCCATCTGCGGGCCGACCCGGACGATCAGCGTGCCCACACCCTCGTCGAGCTGGTCGAGGTCGACGGTCAGGTCGTCGGCGGGTCCGGGCGCGTCCTGGCCCGGATCCATGCGGGCCAACGTCACCGTTCGGTTCGACACGGAGTCGAGCGCCCATCCGCACGACGAGCAGAAGAGCGATGCCGGCGGGTTGCGGTGCCCGCACTGGTTGCAGAACAGGTAGGCCATCTGCGCTCAGCCGGCGACGAGCGCCTGGTACGCGGCGGCGTCGAGCAGCGCCTCGAGCTCCGACGGCTCGGCCATCTCGATCACGCACAGCCAGCCTGCGCCGTACGGGTCGCGGTTGACCTGCTCGGGCGCGTCGGCGAGCGTGCCGTTGACCTCGACGATCGTGCCGCCGACGGGCGCGTAGATGTCGGACACCGACTTCGTCGACTCGACCTCGCTGAAGCTCTGGCCGGACGTCACCGTCGTGCCGACCTCGGGCACCTGCACGTACACCACGTCACCGAGCGCATCCTGGGCGTAATCGGTGATCCCGACCCTCGCCCGGTTCCCGTCGATCGCGATCCATTCGTGGTCAGCTGAGTAGCGCAGGTCGCCGGGGACGTTCATGCCACGACGTTAGCCGTGACGCGCTCCTGAGCGCGCGGGCGGCACGGGCGGTCAGCGCAGCAACTGGCGGATGCGACGACCGTACTCCTGGGCGATCCGTCGGGCGTCGCCGTCGGAGGTCGACTCCGACCAGACGTGCATGATCGGCTCCGCGGGATCGGGCAGCGCGAGCACCCAGCCGTCGCCGTGCAACGTCTTCACACCGTCGACGTGGTTCACGGCGCGACCTGCCAACTCGACGAGTGAGCGCATCACGAGCCCCTTCTGCTCCCACGGCGTCACGACGGTCTCGTGTGCCATGTGCACCTTCGGGATCCCGGCCACGATCTCGGAGAGCTGGAGATCGGTGCGGGCAAGGAGGTCGAGCACCTTGACGAGGCTCGCGGCGGCATCGAAGGCGGGCAGGAAGCCGGGGATGATGAACCCGCCACGCCCGTCGGCCGCGAAGCCGACGCCCGGCTCGGTCGCCGCGGCCATCAGCGCCGGTGTCGAGATCTGGGTGTCCACGACGCCGACACGACGCAGCTCGGCGAGCTGCCGGACGTGTCCGGTCACGTTGACCGGCACAGCGATGCGGTCGCCGAGGAGGAAGCCACACACGAGTTGCACGTACACGAGCAGGGCTTGCGTGTCCGTGAGGACGGTTCCCTCGTCGTCGATCAGCGTGATCCGCTCGCCGTCGGGATCGAAGACGGCGCCGAGGTGAGCACCTGACGCTCGAACGAGCGAGGCGACGCGCTCCGCCGCAGCGTGGTGGTCGAAGCGGATCCGTCCTGCGGTCGACGTGTACGGGTTGACGGCGAGCACGTCGGCTCCGAGCTTGGCGAGCACGCTCGGCATCACGACCGAGGTCGCTCCGAACGCGTAGTCGACGACGATCTTGTAGTGGCGCGCGGCGATCGCTTCACGGTCGACCGTGGAGTCGAGTGCAGCGGTGTAGTCCTCGATCGCCCGCGACGGGAAGTGGATGTCACCGATCTCCTCCCCAAGGACCCTGCGGAAGTCCTCCCGCTGGAAGAGCCGCTCCATCTTGCGCTGCGCGTCCTCCGAGATGTCGCTGCCCGCCCCGTCGAAGAAGCGGACCTGCACGCGGTCCGGGTCGTGGTGGTCGAGGCGGACCGTGAGGCCCCCGAGCGCTCGGGGCGAGCGAACGAGGAACCGCGTCACGGGGACGCTCGCCACTTCGAGGTCGAGCACGTCGATCCCGGCCGCGTTGAGTCCCGACATGATCGCCCGCTTCAACATGCGTGCTGCGCGGCTCGAATCGCGCGAGATGGCAACGGTGGTGCCCTTCCGCAGGCTCGTCCCGTACGCCATCGCGAGCTTGGCCGCGAGCTCTGGCGTGATGTCGACGTTGGCGAGACCGCTCACGCCATCGCGCCCGAACAGCGACCGCGCTCCCCTGCTCTCCCACACGATCGAGGTGTTGACGAACGCGCCGTCCTCGATCGTCTTGAAGGGGTAGATCTTGAGATCGCCGGCGATCACGGCGTCCGCGCCGACGAAGACCTCGTCGCCGAGCACGGTCCCTTCTTCGATGCGGGCGTTCGTGCGGATGCTCGACGATCTGCCGATGACCGCGCCGCGGATGCGCGCGTTCGAACCGATGTAGACGTTGTCGTGCACCACCGTGCGCTCGATCTGCGCGTCGGCGAGGAGCCTGGCGTTCGAGCCGAGCACCGTGTACTCGCCGAGGCGGCAACCGGCCTCGATCTTGCTCCCCGGTCCGATCACCACCGGCCCGATGATCTCGGCGTCAGGCGACACCTCTGCCCCCTCGCCCACCCACACCGCGTCACCGATGCGGAAGCCGGGGATCTCGATGTCCACGCGCTCGTCGAGCACGTCCTTGTGCGCCCGCAGATAGGCGTCGAGCGTCCCGACGTCCTCCCAGTAGCCCTCGGCGACCGGGCCGAACAGTGGTCGGTGGTCGGCGAGCAGCTTCGGGAAGACGTCGCTGCTGAAGTCGACGGCTCGACCGTCCGGGATGTAGTCGAAGATCTCGGGCTCGAAGACGTAGATGCCGGTGTTGATCGTGTCGCTGAAAACCTGGCCCCACGTCGGCTTCTCGAGGAACCGCTCGATCGAACTGTCCTCGCGGGTGATCACGATGCCGAACTCGAGCGGGTTCTCGACCGGCGTCAGCGCGATCGTGGCAAGTGCGCCGCGCTCCTCGTGGAACGCCCAGATCCGGCTGAGGTCGATGTCCGTGATCACGTCGCCGGAGATCACCAGGAAGCGCTCCCGCAAGGAGCGCCGGGCGTTGCCGACGGAACCAGCGGTCCCGAGCGGGATCGGCTCGTCCGAGTAGCTGATCGAAGCGCCGAACTCGCGGCCGTCGCCGAAGTAGGTCTTGATGTTCGGCGCGAGGAAAGCGACGGTCACCACGATCTCGTCGAAACCATGCTTGCGGAGCAGCGAGATGACGTGCTCCATCATCGGGCGGTTGGCGATCGGCAGCATCGGCTTCGGCGCGTTCGAGGTCAATGGCCGCAGACGGCTGCCCTCACCTCCGGCCATGATCACGGCTTTCATCTCGCCGCCGCTTCCTTCCTCGCCCTGCCGTCACGGAGGTTCCGTCGGATCAGCGGCACGTACGCGACAGCGGTGTAGTAGCTGAGCACCAACCCCGGGATGCCCATGATCCAGGCTGCGATGTTGAAGCCGGTGTGCCCGGGGAAGTCGGACGCGCCGAGCAGGAAGCCGGGGAACGCGAACATCAGCAGGAAGGTGGCGAGCTTCCCGAGGTAGCTGACGTCGAAGCGCTGCATCCCGAGCAGCGTCGTCACGACGAGCACGATCCCGAGCGCCGCCTCACGTGCGACGACCAGCCAGGCGAACCACAACGGGATCGCACCGTCGATGATCATCCCGCCGACGCCGACGATGAAGAGCAGCCGGTCGGCGGTGGGATCGAGGACCTTGCCGAGCTCGCTGACCTGCGCGAAGCGGCGCGCGATCCAACCGTCGACCCAGTCCGTCGCGCCGAGGCCGCCGAGCAGCCACGCCGCGCTCGCCCGATCGTCGCGACCGAACAGCAGCCAGAGGAAGATCGGGATGCAGCCGAGCCGGATGATCGAGATGATGTTCGGCAGCGTCAGCAACCGGTCCGTCGTCGGTCCGGTCTGCTCGATGGGGACCGCGCCTGAGGCCACGAGGTGATCGTACAAGCGGTCGCCCGAGCGTCGCCGGGTCAGGCGTCGAGTCGTGCCCAGCGCGAGCGACCATCGCGCTTCGCGACGTACAGCGCATCGTCAGCACGCTTGAACAATGCGGACGAGGTCGACGGCGCGGAGAGCGGCGCGATGCCGACGCTCGCCGTGACGTCGTGTTGCTGCCCCTCGAAGTCCGAGCTCGTGGCGAGCACCGCGTCGAGGACGGCCTCTGCCTCTCTGACGAGCACGTCCGTGTCGCCGCAGCGAACGAGCACCGCGAACTCGTCGCCTCCGAGGCGTCCGATCTCGCTCGTCGGATGGAGTCGCTCACGGATGGCCAGCGCGATCGCGACGAGCATTCGGTCACCGGTCTCGTGGCCACCCCGGTCGTTGACCTGCTTGAAGTGGTCGAGGTCGACGAGCAGCAAGCCACCCTGGGTGCTGTCACCCTCGAGGTGGCCCTGCAACTGCCGGGCGAACCCACGCCGGTTGAGGAGACCGGTGAGCGTGTCGTGCTCGGCCAGGAACCGGAGCTGTTGCTCGTGGCGGCGGGACTCGGTGACATCGACGATCTGCGAGAAGATCCGCCACGGCACGTTGCCGATCGCCGACACGATCACGGGCGCGATGACGACGTGGATGATCTGGCCGGTGCGATGCACGAGCCGCCGCTCGGCCCGATAGGAAGTGAGCTCGCCGCTGAGGAGCCGTTCGCCCATGTCGCTGGCGATCGAGACGTCGTCGGGGTGCATGACGAGCGCCATCCCCCCGGCGACGATGTCGGCCTCGCTCCAGCCGACCATGTCGGCGAAGGCGGCGTTGACCCTCACGATGGCCAGCTCTTCCGACATCAGCGCCATACCCGTCGGGGACACCTCGAAGAGGTTCACCAACTGGTCCCGTGCCATCTCGAGCTGACGCAACAGGTTGTGGCGCGCCGTCACGTCGACGAACGTCGCGACCGCGCCGCTCGGCGGGCCGCTCGACTCGCCCAGCGGCGAGCTCGAGACCTGCAGCCACGACGTCGAGCCGTCGGGGTGGGGCACGCCCATCAGCGCATTCCGCACCGTTCGCCCGGTGGCGATGGCGACCATCGCCGGATGCGTCTCGACGGTCCACGGCGCGCCGTCCTCGTGCACCGCGGGCCAGCGGGAATCGACCGACTGCTTGCCGACGAGCTCGTTGCACGAGACGCCCAGGATCTCCCCCGCCGCCTGGTTGCACCACACGATCGAGCCGTGCGCGGCGATCACGACGACGCCTTCGACGAGTGAGTCGAGGATGGAGCCGGCGAAGTCCGGGCCGCTGAAGTCGTGGAAGCTCGTGGGTGGTGGTGATGGCATCGTTCGTCGCCGGACGTGGTCAGGGAGTGGCGTCACTCTAGGTTGTCGACTGATTACTGACCGTACGCCGTTGGGCCCAATTCCCCCGGTCTCCCGCCGGTGGCGCTCCAGGCCGGTCGGACTTCGAGCGACGTTCTACAGTGCGCCGGATGACGAGTGGAAACCGGGGAGACCAGCTCGCAGGGCGAGTCGCGTTCATCACGGGCGGCGGATCGGGGCTCGGCGCGGCGTTCTCCCGCCGGCTCGCCGCGGACGGCGCGCACGTGATCGTGAACGACATCGCACCTGACGCTGCAGGCGCGATCGCGGCAGAGATCGGCGGCAGCGCGGCGCCGTTCGACGTCACCGACGCCGTCGCCTTCGACGAGGCCGTGGACAAGGCCGTCGCCCAGCACGGCAGGCTCGACATCCTCGTCAACAACGCGGGCATCGCACCACCGCCCGATCCAGCGCGCACGGAGCAGGCGATCGCGAACCAGATGCTGCGCATGGAGGGTCGTGTCGACGAGCTGGTGCCGCCGGACATCACCGCGGGCCTCTCCGACACCGACTGGGACCGGATGATCCGGATCCATCTCTACGGCACCTTCCACGGGGTGCGGGCGGCGCTCCGCCACATGACGCCGGCGAGGAGCGGTTCGATCGTGAACGTCGCCTCGGTGCTCGGTCTGCGCCCGATGGCCGGGGCCCCGCACTACGCGGCGGCGAAGGCGGCGATCATCGCGCTCACGAAGTCGGTCGGCCAGGAGGTCGCCCCGTTCGGGATCCGCGTCAACGCCGTCTGCCCGGGCTGGGTCGACACGCCGCTGCTCGCTCCGATGGACCCGATGATGATGGCCGGGATCATGATGCAGATCCCACAAGGTCGGATGGCCCGAGCCGAGGAGCTGGCCGAGCTCGTCCGCTTCCTCGCCGGCCCGGGGGCGAGCTATGCCTCGGGTGACGTGTTCACCGCATCTGGCGGCTTCGTCTGATGCCGACGATCTTCACCCGCATCCTCGACGGCGAGCTCCCCGGCGTCTTCGTGTGGCGTGACGTGCGCTGCGCCGCCTTCTTGTCGATCAACCCGATCGCCGACGGTCACACGCTCGTCGTGCCGGTCGAGGAGGTCGACCACTGGATCGACTGCAGCCCGGACCTCGCCGCGCACCTCTTCGACGTCGCCCACGTGATCGGCCGTGCGCAGCGGCAGGCGTTCGACTGCGAGCGCGTCGCCGTGGTCGTCGCCGGGTTCGAGGTGCCACACACCCACGTCCACGTGATCCCGGCGAACGACATGGGCGACCTGGCGTTCGCGAACGCCAAGGCGTCGGTCACGCGGGACGAGCTCGATCACGCCGCCGGCAAGCTCCGCGCTGCCCTGTCGGCGATGGGTCGCTCCGAGGTCGCCGGCTGATCAGATGCCGAGGGTGCCGTCCGCCGGCGCCGTCGGGTCGACGGGCTCGATCAGCTCCGGGCCCTTGTTCGAGACCTTGTTCACGTCCGTCGAGACCGGGTGCATCGTCAGCAGCGTGTCCGGTGCCGGCACCAAGAGGCCGTTCAGGTCGACGAGATCGTTGTTCTCCCGGTCGAGCCACGCATCCCAGGCGGACTCCGGCAGGATCACGGGCATCCGGTCGTGGATCGGTTCCATCGTGGCGTTCGCACTCGTCGTGATCACGGTGCAGCTGTGCAGCCAAGGAGCGTCGGGGCCGGCGTCCTTGTCCCGCCACGCGGCCCACAGACCGGCGACCGCGAGCGGCTGACCGTCGAGACGGTGGACGAAGAACGGCTGCTTGGCCGGCTTGCCCTTCGCCGTGACCGGACCGCCCGCCACGCCGGCCTGCCACTCGTAGAACCCCTCCATCGGCACGATGCAGCGCTTCGCCTTGAAGAGCGATTTGAACACCGGCTTCTCGATCAACGTCTCACAACGGGCGTTGATCATCTTCGAGCCGATCTTCGTGTCCTTCGCCCACGACGGGACAAGGCCCCAGTGGAACACCTCGACGCGGCGCACGCCGTCTGGTCCTTCGACGATCGCGTAGATGTCGTTCGTCGGTGCCGTGTTGAAGCTCTGCTGCAGCTCGACCTCCGGAGGCTCCGCGCCGAAGTACGCCGCGATCTGATCCGGGTTGGTGGGGGTGACGAAGCGACCGCACATCGCGCCGACGGTATCGACTGTTGCGCCTGCCGTCAGCGCCAGGCGAACGTCGGCTGCTCGAGGTGGTCGACGCGTTCGGCGACGCCTTCGAGCGCGACGCGGCGGAACTGCAGCAGGACCGCTCCGGTGGGCGCATGGATCAAGTCGCCGCCGATCGGGACCTGCACGACCGGCCGATCGGATTCGGGGATCGAGACGAACCTCGGCGAGTCGGATCGTTGCAGCTCGCTGAGCGACACCCGGTGCACCGACTGGACCTCCGACGGGTCGGGTTCGATCTCCGGCTCGTCGCCGCCCCAGAACACGTACGGCGTGATCACGTAGCCCGATCGGGTCGGGTAGTCGTCGAGGCGACCGAGCAACGACTGATGTCCGAGCGTGAGCCCGAGCTCTTCGCGCAGCTCGCGGAGCGCGGCATCGAGGCTCGTCTCGCCGTGATCGACCCGGCCACCCGGCAACGCCCACTGACCGGCATGGGCCGAGAGGCGCGGTGCCCGTCGGGTCAGCAGGAAGGCCGGGCCACCTGCCGTGCCCGCCACGCTGCCGCTCAACGTCACCCCGTCGATGCCGGGCAGGTTCGCGAGCTGCCCTGCGCTCGCCGGCGCCGGGTCGTCACCGTGCGCCTCGGCGTCGCTGTCGACCACGACCACCGCGACGGCGGCGTGCCGTCGACCGTCGAGCGGTTGCTCGACCGGCGTGTGGGCGGCGAGGTTGTCGCCGAGCAGACGGCGCAGGTCCTCGTCGAAGACGAGTCGTGCCGGCTGCATCGCCGCAGCATACGGAGCGGCTGCTCACTCGCGGCAGCTCACTCGCGGCAGCTCACCCAGCACCTCGGGCGCTAGGAGATGAAGCCCTCGTAGAGGTAGAGCGTCGGTGTGCCGTCCTCGATCTCCAACGCGACCGGCAGGAGCAGGGCAGCAGGCGACCGAGGGATGACGTTCACCTCCGGCAGCGGGCCGAAGGTCCCGAGGATCTGGAACAGCAGCGCCGGGCCATCTGGCGCGGTCCACACCAGTCCCTGCATCGCAGCCTGTTCCGGGCACGCCGCGGCGAAGGGTGACGCCGGATCGGCGGCGAGCTGTTCGGCGAGCGCGAACGAGTCGACACCTGCCTCCAGCGCTGGCCGGACCCAGGTCGCGTAGTCGCCTTCGAGGGCCGACCACATGCTCGCCAGCGCGTTGCCGTCGCCGGTGAACTGACGACCTTCGGTGAAGCCATCGACGCACTCGACGCCGACGATCCCGACTCGGAACACGCCATCGAGCGCGAACGAGCGATCGATCGAAGGGTCGAGCGTCGCGGCGACGTTCTCGGGCGACCACCCCGGCTCGCAGCTGCCCTCGCCGAGCTCGGCGCAGAGCTCGAACCTCCCGATCGTCATGGCGACGGTGGCCGGCTCGCTGGGCGACCAGTCCGCGATCCGCAGGTAGTACACGCCGTCGGCGAGCGGCTCGGTTCCCGTGGGGAGCTCGGGTGACGGCCCGGGCGCCTTCCAGTAGTCGGCGCAGCACGGCGGGAACGCCCACGCCGGGAGATCGTCCACGGCCTCCCAGGTCCCTCCGGCTGCACCAGACGTCGCCGTCGGTGCAGCCGTCGTCGTGGCCGGCGCCGTGGTCGGCGGCGCAGATGTGGCCGGGACTGTCGTCGTCGGATTCGTCGTCTCGGAGGCCGTCGTCGACGCTGGCGTGGTGATCGCAGCGCCGCCCTCGGCATCCACGTCGTCATCGCCGCCGCAGGCCGCCAGCACCATCAGCGCGACGACTGCGCCGACGACTCGCGCACGCCCTCGCGGGACTCGTGGACGAGCAGGATCCGCGGGCTTCGACACGGCCGGAAGCTAGCTCAGCGACCGACGGCATCCGGGCCCGTGTCCACACGATCCGACCCGGCGATCGAGCTCAGTCCGCGAGCAGGCCATCGAGACGCTGGACGGCGTCGATGAACTCCTCGATCATCTCGAGCATGACGCGACGTGCCGGCAGGACCTGGTTCATCTGTCCGACGACCTGACCCACGAAGTAGCCGGCGAGCTGCTCGGCCCCGCTGCCCGCCGTCGCGGCGGCGCGATTGATCCGGCTCTGCGCCTCGGCGACGAGCATGCTCTGCAGCGGCATCGTCAGCGCAGGTGGCGCATCCTCGCTCGCCCACTCGTCCGTCCAAGCCGTGCGGAGCATGCGGGCCGGCTTGCCGGTCAGCGAGCGGGAGCGCAGCGTGTCGCGGGATGTCGCCGTGAGGAACTTCTGCTTGACGACGGGGTGCGTCTCCGCCTCCTCGGTCGTCAACCACACCGAACCGCACCACACCCCGGCGGCCCCGAGCGCGAGCGCCGCCGCGACCTGGCGTCCGCGGGCGATCCCACCGGCCGCGAGCACCGGCGTCGGCGCGACGGCGTCGACCACCTCGGGCACGAGGACCATCGTCGCGATCTCACCCGTGTGACCGCCCGCTTCGGTGCCCTGGGCGACGATCAGATCGACGCCCGCGGCCTGGTGGCGCACAGCGTGGCTGAGCGTTCCCGCCAGCGCGGCGACCGGCACACCGGCCGCCCGGCTGCGCTCGACGACTGCGGCCGGCGGTGCGCCGAGCGCGCTCGCGAAGAGGCCGATCCTGTGCGCGAAGGCGACCTCGAGCAGCGGTTCGTAGCCCTGCGGGTCGACCTGCATGCCGCCGATGCCCCGATTCCGGGTGTGGTCATCGGGAAGCGGTGGGACGCCGTAGCGGGCGAGGATGTCGTCGACGAACGACTGCTGCTCGGCGGGCAGGAGCGACGCCAAGGTGGAGCGGTCGAGCCCGCCGGAATCGGAGCCGGCGTACTTCTGCGGCAGCAGCAGGTCGACACCGTACGGCCTGCCCTTCGTCTGCTCTTCGATCCAGGTGAGATCGATGTCGAGCTGCTCGGGCGTGTGCGCGACGCCGCCGAGCACGCCGAAGCCTCCTGCGTTCGAGACCGCGGCGACCACGTCGCGGCAGTGGCTGAAGGCCAGGATCGGGAACTCGATGCCGAGCAGATCGCTCGCAGCAGTGCGCATGCAGGACATCCTCGCGGCGCCGCGACGTCGCCGTCGAGCCGTGACGAACGGGCCGTTGCCGGCCACCGCCGGAGCGGCTGCTCACCAGCGGTTACGGGCCTCCTCGGCGAAGCCCCGCAGCCCATCGACGCGGCGGATCGTGCCGTCCTCCCCCGCCACGCGACCGGACCACGTGCCGAAGCACTGATGCACCTCCATCGACAGGATGCCCAGGCTCGTGCGGTCGTGGCGGTCGAACATCGGCGTGAGCGTGACGTCGACCTGGTCGGAGCGCGTCGTGCGCACCCGCCAAGGCTGCATCGGGTCGTCCCACGAGTACGTCCACTCGAGCTCCTCGCCGATCTTGGTGAGGTGGCCGTCGATGCACAGCGCGTTCTCGGTGAAGCCCGTGCCGTCGGTCCACTTGCCGCCGAACTGCAGGCCGACGATCGCGCCGTCGTCGGCCTGCCCCGATGCTGCGGCCCAGTTCCACCGGTTCGAGTACTTCCAGATGCCGCGGCCGAGGTCGAGCACGCCGAACGCACGGGAGGCCGGGCCGAACGTCCACGTCCTGGGCCCGACGGTGACCGAGCCCACGGCGGGGCGGGCGGTGTGCTTGGAGGTGTACTGGAAGCGGCGCGATGTCCACGGAATGACGACGTTCATCGTGTCGTGATCAGCCGGCTTGTCGATCACGATGTCGACCGCGATCGACGGCGAGCCCTTGCGCACCGAGGCGGCCGTGAGGTGGGTCGCGGTCGACCGCTCCCGGATCTCGAGCTCCAAGCCGCGGCCTGAGGCGCGCATCGTGCCGGTGCACGGATCGTCCGGAAGGTCGAAGCCCAGACCGAACGGCACCATGAACTGCCCGCCGGCTTGCTCGCCGGTCGCCTGGTCGAGCACCCACAACGAGGCCAGCCCGAGGTAGTCGACATCCGCGTACGTGAGCGTGACGACGATGTCCTCGGAGATGACGCACCAGTAGTCCCATCGCTTCTTGCGCCCGCGGGAGCCACGCAGGTTCGCCCGGTGGAGCGGTCGGCGCGACCATCCCCGCGCTGCCTCGTTCAGCCGTCCATGGGCGTCGCACAGGTCAACGGCTGTGGTGATCTCCCGCTCGTGCGTCACCGGCGCATGGTCGCACACGCGAACGATCCGATCGCCGGGGTGGCGAACGGGCCGTAAGGGAGTGGCCGCGTGATGACTTCGGACTCTGTTCGCTGTCCGATCACGTTCCTACGGTGATGATGACCGTTTTTCAATCGGAGGACTCGAACATGACGGATGCGATCACGGCGACCTCCGGACATGTGGGTGGCACTGGGCTCGACAGCAACACGCTGACGATGATGCTCGGCGCGCTCCGCGAGTTCGTCGAGCACGCGCTCCCTCCACAGCGCCAGCTCGAGCTGGACCACGACGACGTCTGCCCCGAGGACACCGTCAGGGCGATGTCGGACCCCAACCAGCTCGGCGTGCAGCTGATCTTCGTACCCGCGGCCTACGGCGGCATGGATGGCGGGGCCTTCGACGCATACCGGGTGTGCGAGGTGATGGCGAGGCTCGACATCGGGCTGGCCACCGCGGTGTTCGCCACCTTCCTGGGCAGCGACCCGATCCTCGTGGGCGCCACCGAGGAGCAGAAGCAGCGCTGGCTCGGCGCGATCGCAGAACAAGGTCTGGTGTTCGCCTACGGCGCGACCGAGCCCGACGCCGGGAGCGACCTCGGCGCGATGAAGACCCTCGCCGCTCGGATCGAGACCGACGGCGTCGTCACGGGCTACCGCATCAACGGCCGCAAGCAGTGGATCAGCAACGGTTCGATCGCCGACGTGGTCACGATCCTCGCCCGCACCCCGGACGGGCCGTCGTGGTTCACGGTGCCGCGCGGCACCCCGGGCTTCAGCGCCGCGCACCCCGAGGACAAGCACGGTCTGCGCCTGTCCAACACCGCGGCCCTGTTCCTCGACGACGTGGAGCTCCCCGCCGACCACCTCATCGGAGGTGTGGAAGGCAAGGGTCTGGTACAGGCACAGCAGGTGTTCGGCTACACCCGCCTGATGGTCGCTGCCTTCGGTCTCGGCGGCGGTTGGGAGGCACTCGATCGTGCGATCGCCTACTCGTTGGAGCGCCGGCAGGGCGGGTCGCCGCTCTCGGAGAAGCAGGGCTTCACGCACAAGTTGATCGTGCCCCACGCAGTCCGTCTGGAAGCGGCTCGCAGCTACGTCGAAGCGACCGCCGACAAGATCGACCGCGGACTCGGCAACAACGGGGCGATGAACACCGAGGGCGCGATCGCCAAGCTGATGGCGACCGAGGCCGGCAACGCCGCCGCCGACGCCGCCATCCAGGCCCATGGTGGCTACGGCTACACCCGTGAGTACGTGGTCGAGAAGATCAAGCGCGACGTGCGCATCACCACGATCTACGAGGGCACGTCGGAGATCATGGAGATGACGATCGCCCGCGACCGGTGGCAGCAGCACTTGAAGACCTCAGGCGGCTACTACCGCGACAAGGCGGCCGCCCTCGTCGCGCTGCACCGCACCCATCCCACGGTCGGCGCCGAACACGCCGCGCTCGCTGCCCAGGCACTGGCTGCCGTGCTCGAGGCCTGCCGTGTGGCGCGCCTCACCCGCAGCCAGCACGTGCTGTTCCGCCTCGGAGAACTGATCACCTACACCGAGTGTGCCGAGGTGTTCGCGCAGCGCGCCGCCCAGGCCCTCGACGGCGACCGCCACGAGAAGGGCGACGACCGCTTCGACAGCGAGGCGCTGGCGTCGATGAGCCGCGTGTTCGCTCGAGAGGCCGCCCAGAAGGCCGGCCAGGAGGGCGTGCGCTGGGTGGCCGGCTCGGTCGACGCTGGCAGCGCCGACGTGACGGCGCTGCTCGCCAGCATCCCCCACGACGCCATCCGCACTGCCCAGTCCGGGCTCGTCGCCGACATGGACCGCGTCGCCGACGTGCTGTATCGGCGCACGACCTCATGAACTTCCACCGCCACTTCGACTCCCCCGGGAACACCTGACGATGTCTGACACCTCGCACACCTCCAGTTCACCGATCGCCATCGTCGGCATCAGCGCGATCATGCCGCAAGCCCCCGATGCCGACGCCTTCTGGGCGAACATCAAGAACGGCTGCTACTCGATCACCGACGTGCCAGCGGAACGGTGGGATCCGGCCCTCTACTACTCCGCAGACCACAGCGCACCGGACAAGACGTACTCGACGATCGGCGGCTGGGTGCGCGAGTACCCGTGGAATCCCGCCGCCTGGAAGCTCCCCATCCCCCCGAAGGTGGCCGACCAGATGGACGACGGGCAGCGGTGGGCGATCTCCGCCGCCCGTTCCGCACTCGTCGATGCCGGCTGGCCCGACTGGAAGGTCGACACCGACAACGTCGCCGTCATCATCGGCAACGCCATCGGTGGCGAGAAGCACTACCAGACCAACATGCGCATCGAGCTGCCCGAGGTGCTCCGCGACCTCGCCACTGCTCCGTCGTTCGCCGCGTTGTCGGCCGACCAGCGCGAGCACATCGTCGACGAGACCCGTGCTGCGTTCCTCGCGCACTACGGCGAGATCAACGAGGACACCATGCCCGGCGAGCTGGCGAACGTCATCGCCGGCCGCGTCGCCAACCTGTTCAACCTCCGGGGGCCGAACTTCACCACCGACGCCGCGTGTGCCTCTGGCCTGGCCGCGATGAGCGCCGCGGTCGAGGGGCTCGTCGACCATCGTTTCGACGCGGCCATCACCGGCGGCGTCGATCACAACATGGGCGTCGCCGCGTTCGTGAAGTTCTGCAAGATCGGCGCGCTCTCCGCCACTGGCACCAGGCCCTTCGACGCCGGTGCCGACGGGTTCGTGATGGGCGAGGGCGCGGCACTGTTCGTGCTCAAGCGGCTCGAGGACGCAGAGCGTGACGGCGACAAGATCTATGCCGTCATCCTCGGCATCGCCGGGTCCAGTGACGGCAAGGGCAAGGGGATCACCGCTCCCAACCCGATCGGGCAACGGCTCGCTGTGGCGCGTGCCTGGGCGGTGGCCGGCGAGGACCCGGGCACCGTGTCGGCGATCGAGGCACACGGTACGTCGACCCGCGTGGGAGACGCGACCGAGCTGGAGAGCCTCACTGAGGTCTTCGGCGCAGCAGGAGCACCGGTGCACGGGGTGGCGCTCGGTTCGGTGAAGTCGAACATCGGCCACCTGAAGGCCGCCGCCGGCAGCGCGGGCATCTTCAAGATGGTTCGCAGCCTGCACGAGAAGGTGCTCACCCCGAGCCTCAACTTCCGCGATCCGAACCCCAACGTCGACTGGGATCGCTCGCCGTTCAGGGTGAACACCGAGCTGCGCGCCTGGCCCGAGCCGCCGAGCGGCGTACGCCGTGCGGGAGTCAGTGCGTTCGGCTTCGGAGGCACCAACTTCCACGTCGTGCTCGAGGAGTACGTACCGGGACGCCGTCAGTCGTCGCCACGCGCAGTCGCCGCGGCCACGCTGCAGGCACCCCACGCGGCGGTCTCGTCCGCGCCCACGACCGCCTCGTCCCGGTCGTTCGCAGATCCGTCGAAGCCACCGCTGCGCGGCGCCCTCGTGTTGGGAGGCTCCCACGACGCGGATCTGCTCGCGCAGGTGGACCAGGCGCTCGCCGAGGCCCGCTCCGGTCGGGCGCCGGCGCCTGCTCGTCCCGACCCGGCCATCGCGGACGCGCCGGTACGGATCGCGGTCGACTTCGCCGACGCACGTGACCTCGCCGTCAAGCTCGACAAGGCCGTCAAGGCGATCTCCACCGGCAACGAGGCGCTGTTCCGGATGCTTCGCCAGCAGGGTGTGTTCGTCGGCCGCGGCCCGGCCCCGAAGGTGGCCTTCCTCTACACGGGCCAGGGCTCCCAGTACGTCAACATGCTGAAGGGCCTGCGCGCCATCGAGCCGATCGTCGCGACGACCTTCAGCGAAGCCGACGCGGTGATGACCCCGTTGCTCGGCCGGCCGCTCAGCTCCTTCATCTTCGTCGATGGCGAGGATCCCGCAGCGGTCGGCGAGCTCGAGCAGCAGTTGCTGCAGACCGAGATCACGCAACCGGCGGTGCTCGCCGCCGATGCGAGCCTCACCCGCCTCCTGTCCGCCTACGGCATCGAGCCCGACATGGTGATGGGCCACAGCCTCGGCGAGTACGGCGCGCTCGTCAGTGCTGGCTCGCTCACCTTCGAGGCTGCCCTCGAGGCCGTGAGTGCTCGCGGGCGTGAGATGGCGAAGCTGTCCGTGGAGGACAACGGAGCGATGGCCGCGGTCTTCGGCCCGCTCACCGAGATCGAGCGCATCGTGGCCGAGTCGCCCGGCTACGTCGTCGTCGCCAACATCAACGCCAACAACCAGGCCGTGGTCGGCGGAGCAACCGCCGCGGTGGTGGCGGCGATGGACAAGTTCTCCGCCGCCGGCATGCAGGCCGTGCGGATACCGGTCAGCCACGCGTTCCACACCTCGATCGTCGCGCCCGCGTCGATACCGTTGGTGGCCACGTTGCGCCGCCTGCAGCTCCGGCCGCCGCTCCGCCCGATCGTCGCCAACGTGACCGGCGAGTTCTACCCCGCCGACGCGACCGAGGAGACCATGTTCGACTACCTCGGCAGGCAGGTCGCCTCGCCGGTGCAGTTCGTGAAGGGCCTGCACACGCTCTACGAGGCAGGCGCTCGTGTCTTCGTCGAGGTCGGGCCCAAACGAGCACTGCACGGGTTCGTGGAGGACGTGCTGGGGGGCCGCCCCGACGTGCTCGCCCTGTTCACCAACCACCCCAAGCTCGGCGACGTGGCATCCGTCAACCAGGCGCTGTGCGGCCTGTGGGCATCGGGCATCGGCTTCGGTCGCCCCACCACGCTCGAAGCACCTGTCCGAGCCTCCGCCGCGAACGCACCGGTCGAGGACCGGATCGTGCAGCTGGGCCGGCTCTTCGCGGGCGTGCTCGAGGAGGGTCTCCGCGTCTACGGCATCGAGCCGCGTGCATCTGCGATCACCTCACCCGCTCCTGACGCCGGCGTCCAGCCCCGATCGCACGACGACGCACCGGTGGTCGTCACCGGTGCCGCGTTGGGTCTGCCAGGGGTCGACCAGGTCTTCGACGACGGGAACATCGGCCGCATCCTCGCTGGGCAGCAGTTCATCACCGCTGTCCCAGACCAGATGCGACAGCGCATGGCCGACATGCACATCACCCGCCTGGTGAAGTCGGAGAGCGGCAATGCCAGCTTCGAGACCATCGACGACCCATCCGAGGTCATCAAGCTCGCGGGTCGCCATGCGCCGCTCGACGTCGTGGAGCAGTTCGCCATCGACACCGCTCGCGACGAGGCACTCGACGCGACGACGCGGCTCGCCATCGGAGCCGGCTACGACGCGCTGCGCGACGCCGGCATCCCGTTGGTCATGCGGTACAAGACCACGACCCTCGACACGCAGCTTCCCGATCGATGGGGTCTGCCCGACGCACTTCGCGACGAGACCGGCGTGATCTTCGCCTCTGCGTTCCCCGGCTACAACGCGTTCGCCGAGGACATCGAGGCCTACGCGACCCATCGCTCCCGGCGCGAGCATCTGCTGGCACTCCAAGGTGTGCGCGCGCAGATGACCGGCCAGGAGCCGGCGTGTGCCGAAGTCGACCGGCTGATCGCCGAGCTGGGCGCCGAGCTCGAGGCCCACCCGTACACGTTCGATCGCCGCTTCCTGTTCAGGGTGCTCTCGATGGGGCACTCCCAGTTCGCCGAGCTCATCGGCGCCCGCGGGCCGAACACCCAGGTCAACGCGGCCTGCGCATCGACGACACAGGCACTGTGCGTGGCAGAGGACTGGATCCGTGCCGGGCGTTGCCGCCGGGTCGTGGTGGTATCGGCCGACGATGTCACCGGCGATGCACTGATGCCGTGGATCGCATCCGGGTTCCTCGCCTCGGGTGCTGCCGCCACCGACGAGCACGTGGAGGACGCGGCGACCCCGTTCGACCGACGACGCCACGGGATGATCGTCGGCATGGGCGCGGCCGCATTCGTGGTCGAGGCCGCCTCCGCGGCGCGTGAGCGCGGGCTGCAACCGATCTGCGAAGTGCTCGGATCGATCACGTCCAACTCGGCGTTCCACGGCACCCGACTCGACGTCGACCACATCGGCGCTGTCATGGAAGCCGTCGTCAACCAGGCCGAGGCGCGTGGCATCGATCGGGCGGACATCGCCGACACCACGATGTTCGTGTCGCACGAGACCTACACCCCTGCCCGAGGCGGATCGGCCGCGGCGGAGATCCATGCCTTGCGCCGTGTGTTCGGGCCGGCCGCCGACCGCATCGTCATCACGAACACCAAGGGCTTCACCGGTCATGCCATGGGCGCCGGCATCGAGGACGTCGTCGCGGTCAAGGCGCTCGAGACGGGCCTCGTCCCCGCAGTGCCCAACTACCGCGAGGTCGATCCCGAGCTCGGCAACCTGAACCTCTCCCGCGGCGGCTCGTACCCAGTGCAGTACGCGCTACGGCTTGCGGCCGGCTTCGGCTCGCAGGTGGCGATGGCACTGCTGCGCTGGACCCCGACGGCGGATGGCCGCCGCCGCCGGCCCGACGAGCTCGGGTTCGGCTACCGCATCAGCGATGTCACGGCATGGCAGCAATGGCTGGACGGGCTGGCCGGTCACGACGGCGCACGGTTGGAGGTCGACCACCGCCGGCTGCGGATCGTCGACATCGGCGCACCGAGCTCGTCGCGCCACGACTCGGCGGTGCTGGTGCCGTACGCCGGCCAGTTCGGCGCGATCGCGACTGACACGACGATGTCCCCGGCACCACCGGCGCCAACCGCGCCGCCGGCGTCCCCACCCGCGGCATCCACGACGCCCGTCGCAGCGCCGGTACCTGCACCCGCACCCGCTGCCGTGCCCGTAGCGCCGGTGGTGGTCGAGGTGGTCGAGGTGGTCGAGGTGGCGGTCGACGAGGTGCTCGCGACGGTCACGGCGATCGTCGCCGAGATGACCGGCTACCCCGCCGATCTACTCGACCCCGACCTCGACCTCGAAGCCGACCTCGGCGTCGACACCGTCAAACAAGCCGAAGTCTTCGCCGCGGTCCGCACCCACTACGACGTCGAACGCGACGACAACCTCCAACTCCGCGACTTCCCGACCCTCCACCACGTCGCCGCCTGGGTCCGCGACCGTGCCGGACTCTCGCCCACACCCACCACAACACCGGCGGCGTCCGCGGCGCCGGCGCCGGTGGCGGCTGCAGCGGGTGCGGCGGTCGAGGTGGCGGTCGACGAGGTGCTCGCGACGGTCACCGCGATCGTCGCCGAGATGACCGGCTACCCCGCCGATCTGCTCGACCCCGACCTCGACCTCGAAGCCGACCTCGGCGTCGACACCGTCAAACAAGCCGAAGTCTTCGCCGCGGTCCGCACCCACTACGACGTCGAACGCGACGACAACCTCCAACTCCGCGACTTCCCGACCCTCCACCACGTCGCCGCCTGGGTCCGCGACCGTGCCGGACTCTCGCCCACACCCACCACAACACCGGCGGCGTCCGCGGCGCCGGCGCCGGTGGCGGCTGCAGCGGGTGCGGCGGTCGAGGTGGCGGTCGACGAGGTGCTCGCGACGGTCACCGCGATCGTCGCCGAGATGACCGGCTACCCCGCCGATCTGCTCGACCCCGACCTCGACCTCGAAGCCGACCTCGGCGTCGACACCGTCAAACAAGCCGAAGTCTTCGCCGCGGTCCGCACCCACTACGACGTCGAACGCGACGACAACCTCCAACTCCGCGACTTCCCCACGCTCCACCACGTCGCCAGTTGGGTCCTCGACCGCGCCGGACTCACCCCCACCCCCGCACCCGCGACACCAGCACCCCCCACCGCCATCGCGATCGCGACCGTGCTCGGCGACCTCGACGCCGTCGACGCCCTGCCGCGCCGGATCCCTGTGCCGGCCCTCCGTCCGGCGATCAGCCGCTGCCTGCCCACCGGCATCGACCTCGCCGACGCTCGGGTCGTGGTGATGCTCGACGAGGGTGGCGTCGGCGACGCACTCGTGAACAAGCTCGACAAGGCGGGCGCGACCACACTGGTCCTCGCGCCGGGCGTGAGCACCGATGACCTCGTTGCCCAACTCGAGGCATGGCAGCGTGAGCAGCGGATCTCGGGCGTGTACTGGTTGGCGGCCCTGGACGACGACGGAGACCTCGCCGACTACGACCTGACACGCTGGCGGGAGGCACTGCGCAGGCGGGTGAAGGCGCTCTACACCACGATGCGCCTCCTCTACGGCACCAGCCCGTTCCTCGTGGCCGCGACCCGTCTCGGCGGTCAACACGGCTACGACGAGGCTGGCGCAACCAATCCCCTCGGTGGCGCCGTGACCGGATTCGCCAAGTCGTACAAGAAGGAACGACCCGACGCGCTGGTCAAGGCCGTCGACGTGCCCGCCAGCCGGAAGACGGCCGCGATCGCCGACCAGTTGATCGAGGAGACGCTGCGTGACCCAGGCTGTGTCGAGATCGGCAGGCTGGACGGCCGCCGGGTAGGTGTCGGATACGTGGCGGCGCCCTTCCCCACCCGCGCGGGCGACGGACAGATCCAGGCCGGCGCCGGAATGGTGCTGGACCGCGACTCGGTGTTCGTCGTCACCGGCGCTGCCGGCAGCATCGTGTCCGCGATCACCGCCGATCTCGCCGCCAGGTCGGGCGGCACCTTCCACCTGCTCGACCTGACGCCGACCCCTGATGCGAACGACCCGGACCTCGTTGCCTTCCGCGACGACCGCGACGGGCTGAAGTCCACGATCGCCGAACGGATCAAGGCTGCTGGTGGGCGACCGACGCCGGTTGCGATCGAGCGCGAGCTCACCCGCTACGAGCGGCTCCATGCCGCGCTGACCGCAGTCCGAGCAGTCGAAGCGAGCGGGGGCACGGCGTACTACCACTCCGTGGACCTCACCGACGCCGAGGCGGTCGCGGCCGTGATCGCTGACGTGCGCGAACGCAGCGGCCGCATCGACGTGCTGCTGCATGCTGCCGGGCTGGAGATCAGCCGCGACCTGCCCGACAAGGAACCCCACGAGTACGACCTCGTCTTCGACGTCAAGTCGGAAGGCTGGTTCAACGTGTTCCACGCAGCGCAGGACATGCCGATCGCCGCCACCGTCGTGTTCTCGTCGGTTGCCGGTCGTTTCGGCAACCGCGGCCAGACCGACTACGCCGCGGCGAACGACCTCCTGTGCAAGATCACCTCCCACCTTCGCCGGACGAGGCCCGACACCCGCGGCCTGGCATTGGACTGGACCGCCTGGGGTGGCATCGGCATGGCCACGCGCGGATCGATCCCGAAGATCATGGAACTCGCAGGCGTCGAGATGTTGCCCGCCGAGGCAGGCGTTGCGTGGATCCGTCGGGAGCTGCTGTCCAGCGACCACCGAGGCGAGGTGATCGTCGCCGGCGCGCTCGGAATGATGGCAGGCGAGCTGCACGAGACCGGCGGTGTCGACCCGATCGAGCTCGTCTCGGGCGACCACGGCCCGATGGTGGGAACTGCGCGGCTGAGCGTCCACGACGGCGTCGTGGTCGACGTGCGACTCGACCCTGCCGAGCAGCCGTTCCTGAACGATCACCGAATCGACGGCACCCCGGTGCTGCCGGGCGTGATGGGCATGGAAGCGTTCGCCGAAGCCGCGCTCTTGCTCGCCCCCGACCACCGCGTGGCCGCAGTGGAGGACGTGAGCTTCGCCGCACCGCTGAAGTTCTACCGCGACGAGCCGCGCACCATCACCGTCCAAGCGCTGGTGCGACCCGAGGGCGACGAACTGGTGGCGCACTGTCGACTCGCTGCCGAGCGCACGCTGCCCGGCCACGACGAGCCGCAGCGTACGGTGCACTTCACCGGCCGGGTGCGGCTCAGCCGGGGTGACCCGACGGCGGAGCGGATCGAGCCTCCCGGCAGCGCCGGCGGGCCCACGCTCGCCGCCACGCAGGTGTACTCGTTCTACTTCCACGGACCCGCGTACCAGGTGCTGGATGCCGCCTGGCGGGCGGATGACGGCGCCGTCGGACGACTGACCGACCCGCTGCCCGACAACCACCGGCCCGCCGGGCTGCCGCTCGCGATCGCGCCACGACTGATCGAGCTCTGCTTCCAGACCGCAGGGCTGTGGCAGGCCGGACGAGAGGACCGCCTGGCGTTGCCGATGCGAGTCGGCAGTGCGCGCCTGCTCATCGACCCGGCGGCGGCGTCCGGGCCGCTGTACGCCACCGCCCACCAGACCGGGCCGGACGTCTTCGACTGCACCGTGGTCGACGGCACCGGGTGCGTCGTCGCGCGGCTCGACGGCTATCGCACCGTTGCACTTCCCACGCCGATCCCCGAACCCGTGGCAGCCGACCTGCACGCGGCGTTCCGGGACTGAGCCGAGGACGCTCCGGCATGGGTGACGTACGACGACTCGGAGTGATCGACCGAGGAGAGACCGCGGTCCGGACGCTCAGCGCTGTCGGCGAGCTGAACAACGCCGCAGACGCGGCGCCCATCACGACGGTGCTGCTCCACCGGGAGCGCGACCAACAACCGTGGTTCGCTCGCGAGGCCGACGAATCCGTCAGGCTCGGAGCGGCAGGGGTAGTGCTGGCCGCTGACGACGTGGTTGCCGGACTGCAACGCTCCCAGATCGACACGGTGTGGCTCGGTCACTGGCCCGACGGCGACCGGGCCGACCTCGTCGAGGCGTGCGAGCTCGGCGGGATCGGAGTGATGGGGCCTGATGCCGCGACCCTCAGACTGATCGCCGACCAGCACCGGCTCGCTGCCGTTGCCGCCTCCGTCGGCTTCGGCGTGATCCCGTCCGGCTCCGCCACGCTCCACATGGAGATCGACGTGCTCGTCGACGACCGGGGAACGATCTGGACGCTGGGATGCCGCGACGTCAGCGTCGTCGGCGAACGCGTGCTGTTCGCCGAGTCACCGTGCCCGGCACTCCCTGCAGCGGTCGCCGGACGCATCTGCGCGGCGGTGGTCTCGTTGGTACGCGAGCTTCGCTACCGCGGTGCCGGTGTGGTGACCGTCGCCCATGATCGCTTCACGTTCGCACTGGCCAGGGTGGACCCGGTCGCAGTCCCCGGCCACGCGACGACCGAGGAGCGCACTGGCACCAGCCTGATCGGGACGCGCTTGCGGCTGCAGCGTGGCGAAGCACTGTCCGGCGACCAGCCGACCGAAGAGGGCGTTGCGATCGAAGCGCGGGTGCTCGCCGAAGACGTTCGCAGCGGCGTTCTCGCGGCGGGTGCTCGGGTGGCGCTGCTCTCGTTCCCCGTCGGCACGGGCGTCCGGATCGACGCCAACCGACGAGTCGGCGATCTGGTCGACGCCAGCGACCCGCTCGTCGCCGTGATCACGGCTTGGGGTGCCGATCGCGATGTCGCGCTCTCGCGGCTGCGGCGGGCGCTCGAGCGCACGTCGGTGATCGTCGAGGGCTGCGCCACCAACCGTGCCCTGCTGCTGAGCCTCCTCGCCCGGCCCGAGATGCGCCACGGCCACAGCGATGTCGCTTGGATGGACAGGCTCGCCGCCGGAGAACTGACGCCGCCCGCCGACCCGATCGCGCTCCTCGCCGCGGCGGTCGAGGCCTATGACGCCGATCGAGTGCTCGCACATCAGGCCTTCTTCGCATCGGCCGCCCGCGGCCGGCCAGAGCAGCCCGAAGAGGTCGGCGACCACTTCGAGCTCCGCTATCGGGGGGCGAGCTACGTGTTGCGCGTCGACCACATCGCGCCACGGAGGTTCGCGATCCGTCACGGTGCGACGGTTGCGGACATCACCGTCGACGCGCTCGATCGTTTCGAACGGCGAATCGTCTGCGGCGGCCGCCACCACCGAGTGTTGGTCAGTCCGCTCGACACCGCATGGCGGATCGAGCTCGACGGCGTCGCCCACCTCGTCAGCCGGGAGGACGGCGTGGTCGTGCGCGCCGAATGGCCTGCGCTCGTCGTGTCGGCGCTCGTCGCGCCCGGGCAGCAGGTGTCGACCGGCTGTCCGATCGCCGTGCTCGAGTCGATGAAGATGGAGACCACCGTCCTCGCGCCCTTCGACGGCGAGGTCGTCGCGGTCGCGATCGTCCCCAACGTCCAGGTCGAGCGCGGCGCGCCGTTGATGCGCATCCGACGGCTGGCGACGACCGTTGCCGGCCAGGCGGGCGACGGTGCACGCCTCGATCTGACAGGACTCAAGCAACCCATCGACTTCACCCGCAAGCCATGCGACCGCGTCTACGGGCCGCTCGGCGACTTCCTGCTCGGCTACGACTTGCCGCCTGCCGCCGTGCATCGCCTGGTCACCGAGCAGCGCCGGCTCGCTGAGATCGCCGACCCGGCTGACGAAGCACTCGTGGCCTGTGAAGACGGGCTGCTCGACATCTACGCCGACCTCGGTGCGCTCTACCGGCCGCGGACCGAAACGGAAGCTGACGAGCTGACACCGAACGCCGGAGGCACACAAGAGCACTTCGTGTCGTTCCTGCAGTGGCTCGACGCTGATCGCGCCGGGCTCGTATCCGGCTATCGGGCACGGCTGCAGGTCGCGCTCAGCCGCTACGGACTGACGAGCCTCGACCACACCCCCGCCCTGGAGTCGGCCCTGACGCGGATGTTCCGGTCGTTCGCCCGGCTCGGCGAGATGAATCCGATGGTGACGGCGATCCTCCAGCGCCGTCTCACCCACCGCAACGTGTTGCCCGCCGACGCCGAGACGCGAGCGCGCCTCGAGCGGCTCGCCGACGCCACCCAGGGGCGGCAGCAGGCGATCGCCGACCTCGCGCGCGACGTGCGCTTCCACTACTTCGAGGAACCGGCGATGGAGGCAGCCGCAGCGGAGCTGCGCGCCGAGATGGCCGATCACATCGCGCGGCTCGCCGACGACCCCGATCGTGCAGACAGGAGCGAACGGATCGACCGGTTGGTGTGGTGTCCGCATCCGATGCGCTCACTGCTGCTGCGGTCGTGGCGATCGGCGAACGCTGCCGCGCATCCAGCCGCACTCCGCGACGTGGTCCTCGAGGTCTACATCCGACGCTTCTACCGCATGGGAAGCCTCGGCAGCGTGCAGTGCAACGAGGTCGATCGGCAGCGGTACGCGATTTCCGACTACCACACGATCGACGGCGAACACGTGCACCTGGTCGTGGGCTACCTGCCACTCGCCGAGTTGCCGGCGTGGTCGGTCACGGTTGCCGCGCACCTCGCCCACGCCCCGCCCGATCGCAATGTGGTGGTCGACGTGGTCACCTGGCGTGACGGCGAGTGCGCCGACATCGCCGCCACCGCCACCGAGGTCGCCGAACTCGCCGCCGTGTGCCGATTCGGACACCGCCTCCACCGCATCGATGTCAGCGTCACGAGCTTGGCCGGCAGCGCACCGGAGCACCTCCGCACGCAGAACGTGACGTTCCGCCAGGCGGAGGACGGCACGTTCCGGGAAGAGACGCTGTACCGCAACCTGCACCCCATGCTCGCCGAGCGGCTCGAACTGTGGCGACTGTCGAACTTCGAGCTGGAACGGCGGTCCACGCCGGAGGACGTGTACCTCTTCCACGGTGTCGCCCGCACCAACCGGAACGACCAACGGCTGTTCGCGCTGGCCGAGATCCGCGACCTCACCCCGGCCCACGACCCGGCGACGGGCGATGTGTTCTACCCGCGTCTCGAACGCACGGGGTTGCTGGCGATGGCAGCGATGCGCGCCGAGCTCACCCGGTACGCCGTGCGCGACCGGCCGGTGGCGAACCGGCTCGTGCTCGACATCCGCGCCCCGTGGAACCTGCCTGCCGAACACGTCACCGAGCTCTCGCAGCGGTTCGCCCCGCTCGCCGCTCGTGTCGGACTGGAGAAGGTCGTCTTGAAGGTGCGGCTCCCCGACGATCGCGCGCCGGACGGCGTGCGCGAGGCCGTGCTGCAGTTCGAGGGCATCGGCAGCAGCGTCCTCGTGCACGAGGACCGCGCCGGAGACCAGCCGGTGAGCACGCTGTCGTCCTATCAGCAGAAGGTGCTCACGAGCGCTCGCTTCGGTTCGCCGTACCCGTACGAGATCATCCGCCTGCTCACCGAAGGCGGCGATTTCCCCACGGGCACGTTCGTCGAGCTCGATCTCGATGGCGAGGAGTTGGTGCCCGTCGATCGCGAGCCGGGCAACAACACCGCTCACATCGTCGTCGGACTGCTGACCAACCACACCGACGTGGTTCCCGAGGGCATCCGCCGGGTCGCCTTGTTGTCGGACCCCACACAGGGACTCGGCAACCTCGCCGAGCCCGAGTGCCGGCGGATCAACGCCGCGCTCGAGTACGCGCTGGCCCACCAGATCCCGGTCGAATGGTTCGCCGTGTCGTCCGGTGCCCTCATCGCGCTGGACTCGGGCACGGAGAACATGGACTGGATCGCGCTCACGCTTCGCCGACTGATCGAGTTCACGCAGTCCGGGGGCGAGGTGAACATCGTCGTGACGGGCATCAACGTCGGCGGCCAGCCCTACTGGAACGCCGAGGCGACGATGCTGATGCACACCAAGGGGATCTTGGTGATGACGCCGTCCTCGGCGATGGTCCTCACCGGCAAGCAGGCGCTCGACTTCTCCGGCGCGGTGTCGGCCGAGGACAACTTCGGCATCGGTGGTTACGACCGGGTGATGGGCCCGAACGGGCAGGCGCAGTACTGGGCGCCATCGTTCCACGACGCCTGCGCGCTCCTCATGCGCCACTACGAGCTCACCTACGTGGTTCCCGGTGAGCGGTTCCCGCGCCGGCACGCGACCAGCGATCCCGTCGATCGCGACGTCGGCGCGTGCGCGCACGCCGCGATCGCCGGCTGCCTGTCCGCCACCGTCGGCGACGTGTTCTCGGCAGAGCTGAACCCGGAGCGCAAGCAGCCGTTCGACATGCGCTCGGTGATGCGCGCCGTGGTCGATGTCGACTGCGAGCCCCTCGAACGGTGGAAGGCGATGCGCGACGGCGACACCTCGATCGTGTGGGACGCCACCATCGGCGGCATCCCGGTCTGCCTCCTCGGGGTCGAGTCGCACGCCGTTGTGCGCACCGGCTTCGTCCCGGCGGACGGTCCACCGGCTTGGACCTCGGGCACCCTGTTCCCGCACTCGTCACGCAAGACGGCACGTGCGATCAACGCGGCCAGCGGGAGCAGGCCGCTCGTCGTGCTGGCCAATCTTTCGGGTTTCGACGGCTCTCCCGAGTCGATGCGCCGGCGGCAGCTCGAATACGGGGCGGAGATCGGCAGGGCGGTCACGAACTTCCGTGGGCCGATCGTCTTCGTCGTCGTCTCGCGTTACCACGGGGGCGCCTTCGTGGTGTTCTCCAAGGCACTCAACGCGTCGATGGAGATCGCAGCCGTCGAGGGCTCGTACGCCTCGGTGATCGGCGGTGCGCCGGCGGCGGCGACGGTCTTCGCGCGCGAGGTCAAGCAGCGCATCGACAAGGATCAGCGCGTGCGCGACGCCCGCGAGGCGCTCGCCGCCGCGAGCGGCCCGGAGGCCGCGCAGCTCCGCATCGCGCTCGCCGAGGTGACCGAGCGGGTGCGCTCCGAGAAGCTCGGCGAGATGGCGGAGGAGTTCGACTCGATCCACACGATCGAGCGAGCCTTGCGGGTGGGCTCGGTCGACCGCATCATCGCTGCCCAGACCCTCCGCCCGTACATCGTCGACGCGCTCGAGCGCGGGATCGCGCGCCGCTGACCGCGCGTCACACGACCGGCCGCTCCAACCAGGAGTGCGTCGGCTCGGCGTTCGCCAGGTGGGCGCCGCCAGGAAGCAGCCGCGGCGGCTCGCTCTCGCTGCCGCTGGCGAAGGCGATCGTCGAGAGGAACACGCCATCGCGGCGCCACCACCCCGACATGCGCCCGCCGCCGTTGCCGCGCGCATCGACGAACATGGCCGCCCACCCGTCGGGGCGGCGCTGACGATCGAGCACCACCTCCACGGAACGCGTGTCGACGCGCAGGCCGACCTGCTGCACCTTCAGCGCGGCTTCCTTCGCCGACCAGATCAGGTTGGCGGCCTCGTCGCGCGACTCACCCACGGGAAGGCTGCGCACGTAGGCGCGCTCGGTCGACGTGAAGAAGTCGTCGACGAAGCCATCGCTACGGGGTTCGACGAGCTCGAGGTCGACACCGATGGAACCAGCGGCGCCGCTTCCCCCCGACCCGACGAGGCACACCGCCCACCCTGCGCGATCGCTCAGCGACACATCGACCGGGACTGCCCGACCATCGACCTCCACGTAGGGCGCACCACTCTCACGGTTGCGGATCTCGACGGCCGCCAGCGACACCGGATCGTCCTCGAGACCGAGCACCGCCACGACTGCGTGCTTCGCCGTCCAGCGTCGCGTGAGGTACTCGCTGCGACGCTTCCTGAAGCGGATCGTGTCGAGCAGGGCGTGCTCGCGCGACGAGAGCCATTCGAAGGTGGCCGGCAGCTCCCGCTCGCCGTGCGCCAACCAATGGACACCGTGGTGGCCATCGTTGGTGGCGCGCGACGAGCAGGATGGCTCCACGCACTCATCGTGTCACCGCAGGACCGCACGGAACAGGGCCGAACAGCACCGCTCCGATGTCCGACGATCAGCCGAGGGTGACCTGGTCGATCCAGCCGCCGTCGGCGCGTTCGGCGACGCTGCCGTCCTTGGTGTAGCTCCAGCGCACGATGTGGCTGCCGGCGGGGATCGTGATCCGCTTCTCGGCCCAGTTCACCTGGCCCGAGATCCGATCGAGCGGCGCCGCGCCGTCGAGCGACACGTTCAAGAAGTCGAACGTCGCCTCCGAGTCGACCCGCCACCAGAACACGAGCTCGGCCGGGCCCTGCACCGTGACCTGCATCGTGCTCGCCTGGTTGTTCCCGATCGCACCGCTCTGCGCGGCGTCGACCCCGTCACGGGTCACCGCCCGCTGCGCCGTCCACGCCGCATCACCAGACGTCACCGGCGCCAACGCCGCATTGTCGATCGCATCACCGAGCGTCAACCCCGGCGGCGGCGGTGGCGGCGGTGGTGGCGCGGTGCCGAGGGTGACCTGGTCGATCCAGCCGGCGTCGGCGCGTTCGGCGACGCTGCCGTCCTTGGTGTAGCTCCAGCGCACGATGTGGCTGCCGGCGGGGATCGTGATCCGCTTCTCGGCCCAGTTCACCTGGCCCGAGATCCGATCGAGCGGCGCCGCGCCGTCGAGCGACACGTTCAAGAAGTCGAACGTCGCCTCCGAGTCGACCCGCCACCAGAACACGAGCTCGGCCGGGCCCTGCACCGTGACCTGCATCGTGCTCGCCTGGTTGTTCCCGATCGCACCGCTCTGCGCGGCGTCGACCCCGTCACGGGTCACCGCCCGCTGCGCCGTCCACGCCGCATCACCAGACGTCACCGGCGCCAACGCCGCATTGTCGATCGCATCACCGAGCGTCAACCCCGGCGGCGGCGGTGGCGGC
>JBFWRK010000010.1:183823-190848 GCA_050248955.1 Acidimicrobiia bacterium
GGCGTCGACCCCGTCACGGGTCACCGCCCGCTGCGCCGTCCACGCCGCATCACCAGACGTCACCGGCGCCAACGCCGCATTGTCGATCGCATCACCGAGCGTCAACCCCGGCGGCGGCGGTGGCGGCTGGTTGACCACCACCACGGCTGCGTTGCTCGTCACCGTGCCCGCATCGTTCGACACCACGACCGTGTAGCTACCGGCGACGGCAGGTGTCACGGTGAGGGTCGCGGTCGTCGCGCCCGCGACGCCAGCGCCGTCCACCAGCGCCACACCGTCGCGACGCCATGCGAAGCGGAGCGGCGCGGTCCCGGTCGCAACGACCGACAGGGTCACCGGCGTCCCTGCGGTCACCGTGGCTCCAGCGGGCTGCGTCGTGATCGTCGGTGCCACCACCGGTGGCGTGGCGGTCACCCGCTTGGACGGGCCCCAGTCGCCGAAGCCGGTCGAGAAGAACTCCGGGTGGACCTGGAGCAGGTAGTCACCGGCTTCGGTCGGCGTGAACGTGAAGCCAGTGGCCGCGGCGGTGGCACTGAGCACCTCCGGTGCCGCCTGCTCGAGGTTCTGGAAGGTGATGTCGTCGAGGTACCACCCGATGGCACCGCAGCACGTCCACGTCGCGCCACCGGTCTGCACGAGGGCGAAGCGGACCTGCACGAGTTGGCCGGCGAAGGCGGCAAGGGACACCACCTTGTCGCTGTAGGCGCCTTCGCGTCCCAGCGGCGCCGTTTGGTCGAACGCAGGCGTCCAGGTCGTGCCGCCGTCGACGGAGACCTCGACGCGCATGGCGTGGTTGTCGAGCATCTCGGCACGGCTGCGGAATGCGATCCGCGAGGTTGCTCCGGCGAGCAGCCGGCGGTTCAAGGTCAGCCGCTGCGGTCCGCCGACCACGGAGGACGTCAACCGGAAGCTGGCTGCGCCGCTCCCGGGGATCTCCGTCGAGATCGGGTTGTAGGGCAGCGGGTCCTGGGCGCCGTTGCCGAGCTCGGGGACGAAGTTCGCGAGACCCGCCTCTGCGCCGTCGGTCAGCAGGAACGGGCTGATCTTGACGGAACGCCACTGGTAGCCGGTCGCGTTCGGCACGGCGTTGAACGTGTAGGCAGCCGGCTGGCCGAGCGTCGGCCGGTCGGGACCGCTGATCACCGCTCGAGTCTCGCTCGGGTCGGCCACCTGGGGATCGAAGATCGTGACGTCATAGGTGAAGGTCCGCGCCACGCCGTCGATCACGACGTTGGCGACGGTCACGGTGTACGTCTCGTCCGCCGTCGGCCGCGGCCAGTGCGAGTCGTCGGGCAGTGTCGTCGGGCGCCAGTTGATCGCCGAGTCGCCGAATCCGCTCGCCGACTCCCGGAAGATGATCGTCAGCGGCACGTCGGCACCGCCGCGGCGCATCGTCACCGTCGCGTTCGCCACGTTCGCCGTCGGCGGGAGGCTGAAGGTCCAGCGCGAGTAGACCGTCGAGTAGGGGACGAACCCGCGGTTCGGCCAGGCGACGAACCCGTCCCGAGCCACCGGTCGCGGCGTCGCCGACTCACCGAGCACGTGCAACGCGCCCGCCCCGCCGGGCACTCCGCCGTGGCCCATCGTGATCTGCGCGGGATTGAGGATGTGGCGACGATGGCCGGTCGCGGCGTTGTTCCCACCGTTGTCGAACATCCAGCCATCGATGCCTCCGGGCCCGGTGCCGCCGAGGTTCGAGAGCCTCGACCCGTCGAACCCAGCTTGCGAGAAGCAACGCCACGTGTTCGGCGGCTCGTGGTTGAACGGACCGGGATTGGCTGCCTGGAGCACTCCGGCGGCCTGCGCCAACGCGTTCTTCTCGGCCGTGAACGTGATGTCCGAGGAGACGCCTGCCATCGCTCGGAACCAGTTCACCCGGCTCAAGGTGGCGTCGAGGAACGCCGGCGACAAGGTTCCGGCATTGCACGTGGCGACGTCGCCCGTCCACCCGGCGGGGACGTTCTCGGCCGCGCGGTAGACCGTCTGGAAGAACCGACGGACCTCCTCTCGGCTGCCGACGTTCACCACGAACGGTCCCGTAGCGGTCGTCTGGGCGACGGCCGGGGTGCTTGCGACCCCCAACAACGCAGCGACGCACGCGACGACGATCGCGATCGGTCCCGCGGCCCGGGTCCTCGTCCGGCTCATCCTGTGCCCCATCTCGGCCTCCTGGCCTGCTGGCACGGGCCCGGGACCCCCGGTGAACGTCCGTCGTTCACAGCCAGCCGCCCGAGTGTGAAGGATGAGGTGTTACACCTGCGCGTCACGTCAGAGCGCGAAGATCCGCGACCATGCCACGGTTCGACCGGGCGGCTCGACGCGTTGCCGCTGCGTCACTGCGTCGATCACCGTGAGGCTGCGCTGAGTCCGTAGCCCACCGACCGAGTCACCGCCGTCGGACCCGCTCTTTACGTCGGCATCGCCCAGACGTGCGCGCCGCCCCAGTCGATCGCGACGACCGGTTCGTCGCCGACGACCCACGCGTCGTGACCGGCCTCCAGCATGCTCACTTCTCCTGGGCCGACCTCGAATTCGGTGCCGTCAGTCATGCGCACGCCTATCCGTCCGGAGACGCTGTACTGGAAGTGGGGTGCCTGGCACAGCTCGGTGCCGGCGATCGGCTTCACGTGCTCGCTCCACCGCCAACCCGGCTGCAAGGTCATCCGCATGACCTGGCCGCCCCCGATGTTGATGACCTCCGCACGGCCGAGCGGCATGTCCCGCACTTCATCGGGCGCGTCGAAACCCATGTGCTCTGCGTTCGCCATGACGGCCCCCTCGCTGTGGAAGGAATTCATTGACGCGCCGTACAGCCAGATCGTCAAGCGCCGACGCTTCCGCCGCTGCTCCCCGGAACCCGGAGTGTCGGACGCGGGAACGCAATCCTGCGGCGCGAGGATGTCCCAGATGCTGCTGATCGATGCCGCCAACGTGGTTGGTTCCCGGCCGACCGGATGGTGGCGCGATCGCGCCGGCGCGGCTCGGACGTTCGTCCAGCGCGTCCGCGACGCGACGGCAGCCGGACGGCTGTCCGAACCGGTTGTCATCGTCCTCGAGGGCGAGGCCCGCGAAGGTGCGACCGCTGGCGTGAGCGGTGGCGTCGAGGTCGTCCACGCCGCGGGCGAGGGCGACGACGCGCTCGCTGCACTCGCAGGTAGCAGTCCCCGACCGGTGACGCTGGTGACCGCCGATCGCGGGCTCACCGAGAGGGTGCACCGAGTCGGTGCTGAGGTCGTCGGCCCGCGCTGGCTCCTCGATCGCCTGGGCCACTGACGCGATGGAACGGGCAACGTCCATGCGTGCGGCTGCAACTCGGACCCACGCTCGTCGGCGACGGAGTCTGTCCAACAGCGTCATAGGTTCATCCGGGCCATGGTTGGCGACGTCCGATCGATCCGCCTCGAATGCCCGGTGCGAGGCGCTCGCTGCGGCCGCGGTGGAACCCGGATGCTGGCTGGCGGCGATCAGTTGGCGAGTCCGAGGAACACGATTACGGAGCGAGCCAGACGGAGCATGTCCTCGTCGGCAAGTCGTCCGACGGGCTCGCCGAGTTTGGATCTCTGCACCGTGGTGATCTTGTCGACCATGAGACTGGATGGCTCGCCCAGGCCGTTGCTCGTGTCGGGCACGATCAGCAGTCGGATCAACGGTGCCGATGTCGGGTCTGTGGTGAAGGCGCAGACGGTCACGGAGTCGGTGGCGTCGAAGCGATCATCTTGGACGATGACGACGGGTCTGGGCTTGCCGACGTATCCGGTGCCAGCCGCGGCGGTCCAGATCTCGCCTCGCCTCACTCCTCGTCCAGGCTGATCGCGTCGATGAACGACTGATCCTCAGCGGCGTGCAGGCTGGCGGCGACGGCCGCCGATTGATCGTGTGCCTGTCGCGCGAACTGTGGCGAGCGCACATCGGGCACCCAGATCTGGATCGGACGGAGGCCCTGCGCCCGTAGACGCTTCCGATGATCACGGACTCGCTCGGCGACCGAGGTCGGCTTCGGGTTCTGGTGTCGAGCCATATCCGGCATGTTACATGTAACGGTCGATCGGCGGGAACCGTCCCGTAGATGGTGCCGCGAAGGTCGCCCCAGGCATCCACTCCGCCGGTCGGCCTGCGCGACGTGGCCGGCTCTGGGCTGCTCGAGCGTGGAGGTCGCCGCGCCCGATTCGGGCTGGGTCGAGCCGACGGCTGGGTCGGCTATCTGCTGGCGCCGGCGACGAAGGTGGCCGTTCGAGAATCTCGGCCTTGTACTCGGCGGTAGACGATGGCCGCCGTGGCCGGGCAGCCGGGTCAGGCTCGTCCACCACCCCATCATGGGCGCGCTCGCGTCTCGCACGGGAGGACTGCCGACCAACAGGTCCGCGGTAACGAGTCGTTCATCATTCGACGCGACAACGACGCCGTCGAATCGATGTCCGGGGTCGTCTCCAAGACCGAGGTCCTCGTCGTCCGGCTGGCTGAGGCGGGTACTCACGGCCTCCAACATCTGGCCGCAGCGTCCTCACCGTCAGGATCCGTTCCTGGTACCGGGCCCACCGACGATCGTGACCGAGTGAATCGGTGGACCCCGGGATCTCGGTGAGTTCGCGTGGGTCGAACCCGGCCACCGCCCGCACCACCAGACCGTCAGCGGGAACCCGAGCGTCAACCCGGAGGCCGGATCGCAAACGTGGACACGAGCCCTTTTCGACAGCCGCTCTGTTGGTCGACATGCCCGTCGACCAGGGCTTTGTGTGGTCGGGCTGCCGAGATTTGAACTCGGGACCTCTTGTCCCCAGGCACCCTCAAGGCGTTCATCTGGTGTCGGCCAGTGCCAGATAATGCCGCCTGAGCTGGGGATTCGCGAAATCTCGTGTCAAGGCGTGTCGCCGTGTGACGGACGATTTCGAACGGTCCGTGGACAATCCGTGGACACTGGCGGCCGATTCATGGTGCCGGCACGACCGAACCGACGCTGCGCACTTCCCTCCGACGGTCGACGAGACCGATGGCGGATGCGCTCACGTGAAGCCCCTCGGGTCAGGCCACTCGTACACCTCGAGCGGAGCGGAGAAGAGCCCTGGCCGAAAGCACTCATGCCAGTCGCCTTCGATCACAATCAGCGAGTAATCCACTCTGGTGTACCGGAGCAACAGGCTGACGTCGTTGGCGATAGTCTCGCCGTACGTCACCGTGTTCAGCAATCCCCGAGGATCCCGGTGAGCGACCTGCCGGTCGGCGAAGGCGATCACGTTGGCGAGCTCCTGCCTCAACGACCTCTGCATGGCCGAGAGCATCTGGTCCGATGGCTCATCACCGCCATAACGGGCGGCATAGCTGCGGTCGGCATCGGCAGCATTGTCGTCGTGCGAGCGTCCCTTCACCGCGTTCGCGACTGCCATCCGGCTCGCGATGGCGGGGTTCTTCCTGCTTCCGTTCGAGCAGTCGCCACAGAGAGTCTGCGTTGTCGTCCGTGTCGGCGAGACGACAGATCACCATAATCTGCGCTCGCGCATAGAGCCCGGAGTAGCTGTTGAGGAAGGTGGCGTTGGCATTGGGACGGCGTCGGAGGATCTCGTCCCGCACCTCCTGGAAGACTTGCCGGTTCAAGTGGGCAGTCATCAACTCAAGCTCGATCCCGTCGAGCCTTCTGAGCGCATTCGCTCGAAGGCGGGGAACTTCACTTGCGGGAGCGCTCATCGAGTTCACCCTGGCATAACAACGGCATGCCAGCAGGAACACCCAAACGGAGCGTGCGGAGTGAACGAGAGGTCCGGCGCGACAACGGCGTCCGATTGCGCGCGTCCGGGCGGAAGCCGTTGGCTGCTGGTCGATACCGAACACCGATCTTGCTCGACTGCGGTCGGAAGTCGAGCGTGGTTCGCCTCCGCCGCGTCGCCGGTACCGGGCGCGTGACCGCTTCGACGCGGCGAGCGGCCGGTAGATGCCGGGCCTTCGCGGAGCGTCCCCGTTCGGCACTTATGCTACGCGCCCGGCCGCTAGGCGCGGCTCGTTCTGGGACACCCGCTTCCTCGTCAAGTGCACCCAAGAGTGCCGGTCGCGTGCGCTCGCTGCGCGGCCCGTGTTCGGCGTCTCGCGCCGGGAGTAGTGTGCCCGTGAACCTCGCGTGATGTCCGTCGAGGCGCTGTTCACCTCACGTAATTCGTAGTTCGGCCAGACCGTACAAACGAAGGGGGAGACCAGGTTGGATTCTCAGAGAACTGGACGGATCTTCGGCTGGTTTTTCATAGCCACCTTCATCACCAGCATCCCAGCGCGACTCCTCTTCATCAATGGACTCGACACCAGCTGGTCCGACACGAGCTTCACCCCTGGAGCCGTCTCCGACACGAGCATTCGGCTCGGCGCGATCCTTGAGTTCTTGCTGATCGGCTTCAACATCGCAACCGCGGTCGTCCTTTACCCGCTAGCGAAACGACTGAGCGCGACCCTCGCGCTCGGGTACGTCGCCGCTCGCATCATGGAGAGCGTCTTCATCGCTATCGGCCTCGTCGCCATCGTCGCGGTGATCGACGTCAATGACGCTTGGCTCGGAGCGAGTGGCGCCGCCGCCACCGCACTCGAAGCAAACGGCAACACCCTGGTGTCCCTCTACGACTGGGCCTTCCAGTTCGGGCCCGGACTCGTTGTCGGCTTCGGGAACGGCTTGCTGCTCGGCTACCTGATGTACCGCTCGGGACTCGTGCCGCCTCGTATGGCGTTGCTCGGTCTTGTCGGTGGTCCGTTGCTGATCCTCTCCTTCGTGCTGATCCTGTTCGGGGTCTTCGAGAACGGGTCGGGACCGTCGGGCCTGATGACCTTGCCGGAGGCCGCTTGGGAGTTGTCACTCGGCATCTACTGCGCGTGGAAGGGCTTCAGGCCCAGTCCCCTCGTCCAGCCCACTGCGACGACGGAATAGGGGCGCTTCGGATTTGAGCGGGGAGTGAGGGTTCCCTGACGCGTACGAGGGCTCTGCGAGTCTGAAGGTTCCTACGCCATCAGATCGTGAGCCCTCGTGGAATCAGACGCTACTCGCATGTGCGAGT
>JBFWRK010000011.1:0-167127 GCA_050248955.1 Acidimicrobiia bacterium
GCTCGTCGCGCTCGCCAACCAGGCGCAGCCTGTCGCCGCCTGCTTCGGTGACGGTGACGCCGGCGCTGCCCGGGGTCGCGGCGCGCCGCACCCCTATGATCGACCGCCGTGACGCTCATCGCCATCGCCTCGGACCATGCGGGGTTCGAGCTGAAGCAGCACCTCATCCAGTTCCTCACCGAAGCCGGCCACGACGTCGGTGATCTCGGCACCGATTCGCTCGAGCCGGTCGACTACCCAGCGTTCTGCGCTGCGATCGGCCGCGCGGTACGCGACGGGCGGGCGGAGCTCGGCATCGTCCTCGGTGGCTCCGGCCAAGGCGAGCAGATCGCTGCCAACAAGGTGCGCGGCGTGCGAGCAGCGCTCTGCAACGAGCTCTACACGGCACGGATGGCCCGCGCCCACAACGACGCGAACGTCCTCTCGATCGGCGCCCGAGTCGTCGGCGTCGGTCTCGCCGAGGAGATCGTCACCACGTTCCTGTCCACCTCGTTCGACGGTGGCCGACATGCCCGGCGGGTGGCTCAGCTCGCCGAGCTCGAAGAGGAGTTCTGATGCCCTTCCCCTCGGACACCGATCCGGACACCGAGGTCTTCGCCCTCCTCGATCGCGAGCTCGAGCGCCAGGTCACCGGGCTGCAGCTCATCGCGAGCGAGAACTTCACGTCCCCCGCCGTGATGCGCGCCGTCGGCTCGGTGCTGACCAACAAGTACAGCGAGGGGTATCCAGGCAAGCGCTACTACGGGGGCAATGCCATCGTCGACGACGTCGAGGCGCTGGCCATCTCGCGCGTGAAGGCGCTGTTCGGTGCGGACCACGCGAACGTGCAGCCCCACTCGGGCGCGAACGCCAACATGTGCGCGTACCAGGCGTTGCTGAAGCCCGGCGACACCGTTCTCGGTCTCAGCCTCGATCACGGCGGCCATCTCACCCACGGCTCACCCGTCAACGCGAGCGGCATGATGTACCACTTCGTGCCGTACAAGGTGACGCCCGGTGACGAGCGGATCGACATGGACCAGGTCCGCGAGCTGGCGCACGAGCACCGTCCACGGATGATCGTCGCCGGCACGACCAGCTATCCGCGCCGGCTCGATCCCGAGCCGTTCCGGGCGATCGCCGACGAGGTCGGGGCGTACCTGCTGTTCGATGCGGCGCACATCGCCGGGCTGATCGCCGGGGGAGCGGCGCCGAACCCGGTCCCGTTCTCCGACGTCGTCACGTTCACGACGCACAAGACGCTCCGCGGCCCACGCGGCGGCTGCATCCTGTCCAAGGCCGAGCACGCCGCGGCGATCGACAAGGCGGTGTTCCCCGGATGGCAGGGCGGGCCGCTCGAACACGTCATCGCCGGCAAGGCAGTGGCGTTCCGTGAGGCGGCTGATCCGGCCTTCGGCGAGTACGCGCACCAGGTCGTGAAGAACGCGTCCGCACTGGCGGGGGCGCTCTCACGGGAAGGGTTCCGGCTCGTGTCGGGCGGGACGGACAACCACATGATGGTGGTCGACCTGCGCCCGTTCGACGCCGAGCTGAGCGGCAAGGAGGCGCAGTCGGTGCTCGACAGCGCCCGGATCACGCTGAACAAGAACACGATCCCGGACGACCCTCGCAGCCCGTTCGTCACGAGTGGTGTCCGCATCGGCACCCCGTCGGTCACGACCCAGGGGATGCGCGAGCCCGAGATGGCCGTCATCGCGTCGCTCATCGCACGGACCCTTCGCGACCGGGCCGATGCCGCCGCTGTGAGCGGCATCCGGGACGAGGTCTCCGCCCTCTGCGCCAGGTTCCCCGCCTACCCCACCTGATCCCCGCCGGCCGCTCCACCCGGTCCCCGTCGGCCGCTCCACTCGGTCCCCGCCGGCCGCTCCACCCGGTTCCCGCCGGCCGCTCCGGCAGGGCGATCACGAGGACCCGGGCAGGGTTCTCGATCGCCGGCGATCGAGAATCCTGCCTGAGTTCGAGTCGGCGCTGCCGGTGCGGCGGCGTCAGCGCACACAGGGAGGCATGGGTGATGACCTCCTCCTCGCTCGGCTCGCCGAGCTCCAAGCAGGGCACGTCGCGGCGCGCCAACTGCGAGCGCTCGGGCTGACGGATGCTGCGATCCGGCGCCGAGTGGTGAACGGCCGGCTCGTCTTGGTCGACAAGGCGGTGTACCGCGTGGCCGGCGTCCCGTCCTCGTGGGAGGGCCAGCTGCTGACGGTCGTGCTCCGCTTCGGTTCGGCTGCAGCTGTGAGCCATCGGAGTGCAGCCGTTCTGCTCGGCCTCGACACCGCCGTGCACGAGCCACCGATGGAGGTGGTCGTTCGTCGCCCACGGCGGGAACGCGCGAGTCGCGGCGCGGTCGTCCACTCGTCGAGCAGCTTCGACCGGCTCGATCTCGCGTGGGTGGCCAGGCCTCTCGACGCTCGCCTGGCTACCGCGCCGGATCTCGCTCGTGCCCGTCCGATCACGCGCGTCAGGGTCACGTCGGCGACCCGGACCATCATCGATCTCGCCCCGCGATGCTCGGCGCACGAGCTCGGCAATCTGATCGACAGCGCGGCGGCCAAGCGACTCCTGACCGATGCATACCTTCGTCGACGGATGGCTGTGCACCGGGCGCGTCGACAGCCGGGGATGCGGCTGCTCGACGAGGTGCTCCTGGATGCCGGCGGCCACACGTGGCTCGAGCGACGCTTCTTGCGTCTGGTCAGGGCCGCCGGCTTGCACCGACCGCACTGCCAGGTCGTGCACCGGGCCGGAGGGCGCTTCGTGGCGCGGGTCGACTTCGAGTTCGCGCCGGCGTCCGTGATCGTCGAGGTCAGCGGTCGCCGCGGTCACGTCTCGGAGACCGACCGCCGGCGGGACGCGCGGCGTCGGAACACCCTCCAGCAGGCGGGTTACCTCGTCCTCGAGTTCGTCACGGCGGACGTCATCGACGAACCTCGGTTCGTCATCGCCACACTCCAGGAAGCCCTGGCACGCTTTCCGGCAGCATTTCTGATCGCCGGCGATCGGAAACCCTGACTGGATCCCGACATGCGCGGTGGGATGGCCGACCCCGAGCACGACGGGGACCTGGGACGCGGTGACCCGGGACGTGGTGACCCGGGACGTGGTGACCTGGGACGTGGTGACCCGGGACGTGGTGACCCGGGACGTGGTGACCCGGGACCTGGGGACCTGGGATGTGGGGGGCCTGGGACGGGCAGGGGCCTGGGCGGGTGGGGGACCCGGCCGGGGCGGTGGGGGTGGGGCGGGGCGGGGTCGCGAGGGGGCGTTCGGTACGCTCCTCGGCGATGGGCACGACCTCGGGCTACTTGGCGGTCGGCGGGGTCGCGGCGCTCGTCACGTTCATCCTCACCCCGATCGTCGGTTGGATCGGGCGCAAGCTCGGGTGGGTGGTCGAACCCGACGCCCGCCGTGTGCACGCACAGGCAACGCCGGTCATCGGCGGTCTGGCGATGTTCGCCGGGTTCCTCGCGGCGATGTGGTTGGCGGTCTCGCTCGATCGGTTCTCGGCGTTGTTCGCCGGCAACTCCGAGCCGCTCGGCGTCGTGATCGCGTGCGGCGTGGTCTTCCTCGTCGGCTTCATCGACGACATCTTCGAGCTGTCAGCGCCGGCGAAGGTGACCGGCATCGTCGCCGCCGGCCTCGTCCTCGTCGCCTTCGGCGTGACGATGTTCTACTTCCGCGTGCCGTTCCTCGATGTCTTCGTCCTGAGCGACGACTGGAGCCCGTTGATCACCGTGCTCTGGCTGCTCGGGATGACGCAGGCGGTGAACCTCATCGACGGTCTCGACGGCCTGGCAGCCGGCATCGTCGCGATCGCCGCTGGATCCTTCTTCCTCTACAGCCAGCGCCTCAGCGAGCTGGAACTGATCACCCCGTCCAACCTCGGACCGCTGCTGGCCGTGATCGCTGCCGGCGTCTGCATCGGGTTCCTGCCGTACAACTTCAATCCGGCGCGGATCTTCATGGGCGACGGCGGGGCGCTGTTCCTCGGATCGCTGCTCGCGGTCTCGACGAGCGTCGTGGGCGGCCGAGCCGACCCGTCGACGCAGCAGGAGTACACGGGCCAGACGTTCTTCTTCTTCGCCCCGCTGTTCATCCCGCTGTTCATCCTCGGCGTCCCGATCCTCGACACACTGTTCGCGATCCTTCGCCGGGCAACCCGCAGACAGGGACTCGCCACCGCCGACAAGGGGCACCTCCACCACCGGTTGATGGACCTCGGACATGGTCAGCGCCGCAGCGTCCTGATCCTCTGGCTGTGGACGGCACTCCTGTCGGGGTTCGTGCTGTACCCGGTCTTCACGAACTCCGGCGACGCGATCGCGCCGATCGCGATCGTCGCGCTCGGCCTGCTGCTCTACACCGTCCTGCACCCGCAGCTGAGACGGCCTCGAGCAGGCACCGACTGACCACCTCGAGCAGGCACCGACTGACCAGCGCGGAGCACGGTTGGTCACGCCACGCGCCGACGACCAGCCTTGACTCGCCGTGCCCACGTCTGCGACGGACGTTCGACGGCCCACCAGAGGACTGTCGCGGCCGCGATCGAGGCGGTGACCCCGACGACGAGGTAGACGGCCTGTCCCGCGAGCGTGTCTCCGAACGCGCCGAATGCGCCGTGCTGCACGATGCCGAGCACCACGACGTGGATGAGGTACAGGCTGTACGAGATCGCAGCGAGCCCCTTCAGCCCACGCCACTCCGACCAGCCCGTCCGCCCTGGGCGCCGCGAGCACACATACAGGGCCACGCCGGTCCCGGCAGCCAATGCGGCGAACGCATGACCGCGGACCAGCGACTCGGTCATCATCACCGCGAGGAGCACCCAACTGACGACCGTCGCGACCCGCGAGGTCCGCGACCAGTAGATCCAGACGCCGACCAGGAAGCTGTACAGCAGCGGAAGGCAGGTCGCGTCCAGCCGGTCGGACAGCTCGAACGGCGAGATCAGGAACGCGGTCGCCACTGCCGTCGCGGCGCCGAACACCTGCAGACGCACACGTTCGTCGCCCGGCGCGAGACGGTGAGCGGCCCACAACAGCCCGGCGAACACGAGGTAGAACTGCATCTCCTTCGTCAGCGTCCAGAGCACCGTGATCATCGGCGTCGTCAACGTGACGTCCTGCAGGTAGAGGGCGTGGACGACGAGCCGTCCGATCGAGAGCGGGGCGCCGCCGGGGAGGAACGGTTCATCGCGCAGGAGCGCTTCGAACCCCGCGGAGGTGATGGCCAGCGCGATCGCCACGTAGTACGGCGGTGTCAACCGGACGAACCGTCCGATCATGAATCGACCGACGAACGAGCCGTCCGTCCGCTCCTTGCGGATCGTGTTCGCCATCACGAAGCCGCTCAGCACGAAGAAACAAGCGACCCCGAGGTAGCCGCTCTCGAACACCGACTTCGCCACCGGTCGGGGAATGGCGTCGAGGAGGTCCGGGAGCTCGTGACTCGCATGTCGGAAGACGACCCAGAGCGCGGCGAGCCCACGGATCGCGTCGGCGTACGCGAAGCGCTCCTGCTTGGCAACCACCGCCCGGTCGGAGGTTTGCATCTGCAAAGTGTCAACCATCTGGTCCGCCCGCGCCGGAGGATCAGCACAGATGGTCCGATCGCCTCACCGGGCGCGCGAAGGACCGGTCGTACGCTCAGCACCATGGCTGACGTCGTTGTCATCGGTGGAGGGATCGTCGGGCTCGCAACCGCTCTGGCGGTGACGGACAGGTTCCCGGGCGCCGGGGTCACGGTCATCGAGAAGGAACCTGACCTGGCCCACCACCAGACCGGTAACAACTCGGGTGTGCTCCACTCCGGGCTGTACTACAAGCCGGGCAGCCTCAAGGCGACCTACTGCCGCGACGGGAACCGGGCCCTGATCGAGTTCTGCCAGGAGCACGGCATCGCGTACGACATCTGCGGCAAGCTGGTCGTCGCCACCGAGGACGACGAGCTCCCCCGCCTCGACGACCTGGTCGCCCGCGCCGAAGCGCACGGCTTGGCCTACGAGCGACTCGGGCCTGACGGCCTGCGGGCTCACGAACCGAACGTCGCCGGCATCGCAGGGCTGTTCCTGCCGAGTACCGGGATCACCGACTACGTCGCCGTGGTTCGGAAGTACGCCGAGATCGTCCAGTCGCGCGGCGGAACGATCCAGCTCGGCACCACCGTCACGAGCATCCGCCGGGAGGGCGACGAGCACATCGTCGCCACGACGAACGGCGAGATCCGCGCCGGAGCGTTGGTCAACTGCGCCGGATTGCAGAGCGATCGCGTGGCCCGCATGGCCGGCGCGTCACCGGACGCCAAGATCGTTCCCTTCCGAGGCGAGTACTACGAGCTCGCACCTGACGCCAGGCATCTCGTGAACGGCTTGATCTACCCGGTGCCCGACCCGAGCTTCCCGTTCCTCGGCGTCCACTTCACGAAGATGATCAACGGCGACGTGCATGCCGGGCCGAACGCGGTGCTCGCGCTCAAGCGCGAGGGCTACACGAAGCTCGACATCAACGTCCGTGACACCTTCGAGACGCTGACCTATCCCGGCTTCCTGCGACTGGCCCGCAAGCACTTCGGCGCCGGGATGCAAGAGGTGTTCCGTTCGTTCAGCAAGCGGTTGTTCCTCAAGAGCCTCCAGCGCCTCGTCCCGGACGTGCGTCGCGGCGACCTCGTGCCGACGCACGCCGGCGTGCGGGCACAGGCGCTGACGCCCGAAGGCGGGTTGGTCGACGACTTCCTCATCGTCGAGGGTCACGGAGCGCTCCACGTGTGCAACGCACCGTCGCCTGCCGCGACCTCGTCGCTCGAGATCGGCAAGGCGATCGCCGCCCGCCTCGCGCTCGCTTCGTTGTCCCGTTGACGGCTGACTCGCGGTCTCCAACGATCACGGAGATGGCGGCACTTCCACGAGTCCGGGGGAGGAGCTCATCGACGATGAGCCGAATGTCTCATCGAGCTATCGGTATCTCTACCGTTACGTGAGGGTAGGGTCATGATGCCGTTCGGTGTCGGGCGGTTGCGTCAACGTTGCGGGTCCCGCGTGTCTCGACGTGGTCGACCCCGACTCGCTTCCCCCTCCCCCACGAAGGATCGTCGTGTCTGTTCCTGTGCTCACGCGGGCTCGCCCGTCGTTCGCCAGCAAGTCCGAGTGGACTGCTGATGTCCGGGTCAACCTGCTCTCCGGTCTGGTCGTGGCTGTTGCGCTGATCCCTGAGGCGATCGCGTTCTCGGTCATAGCCGGTGTCGATCCTCGTGTCGGCCTGTTCGCGTCGTTCTCGCTTGCCGTCTCGATCGCGTTCACGGGTGGCCGGCCGGGCATGATCACCGCTGCCACGGGCGCGATGGCGCTCGTGATCGTGCCGTTGGTACGTGATCATGGTGTCGCCTACCTGTTCGCGGCGACGGTGCTGACCGGGCTGTTGCAGCTCGCCTGCGGGGTGCTCGGTGTCGGTCGGTTGATGCGGTTCGTGCCGCGTGGCGTGATGGTCGGCTTCGTCAACGCGCTCGCGATCTTGATCTTCAAAGCCCAGCTCGAGCACGTGATCGGCAAGTCGTGGATCGTGTACGCGATGGTCGCCGGTGGGGTGGCGATGATCTACCTGTTCCCGAAGGTGACCAGAGCTTTGCCCGCGCCGCTGATCGCGATCGCGGTGATCACTGCGATCGCCGTGTTCGGTCACATCGATGTTCCGACGGTCGGTGACATGGGTGATCTGCCGAGCACGTTGCCGTGGTTCGGGATCCCGTCGGTGCCGTTCAGCTACGAGACGTTCACGATCATCTTCCCGTACGCGATCACGCTCACCCTCGTCGGTCTGCTCGAGTCGTTGCTCACCGCGCAGCTCGTCGACGACCTCACCGACACGAACTCCGACAAGGATCGCGAATCGCGTGGCCAGGGGATCGGCAACGTGATCACCGGCTTCCTCGGTGGAATGGCCGGCTGCGCGATGATCGGCCAGTCGATGATCAACGTGAAGTCCGGCGGTCGCACTCGCCTGTCGACGTTGTCGGCGGGCGTGTTCTTGCTGTTCATGATCCTCGTCCTCGGCAGCGTCGTCGAGGTGATTCCGATGGGTGCACTCGTGGCCGTGATGGTCGTGGTCGCCGTCAGCACCTTCGACTGGTCGAGCATCGACCCTGCCCACCTCCGTCGCAGCCCCCGTTCCGAGACCGCGGTCACCGTGCTCGTCGTCGGCATCGTGGTCTTCACCCACAACCTCGCGATCGGTGTTATCGCCGGTGTGCTGCTCTCCGCAGTGTTCTTCGCCCGCAAGGTCGCCCACCTCGTCGACGTCACGAGCGTGTCCCATCCCGACGACCAGACCACCGTCTACACGCTCACCGGTGCGCTGTTCTTCGCGTCGACCAACGAGCTGATCCACACCTTCGACTACACCGACCCTCATCGTCGGGTGGTCATCGATCTCGCCGACGCCCACGTCTGGGACGCCTCTGCCGTCGCCGCACTCGACGCCATCGTCGAACGCTTCGCACGCCACGGCATCACCGCCGAGATCATCGGGCTCAACGTCCCCAGCGAAGCGTTCCACACGCGTCTCAGCGGCACCCTCACCGCCGGCCACTGAGCCACCCTTCCTTTACGTAATGGTAGAGTGTGAGGGCGCTACGCAGGCACCCGAACTGAAGGAGAACCCGAGCATGGACAGCCAGATGCACCAGATCGGTGAAGTCGCCGATGCTGTCGGTCTGTCGCTGCGCACCATCCGCTACTACGAAGAGGCCGACCTGGTGCCGCCGAGCGGGCGCTCCGCAGGCGGCTTCCGGCTGTACACGGACGCCGACATCGACCGGCTCCGACTCGTCAAGAACATGAAGCCCCTCGACCTCTCGATCGACGAGATGCGCGATCTCCTTACGACCCGTGATCGGCTCGCCGACCCGGCGACCACCAAACGCGACCACGAGCACCTCACGGGTCGCCTGGAGATGTTCGCGACGCTCGCCGACGAGCGCTGCCAGCGACTGCGCGACCAACTCGAAACTGCCGAGACCATCAGCGCCACTCTCAGGACCGAGGTCGACGCAGCGACGGGGAAGGTTCGTTCACGGCGGTGAGCGGCGCGGCCGATCCTGTTGCCGAAACGGCGCGCCGGCGCATCCGCGAGATCGTCTTCGACGGGATGACGCGATGAAGCGACTCCGTCGGGCGTTGGACGCCACCCGCGTGATCACCGGTGCTCGCCACCTGACGGTGAGGACGCGATGTCAGCTGCTGCTCGTGCAGTGGCGGGTGCTGCTGAAGTTGCCTGGTAAGCGAGCACGCTCGATCTCGGTGCCTGGTGGTTCGGTGTACATCGCAGCGGAGACGATGGCCATCGACCTGGCGGTCTTCGTCGAGATCTGGATCGATCGGATCTTCCCGACCGACTGCAATGGGCGATTGGTGATCGATGTCGGCGCGCACAAGGGCTACTTCGGCGCCCGCGCTCTGGCCGATGGCGCACTGGCGGTCGTGTCATGCGAACCGCAGAGCCAGAACTTCTCGTTGCTCGAGCGTGCACGGCGGGCGAACCACCGACACGACTGCTGGACGATCGAGCGCGTGGCCATCGGCAGCGCCGAGGGTTCGGCGCAGCTCTACGTGTCCGCCGAGTCCTGGGCACACTCGATCCATCGGTCGATGGTCGATTCGACGGCATCGGAGGAAGTCGCGATGACCACGCTCGCAGCCGTGCTCCGGCGAGCGACAGCAGACTCGCCCGATGCCGACGTGGTGCTGAAGGTGAACGTCGAAGGGGCTGCCGCTGACGTCTTGATGCCGGCGACGTCCGAGGATCTCGAACACGTCCTCGAGATCCACCTCGACCACGAACCCGGGTCTCCGTACTCGCTCGACGATCTGCTCGGACATCTCGCCTCGGTCGGGCTGGACCACGTCACGCGCTCTGCCGAACGATTGTTCGTCATCACTCGCTCCGTCGACGTGTGACGGCCGTTCAGCCGATCACAATCTCCGCGTTCGTGCGGGTACGTTGGCGCTGGTGCCGAGCGTCGGCACGGCGAGTGCGGTACCACCGGCCAGTGCCGGTCCAGAGAAGGGCGGATTGCCTTGGAAGATGTCGTGGTAGCTGCGGATGCGGTTACGAACTGTCGGTCGTGCGGATCTGATCGGTTGAAGCAGATCGTCGATCTCGGTCTGACGCCGATCGCGAACGCGCTCGTCGATGCGGAGAACGCGCCCGAGTCGGACGCGGTCTATCCGCTGAACGTCGTCTTCTGCGAGGCCTGCGCGCTCGTGCAGCTCGGTGCCGCGCTGCCGGCGGGCGCCATGTTCGACACCGACTATCCGTACTTCTCGTCGTTCTCACCGGCGTTCGTCGAGCACGCCCGCGCGTACGCGGCGGCGATGACGGACCGCCTCGCTCTGTCCTCGGAGGATCTCGTCGTCGAGATCGCCAGCAACGATGGGTACCTGCTGAAGAACTTCGTCGCCAACGGTGTCCGCGCGTTGGGCGTCGACCCCTCGCCGGGTCCTGCCCGTGCCGCCGAGGAGATCGGTGTGCCGACGATCGTCGACTTCTTCGGTCGCAACGTCGCCGCGAAGATCGTCGAGTCGTACGGTCCGGCGCGCCTGGTGGCGGCGAACAACGTGATGGCCCACGTTCCCGACCTCGACGACTTCGTCGGCGGTTTCGCGATCCTGCTCGCCGACGACGGTCTGCTCACGGTCGAGAACCCCTACGTGCGAGATCTGGTCGACCACGTCGAGTTCGACACGATCTACCACGAGCACTACTGCTACTACTCCTGCTCGTCGGTCGACGCGCTGATGCAGCGTCACGGCCTCCACCTCAACGACGTCGAGTACTTCCCCGACCTGCACGGCGGCACGCTGCGGTGGTTCATCGGCAAGCACCCCGCCCGCACGGCCCGCTGCGACGAGTACCTCGCGCGAGAGGAGCGCGACGGTCTGAGGACCTTCGCCTTCTACCAGGGCTTGAGCACGGCGGTCTCGGCGTGCCAGGAGTCGCTGCGGACCATGCTGACCGCGTTGCGCGCCGAGGGGCGGAGGGTCGTCGCCTACGGTGCGGCTGCCAAGGGCGCCACGCTCCTGAACAGCACGGGCATCGGCACCGACCTCCTCGACTACGTCGTCGATCGGAACCCGCACAAGCAGGGCAAGTTGATGCCCGGCTGCCGGCTACCGATCCGTCCGGTCGAGGTCCTGCTCGACGACCGGCCCGATGACGTGGTGCTCCTGAGCTGGAACTTCGCCGAGGAGATCGCCCGCCAGCAGCAGGCGTACGTCGAGCAGGGCGGTCGCTTCATCGTGCCCGTCCCGACGGCCCACGTGCTCGGGAGCTGACCCTGAGCACCCCCGACGTTGCACGTTGGGCCGGACGGCTCACGTGCACGCTGCGCGCGAGGTCCATACGCTGAGCGGCGTTGATCGATGCCCCGGAACGGCGGTCTGGGTGCTTCCCTGTCGAACCGAGGTGCTGGTCCCGTGAAGGTCGTGATTCTTGCCGGTGGAGTGGGGAGTCGTCTCAGCGAGGAGACCGACGTCCGCCCGAAGCCGATGGTCGAGATCGGCCACCGGCCGATCCTCTGGCACATCATGAAGCACTACGCCCACTACGGCTACGACGATTTCGTCCTCTGCCTCGGGTACAAGAGCGACTACATCAAGCGCTACTTCCACGATGCGCTCGCGTTGGCCTCCAACATGACCATCGACTTCGGCCGCGGCACGGTCGAGTCGCACGACACCGTCCGCGACGACTGGAAGGTGACGCTCGTCGACACCGGCCAGCACACCGAGACCGGTGGCCGCATCCAGCGGATCCGCGAGTTCGTCGGTGACGAGCCGTTCATGCTGACCTATGGCGACGGAGTCGCGGACGTCGATCTCGAGGCGCTCGTCAAGTTCCACGAGTCGCACGGAAAGCTGGCGACGGTCACGGCCGTCCACCCGACCGCCCGCTTCGGCCAGCTGCAGCTCGACGGTGAGCTCGTCAGCCGGTTCGACGAGAAGCCGCAGATGTCCGAAGGCTGGATCAACGGCGGTTACTTCGTCCTCGAGCCGGGCATCTTCGACCACATCCCCGGCGACGTCGACTGGGCGAAGGAACCGCTCGAGAGCATCGCGACGGCGGGCCAGCTCGCGGCGTTCAAGCACGAGGGCTTCTGGCAGTGCATGGACACCCTGCGGGACAAGATCTACCTCAACACCCTGTGGGATCAGGGCACCCCTCCGTGGAAAGTCTGGGCCTGAGCCCCGACCCCTCGAACGAGCAGACGAAAGGCGACAAGCGATCATGAAGGTTCTCCTGACCGGTGCCGATGGCTACATCGGTGTCCGCATGGGTCACGTCCTGATGGAGCGTGGCCACGACGTCACCGGGCTGGACAGCGGCTTCCACCGCGTCGGATGGCTGTACCACTCCGACGAGCGGCGGCCGTCCGTGATCACCAAGGACACGCGCCACATCACCGTCGAGGACCTCGAGGGCTACGACGCGCTCGTGCACCTCGCCGAGGTGTCGAACGATCCCGTCGGCGAGCTGAACCAAGATGTCACGTACAAGATCAACCACGAGGGCAGCCTGCGCCTCGCCTCGCTGGCGAAGCAGGCCGGCATCGAGCGGTTCGTCCACATGTCGAGCTGCAGCGTGTACGGCGCCTCCGGTGACCGGCCCAGCAGGGAGGGCGACCCGACGGAGCCGCTCACGTCGTACGCGAAGTGCAAGGTGCTGATCGAGCAGGACGTCGCGCCGCTCGCCGACGACAGCTTCTCGCCGACGTTCATGCGCAACGCCACGGCGTTCGGCGCGTCGCCGCGCCAGCGCTTCGACCTCGTGGTCAACGACCTCGCGGCGAGCGCGTTCCTCTACAACGAGATCCGCATGGCGAGCGACGGAACGCCGTGGCGCCCGTTCGTGCACATCGTGGACATCTCGCACGCCGTCGCGTGCGTGCTCGACGCGCCGCGCGACGTGATCCACAACGAGATCTTCAACGTGGGTTCGGACGAGGGGAACTACCAGGTCCGCCAGATCGCCGAGATCATCGGCTCGCTCGTGCCCGGTTGCGAGCTGATCTTCGGCGACTCCTCCGCCGACAAGCGCAACTACCGCGCCGACTTCACGAAGATCCACGAGCAGCTGCCCGGGTTCCAGTGCTCGTGGAACGTCGAGCGCGGCGCGAAGGACCTGCTCGACGTGTTCGCCCGCATCGGCTTCGACGAGGAGCTGTACCGCTTCCGCGGTCACACCCGGATCAAGCAGATCAAGCACCTGCTCGGCACCGCGCAGATCGACGACGACTTCTACTGGACCTGATCGCGTATGAAGCTCTCCCGGAAGGCCATGAGCTGGGCCGGTCCGCGGCTCGAGAGGAGAACGACGTGATCATCGTCGACAAGGCCCTGCAGGCCCGTCAGGACGCCGGCAACCCGATCCGGGTGGGCGTGGTCGGAGCCGGGTTCGCGGCCCGCGGCTTCGTGCACCAGGTGCTGCAGGCAACACCCGGGATGGACGTCTCGGTCGTCGCCAACCGGACACTCGCGCAGGCAGCGCGGGCGTACACGGACATCGGCATCGACGACTTCGTGACCGTCTCCTCGGCGGCGGAGCTCAGCGCGGCGATCGAACGCCGGCAGCATGCGATCACCGATGATCCGATGCTCGTGACGGAGGCCGGCGCGATCGAGTGCATCCTCGAGGCCACGGGTGCTGTCGAGTTCGGCGCCCAGATCGCCGTGTCGGCGATCGAGCACGGCAAGCACCTCGTGCTCCTCAACGCCGAGCTCGACGCAACCTTCGGGCCGATCCTGAAGAAGCGCGCCGATGCCGCCGGCGTCGTGTTCGCGGATGCCGACGGTGATCAGCCCGGAGTACTGATGAACCTCGCTCGTGAGGCGGAGATGCTCGGCTTCACCCCGGTCGTGCTCGGGAACATCAAGTCGCTGTTGGATCACCGCCGCACTCCCGAGACGCAGGTCGGCTTCGCCGCCAGCGTGTTCCAGAACCCGAAGCCCGTCGCCAGCTTCGCCGATGGCTCCAAGATCGCCTTCGAGATGGCGTGCACTGCGAACGCCTCGGGATTCGGGGTGAGCCAACGGGGCATGGCGGGCCCGGCCACGAAGCGCGTGGAGGACGCCGCCGGGCTCTTCCCTGCCGAGAAGCTCTACCAGGAGGGCTCGGGGATCGTCGACTACATCCTCGGCGCCGAGCCGAGCTTCGGTGTCTTCGTGCTCGCCTGCAGCGACACGTGGTTCCACCAGCGGTACATGAAGATCTACAAGATGGGTGAAGGCCCGATCTACACCTTCTATCGACCGTTCCACCTGGGACCGCTGGAGACGCCACTCAGCGTTGCCCGCGCCGTGCTCTTCCAGGACGCGGCCGTGACGCCGAAGGGCGCACCGGTCTGCGACGTGATCGCACTGGCGAAGTTCGACCTCACCGCCGGGACCAGGCTCGATGGCGTCGGCGGGTTCACGTGCTACGGCGTCCTGGAGAACAGCCCGCAGGCCCGACCGGAGCGCCTGCTGCCGATGGGCCTCTCGGAGGGCTGCGTGCTGACGCGCGACCTGCCGCAGGACGCGCCGATCACGTTCGACGACGTCGAGCTCCCGGCCGGTCGCCTGTCCGACGCTCTGTGGCATGAGCAAATCGACACCTTTGCGCTCGCTTGAGCCGTCCCGCGCTCGTTCGCGCTGTGCGTGGCACTAGAACAGCGATCGTGGCCGACAAGCGACGTCTCCTCCGCTCGATGCCAGCACCCGTGCAGCGGGTCCTCGAGCTCGCGATCCCCGGTGACCACGTCGCCTGGGGCAGCCTCCGGCGCCTCGAGCCCTACAGCGACTCGTACGGCTTCGAGCGTGGGACCGCGATCGACCGCTACTACATCGAGCGCTTCCTGGCTGCGAGGACCCACCTGTTCCGCGGGCGGGGGCTCGAAGTGGACAACCCGTCGTACCTGAACGAGTTCGGTGGGGAGCGCATGACGAGCACCGAAGTCGTCGACATCAACCCGCAGAACCCTCAGGCGACGCTGGTCGCGGACCTGACCGACGTGGGCAGCCTGCCGGCCGAGTCGTACGACATCATCGTGCTCACCCAGGTGCTCCACTACGTTCCCCAGCCGGAGAGGATCGTCCAGAACGTCGTCCAGGCAGTGGCCCCCGGGGGCTGGATCCTGGCCACCGCGCCGTGCGCCGGCCGTACGTTGACGCCTGCGGAGGGCATCGACCACTGGCGGGCGACGCCGGCGTCGATGGAAGCGTTGTTCGCCGAGAACGCGCCGACGTACGAGCGGCACCACGAGGTGTTCGGCAACCTGCTCTCGGGAGTGGCGTCGCTCTACGGGCTGGCCGCGGGCGAACTGACTCCGGAGGAGCTCGATCCGAAGGACCCCAGGTTCCCGTTGATCGCGGCGGTGGCGGTGCACCGACCCGCATGACCCGATCATGACGGACCCATCACCCATCGCAGCGTCCGGCGACGAGATCATCCCGGTCTCGGTCGTCATCCCGACGTACGGCCGCGCCGAGTTCCTCGAGATCGCGATCGCGAGCGCGCTGGGGCAGCGGCCCCGCCCGCTCGAAGTCGTCGTCGTCGATGATGCGTCGCCGACTGTCGAGCCGGCCGAGCGCGCTGCCGCCGCCGGCGCGCGCGTCATCCGCCAGGAATGCAACCAAGGTCCGGCCGTTGCCCGCAACACGGGCGTGGAGGCGGCACGCGGCGAGTGGATCGCACTGCTCGACTCCGACGACGAGTGGATGCCGGGCCACCTCGCCCGGCTCTGGTCGCATCGCGACGGAGCGTCGCTGGTGTCGAGTCCCGGCGTCGGGACGGATGACCACTGGATGATCGCGAACCCCGCCGCAGAGAACCGCGACGTCACCGACCCTGGCGCGCTCGTGCTCCCGTCGAACCCGATCGTGACGAGTGGCGTGTTGTTCGAGCGGGCCGCGTTCGTGGAGCTCGGCGGCTTCCGTGGATTCGACACCTGCGAGGACCTCGACCTCTGGATCCGGCTTGCCGAGCGCGGCCGGGTGCGGATGCTCTCCGGCCCCACGTTGCTGTACCGGCAGCATCCCTCCACCCAGCTGACCGGCGACACTGCGAAGCTCGGCTCTGATCTCCTTGCGGTCATCGCGTCCCACCGTGGCGCAGAGTGGTGGAGACGACGGCTCGAACACGGTGCCTGCACGGCGATCACGTGGGATCGCATGCGCGGCGAGGTCAAAGGTCACGAATGGACGGCCGCGATCCGCAGCGCGCTGTCGCTCCTCGATCCTGTACGGCGCCTGCCGCACCTCGCACGGCTGCTGGTGTTCCGCCGCCAGACCGAGGTGAGGGGGGTGGCTGCCGCCCCCGCCCTGATGGCCCGACGCAGACCCGGCGCGACGATCGACATGGCAGAGGACACGTGATGGAACCGAGGGTGACGGTCAGCATCCCCACCTACAACCGACCCGAGATGCTGCGCACCGCGATCATCAGCGTGCTCGCTCAGAGCATGGGCGACCTCGAGATCGTCGTCTGCGACAACGACTCGCCGATCGACGTCGGCGATGTCGTGAGCGACCTCGGTGACGACCGGGTGACGCTCGTGCGTCAGGTGACGAACGTGGGGCGGTGGCGCAACATGACGACGGCGCTGCAGTCCGGGACGGCACCCTTCGTCACGATGTTGATGGATGACGAGGAGCTCGTCGGCGCCGACAGCCTTGCCCAGCGGATCGAGCACGTGGAGCGGACCGGCGCCGACTGGGCGTACTCGCGCTTCGTCTTCCGCGACGCGGCCGGCCGCGAGCTCGAGTCGAACGGTCTCCTGTCGGAATCCGAGCCGCCGCCGGTCCAGGACGGCCGTGATTTCATCCGCATGTCCTTCGACACCGCAGTGCCGACGTGGGTCTGCTCGATCGTGTTCCGCCGCGATCGCATCGGCGGTCTCCGCGTCCTCGAGCGTGACGCACCGGCCGACGACAACGGCTTCATCCTGCGGGCTGCGCTCGGTCGCCGGATCGGGTTCGTCGACGAGCGGTTGGTCACCTTGACGGGCGAGCCGGGGGAGTCCGTCGCAGACGGGTACCTCGAGCTCGGCAGCGACGGGCAGCTGTTGCCGACGCCATTCGGCGTCTACTCGATCCAGCGCGTGTTGGAGGAGTTCGCGATGACGGCACCCGGCTACACCACGGCGGAGCGCTCGGAGCTGCTGCGCGCCTGTCGCCGCAGTGCAGTCCGCCAGTATCTCTGGAGCCTCGAGCAGGGTGCCGGCACAGCGCACGGCGACACGGTGTTGCAGCGGCTCCGCTGGCTTGCCGTTGTGCAGCCGCGGGTGCTGCGCGCCCCGAAGACCCTCAAGCTCGCCGCGAAGGCCCTCTTCCGCCGCTGACCTGCATCGCTAGTCCGATTGGCTCAACACGGGCGGTCCTGACCCCTCTTCGATCCTGGTCTGCTTATGCTGCCGAGGTGGTGGGCTGCCGGCTCCCGAATGGCGTGAATGGTGGGGTTTTGTGACGACAGCACCGTCGATCCGAGTCGACGAGTTCGCCGATCCGGCGGCCGTTGGCCTGCTCCGTTCGGCACGGTTGGGCTACCAGCCGGGGCTCGACGGGCTCCGGGCGCTCGCCGTTTCTCTCGTCGCGCTGAGCCACCTCGAGTTCCGGTCGTTGCGGGCGGGGATGCTCGGCGTCGACCTCTTCTTCGCGCTGTCCGGCTACCTCATCACCAGGCTCCTCCTCGAAGAGGTGCGGTTGAGCGCGAAGATCGATCTGCGCGCGTTCTACGCGCGACGGTTCCTCCGGCTGGGGCCACCCCTCGCGCTGATGCTCGTCGGCGTCTCGATCGTCCACCTGCTGGTGCCGAGCTTCTGGGCGATCCAGTGGAAGGGCATCATCGCCGCAGGGACCTACCTGACGAACCTGCTCGTGATGCGCGATCACAGCTGGTCGAGTCCAGCGACTGATCACACGTGGTCGCTGGCCTGCGAGGAGCAGTTCTACCTGATCTGGCCGGTGACGCTCTGGTTCCTCGTCCGCCGCGGATGGACCGTGCGAGGCATCATCGGCTTCGCCGTCGTCATCGCCTCGATCAGCGCCATCGCCTCGGCGTACCTCGCCAGCCTCCTCGGCTGGGACGACGTCCGGCTGTACGTCAGCCCGGTGCTGCGAGGATCGCAGTTCCTCGTCGGCGCCGTGGGCGCGCTGCTCATGATGGACGGCGATCTGCGGCTCGCGGACCGCCTTCGGGCCCGTCCCGCGCTCAGCCGTTGGCTCGTGCTCGGCGCGGCAGCGGCGATGGTCGCGCTCGTCTGCGATCCGGGTTTCACCGAGCACTGGCTCGTCGAGGGCGTGGCGCTGACCTTCGCGCTGCTCGCCACGGTCGTGGTCGCGATCTCCGCCGAGGGCATCCTCCCGTCGGCCAGCGCGTTCTTGTCGCTCCCACCGCTTCTCTGGCTGGGCAAGCGGAGCTACGGATTCTACCTTTGGCAAGTGCCGGTGTTCATGCTCGTGGCGTACCTCGGGCAGGACCTCCACCCTGTTGTGCGTGTCGGTTTGCAGGTCCCGCTCGGGCTGCTGTTCTGCGAGATCAGCTATCGCGTCGCGGAACAGCCGGTGCAAGCCCTGCGTCGCCGCTACTCGCCGCTCGCGACTCGGTCGACTGCGCCGGAGGTGCTGCCCTCATGAGTGGCGCCTCCCCGGACAACACGCGCCTGCTCGATCTCGGGGTCGTCGTCCCCACGTACCGCTCGCCGGACTCGGCCGCGCCGATGCTCGAGAGCCTCGCTCGCCAGACGGTGGACCGCCCCTTCGCCGTCGTGATCGCCGCGAACGGTCCGGCGACATCGATGGTCGCGCAGTGGGTGGCCGCCGCGGAGCGCCACCTCGGTCCACGCGGATGCGAGGTGCGCGTCGTGACCTCCGCGAAGGGCGTCTCACCCGCCCGTCGCGCCGGCGCTCAGGCGATCGAGACGCGCGACATCTGCTTCCTGGACGATGACGACTACGTGTCCGACAACTACCTCGCAGCGATGTCGGCGGCGTTGGAAGACTCCCCACTCGTCGCTGCGGTGCTCGACAACGACAGCACACCCGCCGGCATCCTCCGCCGCATGGGCGTCGGTCCTGGTCAGACGGCGGTGCGCCCGTCGCTCGGCCGAACGGCGCACAGCCTCAGCGGTCGCTACTACCCCGGGATCGCGAGCGTCGGCATGCGCCGTGAGCTGTTCCTCGAAGCCGACGGCGAGCACCTCGACTTCGGGTCACCGGGTGGCGAGGACGAGCTGCTCCTCTACCGGATGGTGACCGCCTCGGGATGCGAGCTCAGCGAGGTCGCCGAGGCCTCGTACCACTACGCGCTCCGCAACGGCTTCCGGGCCGCGTTCAGACAGCATCGCAGCTACGGCAAGGGCCACGCCGAGCTGTACCGCAGGGCTCCGGAGGAGTTCCGTTCGGCCAGGGTGCGTGGACAGGTGCGCTACGCGCTGGGAGCGATCCCGCTGCTGCTCCGCCGTGTCGACCTGCCGCTCGCGATCCGCACAGGCTACGTCGCCGGTCTCGCGGCGGGTGGCGCGTTCACCCAGCGGCGGGCGCTGATGGCGAGCGTCGGCGACCGCCCACGGCAGGGCATCGTGGAAGCGGTGGTGCGGCGACAGACGCACCTGGAGCCGATCGCCCATACCCGCAGCACCCGAGCACAGCTCGACGACCGTGGCGTGTCGTACCTCGACTGGGTGCGCTCGTTCGACCGGGTGGTCCTGTTGTCTCCCCACCTCGATGACGTCGGCTACTCCGCGGTCGAACTGCTGACCGCCGGACCGCCGGCGACCGTCGTCACCGTCTTCACCGACGCACCGCCGGCGCCGCACATCACCGACTGGGATCGTTCGGCGGGCTTCACCACGTCGGCCGAGGCGATGGCGGCCCGCCGACAAGAAGACCGGGACGCCCTCGGCTCACTGGCTGCGGAGCTGGTGCATCTCGGCCTCATCGAGTTCGAGTACACGCGGTCAGCGCTCCGCGCCGAGGACGCCGATCTGGTGTGGAAGTCGTTGTCCGCCCTCGGTGTGGGCACGCCGGGCACGTTGCTCGCCGTTCCAGCAGGTCTCGGGAACGACCGGTACCGGCGGCGGCTCAGGCGGTGGTTGCGGGCGTGGGTCGGCCTTCCGCCCGGGTGCCCGCCGCATCGGGACCATCGTGAACTCCGCGACGCGATCGCAGCCCGGGCCCGCGTCGACCACGCCGCGCTGACGTTCTACGGCGAGCAGCCGTACCTCTGGGCGACATCGCCGGACGAAGCGCTGGCGGCGTGCGAGACCGCGGCCGGCCAGCCGATGGAGCTCGCGACCCTGCCGGTCGATCCCACTCGTAAGCTGTCCGTCGTAGGCGCGTACGCGTCGCAGGGCTGTGCGCTCTTCGGCCCGAACGCGAACCTCGCGGTCGAGTTCTGCTCGACCGAGTGGTACTGGCGACCGACGACCAACGGAGGGTGAACTTTGACGCTCGAGGACCAGCCGTCGCAGACCGACGGCCTCCCGGACCAGCGCGCGCGACTGGTGGTCGGGATGTGCACCTTCCGCAGGAACGACTCGCTCAGGCGCCTCCTCGACTCGATCGAGGTCGCAGCGAAGCGGGTGAGCGGCGACGCCCGCGTCGGCGTCGTGGTCGTCGATGACAGCCCTGACGGCGAGGCTCGTCCGGTGGCGGAGGAGTACCGGGAGCGGTTCGAGGACGGTGTCCACTACGACAACACGGCGTCGGGCAACATCTCGAGGGCCCGCAACCGGGTGCTCTCACTGGCGATCGAGCACGCCGACTGGCTGGCGATGACCGACGACGACTGCGTCGCACCCGAGGAGTGGCTCGAAGCGCTCCTGGCAACGCAGCGGGCGACCGGGGCCGACGCCGTGACCGGTCCCCGCCGCCATACGGTCCCGGCAGGGGCGCCGACGTGGATCGAGCGTGAGGGGTTCGTCGAACCGCTGCCCGTGCTCGAGGAGGGCATCGTGCCGCCCAACGGCCTCACCTCGAACATCCTCCTCTCGACGTCGTGGCTCCGCGCCCACGAGGAGGTGCGCTTCGACGAGGGCCTGGGCGTCCTGGGTGGCGAGGACAACGTCTTCTTCGGTGCTGCGTCCGCAGCCGGCATGAACCTGCGGTACTCGCGCGACGGCCTCATCTTGGAGATCTTGGAGCCGAGCCGCCTGAACCTCCGCTGGATCCTCCGCGGCGAGTTCTGGATGGGCAACAGCGAAGCTGTGTCGGACCTGGCGAACGGCATCGCAGGCCACCCCCGGTTGGTCGCCCGCGGCGTCAAGGCGATCCTCACATCGTTCGTCGAGCTCGCGCGGAAGCTCGTCGCTCGGCAGTCCCGTTGGCGGCTGTTCCTCGGCCACATCGCACGTGGGTTCGGCCTCATCGCCGGCGGCTTCGGCATCCAGGTGCGGCACCACTGATGATCGCCGAGACCCCGACGTCGTCGCGACCGTTGCTCGCGCGCGCCAGGGTGTTCCGGGCCGAGGGGATCCGGCCCGCCGACCTGGTCGGCTTCGTGGTGGTCGTCGGCTTCATCATCTACGGCTTCGGGGGCATGGACCTCCCGGTCGACGGACTTCCACCGATCGGCGGCACCACGATCAGGATCATCGGACCGTTGTTGTTCCTGATGTCGCTCGGCGCGCTCTGCATCGCCGAGGGCGAACGCGTGAAACGGCTCCCCGTGTCGTTCCCGATCGTGCTGTTCCTGGGGTTCCAGGTGATGTCGATGGCGTGGACGACCAATCCCGGGCAGTGGCGAGAAGGTCTGGTGCGCAGCGTGCTGCCGGGGATCGGCGTGATCATCTGTGCCGGCCTGACGGACCTGCGTGTGTTCATCAAGGGAATCCTCACCGGCATCAGAGCGATGCTCGTGATCACCTGCGCGGCGCTCGTGCTCTTTCCCGGGTCGACCACGTTCGGCATGGACGACGCGCGAAACATCCAACCTGGCTGGCATGGTCTGTTCCTGCACAAGAACGTCTTGTCGATGTTCCTCGTGTTCTCGCTCGTCACGGTGCTCTGCCTCGATCGCTCGAAGCTCCTCAAGCTCGCCTCACTCATCACGATCACGGTGCTGTTGATCGGCTCGAGCTCGACGACGGGGTTCGCCGGCGCACTGGTGGTGCTCCTGATGCTCGTGTGGCTCGTCGTCTACCGCGCCACTGCAGTGCACTCGACCTTCATCTTCGTGCTCGTGACGCTCGCCGGGTTCTTGGCCCTGATCCCGATCACGTACGGCATTCTCCCGACGGTCGTCGGCTGGTTCGGCAAGGACCTCACCTTCAGCGGACGCACCGCGATCTGGCGCGCCTCGTTGAACGCGCTCAGGGGCCACGAGCTCGCCGGGTACGGGCTCGGCGGCCTGTGGTTCGACGCCGGGTCGGTGCCTACGCAGAACTTGCGGCTCGACATCGGGTTCAGCGTCGTGCACGCGCACAATGGCGCCATCGAGCTGCTCATCCAGCTGGGCGTCGTCGGGCTGGTCCTCTTCGGGGCGGTCTGGACAGCGACGATCGTCTCGGGCGGGCGGCTCATGCGGACCTCGGGCGTCCGACTCGGGATGTGGACGCTCTCGTGGGCGATGGCGGTGTTGATGATGGGCTTCTCCGAGAACGTGTTCCTGGGAGGCTGGGTGACGGTGCTGGCGGTCATGCGCGTGATCGGATTGCGCGAAGAGATCGCCCGAGCCCGGGCGGCGGAGACCGACGAACAGCCGGCGGACGAGATGAGTCGGCCGAGCAGGACACCGACGCGGCCGCGCCAGCCGGTCGGCGTCTGAGCACCTGGACTGGGAGGACAAGATGAAGCACCGGTGGAAGGGCGTCGCGCTCGCGGCCCTCATGGTCGCAGCGAGCTGCAGCGGAGGGTCGGAGACGCCGACCACGACGTCCGTAGCCGAGACGACGACGACCACACCGTCCGTCGACGTGCCGGCGGAGACGGCCACGGTCGAGGAGGGCTTCCACTACGCGTGGAAGCCGCTGCGGGTCGGCGCGGGTGGCTGGGTGACCGGTCTCGTCGTCTCGACGACGGCGGCTGACGTCCGTTATGCCCGCACCGACGTCGGCGGGGCCTATCGCTGGAACGCGGAACAGGGCCAGTGGGTCCAGATGCTGACCGCGGGTGCGGTGCCGGACGCTGCCGCTCATGGTGGTGACTACTCCGTCGAGGCGATCGCGGTGAGCGCGAGCGACCCGAACGTCGTGTACGTGTCGGTCGGTTCCGACTTCAACTCGTCCGATCCGAACGCCGTCGAAGGCGAAGGCCGGGTGCTGCACAGCGCCGACGGCGGCCGCACGTGGACGGCGAGCAGCCAGGCCTTCTTCATCTCCGGCAACCAGGTGTACCGCACGGGTGGTGAGCGGCTCGCAGTCGACCCCGTCGACGCCGGCCACGTCGTGCTCGGGACGCGCCGCCAGGGGATCTGGACGTCGCGCGACGGCGGTGCCAGCTGGACGCAGGTGAGTCCGGACGTCGTGCCCGTCGCGACGCTCGGCGATCCGGCTGGCGACCAGCCAGGGGTGACCTTCGTGGTGTTCGACGAGTCGACGCCGACGAGGGTCTACGCCGGCGTTGCCGGGGTCGGGGTCTATCGCAGCGACGACGGTGGCGACTCGTGGAGCGCGATCACCGACGAGCAGGACCACTACTACGACGACGCGCAGGTCGTCGACGGTCGCCTCGCCGTGGTCGTCACCTCGACCGACACGTCGATCCCGGCGTCGCTGCGCTCCTACGACGCCTCGTCGGGGGCATGGTCGGAGATCGAACCACCCGTGCAGTCCTACACCGGCCTCGCGATGGCGATCGATCCCACCCAGCCTGGACGGATCGTGGTCGTCGAAGAGGCGGTGCGCGACGGGCACGTCTGGCGGACCGACGACAGCGGCGGCAACTGGACGCAGCTCGACATCTCGATCTCGTCGCCCGAGATCCCCTGGCTGGCGAGCACGGACATCGACGACTACATGACCGTCGGCCGGCTCGTGTTCGATCCGCTCGTGTCCGGCCGCCTGTGGTTCGGCGAGGGCATGGGCATGTGGCGCGTCGACGACGTGTCGGGCAGCGAGCTCGTCTGGCAGCTCGACAGCGTCGGTATCGAGCAGACGGTGACGTCCGAGCTCATCGCGCCGGCGGGTGGCGACCCCGTCTCCGCCATCGCCGATCGCCAGGGGTTCAAGCACGCCGATCCCGACCAGTTCCCCAGCCGTCCGCTCGTCGACCGGACCTTCGTCGGCGGCACCGACCTCGCCGCGGCTGGGCAGGTGCCCGGCGCGCTCGTCTGGGTCGGCGCCGAGTACCAGCGTTACTACTCGGACGATCGCGTCGCGCGTGGTGCGTACTCGCACGATGGCGGCGAGACGTGGACCGAGTTCCCGAACCTGCCGCTCGACCTGTTCGGCGGCGAGGTCGCGGTCTCGGCCACCGATCCGTCGAACATCGTGTGGGTGCCGACGTACCTCGGCAGCCCCGACGAGTACCAGAGCGCACCGAAGGGTGTCTACGTCACGAAGGACGAGGGGGGGAGCTGGACCAAGCTGGACGACGTCGGCGGCACGAACGCGTTCCACCGGTACCTCTGGTGGCTCGGCCGACAGGCTCTCGCGGCCGACACCGTCGAGGGCGGCGTGTTCTACCTGATGTCGGACGACGGCCAGTTCTTCGTGAGCACCGACGGCGGATCTTCGTGGACGGAGGCGGCGAACTCGCCGCCCTGCACCCAGGACGTCGACTGTCACGTCGTCGGCCAGCTCAGGGCGGCGCCCGGTCGGGCGGGTGACCTGTGGGCGGGCGTCGGCAACGGCGGTCTCGTGCGTTCGACGGACCGTGGTGCGTCGCCGTGGACCACGGTGAGTGGTGTGCAGCGGGTCGACGCGTTCGGGTTCGGCGCACCGATGACGGACGGTGGCTATCCGGCCATCTTCCTCTACGGGCGGGCCAACGACGATCCCCAGCAGGGGCTGTTCCGTTCCACCGACGAGGGCGCAACCTGGGAGTTGATCGCTCGGTTCCCGGACGGGCTGTACAAGCCGGTGAACGTGGTGAGCGGCGATCTCGATCTCCCGGGGCGGGTCTACGTCGGCTTCGGTGGCACCGGATTCGTCTACGGCGACGACGCTGCGTGAGGTCGATTGGGGCCGACGACCTACTACCCACGCAGAGCGGTCGGGATACACTCGGCGAGGCGTTCGGAGGTGCCGTTGGAGCGTCCGCCGGGTGGCGTGGACTGCTGTTCAGCTGCCGTATCACAAGGTCGCGACGGACGGCCCGGCCGGTAGGAGAGCGAGCTGTGGTGAGCAAGACGGTTGGTGCCAGCGTGGTCGACGAGCTGTCCGAACCGTCACGGAACCTGCGCATCGCCTACATCACGACGCACTACCCGAGCATCCCGCACACGTTCATCCAGCGCGAGGTGCTCGCGCTGCGCCGGCGCGGCGCCACGGTGCACACGTTCGCGATCAACCCGGCGGGCGACCACGACGTCCTGTCGGACACGGACCGTGCCGAGCGGGCCACGACCACGTACATCAAGTCGGTCTCCAAGCGCCGGATCGCGTGGGTGCTCGCGCGATCGTTCGTCACCCACCCCGTCGCTGTGCTCGGCGCGTTCGGCTTCGCTGCCCGTTCCGGCGGTACCGATGTCAAGGCGGTGCTCTGGCGCTGCTTCCAGATGGTCGAGGCGGCAGTGCTGCACGACCACTGCCGACGCGCCGGCGTGCACCACGTGCACGCCCACTTCGGACAAGCGCCGGCGAACATCGCGTGGTTCTGCACCGAGTGGGGCAACCGCCTCGAGGGTGACGCCCGGTGGACGTGGAGCGCCACCATCCACGGGTGGCACGAGTTCGTGAACGAGGAGGCCGCCTCGTTGCGGGAGAAGGTCGCGACGGCGTCGTTCATCGCCTGCGTCAGCGACTTCACCCGCTCGCAGCTGATGCGGATCTCGGCGCCGCAGCACTGGCCCAAGCTGCACGTCGTGCGCTGCGGCGTCGACGTCGACGCGATCGACCGTCGCACCCCTCCTGCTCACGTCGGACCCGCGCGCATCCTCGTCACCGCGCGGATCTCCCCGGAGAAGGGTCATCTCGTCCTGATCGAGGCAATCGCCATCCTGCGCGGCCGAGGCATCGACGTGCAGGCGCGCCTCGTCGGACCCGGTCCGTTCGAGGAGCTGCTGGGGGAGCGCATCGCGGAGCTCGGCATCGCCGATGCCGTCGTCGCTGTCGGCGCGCTCGAACCGAGCAAGGTGCTCGACGAACTGCGCGACGCCGACGTGTTCTGCCTCCCGACGTTCGCCGAGGGCCTACCGGTGGCGCTCATGGAAGCGATGGCGGTCGGTGTCCCGGTGGTCTCGACGTTCATCGCCGGCATCCCCGAGCTCGTCATCGACGGCGAGACGGGTGTGGTCGTGCCGGCGGGTCGAGCCGATGCCCTGGCCGACGCGATCGAACGCCTCGTGACCGACCCGGCGTTCGCCGGCGCGCTCGCCGACAAGGCCCGGGCCCAGGTTGCCGCTCATCACGACCTGAATGCGAACATCGGCGAGCTGGCCGAGCTGTTCGGACGGTTCGCATGAGTGACTCCGGTGGGCGATTGCACTGGATCGTCGGTGGCTACCGCAAGATCCGCGGCATCGCCGGCGACGTCGCGTGGTCGATGGTCGAGCAGGTGCTCGCGCTCGGCGCATCGTTCGTGTCGTTCATCCTCCTCGGCCGCGAGCTCGGCGTCGTCGGCTACGGCCTCTACGCCTCGATGTACGCGCTCATCGGCCCGTTGAGCGGGCTCTCGTACAGCGGCATCATGCTCGCCGTCCTCCAGCACGTCGTCCGCAACCGGGAGGACCCGACGGCCGTCGCCGCCTCGACGCTCTCCTGGTCGTTGCTGCTCGGAGGCATCGTCGGGGCAGCCGGGCTCCTGTTGAGCCGGGTGGTCGTCGCCGACCTCTCGATCTGGATCGTCCTCGCGTTCATCGTCTCCGAGATGATCGCCGTCCCGCTCATCGACATCGCCTCGGCGATGCTGCAGTCCTGCATCGGCTACGCGGCCGCGGTTCGGATCCGGATCATTCCGCTCATCACGAAGATCGTGGTCATCATCGCGCTCGCGCTCTTCGGCGCGCTCGAGCTCAGGTGGCTGGCGCTGGTCAACGTGATCGTCGTGTTCCTCGTGGCGTTCGCCGCTCTGGCGTACTCGGGGCATCGCCTCGGCATACGGCTGCGTCCCGGCGCGATGCAGCGTCAGCACCTGAAGACGGGGCTGACGTTCTCCAGTGCGATCGTCACCAGTTCGCTCACGAACGACGGCGACAAGGTCGTGATGTCGTCGTACGGATATCGCGTCGACGTCGGCCTCTACAACGCCGCCTACCGGGTGCTCGGCTTCGCCTCGATGCCGCTCTGGGCGCTCGTCGCGTCGACGCACCAGCGCTTCCTCGAGCACGACGACGGCGCCCGCTCGCAGCACGTGCGTCGGTCGTTGAAGTTCTCGATCCCGGCAGCGAGCTACGCGTTCCTCGTCGCCGTCGTCATGTTCTTCGCCGCGCCGCAGCTGAAGTTCCTGCTCGGTGACGAGTTCAGCGACGCGATCCCGATGGTGCGCGCGCTCGCGCCGATGCTGATGCTGCGCGCCATGTCCGCGTTCGCCCTGAACGGTCTGATGGGGCTCGGCCGCACCGGCGTGCAGGCGGCGATCAACATCGCGAGCGCGGTGCTGAGCATGTCGCTGTACCTCGTCTTCATCCCGCTCTGGGGATGGAAGGGCGCGGTGGTGGCCACGTTGATCGTCGAGGTCGTGCTCGCGATCACGACCTGGACGATGCTGATCCGGCTCGAGCGCAAACACGATCGCGAAGCCGATGCGCAACGCGCCGCCGCCGACTCGGCTGCCGATACCGACGCGACGGCCCCCGCCGTCATCTGAGAGCCCGAGGACCAGACCAATGCGAATCCTGTTCGTCCTGCCCGGCATGCACAAGGTCAACCGTGGCGCCGAGGTCGCCTTCGAGTCGATCGGCCGGCTTATCGCCGAGGGCGGTGAGCACGAGGTCACGCTGCTCGGTGCGGGACAGCCGCGCGATGGTGAGCCGTACACCTACAAGCACGTCGGTTGCGTGCCGCGTGAGCGGTTCGTGAAGTGGCCGACGTTCCCCGGCATGCGGTCGCACTTTTCGTGGGAGGAGCTCACGTTCGCGGCGAGCGCGCTGCCGCGCTACCGAGGCCGCGACTACGACCTCACGGTGACGTGCTCGTTCCCGTACGTACACTGGCTGTTGCAGGGTCGACCCGCCCGCCGACGTCCGGCTCACGTGTTCGTCACCCAGAACGGCGACTGGCCTGCGTATGCGAACAACTCGGAGTACCGGTTCTTCAAGGCCGACGGCTTGATCTGCACGAACCCCGAGTTCTACGAGCGGAACCACGAGAAGTGGTTCGCGCGGCTGATCCCGAACGGTGTCGACGAGGCTCGGTTCCATCCCGGTGAGGGTGACCGAGCCGCGCTCGGGCTCCCCGAGGATCAGCAGCTCGTGCTGATGGTGACCGAGGTGTCGAACGGCAAGCGGGCACTCGAGGGCATCCGCTCCGTGGCCAAGCTGAAGGACGTCGGGATGGTGATCGCCGGCGACGGCCCGCAGGCCGCAGAGGCGGAAGCGCTGGCCGCCGAGCTGATGCCCGGACGGTTCCACCGGCTCTACGTTCCGCACCACCAGATGCCCGAGATCTACCGCTGTGCCGATGCGTTCTTGCACATGGCGCACTACGAGCCGTTCGGCATCGTCTACATCGAAGCGTTGGCGAGCGGTCTCCCGGTCATCGCCCACGACAACGTCGTCACCCAGTGGATCCTCGGTGAGCACGGACGTCTCGTCGACACGAACGACTTCGACCTCGTCGCCAAGCAGCTCGAGGCCGCGCTCGAACCCGACGCAGCCGGGGCGATGGAGGCCCGGGTGGCGTCTGCTCGCGAGCGCTTCTCCCTGCGCTCCGTCGCCGCGGAGTACCAGCGCTTCTTCGAGGACACCGTCGCCCATCGGAGCGGGGCCGCTTCCTGACATGAGGCTGCTCTACCTCACCTTCGACTTCCCGTTCCCGGCGACCTCGGGCGGACGACAGCGTTCCATCGCCCAGCTCGAGCTGCTCTCGTCGATCGTCGACGAACTGACCGTCTTGAGCCTCAGCGAGGACACGGTCACCGACGTCGAGATCGCCAGCCTCCGGTCGTTGCTCTCGGGACGCGGTGCGAAGGTGGAGGTGCTCCCGCCTGCACCACACGCCGTGCACATCAAGCGCGACCCGATGCAGGTCGTCCGCACCGTGTTCCGCAGGGTCGTCAAACGCGAGCCGTACCTCTTCGCCAAGTGGTGGTCGCCGAAGACGGCACGTGCGGTCCGGGAGGTCGCGGCGTCGGGTCGCTGGGACGTCGTCTACATCGACCACCTGGGCATGGCCACGCACCTGCAGGCGCTGCGCCAGGCGGCGCCCGGGGCGCGGTTCGTGCTCGAGGAGCACAACGTCGAGAGCGACTTCTTCGTCCAGTTCGCGAAGGAAGCGCCGCGCTGGGCAAGGCCGATCGCCCGGCTCGAAGCGCGCGTCGCGCAGCGAGCGGAAGTGCGCGTGCTGCGCTCGATGGACGCGGTCGTGACGATCTCGGCGAGCGACCGGGACATGCTGCGCGAGATGATCGCCGGCGGTTCCACCGCTGCTCGGCAGCCGCTCGTGGTCGACGTCCTCCCGCAGGTCGTGCCGAACGAGCCCGGCGTGCGGCACGAGCGTCGTGAGCGCCCTGTTCTCGCCTACGTCGGCAGCCTGTCGTGGCGCCCGAATCGGATCGGCGTGTCGTGGTTCGTCACCGAGGTGTGGCCGCTCGTCGTCGCCCAGGTCCCAGCCGCGCGGCTGATCGTCGCCGGCACCGGCATCGGCCGGGGTGCGGATGGTGCTCCCGACGACTGGAAGGCACCGGGCGTCGATGTCCGCGGCTTCGTCGACGACCTCGGCGAGATCTTCGCGTCGTCGTTCGTGCTCGTCGCCCCGACGTTCGGCGGGTCAGGCGTGCGGATGAAGTTGCTGGAGGGGTTCAAGGTCGGGCTGCCGATCGTGACGACTGCAGATGGCGCGTCAGGACTCGACATCGAGGACGGGCGGGAGCTCGTCGTCGCCGACGATCCGGCTGCGACCGCGGCTGCGATCGCCCGCCTGTGGCGCGAGCCCGACGAGGCAACGTCACTCGTGCGGGCTGCGACGGAGTACCTGCGCCGCGCACACGGCACCGAGTCCGCCCGCGCCACGCTGGCGTCTGCACTCGGCGCGCCGGTCGACCGTGAGGGCGTCAGCTCCGGCGGTCGTTGAGCTCGCGCACCACAGCGTCGGGGAGCCCGGCGAGACCGAGTCGCTCCGGATCCAGCTTCGGCGCCGCGCGCCGCACGGACCAGCCGACGGCCTCCTCGACGACAGACCACGTGAGGTCGTCGACGTGCGCAGTGGTGGCGAGATCCTGCCGGCGGAGCGCATCGGCGAACTCGAGCTGGTGGTCGTCGACGTGCTCGCCGTGGGCTCCCTCCCGGGCGACGACGAGCGGGTGCCGGCCGGCCTCGAAGCAGTCGAGCGTCAGGCCGACGCCGGCATGCACGATCACCGCATCGGCGGCCTCGATCTCGGCCTGCACGCCGGCGGGTGTGAGATCCGGCAACAGGGTGAGACGATCCGTGGTGCGCGGGCGGGAGCCCTGGACGCGGACCTCCACGCCGTCGGGGACGATCGCCTCGAGCCGGTCGAAGAGCCGGTCGAAGGGGTACTCGCGGGTCATGATGCCGACGGCGACGAAGACCCGCCGCACCGGCATCGACGTGGTGGTCGCGATCCGCTCGAAGCCGTCGAGCGCGCTGATCGTCCGACGCCAGCGACGCGTGAGCGGGCCACGCCGACGCTCCCACGGGATCACCTGGGTGCGCAGGTCGATGCCCGGCAGGAGCTCGATGAACGTGCCGGTCCGGCTCGGGCCGCTTACGCGGGTGAGGCTCTCGACGAACGTGAAGGGGATGCGTCGCAGCCGTGACGCCGCTGCGAACGGCAGGGCCACCGCGGATCCGGTCGTGAGCACGCCGCTCGGGCGGACGTCGCCGAGGATGTGGTGCGCCGGACGGAAGGCCTTCAAGAGGGCCGCGGTGTCGCGCGGTTCGCACAGTGGCACCTCGACGACGTCCCAGCCGTCCGCGGCGAGCGAGTCGAGCTGCTTGCCCTTCGACGACCCCCAGGTGGCGTTGCCGGGGCGGAGGCCGAGCTGACGCACGAGCTCCGTCAGCTCGCGCACGTGCCCGCCGGCCGAGGCGAGCAGGAACGGACGCCGATCCGGTCGAAACGCGGCCGACACGGCGCGAGGTGCACTCATCTCGCCTGCGTCAGACGGTGACGGGCTGGGTGTACCGGTTGATGAGCTCGATCGTGTTGCGGATGTTGCCCGCCGACGACGCGCCGAACACGATCGACTCGATCTGCGGACGGTCACAGATCCACTGGATCGCCTCTTCGGCCGGGATCGCTCCTGAGGCGTACACCGACATCGCGATGCAGCGCAGCTGCCGCTCGGCGAGCGTGCGGTCGTACAGGTCGATGCCGCCGCTCATCCGGAAGCCGATCTTGTTGTAGTTGCAGCAGATGATCGGGTTCTCGATGCCGACCGACTCGAGCGCGTCGAGCAGCCGGGGCATGTTCATCGTGATGTAGCCGGCTTCGGCGCCGAAGCGGTCGCGCACGTGGTCGTGGAAGGCGCGGAACATGTCGTACATCTTCAGGCCGAGCAGCAGATCGGTGACGACGTTCTGGATGAACACGACCGGCGTGTTGAGACCCTCGAAGCGCTTCATCTCGGCGTCGACGAGCATCGTCATCAACTGCTCGGCGTCTTTGCGGATCGCCGAACGGGCGCCCTTCCAGACGGTCTCGACGACACCACCCGGAGCGAACTGCTTCAGCGTCTCGAGCATGCCGAGCTCGCTGACAGCGTTCGCGTACTTGTGGGCGTACGGCATGCCGGGGAAGTAGATGAAGTCGCGGTAGCGCTCGGGATGGTCGCGCATGTGATCGGCGATCTCGCCGATCTTGTCGTGCGTCGTGCACATGAACGTGCGCACACCGAGGTCGAACGCGGTGTCGAGCACCGACAGGATCGACTCGGTGTCGCGGAAGCGCACGGCCTGGGCCCGCGCCTTCTCCTCCGACATGTGGTTGACGCCGAAGAACTGGTTGTCACCGAAGAGGATCCGGTCCATCGTCAACTCCGCGCCTCGTGTGCCTGCATCACCTGGTCGATCGTCCAGTCGGTCTCGTACGCACTGGCGAAGGAGTTCTCCGGCCGCGTGTTGCGCGCCTTGACCGCTTCGACGAACGAGTCGACCTGCGCCGAGTACTCCTCACCGCGGAGGTAGTAGCTGACCGGCGCCTGGAGGTCGGTGATGTACCGAGTGGTCCAACCGTCGCCGTACTTCTCGAAGGTCATCCCCGGCTTGAGGAACACCTGGCACTCCTGGCGGTCGGCCACGATCTTGCCCCTCGTGCCGTAGACCGCCACCGTGGTGCTCATCTTGCGGTGCGCGTCGTCGCTCCAGTTCGTCTCCAGTTGGCCGGCGAACCCGGCGGCGTAACCCAGCAGAGCGTAGACGCTGTCCTCGACGTCCTTCGAGAAGATGCTCGTGAGCCGCGCCCCGAGTACCTCTTTCGGCGGGCCGACGATCCAGTTCATGAGGTCGACGACGTGGGAGGCGTAGTCGTGGAGGCATCCGCCGCCCTCCGACTTCTTCGACCGCCAGGTCATGCCCGTCTTCGGCTTCGTGACGACCGGCCCGAACGCCTTCCCGTCGATGTGGTACACCTCGCCGATCGCGCCGGCCCGCACGAGTCGCCTCGTCTCCTGGAAGGTGCCGATGAAGCGGTTGTGGTAGCCGACCTGGTTCGCGACGCCGGTGCGCTCGGCCAGTTGGACCAGCCCCCAGGAGTCGGTCGGGTTGAGCGCGAGCGGCTTCTCGACGAACACGTTGACCCCGTGCTCCATCGCGTACGTCGCCGCTTCGAGGTGGGTGATCGTCGGCGTCGCGACGACGACTGCGTCGAGCTCCGCGTGATCGATCAGCTTCTCGAAGCTCTTGAACGTCTCAATTCCGGTCTGCGACTTCACCGACGACGCGACGAACGACTGGGGCTCGCAGATGCCGGCGATCTCGACATCCGGATGGGCTCGGAAGATGGCGAGGTGGGAAATGCCCATCTTTCCCACGCCGATGAGGCCGATCCGAATCACCTGGCGACCATACCGCGCAGGCTGCGCCGCTCCCTTTGATCACGGAACAATGGGCCGAATGGCGGATCGGCGTCGAGGCGCGGCCCGCTCGCGAGATCGCGCGGTGACCCTGCGTGGTCGCCCTGGTCAGGTCTTGTCCAGAAGGGCCGGCACCGCGACCGCGCTGCGTCGACGCGGTCGTAGACTTCAGCAGGCGATTGACATCGGCGGATGAAGAAGGTGGGCTTCCGAGCGCATGGCGAACAGCGGTGACCGGGACATCGAACTGGACGGGATGATCAGTGGCCAGACGGTGATCGTCGGCCTCGTCACGTTCGCGCTCCTGGCGCTCTCCTCCGTGGTGCTGTTCCTCGTCCGCACCGACGCCGCCACCGAGATCCGTGGGAACCCGGGCACCGCGTGGCTGTCCGGCGAGACCCGGGGCCGGGTCGTGCTCGCGGCCGCCGGGGGGGAGCGTCCCAGCATCGGGCTGCAGCTCGGCGACGAGGCCGCGGAGTACGACATGGTCGACTTCGGGCTGACCGTCCTCGTCCAGAACCGCGGCACCGGTGAGATCGCCGTCGTCGACGGGGGAGCGGGCACCGTCACCACGACCGTGGAGGCGAAGCCCCCGGCCGACGAGCGGCGGGCACTCGTCCAGGCGGGCTCGCGAGCCTTCCTCGTCGACCCGGTCACGAGCACGGCGCAGACCGTGTCGGCCACCGGTGAGCTCGGCGAGGAGTTCGTCATCGAGCACGGCTTCACCGACTGGGTCGGTACTGCTGACGGCCGGCTGTGGCTGGTGAACAAGACCGATGGCTCCTACAGCGTGTTCAACGGTCAGGGTGTCGACCGCCGGCGGTTCACCGACCCTGGCGCCGATCTCGTCCTCACCGCGGTCGGCGGCGACCCGGTCGTGCTCGACCGGGACAACGCACGTCTTCGGTGGTTGCGCCGGGACTCGACGATCCAGATCGAGGACGGCGCGAACGCCGTGATCCAGGATCCCGATCCGGTAGGGACCTGCGTGCACGTCTTCGCCGCCGGATCGCTGTCCTGCGTGTCGCCCGACGGGCCGCTGCGCACCATGCCGCTCGCCTCGCCGTCAGCACCGTTGCCAGGTGCCCAGCTCTTCGGCAACCGCTACAACGCCGTGCTCACCTGGCCAGGACGCACCGAGGTGGTCACCGCGGACTGGAAGACGCAGGCGGTCGAAGAGAGCGTCCGGGCCGCTCCGTCCGCGCGTCGGACCGTCGGCTGGTCGACGACCGGCCCGGTGCTGATCGACGACCCGGGTTCGCAGTACGCGCTCACCATCGACGGCGGCCGTGTCGTCACGCTCGACAAGTTCTCCCGGCGGACCGTCCTCGTCTCGCCTGATGGCTCGCAGATCGAGGGCACCGGTGTGATCGAGCTCGACGAGCAGGCCGAGACGGTCGGCGAGATCGTCGGCGCGGTCGACGAGGTCGAGTCGGCGCCGGTCGTGCCCAACAACGACGGGCGCAACGACCCGCCGCAGGCGAACGACGATGCCGCTGTCACCCGAGAGGGCCGGGACGTCGTGATCGGCGTGCTCAACAACGACGTGGACCCCGATGGTGACGTGCTCTCGGTCGTACGCGCCGGCCCGCTCAGCACGGGCGAAGGCGACATCGAGGTGATCGACGCGACCACCGTGCGCTACGCCGCGCCCGAGGAGTTCACCGGTGAGGTCAACTTCCCGTACACGGTCGCCGATCCGAGCAACCTCGAGGACTCGGCGACCGTCACGGTGCGCGTCGTCGACAACAGCGTGAACAGCACGCTCGTGGCACGGGATGACGAGGCGACCACACCGACGAACACCTCGGTCGACATCCCCGTGCTGCTCAACGACGTCGACGAGGAGGGTGACCCGCTCACGATCACCGCGCTCTCGAGGCCAACGAACGGCAGCGCCACACCGACCGGTGACGGCCGCGTGCGCTACGAACCGAAGTTCGGGTTCGCGGGCGTCGACCGGTTCACCTACACCGTGATCGACGGCTTCGACGGCGAGGCCACGGCCACGGTGACGGTCACCGTCACGGCGCCGGCGGTGACGCCGTCGGTGCCGGACGCGGTCGACGACCGGGCCACCGCCGTGGCGGGTCAGCGGACGAGCATCTCTGTGCTGGAGAACGACAAGGACCCGAACGGCGGTGTGCTGGGCATCGTCGACGTCACCCGACCGACCGGTCTCGACATCTCCATCGTGAACGGCCAGACGATCGACGTCACGCCCTCCAGCTCCATCGCCGGGTTGCTCTCGTTCACCTACACCATCGAGAACTCGGCCGGCCTGCGTGACACGGCCACCGTCGCGCTCGTGGTCGAACCGCCCGTCGGCAACCGGCCGCCGCGGGCCGTCGACGACCGAGCCACGTCGGCATCGGTGTCGATCCCGGTCAGCGTCCTGGCCAACGACAGCGATCCCGACGGCGATCTGCTCGCGATCGTGGCGTGGACGCAACCGAACCAAGGCGGGTCGGTGACCCGCACGTCGCCGAGCACGCTGCTGTTCACCCCCGCGCCGGTGAGCTTCCGGGGCACAGCGCAGTTCTCGTACACGATCAGCGATTCGAGCAACCAGACCGCGACGGCGAAGGTCACCGTCGAGGTCATCGCACCGGTCGGCTCGGGCCCGGTCGCCCGCGACGACTCGGCGACGGTGTTCGTCGGGGAGACGGCGACGATCTCGCCGCTCGCGAACGACAGCCATCCCGACGGGCTCTCGTTCAACCTCGCCGGTCCTCCGATCGTGCGTGAAGGCACGGCGACGGTGAACCCGGACAACACGATCAGCTACGTGCCGCCGGCCACTGGACCTGGCGTGTTCACGCTCAACTACACCATCCAGGACAGCTTCCTGCGCACATCGTCCGCCCGGATCACCGTGAACGTCGTCCCGAAGCCGATCGTCAACCGGCCACCGGTGGCCAACAACGACGTCACCTCGACGCCGTACCAAGCGCCGACGCTGGTCGACGTCCTCGCCAACGACTCCGATGCGGACAACGACGCGATCACGTTGAAGACGGTGTCACCACCTGCAGGGGGCAAGGGGCAGACGGTGATCGTCGGCAACAAGGTGCGCTACACCCCGCCGAACGGACAGAGCGGGCTGGCAACCTTCACGTACACGATCGAGGACCCGTCGAAGGCGTCTGCCACCGGCACCGTGCTCGTTCAGATCGCTGATCGCATCAAGGTCGCACCGATCGCCAACCCCGACCTCGTGACGATGGTGACCGGTACGACCACGACGGTCAGCCCGCTCACCAACGACGTCGACCCCGACGGAGCCGTCGGTGGCCTGAAGGTCAACGGTCTGGGCTCCGTCTCAGGAGCTTCGGCGACCATCGTGAACTCGGGCACGGCGGTGCGCATCGTCGCCGGCCCGACACCGGGCAGCTACGACCTGCCGTACACGATCATCGATCCCGACGGGCTGACCGCACCGTCGATCATCACCGTGGTCGTCAACCCGCCGCCGAACCAGCTGCCGGTGACTACTGCGGACGCCTACTCGATCCTGCCGGTCGGGTCGACCGCGATGCCGGTGATGAACAACGACTTCGATCCCGACGGCGGGACGCTCACGCTGCTCTCGGTGTCGGCGGTGTCGCCCGCCAATGCGGGGACCGCGGTCCTCAACGGATCCCAGGTGAGCTTCACACCGAACACCAACTACACGGGCAATGCCCAGTTCACGTACGTCGTCCAGGACGCCCAGAACGGCCAGGCGACGGGCACGGTCAACATCACCGTGAACCCGTGCCCGGAGCCGGCGCCGGCGCTCACCGCAGACAGCGCATACACGAAGTACCTGACGCCGGTCGCCATCGGCCTGTTCGGCAACGACGCGTCGTCGGCCGGCGTCCTGTCCGTCACGCAGCCCTCCGACGGCACGGTCACGGTCCAGAGCGCAGCGACCGGCACGGTGCTCTACACCCCGCCGGCGGGATTCAACGGCGTGGCGACGTTCAGCTACACGATCACGACGACCTGCGACGTCAGGGCCACCACGTCGGTGTCCGTGACGGTCAACACGGCCCCGAGTGCAGTCAACGATTCGCAGTCCACCACGAAGAACAGGGCAGTGTCGTTCAACGTCCTGGCGAACGACACCGACCCTGACGGGGATGTCCTCAACCTCGTCGTCAACTCGATCGCCTCGGTGCAGGGTGGGACGGTGACGGCCAGCGCGAACGGCGATGTGACCTTCTCGCCGACGCCGGGCAACACGCCGAGTGGATCGTTCACCTATCGAGCACGCGATGCCGGCGGGCTCACGAGCAACGTCGCGACCGTGAACATCGCGATCTCGAACCAGCTGCCGATCGCAAACCCCGATGCCACGACCATGTTCCAGACAGACGCGTCGGTCACGGTCAACGTGGTGGCCAACGACAGCGACCCTGACTCCGGCGACGTGCCGACGCTCGTGCCGGGTTCCGTGACCGTTGCGTCGGCCACGCCAGCGCTGCAGGGCACGGTGGCCCCGTCCGGGAACTCGATCGTGTTCACGAAGTCCGTGCCGGTGTTGGCGGCGTCGACGACCATCGTCGTGAACTACACGATCAGTGATGGCGCCGGCGGGACCGCCAGCAGCACGCTGACGATCACGATGAAGAACAATCCGCCGACGGCTGTCGACGACGGAGGCACGCCGGGCGTACCGATCCCCTTCACATCGAACGACACCGATCCCGACGGTGACGTCCTGACCGTCACGGTCGCCCCGTTCATCTCGGCGGTGACCGGCACTCCGCCGATCGTCCAACCAGTCGGAATCCCGGTCACCACGGGCGGTTCTGTCACGTTCACGCTGACGGACGTGACCTTCAAGGGTACGGTGACGCTCTCGTACACCATTGCGGACGGGCGTGGTGGCACCTCTACCGGGAAGATCACCATCACAGTCGCATGACCACCGAGATCGAGACAACCGAACCGAAGAAGGCGCCGGGGCGCCAGGCCGCGACCGCGGCGTTCCGCAAGCTCCAGAACAACATCGAGAAGGTCGTGCGCGGGAAGCCCGAAGCCGTGCGGCTCGCGCTGGCCTGCATGCTCGCGGAGGGTCACCTCCTGATCGAGGATCCGCCCGGTACGGGCAAGACCTCACTCGCCAAGTCGATGGCCGCCTCGATCGGGGGCACGGTGCGCCGCGTGCAGTTCACCCCTGACCTCTTGCCCTCTGACATCACCGGCATCTCGATCTTCAACCCGGTCGACGGCGAGTTCCGCTTCCGCGAGGGCCCGGTGTTCGCCAACTTGCTGGTGGCGGACGAGATCAACCGCGCCTCGCCGAAGACCCAGTCAGCGCTCCTCGAGGTGATGGAAGAACGCCAGATCACGGTCGACGGCATCGGTCGCCCCGTCCCGCGCCCGTTCATGGTGATCGCCACCCAGAACCCGCTCGACTTCCAGGGCACCTACCCCTTGCCCGAGGTGCAGCTCGACCGGTTCGCGATGAAGATCAGCCTCGGCTACGCCAACCGCGACTCCGAGCTCGAGATCATGGCCCGCCAGGACGGCCGGGATCTCGTCGCCGAGCTCGACGCGGTGCTCGATCAGAACACCATGGCCGCGCTCATCCAGCGGGTGCGGATCGTCAACGTCGCCGTGCCGCTGCGTGAGTACGTCGCCGACATCGTCGAACGCAGCCGGCGCACCCGCGAGCTCCGTCTCGCGATCAGTACCCGTGGCACGCTCACGCTCCTCGCCATCGCGCGCGCCTACGCGCTCGCCGAGGGCAGGAACTTCGTCTCGCCCGACGACATCAAGGTGCTCTACCAGCCGGTGCTCGCCCACCGCATCGCATTGACGCCGGAGGCGGAGCTAGACGGCCTGACCGAGGCCGAAGTGCTCGACCAGATCGTCGACAGCCTGCCGGTTCCCCGAGCGCGCCAGGCCCCATGACCTCGCGGTCGCGCCTGACGACCAGCGGGACGGCGCTGGTGGTCGGCATCGTGGTGCTGACCGCCTTCGGCCTGCTCGCCGGCTACACGGAGTTCCTGGTGCTCTCGGCAGCCGGGCTCGTGCTGCTCGGGCTCGCGCTCCTCGTGCCGCGGATCACATCGCCGATCGAGCTGGAACGCACGGACCTCCCCCGGCTCGTGCAGCGGGGCGCGATCCTCGAGATCGCGCTGCGGGCGAGCGCCGACGGGGTGGTGCCCCCCGTGCGGGTCATCGACCAGCTCGCCGGTGTCGCCGTCCCGATCGACCTGCCGCAGATCTCCGTCTCCGCGCCCGTGCGCGTCCGCTACCGGATCCAGGCGGTGCGGCGCGGCGTGCACGAGGTCGGGCCGATCCTCGAAGAGCGGAGCGACCCGTTCGCGCTCGCCGTGCGCACGACTGATCACGACGTGCTCGACGAGGTGCTCGTGCACCCGATGATCCACCGGCTCAAGTTCCCGGCCGGTGGCGCCCGCCAGCGGGAGAAGAGCAACCTGGTGCCGCGCATCAGCGACGATCCGCTCGCCGACTTCCGGGCGTTGCGCGACTACGTCCCCGGTGACGATCCTCGCAACGTCCACTGGGCGAGCACGGCCCGCACCGGTCGGCTCGTGGTGAAGGACCACCTCGAGCTCCGCCGCTCCATGCGTCTCGTCGTGCTCGAGACGCTCGAAGGCACGATCACGGCGCCGATCTTCGAAGAGGCGGTCGAGATCGCGGCGAGCCTCGTGGTCGACGCCGTCGACGACGGCATCATGGTGATGACCCGCACGCGAGACGCCGCCAACGCCGGGCGGATCGAAGCCGTGCGCAGCCGCAAGGAAGCACTCGAGCTCTTCGCGCGGGTCCGCCGGACGCCCTCGACGGCGACGCTCGGCGCCGACCGCGTCCGTCCGCTCGGCCAGGACGCCGATCAGGTGTTCCTCGTCGCGGGAGCGACCTCGCCGCTGATCCACGGGTTCACGACGAACCCCTGGGTCCGCCACCGGCTGATCATCGTCCGGCTGAGCGACCGGCCGGGCGAGCTGAAACGGCTGCCCGTTCGCACGATCGACGTGCGCAACGCAGAGGAGTTCGTCGCGAAGTGGCGGATCGGAGCGGTGCTGTGAGGATCGACGGGCGCCTGCGGGCGCTGGCCCTGGCCGCGTTGGGTGCGGGACTCGTCGCGCTCGCCGGTCACCAGTTCGAGCGGATCTTCGAAGCGACGTTCGAGCCCTGGCCGATCACCCTGGTGCCGGTCGGCGCGGTGCTGATCGGCGCCTTGTTCGATCGTCGGGTGCCGAAGATCCGCCTCGTCGCCCAGATCGCGATGGTGGTCGCGATCACCGTGCTGGTGATCCGGCGCGAGGGCGGCGAGTTCCCGGGCGACCTGCCGAGGGCGGCGCTGCGCGGGCTCACCTCGACGCTGGCGGCGCGCTGGCCGGTTCCGGTCGATGCGATCGCGGTGGGTGGCGTCGCGTTCATCGTCGCCGTCGCTGCGGCGGTCGCCGTGGAGCTCGCGCTCGCCCGGCGCTTCTCGGTCGCAGTCCTGTTCCCGTCGATCGTGCTGCTGGTCATCGGCGCCCTGCTCGCCGCACCCGCCGGACCTCCCTCGCCGCGCGTGCTCATCGCCTACTCGGTGCTCGCGATGCTCGTGCTCCGCCTCGCCGCGCTCACGAGGAGCGAGCTGCCGCACCATGCTCGGGGCAACACCGGCGAGGTCGAACGGCGCTCCAGGGTGACGATGGCGATCCTCGGTACGGCGGCGATCCTCGTCGGCCTCATCCCAGCGGCGCTCGGTAGCGCGCTCGAGGACGGCAACCGCTTCGAACCCCGCGATCGGCTGCCCGAGGAGATCGTCGGCCAGGACGAGATCAGCCCGCTGGCCCGGATCGACGAGTGGCGCACTCGGAACCCGGCTGACGTCGTGTTCTCGACGTCGAGCGCGGCGACGACCCGGTGGCGGCTCGTCGCGATGCCGCGCTACGACGGGCGGTCGTGGATGCCGGCGGACGACTACCGCCGCAGCAGCCGCGAGCTCCGCGTGCCGACGCCCGACGCTCCGTCCTCGGTCGTCGACGTGGTCGTCGGTGATCTCGACGCCCGCTGGTTGCCGGCTCCCGATCGCGTCCTCGGCGTGTCGCAGCCCGTGCTCGTCGACAGCTCGCTGGGATCGCTCCTCGTCGAGGAGTCGCCGGCGCCCGGCACCGAGTACTCGCTGACCGTCGAACCGTTCGACATCACGGCGGCGCAGCTGTCAGGTGCGGCCGCCGCCGAGGCCGACGAGGTGTTCGTCGGTGGCTTCGAGCTCCCGCCGTCGTTGCAGGAGCTGGCGAGCACGATCACGGCCGGCGCGACCACGCCCTACGAACGGGCCTTGCGCATCGCCAGCCACCTGCGCGACGAGTACCGGTTGCGGAACGACTCGCCTGCGGGGCACTCGATCAACGTGCTCGAGGTCTTCCTCGAGAGCAGCAAGACCGGCCGGGACGAGCAGTTCGTCGCCGCCTACGGGCTGCTCGCGGCGGCCGTCGGGCTGCCGGTGCGCGTTGCGATCGGGTTCGACGTGGTCGTCGCCGGTGACGGAGGCCGGGCGATGTCCGACCGGGTCCGCGTGTGGCCGGAGGTCGAGTTCGAAGGGATCGGTTGGGTCGCCTTCGACCCGGTCCCGAACCGTGAAGCGGAAGAGACCTCGGGCGGCACGGAGGCGGTCGCGCCCGTGAACGAGCAGCAGGAGCCGGTCCCGCCGACGACCGCTGCGGTGCCGGTGACCTCGACGCCGCCCGTCTCCACCTCGGAGCTCGAGGACCTCGGCCTCAGCATCCCGCCGGTCGTCGGCCGGGCCGCGCTCGGACTCGGCGCCGCCGTGGTCGCGCTCATCTGCTACGTGATCGTCGTGCTGCGGTTGAAGTCGTCGCGGCGGCTGCGGCGGCGCTACTCGACGAGCTCCGAAACACGGGTCACCGGCGCGTTCCGGTCCGGCGTCGACGTGCTCATCGACCTCGGCGCCACCGCGCCGACGTCGAAGACGGACCGCGAGCTCGTCGCCGCGGGCGTCACCCAGCTCGGGGGCAGCGCCGAGGAGCTCGCACCGGTCGCCGGCTTCGCGACCCAGGCCGTCTATGACGAACCGGAGCCGGACGACGAGCTGGCCGAAGACGCCTGGGACGCGCTCAGTGCGTTCGAGGAGCGTGCCGTGAGCGAGCTCGGCTGGTGGCGCGTCGCCCGGGCCAAGCTCAGTCTGCGCTCGTTCCGCCGGGGCCTGCCCGACTGAGCGGGGAGATCGCTCAGCTCTGTGGATCGTGCTCGGTCCGCGTCGGCTCGTTGCGCTTCGCCGGTCGGCCTGCCGCTCCGGCGGGTCGCGCTGGCCGGGACGCGCCGCCGGGGCGGGTCGCTCGGCCATCCCCGTTCGTCGCCTTGCGCAGCTGGTCCCCGGCGGCTGGGGCGATCCGCGGCCGGTCTCGTCCGTAGCCAGTCTCGCTGGACGTGAGGACGGGCTCCGGATCCTTCGGCTCCTCGCGGCTGACGATCGGATCACCGGCGACGACGGCAGCAGCGTCGTGCTTGCCCTCGGCGCCGATGTGACGGAGGCGGTGGCTCGGCGACGTCAGCACGGGGAGCAGATCGCCCCGGCGGTGGTTGAGCTGCTCGGCGACCACCTCGAGCTCGGCGACCCGCTGGCGCTTGAGCGGCGCAGCGAGCACCACGGCGTCGACGAGCTGGCAGAGGTGGACGGTCGAGGCCGAGTCGAGCACCGGGCCACCGTCGATCACGACGACGTGGAACTCCTGCGATGCTGCCTCGAGCAGCGCCGGCACGGTCTGGCGGCGAAGGGTCGTGCCCGACGACTTGTCGCCGAGGCCGAGCACCTTCACGTGGGACAGCGGCGTCGGCGTGAACGGCTCGAGCCGGTCGAGGTAGCTCGGGCGCTTCTCGCCCGCCTCGATCGCCTCGGCCTTCGCCAGCAGCGCGGGGATGCCGGAGCTGGAGGACGCGTTGTAGATCCGGGAGATCTCGGGATGCCGCGGGTCGGCGTCGACGAGCACCACGGACGAGCCGCTGGCCGCGTAGCGGCCGGCCATGGCGAGCGCGAGGGTGGTCGCGCCCGCCGACCGCTCGGTGCCGACGACGACGACCGTGAGCGCCTTGCCCTGTGAGGCGTTCGCCTCGGCGCGGACGCACAGCTGGTCGACGAAGGCCACGGCCCGGTTCGGGAGCGCCTCGAGTGCCATCCGCTTCGAGCGCCCGATCGTGCGGGAACGCGGGAACTCCCCGACGATCGGCCGGCCGAGGATCGCCTCGGCCTGGGCCCGGTCGAGCACACGGGGGGAGAAGCGGGCGAACAGCACGGCGGCGACGAGCCCGAGGACCCCACCGGCGAACGCGCCGGCGAGCACGAAGATCTTGTTGCTCGAGACCGCCGGGATGGTCGGCAGCGTCGCCCGCTGCACGATGTAGCTGGTCACCCGCAGCTTGGCGTCGAGCTCGAGCTCCTTCTTCGTGTCGAGCAGCCGGGTGTACTCGTTGAGCTGGATGTCCTTCTCCGAGACGAGGCCCGGAACGACCTGATCGACGCTCGGCAGCGGCGGGTAGCTCGTCAGCCGGTTGGAGCTCTGCACCGGGAGGTAGGGGTTCATCGCCTGGGCGATGCTGAAGTCGATGAGGTCGATCCGCTGCTTGATGCTCAGCAGCTCGGCGTTGATCTGGTCGATGTCGGGTTGCTGGGCCTCGTCGACCTGGTCGCGCAGCTCGCCGATGTAGAGCGTCACGTAGGCATCGGCGATCGCCCGGGCCCGCTCGGGATCGGCGGCCGTGGCCGACACCTCGACGACGTCCGTCTTCGGCTGGTGGATGACCGCGACCGCCGCCAGCACGCTGTCGGTGGTCTCGCCGTTGCCCAGCTCGGTGGCGACGCGCTCGGCGAGCTGCGTCGACTGCAGCACGCTCAGCTGGCCGAGGACGTAGCGATCGGGGTCGTTCGAGAACGTGACCGCGACCCGTGACTGGCTGGGTGGCGAGACCAGCAGCACGGCGGTCGACTCGTACGTGGCAGGCTGTTCCTTCTTCAACGCCATCGCCGGCAGCGCGCCGAGGACTGTGAACAACGCGACGATCCACAGATGGCGGCGAACTGCGTTGATGATGAAGGACAACTCCACCTGGACATCCCTTTCCGATCGGGACATGGCGGCCCGAGTGTCGCGAGCAGCCTACCGAGGGTGCCTTCCGCGGTCTGCGCGGGTGACCCGGGCCGTTCGGCTCGGTTTGCCGAAGCACTGCCGTGTCGCCTAGATTGCGATTTCGTTCACAAGCTCTTAGCGTCGGTGTCGATCGATGCCGAGCCCGACCCGGTAGGTGCCCTGTGGAGCTGATCCCCTCGAAGCGAACGGTAGAGCGGATCAATGCCCCGCGCCGGGGCGGCGAGACCTTCAGCAAGGGCATCGAGTTCGTCGGCGTCCTGCTCGTCTTCTTCGGTCTCGGCTGGTTCGCCGACCGGGCGCTCGGCACCGCACCGTGGTGCACCATCGCGCTGACGCTCCTCGGTGTGACCGGCCAGTTCGTGCGCGTCTGGTACGCCTACGACGCCGAGATGCGGATGCACGAAGCCGCCCACCTGGCACGCCGGGACGGACGGGCGGCATGAGCCAGAGCGGGAGCCGTCCCGATCCGTTCACCACCCGCATCGAGGGTCCGGGACCTGAGCGCCAGATCTCCCGGGACCTGGTGAAGCGGGGGTTGTTCGCCGGCCCGCTCCTCGTCGCCATCAGCGCCGCGATCTGGGGCATGGACGGCGCGGTCGGTGCGCTCTACGGCATCGGGCTCGTGCTCGTGAACTTCCTGCTGTCCGCCGGGTTGCTCTCCGCATCGGCGCGCATCTCGCTCGGACTGATGATGGCGGCGGCACTGTTCGGCTACCTCATCCGGCTCGCGCTGATCTTCGTCGCCGTGCTCGTCGTGCGTGACGCGTCGTGGATTTCGCTCACGGCACTCGGGTTGACCATCATCGTCACCCATCTGGGGCTCCTCTTCTGGGAGCTCCGCTACGTCTCCGCCTCGTTGGCCTTCCCCGGCCTCAAGCCCACCCACGCATCGACGAACTGAGGTATCAGGCCGTGTTCGCCCTCGAGTTCCCGCCGATCAACGAGATCCTGCGCTGGAAGGACCTGTTCCCGTCCTTCAACAAGATCGCGATCATCGCCGTCGGCGCCGCGCTGATCGGCACGATCGTCTTCCTGTTGGCGGCCCGCCAGGACGCGAAGACGGCGCCGAAGGGTGTGCGCAACCTCGCCGAGAGCACGGTCGAGTTCATCGAGAACGGCGTGGTGATGCAGACCATGGGCCGCGAGGGACTCGGCTGGACGCCGTTCCTCCTGTCGCTGTTCATCTTCATCTACCTCTGCAACCTGCCGGGCATCATCCCGTTCCTGCAGATGCCGGCCACCGCCCGCATGGCGATCCCGATGTTCCTCTCGCTGCTCGTCTGGGTCGTCTACATCGGCGCCGGGCTGAAGCACCAGGGCCTCGCCTACCTCGGCCACACGCTGTGGCCGCCCGGCGTGCCGACGGCGCTGAAGCCGCTCGTCGGGTTCATCGAGTTCGTCTCGAACATCATCGTTCGCCCGTTCTCGCTCACCGTCCGACTCTTCGCCAACATGCTCGCCGGTCACATCCTCCTCGTGACCTTCGCGCTGCTGACCGAAGCACTCGTCGAGGCGAAGGACAAGGTGCTGATCCCCGTCGGCATCCTGCCGTTCGTGATGCTGGTCTTCCTCGTCGCCTTCGAGGTGCTCGTCGGCTTCCTGCAGGCCTACATCTTCACGATCCTCACCGCCGTGTACATCAGCTCCTCGGTCCAGCCCGAGCACTGAGCACACCCCTGGCGTACCACCCGATCTCACACCGATCTCCCACACCAACGAAGAGCACAGGAGAACCACAGACATGGAAGCGCTCGCTCGCCTCGCAGCTCAGGCCGGCACCAACCTCACCGGTGACGAGGCCAAGGCAGCCGCCGCGGCCGGTTCAGCCGGGTTCGCCTACGGCCTTGCGGCCATCGGGCCAGGCATCGGCATCGGCTACATCGTCGGCAAGTCCGTCGAAGCCATGGCTCGCCAGCCGGAAGCCGCCGGCATGGTCCGCACCACGATGTTCCTGGGCATCGCCTTCACCGAGGCGCTCGCCCTCATCGGCTTCGTGGTCTTCATCCTCATCGGTCTCTGATCCCCTTCCGTTCGACTCCGAGAAGGAGCTGACGTGCTGACTGCCGTCGTCACCCGACAGGGTGTGTCGTCGGTCTCGGTCGAAATCCTGCTGCCCCGTGCAGCGGACGAGACCGAGGCAGGCGCAGAAGAACTCGATGAGGGACCGAGCCCCATCGCGCCCGAGCTCAAGGAGCTGGCGTGGGGCGGCGGTGCCTTCGTCGTGTTCGCACTGCTCATGCGCTTCGTCCTCCACCCGCGGCTGAAGCAAGGCATGGAGGCGCGCTACGCGTCCATCCGGGCCGGCCACGAAGGTGCCGACGCGACCCGAGCTGCTGCCCAGGCCGAGGTGGCCGACTACCAGGCGCAGCTCGCGATCGTGAAGGCCGAAGCAGCGGCCCGCATCGACGCCGCTCGCCAGGAGCTCGACGCCGAGCGGACCGCTCGCCTCGCCGAGGCGAACAGCAAGGCCGCAACCAAGCGCGCCGCGGCCGCGGAACAGGCCGAGGTCGAGCGGACAGCTGTCCGCGATCAGGTCCAGGCCGCGGTCTCCTCGGTGGCCACGCGGGCGACGGAGCTGGCGATCGGCCGGGCGCCCGATCCGGATGCCGTCCGCCGCGCGGTGGACGACGTGTTGAGCGCCGGGGTGACCCGATGAGCCTCATCGCGACGTTGCTCGCGGCGGAGGATCCGTCGCAGACGCACCACTGGCTCTGGCCGGAGTCGGCGGAGATGATCTACGGCATCCCGGCCTCGCTGCTCGTGATCGGGGCGTTGGTGTGGAAGGCCGGTCCGATCGCGAAGAAGGCGATGGCCGCGCGCACCGAGCGGATCCAGAAGGAGCTCGACGGCGCAGCCGGCGCGCTTGCCGCTGCGGACGCCGAGGCCGTCGGGATCCGTACCGCGAAGGGCGACATCGAGGCCGAGCGGGCTCGCCTGCTCGCCGAAGCCGATGCACAGGCGCAGGCGCTGCTGGTCGACGGCAGGGCGCGGCTCGAGGCCGAGCTCGTCGAGCTCGACGCGAAGACCGATGCCGACATCGCGTCCATCGCCGGTCGGGCGGGTAGCGAGCTCCAGGCCGAGATCGGCCAGCTCGCCGCTGCCGCGGCCGAGCGGCTCGTTGCCGATCACCTCGACGACGCGACGCAGCAGCAACTGGTCGAGCAGTTCATCGCACGCGTGGGAGCGGGACGATGAGCGAGCGCAGCGAGCTGGCCCGAGCGGCCGGGAGCGGAGAGCAATGAGCAGTCAGCGCATCGACGGGTACGCACGGGCATTGTTCGAGATCGCGCGTGCCGAAGGCAGCATCGACGAGGTCGAGGACGAGCTGTTCCGGTTCGCCCGGAACGTGGAGACCTCCGACGACCTCCGCAGTGCACTCACCGACGAGCAGCTGCCCGTGGCCAAGCGCCAGTCCATCGTGGAGGATCTCCTCGGTGGCAAGGCGAGCGCGACCACCGTGCAGCTCGTGTCGATGGTCGTCGGCTCCGGCCGCGCCCGCGACCTGCCGGCGATCATCGATCGCCTCGTGCAGCGGGCCTCGAGCTCGAAGAGCCTCGAAGTCGCGAACGTGCGCACGGCCGTGCCGCTCACGCAGGACCAGCAGACCCGACTCGCCGCGGCGCTGGCCAACGCCACCGGCAAGCAGGTCAACCTGAAGGTGGTGGTCGATCCTTCGGTGCTCGGGGGCATCGTCGCCACCGTTGGCGATGCCGTCATCGACGGCAGCGTCCGCACCGCCCTCGACCACCTCAAGTCCCGGCTGTAACCGAAGAAGACGACGGAGACGACCATGGCAGAGCTCACGCTCTCAGCTGCCGACATCGCATCGGCGCTCAACAAGAACCTCGAAGGCTACGAACCCTCGCTGGAGGCTCGCACCGTCGGGCGGATCACCGAGGTCGGCGACGGCATCGCCCGCATCTCCGGCCTGCCGGACTGCGCCGTCAACGAGCTGCTCGAGTTCGCGGACGGCACCGTCGGTCTCGCGCTGAACCTCGACGAGGAGTCGATCGGCGCTGTCGTGCTCGGCAAGTCCGACTCCATCGAGGAGGGCCAGGCGGTGACGGCCACCGGCCGGATCCTCTCGGTGCCGGTCGGCGACGGTGTGCTCGGTCGCGTCGTCAACGCACTCGGCGAGCCGGTCGACGGCAAGGGCCCGCTCACCGGCGTGCAGTCCCGACGCATGGAGATCCAGGCGCCGGGCATCATGGGCCGCAAGCCCGTGCACGAACCGCTGCAGACCGGCATCAAGGCGATCGACGCGATGACCCCGATCGGCCGTGGCCAGCGAGAGCTGATCATCGGCGACCGCAAGACCGGCAAGACCACGGTCGCGATCGACACGATCCTCAACCAGCGCGGCCTCGGCGTGAAGTGCATCTACGTCGCCATCGGCCAGAAGGGTTCGACCGTCGCTCAGACCGTCGACACGCTGCGCCAGCACGGCGCGATGGACTACACGGTCGTGGTGACCGCGCCGGCCGCCGACTCGGCGCCGTTCAAGTACCTCGCTCCGTATGCCGGGTGCGCCATGGGGCAGCACTGGATGGAGAACGGTGAGCACGCACTCGTCGTGTACGACGACCTGTCCAAGCAGGCCGAGGCCTATCGCCAGATGTCGCTGCTGCTGCGCCGGCCGCCGGGCCGTGAGGCGTACCCGGGCGACGTCTTCTACCTCCACAGCCGCCTGCTCGAGCGCGCTGCCAAGCTGTCCGACGAGCGCGGCGCCGGCTCGCTGACCGCGCTGCCGATCATCGAGACGAAGGCCGGCGACGTGTCGGCGTACATCCCGACGAACGTCATCTCGATCACCGACGGTCAGGTCTACCTGCAGGACAACCTCTTCAAGTCGGGTGTGCGCCCGGCCGTCGACGTGGGCATCTCGGTGTCGCGCGTCGGTGGCGCGGCACAGATCAAGTCGATGAAGAGCGTCTCCGGCACGCTCAAGCTCGACCTCGCCCAGTTCCGCGAGCTCGAGGCGTTCGCCACGTTCGGCTCCGAGCTGGACGCAGTGTCGAAGGCGCAGCTCGAGCGTGGTTACCGGCTGGTGGAGCTGCTGAAGCAGTCGCTCAACAGCCCGATGCCGGTCGAGGAGCAGGTCGTGTCGATGTTCGCCGGCACGAAGGGCTACCTCGACGACCTGCCGGTCGTCGATGTCCGCCGCTTCGAGGCCGAGCTGCTCGACTTCGTGCGGACCCGTCACGGCTCCCTGCTCGCGGGCATCCGACAGGACCCGAAGTCGGACGTGCCCGCCGGCCTCGGCGAGGCCGTCGAGGCGTTCAAGTCCGGCTTCTCGCGCAGCACCGACATCGGGTACGTCGTCGATCCGACGGCGGTCGACGCCGAAGCCCTCGGCGAAGCCGCCAGCCCGAAGACCCTGGCCACGGAGTGACCGGCATGCCTGTCCTGATCGCGTCGCAACCATGGCTGGGCGCCCTCGTCGCGCGCGCCGAGGGAAGCGCCGGCGACGAGGCGCAGCCGAACGAGGCGAACCGCAGGGCCGACGAGCGAGGTCAGAAGTAATGGCCGGCGGTCAGGAGCGGATCCTGCGTGGCCGGATCCGGACGGTGCAGGCAACGAAGAAGATCACGCGCGCCATGGAGCTCATCGCCGCGTCCCGCATCGTGAAGGCGCAGCAGCGCGTGCACGCCGCGGTGCCCTACAGCGAGCAGATCACGGCCGTGGTCAAGGACCTCGCCGCTGCTGGCGGCGACAGCAGCAGCCCGCTCCTCTCCGGCCGCCCGATCACGCGGACCAAGTGCTACGTCGCGATCGCCGCCGACCGCGGGTTGTGCGGTGGCTACAACTCGGGCGTCCTCCGGGCGGTCGAGGGTGAGATCAAGGCCGATGTGCTCGACGGCAAGGGGTATCAGGTCGTCGCCGTCGGGCGGAGGGCCGAGGCCTACCTGAAGTTCCGCGGGTACCGGCTCGGAGCCACCTTCAGTGGGTTCTCGCACGAGCCGTCGTACGCCCACGCCCGTGACATCGGCCAGCGGGTGGTCGCGATGTACGAGGCCGGCGAGGTCGACTCGGTCGAGCTCGTCTACACCCGCTTCATCTCGCCTGGTTCGCAGGAAGTCGTGATCCGCCCGCTCGTGCCGCTCGAGCGCGAGGTCGTGATCGGCGGCGACGGCCTGCCGGACGACGGCGTCTCTGCCGGGTACGAGTTCGAGCCCGATCCCGGCACCATCCTGGACACGCTGCTGCCCCGCTACGTCGAGGCCCGCACCTACGCCGCGCTGCTCAACGCCGCGGCCTCCGAGCACGCGTTCCGCCAGCGGGCGATGAAGGCCGCGACCGACAACGCGGAAGAGCTCATCAAGTCGCTGAGCCGCATCATGAACCGGGCCCGGCAGGACTCGATCACGACGGAGATCATGGAGATCGTGAGCGGCGCCGAGGCGCTCGGCTCGGACCACGAAGGCCCGCGCTACGTCCCCGTGCTCGACGAGTTCGGCGGCTCCGTCACGATCCAGCCCGCCGTGGCGCCGCGGCCGGGCCCCGAGTCGCCGGCCGGCGAGCGGTCTGGACCGGCCGTCGCCACCGCGGTCGCCGAGCGCGACGACCTCGAGCGCGAGATCGAGGGCATCGGACCGGTCATCGGACGCCGGCTCGCGGACATGGGCGTGACGACCTTCCGTCAGATCGCCGAGTGGACCGACGACGACATCGAACGCATCGGCGCGGAGCTCGACTTCCCCGGCCGCATCGAGCGCGAAGACTGGGTGGGTCAGGCCAAGCGGGCCCACCAGGACAAATACGGCGACACGATCTGATCACCAGGAGAACCACGTCATGACCATGACCGAGAACCAACTGAAGGATGGCCGGGTCGTCGCGATCGCCGGACCGGTGGTCGACATCGAGTTCCCCCGGGGCTCGTTGCCGGAGATCAACACAGCCGTCGAGATGACCATCGAGCTCGAGGGCACCTCGACCAAGGTCCTCGCCGAAGTGGCACAGCAGATCGGTGACGGTCGCGTCCGCGCTGTCTGCCTCAGGCCGACCGACGGCCTCACCCGTGGCGCTCCGGTGCGGAACACGGGCCGCGGCCTCACGGTACCCGTCGGCGACATCACGCTCGGCCACGTGTGGAACGTCTGGGGCGAGGTGCTCGACGGCGATCCCGCCGACTTCGCTGACGTCGAGCGCTGGGACATCCACCGCGACGCGCCGACGTTCGACGCGCTCGAGCCGCAGAAGCGGCTCTTCGAGACCGGCATCAAGGTCATCGACCTGCTGACGCCGTACGTGGCGGGTGGCAAGATCGGCCTGTTCGGAGGCGCCGGTGTCGGCAAGACCGTGCTGATCACCGAGATGATCCGCCGCGTGGCGCAGAACCACGGCGGCGTGTCGGTGTTCGCCGGCGTCGGCGAGCGCACCCGTGAGGGGACCGACCTCATGATCGAGATGACCGAGTCGGGCGTGTTCGAGAAGGCCGCACTCGTGTTCGGACAGATGGACGAGCCGCCGGGCGTGCGCCTGCGCGTCGCCCTGTCGGCGCTGACGATGGCCGAGTACTTCCGCGACGTCCAGAACCAGGACGTGCTGCTGTTCGTCGACAACATCTTCCGCTTCGTGCAGGCCGGCTCCGAGGTGTCGACGCTGCTCGGCCGGATGCCCTCGGCGGTGGGCTACCAGCCGACGCTGGCCGACGAGATGGGCCAGCTGCAGGAGCGGATCACCTCGACACGGGGTCGCTCGATCACGTCGCTGCAGGCCGTGTACGTGCCCGCTGACGACTACACCGACCCGGCACCGTTCACCACCTTCACCCACCTCGACGCGACGACCGAGCTCTCCCGCCAGGTCGCCGCGCTCGGCATCTACCCGGCGGTCGACCCGCTCGCGTCGACGTCGACGATCCTCCAGCCCGACGTCGTCGGCGAGCGCCACTACGGCGTCGCCCGCGCCGTGCAGGAGACGCTGCAGCGGTACAAGGAGTTGCAGGACATCATCGCCATCCTCGGCCTCGACGAGCTGTCCGAAGAGGACCGCCTCGTCGTCTCCCGGGCCCGCAAGGTGCAGCGCTTCCTGTCGCAGCCGTTCTACGTCGCCGAGGTCTTCACCGGTGTCGCCGGCGAGACGGTGCCGATCGCCGAGACGGTCGAGAGCTTCGAAGCGATCGTCCGTGGCGATCTCGACGAGGTGCCCGAACAGGCGTTCCTCAACGTCGGTGGCATCGAGCAGGTGCTGGCGAAGTCGAAGAGCCTGCAGGAGTCGGTCGGCTGATGGCGACGAACGCGATGCACGTCGACGTCGTGTCACCGGAGCGGGTGCTGTTCTCCGGTGAGGCAACGATGGTCGTCACGCGCACGCTCTCGGGCGACATCGCGTTCATGCCCGGGCATGCGCCGTTCCTCGGCGCCCTGACCGAGTGCCACACGCGCATCCACCTCGCGGACGGCACCGTCGAGGACGCCGCGGTGCACGGCGGTTTCGTCGAGGTCAGCGCCGGCAAGGTGTCGATCCTCTCCGACGTGGCCGAGCTGGCGTCGCAGATCGACGTCGCCCGGGCACGTCGGGCGCAGGAGCGGGCCGAGATCGCGCTCCGCCAGGAGCACGACGTCGAGGTCGAAGCGGCGTTGCGCCGGGCTCACGCCCGCCTGAACGCGTCCGGCGGCGTCCCCGACGCCTCAGCGTCGCGGCACTGATCCGGATCGGCGAGGGGATCGTGGCTCGATTCCCCTTCCGTTCGGCGCTGGTCACGGGAGCATCGAGTGGCATCGGTGAGGCAGGCGCGCGCCTGCTCGCCGAAGACGGCGTCTCGCTCGTCGTCGTGGCGCGCCGCGGCGACCGTCTCGACGCCCTCGCCGCCGAGTACGCCGACGTCGAGGCGCTCGCCGCCGATCTCACGACCCCGGCAGGTGTGGCGGCCGTCGTCGCGCGGCTCGAGGATCGCGCCCGCCCCCTCGACCTGCTCGTGAACAACGCCGGCTTCGGCTCGTCGGGCGACTTCGTGTCGATCGACGCCGACCGCCTCGACGATGAGATCACGCTCAACGTGGCCACGCTCACCCGGCTCAGCCGAGCGGCGCTCCCGCCGATGATCGAGCGCGGGCGAGGCTGGCTGCTCAACGTCAGCTCGGTCGCCAGCTTCCAGCCGATCCCGCAGCTCGCGGTGTACGCGGCGACGAAGGCGTTCGTGACGAGCCTCACGGAGAGCCTCCACGAGGAGCTCCGTGGTACCGGCGTCTCCGCCACGGCGCTCTGCCCTGGGCTGACGAGGACCGAGTTCCAGTCCGTGAGCAGCACGGAGTCGTACTCGACCCGCTACCCCGGTCTGGCGTGGATGTCAGCGGACTACGTTGCCCGCGCCGGGCTCAACGACTGCGCGCGGCGCCGGGCGATCTCGGTGCCGGGCCCGCTCTACAAGGGCCTCGTCACGAGCACGCAGTTCGTGCCCCGCGGCATCGTCCGCCGGGCCGCCGGCATCGCCACCCGCTGGGGGAAGTGAAGCGGCTCAGTACTCGATCGACGAGAAGTCCTGCAGCTTGTCGATCCGGTGACGGGCGAAGATCGAGCGGACCGTGCCGGAGCGGGAGCGCATCACGAGTGACTGCGTGGACGCGCCGCGTGCGTCGTAGTGGACGCCCTTCAGCAGCTCGCCGTCGGTCAACCCGGTCGCCGCGAAGAAGCAGTTGTCGCCCTGGACGAGATCGTCCGTGGTGAGGATCGCGCTGAGGTCGTAGCCCTGCGCGATCGCCTCGTTGTGCTCCGTGTCGTTGCGCGGCCAGAGCCGACCCTGGATCTCGCCGCCCATGCACTTCAGCGCGGCGGCGGCGATGACGCCCTCCGGCGTGCCGCCGATGCCGAAGAGGACGTCGACGCCGGCGTCCGGCCATGCGGTTGCGATCGCGCCGTAGATGTCGCCGTCGCCGAGCAGGCGGATGCGGGCGCCGGTCGAGCGGACCTCGGCGATGAGCTCCTTGTGGCGGTCGCGATCGAGGATCGCCACGGTGAGGTCGCGAACGGACTCGCGCTTCGCCTTGGCGATCCAGCGCAGGTTCTGCGACGCCGATGCCGTGATGTCGATCGAGCCGACGGCGTCCGGTCCGACGGCGATCTTCTCCATGTAGACGCACGGGCCGGGGTTGAACATCGTGCCCCGCTCGGACACGGCGATGACGGCGATCGCATTGCCCTGGCCGAGTGCGGTCAGCGTGGTGCCGTCGATCGGGTCGACAGCCACGTCCGTGAGCGGTTCCGAGCCATCGCCGACGAGCTCGCCGTTGAACAGCATCGGGGCTTCGTCCTTCTCGCCCTCGCCGATGACGACGATGCCGCCCATCGACACCGTGCTGAGCACGGTGCGCATCGCTTCGACAGCGGCGCGGTCGGCGCCGATCTTGTCGCCCCGTCCGACCCACCGTGACGCAGCGAGCGCGGCCGACTCGGTCGTGCGAACCAGGTCGAGAGCGAGGTTGCGGTCGGGAGCTTGCGGTTGCGCCATGCAGCAACCGTAGTCGCTGGTGCCAGAACGCGGCAGTGGGGCCGGGCGCTGCCGCGCCCGGCCCCACGTGCGGTTCTCACCTGGACTGTTGTGGTCGAAGTCGCCGGTGCTCACGCCTGAGCCGGCTGGCGCCGGCTTCGCGGCGCAGACGGTCCTGGTGCTCGCGGACGAGTTGCAGGTGCAGGTAGGGGTTGCTGTTCAACATGGCAGAGCTGCTCCTTGGTGTGGGGGTGTGACGGGATCGTCGGGTCGGCGCGGCGATGCCGCGGCGACGGGGGAGGAGTGGCGGGCGGACCGGGAGGTCAACGCAGCGCGAGGGACCGGGCGAAGGCGGAACCGCCGCACGCGCCGGACAGGGTGACGTCGATCAGCAGCATGGGGTTCCTCCTTTCGTCTCGTGGTCGGGAGTCAGCTTGCCTCGCCGGTCAGGGTGCGTCCAGCGAATTAACGACGGGTACGGTCGGCGGGCATGGCCGTTCGGATCACACCGGAGATGTCCATCGCAGGACGGGAGCTCGGCGAACCGCGACTCGCACCGGACGGTCGCAGTCTCGCCTTCACCGTCTCGTGGGGTGGTCGGAGTGCGATCGTCGTCGTGCCGGTCGACGGCGGGCCGGAACGTCTCGTCACGTCGGAACCGCAACCGCGAGCCGGCCGCGGGCTCGGTGGCGGTTGCTACGACTGGCTGCCCGACGGCAGCGGCTTCGTCTATGCCGCGCGCGACGGTGGTCTGTGGCGCCAGGACGTCGGCGGCGGGCCACCCGGAGCGATCGTCGGCACCGAGGGTGATCCCGATCGGACGCTGCAGGCGCCGGCGGTGTCGCCCGACGGCAGGCGCGTCGCCTACGCGGTCGACATGGCCGAGATCTGGTCGGCGCCGCTCGACGTCGCGTCAGCACACGGCGCGTCAGCACACGGCGCGGCGCCAGCCGGTGACGTGGCGTCATCACACGACGTTGCGCAACCACACGAAGCGGCCCGCCGGCTGTCCGACGGTGCGGACTTCTGCACCGACCCCGCCTGGAGCCCTGACGGCGCCGTCGTCGCCTGGCACGAGTGGGACTGCCCGAACATGGCGTGGGACGAGAGCCGGATCGTGCGCGTCCGACTCGGCGCGAACCCGGTCGTCGAGCTCGCATCGGCCGGCGTGTCGTTGCACGTGCAACAACCTCGGTTCGCCCGCGACGGTGCGTTGTTCCACCTCTCTGACGCGACCGGATGGCTGACGGTCCACCGCGAGGATCGCCCGGTCCTCGACGAACCGCACGAGCACGGCGATCCGACGTGGGGCGCCGGGCAGCGCTCGTTCGCGGTCTCATCCGATGGCAGGCGGGTGGCGATCTGTCGCAACGAGTCCGGCTTCGGCCGGCTCGTCGTGGTCGATCTGCCGACCGGCGCAACGCGGGAGATCGCCCGCGCCGTGCACGGCCAGCTGTCGTGGGTCGGGGACACGATTGCTGCCGTCCGCACGGGTGGTCGCACGCCCACGCAGATCGTGACCTACGACGTGGCGCACGACTTCGCGCGACGCACGATCGCCGTCGGTCCGGTGCTCGGTTTCGGGCAGGCGAACCTGCCGGAGCCCGAGCTCACCGAGTGGCAAGGCGACGACGGCTCCACCCTGTTCGGTCGCCTCTACCGCGGCGCCGACGCTGGCGGAGCCGACGCCGGGGCTGACGAGGCCGACCGAGCTGGCCGGCTGCTGTGCTGGCTGCACGGCGGGCCGACCGACCAGTGGCAGGTCACGTTCCTGCCTCGCCTCGCCTACTGGGTGCAGCGGGGTTGGAGCATCCTCGTGCCCGACTTCCGCGGTTCGTCGGGCCACGGGCGCGCCTACCAGCAGGCGATGCGCGAGCAGTGGGGTGTGATGGACGTGGCCGACACGGCAGCGTCGATCCGCCATGCGCACGGCGCCGGGTGGGCGGTTCCGGCGAGCACCGTCGTCGTCGGTGCGTCGGCGGGCGGGTTCACCACACTGAACGTCCTCGCGCTCCACCCCGAGCTCGCCGCGGGCGGCATCGTCCTCTATCCCGTCACCGATCTCGCTTCGCTCGAGGCCACGACGCACCGCTTCGAAGCCCACTACAACCGGACCCTCGTCGGCCCGCCCGACGTCGCGCCGGCCAGGTACGAAGCGCGCTCACCGCTCGGGCACGCCGAGCGCATCCAGGTGCCGCTCCTCGTTCTCCACGGCGACCAGGACCCCGTCGTCGGGCTCGGCCAGAGCGAGGCGTTGCGCGATCGCATCGCCGCCGCCGGTGGCGACGTCGAGCTCGTCGTGTACGAGGGTGAGGGTCACGGGTTCCGGCAGCCTGCCAACCAGATCGACGAGTACCGGCGGATGGGCGAGTTCCTCGATCGGGTCGTGCCGTAGCCTGCAGAGATGGCCAATCGCGTCTGCCCGAAGTGCGGGTCTTCCTACGTCGAGTGGGTCACCGTGTGCGCCGACTGCCGCATCGCGCTCGTCGATCCCGACCAGATCGAAGACCCGCGCCAGCTCGCGGAGGAGTACCAGCTCGTCTACGAGCTCGGCGGGTGGACGCTCGATCAGCGCACGTCGGTTGCCGCGGCCATGGCCGAGTCAGGGATACCGCACGCCTGGGACGGATCGGACCTCGTCGTGCACATCGACTACGAGACCGCCGTCGATGCGCTGCTCGAGCCGATCGAGGCCGAGGGTGGGGCACGACCCGTCGCGCCGAACGGCGAGCTCGAGGAGGAGACCGAGTACGACCTCACCGAGTGGCCGCACGAGGATCGACTCGCGATCGTGAACCGGCTCGTCGAAGCAGGGGTCCCGCACCGCTGGGAGGGCGCGCTGCTGCTCGTGCCGATCTCCGAGGAGGACGTCGTCGACGAGGTGCTCGACGACATCGAGCTCGGCGGTGACGAGGCAGCGATCGTCGACGACGGCCAGGAGACGCCCTTCGGCGTGCTCGAAGCGTTCTTCCTCGCCGCTGAGCGGTTGCGCGGCGACCCGCTCGACGCGGCCGGACTCAACCACCTCGTGGAGGCGACTGCCGGGGCCGACCCGGTGCGACCCCCGTACGGCGTCGACCTGGCTCTCTGGCGTGAGGCGCTGGAGACGGCCGAGGAGCTGTCCGAGGCGATCGCCGCCGCCGGCGGTGCCGACGTCGCCGCTGCCACCGACGCCGCCAACGACCTCCACGACCTCCTGCGCGACCTCGTCTGAGCACCCTGCGCCCCGGCCGGCGCCGTCTCGCAACTGGGGGGCCGGGATAGCGTGCCGGCATGCTGCTCGCTGAGCTGGAGGTGTGGCACTCGCGGCCGGTGACACCGACGCGGCGGGTCGCGCTCGGGCATCTCGTCCTGCCATCGGATCCCGCTCCGGGGTTCGGCGGGCTGCTCCTCGGCGCGGTGGTCGCCGCGTACCTGGACGAGGTCGACGACGATCTCGTGCCCGACATCCACCGGCTCGTCGACCAGATCGACCGTGGCGACCGGATCACCCAGCCCCGCCTGCGTCACCGCTACCAGGTCGACCGCCACGGGCTCGCCCGCAGCACGCATCGCATGGTCGGCATGGGCGAGCACCTCGGCTTCGAGTTCCAGAACAACGGCGCCCCGCTCCAGCAGGTGCTCGGTGCGATCTACGCCGCCGAGCGGCTCGGGCCCGCTTCCCGCCACGCCATCGCCGCCGTGCTGCACAAGGCGATGCGGTGGCGAGGACCGATCGGGCCGTCGTTGATCGCCCATCTCGCCGGCGCCAGGGCGGCCACGTTCGCCTCGCTCGCCGATCCCCGCGCGTGGGCGCTGGACATCCTCGGCTTCCCGGTCGGCACGACGAAGCCGTCGAAGAAGGACGTCATGGGCCGCTTCCGCGACCGGCTGCGCGACATCCACCCCGACCACGGCGGCGACGAAGCTGGCGCGTCGAATGCGATCGGCGAGCTCACCGACGCCCGCCGCGTCCTCTTGGAGGGCTGAACGTGAAGCCCGGCGCGCTGTTGCTCTTCCCCGGGGCCGGCTCGGACCGCGATCACTCGTCGTTGCGCGCCCTGGAGGACGCGCTCGCCCCGCGTCTGCCGGTGGCGCGCGCCGACTTCCCGTATCGCCGGGCGGGCAGGAAGGCGCCCGATCGGCCACCCGTGCTCCTCGAGTGCGTTCGCACGGAAGCTGCTGCGCTCGTCGCCCGTGCGCACATCCGCGCCGACCGCCTCGTCCTCGGGGGTCGCTCCATGGGTGGCCGCATCTGCTCGATGGCGGTCGCCGACGGGCTGCCCGCCCGCGGGCTCGTGTTGATCTCCTACCCGCTCCACCCGCCGGGTCGGCCTGATCGGCTGCGCATCGAGCACTTGACCCTGCTCGACCTGCCGTGCCTGATCATCCAGGGCACGAAGGATCCGTTCGGCACGCCCGACGAGCTCACCGAAGCCACCGCCTCGATCCCTGGTCCGGTCACGCACGTCTGGATCGACGGCGGCCGGCACGACCTCGCTCGCGCGGACGAGCAGATCGTCGCCGCGGTCACGTCGTGGCTGCGCGGCCTGACGTGATCCGGTCTTCCGGGTTGATGTCCTCGAGCTCGCGGTGGGCGGTCTCCGGGAAGGCCAGCAGCACGATCGCCGCCACTGCCAGTTGACCGAGCGCGAACACGCCGAGCACCTCGAAGTGGCTGGCGCCGCGGTCGAGCAGCGGACCGGTCGCGAGCACCGAGATGCTGCCACCGACGAGGGCTGAGACGGTCACGACGAAACCGGCGAGGCTGCGCCCCCCGGTCGGGAACAGCTCGCTGCGGTACACCCCGAGTGCCGGGACCGACATGCCGAGGATCAGACCGCCGACCAGCGCAGAGACCCACATGAGCCGCCCGCCGATGCCGAACGAGCACAGGAACACCGCCGTGCCGACGGGGAGCGCGACCGCGCCGAGGATGCGCCGGCCGTAGCGGTCGGCGATGCGCCCACCGATGAGGATGCCGATGCCTGCGGGCGTGGCCGTCGTGATCGTGAACAGCGCGATGCCGCCGCCGGTGTACCCGCGGACCTCCTCCAGGTACCGGTTCTGGAAGAACGACGCGGGTGCGACGAAGAGGTTGCCCATGAACGCAGCGGCGCACAGCGCGACCAGGCGTCCACGGTCGAGGTGGCGGCGCACGACGTCGCGCTGGTGGGCGATGAAGCGCTTCGTCTCCGGTAGGCGGCGGGCGAGGTCGGCGGCGACGAGGAGCCAGACGAGCGAGACGACGTAGACGAGCCGCCACGCGCTCGGCCCGAGATCGGCGAGGCGCAGCGACATCACGCAGATGCCTGCGCCGAGTCCGCTCGCCATCGCGAGCACGCTCACCGCGTACGCGCGTGAGTTCCGGGGCATCTCCTCCGTCGCTGCCACGGCGATCAGGAGATCGAGCGCGAGTCCGAGCGGGCGCCCGATCGTCTGGCTCGCGGTCAGCACCGGGAACGACGGCGCAAGTGCGCCCGCGGCGCTGCACAGCGGCGCAGCCACGGCGGTGAACTGGATCATCCGCCGTCGGCCGATCCGGTCGGCGAGCAACACGATCGGCAAGGCGAGGAGGATCCCGCCGCGGACGATCGTGCCGGCGACCCCCTGACCGCTGTTCCCGACGCCGAAGTCCTTCGCCGCGAAGTTGACCGTCTGGGTGAACAGCGTGTTGACGAACGCCGCGCACAGCGACGCTGCGGCGAGCAGGCCGAGGAGCACGATCTGGCGATGATCGAGGCGATCGGGTGGCGCCCACCAGGGTTGCTCGCCGGGCCGGTGGTGACCCGGACGGGGGCGGTGGCGCACGCTGCGGCGTACGAACGGCGCGAACGCCCACCCGAACCACGGCAACCCGACCCGATACGTCGTGACCTCGTCGATCGCCCCTCCGGTCACGGGCAGCAGCCGGCGCTCGTACCGATCGAACGGACCGTGGTCCTGCACATACACACCGTGACCAGCAGCGGCTTCCCGCACGAGGTCGTCGCGCGGCGACGCGAGCCACTCGCCGAGCTCGCCATCGGTTGCGACCCACCGACGACGGACCGTTGCCACGGCGGGCGAGCGTAGCGGTGCGATCCGGGAGAGGTCGGCCCGCTCGGGGCATACTGGCTGGATCATGGAACGCATCGTCGCCCGCCGGAGTGGGCCCCTCGCGGGGAGCGTCAGCCTGCCGGGAGCGAAGAACTCCGTGCTCAAGCTGATCGCGGCGACGTTGTTGGCCGATGGCGTGCACGAGCTCACGAACGTGCCCGGGATCGCCGACGTGCCGACGATGTGCGAGCTGCTCGACGCGCTGGGCGTCCACCGCGAGCCCGTCGACCCGGTCGCCGAGCCCGGCGTGCTGCGGCTGCGGAACAACGGCGCGATCACGCCCGTGGCGCCGTACGAGCTCGCCGAGCAGATCCGGGCCTCGGTGAACGTGCTCGGTCCGCTCCTCGGCCGCTTCGGCTACGCGAAGCTCTCGCTGCCCGGTGGCGACGACTTCGGTTCACGTCCGATCGACATGCACCTGCGTGGCCTCGAGGCGATGGGCGCCACGTTCGAGCTCGCGCACGGGTACGTCGAGGGTCGGGCCGACGTGCTGTTCGGCGCCGACATCACGCTGCCGTACCCGAGCGTCGGCGCGACGGAGAACATCCTGATGGCGGCCGTGCTCGCGAAGGGCTCGACGGTGATCGACAACGCGGCGCGGGAGCCCGAGATCGCCGACCTCTGCGCGTTCCTCGTCGAGATGGGCTCCCAGATCTCGGGCATCGGCACCTCGACGCTGCGGATCGAGGGCGTCGAGGCGTCGTCGCTCCGTCCCGTGTCGCACCGGGTCGTGTCCGACCGCGTGCAGGCGGCCACCTACCTCGCCGCGGTCGGCATCTGCGGCGGTGAGATCTTCATCGAGGACGCCCACGCCGAGCACATGGAGATGCTCCTCGATCGCTTCGTCGAGATGGGCATGATCATCACGCCGAGCGACGAGGGCATCCTCGCGATCTCACCGAACCCGCGGCTGCGCGCCGTCGACGTCTCCACCTTGCCGTATCCGGGCGTCGCCACCGACTACAAGCCGCTCGTCGTCACCATGCTGGCCGTCGCCGACGGCGTGGGCATCGTGACCGAGAACCTCTACCCGGGCCGCTTCCGCTACGTGGACGAGCTGCGGCGACTCGGCGCGACGATCCGCACGGACGGTCACCACGCCGTCGTGCGCGGCGTCCAGCGCCTGTCGGGGGCACCGGTCCGGGCAGCCGACATCCGCGCCGGCGCAGCGCTGGTCGTCGCCGGCCTCGTCGCCGACGGGGAGACGGCGATCAGCGACATCCACCACATCGATCGCGGCTACGAGGACCTCGTCGGCCGCCTGCAGTCGCTCGGCGCGTCGATCGAGCGGGTCAGCGACAGTTGACGTTCAGTGCTCCTGCCTGGTGCGCCGGCGGGCGACCATCAGCAGCACGACGATGACCGCGATCGGCCCCAGGACGAGCAGCACCTCGTCCCAACCCCCCTGATGAGCGAGCAGCGCACCGATCACGACGTGACCGGACCGGGAATGGTCGAGCAGGGAATGATCGAGCAGGGAATGATCGAGCAGGCCCACGGCGTTGCCATGGGTAGGCATCGTACGGGTTCGCCTGGTTCAATGGCGTGGCCCGCCCCACAGATCGAGGTTCGAGCCGTTTATGCGCACGCAGGTCGAAGAGACGATCGAGGTCATCCGCCCCGCCCTGCAGGCAGACGGCGGTGACATCATCTTGCGCGACGTCGACGAGGGCACGGGCATCGTCACGGTCACGCTGGTCGGCGCGTGTGGAACCTGTCCCGCGTCGTCCCAGACGTTGAAGGCCGGCATCGAGCGGATCATGCGCGACCGGGTCGACGGCGTCACGGAAGTCGTCAACGTCTGAAGCTCCACATGAGCCTCAGGTCCCGAGATCCTCACGAGCTGCTCGACGCTGCGGTCGACGGCGATCGCGCCTCGCTGGCGCGCCTGCTGTCGATGATCGAGCGCGGCGGCGACGATGCCCGGACGATCGGTCGGCTGACCTACCCGAGGAGCGGCCGTTCCTACACCGTCGGTCTCACCGGCGCTCCCGGTGCCGGCAAGTCGACCTTGACGAGTGCTGCGATCGGCCATCTCCGGGCCCAGGGCATCGAGGTGGCGGTCCTCGCGATCGACCCATCGTCGCCGTTCTCCGGCGGGGCGATCCTCGGCGATCGCGTCCGCATGCAGGATCACGCCACCGACCCCGGGGTCTTCATCCGCTCGATGGCGACCCGCGGCCACCTCGGCGGCCTCTCGCTGGCGACACCCGAGGCGATCCGGCTGCTCGACGCGGTCGGCCGGCAGTGGGTCCTCGTCGAGACGGTCGGCGTGGGACAGGTCGAGGTCGAGATCGCCGGCAAGGCGGACACCACGATCGTCGTCGTCAACCCCGGGTGGGGCGACTCGGTGCAGGCCAACAAGGCAGGCCTCATGGAGATCGCCGACATCTTCGTGATCAACAAGGCCGACCGGGCCGGCGTCAGCGAGACCCGTCGCGACCTCGAGCAGATGCTCGACCTGTCCGACCTCGGCCACGACGCCTGGCGTCCGCCGATCATCCCGACGGTGGCGTCGAGCGGCGAAGGCGTCGACGTGCTCTGGAAGGCGGTCGAGGACCATCGGGCGGCGACGACTGCGAACGGTGAGCTCGATCGGCGCCGCGCCTTCCGCATCCGCGAGGAGCTGCGCGAGATCGTCACCCGCCGGCTCGAGCAGCGGGCCCGCGAGCTCTGCACGGGCGAGCGCTGGGAACGCCTCCAGGTGGGCGTCGTCCAGCGGACGACCGACCCGTGGAGCGCGGCCGACGAGATGCTGGCGGGCATCGGCGGCTGACCGGTGGGGCTACCGTCGGGTCCATGGCCGACGATCCCGCACTGGTCCGACTCGAGCGCCGTGACGACGGCGTCGCCGTGGTCACGCTCGACAACCCGAAGGTCAATGCGCTGTCGCTGGCGTTGCTCGCCCGCCTCGGGTCCATCGCCGCGGAGCTGACCGCGACGCCACCGGCCGCAGTCGTCGTCACGGGCGGCGACCGGCTCTTCGCCGCCGGTGCCGACATCTCGGAGTTCGGCGGCGCCGAGGAGGCCGCCCGCATCACGGCTGCGTTCCACGCCGCGCTCGACGCGATCGCTGCCATTCCGCGCTTCGTCATCGCCGCGGTGAGCGGGTACGCGCTCGGCGGCGGGTGCGAGCTCGCGCTCGCGTGCGACTACCGGATCGTGTCGGAGCGAGCGGTGTTCGGCCAACCCGAGATCCTGCTCGGCATCATCCCCGGCGGCGGCGGCACGCAGCGCCTCGCCCGCGCCGTCGGAGCGAGCCGGGCCAAGGAGCTCTGCCTCACCGGCCGCCAGGTGAAGGCGGACGAGGCGTTTCGGATCGGTCTCGCCGACGAGGTCGTCGCCCCGGAGGCCTTGCACGAGCGGGCGTTCGCGCTCGCCGCCGAAGTGGCGCGCGGCGCGCTCGTCGGCCAGTCGCTCGCGAAGCAGGCGATCGACAGCGGGCTCTCGTTGCCGCTCGCCGACGGCCTGGCGCTCGAGCAGCGCCTTTTCGCCGATGTGTTCCACTCCGAGGACAGCCGCATCGGTGTCGCCAGCTTCCTAGAGCACGGACCGGGAAAAGCCGACTTCTTTGGTCGGTAATTGGCTGGCTCGCGGCTAGCCTCGGGCAGCGTCGCCGCACGCGGACGTTGCGGTGCTCCGTCCCGACCCCCAACCGAGCGAGCGGTGATGCACTACACACTCACGCACCTTCGTGCGATCGAGGCGGAGGCGATCCACGTCATGCGTGAGGTCGCCGCCGAGTTCGAACGGCCGGCGCTGCTGTTCAGCGGCGGTAAGGACTCGATCGTGATGCTCCGCATCGCCGAGAAGGCGTTCGCCCCTGCCCGGATCCCGTTCCCGTTGATGCACGTCGACACGGGACACAACTTCGACGAGGTCCTCGCGTTCCGCGACTGCCGCGTCGCCGAGCTCGGTGCCCGGCTGATCGTCGCGTCGGTGCAGGACTCGATCGACGCCGGGCGGGTCGTCGAGGACACACGTCCCGGGGCCTCGCGCAACCGGCTGCAGACGACGACGCTGCTCGACGCGATCGAGCACCACCGCTTCGACGCCGTGTTCGGCGGTGCCCGGCGCGACGAGGAGAAGGCGCGAGCGAAGGAGCGCGTCTTCAGCTTCCGGGACGAGTTCGGACAGTGGGATCCGAAGAACCAACGCCCCGAGCTGTGGAGCCTCTACAACGGACGCCATCGGCCGGGTGAGCACATCAGGGTCTTCCCGCTCTCGAACTGGACCGAGCTCGACATCTGGCAATACATCGCCGACGAGGACATCCCGCTCCCGTCGATCTACTTCGCCCACCGACGGCCCGTGTTCCGATCGCAGGGGATGTTCATGGCCGTGCACCCCGTGTGCCCCGCACCGCCCGGCGCCGAGGTGTTCGAGGCGCTCGTGCGCTACCGCACCGTCGGCGATGCGTCGTGCACCGCGGCGGTCGAGTCGGCTGCCGACACCGTCGAGAAGGTGATCGCCGAGGTCGCCGCAACTCGGATCACCGAGCGCGGCGCCACCCGCGTCGATGACAAGTTCAGTGAGGCGGCGATGGAGGATCGCAAGCGGGAGGGGTACTTCTGATGGCCGAGCTCCTTCGCTTCGCGACCGCCGGATCCGTCGACGACGGCAAGAGCACGTTGATCGGGCGGCTGCTGTACGACTCGAAGCAGATCTTCGAAGACCAGTGGGACGCGGTCGAGCGCGTGTCCCGCGAGCGCGGTGAGGGGTACACGAACCTCGCGCTGCTGACGGACGGACTCCGGGCCGAGCGTGAGCAGGGCATCACGATCGATGTCGCGTACCGCTACTTCGCCACACCGAAGCGGAAGTTCATCATCGCCGACACGCCGGGACACGTGCAGTACACGCGCAACATGGTCACGGGCGCGTCCACGGCCGACCTCGCGCTCATCCTCGTCGACGCCCGCAAGGGCATCCAGGAGCAGAGCCGCCGCCACGCCATCCTCGCGACGATGTTGCGGGTCCCGCACCTCGTGCTGTGCGTCAACAAGATGGACCTCGTCGACTACGACTACGACGTCTTCGAGTCGATCAAGTCCGAGTTCCAGGACTTCGCTGCTCGGCTCGAGACCGGTGACCTGTCGTTCGTCCCGATCTCTGCGCTCAACGGGGACAACGTCGTCACCCGCTCGCCGAACATGCCGTGGTACGAGGGCGCTTCGCTGCTGCACCTGCTCGAGGACGTCCACATCGCGTCCGACCGCAACCTCATCGACTGCCGCTTCCCCGTGCAGTACGTCATCCGCCCGATGAGCGACGAGCACCACGACTACCGCGGGTACGCAGGCACCGTGGCCGGCGGCGTGTTCAAGCCTGGCGACGAGGTGATGGTCCTGCCGTCCGGGTTCACGTCGCGGATCACGTCGATCGACACGGGGGAGGGGCCGGTTGCCGAGGCGTTCCCGCCGATGTCCGTCACGATCCGCCTCGACGACGACATCGACATCAGCCGCGGCTCGATGATCTGCCGTCCCCGCAACCAACCGCATGTCGGCCAGGACCTCGACGCGATGATCTGCTGGATGAGCGAGAGCCGTCCGCTGCGCGCCGGTGACCGCTTCACGATCAAGCACACGACGCAGACAGCGCGCACGATCGTGAAGGACGTCGCCTACCAACTCGACGTCAACTCGCTCCACCGCAACGAGGGCGACCACGAGCTCGCGCTCAACGAGCTCGGCCGGGTGACGCTGCGCACCACCGCGCCGCTCTTCTACGACGAGTACCGCCGGAACCGCACGACGGGCAGCTTCATCCTGATCGACGAGGCGACGAACTCGACCGTGGGCGCCGGGATGATCCTCGGAGCGGCGTGAGCCGTGGGCATGAACGATCGGAACGTGGTCTGGCAGCACGGTGAGGTGAGTCGTGCGACGCGTCCCAGCCAGGGTGCGACGGTGTGGTTCACGGGGCTCTCGGGTTCCGGCAAGTCGACCATTGCTGCAGCCGTCGAGGCCGCGCTGGTGTCGTCGGGTCGCCCCGCCTACCTCCTCGACGGCGACAACGTCCGCCACGGCCTGAACGCCGATCTCGGGTTCTCCGCCGCCGACCGCGCCGAGAACGTACGGCGCGTCGCACACGTTGCGCAGCTGCTCGCCGACGCCGGTGTCGTCGCGCTCGTGCCGGTGATCAGTCCCTACCGCGCCGGTCGGCAGTTCGCCCGCGAGATCCACGCTGCGGCAGCGCTGCCGTTCGTCGAGGTCTGGGTGTCGACCCCGATCGACGAGTGCGAACGCCGCGACCCGAAGGGCTTGTACGTGAAGGCCCGGGCCGGCGAACTGCGCGGCTTCACCGGCGTCGACGATGCCTACGAGGAACCGGAATCACCCGAGCTCGTGCTGCCGACCCACGAGCTCACCGTCGCCGTCGCCGTCGAGCTCGTCCTGCAGCACCTGCGCGGACGCGTCGATCCGTGCTCGAGCAGGGCATAACCGAGGCCTGACACCGAGACGATCGCGGGAGCAGCCTCCCCACGGCAGATCGTCGAGCGCATCGCATACATCGCATTGCGGATGGAGCGACGGCGTGACTCGGCCGCGACGCCCCAGCCGGCGAGGGTGAGCTCCGCGTAGGTCACGATGTCGCCGGCACGCGCGGCGAGCAGAGCGAGGAGGTCTCGTTGCAGGCGAGTCAGTTCGACGGTGACGTCACCGATCGCGGCTTGGTAGCCGTCGAGATCGATGCTGACACCGGCACCTGTCCGTACCGTCACGAGACGCTCCTCTGCTCCGCTGCTTCGCTGATGGCGTCAGATCGCCTCAGCGCCTCGCTCGCCGGTCCGGATGCGGACGAGCTCGGCCACGTCCGTGACCCAGATCTTCCCGTCACCGATCTTGCCCGTGCTGGCCGCGGCGCTGACGGCGGCGATGACCTCGTCGACCGCGGTGTCGTCGACGACGATGTCGACTCTCACCTTCGGGACGAACTCGATCTGGTACTCCGCTCCGCGATACGTCTCGGTGTGTCCTCCCTGGCGGCCGAAACCGCGAGCTTCGCTGACGGTCATGCCGGCGACGCCCGCTGCCTTGAGCGCGCTCTGGACGTCGTCGAGCTTGAACGGTTTGACGATTGCGGTCACGAGCTTCACGTGTTGGCTCCTCTGTTGCGATGTTGCCGTCGTAGGTCCTGGCGGGTCATGACTGACCGACGAACTCGGGGTAGGCGTGGACGCCCATCTCCGGGATGTCCAGCCCCGAGATCTCATCGGCCTCGAGCGAACGGATGCCGCCCTTCCCGCGCGCCTTGGAGACCTTGTCCTGGATCTTGAAGAAGGCGAACGCGATGCCGAAGATCACCGTCCACAGCACGGCTACGCCGAGGAGCTGAGCGCCGAACTGACCGGCGTCGCCCCAGAAGAGGCCCTTGACGCCTTCCACGTCCGACCCGTTCCATCCTGCGCCGTAGCTGCCGTTCGAGAACAGGCCGACGGCGAGCACGCCGAACGTGCCGTTCACGCCGTGCACGGCGATCGCGCCGACCGGGTCGTCGATCTTCAGCTTGCGCTCGACGAAGAACACCGCCTCGATCACGAGCACGCCGGCGATGATGCCGATGACCGCGGCCATCGCCGGTGACACGAAGGCGCACGGCGCCGTGATCGCCACGAGACCGGCGAGCATGCCGTTCGCCATCATGCCGGGATCGGGCTTGCCGGTGCGCTGCGTGATCCAGAACATGGCGACGATCGCACCGAACGCTCCCGCGATCGCGGTGTTCGTGGCGACCGTGGCGAACTGCACGTCGGTGGCCGCGAACGTCGAGGCGGCATTGAACCCGAACCATCCGAACAGCAGGATGAACGTGCCGAGCATCGCCATCGGGATGTGGTGCCCGGGCAGCGCACGCGGTTTGCCATCAGCGCCGAACTTGCCGATGCGGGGCCCGATCACGATCGCGCCTGCGAGGGCGGCGACCCCACCTACCGTGTGGACGACGCCGGACCCGGCGAAGTCGGCGTAACCGGCGCCGAGGTTCATCGTGTCCCAGGTCTTCGACAGCCAGCCGCCGCCCCATGTCCACGCTGCGAAGAGCGGGTAGTAGATCGCGCCGCAGAAGAAGCCCCAGATGACGAAGCTCCCCCACTTCCAACGTTCCGCCATGGCGCCGGTCGGGATCGTCGCGACGGTGTCCATGAACGCGACCATGTAGAGGAAGAGCGCGAGCACGCCGGCGTCGATGCCGCCGCCCGACAGCGCCCAGCCGCCCTTGAACAGGAACACCCAGTTGCCGTCCCCGATCAGCGGGCTGCCGACGGCGCCGCCGAGCCCGCCGAAGTACCCCGACATGTCGAGGGCGCTCAGCGACAGGGGGAAGCCGATCAGGAAGAAGCCGATGAAGCCCAGGCCGAAGATCGCGAAGTTGGTGGCGACGACGTGCGCTGCGTGCTTCGCCCGACAGAAGCCGGTTTCCACCAGAGCGAAGCCGGCCTGCATGAAGATCACCAAGATCGCGCCGATGACGACCCAAAGCATGTTGATCTGACCGCCGAGCGCGGTGACCGGATCAACTTGCATCGGTACTCGACCGAGCGAGAGTGACAGCATCCGTTCCTCCTGAGTTGTTGGCAGCGGCAACGAGTCGACACCGCTCGCCCGCACCGTACGGGGGACGCATTTCACGGGAGTGCCCGTGCCGTTTCGTGTGCATTTCGTCTCTGCGCGGAGGTCGTGGACCCACGATCCGCGGCCGCTGCGGTGACCCCGCTGCCGGTCGCGTAGCCCGCGATAGCGTCCCCGGCCGTGCGGACGATCCTTGTTGTCGAGGACGACGAACCGCACCGGCGGGCACTGACCATCGCGCTCACCGCACGAGGGTTCCGGGTCGTCGAGGCCGGTGACGGTCGCGAGGCGCGACTCGCCGTCGAGGCGGAACCTCCGGATCTCGTGCTGCTCGACCTCGGTCTGCCCGACGTGGACGGCGTGGATCTGTGCCGCCACCTCCACAGCTGGCCGGGGTGCCCGATCATCATCGTGTCCGCCGATGCGAACGACCAGCGGATCGTCGACGCGCTCGGCGTCGGCGCCGACGACTACGTCGTCAAACCCGTGACCATCGAGGTGCTCATGGCGCGGATCGGCGTCCAGCTGCGGCACGCCGCGGTCGTGGCGCCGCTGCTCGACGATCACGAGGTGCTCGTCGGCGACGTGCGCATCGATGTCCCCGGGCACTACGTCGAGGTCGCCGGCGAGCCGCTCGAGCTCCAGCCGCAGCAGTTCACGATCCTGAGCATCCTGATGCGAAACGCAGGACGGCTGGTGACCCACGACGTCCTCGCCCGTGCGTTGGGCAGTGGTGTCGACCAGCCCGATCTCAATGCGGTGCGCGTCAACGTCAGCCGGCTGCGCCGCCGGCTCGGTGACGGCCCCGAACGGCCGGAGATCGTCTCCGAGCGCCACGTCGGCTACCGCCTGGCTCCGCGCTCCGGGTGACGTGCCGGCGGCCCGCCCGTCTGCGCCCCCGTCGGTGCACAATGGAGCCGTGACGAAACGTGTCGCTGCCTGGCTCGTCGGCCTGTCCGGCACCGCTCTGGTGACTGGCGGTTGTCGGCTGCTCGATGACCGGATCGGCACCAACGTCACCGGCGCGTTGCTGCTCGTTCCGATCGTGGTGGCGAGCGTGCTCGGCGGGTGGCGGGTCGGCGTCCGTGTGGCGTTCATCGCCGCGATCGGCTATTCGCTCGCGTTCCTCGTGCCCTTCGGCCACGTCCACGTCGGGCTGACCCGCGACGTCCTCGTGCTGATCGTGTTCGTCACCATCGCCTTCGGCGTGGGGGTCGTGGCCGACCGGCGTCGCGACGAACCCTTCGAGCAGGCACCCGCGAACGCGGGCGGGGAGCTGCTCCTGAGAGCCGTCTCGCACGATCTCCGCAATCCGCTGAGCACGATCCGCGCCGCCTCCAGCGACTTGCTCACCGGTGTGCACGAGGACGACGACGGACGACGCACCGAGCTCCTCGGGTTGGTGCTCAGCGAGAGCGAGCGTCTCGATCGCATCGTCGGCAACCTCCTCAGCGCGAGCCGTGTTCGCGCCGGTGCACTCGTGCCGTCGGCCCAGGCCGAGTCGCTCCCCGACGTGCTGACGGGCTCGCTCCGCCGCCTCGGCCGGCTGCGGACGGCACCGATTCTCCTCGATCTCGAGCCGTCACTGCCCGATGTGCTCATCGACGCCGTGCAGATCGATCAAGTCGTGACGAACCTCGTCGAGAACGCATCGCGCTGGAGCCCGCCGGAGCAGCCCATCGTCATCAGCGCCCGCCGGCGCGATGCCGCCGTCGAGGTCGCCGTCACCGATCACGGACCGGGCTTCCCACTCGGCTCGGGCGCTGAGGTGTTCGACGTGTTCCGCTCGTCGAGCGGCTCGTCCGGGCTCGGTCTCGCCGTGTGCAAGGCCGTCGTCGAGGCCCACGGCGGGACGATCGGCATCGACGAGGTGTCGACCGTCCGCGGCGCACGCGTGTGGTTCACGCTCCCCATCGCGGAGCTGTGACCACGTCGCGCCGCAGCCGACGCGGTCAGGCCCAGGCGATGCGGCCGAGCTCGACCGGGTTCGTCAGGTCGGGGTGACTCGGGAGCACGCGCACGGTGCAGCCGTACATGCCGGCCGAGCTCGGCACGTACGTGCCGGCATAGCGCAGCGAGCCGTCGGCGAGCTGCTCGACCCGCTCGAGACGGGCGGACGTCGATGACGCGAACGCGCCGTCGGCGTCGACCGGACCGTGGACCACTTCGACGACCGCGTCCGCCTCGGTCAACGCCCCGAGGTGGACGGTTGCCGACACGGTCCGGCTGTCCTCAGGGTGCCCGTCGTCATCGGGCGTCGAGACGTCGTCGACCGCGACCTCGTCCCAGTGGGCGAGCGTGTCCCGCTTCCACACTGCGAGCGCCTTGGCCGCCGCACCGTCATCGGTGTGCATCCGGTTCGCAGCGGCTGCGGCGGGCTCGTAGAGCGCCGTCGTGTACTCGCGCACCATCCGGGACGCGGTGAAAACCGGACCGATCGTCGCCCAGCCGTGCTTCACCCGGTCGAGCCAGCCTGTCGGGATGCCGTCGCGGCGGTCGTAGAAGAGCGGCACGATCTCCTGCTCGAGCAGACCGAAGAGACTCGCTGCTTCGCGCTCGTCGCGGCGGGCGATGTCGGGCTCTTCCTCGGCCGAGTCGATCGCCCAGCCGTTCATCCCGTCGTAGGCCTCGTCCCACCAGCCGTCGAGGATCGAGCAGTTCAGCGCGCCGTTGAGCGCTGCCTTCATGCCGGACGTCCCACACGCCTCGAGCGGGCGACGCGGGTTGTTCAGCCAGACGTCCGCCCCGTGGTAGAGGGTGCGGGCGATCGCCATGTCGTAGTCCGGGACGAAGACGAACCGGCCGCGGACGTCGGATCGACGACCGAACAGCTCGATCTCGCGGATCATCTCCTTGCCCGGCTGGTCGGCCGGGTGCGCCTTTCCGGCGAACACGAACTGCACAGGCCGCTCGGGCCCGTGGAGGATCGAGATCAGGCGGTCGGCCTGCGCGAGCAGCAGCGTCGCCCGCTTGTACGTGGCGAAGCGACGGGAGAAGCCGATCGTCAGCGCGTCGGGATCGAGCAGGTCGTCGCCGAGGCGCTCCCGGATGAAGCTGACCATCTCGCTGCGGCCCTGGTTGCGAGCCGCCCAGACGGTGGCGTTGTCGAGCTTGCGAGCAGCGTCCCAGGTGCCGGCGTCGGCGCCGTCCCACACGGGGTGGATGCCGGAGCTGAAGATCGCCCCGATGCGCGGCGCGACCCACGTGTGGGCGTGCACGCCGTTCGTGATCGAACCGATCGGCACCTCGTCCACGGGGACGTCCGGCCAGAGGCCCTGGAACATGTGCCGACTGACGTCACCGTGCAGCGCTGCCACACCGTTCGACCGACCGCCGAGGCGCAGTCCCATCACGGCCATGTTGAACCGGTGCTCGTCGGGCTCGTCGGCCCGGCTGCCGATCGCGAGCAGCTCGTCGAGCGTGATCCCGCACTGCGCCGCGAACCCGCCGAAGTACTGCTGCATGAGCTCGGGAGGGAACCGGTCGATGCCGGCGGGCACGGGGGTGTGCGTGGTGAAGACGCCGCCGGCGCGGACTGCTTCGACCGCTTCGGCGAACGCGAGCCCACCTGCGATGTGCTCCCGGATGCGCTCGAGCGAGAGGAACCCGGCGTGTCCCTCGTTCGTGTGGAACACCTGTGGGTGCAGACCGAGCGCCCGCAGCGCACGCACGCCGCCGATGCCCAGCACGATCTCCTGCCGCAGCCGGTGCTCGACATCGCCGCCGTAGAGCCGGTCGGTGATGCCGGCGGCCTCCGGGCTGTTGCCGGGGAGACCGGTGTCGAGCAGGTAGAGCGGCACGCGGCCGACATCGACGCGCCAGATCGCCACGGCCACGTGCTCGCCGCCGACCGCCAGGCTGATCTGCAGCCCGGTCGGCGTCATCGCGAGGCCGTTCGGGTCCTGCGGCGGGAACGCCTCGTTCTGCCAACCGTCTGCGTCCAGACGCTGGTGGAAGTAGCCCTCGCGGTACAGCAGGCCGATGCCGACGAGCGGCACACCGAGATCCGCAGCCGCCTTCAAGTGGTCGCCGGCGAGGATGCCGAGGCCGCCCGAGTACTGGGCCAGCGTCTCCGACAGCCCGAACTCCGGCGAGAAGTAGGCCACGAGGTCGAGCGGGCTGTCCTGGCGGTGCTGGAACCAGCGCGGGTCCGTCGTCGCGGCATCGAGTTGGGCGACGACCGCGTCGATCTCGTCGACGATCCGCTGGTCGCGCAGGAGGATCGCCCACCGGTCGGCCGTGATCAGCTCGAGCAAGCGGATCGGATCGCGCTGGCTCTCGTCCCACGCTGCAGGATCGAGGTCGGCGAACAGTGCGAGCGCCCGCTCGTCCCACGTCCAGCGCAGGTTGCGGGCCACCCGGCGGAGGTCGGCGAACCGTGCAGGAAGGGTGGGCTCGATTCGGAAGCTGTGGACCGGACGCATGAGCGAGAACGCTAGTGATGCCGCTGGCCGGCCGGGGGTCGTTGCCCAGCTTTTTCGTAGACGTAACGTAAAGATCAGACCACGCTGAGCGCCGACGCATAGGCCTGCAGTGTCGACACGGCGATCGCGTCCCACGAGTAGCGATCTCGCAGCAGCCGGGCTGCGGCATCGCGCACCGAAGCGGCCGATTCCGGCGAGGTCAGGATCTGTGCGATCCGCTCGGCGAGCTGCTCGACGTTGCCCGGCTCGAACAGGAGTCCGGCCTCCGTCCCATCGACGATCTCGGCGAGACCGCCCGTGCGCGCGGCGACGACCGGTGCACCGGCCGCCATCGCTTCGAGCGCGACGATGCCGAACGGTTCGTACAGCGACGGGATCACCGCGCACCCGGCCCGGTGGAGCAGGTCGCGGAGCTCGTCGTCCGAGATGAAGCCGGCGAGCTGGACGATGTCACCGACACCTTCGACGTCGAGCTGCATCTGCAACTCGGGCAGGTACGAGCCGCGGCCGGCGATGACGCAGCGCAACCCGGGAACCCGGGTGCGGAGGCGCCCGATCGCGGCTGCCAGCACCTGGAAGCCCTTCTCGTACTGCACTCGGCCCCAGGCGAGCACGAGCGGCTCGCGCGCCTCGACCGGTCGGGACGACGGCGGTGCCCACATCGCCGGGTCGACGCCGTTCGGCACGAGGTGGACCTTCTCGGACGGCAGCTCGAAGCCGTCGATCACCTCGTTGCGCATGAACTCGGAGCAGCAGATCACCTCGCTGGCCTGATACGTGAGCCACCACTCGACGGCGTTGATCACCGCCGGCTGACCGCTCGGCACGTGCCCGCCGTGGCGTCCCCGCTCGGTTGCGTGGATGGTCGCGACGAGCGGCACGTTCCACCACGCCTTCAGGGTGTCGCCCGCCCAGGACGTCAGCCAGTCGTGGCTGTGCACGACGTCGGGCCGCCAGTCGCCCAGCTGCGCCGCCAGCTGTGCGATCTGGTGGTTGGCGGAGGACATGCGGGCGACGATGTCGTGGTCGGGGATCCAGGGCAGCTCGGCGTGTGCCCGCAGCACCCGTACGCCGTCGATCACCGTGTCGTCGGGCGCGTCAGGGTGGTGGAGCGTGAGCACGACGACCTCGTGATCGGCTCTCGCCAGTGCTCGGGCCAGCCCGTCGACGTGGGCCGCGATGCCCCCGACGACGAGGGGTGGGTACTCCCAGGACAGCATCGCGACACGCACCTGGCCGAACGTAGCGGGCGATGTGCCGCCTACGCTTCCCAAGATGTCCGACATGATCTTCGGCGATATCGATCTCCACCTGCTCGGTGAGGGCAACCATCGTCGGCTGTGGGAGCTGCTCGGGGCTCACGTCACCGAGGGCGGCGCACGCTTCGCGTTGTGGGCGCCGAACGCCGGACGGATCCGTGTCGTCGGTGACTGGAACGACTGGACGGACGGGCCCGACGAGCTGCGGCCGCAAGGATCATCGGGGTACTGGGCCGGTGAGATCGACGGGCCGGTGGCCGGGCAGCGCTACAAGTACGCCGTGCTCGGCTCCGACGGCGTGACGCGGCTCAAGGCGGACCCGCTCGCTCGTCAGGCCGAGCTGCCGTCGGCGAACGCGAGCATCATCTGCCCGCCGCCCGCCCATGCCTGGGGTGACCAGTCGTGGATGGCCGAACGCGACGCCGGCTCCTCGGCGACGCGGCCGCTGCGGATCTACGAGGTCCACCTCGGATCGTGGCAGCCGGGGCTGGGCTACATCGAAGCTGCCGAGCTGCTCGCCGACCACGTCGAGCACCTCGGGTTCACGCACGTCGAGCTGCTCCCGATCGCCGAGTACCCGTTCGGTGGATCGTGGGGCTACCAGGTGAGCGGCTACTACGCGCCGACCTCGCGCTACGGCAGTCCTGACGACCTCCGTCACTTCGTCGACGTGCTGCACCGCCGCGGCATCGGCGTGATCGTGGACTGGGTGCCGGCGCACTTCCCGAAGGACGACTGGAGCTTGGCGCGCTTCGACGGCACCGCGCTCTACGAGCACGAGGATCCCCGTCTCGGCGAGCACCCCGACTGGGGGACGCTCGTGTTCAACTACGGCCGCAACGAGGTCCGCAACTTCCTCGTCGCCAACGCGCTGTACTGGTTCGAGGAGTTCCACATCGACGGGCTGCGCGTCGACGCGGTGGCGTCGATGCTCTACCTCGACTACTCGCGGCCGGCGGGCGGCTGGATCCCGAACCGTCTCGGCGGCAGGGAGAACCTCGAGGCGATCGAGTTCCTCCGCCAGTTGAACGCGGTCGTGTTCGGTCGGTTCCCCGGCGTGCTGATGATCGCCGAGGAGTCGACGGCCTGGCCGCAGGTGACCCATCCGGTGCACCACGGCGGGCTCGGCTTCTCGCACAAGTGGAACATGGGATGGATGCACGACACCCTCGAGTACATGTCGACCGATCCGGTGCACCGCCGGTGGCACCACCGTGACCTCACGTTCGGCCTGCTGTACGCGTTCAGCGAACGCTTCGTCCTCCCGCTCAGTCACGACGAGGTGGTCCATGGCAAGGGCTCGTTGCTCGGCAAGATGTCGGGGGACGAGTGGCAGCGCTTCGCCAACCTCCGCGCCCTGTACGCCTGGATGTGGGCCTACCCGGGCGCCCCTCTGCTCTTCATGGGTGGCGAGATGGCGCCATGGTCCGAGTGGAACTCCGACACCGGCCTGCCGTGGTACCTCCTCGACCACGCGCCCCACCGTGGCATCTTCGACCTCGTCGGCCGGCTCAACGCCACGGCCGCGGCCTGGCCGGCGCTGTGGGAGCGCGACGTCGAAGCGGCGGGCTTCCAGTGGCTCGCCGCCGACGACGCCGACGAGTCGGTCCTCTCCTTCATCAGGTGGGGCGGCTTCGGACGCCAGGCGGTGATCTGCGTCGCGAACATGACGCCGGTCCCACGGCCCGGCTACCGGGTCGGGCTGCCGTGGGCAGGCGCGTGGGAGATCGTGCTCGACACCGATGCGCCCAACTTCGGCGGCTCGACGTACCGCGGGCTCGAGCAGGTGTCGCTCGAGGGCACGACGGACGTGCTCTGGCAGGGCCAGCCGGCGTCGGCGATGGTCGATCTGCCTCCGCTCGCGGTGCTGTGGCTTGCCGCTGCAAGGTGAACCCGGACCGTCTTGCGCACCACTGACATGACGACTGGACCATTCACCTCGTGAGCGCCGACGCGATCGCCATCCACGGCCACGTCTACCAACCCCCGCGCGCCGACCCGCGCACCGGTGACGTGCCGGTCGAGCCGACGGCGGCGCCGTTCCACGACTGGAACGCGCGGATCACGGCCGAGTGCTATCGACCGAACGCGTTCGCCCGCATCTTCGACGACCGTGGCCGGGTCGAGCGGATCGTCAACAACTACGGGTTGATGAGCTTCAACCTCGGGCCGACCCTCGCCCACTGGCTCGCCGACCACGCCCCCGACGTGCTCGCCCGGATGGTCCAAGGCGACGGCGCCGGTGCCACCGCGATCGCTCATCCGTTCCACCACGCGATCCTCCCGCTCTGCCACGTCGTGGACGCGCGCACCGAGCTCCGCTGGGGGAGGGCTGACTTCCGCCGTCGCTTCGGCCGCGAACCGGCAGGCACGTGGCTGCCCGAGACCGGCGTCGATGCGTGGGTGCTCGATCTCCTCGTCGCCGAGGGATACGGCTTCACGATCCTCGCTCCGTCGCAGGTCGCCTCGCCGGTGCCGCCCGGCGCCGTCGGACGCTGGCGTGATCCCGCTGGACGGGAGCTCGACCTCGTCGTCTACGACGGTCCGATCAGCCACGACGTCGCGTTCGGGGGCGCGCTGCACAACACGGGCTCGCTCGTCGATCGCCTCACGAGTGGCGCGGACGGCGGTCTGGTCGTGGCCGCGACCGACGCGGAGACGTTCGGCCACCACCATCGCTTCGCAGAACGGGCGATCGCCCACGCGCTCGGCGTGGAGGCGCCCGCCCGCGGCATCCGCTCCGGCGGCTTGGGCGGACTGCTCGACCTCGCGCCGCGTGTTCCAGTGGACTCGGTCTGGCCGTCCGCCTGGTCCTGCGTCCACGGACTCGGGCGATGGAGGGTCGACTGCGGTTGCTCGACCGACGGCGCCGACGGATGGCACCAGCGCTGGCGCGAGCCGTTGCGGGATGCGCTCGTCCTGCTGCGCGCGCACGCAGTCGACGTGTTCGCCAAGCGCGGTGCGAACGTCTTCCACGATCCGTGGGCGGCGCGCGATGCGTTCGGCGACGTGCTCGCCGACCCCGATGCCTGGGACGCGTTCGTCGACGCGCATGTGCGGCCGGCCACGTCCGAGTCGGTGGCGCGGGCGCTCCTGGACAGCCAGGAAGCGACGCTGGCGTCGTTCACGAGCTGCGCCTGGTTCTTCGCCGACCTCGCCCGCCGGGAGGTCGCGATCGTCCTGCAAGAGGCGCTGCGGTCAGCCGAGCTGCTCCGAGCGCTCGGCGAGGAGCCACCACTCGCGGAAGCACTCGACCTGCTCGCTCTCGCCGAGTCGAACGACCCGGACCTCCCGACCGGCCGCGACGTGTGGAGCTGGGCGACCGAGGAGCCGGCACCGACCGACTGGGTCGACCCGCACCGCGACGGGCTCGAGGAGCTGCTGGACGAACTGGTCGACGGCGCGATCGCGAGCGACAGCAGCGCCCGAGGACGGGCGATCGAGCTCGCCGAGCTCCTGACGGAGCGCGAGGGCCCCGGCGTGTACGAGCGGGCTCAGGAGCGGGTCTACGAGGCGATGACGGCCGGTGACGGTGGCCGGCGCGCCTGGCTCGCGCCGCTCGGCGCGGCGTTGCGCCTCGCCGTGTAGCTCAGCGCCGCTCAGGGCCGCTCAGGGCCGCAGCAGATCGAGCCCGCCCGGTGCGTCGACGAGCGAGACCACACCGAGCGCCGACAGCGCGTCGAGCTCGTCCTCGAAGATGTGCACGTTCGCCTCGTACAGGCGGTGCGCGAGCGCCCGGAACTCGGCGAGCTCGTCGCGCTCGAGTCGGCCACCCGTGGGCTTGCTCCACATCGTGAGTGCCATGGCGTCCTCCTTCCAGCATTCAAGACCGTCCAGACGTGCGGCAGATACGCCAACACGTCCGCGGCCGATGCGGTCAGGAGCTCGTGACGACGGCCACCCGGCGGAGCGCCTCGGCGGCCTCTTCCGGCGGAACGATGTTGATCAGCACGCCGGTGCCACGCTCGAAGCCGGCGACCGTGAACAGGTTCGGCAACAGGTGCAGGTGCCAGTGGAACGGTCCGCCGTGCTGGTGCGGCGCCGTGTGCACGACCAGGTTGAAGGCCACGTCGCCATGGACCCGGTTCAGGGTCGCCACCGCGTCGCGCAGCGCTCGACCGACACCCTCGAGGTCGGCCTTGCTCGCATCCTGCAGGTGGACCTCGTGGTTGCGCGGGATGATCAGCAGCTCGTACGGCATGCCGCTCCAGTACGGGCACACCACGAGTGCGTCGTCGCTCACGAGCACGACGCGAGCGCCGTCGACGAGCTCCGCCTCGACCGTGGCGCAGATGATGCAGCCGCCGTCGAACCGACCGAACGCCCGCTCCTCGTCGAGGATCTCGCCCGGTACGAACGGCATGCCGAGGAGCTGCCCGTGCGGATGGGAGAGCGAGGCGCCGGCCTCGCGGCCGTAGTTGACGATCGCCTGCGTGTACCGGACGTTCGGCGTGGCGGCGTGCTCGATGAACCGGTGGCGCAGGGCGACCATCACGTCGCCGATCTCGCCGTCGCTCAGGCTGCCGAGGTTGGCGTCGTGCTCGGGGGAGAACACGAGCACCTCGTGGATCCCGCTCGCCTCCGCCTGCACGTGCACCGGCCCGAGGTTGCGCACGGCCAAGCACTCGTCACCCTCGAAGGCGGGGTACAGGTTCGGTACGATCCGCAACCGCCATCCACCCGCGTCGTCAACGGTCTCGAGCGCCGGCGGCGTCGACTCTTCGTTGCCTGGGCAGAACGGGCACGGCCGGGAAGGATCGGCGTCCACCGTGCCATCGCGAGGGGCGAAATCGGTGGGCCGTTCCGCTCGCGACGAGACGATGGTCACCCATCGTCCGGTCAGGGGATTCAATCGGAGCTGACTCACTGCTCTGCAGGATACGGCGTACGCGACGGCGAAGGTGTGACGCAGACGGCCCATCCGTCACATCGCGTTCGCCATGCGAACGAGCTCGCCCGATCGCCGGTCACTCGGTCGGGCGGCGGTAGGTCGAAACGTGGTGGGTGCTGGCTTCGTCGAAGGGTTCGTCGTGCCAGCCGGCGACGCGCGACTCGAGCTCCAGGCCGGCCTCCGCCGCCATCACGTCGAGCTGCTCGGGCGTGCTGTAGTGGATGGACCATGGACGCAACCTGACGCCGTTGCCCTCGGTCAGCTCGATCAGGTGGCCCTCCGCGCGCTGGGACGCCGCGTCGTGGATGCTCACGCTGAGCACCACGCGGTCGACCGCCATCGACCGGAGCTCGACGACCGATCCCTGCTGCGGCGGTTCGACCGGCACGAACGCCTCGATGACGAAGCGCCCACCCGGCGCGAGACGGCTCGCCACCGCGGTGCAGCACAGCCGTTGGTCAGCGTCGGTGAGGATGCTGAAGAACGTGTTGTACGTGACGTAGACGAGCGTGAACGACCCGGCGGGCAGGCCCGTGCCGGTCATGTCGCCGAGCACCGCCGTCACGAGATCACCTCCTGGCTTCGCCGACAGCCGGGCCAGCATCTGCTCGCTCGCGTCGACGCCGAACACCGGCACGCCCGTCGCCACGGCCAGCGGAACGGCGATCCGACCCGTGCCGACGCCGAGCTCGAGCACGGGCCCCGCGCCGGCGAGGCGGCCGAGGCGGGCCACGGTCGCGCTCGCATCCGTCAGGTCCGCGTACCAGTCGTCGTAGATGTCGGCGAACGCGTCGCCATAGCTCGCCTCGTCGTAGCCGCGCACGGCGCGAGTTCAGCAGGTCCGGCCGGTGCCGTCCGTCGCGGTTCGTCACTAGCCTCGACGGTGTGTCCGCGCTCCCGCCCCTGAGGTACTTCGACCACGCGGCGACCACGCCCATGCGCCCCGAAGCCGTCGAGGCGATGCTGCCTTTCCTCACGAAGCGCTTCGCGAACCCGTCCGGCTCGCACCGCGGTGCCCGTGACGCACGCCGAGCGCTCGACGAGGCTCGCGACATCGTCGCCGACGTGCTCGCGGTTCCCGCCGGCGGCATCGTGTTCACCGGGTGCGGTACCGAGGCCGACAACGCCGCGCTGTCCGGCACGTTGCGCCGCCGCGGTGGCATTGCCGTGTGCCCGGCCGCCGAGCACCACGCCGTGCTGCACGTCGTCGAGCACGGCGGCGGTCGTGTCGTCGGTGTCGATGCGGCGGGACGGGTCGACCTCGTCGCCCTCGATGCGGCACTCGACGAGCACGTGAGCATCGTGTCGGTGATGGCCGTCAACAACGAGGTGGGCACCGTCCAGCCGTTCACGGGGGTCGCCGAGCTCGTCCGCCGACGCGCCCCCGAGGCGTACCTCCACACCGACGCAGTGCAGGCCGCGTGCTGGCTCGATCTGTCGGAGCTCACCCCGCTCGTCGACCTGCTGGCGATCTCGGCACACAAGTTCGGCGGCCCGAAGGGCGTGGGCGCGCTGTGGATCCGCGACGGCGTGCAGCTCGAACCGCTGCTCCAGGGTGGAGGGCAAGAGCGCGATCGGCGCAGCGGGACGCACAACGTCGCCGGCATCGTCGCGATGGCCGAGGCACTGCGGATCACCGCGGCGCAGCGCGTCGAGACGAACGAGCGCGTGACCCGGCTGCGCGATCGATTGGTCGATGGGTTGCTGGCGACGTGCCCCGGAGCGAGCGAGACGGTCGAGCGCGCGGCGAAGGTCGCCGGCTCGGCGCACCTGTGCTTCGAAGGGTGCGAGAACGAGTCGTTGCTGTTCCTGCTCGACCAGGCCGGCATCTGCGCGAGCGCGGCGTCCGCATGTGCGAGCGGTGCGATGGAGCCGTCCCACGTCCTCGCGGCGATGGGCGTGAGCACCGAGCGGGCGCGGGGCGCGATCCGCTTCTCGCTCGGCCACACGACGACCGACGACGACATCGACGTCGCGCTCGCCGCGATCCCGCCGATGATCGAGCGGCTGCGGGGGCGGTCGTGAGGGTGATGCTCGCGATGAGCGGAGGCGTCGATTCCTCCGTCGCTGCGGCGCTCCTGCTCGAGGCCGGTCACGACGTGGTCGGAGTCACGATGCGCCTGTGGGGCGGGGAGAGCGACACAGGTTGCTGCTCGGTGTCCGACGTCGACGACGCGCGGCGCGTCGCCCAGCAGCTCGGCATCGACCACCTCGTGTTCAACTTCAGCGACGACTTCGATGCGCACGTCGTCCAGCCCTACGTGGCCGCCCATGCCGCAGGGACCACACCGAACCCGTGCGTCGAGTGCAACCGGCACCTGAAGTTCGCTCGCCTCAGCGAACGGGCGGACGTGCTCGGCTTCGACGCCGTCGCGACCGGGCATCACGCCCGCATCGTGCACCGCGCCGACGGCGGCTGGGATCTGCGGCGGGGCGTCGACCACGCGAAGGACCAGAGCTACGTCCTCCACATGCTCGATCAGCGTGAGTTGGCGCGCACGATGTTCCCGGTCGGCGAGATGACGAAGGCCGACGTGCGGATGAAGGCGGCGGAGCTCGGTCTGCGCACGGCGGCCAAGCCCGACAGTCAGGACGTGTGCTTCATCACGTCGACCGGAGGCCGGCGCGCCTTCCTCGGCACCCGCATCCCGCTCCACGCGGCCGACGTGCGGGACACCAACGGCGAGGCGCTCGGGCGCGTCGATGCGGTCGAGATGGTGACGCTCGGGCAGCGGCGGGGGCTTCCCCTGGCCGGCGCACCCGAGCGGCGTTACGTGGTCGGCATCGACGTACCGGGCCGTGCGGTGACGATCGGGCACGAGGCTGATCTCCTCGTCGGAGCGATGCCGGTACGTCAGCTCGTGTGGACCGATCGCCCGGTGTCGGGTCGGGTGCTCGTGCAGACGAGCGCCCACGGTGCCACGAACCCTGCCGATCTCGACGGCGACGGTGTCGTGACGTGGCTCGAGCCGCAGCGCGTCGTCGCGCCCGGACAGAGCGTCGTCTTCTACGACGCGTCGGACACGATCGTGCTCGGCGGCGGCATCGTCGCAGCCTGAGCCGAGCTCATCGACCGACCCTGCGCCGCGCCGCCTCGACGATCAAGCGACCGGGACGCGAAGGGCTGATGAGGATCGCGCGCACGTGCAGCGCGGTGCCGGCAGGCTTCGATGACGATGCCGCGAGCACCACGGTGCCGGTGCCGACGAGTCGGATCTCGATCGCGGGGCCGAGTGCGTCGCCCGTGAGATCGGCGGCCTCGGTGTCGGCGAGCGCTAGCCCGATTGCCTCGACGTCGTCACGCGGGAACATGACCGTCTCCGCCAGCACGAGCGCATCGTGGACCACGAGCCCGGCCGGCACGAGGACGAGCCAGCGGCGGGCGAGGCGATGGAACCGCGTCGCGGCGACGATGCCGAGCCCCGCGGCGGCCAGCGTGACGGCACTGCCGATCAGCCACGCGCGGGCGGCGAGCAGCAACGGACCCGCGATCACCGCGACGGCAGTGGTCGACCACAGCAGGGGGATCGGTCCGAGCAGCAGCGTGCCGGGCGGCCGTAGCGGCAGGCGCGACTCGTCACCGTACGCGGAGCGCTGCACGAAGGTCTGGCCGACGTCCCCGCTGAACGCGACGAGCGTGACGACGAGCGAGGAGGCGAGCGCGACGACGAACGCTGTCACCGATGCGCCGGCGGCCCCGGCGGCGAGCGCGACGAGGATCGTGCCCGGGACGACCATGCGCAGCGCAGTCAGGCTCACGGCGCTCGGCAGGAACGTCGCGACGACCGCGGCGAACCACATCGCCCAGGCGCCGACCGTCCCGGTGACCTGCACCGGCCGGCTCTGATCGGCGAGCGCCTGGCCGATCGCGGGGCCGACCAAGAGCACTTGCGCGACCCACAGCAGTCGGACGATCCAGAGCACGAAGCGCCCGTTCGGCAGACCGGATCGGGAGGCGGGCACAGGAACAGACTTGCTCAGCGGCGGTCCGATTCGCCAACGTGGCGCCATCGGAAGTTGACTTCCGGTTGCGGAGCACACGGCCGAGGATGTGGAAGGAGGGGGCGGACATGAGGGTGCAGCTGCCATTGGGCGCGGCATCCGGCGTGGGGAGCCTGCCTCACCGCGACGCCTCGTCTGCCGCACGCTTCGTGCTGGAGCAGCTGCCGTCGCTGCCCGCCATCCCGACGCTGCCCAAGCGCTCGCCCGCTGAAGGGCTGATCGCGCAGGGGGTGATCGGCATCCGCGGCGTGACGCTCGGCCAGTACGGGAGCCTCGCGGTCGACGTGCGCCGCGTCGATCCGCTGGCCGACGTCGAGACCAGGTTCGAGCACGAGGCGTTCGCCGGGCTGCGCGCGTTCCTCGAGCATGCGGCCGCTGTTCGGCCGGCGGGTCCGGTGAAGTGGCAGTTCGTCGGACCGATCACGCTCGGCACCGCGCTGATGCGTGCCGGCGTGCCGGCCAACGTCGCGTTCGAGGTGGCCGTGCGGGCCGTGCGCGAGCACGTGCAGGCGATCCACCGTCGCATCGCCGAATCCCTGCCGGGCTGCCCACAGGTCGTCGTGCTCGACGAGCCGTCACTGCCGGAGATGATGGACTCGTCGTTCCCGCTCGCACCGGATGCCGCGATCGATCTGCTCTCGGGCGCACTCGCGGCTGTCGAGAACGACGCCGTCGTCGGCGTGCACTGTTGCGGCGCACCCGACTGGGCGAGCGTCATCGCAGCCGGACCATCGCTCCTCTCGCTCCCGGTCCGCTCTGATCTGATCCCCGTCGCCGGCTACCTGTCCCGCTTCCTCGAAGGCGGCGGATGGATCGCCTGGGGGACGGTGGCGACCGACGGGCCGATGCCGGCGTCGACCGAGCGTCCGTGGCGGGAGCTGTCCTCGGTGTGGTGCGATCTCGTCGCCGCCGGGTGCGATCCGCTGCTGCTCCGCCAGCGGGCGATCATCACCCCGATGGGCGGGCTCGGCCTCCACAGCGAGTTCATCGCGGCGCGCGTCTTCCGTATCGTCAGGGAGATCTCGGACCGTGTCGGCAGCCAAGCAGTGGCCGCCCAGATGACGCTCGGGGCGTAGCCGAAACCCCGACACACCCGCTGGGTAGGGTGCCGTCGATGGCCGTTTCCGACGAGCTCCGGCGCCGAACCGACGAGTTGCGCGCCGCGATCAGGTACCACGACGACCGCTACTACCGACTTGACGAACCCGAGGTCTCCGACGCGGAGTACGACGAGCTCGTTCGCGAGCTGCGTGCGCTCGAGGAGGAGTTCCCAGAGCTCCTGGTCGAGAGCTCGCCGAGCCAGCAGGTGAGCGGCGTCACGTCGACGGCCTTCGCGCCCGTGGTGCACCGCGTCCCGATGACGAGCCTCGACAACGCGATGGACACGAGCGAGCTCGATGCCTGGGGTGAGCGTGTGCTCCGAGGGCTGGGCGGCGCCGCCGCGAGGTACGTGTGCGAGCTCAAGATCGACGGTGTGGCGATGAGCCTGCGCTACGAACGCGGACGGTTCGTGCAGGCGGCGACACGCGGCGACGGTCGCGTGGGCGAGGACGTCACGGCGAACGTGGCCACCATCTCCGCCGTGCCCGCTCGGTTGCGCGGCCTGCACGTGCCCGAGGTGCTCGAGGTCCGTGGTGAGGTGTACCTCCCGATCGACGCGTTCGAGCGGCTGAAGGCGCGGAAGGAGGCCGAGAACGTCGAGCGCATCGCTGCCGGACGGAAGCCGGAGCCGGTGCCCGTCAACCCGCGCAACGCCGGTGCCGGCAGCCTGCGGCAGAAGTCCGCCGCGGTCACCGCCGAGCGAGGGCTCGCGTTCTGGAGCTACCAGCTCGGCGAGGTGATCGGCGGCCCTGACTTCGAGACGCACCGTGAGACGCTCGACTTCATCGACTCGCTCGGCTTCCCGGTCAACCCCGAGATCCGCGTCCTCGACTCGCTCCAAGCAGTGTTGGGGTTCTGCGAGCACTGGCGGGAGCACCGCCACGACCTCGGCTACGAGATCGACGGGGCGGTCGTGAAGCTCGACGATCTCGCGCAGCGCGAGCTGCTCGGGTTCACCAGCCGCGCACCTCGGTGGGCGATCGCGTTCAAGTTCCCGCCCGAGGAGCGCACCACCCTGCTGCGAGACATCCAGGTGTCGATCGGGCGCACCGGGCGGGCGACGCCGTTCGCCGTGCTCGAGCCCGTCTTCGTCGGCGGGTCGACCGTCGGCATGGCGACCCTGCACAACGAGGACCAGGTTCGCCTGAAGGACGTGCGCCCGGGCGACACGGTCGTCGTGCGCAAGGCCGGTGACGTGATCCCCGAAGTCGTCGGCCCGGTGCTCTCCCTACGCGCCGACGGCAGCGAGCCGTGGGTGTTCCCGCGCATCTGTCCGTGCCCGTTGAAGTCCACGCTCGTGCGACCAGAGGGCGAGGCCGACACCCGGTGCGTCGAGCCCGACTGCCCGTACCAGCGTGACCAGCGGATCATCCACTTCGGCTCCCGCGGCGCAATGGACATCGAGGGCCTCGGCGAGCGCACGGTCGTCGCGCTCTCCGAGAAGGGCCTCGTGCACGATCCGGCGGACATCTACGCGCTCACCCAGGACGATCTGCTGCAACTCGAGGGGTTCGGCCCGTTGAGCGCCACCAACCTGCTCGCCTCGATCGCCTCGTCGAAGACGAGGCCGTTGCCCCGCCTGCTCGTGGCGCTCGGCATCAAGAACCTCGGTCCGGCCGCAGCCGAGTCGCTCGCGCGGGGCTTCGGCAACCTCGACGCGATCCTCTCGGCGGGCGAGGCCGACCTCGCCACGACCGACGGCGTCGGGCCCGTCATCGCCGCGTCGATCACGACGTGGTACGCCAACGAGGCGAACCGTACGATCATCGAGAAGCTCCGTACCGCCGGGGTCGAGTTCGGCAACGTGACCGTCAGCCGGTTGCCGCAGAACCTCGTCGGCAAGGCGATCGTCGTGACCGGCACGCTCGACGGCTGGTCGCGCGACGAAGCCGAGGCAGCGATCAAGGACCGCGGGGGCAAGAGCCCGGGCAGCGTGTCGAAGAAGACCTTCGCCGTGGTGGTCGGCGCCGAGCCGGGTGCGAGCAAGCTGACGAAGGCCGAGGAGCTCGGTGTCCCCGTCCTCGACGAGACCTCGTTCGCCCGGCTCCTCGAAACGGGGGAACTACCCGACTGACCGGTCGGGTCGACCGTGCCGCCTTGTCAGATCAGATCGAGACGTCGAACTGCCAGGTGTACGACAGTGCCCGGCCGCGCCCCTCGTCGATGCGCCAGAACACGACCCGCACCTCGTGCGTGCCCTGATCGAACACCGGGATCGGGGCGCCCTCCTGGGGGAGGTAGCGCAGCACGTTCGAGCCCGGGTCGAACCGCGTGGTCAACGGGATCTCGACGTCCTGACCCGGCTCGGCGTTGAGCGTCGGCGTCACCTCGACGACGGGCAGCGTGTCCCCGTCGATGACGAGCTCACCGGTGTACCCCGGGGCGAGGTCGGCGATGATCTCCGTCTGACGCAGCACGGAGTCGCCGCGCGAGGGTGAGATGAGCTCGATCTCGTCCGGCAGACCCTGCGCGTCGCGTCCCGTGGTCGCCGCAGCGAGCCCATAGATGATGAACACGAACCCCAGCGCGAAGCCGGCACTGATGAGCAACCGTGGTCGGTTGAGCGGGCGACGGGGGCTGCGGGCCATGGCCCCATTCTCGCCGCTGACCTCGTCGAATCCCACGCCGACGAACGATGACATCGTCGCCGCACCGTCCCCGGCGGTAGCGTCGTCGTGCCATGTCTACAGGAGAAGGAGCTCGCGGTCGCGTGCTGGGCGGCCGGTACCAACTCGGCACCCGGATCGGCACCGGTGTGCACTCGACGGTGTTCGAGGCGGTGGACCTGCAGCTCGAGCGGGCCGTCGCCGTCAAGGTCCTCCACCCATCGGCCGTCACCGATCCCGAGATGCCCCGGCGGTTCCGGGCGGCGGCGGAGCAGCTCTCGGGGCTGAGCCACCCCAACCTCGTGGCCGTGCACGACTGGGGCCAAGAGGAGATCCGCGGCGCGCTCACGCCCTACCTCGTGATGGAGCTGTTGACCGGCGGCAGCTTGCGCTCCGTGCTCGACCGGGGGCGCACGCTCACGCCGTCGCAGGCGCTCATCGTCGGCCTCGACGCCTGCCGCGGCCTCGATCACGCGCACCGCCGCGGCCTCGTCCACGGCGACATCAAGCCGAGCAACCTGCTCTTCGGCGACGATCGTCGGTTGCGTGTCGCCGACCTCGGCATCGCCCGTCTCATCGACGAGATGAACGGCGACGACATCTTGTCGATCGACCTCGCGAGCGCACGGTACGTCTCGCCCGAGCAGGCCCAGCACCAGCCGATCGACGGCAAGACCGACGTCTACTCGCTGGCGCTGACGCTCGTCGAAGCGGTCACGGGCCACGTGCCGTTCGGTGGCGACACCACGGTCGCGGCGCTGACCAACCGGATCGACAAGCTCTTGCCGGTCTCCGCCGATCTCGGTCCGCTCGCTGCCGTGCTCGAGCGCGCCGGCCGGCCGAACCCGGCCGATCGCACCACTGCGGCCGAGTTCGGTCGGGCGCTCGTGCAGACCGCGGAGAAGCTGCCCCGTCCTGCACCACTGCCGCTCGTGACCGGCGGGACGTCGATGTTCGAGGCGCCACCTGGCCAGGAGACGACGAGCGAGCTGACCCGCTTCCGAGACCCGACCGGCGCGACGGCTCGCCCCGCTGACCCGTCGGGTGGCAGCTCGCGACCGACGCCGCGATCGGCCGACTCGCTGATCCAGGGCCGTGGCGACGCGCCGCGCGATCCGAGCGGCCCCATCGGGCGGCCACCGCGAACCGGTGACCCAACGGGCGGGACGCCGCGCACTCGGGTGGTCACCGTCGACGACACCGGTGGCATCCGTGTCGAGGCGCCTTCGACGATGCCCCAGAAGCGCCGTGTGATCCTCGTCCTCGCGCTCGTCGTCGGCCTCGTCGCTGCGTCCGTCCTCGGCTACGTCGCCTACCAGCGGCTCACCGTCCCGAGCTACGCGGTGCCGGACCTCATCGGCCAGGACGAGGGCGCCGCCCAGAACCTCATCGCCAACAACGGCTGGGAGGTCGAGGTCCAGCGCGAGCGGAACGACGACCAGCCCGCCGGTGCCGTGTTCCGCACCGATCCTGCCAGCGGCACGGAGCTCGAGGAAGGGAAGCCCTTCGTCCTCTTCGTCTCGGATGGCCCGACGCTCTCGGCGCTGCCCGAGATCACCGGGCTCACCCAGGAGGCGGCCGCGACGGCGCTGACGGAGGTCGGGCTGTTCTTCCAGGTGGGCGAGGAGCGGCGGGACGAGACCATCCCGATCGGCACGGTCATCTCGTGGATGGTCGGCGAGCAACCGTCGCTCGTTGCCGGCGCAGAGGTCGTCAAGGGCACCGTGATCAGCGCCGTCGTCTCCGCCGGTCCGCCGTTGCGCGACATCCTCGACTACACCGGACAGGTCTATGCCGACCTCAAGCCCCAGCTCGAAGCCGCCGGGCTCGTCGTCGAGCTCGCCGGCGAGGAGTTCAGCGCGATCTACCCGGTCGGCGCGATCATCGCCCAGTCGGTCGCACCTGGTGATCAGGTCGAGCGCGGGTCGACGATCCGCTTCGCGCTGTCGAAGGGTCCCGACCTCGTCACCATGCCCGCCGTCTTCGGCCTCGATCTGGCGACGGTGGCAACCACGCTCGATGCCGCCGGGCTCGTCGTCGGCGTCACGTCCGGCAACGTCGCCGCGGGGAAGGTCGCGACCGCGAGCGTCGGCGGTCAGCCGGCGGTGCCCGGCCAAGCGCTGCCCCGCAGCACACCGATCGACCTGCTGTTCTTCTGACCTCCGTTTGCGCATCGCGGCCGCTCGATCAGTAGGTTGCGCCGATCACACCACCGCAGGGAGGGGACGTCATGGGATCACTCGACGGTCGTGTCGCGATCATCACCGGCGCGGGACGGGGCATCGGGCGTGAACACGCGCTGCTCTTCGCCGCCGAGGGTGCCCGGGTCGTCGTCAACGATCTCGGTGGCGCCAACGACGGCACCGGCACCGATCTGACACCGGCCCAGGAGGTCGTCGAGGAGATCCGCCGCATGGGTGGTGAGGCGATCGTGAACGGGGACGACGTCGCTGACTGGGAGGGCGGCCAGCGACTCGTGAACGCGGCCATCGAAGCGTTCGGCGACCTCGACATCCTGGTCAACAACGCCGGCATCCTGCGCGACCGCGTGCTGGTGAACATGACCGAAGAGGAGTGGGACGCCGTCGTCACGGTCCACCTGAAGGGCCACTTCGTGCCCACCCGCTGGGCCGCCGCCTACTGGCGCGAGCAGCACAAGGCCGGTGTCACGAAGCCGCGCCACATCGTGCACACCTCGTCCACGTCGGGGCTGTTCTCGAACCCCGGCCAGGCGAACTACGGAGCGGCGAAGTCGGGCATCGCGACGTTCAGCCAGATCGCGGCGAAGGAGCTCTCGCGCTACAACGTCAAGTCGAACTGCATCGCGCCCGGCGCCCGCACCCGGTTGACGTTGGCGACCCCGGGCCTCGACGAGGTCATCGCGCCCCCGAAGGACGCGGGTGCGTTCGACATCTGGGATCCTGCCAACATCTCGCCGCTCGTCGCCTACCTGTCGAGCGAACGTTGCGCGTTCACGGGCGAGACCTTCTTCGTGCAAGGCGGCACGGTGACGAAGTTCGAGTCGTGGGCGTTCGGGCCGAAGATCGAACAGAACGATCGCTGGAGCGTGGATGCGCTCGCCGACGCGCTCGCGCCGATGGCGACGCCGCCCGAGTGAGCGCGAGCTGATCGGGCGCCAGGTCTAGCCGAGCGGGAGCGCGGCGCAGTCCGCCCGGGCCTGGACGAGGATCGTCTCGCTGGCGGTGCCCGGCTCCCGGTACAGCTCATCGTGGCTGACTTCGGTGACCGTGCTGCCGTTCACATCCCAGTGCGCGCACGTCACGGAGGTGTCGAGCTCCCCCTCGAGGTCGTGCTGGGTGACGACGAGCAGCCGCAGCGGGATCCCCCCGGTCCCCGGCGGACCGGCGCTGATGAACGTGACGGAGCCGGCGACGATGCTGGGGTAGCGATCGACGATCTCGGCATCGGTGAGGCCCTCGCTGCCGTGCAGGCGGGCAGTCACGTAGTCGCCGGCGACGATCGCGGCGAGGTAGAGCTCGGCGACCCCGACCGCCTGTCCGACGTCGGGTGACGCCGCCGGGGGCACGGTCGTTACCGTCGGGATCGTCGTCTCCGGTGCGAGCGTCGTCTCGACCGCGACGGTCGTCTCGGGCACCGGCGGCGCGGTCGTCGGAGGCGGTGTCGTGGGCACCGTCGTCATGAGCGGCGGCGCGGTCTCGTCCACCGGCACCTCGTTGGTGCCCAGCGCCCGCGGAGGGCGCCGGGCGTCGTCGGGATCGCCACCCGAGTCGAGCGCAGCAGCGATGAAGACCGTGCCGATCAGCAGGAACAGGATCGGCACGATCACGCCGGCGATGACGCCCACCGACGGTCCGCTGCGGCGGGTGGGACGCATCGCTGCCGCCGCCGCCCGATCGCGCCGCGATCGCATCCGGCGCACGTAGGCCGGCGTCGGATCGCGGTCGGGTGGCACGCCGTGGATCCGCGTCGTGGACCACATGTCCTCGTCGGGTGCGCCGCCGAAGGGAGTCGAACCGGGGGCCGGCGGTGGAAGCGGCGGTGGTGGAAGGGGCCGCGCCGGTGGCGGCACCGGTGGCGGAAGGCCCGGCGGCTGCGTGCTGGCTCCGGGCTCGGTCATCGCTGGTTGATCGTAGGCAGCGGGCGGTCGCCAACGGCGGACATCGCCGGCTGGAGGGCCGTCCGCGGGTGGTCCTACAGTCGGCCGCGATGTCGCAGACCGACTGGGACGAGCGCGATCGGCGCGACGAGGCGCTCGGCATCGACGGCAGCGGCGTCGACGAGTTCGCCGTTCTGGCATGGCCGATGCTCCTCCGCCGGCGCATCGCGCAGCGCGTCGGCATCAGCCACAACACAGCCGTCCTCGTCATCGTGCTGTCCGGTCTCTTCACCGTCGCCTTCACGATCACGGCGCTGTCGAACTCGCTCGATTCGATCGCGGCCGACATCGGCAGCACCCGCTCGACGCTCCTGTGGACCATCACCGGACCGATGCTCGCGTTCGGCGTCGTCGGGCCGGCGTTCGGGAAGGCGGGCGACCTGTGGGGGCACCGTCGGCTCTTCGTGTTCGGTCTGCTCGGCGCCGGCATCTTCGCCGCGCTGACCGCGATGGCGTGGAGCGCAGCGTCGCTGATCGCCTTCCGCACGCTCTCGGCGACCTGCGGCTCGGCGACCGGCCCCGCGACGATGGCGTACATCAACCAGCTGTTCGCGCCGGAGGAGCGCGTCCGGCCACTCGGCTTCTGGAGCTTCGCCAACGCGGGTGCCCCGGTCATCGGGGTGGTCGCCGGCGCACCGCTGATCGAGGCGTTCGGCTGGCGGATCCTGTTCGCGATCCAGGCGCCGCTGTGCCTCATCGGTGTCGTGTTCGCGCTCTGGCTGCTGCCGGAGACGCGCAAGGGCACGAAGGCCCGCTTCGACGTGGCCGGCGCGGTCACGCTCGGGTTGGGTGCCTCGCTGCTGCTGTTCGCCGTCAACCGCGGCAACGACTGGGGCTGGACCAGCCCCCGGGTGCTCGGCTGTCTCGCCGCGTCGTTCGTCGTGGTCGCCTTCTTCGTCCGTGCGGAACGCCGGGCGACGGAGCCGTTGCTGCCGATGTCGTGGCTGCGACGGCGCAACATCGTCGCGCCGATCGCGAGTCAGACGCTGTCGAACTTCGCGTACATGGGGAGCTTCTTCCTCACGCCGGCGCTGCTGCAGAACGGTCTCGGTTACAGCGAGAGCACCTCGGGGCTGATGCTGATCGCCCGACCACTCACGTTCGCGATCGCCGCTCCGCTCGGCAGCATGGTCACCGTCAGGGTGGGGGAGCGCGTCTCCGGGACGGTCGGGACGGCCGTCGTCGCGATCTCGATGATGGTCTTCAGCGTCATCGGCGCCGGTGACGGGTTCCTGGTCATCGTCGCGTTGGCGCTCGCCGGATTCGGTCTCGGCGTGGCCGCACCAGCGATGGTGGCGACGGTCGCGAACGCAGTCGAGGACATCGAGCTCGGGGTTGCCGGCGCCGTGCAGCAGCTCATGACGCAGCTCGGCGCGGTGCTCGGCGCGGAGGTCATGCAGTCGGTGCAGCTGGCCACCGAGTCGAGCGGCTTGGTCGCCAGCTTCAACAACGCCTTCATGGTTGCCGCGGGCGTCGGCGCGATCGGCGTCGGCTTCGCGACGTTGGTGCGCAGCACGCCTCGCGAAGTGCAGCCTGCGGAGGGCGCGGCGCTCGTCTGAACCCGGTAGCTGCTGGTCCGAACCGGGTCGACGGTTCTCTCCCCGTTCCCGTGGCGGCGAACATGGCGGCATGCGACCCCACGTCCGCCTGGCTCCCCGAGATCCCGACGAGCTGCATCGGGCCGCCACCCCGCTCGAGCTCTTCCTCGACCTCGCCTTCGTGGTCGCAGTGGCCCAAGCCGCGAGCAGCCTGCACCACGGTCTGGTCGACGGCCACGCGGGAGACGCGCTCCTCGGCTTCCCCCTCGTCTTCTTCGCCATCTGGTGGGCGTGGATGAACTTCGCCTGGTTCGCGTCGGCCTACGACAACGATGACGCCCTCTACCGCCTCGCTGTGTTCGTGCAGATGACGGGTGTGCTGGTGCTCGCGGCAGGCATCCCACGGGCGTTCGACGAGCGCGACCTCGAGGTCATCACCGTCGGCTACGTGGTGATGCGGCTCGCCCTGGTCGCGCAATGGCTGCGGGCCGCGCGGTCACACCGCTCGGGGCGGCAGACCGCGCTGCGCTACGCCGCCGGTGTCACCGCGGTCCAGATCGGCTGGTTGCTCCGCTTGCTCGTCCCCGAACGTTGGTACGTCGTGACCTTCCTCGTCCTCGCGGTGGCGGAGCTTGCCGTCCCGGTGTGGGCGGAAACCGCCGGTCGCACGCCGTGGCATCCCGGTCACATGGTCGAGCGCTACGGGTTGTTCACGATCATCGTGCTCGGCGAGTCGGTGCTCGCGGCGACGATCGCGGCGCAGGCGGCGCTCGACGCCGAGAGCTCGTTCGCGGATCTGGCCGCCGTCGTGATCGGCGGTCTGCTGCTCGCGTTCGCGATGTGGTGGATCTACTTCGACCTGCCGTCGGAGCGGTTGGTGGAGCGGGCCCGGCGGGAGTTCGAGCAGCGAGTTGCGGCCCCCTTCGCCTGGGGCTACGGCCACTACCTCGTCTTCGGGTCCGTGGCTGCTGCCGGCGCCGGCGTCGCCGTGGCCATCGACCGGGCGGCGGGCCACGTCACGCTGTCCGACACCCAGGCAGGACTTGCCGTGACCGTGCCGGTCGCGGTGTTCGTGCTGGCGGTCTGGGTGCTCCATGCTCCCGCCAAGTCGCCCGGGCCGATGCGGAGCATCGTGCCACCAGTCGCCGTGGCGCTCGTGCTCGCGTCCAGCGCCACGCCGGAACCCGTGCTCGTCGCCGGACTCGTCCTCACCGCCCTCGTCGTGATCGGTGTCGTGCTGCGACCTCGCCCGGCCGCCGCGGCCGAGCGCGTCAGGACGTGATCGCCTTGATCTCGTCGGCGATCGTCTTCGCGATCTCGTCCTGCGGGATGGCGGTCTGCATCGCCATCATCTTCATCATGTCGCCCTGCACCTTGATCTTGCCGCTCATGAACGCCTGCATGCCGGCTGCCTGGTCCTGCTCGACGAAGATCGCCCGCGCCGTGGCGTAGTCGGTCGTGACGGTCGCGTCGGCGCTCTCGAGCTCGCCGAGCTCCATGACGACCTCGCCGGACGAGGTGTCCATGTAGCTCTTCACCGTGCCATCGCCGAACGGCACGTTCGTGACCACCTGGTTGATGCGGATCGACTGCGTGACCTTGGCCGCTCGGTCGGCGTACTTCTCGCGGATCGCCTTGGCGGCGTCCATCCACGCTTCGGACAGGAAGGGATGCGACACGATGCTGGCTCCTTGGGTGCGCCTCTGGACGACCGAACGCTACTCGGCACCGATCTCGCGTGATGTGTCGTGGAGCGCGTACCGGTAGGCGGTCCGCACGGCGAGCGCCTGGCGGATTCGTGGTGCCACGTCCTCGGCGAACTCCTCCCGGTACGCCGAGTCGGTCGACAGCACGACGGTGAAGTACATGCCCGTGAACGCGGCGAGGAACCCGGCGACGCGCACGAGCGGCTCGGTGATGACCAGCCGTTGCCCGACGAGCGGATCGATGTTCGGCAGGGTCGTCCACGCCTCGGTGGTGCCCTTCGAGATCGCGAGGAACCCGAACAGGTTGAAGAAGGCGAACACGGCGAGCACGACGAGGGTGACCTGGATCGACTGGCTGAGGATCGAGACGAGCGCGATGTTCAGGCGCTCGCGGCGGGACAGCGCGTACTCCTCCGGATCACCCTCGGCCGGCAGCTCGCACAACGCGTCGGCCGGCGTGTCCGTGACGAGTGCGCGCACTTCGCCCCAGTCGTCGAACGTGGCGAGCGAGGCGAGCAGCGCAGGGACGCGGGAGAGCACGAAGACCACGCCGAGCAGGAAGAAGATCGCGAGCACCGCCCAGTACGGCCAGCCGGTGAGCGTGCCCGCGACCTGCCACACCTCGGCGTTGATGAAGAGGAACGTGATGAACAGCAAGAGCAGTGGCAGCACCCTGACGAGCGTGTTGAGGAACAGCACCACCTGCGACGCGCTCTGCGACGCCGCCCAGCCGAGCAGGGGCAGCACGCCGTAGCTCGTCACGAGGTAGATCACGAGGAGGACGCCGGCGCCCTCGAGCGCGGCCTGGATGCCGTCGCCCCACTGCCCGAGGACGAACGACGGCAGTGTCGGGCCGAGCACGAACACCGCCAGCTCCGGAGGGCCGATCTCGACCGGCAGGGTGAGCAGCGGGCGGTGGCGGAGCCGGTTCGTCACCGCCCACGTGATCACGAGGACGACGACGACCATCGCCGCAGCGGCGAGGTTCTCCACCACGGACCAATCGCGCAGCTGCAGCGCGTTGAGCCCGCCGAGGAGGTACGCGGGGACGAGCAGCGGCACCGCCCGGATCCAGATGTCCGTGCGGGCGTCGTAGTGGGCGATGAAGTGGGGTACGCCACGGCGGGTGAACCACCGCTCCACCTGCTCGAGTTGCGCCGAACTGGTCGAACCCGCCACGCCGGCAACTCTACGAGTCGCCTGTCACAGCGGTTGATTTTCCGTCAATGCGCTGGGCGGTCCGGTTGATCCGTCGCCAAGATGGGAGCGTGGCTCGCATCCTCGTCACCGAAGAGATCGCCGAAGGCGGCCTCGAACGTCTTCGTACCGCTGGCCATGAGGTCGACGTCCGCCTGGGGCTGTCCGCCGACGAGTTGCTCGAGGCGCTACCGGGTGCCCACGCACTGATCGTCCGTTCCGCCACGCAGGTCGACGTTGCTGCGCTCGAAGCGGGCGCCGATCTCGTGGTCATCGGTCGCGCCGGCATCGGGCTCGACAACGTCGACGTCGAGGCGGCGACTCGCCGCGGCGTGATGGTCGTCAACGCGCCACAGTCGAACATCGTCTCGGCCGCCGAGCACACGATGGCGCTGCTGCTCAGCCAGGCCCGCAACGTGCCGCAAGCCCACGCCGCGCTGAAGGCGGGCCGTTGGGAGCGGAGCCGGTGGGAGGGCGTCGAGCTCGCCGAGAAGACGCTCGGCATCGTCGGGCTCGGTCGCATCGGGAAGCTCGTGGCGCAGCGCGCGCTCGCCTTCGGGATGCAGGTCGTCGCGTACGATCCGTTCGTCACGGCCGATCGTGCCCGCCAGATGAACGTCGAGCTGCTCACGCTCGACCAGCTCGTCGCCGAGTCGGACTTCCTGACGGTCCACCTGCCGAAGACCAAGGAGACCACCGGGCTGATCGGCCGCGACCTCCTGATGAAGGCGAAGCCTTCGCTACGGGTGATCAACGTGGCTCGCGGTGGCATCGTCGACGAGGACGCGCTCGCCGAGGCGGTGCGTGACGGCGTGATCGCCGGCGCCGCGCTCGACGTCTTCGCGCTCGAGCCGACGACGGAGTCGCCGCTGTTCGCGCTCGACAGCGTCGTCGTCACGCCGCACCTCGGGGCGAGCACCCGCGAGGCGCAGGACAAGGCCGGCGACACGATCGCCGACATGGTGCAGCTCGCGTTGGCCGGCGACTTCGTGCCGTTCGCGGTGAACGTCAACGCCGCCGAGGCGAACCAGACGTTGCGGCCGTTCCTGCCGCTCGCCGAGCGGCTCGGGCGCCTGTTCGCGTCACTGGTGGGGGAGATGCCGACCACGCTCGAGATCTGCACCGAGGGTGAGATCGCCGAGTACGACAACCGGATCCTCGCCCTCGCCGTGCTGAAGGGCTTCTTCGGCGGCATGAGCGACGAACCGGTCACGTTCGTGAACGCTCCGCAGCTGGCGAAGGATCACGGCGTCGAGGTACGCGAGACGAACTGCGCCACGTCACCGGACTACACGAACCTGGTGACGCTGCGCGGCGGCGGCCACTCGGTCGCGGGGACGCTCACCGGGCGGCGCAGCGAGCCGAGGCTCGTCCTGATCGACGACCACATCTCCGACGTGCCACCGGCCGACCACATGCTGGTGGTGCGCAACGACGATCGTCCGGGTGTCATCGGCATCGTCGGCACCACGCTCGGTCGGGCAGGCATCAACATCGCCGACATGGACGTCGGCCGTGCCCTCGAGCCGGGATCGGCGATCATGGTCATCGCCACCGGCGGGCCGGTGCCCGCCGACGTCGTCGATCAGCTCCGTCAGGCCCCGGGCATCGTGAGCGTCCACACGCTCAGCGCCTGACGGCGCCAGTCAGCCCTCGACGCTGATCGCCGCGGTCGGGCAGAGCTCGGCGGCCTGCTCCACACGCTCGCGCAGGTCCTCGCCAGGTTCCTCCTGGAGGATGTAGAGGTAGCCGTCGCTGCGAACTTCGAACACCTCCGGGCAGACCTGCATGCACGCTCCCGTGGATGCGCACACGTCGAAGTCGACACTGACCTTCATCTGCCTGTCCCCTTTCGGACGAACCTACGCCTTGGCCTGACGGTAGCCGTCCGCCTCCGCCGCTTGCGGTGTTGCATAGCACCGTTCGGCGACCGTCCGCTCGTAGAAGCGTCCGCCGGGGACGTGGAAGATGCCCGAGTTGTCGTTCGCCTTCACCGGGAAGCCCACCGGGCAGGCACCGTCGACGGGAGCGACCCAGTTGACGCCATCGGGCGTTGCAACGGCCACCGCGGCCGGCGGGGTGGCCACGAGCGTGTCGACGTCCGTCTCCGCGACGTCCGTCTCCGCGACGTCCGTCTCCGCGACGTCCGTCTCCCCGACGGGTGGTGTCGCCAGTGTCGGTCGGAACGGCGGCCACTCGGCGCCTCCGGGCTCGGCGATCTCGGCGTGTTGCTGTGCCGCTCGGCGGCGGACCAGCACGATGACACCGAGGACGACGAGGGCGAGCAGCAAGAGCCGGCGAAGAGCACGCATCTCGCGTCATGGTACCGAGCGAGCGTGCCGGGAGGCGGGACCGGTGGTCTGTGGCCCGTCAGACGGGGAGCAACTGCGCCACGATCTCCCCTCGGAGCACGTCGATGCAGTCGTGACCAGCCGCGAAGTACGTGGCTCGGCCGTGCGGCCGCATCGATCTCACGTGCGTGCTCGTCGGCTGGAACCGCAGGAGCGTGCGGTACCGACCCCAGGCGATGAGCTCGACGGCGACGGAGAGGCGGCGGTGCGATCGTGACGACCGGAGCCATGCCGGGAGCACGCGCAGTTGGCCGTCGCGGGGCGGCTCGGTGTCGCCGGCGAGGGAGAGCTCCGCCCGGCGGACGCAGATCTCCCGCCGGCCGAGCGCCAGCCACGTGTCGAACGCGTGCGCGACAGGCCCCGGTTCGGCGATGAGGTAGCGATCGATGGTCAGATCGCCTCGCGGACGGACCTCGCCACCGACCACACCGAACCGATCGCCGGCCCCGAACCCGTCGTCGGGTCGTCGGCTCAGGTGTTCGGACACCGCCTCGACCCAGTGGGCCGCGCCGCGCACGTACCCACGGATCGAGCCGGGAGCGCCCTCGGTCTCGCCGTCCCCGAGCAGGTCGTCGAGCTCGAGGAGCTCCCAGACGACTTCGTCGCCGTCCATGTCGCCATCGTCGCGCCGCTCGGGCGCTGCGTCAGCTCCCGGTGCGCTGGCGCAGGCAGGCCGACAGCACCGCGCGCAACGACGCGGTGATCGTGTTCGGGTCCTGTCCGACGCCCCAGCGGATCGTGCCCTCGTCGTCGATCGTCTCCACGTAGGCGACCGCCGTCGCGTCAGAGCCCTGCCCGGTCGCATGCTCGGCGTAGTCGACGACATCGATCTGGGTGCCGAGGCCGTCGCGCACGGCGTGCACGAACGCATCGATCGGTCCGTTGCCGCTGCCGGTGATCGTGCGGTGCTCGCCGTCGACGACGAGCTGCGCCGTGATCGACGTCGTCGGTCCGGATGTCACCAGCTCGTGGCTCTCCAACCGGAGGGCCGGTTCGGCGGGCAGGTAGACCGCCTGGAACTCGTCCCACATGCGGCCGGGGTTGATCTCGGTGCCGAGGTCCTCGGTGATGTGCTGGATCGTCTTCGAGAACTCGATCTGCAGCCGGCGGGGCAGGTCGAAGCCGTGCTCCGTCTTCATCACGTAGGCGACACCACCCTTGCCCGACTGGCTGTTCACGCGGATGACCGCTTCGTACGTGCGACCGACGTGCTTGGGGTCGATCGGCAGGTACGGCACGCCCCACATGTCGTACTCGTCCGGCTTGCGCCCCTGCGCCGCGGCGGCGCCGTGCAGGGCGTCGAAGCCCTTCTTGATCGCATCCTGGTGCGAGCCGGAGAACGCGGTGTACACGAGATCGCCGACGTACGGGTGGCGGGGGTGGACGGGCAGCCGGTTGCAGTACTCGGCCGTGCGCCGCAGCGCGTCGATGTCCGAGATGTCCAGCTCCGGGTCGACGCCGTTCATGAACAGGTTCATCGCCAGGTTGACGATGTCGACGTTGCCGGTGCGTTCGCCGTTCCCGAACAACGTCCCCTCGACGCGGTTGGCGCCGGCCATCACACCGAACTCTGCTGCCGCGACCGCGCAACCGCGGTCGTTGTGCGGGTGGAGCGAGAGCACGACGGATGCACGGTTGCGGATCGTGCGACCGAACCACTCGATGACGTCGCCGTAGACGTTCGGCGAGTAGCACTCGACCGTCGCCGGCAGGTTGAAGATGATCGGCCGCTCGGGCGTCGGTTCGATCACGTCCATCACGGCTTCGCAGATCTCGATCGCGAAGTCGGGCTCCGTCAGCGTGAAGCTCTCGGGGGAGTACTCGTAGCGGATCTCGGTCGCGCCGGTGGTCTCCTCGAGCTTGCGGCACAGCTTCGCGGCGTTGACCGCGATGTCGACGATGCCGGCCTTGTCGAGGCCGAACACGACCTCCCGCTGCAGCGGGTTCGTCGAGTTGTAGAAGTGGACGATCGCCCGCGGCGCACCCTGGATGCACTCGTACGTCCGCTCGATCAGGTCCTGGCGGCATTGCACCAGCACCTGGATCGTCACGTCGTCCGGGATCAGGTCTTCCTCGATGAGGATGCGTACGAAGTCGAAGTCCGGCTGGCTCGCCGCGGGGAACCCGACCTCGATCTCCTTGAAGCCCATCTTCACGAGCGCGTCGAACATCCGCCGCTTGCGCTCCGGATCCATCGGGTCGATGAGCGCCTGGTTCCCGTCACGCAGATCGACCGAGCACCACAGCGGGGCGTGGTCGATCGTGTGGTTCGGCCAGGTGCGGTCCCTGAGCACGAGTGGCACCTGCGGGCTGTACTTCTCGAAGGGCATCTTCTTGGGGGCTGCAGGTTGCGAGGGCATGGGGTGGATCCTTTGTTGCGGTGACGTGTGATGCGGCGACTGGGTCGGAAAAAGCAAGAAGCCCCCGGCCGGAGCGGCGGGGGCGGGCGAACGCGTCTATGGAGCGCTCGCCCTACATAAGAAGGAGGAGGCCCAGCGAGTGCGTCATCGCAACGAAACCTACACCCGTGGGCGCCTCGCCGCAACGCGTGTCGTGCAGCCGCCGGTCAGTCCGGCGAGCAGGGGATGGAGGAAGGACTCGTACTGATCCGGGTCGCTGCCGGAGCGGCGCCGGCCGGGTCGATGCCGGGAGCCGTCACGTCGGGATCGGCTGCGGCGGGGGCGGGCCGACGTAGCGGGCGGACGGCCGGATGATCTTGCCGTCGACGGCCTGCTCGAGCACGTTCGCGCACCATCCGACGACGCGGCTCACGGCGAACGTCGGCGTGAACATCTCCCGCGGGATGCCACAGCGCTCCATGACCACGCCGGCGTAGAACTCGACGTTGGCGTACAGCTCACGACCCGGCTTCAGCGTGTTGAGCAGCGCGACGACCTTCGTCTCCGTCTCGTTCGCGAACGCGACGAGCGGCCCGCCGAGCTCCGCAGCCACTTCCTTCAGGAGCGCCGACCGCGGATCCTCGGTGCGGTACACGGCGTGTCCGAAGCCCATCAGCTTGTCGCCGTTCACGATCCGCTCGCGCGCCCAGGCCTCGATGCGATCGGGTGTGCCGATCTCGTCCAGCGCGTCGAGCGCCCGTGCCGGAGCGCCACCGTGGAGCGGGCCCGACAACGCACCGAGGGCACCGGCGAGAGCGGCAGGCACGCTGGCGCCGGTCGAGGCGATCACGCGGGCGGTGAAGGTCGAGGCGTTGAAGCCGTGGTCGGCGGTCAGGGTCAGGTAGGTCTCGACGGCCCGCGCCGCCACAGGATCGGGTACGTCGCCGCTGAGCATCCACAGGTAGTTCGCCGCGTGTCCGAGGTCCGGGCGGGGCTCGAGCACCGGCAGCCCGAGGCGCAGCCGGTGCAGTGCGCAGAGCACCGTCGGTGTCAGGGCGCTGATCCGGAGCGCGTCGCGCCGGCGCTCTGCCGGAGTGAGGTCCAGTACCGGCCTGGCGCCGTCAACTGCCCCGATCATGGCGACGACGGCGGCCAGCGCGCCGAGGGCCGAGTGCGGGTCGCTCGCGGCGGCGATCGCCGGCAGGGTCTCGGCGACCGCCGCCGGCAGGGTCCTGAGCGATGCCGCTTCAGCGACGAACCGCTCGCGCTCGGACGGCGTCGGCAGGCGGCCCTCGAACATGAGGTGCCAGACGTCCTCGAACGAGCGGTGCCGGGCGAGCTCCGTCGCGTCGTACTGGCGGTAGTGGAAGAACCCTTCCCGGCCGCGGACGTCGCCGACCTCCGTCTCGGTCACGATGACACCCTTGAGCCCCCGCGGCACGTCGACCGTCTCGCTGTCGAGCGAGATCTCGGCGACCCGCATGAGGTCGCGCAGCGATGCCATGCCCACGGTCCGCCCCTCGGGGTCGACGACCGGCGCGTGGCGGTACCCCCGGTCCCGGAGCCGGAGCAGCGCTTCGCGGGCGGGCAGGTCCGACGGCATCGTCTCGACCGGCCCAGACATCACCTCGGACACCTTCACCGTGGCGGGATCGGTGCCGAGCGCTGTCGCCTTCAGCAGATCGCGTTCGGTCACGATGCCGATCGCCCGCTCGCCGTCCGTGACGATCACCGAGCCGACGTGGCTGCCGTGCATCCGGAGCGCTGCGCCGGTGAGGAGCTCGTCGGGCGGCACGGTGATGGCGGGCGACGACATGACGGACTCGACGGTGCGACGGGGCATGCACCTATGGTGACGGAGCGGGCGATGTTGATCAATCTTGATCAGCGCAACATTGATATCGTCAACATGTGACCGTGTCGCTCTCGGATCCTTCGACGCAGTGGCTGTCGAGCGAGGAAGCAGCGCGGCGACTCGGTGTCAAGATCGGAACGCTGTACTCGTACGTGAGCCGGGGTCTCGTCCGCTCGTTCCCGTCGCCCGACGACCGCAGCAGCCGGTTCGACCGGACCGACATCGAGTCGCTGCTCACCCGTCGGCGATCGCATCCGGGTGGAGCTGCGGACGCGGTCGTCGCCAGCAGGATCACCCAGCTCGGCGAGGACGGTGTCACGTATCGCGGCTGGCCGGTGGAGCAGCTCGCCTCGTCACGCACGTTCGAGGAGGTCGCGGCCCTCCTCTGGGACTGCGTTGCCGACGGCGAGCCGTGGGTGCCGCAGGAACTGCCGATGCCGATGCCGGTTGCCGGCGACGACACGACGCTCGCCGACCTGCTGCGGATCGCGATCGTGCTCGCGGCGACGACCGATCTGCATCGCCACGACCTCCGCCAGCCATCGGTCGTCATGTCCGCTCGCCGCCTCGTCGCGACGTGCGTCGCGTCGCTGCCCGTCACTGCGGCGACGAGTCCCGTGCTCACGGTCAGAGGGCAACGGCATCCCGGCTCGGTCGCCGCCGCGCTCGCTGCTCGGCTCGGCGCGCCGAAGGTCAGCGGTGGCCTCGTGCAAGCGGTGAACACGGCGCTCGTCCTGCTCGCCGACCACGAGCTCGCCACGTCGACGTACGCCGCCAGAGTCGCGGCGTCGACGCGCGCCGACGTGTACTCCACGGTGCTCGCGGGCGCGTCGTGCAGCGGGCCGCTGCACGTCGGCGCGTCCCGGGACGTTGCTCGCCTGCTGCGGGATGCAGCCGACCGCGGGGCGGGCGTGGCAGTCGGCGATCTGCTGCGATGGCGGCGCTTCGTACCCGGCTTCGGCCACAAGATCTACCGGCGCGACCCTCGCTTCGCGCTCCTGTTCGACGCCGCCGTCTCGTCCGGCTTCCCGCGTCGGCGGGTCGCGCTCGTCCACGAGGTACTTGCGCTGGCGAGCGAACGGGTGCCGGTCGAACCGAACGTCGACTTCGCCGGTGCTGCCCTGGCGTTCTGCGCCGGATTGCGCGACGACGCAGCGGAGGCGATCTTCCTGGTCGCCCGCATGGCCGGCTGGGTAGCGCACACGCTCGAGGAGTACGGCGAGGAGCCGCTGCGCTTCCGCACCCGCGGCCTGTACGTCGGTGAGCCGCGCCGCCGCTGAGCGACCGGCTCGTCCCGCGGCGGCCGCGCCGCGTGACGTCTGGCGCGATCGTGTGGGCGGTCAGCGCTCGACGAGGTCGGCGGGCCGCCCGGGATCGAGGACCCGGAGCGGCAGCGCGCTCAACGCGTGACCAGCTCGCCTGCCGGAGCGGGCGCCGAGGCGGCGTTCGGGGAGGTGCTCGACAGCAGCGCGTCGAGCTCGTGATGAGCCAGCACGCTCTGCCAGTCGTACGGGGTGCCCTTGCGCCCAGCCGTCATCCGGCCGTCGTGTGCGGTGATCCGCTCGTCCATGTCCGCCTCCCTCGAGGTCTCGTCGGCCGGCAGGTCCGGCACCGGGGAAGCAACGCTAACGAGCACCGTGAGCAGCGTCTACTGCCTGACGCGTCAGCACGAACTGATTGACCAGTACGTCAGCCCGCCCGCCGGCCCCGCCTGCCCGCCGGCCCCACCGGCCAGGCCGCCCCACCGGACCGGTCAGCCCGCAGATCTTCGCCTTTGTGGCGACAGGCGTGCGGTTCGGGGGGCATCTGGCGCCACAACGCCGTGATGGCCGGCGTGGTCCACCGGGCAGGATGAAGTGGGGACGCGGCCGCTCGGTCCCTGTCGTTCCTCACTGCTCGCCGGACCGGGGTCCGGCTGCTCCAACGTCATCAGCGGTGTCGCCCAGCCAGGGAGCTCGTCTTCACCCGAGGCGGCTGCGAGCCCGGCGCGCGGTCCAGTCCCGCGCTCCCCGGATTCTCTGCTCGCCGACGACTCCCCACCGGTTCTCCGCTCCCATCCGGACATCCAAAGACCTCGCCCGATCAGAGACCGGGGCTGGTGACGCGGATGAGCAGAGAAGCGGCGTGGCTGGAGTCTCGTCGATCCGCTGGCGGCCGACCCGGATCGGCCGGGGGTCAGGGAGTGGGGCTGGTCACAGGATCGCTCCCTGCTCCTTCAGTTCGATGATGCGGTCCCAGTCGTAGCCGAGCTCGAGCAGCAGCTCCTCGGTGTGCTCGCCGAACTCGGGACTCGGCCTGCGCGGTGCCCAGCGACTGGCGGAGAAGTCGACCGGCGTCGCCGTCATCGGCGTCGTCGAGCCGTCGGGCATCGGCGTGTCGACGAAGCAGCCGGCGGCGTGTGCCTGCTCGTCGTCCGGGAGCTCGTGCACCGCCTGCACCGGCGCCCACCACACGCCCTCCCGGTCGAACGCGTCGATCCACTCGGCCCTCGTGCGGGTGGCGAAGAGCTCGTCGAGCAGGGTGATCAGCTCAGCAGCGTTGCGACCCCTCACATAGATCTCAGCGAACCGTTCGTCGTCCGCGAGCTCGGGCCGTTCGATCGCCCGCAGCAGGTTCGGCCAGTGGCGGTCGCCCTCCAAGCCGAGCAGCCAGAACTGCTTGCCGTCGCTCGCCCGGTAACCGTTGATCAGCGGGTTGCCGGCCGCTGAGCGCGACACCGGCACGGTCGGCGCTCCGAAGCGGAGCGCGAGGTTGAGGTCCCAGCCGACCATGTAGGCGCCGAGTCGCAGCAGCGAGGTCGACACCTGCTGCCCCTCACCCGTGCGCTCACGCTGGAAGAGTGCCGTCGCGACACCGCCGGCCGCGGCAAGACCGGTGAGGTGATCGCCCATGCCGCCGCGCTGATACGGGAGTGGCGAGCCCTCCGGCGCGAGCGACGCGGCGATGCCCGCGCGACTCCAGAACGAACCGACGTCGTACGCGGGGCGCCGAGCGTCGGGGCCCTCCAACCCGAGACCGGTGATGCTCGCGTACACGAGACGAGGGTTGCGCGACCTGAGCGACTCGTAGTCGAGCCCCGCCCGCTCGAGCGCGCCGACACGCAGGTTCGTGACGAACACGTCGGCCGAGTCGATCATGCCGAGCAGCACCTCTCTCCCGGCATCGGTCGAGTAGTCGAGCCCGATGGACCGCTTGCCCCGGTTGTCGAGCTCGAACGGCGGGTTCTCGGCGATGCCGTAGTACGCCCGCCATGTCGCGGTCATGCCGCGGAACGGATCGCCGGTGATCGGTTCGACCTTGATCACGTCGGCGCCCCAGTCGGCGAGGACACCTGCGCACGCAGGACCAGCAACCCAGAAGCCGAGCTCGACGACCGTGACGCCGGTCATCGGTCCGGTCATCGTCACGCGCCCGCTCGTTGCCACATCCGTACGTCTCCGCCTGGTCCTAGTTCACCTTGCGGCCTTGGTCCGCCCAGTACGGCTCGCGCAGCTTGAACTTCTGCAGCTTGCCGGTCGCGGTGCGAGCCAGCGAGTCGCGGAACTCGACCCGCTTGGGGCACTTGTACCCAGCGAGCTTGGTCTTCACGTAGCCGATCAGCTCCTCCTCTGTCAGCGTCGCGCCGGGCGTCGTGACGACGAGCGCGGTCACGAGCTCGCCCCACTTCTCGTCGGGCACGCCGATCACCGCCACTTCTTCCACGTTCGGGTGGCTGAACACCGCGTCCTCCACCTCGATCGACGACACGTTCTCGCCGCCCGAGATGATCACGTCCTTCTTCCGGTCCGAGATCGTCAGGTAGTGCTCTGCGTCGATCGAGCCGCCGTCGCCGGTGTGGAACCACTCCGGCCCGCCGGGGTCGTCGGCCGCGGCGTGGATCGCGTCCGCGGTCGCTTCGGGCTGCGTCCAGTAGCCGTCCATGATGACGTTGCCGCGGGCGAGCACCTCGCCGTCCGGCGAGGTCCGCACCTCGATGCCGATCGCCGCGCCGCCGGCGCGAGCGAGCGCCTTCGCCCGTTCTGACGGCGACAGCTCGTCGTGCTCCGCCCTCCGCCGGTTCATCGTCAGGATCGGCGAGGTCTCGGTGAGGCCGTAGATCTGGACGAACTCCCAGCCGAGATCCGTCTCCATCCGCTCGATCGTGGACGTCGGTGGTGGCGCGCCGGCGACGACCATGCGGACCCGGTCGCGGCCCGGAATCGGACCGTCCCACGTCGACGCGGCAGCGAGGATCATCGCCACGACGGCAGGCGCGCCGCACAGCATCGTGACGCCGTGCTGCTCTACCCGGCGGAGGATCTCGGCGCCGTCGACCTTGCGCAGGATCACGTGGCGCCCGCCCATGCCGGTCACCGCGTACACCATCCCCCACCCGTTGCAGTGGAACTGGGGGAGCGTGTGCAGGTAGACGTCCCGGTCGTTCACGCCCATCTGCCAGCCGAAGGTCGCCGCGTTGATCCACAGGTTGCGGTGGGTGAGCTGGACGCCCTTCGGCCGCGCGGTGGTGCCGCTCGTGTAGTTGATCGTGGCGGTGGCGTCCTCGTCGGGCGTCCACGGTGCCGGCTCGACGCCGAAGCGCAACAGCTCCATGTCGGAGTCCGTGCCGATCACCATGCGGTGCTCGCACGCCACGCTCGCGAGACCCTCCTCGAGCTCGGGATCGACGAGCAGGACCCGGGCCCCGGAGTGCTCGACGATGTAGCGCACCTCTTCGGCGACGAGGCGGAAGTTGATCGGCACGAGGATCCGCCCGGAGCCCGAGACGCCGTAGAAGCTCGTGAGCAGGCGGGCAGCGTTCTGGCTGACGATCGCGACCCGGTCACCCTGGCCGATCCCGAGCGCATCGAGCCCCGCTGCCTGCGCTCGTGCGCGCTCCGCGAGCTGTGCGTAGGTGAGCGCTCCCCAGGACGCGGCCGGCTGGTCCGGTTCGTCGACGACGCCGATCCGCTCGGGGTACAGCTCCTCGGCGCGACGGAGGTGGTCGTTGATCGTGAGCGCGACCTTCATGGGCGCTGACACTACGTCGCGGCGATGCAGGGGCTGAACGGCCTGTTTTCGTCGCTCGCGGGCCTCAGATGTGCCCCTATCAGCACGTTTTCGCCGTTCGTCGACTACCGTGGCAGCTGGGTTCAGCCGATACCGGCCGCCCACACACACCTCATGACTGAAAAAACATCTGCTTCGCGTGGAACGCGACGGCGGCGCCGGGGCCCGACGGGCCCGTCCGAGATGGCCGCTCCTACCGACACTCCGATGTCGACGACGACCGCTGTAGCGGCCGTGTCCCTGCCGACCGGGTTCGCCCGCCTCGGCGTCCCTCCCGAGGTCGACGCGGGTCTTGCCGCTGCCGGCTTCGCCGAACCGTTCGCGATCCAGCTCGAAGCGATCCCGGTTGCGTTGACCGGCGCTGACGTGTGCGGTCGAGCACGTACCGGGTCCGGCAAGACGCTCGCCTTCGGCGTGCCGCTCATCGCGCGCGTCACCCAGGGTGCGCTGTCGCGCCGGCCGCGGGCACTCGTGCTCGTCCCGACCCGAGAGCTCGCACTCCAGGTCGCCGATGTCCTGACGCCGGTCGCCAAGGCCCGCGGCTTGCGGACGCTCGCCGTCTACGGCGGTGCGTCACGGCCACATCAGGTCGGCGCACTGCTCCAGGGGATCGAGATCGTGGTGGCCACGCCGCTGCGGCTCGTCGACCTCATCAAGGCGGGCGACGTGTTCCTCGACGACATCGAGATCGTCGTCGTCGACGAGGCCGACCGCATGGCCGACGACGGGTTCACCCCGCAGGTCGAGTGGCTGCTCCGGCACGTCACCAAACCGCACCAGACGATGCTCTTCTCAGCCACGCTCGACGGCCAGGTCGGTCACCTCGTGCGCCGGTACCTGCAGGATCCGGTCGAGATCTCGGTCGACTCCGCGACCGACACCGTCGGCACGATGCACCACCTCTTCCTCGGCGTGCACCGCATGGACAAGGACAAGGTCGTCGCATCGATCGCCCGCAACATGGAGCGGGTCGTCGTCTTCTGTCACACGAAGCGCTCCTGCGACAAGGTCGCTGACGCGCTCGAGGACCTCGGCGTCTCGGTTCGCGCGATCCACGGCGACCTCCCGCAGGTGACCCGCGAGAAGGCGATGCGCCGCTTCGCCGCCGGCGAGACCCGCGTGCTCGTCGCGACCGATGTTGCCGCTCGTGGCATCGACATCGACGACATCGACGTCGTCGTGCACTACGAGCCGGCGACCGACTCGAAGGCCTACCTCCATCGCTCGGGCCGCACGGCCCGCGCCGGCAAGGACGGCTGGGCCGTCACGCTGGCGGAGTACAACCAGCACCTCGCCTGCCGCATCATCCAGCGTCAACTGCGACTGGACCTCGTCGATCCGATCGAGGTCTTCTCGAACGACAAGCGACTGCTCGACCTGCACCAGTTCCGCGAGGCCGAGGTGCTCGAAGCGAGCGGCTGATCCCGCGGGCGTCGTTCAGTTCAGCTCGACGCCTGCAACCAGCTCGGACGACCGGCCTCGAAGCCGGCGATGTCGTCGGCGTGCGAGAGCGTGATGCCGATGTCGTCGAGCCCGTTGAGGAAGCGGTGCTGCGTCGCGTCGTCGATCGGGAACGGCTCCGTGAGGCCGATCGCGGGGATCTCGACAACCCGCTGCTCCATGTCGACGGTGATCTCGACGTCGGGATCCGCCTCGATCGCCTCCCAGATCCGCGTCACCACGGTGTCGGGCAGCACGACGGGGACGAGCCCGTTCTTGGTGCAGTTGTTCCGGAAGATGTCGGAGAAGCTCGGCGCGATCACTGCGTCGAACCCGGCCTGCTGAATCGCCCACACGGCGTGCTCACGTGACGAGCCGACGCCGAACGCGGGACCGGCGACGAGGATCGTCGCACCGGCGTAGCGCTCGTCGTTCATCACGAAGTTGCGGTCGTCGCGCCAGGTCGAGAAGAGGCCCTTCTCGAACCCCGTGCGCTCGACGCGCTTCAGCCACTCGGCCGGGATGATCTGGTCGGTGTCGACGTCGGAGCGCCGCAGCGGGACCCCCCGGCCGGCGACGATGTGCACTGCTCTCATCTCACGTCCTCCGGTGTCGCGAAGTGGCCGGCGATCGCGGTCGCCGCGGCGACGGCCGGCGAGACCAGGTGGGTTCGACCGCCGCGGCCCTGACGCCCCTCGAAGTTGCGGTTGCTCGTGCTCGCCGCCCGCTCGCCGGGAGCGAGCTTGTCCGGGTTCATCGCGAGGCACATCGAGCACCCCGGCTCCCGCCAGTCGGCTCCCGCCGCGATGAAGATCTTGTCGAGGCCTTCCGCCTCTGCCTGCATCTTCACGGCGTGGCTGCCGGGTACGACCATCGTCCGTTTGATCGTCACGGTCTTCCCGTCGAGCACTGCGGCGGCCGCGCGCAGGTCCTCGATGCGGCTGTTCGTGCAGGAGCCGATGAAGACCGTGTCGACCACGATGTCGCGGATCCGCTGGCCGGCTGTCAGCCCCATGTACTCGAGGGCGCGGGCGATGTTGTCGCGTGCCGTCGGGTCGTCGAGGGTGTCGGGTGACGGGACCGAATCGTCGATGCCGGCCACCTGGGCGGGGTTCGTGCCCCAGCTGACCTGCGGTCGTAGCGCCGTCGCGTCGATGAGCACCTGGCGGTCCCAGATCGCGCCGTCGTCGGTCCGCAGCGTCCGCCAGTCGTCGAGCGCCTGCTCCCACGCGGCGCCCTTCGGCGCGTGCTCGCGGCCTTCGAGGTAGGCGAACGTGGTGTCGTCCGGAGCGACGAGACCGGCCCGTGCACCTGCCTCGATCGACATGTTGCAGACCGTCATGCGACCCTCCATCGAGAGCGCCCGGATCGCGGAGCCGCGGTACTCGATGACATGACCGATGCCGCCGCCGGTGCCGATGCGGCCGATGATCGCGAGGATCACGTCCTTCGCGGTCACGCCGGCCGGGAGCTCGCCCTCGACGTCGACCGCCATCCACTTCGGCCGGCTCTGCGGGAGGGTCTGCGTAGCCAGGACGTGCTCGACCTCCGACGTGCCGATGCCGAACGCGAGTGCCCCGAACGCGCCGTGGGTGGCCGTGTGCGAGTCGCCGCACACGATGGTCATGCCCGGCAGGGTGCGGCCCTGCTCCGGACCGATGACGTGGACGATGCCCTGGCGGGGATCGCCCATCGGGAAGTTCGTGATGCCGAACTCCCGCGTGTTCGCTCGCAGGACGTCGACCTGCTTCGCCGAGATCGGATCGGCGATCGGGAGATGGATGTCCTGCGTGGGGACGTTGTGGTCCTCCGTCGCGATGGTGAGCTCGGGCCGGCGGACGGCCCGGCCCGATAGCCGGAGCCCGTCGAACGCCTGCGGACTGGTGACCTCGTGGACGAGGTGGAGGTCGATGTAGAGCAGATCGGCGTCCGGCGTCGAGTGCACGACGTGGCGGTCCCAGACCTTCTGAGGGAGGGTGGACGGTTGGTTCGGTACGGCGACGCTCATCGCGGCGTCTCACTTTCTGAGATACGCTTCCCGGGGTATGGAAAGTGTAGGTGCCCACGACGGGAACGGCAATGCCGGCCTCCCGAGCGGCGGTGCGGCGAGCGAGCGGAGCGAGCTGGCCCGAGCGGCCGGGAACGGGAAGCGTGAGCGAGCGCAGCGAGCTGGCCCGAGCGGCCGGGAGCGGGAAGCGTGAGCGAGCGGAGCGAGCTGGCCCGAGCGGCCGGGAGCGGGAAGCGTGAGCGAGCGGAGCGAGCTGGCCCGAGCGGCCGGGAGCGGGAAGCGTGAGCGAGCGCAGCGAGCTGGCCCGAGCGGCCGGGAGCGGGAAGCGATGAGCAACGTCGGCGTGCTCGACAAGGCAGTCGTCGTGCTGCGTGCCGTCGAGCACCATGGTCCGCTCGGTCTGGCCGATCTGCAAGCGGCGACCGGCATGCCGCGGGCGACGGCGTACCGGCTCGCCGCCGCGCTCGAGGTCCACGGCCTGCTCCGGCGCGACGCTGCCGGGCGGTTCGCGCTCGGTCTCGGCCTCGTCGGGCTCGGCCGCGCCGCGTCCGAGGGCTTCCCGCTCGCCGAGCTCGCCCGCACGACCCTGGAGGCCCTCCGCGACGAGACGGGCGAGAGCGTCCAGCTGTACGTGCGCGAGGGCGAGGCACGACGGTGCGTCGTCTCCCTGCAGTCGCCCCACGGCCTGCGCTGGATCGTGCCGGAGGGTGTGCTGCTGCCGATCGGCATCGGGTCGGCCGGGCGGATCCTGGCCGCGAGTCACGACGAGCTGCCGGGGCCGGCCTCGTGGGTCGAGAGCGTCGAGGAGCGGGAGAGGGGCGTCGCCTCGGTCAGCGCAGCTGTCGTCGATGCCGCCGGCTCGGTGGTCGGCGCGGTGAGCGTCTCGGGACCCGTCGAGCGGCTGTCCCGCTCGCCCGGCAGACGATTCGGCATCGCGACCGCCCGCGCCGCCGAGGCGATCAGCGCATCGCTCCGCCACTGACCGAGCTGAGGTTGATGGGCAGTTCTCTGCTCGCGGGCGCGCTGCACGCAGCTCTGTGGTCGCCGCCGGACCGGTCCGGTCCGGCTGCGCGCAGAGATCCGTGGGTGGGTCGAGTTCGGACCGCTCGTGTCCGGAGGCGCGCAGAGAACCGTGAGTGGGTCGAGTCGGTCTGCGGACTTGCCGGTCGGACGGGGGGCGCGCACACCTGGGGCAATGATCACCGACAACGCCTTCGCTGCTGCACTCGCCCACTGGCTCGATGCCCGCCTCGCCGTGCGTCCTCCCGCGGATGACGACCGCTCCGCCAACCGATCCCGCACTGCTGGCGATGCCGCGAGTGCTGCTCGTGCCGATGTCGGCCGTGCGGCGCGGCTGTTCGGGCTGACCGTGACGGACCCGGCGGCGGTCCCGCTGGGCGACGACGGCGCGGTGCGGTTCGTCGCCGTCGCCGAGGGCGAGGCATACGAGCTGGCCCGCGCCGTCGCACCACTCGCGATCCACCACCACGACGCGCTCGCGCTCGTCACCGAGGGCTGGGCCGCGCCGCTGCCCGCGGCCGGCGACGACGGTGAGCCCGCGCCGATTGTGCGCCCGAGTCGCGATCCGGAGCGTCGCCGGGTGCGCGTCACGACGGTCGCGCTCGACTCGGGTGCGGTCGGGACGGGCCTCCGCTGGCTCGACCGTGACGACGCCGCCCTCGATCCCGGCCCGGTCGCCGGCCCGCTCGCCGACGTGCTCCGGCGGGCGTGCGACATGACCGAGAAGACGGACAGGGCCGAACGAACGGAGGAGCGGGACCGGTCCTCCGCTGCGTAGCCTCATGGGTGTACCCGTCGAGCGATCCCGTCGTCCGGCGGCGAGGAGCCCGGTTGGCATGAACATGACAGAGACCTCGACGATGTCCGCCGACGAGCGGACCGCATGGGCCGAGGAAGTGCGAGCGCTGGCGCGGGAGCGCGACGCGGTGATCCTCGCCCACAACTACCAGCTCCCGGAGATCCAGGACGTCGCCGATCACGTCGGCGACTCGCTCGGCCTCTCCCGCGTCGCGGCGAGCGTCGACGCCTCGACGATCGTGTTCTGCGGGGTCCACTTCATGGCGGAGACGGCGAAGATCCTCGCGCCCGAGAAGACCGTGCTGATCCCCGACGAGCACGCCGGCTGCTCGCTCGCCGACACGATCACGGCAGGGCAGCTGCGGGCGTGGAAGGCCGAGCACCCGGGTTCCGTCGTCGTCTCCTACGTGAACACCACGGCCGCCGTGAAGGCGGAGACCGACATCTGCTGCACCTCGTCGAACGCGGTCGAGGTCGTCGAGTCGATCCCCGCCGACCAGCCGGTCCTGTTCTGCCCCGACCAGTTCCTCGGCGCCCACGTGCAGCGCATCACCGGCCGGGAGAACATGCACATCTGGCTCGGCGAGTGCCACGTCCACGCCGGCATCAACGGCGCCGACCTCCGCGCCCGGGTCGAGGCCGAGCCGGACGCCGAGCTCTTCATCCACCCGGAGTGCGGCTGTGCGACGAGCGCGCTCTACCTCGCCGGCGCCGGTGTCGTGCCGGCGGACCGGACGCGGATCCTGTCGACGAGCGGCATGGTCAAGGCCGCGGAGGAGACGACAGCCCGCAAGGTGCTCGTCGCGACCGAGACCGGGATGCTCTACCAGTTGTCGAAGGCGAACCCGCTCGTGCTGTTCGAACCGGTCAACCGCGCCGCGGTGTGCAAGTACATGAAGATGATCACGGCACCCAAGCTCCTCCGTTCGCTGCGCGAGGGCAGGGACGTGGTCGACGTGCCGCCGGACATCGCCGCGAAGGCTCGGGCCTCGGTCGAGCGGATGATCGCGATCGGCACGCCCTCGAAGACCGCAGAGTGAGCGCGCCGCCGACCTGGACAGGGTCGTCGCGAGCGGGAGTCGTGCCGGCGTGATCGAGCTTGCCCGGCGACTCGCCGCTCCCGAGGCCACCTGGTCGCGCGAGGTCGAAGTCGTCGTCCTCGGATCCGGCGCGGCCGGCCTTGCGGCTGCGCTCGCGGCCCGCCCGACGCGCTCGGTGCTGATCGTGACCAAGGGCACGCTCGACGCGGGGAGCACCGCGTGGGCCCAGGGCGGTCTCGCCGGCGTGCTCGACCCGCACGACTCGATCGAGAACCACGTGCGCGACACGCTCGCCGCTGGTGCCGGGCTCTGCGACGAGGCGGCCGTGCGCACGCTCGTGGTCGAGGCACCCGTGGCGATCCGCTACCTGATGGAGCTCGGCGCGACGTTCGACCCCGACCAGCACGGCGAGCCGGCGCTCACCCGCGAAGGCGGTCACTCGCACAACCGCATCGTGCATGCCGGGGGCGACCAGAGCGGGGCCGAGGTCCAGCGCACGCTCGACGAAGCGGCGGTGGCCGCCGGCGTCGAGGTGCTCGGCCGGTCCTTCGCGCTCGACCTCGTCGTCGGGACCGGCCCGGACGGTGCGCCTGCGGCCTGTGGCGTGCGCATCGCGCAACTCGACGACGAAGGCCGCTGCAGCTCCGTCGGGATCGTGCATGCTCGCGCCGTCATCGTCGCGACCGGTGGCTACGGCCAGGTGTTCTCGTCGACGTCGAACCCACCTGCGCTCACCGGCGACGGGCTCGCACTGGCACTGCGTGCGGGGCTGCCGGCGCGCGATCTCGAGTTCGTGCAGTTCCACCCGACCGTCCTCTGGCGGGGCGCCGACGCGACCGGACAGCAGGCGTTGATCAGCGAAGCCGTGCGCGGTGAGGGCGCGATCCTCTTCGACGGGCTCGGCCGCCGTGTGATGCAGGGGGTGCACCCGCAGGAGGACCTGGCGCCGAGGGACGTGGTGGCGTCGGCGATCAGCAAGCGCATGGCCGAAGCACCCGGCGGCATCGGCGATCACGTCTTCCTCGACGCGACGCACATGGGCGAGCGCTTCTACACGAGGTTCCCGAGCATCTCCGCCGCGTGCCAGTCCGCCGGGATCGATCCTGCTCGCGAGCGAATCCCGGTGTCGCCTGCCGCGCACTACGTCTGCGGCGGGATCGTCGCCGATCTGGACGGGCGCACCGGGATGGCCGGCCTGTACGCGGTCGGCGAGGTGGCGTGCACCGGCGTGCACGGCGCGAACCGGCTCGCTTCGAACTCGCTGACCGAAGGCGTGGTCGCCGGGACCCGTGCAGGGCGCGCGCTGGCCGCCGCACTGCCGCCCGCCGCGACACCACCTGCGGACGCGCTCGCAGCCGTCGACGGCCCGTTGATCAACCCCGCCCAGCGTGTCGACATCCGATCCGCGATGTCACGCAACGTCGGGGTGTTGCGCAGCCCGCGTGGCCTGCTCAGCGTGCGCCACATGCTCGATGCGCTCGTGGAGGCGACGACGCTTGCCGTCACCGGCTCGCAGCGGGCGTGGGAGGCGACGAACCTGCTGACCGTGGCGCGGGCGGTGGCGTCGGCTGCCGCGGAGCGCACCGAGAGCCGGGGCTGCCATCGCCGGACCGACTGGACCGAGCCGCGCGACATCTGGCTGACCCACCTCGACGTCCGGCTCGACGCGGCCGACCGCATCACCATCAGTGGTGCGCCACGGGAGGACACGTGATGTTCCAGTTCCACCCCCTGTCGGAGGCGACCCGACGCGAGCTCGCCCAGGGTGGGCTCGACCCCGACGCCGTCGCCGCGCTCGTCCGGCTCTCGATCGCCGAGGACCTCGCCGGTGGGATCGACGTCACGTCGACCGCGACGGTACCGGCCACGCAGCGCTCCGTCGGGCAGTTCGGCGCTCGCGCGGACGGCGTGCTGGCCGGGCTCCCCGTCGCGGCGGCCGTGATCGAGGCCGTGTGCGGCGATGAGGCATCTGCGTTCGAGTACCTCTGCCACGACGGTGACCGCGTCGAGGCAGGCACCGCAGTCGCTCGGGTCGACGCACCGACCAGGCTGCTCCTCACGGCCGAGCGGTCTGCGCTCAACCTGCTGTGCCACCTGTCGGGGGTGGCGACGTTGACCCGCCGGTGGGCCGACGCCCTCGCGGGCACGCCGGCACGCGTGCGTGACACACGCAAGACGACGCCTGGCCTGCGGGCACTGGAGAAGTACGCGGTGCGCTGCGGCGGCGGCATCAACCACCGGATGGCGCTGTCCGACGCCGCGCTCGTGAAGGACAACCACGTGCTCGCTGCCGGGGGCGTCGCCGAGGCCTTCGCCCGCGTCAGGGGGCTCGCTGCCGACATCCCGGTGGAGATCGAGGTCGATTCGCTCGACGGGATGCGAGAGGCGGTCGCTGCCGGCGCCGACGTGATCCTGCTCGACAACTTCACCGTCGACGAACTGCGCCGCGCGGTCGCGTTGCGCGCCGAGCTCGGTGCGGCCGTCGTGCTCGAGGCGAGCGGCGGGCTGACGCTCGAGAACGCCCGGGCGGTCGGCGAGACCGGTGTCGACTTCATCGCCGTCGGCGAGCTGACGCACTCGGCGCGGGTGCTCGATCTCGGGCTCGATCTGCAGACGGTGACGAACCTCGCCGAGTGACGGTCAGGCCACGGCGACGACGTCGACCACGAGGACGAGATCAATGCCGGCAGGCAGCCCGAGCTCCTCGTTGCCCGCGTCGCCGAACGCGTCGGCCGGCGGGATGGTCATCAACCGGCGGCCGCCCACCTTCATCCCGAGCAGGCCGTTGTAGAGCCCGGAGATCGTCTGCGACTCCGAGGCCTCCAGCGCGACCGGCCCGCCCTGACCCCACGTGGTGTTGATCTCCTCGGCCGTGTCGCCACGATACGCGGCGATCTCCACGAAGACCATGGCGCCGTCGACGACCTCGTCGCCCTCGCCGACGACGAGGTCCTCCGTGCTGAGCTCGGTGGCGCCGGTCGACGCGGGCACGGCCTCCGTCGGGGCATCGGCGGGGTCGCTCGCGGGCACGACGGCGACGACGTCGATGACGAACGTCAGCGCGTCGCCGGCCTGGATGACATCGCCCTGCGGCTCGTCGCCGTACGCGAGGTCGGCGGGGATGTCGAGCTGGCGGCGACCGCCGGTCTTGACGCCGACGAGCCCCTGCTCCCAACCCGGGATGACGCCGCCGGCACCGAGCGTCACCGGGAACATCTGGCCGCTGTCGTAGCTGTTGTCGAACTCCGTGCCATCTGCCGAGCGGACGCCCACGTAGTTGACGAGCACGGTGTCACCATCGGCCGCTCCGGCGCCGGTGCCGTCCTCGAGATCGGTGATGACGAGCTCGGTGGGCAGTTCGGCCGGGATCGAGACGGCCGGCTTGTCGGTGCTCGCGGCGTCGGTCGCCGAGTCGCTCGCGGCGTCGACGGAGGTGGGCGCGGCCGAATCAGATGACTCGCTGCCGCTGGCGCTGCTGTCGCCGCAGCCGGCTGCGACGAGCAGCGAGAGCACAGCGAGCGGGCCGGCGAGATGGTGCGAACGCATCATCCGAACCTACCGGCAGCGCTCGGATCAGCGGTCGGCCGGGGCGGAAGTCACCAGTTTCACAGGAAGCCCGGTGAGCCAGTCGGCCTCGGCCGCCCCCATCGCCGTCGAGGCGTCGGCGTCGACCATCGGCCAGAGCTCCTCGGCGATCCGGCGGTAGTTGCCGCGGGCCCGCAACTGGCCGAGGATCGCGTACAGGCCGAGGTTGATCCGCTGGATGAACACGAACGACTTGGGGACGGTCGCGTACTGCGCGATCGGTGACGTGCGATCGAACGTGTGGCGCACGATCGACGAGGAGTACTCCGGCGTCCAGACCATCTCGCGGTCGTGGCGCACGGGGTCGTAGAAGCGCGAGAAGTACCGGCCCGCCTCCTCCGTCTCCACCGGCGCGCCGCGCTGCAACATGCCCGCGTGCTCGATGATCCGCCGGTACTCCGCCGGGTCCGGCTCGATGACGGCGGCCGAGATCATCCGCTGGAACATGTCGACCTCGGTCGGCGTGAAGTGCTTCACGAGGCCGAAGTCCAGGAACGTCACCTTGCCACCGGGATGGAACAGGTAGTTGCCGGGATGGGGGTCGCCGTTGAATGCTCGGAACCGGTAGAGGCTCCGGAAGACGAACCGGAAGATCGCCTCGGCGGCCTGGTCGCGCTCGTCCTGCGTCCACGTGAGGACCTCCTCGAAGCGGTGGCCGGTGGCGAGCTCGGTCGTCAGCACGCGTGACGTCGAGAAGTGCTCCAACACTTCCGGCACGTGGAAGTGCGGATGGTCGCGGTAGTAGTCGGCGAACGCTTGCTGGTTGCGGGCTTCGAGGCGGTAGTCGAGCTCGTCCGTGAGGCGCTCACGGATCTCCTCGACCATGTCGGTCGGGTCGAGGCTGCCGAAGCCCTGTTTGAGGATCGCGCCGAGGAGGTCGGCGTTCGCGAGGTCGGCCGTGATCGCCTCCTGCACGCCGGGGTACTGCACCTTCACCGCGACGGCGCGCTCCGTTCCCGAAGCCGGATCGAAGACGATCGCACGGTGGACCTGGCCGATCGACGCCGCCGCGATCGGTACCGGATCCCACTCGAGGAACAGCTCGGTGGGCGGCGCGCCGAGCTCGCGCTCGATCACCTCGGCGGCGAGCGCTGCCGACATCGGCGGAGCCTGCGATTGCAGTTGCGCGAGCGCGAGCCGCATCGGTTCGGGCAGGCCCTCGTCGAGGTAGCTCGCCATCTGGCCGAGCTTCATCAGCGCGCCCTTCATCTGCCCGAGGCGCTCGGCGACCGCATCCGCCGTCCGCAGCTCACGTTCGCGATCGAGCTCGACGCGCCGCTCGGCCGATGCGAACACCTTGCGCGCAGAGGTGGAGGCGTAGACGGTGCCGACGTTCGCGCCGAGCTGTGCCAGCTGGACGTTGCGGCCGAACCGGCTCCGGCGCCCCACCGCCGCCCGATTCGCGCCTTTGTGGCGTCTGGTGTGCCCGTGGCGCACCCTGGACGCCACAAAGGCGGCAACGAGCACGGTGACGGTCACGATGAAGCCCGGGATCAGGCCCGAGGTCCGGGCCCCCGTGCGGGTCCGGGCTCGGGTGCCGGAGCGGATCATGAGCGTTCGAGGACGCCGAGGCACGCTCGTTCGAGCGCCGGGACGAACGTGTCCGCCTTGGCGACGATCGCGTCGTGGTCCCCGTCGATCGGGAACGCCTGGGCGCCGGTGATCCCCTGGAACAGCCGGATCTGGCGGCGCACCGGCACGACCCGGTCGCGCATCGTGATCAGCACGGACGTCGGCACGTCGATCTCGCCGAGCCACTCTCGCGCCGAGAACGATCCGATCCGCCCGCCTGCCTCGAGGATCATCCGCCAGTCGTGCCGGTTCACCTGCTCCAGCGCCCAGGGCTCCCACGTGCCGGCCTTGCGTTGGAGGAAGAACTGGTCGGTCAGCCACGAGCGCGCCTTCACCGGCGTCGCCCGCGAGAGCCCCGCCAGGCTGGACAACCCGAGGAAGTTCAACCGCTCGCTCCGCGACCTCGAGAAGTACGGCGCCGTGGCGCAGAGCACGAGGCCTTGCACGCGCTCGGGGTGGCGCCTCCAGGTGAGGAGCGCCACGGGTCCGCCCATGGAGTAGCCGAGGACGAGCGCCCGGTCGATGCCCCGAGCGTCGAGCACTGCCACGGCATCGTCGGCGCAGTCCTCGAGCCGGAAGGCCCTCCTCGTACGCAGGCCGCGGCCGTGCCCCCGATGGTCGAGCGCGATGACGCGGTACGTGCGGGCGAGCTCGTGGTAGCAGGTGAAGAAGTTCAAGTCCGCGGTCGTCGTCCAGCCGTGGAGGAGCAGGACCGTGGGCGCGTCAGGCGTCGGCCCGGCCAGCTCGCGCACGAACGTGACGCCGCGACCCGGGAGCTCGAGCGCCTGACCCGGCGGGAGCGTCGGTGTCAGGATCGGTGCCGTCAGGATCGGTGTCGTCAGGATCACGGCCTCTGCAGACGGTGACAAACCCGAGCTGAAGCTCAGATCCATGTGGTCAGCTCTGCTCCACCCGAAGGATCTTGACGCGGATCTCGGCGCCGGTCGGGGCGGCGTACGAGACCGTGGCGCCCTCGGCGGCGCCCATCAGCGCCTGGCCCATGGGCGACCCGGGGGTGACGACGTCGAGCCCGGAGCGACGCTCCTCGACGGTGTCGACGAGGTAGCTCTCGGCCATGTCGTCGTCATCGCCCTCGAACACGATCGTGGCGATGGAACCGATCCCGACCACGCCGTCGTCGACGCCGTCGACGACCTCCGCGTTCTCGAGGATCGCCGTGAGCTGGCGGATCCGGCCCTCCATGTGGCCTTGATGATCCTTGGCCGCGTGGTAGTCGCCGTTCTCCGAGAGGTCGCCGAGCTCGCGGGCGCGCTCGATCGCATGGGCGATGTCGATCCGTCCGCGCGTGGTGAGGTCCTCGTGCTCGGCCTTCAGCCGCTCGAAGGCGGATCTGGAGAGCTTGTGGGTCTGCGCCATGCCCTGAAAGGCTACCGGCTGGCCCCGGCTGGGCCGCCGTCGGTACCGTCCCTGGTCATGACGCACAGGATCGCCGTGATCGGCGGAGACGGCATCGGCCCCGAGGTGACCGCCGAGGCGGTGAAGGTGGTGCGCGCCGCTGGTGTCGCGATCGACGTGACCGACTTCGAGCTCGGCGGCCTCCGCTACCTCCGTGACGGCGAGATCCTCTCCGATGCCACGCTCGACGAGCTCCGCGGGTTCGATGCGATCCTCCTCGGCGCCGTCGGCACGCCGGAGGTGCCGCCCGGCGTGATCGAACGCGGGCTGCTCCTGAAGATGCGCTTCGAGCTCGACCTCTACATCAACCAGCGGCCCTTCGTCGGCGTCGCTCCCGGCCACTCGGCGCCGCACGAGTTCATCGTGATCCGCGAGAACACGGAGGGGCCGTACGTCGGCGAGGGAGGCGTGCTGCGGCGGGGCACCCCGAACGAGGTCGCCACGCAGGGGTCGGTCAACACCCGCATGGGCGTCGAGCGCTGCGTGCGGTACGCGTTCGAGCTCGCGTCCACCAGGCCGCGCCGACACCTCACGCTCGTCCACAAGACGAACGTGCTGACGTTCTCGGGCGACCTCTGGCAGCGCGCGTTCGACGAGGTCGCGACCGAGTTCCCCGACGTCGCCACCGCGTACAACCACGTCGACGCGGCCTGCATCTACTTCGTGCAGGACCCGCACCGCTACGACGTGGTCGTGACGGACAACCTGTTCGGCGACATCCTCACCGACCTTGGCGGCGCGGTCAGCGGCGGCATCGGCCTCGCCTCCTCGGCGAACCTCAACCCGGCCCGGACCGGGCCGAGCCTGTTCGAGCCGGTGCACGGTTCCGCGCCCGACATCGTCGGCACCGGGAAGGCGAACCCGCGGGCGGCCATCCTCAGCGCGGCGCTGATGCTCGACTTCCTCGGCGAGTCTGCCGCCGCCGATCGGGTCCGGGCCGCCTGCGCCGATCCGGTCGAGGGAACGACGCGGGAGATCGGCGACGCGATCGCCGGCCGGCTGGGCTGATCCGAGGGCAGCGGGAGCTGATCCGAGGGCAGCGGGAGCTGATCCGAGGGCAGCGGGAGCTGATCCGGGCCGACCCGGCTCGCTCCCGAGCGGCGTTGCGTGTGCCCGAGCGGGCATCGCGCAGTAGCGTTCTGGCGCTCGGCGAACGACCTCGAGGGAAGACCATGCCCATCACACCCACCCCGAAGATCTGGATGAACGGCGATCTCGTCGATTGGGAGAACGCCCGCATCCACGTGCTGACCCACACCCTCCACTACGGCACCGGGGTGTTCGAGGGGATCCGCGCCTACGAAACGCCGCAGGGGCCGGCCGTGTTCCGCCTCACCGAGCACATCGAGCGGCTCTTCAACAGCGCCAAGATCGTCGGGATGGAGATCCCCTACACGGTGGACGAGCTCGTCCAGGCCACGAAGGACACCGTCGCGTCGACCGGTCTCTCGTCCTGCTACGTGCGCCCGATCGCGTACTACGGGTACGGCGAGATGGGCCTCAACACGCTGCCGTGCTCGGTCGACGTCTCGATCGCCTGCTGGCCGTGGGGTGCCTACCTCGGCGACGACGCGGTCGAGAAGGGCGTCAGGATGAAGATCTCCTCCTGGACCCGACACGACCACAACACGATGCCGCCTGCGTCGAAGACCACGGGCAACTACGTGAACTCGTCCTTGGCGAAGGTCGAGGCGCTCAAGGCCGGCTACGACGAGGCGATCATGCTCGCCCAGAACGGTCTCGTCGCCGAGTGCACCGGCGAGAACATCTTCGTCGCCCGTCACGGCATCCTCCTCACACCGCCGCTGTCGGCCGGAGCGCTCGAAGGCATCACCCAGAGCTCGGTGATGACGATCGCCCGAGACCTCGGCTTCGACGTGCGGGTGGACAACATCGCCCGGAGCGATCTCTACGTCGCGGAGGAGATCTTCGTGTGCGGTACCGCCGCCGAGGTCAGCTCGGTGAACTCGGTCGACGACCGCAGCGTGCCGTGCCCCGGGCCGATGACACGGGCGATCGCCGAGGTCTACCTCCGCGCCGTCACCGGCCAGGAGGACAAGTACAAGGACTGGTGCGAGCTCGCCACCTGAGGTCTCGGTCAGCTCGACCGTCCCGGTCAGCCGGTCTCGGTCAGAACGTCAGCAGCTCGTACTCGGCACCGCAGCGGCGGTAGACGTGTGCGGCGCGCCGGTCCAGGCTCAGCAACGTCGCGCTGTGGTGTGCGGCCGTGATGGCGATCAGGCCGTCGTACGCGGCGCCACCGGCGACGCCGCGCTCGGCCAGCAGACCGGGCAGCTGCGTCGCCTGCGCGGCCGGCAGCGCGAGCGGTGCGCCCGGCAGGCCGGCGCTGAGCACTTCGGCGGCGAGCTCGGGCTCGACGCGGTACTACCACGAGCACGTCGACCGTCCGCACTGCGGGTCGTTCCTCGTCGCTGCTATCGTTTCCATTCGTGACGACTCAGCTGCTCGCCGGGATCATCATTCCGTAGCGCACGTGGATCGCACGTGCGCTCGAAGCCGCCCCTCCGGGCGGCTTTTTCATTTCTCCGAAAGGGACCACGCCATGACGAACGAGCGGATCGAGATCTTCGACACCACGCTTCGCGACGGCCTCCAGGTGGAGGGCGTCTCGGCGACGGTCGAGGACAAGCTGCGGATCGCGGAGCAACTCGACGCGCTGGGTGTGGCGTACATCGAGGGCGGGTGGCCGGGAGCGAACCCGAAGGACATCGAGTTCTTCCATCGTGCCGGCACCGAGCTGCAGCTCGCGACATCGACCCTGGTCGCGTTCGGCTCGACCCGTCGGCCGAAGGGGAAGGTCGACGACGACGCGACCCTCCGCAACCTGATCGAGGCGAACACCGCGGCGGTCTGCATCGTCGCGAAGAGCTGGGACTACCACGTGCTGAACGCGCTGAACACGACGCTCGACGAGGGCGAGGCGATGATCGCCGACTCCGTCGAGTTCCTCGCCGCGCAGGGCCGCCGTGTGATGGTCGACGCCGAGCACTTCTTCGACGGTTACAAGCACAATCCCGAGTTCGCGATGCGAGCGCTCGAAGCTGCAGCCGTGAAGGGCGCCAGTCATCTCGTGCTGTGCGACACGAACGGCGGCTCGCTCCCGCACGAGGTCGAAGCGATCGTCGCGTCCGTGAAGGCGCACTTTCGTGATGACGTCGTGATCGCGATCCACTGCCACGACGACACCGGCTGCGCCGTCGCCAACGCCATGGCTGCGGTACGGGCCGGCGCGCGCCAGGTCCAGGGCTGCATGAACGGCCTGGGCGAGCGGACCGGCAACACGAACCTCACCACCGTCATCCCGAACCTCCAGCTCAAGATGGGCTTCGACGTGCTCCCCGAAGGGCGTCTCGAGCGGCTCACGTCCGTCAGCCACCACATCGCCGAGCTGCTCAACCGACCGCTCAACCCGCAGGCGCCGTACGTCGGCGCGTCGGCGTTCGCGCACAAGGCCGGCCTCCACGTCAGCGCGATCGCCCGGGCGAAGGATGCGTACGAGCACGTCGTGCCCGAGCTCGTCGGCAACGGCACCCGGTTCGTCGTGTCCGAGATGGCGGGCAAGGCGACGATCAACATGAAGGCCGACGAGCTCGGTCTGCCGCTCGACGGACCGGCCGTGAACCATGTGATCGACGAGCTCAAGCGGCTCGAGCACGAGGGCTACCACTTCGAGGCGGCCGACGCGTCGCTGGAGCTGCTGATGCGCAAGGCGGCCGGGTGGAAGCAGGAATACTTCTCGATCGAGTCGATGCGGGTGATCACCGACGAGCTCCCGAGCGGCGACTTCACCACCGAGGCGACCGTCAAGGTGTGGGTCGGCGATCAACGCTCGGTGCACACCGCCGAGGGCAACGGTCCGGTCAACGCGATCGACACCGCGCTGCGCGCCGCGCTGGCGCCGCACTACCCGCTGCTCGGGCGTGTCCACCTGACCGACTACAAGGTGCGCATCCTCGACGGTGCGACGGCGACAGGCGCTGTGACGCGCGTGTTGATCGACGCGACGAACGGCGAGCGGTCGTGGACGACGATCGGGGTCAGCAGCAACATCATCGAGGCGTCGTGGCAGGCGCTGTTCGACCTCATCGTGTTCGGGCTGCTCCACGCACCCGACGTGGAGTAGAACTGAAGCGCTATGGCAGCCCCCCAGTTCGTGCCCAGCGACGCGATCGACCGGTCGCGCTCGTACTCGTCGCCCGACCACGTTCCCGACCGATGGATGTGGGACCGCCCCGGCGAGCTCCGTGGTCGCCAGCCGAAGGGCAATCAGCTCGGGTACCAGGGACCTGACCAGGGATACGGGCTGCTGCTCGCCGAGCGGTTCCACGAGAAGCTCTGGCCGCAGACCGGGGAGTCGGTCGAGGATGCCGTGCGCGGCTGCCTCGGCGTCGCGCTGCGACGGGCGTCGATGTACGGGCGGGCGCCGGTGATCCACGACTTCACGATCGCCTACACGGTGTGGGGCTGGTTCGACCCGGGCCCGCCCGACGCACTCGTCGAGATCCGCCGCCGGATGTTCGCCGGCGTCGCCAACATCGCGCACCACTACGTCGAGGCCCGGGCGATCGCCGACCAGGTCCCCGAGGCGACGTTGCGGATGTCGCCGAAGCAGGTGACCGAGGCCTACCCCGACCGTTGGCGCGAGCTCCTCGGCTGCTGAGCTCGCGCTCCTGATCACGGCAGATCAACGCCCCGTTGATCCTGCGTGAACACGACACCGGCGGTACCGTCGAAACGTGGTTGACCGGACCGTCGATGTCGTCGTGATCGGAGGCGGGATCGCCGGCGTGTCCGCAGCGTGCGAGCTGGCGGAGACCGGCATGTCGGTGCTCCTCGTCGAGCAGGAGCAGCAGCTCGCCCACCACACGACGGGGCGATCGGCGGCGATCTTCCTCGAGAGCTACGGCCCGCCTGCCGTCCAGGCACTGACGAAGTCGAGCCGCGCGAATTACGACGACGCCCCGTCACGGTTCGACACGCCGCTGCTCCTGCATCCGCGCGGTGCGCTGTGGGTCGCACCACCCGATCAGCTCGACGACCTCGAGGCGATGCTCGCCACGACGCCGACGCTCGAGCGGATCGACGTGGACGAGGTGCTCCGCCTGTCGCCGGTCGTCAGACCGGAGGTGGTCGCTGCTGCCGGCGTGGAGCGTGACGCGGCTGAGATCGACGTGCTCGGCCTGCACCAGGGATACGTCCGCGGTCTCGGCAGTGCCGGCGGGACGATCGAACGGTGGTGGGCCGTGTCGGAGATCGATCGCGCCGCGACCGGGTTCGTCGTGCGCTCGTCGTCCGGCCGCGAGGTCGCGTGCGGTGCGGTCGTCAACGCGAGCGGGGCGTGGGGCGATGTCGTCGGCGCGCTCGCCGGTGCCGAGCCGATCGGGCTGGAGCCGAAGCGGCGCACGATCGCGATCTGCCCGACGAAGGTCGCGCTCGACCCGACGGGACCGCTCGTCGGCGACGTCGACCACGGCTACTACTGGAAGGCCGAGGGGCCGAACGTCCTGTGCTCGCCTGCCGACGAGCACCCGAGCGATCCGTGCGATGCGCGGCCGGAGGAGCTCGACGTCGCGCTCGCCATCGAGCGGGTCAACGAGACGACGATCCTCGACCTGCGCTCCGTGCAGGCATCTTGGGCGGGGCTGAGGACGTTCGCCGCCGATCGGGTGCCGGTGTGCGGCGAGGACGCGGACGTTCCCGGGTTCTGGTGGCTCGTCGGGCAGGGCGGATATGGCATCCAGACCGCGCCCGCGATGGCTCGGTCGCTCGCCGGGCTGCTCCGGCACGGCGTGCTCCCCGACGACGTGCTCGGCGCCGGCGTCGCGCCGGGCGATCTTTCGCCCCGGCGGTTCCGTGGGCCACACTGAACCCATGACCCAGCCGATGACCCTGACCGAAGAGCAGCGGGAGTTCCGGGCGGTCGTGCGCCAGTTCGCCGAGGACAAGCTCGCCCCGCTCGCCGCCGATGCGGACGAGCGCGAGGAGTACTCGTGGCCGAGCTTCGAGGCGTTGAAGGCGATGGAGCTCACTGCTCTGTCCTTCCCGGTCGAGTACGGGGGGAGCGGGGCGGACCTCGTCACCCAGGCGATCGTCGCCGAGGAGCTCGCCCGTGTGGACGCATCGGCGAGCCTGATGTTCCTCATCTCGAAGCTCGGCATGCTGCCGGTGATCAACTTCGGGAGCGACGAGCTGAAGTCGAAGTACCTCCCTCGCGTCGCGGCGGGTGACAGTCAGGTCTGCTACGCGCTGTCCGAGCCGGACGCCGGCAGCGACGTGGCGTCGATGACCACGAAGGCGGTGCGCGACGGCGACGATTGGCTGCTCTCCGGCACGAAGTGCTGGATCACGAACGGCGGCATCTCCGACCTCTACACCGTGTTCGCCCGCACGTCGCCCGATCGCCACAAGGGGATCACGGCGTTCCTGGTCGAGGCGGAGTGGGGCGTGCAGATCGCGAAGCTCGAGCACAAGCTGGGCATCCGCTCGAGCCCGACCGCGCAGATCACGTTCGACGCGGTCCGAATCCCCGATGCGAACCGGATCGGCGAGATCGGCGAGGGCTTCACTGCGGCGATGCACACGCTCGATCGGTCCCGCCCGACGATCGGCGCGCAGGCGCTCGGCATCGCCCAGGGTGCACTCGACTACGCGATCGCCTACATGAAGGAGCGGCGCACGTTCGGCCGTCCGCTCGCCGACAACCAAGGCCTGCAATGGATGGTCGCCGACATGGCGATGCAGATCGAAGCCGCTCGCGGCCTGATCTACCGGGCGTGCGCGACCGCCGACGAGGGCGATCCGCACGGCGAGCTCGGCATGCTCGGCGCGATGGCGAAGGCGTTCGCTTCGGATGTGGCGATGAAGGTCACGACCGATGCCGTGCAGCTCCTCGGCGGGTACGGCTACACGCGCGAGTTCCCCGTCGAGCGAATGATGCGCGACGCCAAGATCACCCAGATCTACGAAGGCACGAACCAGATCCAGAGGATGGTGATCGCCAAGAAGCTCTTCGCCTGACCGCCGGTTCTCTGTCGAGCACCGACGCCCCGCCGGTTCTCCGTCGAGAACCGATGCCCCGCCGGTTCTCTGTCGAGAACCGACGCCCCGCCGGTTCTCTGCCGGCAACCGGACACGCCGTGTCCCGAAGCTGGCAGAGATGCTCGGTGGAGCCGGAATCGAGCAGAGAACCGCACAGGGCGTCCATGACGCGCAACACCTAGGGGTTCAGGTTCGTGTGTTGCTCACCGCCTGATCGGAGGCCGCGATCCGGAGCGGGATCGTTCGCGGAGGACCACCCAACAGCGTTCGTCGTCGAGGAGCCGCTCGACTGCGAGGTCAGCGGCCGCCGCGCAGCGCTCGAGCTCGTCGTCGTCGACGAGCGACGCCTCCCAGTGCTGCGTCCACGTACGTGACCCGACACGGTAGGTCGTCGACGCCTTGAAGCCGCCAGGCAGCGATTCGACGTCGTGAAGATGAATTCCCACGGCCCCGATCGTCCCTTCCCCTTCTGCCACGCGCCATTCGGGTGGAAGGCGCTGGACGACGACCATCCCGCCGGCTGCCAGGTGTCGCCGGCAGACCTGCAGCAGACCGACGCGTCGTTCGTCGCTTCGATCGTTCACCAGATGGCTCATCGCGAGCACGACATCGAATCTCCGCCCCAGATCGAGCTTCCAGATGTCGGCGCAGACGGTGACGGCACCGCGCACATGGTCCAGCATCGGCTGGAACTCGTCGACGGCCACGACCTCGTGGCCCGCTCGAGCGAGCGGGTTCGAGATGCGGCCCGGTCCGCTGCCGAGGTCCAGGATCGATGCGCCGAGGGGAATGCACGGGCTCAGGATCTCGAGGTCACGTCCAGGCGGTATCGCGAGGTACACCTCGACCGGGCTGCCGTCTGGAGACATCGAGGCGCCCATGAGTCCATGTTGCCATCGGGCGGCGGGCGCGATCTCTGCTCGATCGCGTCGCCCCACCTGGACTCTGTTCGGAACCGGACAGGATCCGTCCGCGGGAGATCAGAGAACGAGTGGCGGGTGGGTGGGTGAGCGGGCGAGGTGGGGGCGGGGTGGGGGCGGGGTGGGCGGGCGGTCAGCGGAGGCCGAGGAGCTCGGCGAGCTGGCGGCGCCATTCGACGGAGGCCTTGTCGGCCTGGACGCTCACGACGCCGGTCTGGCTCATCGGCAGCACGCCGCCCAGCTGCTCGAGCATGCGCTTGTCCTCGGCGCCGATCGCGCGGTCGAACGCGATGACCTCTTCCGCCGACACCGAGAAGTCGTCGTTGCGCCACACGACGAACGTGAAGTACGACGTCGTGTCGTCGATCGGCGTTGAGATCAGGAGCAGGATGTGCTCGAGGCCGGTCTCGTACTGGATCGTGCTGCGCACGGAGAACGGCAGCGCGAACCCGGAGCTCATCACGCGGTGCAGCACCTTCGCCGTGACGCCCGTGGTCGCGTTGGACGTCGACGGGTTGTTCACCTCGACCTCGTAGCGGTAGCCGTACCAGCCGGCGTCGAGCGGTTCGAGCTCGAAGCGCGGGACGACGGTCGACTGCGCTCGGCCGAACGTGCCCACGTGGACGAACGGGAAGTGGGTGATGTCGAGGAAGTTGTCGGTCATCCGGGTCGCCGAGACCTGCCACACCTCGACCGGGTTGTTGATCCGCCGGAAGCTGGGGTCGAGGTCGTTGGCGATGTCCGGGATGCCGGTCTGCGGATCGCCGAGGCAGACCCACACCAACCCGTAGCGCTCGATCGCGTGGTGCGGTGGCACCTTCGCCGCTGGCGGGATCGGCACCCCCTCGACGGAGGACGGGATCCGCACGCATCTGCCTTCCGAACCGAACTCCCACCCGTGGTACGGGCAGGTCAGCACACCGTCGACGATCGTGCCGGCCGACAGCGGTGCCTCGCGGTGCGGGCAGCGGTCGGGCGCCGCGACGACCTGGCCGTCCGGTGCGCGCCACAGCACGAGCGGGTGCCCGAGGAGCGTGCGCGCCAGCGGCCCGGCGCTGAGCTCCGTGGACTGCGCGAGGGCGAACCAATGACCGAGCAGCGCGGGATTGTCGACGAGGACGGACACGTCGTCAGCGTAGAGCACACTCCACCGCGGTCTGACCATCGGACCAACTGCTAGGTTCCAGCGGCATCGCTCGCGTACCAAGGAGTCGGTCAATGACGTACCCGAACACCCTGATCTTCGTCGACTTCCCGTCCGACGATCCCGAAGCGTCGGCAACGTTCTACGCCGAGGTCTTCGGGTGGGAGGTGGAGCCCCGGCCCGCCGGCGTCTTCCACCGCATCGTCCCAGGTCAGCACTTCCTCCTCGACGACGGAACGCCCGGGCCCACCGGCAACTTGCACATGGGCATCTACAACGTCGCCAACGCCCGCCCGCACCCCGATCCGGACGGTGTCGAGCCCAGGACGTTGTCGCGCGACGGCCGTACCGTTCGCATCTGGGTGCTCGTGAGCGACGACGACAGCTCAGACCGGATCCTCGACACCGCTGAGCGGCTCGGCGCGAAGGTCCTGTGGCGCAACCACTACTGGGCGGAGTTCAACGGCTTCAACGCTGCGTTCGAGGATCCCTGGGGCAACACCCTGATCCTGTGGACCAAGGGCGGCAGCGAGCCGCAGATCCCGGAGGGCTGGACTCGTGAGTGAGCGGGTCCACGGCATCCTCCCCCCGGCCCCGCGGTGGACGCACATCGCGTTGCGGGTGCGCGACATCGATGCGTCGATCGCCTGGTACACCGCGTTCACGCCGCTCGAGCTGCTCGACCGACGCTCGGACGAGTTCGGTCACGGCGCCTGGCTCGGTCAGCCGGACTCGCCCGACAAGCCGTTCATCCTCGTGCTCGCGCAGTTCTTCCCGGCGACCGATCCGTTCAAGGACGCACCGCAGGAGATCCTGGCCCCGTTCGCCCATCTCGGCATCGAGTTGACGACCCACGAGGCGATCGACGAGATGGCGGCGAGGGGCGACGCCGCCGGCTGCCTCGGGATGCCGCCCACGGAGATGCCGCCACCGATCGGTTACATCTGCATGCTCCGCGACCCCGATGGCAACACCATCGAGTTCTCCTACGACCAGGGCGTCTACGCGAAGGCCAAGGAGGTGTGGGGCTCTTGACGCCGCGGGAGGTCGCCGAGGGCTACCTCGGCTCGTTCGCCGGCGGCGACCCTGACGACATCGCGTCGCGGGTGACGGAGGACTTCGTCAACGAGCACACGTCGGCGATGGGGCGCGGCTGCGAGGGCCGCGACGCGTACCACGAGCGGCTGCCAGGGTTCCTCGGCGGCTTCGTCGGACTCGCGTACGAGATCGAGGACGTCGTCGCGGACGGCGATCGCGTGGTGGTCGCGTACACGATGCGCGCTCGATGGCAGGGGGACGCGCCGATCGAGGTCCGTGGCGTGCAGCGGCTGACCGTGCGCGACGGCCTCGTCGCCCGGCGGGTCGATTACTGGGATTCCCTCGTGTTCCTCTTGCAGGTCGACCCGTCAGTGCGCGACGCGTTGGCTGCCTGGCTGTAACCGCGTCGCGCGAGACTCGCTGCCGTGGAGCATCGCACGCTGGGCGGATCGGGCATGCAGGTGAGCGCGCTCGCGCTCGGGACGATGATGTTCGGCGCGTGGGGCAATCCGGACGAGGAGCAGTGCGCACGGATGGTCGACCTCGCGCTCGACGGTGGCATCAACCTGTTCGACACCGCCGACATCTACGACGACGGCCGGTCGGAGGAGATCCTCGGCGCCGCGCTGCGGGACCGTCGCGACGACGTCGTGCTGGCGACCAAGTTCGGCAACCCGATGGGTGTCGATCCCAACCGGCGGGGCGGCTCACGACGCTGGATCCGGCGCGCCGTCGAGGACAGCCTGCGGCGTTTGCAGACCGATCGGATCGACCTCTTCCAGATGCACCGACCCGACCCGACGACGCCGCTCGACGAGACGCTCGACGCGCTCGACGATCTCGTTCGTGCCGGCAAGGTGCTCGCCATCGGCACGTCCTGCTTCCCGGCAGAGCAGCTCGTCGAAGCGCAGTGGATCGCCGAGTCGCGCTCGCTCGTGCGGCCACGCAGCGAGCAGCCGCCGTACTCGATCATGGCGCGCGGTGTCGAGCGCGCAGTGCTGCCGACGTGCAGGCGACACGATGTCGGCGTGCTCGTGTGGGCGCCGCTCAACGGCGGCTGGCTGACGGGGAAGTACCGCCGGGACCAACCTCCGCCCGTCGAGTCGCGGGCGGATCGCCAGCCCGACCACTTCGATCACCGCAGTGACTGGCGCGCCGTGAAGCTCGACATCGTCGAGCAGCTGTCGGAGATCGCCCAGAGCGCGGGCGTGAGCCTGACCCAGCTCGCGCTCGGGTTCGTGCTCGCCCATCCCGCGGTCAGCTCCGCGCTGATCGGGCCGCGCACGCCCGAGCAGCTCATCGATCTGCTCGGCGCCGCGGACACCCGCCTCGATTCGGACGTGCTCGCTGCGATCGACGCGATCGTGGACCCCGGAACCGACATCAACCCGGCCGACAACGGGTACTCACCGCCGAGCCTCGACCGCGCCAACTGGTGACGCCGGCGCCTGCGCCGCACTGAGCTTCAGCGGGCGTCGACGTGGGGCCAGCGGTGCGGCACCGTGATGCCGGCCCGCTCGAGCAGCGACGTCTGCGCGTCGGCCGCCTCCCGCCACAGCGTGGCGGCGTCGATCGTGACGCAGCGACCGTCGCGCACGACGGCGCGTCCGGCGATGAAGACGTCGCGCACCGACCGCCCGTCTGTGCCCCACACGAGCTGCAGCCCGACGTCGCCCCGTGGCGACCAGCCCCAGCCCTCCGCGCGGTGCACCACGACGTCCGCCTGCTTCCCCGGTTCCAGCGAACCGATCCGGTCGGCCATGCCGATCGCCTCGGCGCCGGCGATCGTCGCGAGCTCGAACGCCTCGTGCGCACCGAACCGCTCCGGGTCGAGCCGTGTGTCGCGGGCGATGCCGGCAGCGACCGCCGCGGCGCGCAGGATGTCGGCGGTGTCGCCGGCGTTGGACGCGTCGCATCCGAGCGCGACCCGCCCGCCGCGCTCGACGATGTCCGCGTGACGCCCTGCCCTCGTCACGCCCTGGCCGAGGCGGAGGTACGCCCACGGGCAGTACGCGATCGCGGTTCCGCTCGCGAGCACGAGCTCGATCTCCTCCTCGTCGAACCACACGCCGTGCGCCAGCAGGAGGTGCCGGCCGAGCACGCCGAGCTGCTGGAGGTGCACGACCGGACGGCGACCGGTGCGGGCGAGGTAGCGCTCGGGATCGGACGACGTCGGTGAGAGGTGCATCGTCATGTTCGTGCCCATGCTGCGGGCGAGGTCGGCGGCGCCGGCGAGCAGCGCGTCAGACGCGAGGTCGTGGCCGACGAGCGTGACCCACCCCTCGACGAGTCCGCCGGCGGGGTAGCGCTCCACGACGGCACGTTGACGAGCGAGCACCTCGTCGGCAGGCGCGGCGAACGGTCCCTCCTCGATGTCCCAACCCCACGTGCCGATCGTGCCCCGCACACCCACCGCACGCATCGCTGCGACGACCCGATCCGGATGGGCGACCGTGCCTGCCTCGACGACCGTCGTCACGCCGTTCTGGACCGACTCGAGCGCGCACAACGCAGCGGTCATCTCGTCGTCGTCGGGTGTGTGGGCACCGTGCAGCGGGACGGACCACTCGAAGATCGACGCGCCGGGTGGCAACAGGTCCGGGATGCAGCTGCGCACGAGCGGATCGCCCGTCAGGTGTTGGTGGGCGTTGATCATCCCCGGGGTGACGACGCAGCCGCGTGCGTCGACGACGTCCGCGTCCGGGTGGGCGGCGAGCAGCGCGGACGACGAGCCGACCGCGCCGACGACGTCACCGTCGAGGAGCACCGCGCCACGGACGAGGACCTCGCGCGCCGGGTTCATCGTCACCACGTCACCGTTGGCGATGATCAGTTCCAAGGCTCGACCTCCTGGCGTACCGTGGCGGCGTGCCCGACCGCGTGAACCCGATGATCTTCGTCGACTTCCCGTCGCCCGACCCGGAGGCGATGTCGAACTTCTACGCCGAGCTCTTCGGCTGGACGTTCAACCGCCGCCCGGCCGGCGAGTTCCACGAGGTGCTCCCCGGCGTCAAGCCGAACCTCGGCATCCATCGCAGCGATACGCCGATGAGTGGTCCGGTACCGCGCGTGTACGTGATGGTCGACGAGCCGCCGGCGTTCCTCGCCCGCGCCGTGGAGATGGGAGCGACGGTCCTGTGGGAGGAGCGTGAGTGGCCTGAGTTCGGGGCCCGGTACGCAGCGTTCCGCGATCCGTGGGGCGCGGAGATCTGCTTGTGGCGCGACAAGGGCACGTACCGGCCGGGAACCGCGTCCTGACGGCGCACAGGCGTCAGCCACGACGTGGCGGGCGCGAGAACACCTCGCGCACCATCGGCTCGAAGTGCTCGAGCGGCAACGTGTCGTAGTCCGGGTCGAACGCGGTCTGGTCCCACTCGTCGGCGAATCGCGCGGCGAGCTCGTAGGCGGGATGATCGGCGTGCTTGCGGCGCATCATCGGGTCGAGCCCCATGCGGGCGTAGTAGTGCAGGCCCTGGAAGTCCTGGTGCACCTTGACGACCCAGTACGCATCGGGCGAGACCCATGGGCGGATCATCTCCGCCGCGATCGCCGGGTGGTTCGCGTTGCTGATCGACTTGCCGATGTCGTGGCAGAGCGACGCCACGACCATGTCGATGTCGGCGCCGGCGCGCTCGGCACGCGTCGCGGTCTGCAGGCAGTGCTGCAGCTGGTCGATCACGAACCCCTGTGTGAGCGACTCGAGCGAGCGCAGCACGGCCAGGATGCGGTCGGGCACCTGCGCGAGGTCCTCGTCGAGGTGCTCCTCGACGTACGTCATGTACTCCGCGCTGAACTCGGACATGCTCGGACCGATCGGTCCCGTGAACGTGTCAGCCATCTCGACTCCTCTCAAGGGTTGATCAGCGGTCGCCGACGAAGCGGTCGGGGAGCCCCCCGACGGTCCCGGCGACTCGCGCCTGTGGCCCGCGGTAGGGGTGGTGGCACACGGCCTGCTCGTCGAGCTCGACACCGAGCCCGGGGCCGCTCGGCACGGCGAGCATCCCGTCGGTGATCGCGTCGGTGCCGAAGTCGACACCGCGCCCGAACGTCGACCACGCGTCCGCCAGGCTCGGCGGGTACTCGATCAGCCGGATCGCGGGGACGGTCGCGGCGAGGTGCAGGTTGGCAGCGAGCGAGATCGGACCGGCGCACACGTGGGGGACGACGCGCACGCCGAACGACGTCGCTGCGGCCGCCATGCGCCGCGCCTCGGCGAGGCCGCCACACGTCGACGCGTCGGGCTGGAGCACCTGGAGCTGGCCGCGACGCATCGCATCGATCGCCTCGTCCGTCCCGAAGAGATGTTCGCCGTACGCGATCGGGACACGCGACGCGGCGGCCAGTGCTTCGATGCCGGCGCGCGCACTCTGCGGCAGCGGCTCCTCGAACCAGCGAACGCCGATCCTGTGGAGGGCCTCGGCCACCTCGAGCGCGGTGGGCAGCGTGAAGATCTCGCTGCCGTCGACCATCAGCTGAACGGTGGGATCGAGCATCGCCCGCAGCTCGCCGAGCGTCGTCAGATCCGTCGCCCAGTCCGGTCCGACGCGCAACTTCACCTTGCTGACGCCGCGGGCGAGCAACGGTGCGAGCAGGTCCGCATGGAACGACGCCGGCCCCTCCTCGAGGAAGACGCTCGACGCGTAGACCTCGACCTCGTCGCGAACACGGCCGATCATCGCCGAGACGGACCGGCCGTGGAGCCGTCCGACGACATCCCAGAGCGCCAGTTCGACGGCACTGCGAGCCTGCGCCGCGATCCACGCGTCGCCGAGACGCCGGCGGGTGATGAGCCGCAGCCGGTCGGCGAGGGGCTCGACCGCCTCCACGGGCCGTCCGACGAGCAGTGGCGCGAACACGTCCTCGACGACTGCGGCGAGCACCGACGCGTACGAGCAGCCGTAGCTGTCGCACGCTTCACCCGTGCCCGAGCGACCGTCGTCGGTGTCGATGCGGACGAACAGGAAGGACATCGTCTCCCGACCGGCTTCGAGCGTGGCCGGCAGGGCGGTCACGCCCGTGATGATCGGTACTGGACTGATGGTCAGACCATACTGCACACTGGCAGCATGGCCGTCACCGCTCGTCCCTCGACCTTGCTCACGCACATCGCCCTGCCGGTGCGTGACCTCGATGCCACCGTGGCGTTCTACGAGAGGTACACGACGCTCGTGAACATCCACGAGCGGCACGACCCCGAGACCGACATGCGCACGGTCTGGTTGGCCAACGAGCGCGACGTCACCGCCGCCGGGACGGCCAGGTTCGTCATCGTCCTGATCTGCGGGAAGCTGCCGACGAAGGTCACCGGCGACATCAAGGAGGAGTACGGCTTCCTGCGCTCGATCAGCCACCTCGGCCTGTCGCTCGACTCGCGTGACGACGTCGACCGCATCGCCGCGATGGCCAAGGCCGAGGGCTGCTTGCTGCTCGGACCGATGTACCGCAACGAGGTCGTCGGCTACATCTGCGTCATCACCGACCCGGACGGCAACAATCTCGAGTTCTCCGTCGAGCAGGTGCTCGGCTGAGAGTGCTCGTCGGCAACGACGCCGTCGTGATCGTCACGGAACCGGCGCCGGCGAGGAGGGCCTGATGAGCGACCGGGTCCGCATCCGGCGTGCCGGGCCCGACGAGCACCTCGCTCGGGCACTCGCCGACGTGCTCATCGACTGCGTCGAGGGCGGCGCTTCGGTCAGCTTCATGCTGCCGCTCGGGCGCGAGCGGGCGGAGGCGTTCTGGGCGACCATGCTCGACGGGGCGTCGCGCGGTGAGCGGATCGTCCTGGTCGCCGAGGAGCACGACACGGGCGCGGTGGTGGGCACGGTGCAGGTGGTGCTGACGGGACCGGAGAACCAACCGCATCGTGGTGAGATCGCGAAGATGCTGGTGCACCGTCGCGCCCGGCGGCGCGGCGTGGCGGACGCGCTCATGCGCGCAGCGGAAGCAGCGGCGCTGGAGGCGGGCAAGACGTTGTTGGTGCTCGACACCAGCAGCGCCGAGGCCGAACGGATCTACGCGCGACTGGGCTGGCAACGAGTCGGCGTGATCCCCGGCTATGCGCTGTGGCCCGACGGAGGCCTCGTCGACACGACCGTCTTCTACAAGGAGCTGAGCCGCTGACGGCCCAGCGAGTCATCTCAGCCGCTGAGTCCTTCTTCCTCGCCGGTGGGTTCGCTGCCGCTCATCAGGCCTGCGTTGGTGGCCCCGAACTCGTACAGGTAGATCGGCTTCTCCTCGCGCAGCATCTGCACGATGCTGTCGAACTGCGAGAGGTTGTAGTGCACGAAGACCTGACCGGTGCCGGCGTTGATGACGGGAGGTGCCAGCGGGGTCCCGTCCGGGAAGAAGTAGGCGTAGCCGCGGTAGGTCCCGCCTTGATAGAGGTAGATGCCGGCGACCGCGACCCCGGGGTTGAGGTTGGTCGTCGGCCTCGAGGACCAGATTCGCACCGAGTAGGTGTCGATCACGTAGCTCGCCATGTTCGTCTCCCTTCCTTGACCGGACAGAGACCGCCGCTCTCGGATCTGATACCGCATCCCCGAGCAGGCTGCTCACCTGGCGTCAGTTGCCGTCCACCCGCGGGCCGCTCGGGGGTGGGAGCGTGGTGCCCGGCAGAACGGCATCGACCGCTTCGGTGACCGGTTCCGTGACCGGTTCGGCGCCGCCGGCGTCGAAGCGGAACGGCGGATAGCGATCGGTCATCAAGGCGGCGTAGGCGATCACTCGGTACACCCAGCGGTTCATGCCCATGACGAAGTCGAAGAGTCCCCGTGGGTAGCGGCCGGTGAACAGCAGCGCCACGCCGGCGATGACGGCGACGATGCCGATCAGGCCCGGGCCGTTCCCGTACGTCCATCCGTCATTACCCCGCGAGCCCCAGCCACCCCCGGCGAAGACGGCGACGATGAGGTAGTGCGGGATGGCCAGGAGCCACCACTTGACGAGCACCAGCCACCGTGACAGGTGCTCCGGATAGACGATGTCGAGCGTCGCGGGGTAGTCCGCAGGCGCGAGGGAGAACGGTGGGTAGCGATCGGTCCCGAGGGCCGATGTGGCGTAGTACGTGACGCGCCAGGTCCAGCGCAGCACACCGACGTTGAAGTCGAAGATCGACCGTGGGTAGCGGCCGGTGAACAGGATGATCACGCCGGCGACGAACGTCATGACGACGAAGGCGGCCCAGAGGAACGCGAGCACCACGAGGTGCGGGATCGCGAGGAACCACTTCACCAACCACAGGCCGCGGCTCAACGGCTCGTCGAGGATCGCGTTCAGTTGCACGGGGGAGGCGTCGACGGCCGGTGCAGCGCGAGCCGTGGCCGGCGCGAGCGGTGCCGGCTGCGCGAGCGCCGCAGCGGGCCCCCGGGTGGAGAAGACGATGAACGCAGTGGCCCCGAGCATGAGCGCGACGGCTGCGATCCCGAGGCCGATCATCAGCGGCACGAGGAAGTTCAGCTTGACGCCCGCCGAGACGTCGGCGACGACATCGGGGCTCGCATCGGCGTTCATCGCCACGATCGACCAATCACCGGTCTCGACATCCCAGACCAGGGTCTGCTGCCCGGGTCCGCTGGCGCTCGCCGCCCAGAACGGTTGCGCGGCCGGCAGCGGTGGCGAGACCACGGTGCCTTCGCGGCGCCGGTACGTGACGTCGTCGTCCTTGAAGTCGATCTTCGTGACCTCGTCGTGGGTCACGCCCGCGAGGTACTCCTCGACGTCCTCCGTGCGGGCGATCCCGATGAAGAGCTCGTCGCCCTCGCGTGCGGTCGCCCGGAGCCGGACCGTCGCGAGGTCGCCGTCGCCGAACGGCCAGCCACCGCGCCGCTCGTCGCTCCCGAGGTCGAGGTTCGTCGAGTGGAGCACGGCGGTCGTCGATTCGATGCGTTGCGCGTCGGTGGTGAAGTAGCCGTCGTCGTCACGCTGGGTCGTGTACGCCCAGCCGATCCCCACGGTTGCCAACAACAACCCGACTCCGACGAGCGCCATCAGGCAACCGATGACGAGCGCGACGACCCTTCCAGGTTTCACGGCGATCACCTCTTGTCGATCGGAACTCTTTCACAAGGCCGCCGGTGCGGCACCTCGGATTCCGTGCACCATCGTCTGCCTCCCCCGGCAGCGGCGGCAAGGGGCTTACGTCCCTGGCGGGTCGACAGGCGTTCCGGTGGCATGCTGGTCGGCGTGCCCGAATCGAATCCGAAAGCAGTCCTTCACCGCTACTTGCAGACTGGCCGTCAGGCGCTGCTCTGGAAGCTCGATGGTCTCTCGGAGTACGACATCCGCCGTCCGATGGTGCCCACCGGTACCAATCTGCTCGGGCTGGTCAAGCACTTGGCCGCCGTCGAGCAGGGGTACTTCGGCACGACCTTCGACAGGCCGTTCCCGGAGCGACTGGAGTGGTTCGAGGACGGCGCCGAGCAGAACGCGGACATGTGGGCGACCGCTGACGAGTCGCGCGAGCAGATCATCGACCTGTACCGACGTGCCTGCGCACACGCTGACACGACGATCGACGCACTTGCGCTCGACGGCCTCGGGCACGTGCCGTGGTGGCCCGAGGATCGGAGTGAGGTGACGCTGCACACGATCCTGGTGCACATGATCGCGGAGACCAACCGGCACGCCGGCCATGCCGACATCGTGCGCGAGCTGATCGACGGCGCCGCCGGACTCCGCGCGGACAACGACAACATGGCGACAGGCGACCCGTCGTGGTGGCAGGACTACTGGACTCGGCTGGAGCGCGTGGCGCGCGAAGCCGGCCATACCTGAGCGACCCGCTTCGACGACCTGCTCGTCGCAGGAGAGGAGGAACGTGCGCATCGGCATCCTGACCGGGGGCGGCGACGTGCCCGGACTCAACCCGTGCATCAAGGCCATCGTCAACCAGGCGGACGACAGCGGCTGGGAGGTGCTCGGCATCCGCAAGGGCTGGGCCGGCCTGCTCCACTACGACCCGGCCGACACCCGCTCGCAGGCAACGTGGGTCGAGCCGCTGACGAAGCTCGGCGTGCGGACCATCGACCGCTACGGCGGCACCCATCTGCACACGTCGAGGACCAACCCGCAGAACGTCCGGCCGGCGGACCTCCCTGCGTTCCTCGCCGGCGATCATGCCCGCGATCATCCCGGCGACGGCACCGAGCGAGTGGACTGCACCGCGCACGTGCTCTCGGTCCTCGACCACCTCGGCATCGACGCCCTGATCCCGATCGGCGGCGACGACACACTGTCGTTCGCGGTGCGCCTCCACCACGAGGGCGTGCGCGTCGTGGGCATCCCGAAGACGATGGACAACGACGTGTTCGGCACCGATTACTGCATCGGGTTCTCCACTGCGGTGACCCGGAGCGTGGAGTTCATCCACTCGCTGCGCACGCCGGCCGGCAGCCATGAGCGGATCGCCGTCGTCGAGCTGTTCGGACGCAACAGTGGCGAGACCGCGCTGGTGTCGGCCTATCTGTCCGACTCCGACCGGGCGTTGATCAGCGAGGTGCCCTTCGACGTCGAACGGCTCGCCGCGCTGGTGGTCGACGACCGCGCTCGTAACCCGAGCAACTACTCGATCGTCGTGGTGTCGGAGGGAGCGAGCATGATCGGCGGCCAGGTCGTGGAGTACGGCCAGGAGGACGCCTACGGCCACCGCAAGCTGGGTGGCATCGGCACGATCCTCGGCACCGCGCTCAAGCAGCTCACCGGCGTCGACATCGTCAGCCAGCAGCTCGCGTACCTGATGCGCGCTGGTTCACCGGACTCGCTCGACCGGATGGTCGCACTGTCGTACGGCAACCTCGCCGTGCAGCAGCTCGCCCATGGGCACACCGGGGTGATGGTCGCGCTGCAGAACGGGATCTACACGACCGTGCCGATCGACACCTGCGTCTCCGGGCTCAAGCGGGTCGACGTCGACGAGCTCTACAACAGGGACCAGTACCGGGCCCAGGTCAACCACCTGCTCGGCAAGCCGATGTTCCTCTACTGACGATCAGCGTCTGGTCGCCGGGTAGGTGGTGGAATGAGCGGTGATGGAGCCACCGCCTCAGACCCCGTCGCCGACCGGGTTGCTCTTCGAGAAGCCAACCCCTTACGGACCCGTCCCGACCACCTCCGCGGTCACCACCGCTGACGCGCTGCGCCGACAGCTGATCGGATCGCGTTACGTGTCAGCGGCCCACATCGCCGTCGTCGACGAGGACGGACGACTCGTCGGCGTCGCCCGGATCGAGGACGTGCTCGCAGCAGAGCCGGACATCGTCGTGGGCGCGTTGATGGACGTCGACGCCCCGGTCATCGTCGCCGGGGTCGACGAGGAGGTGGCCGCGTGGAAGGCAGTGCGACACGGCGAGAGCGCGCTGGCCGTCCTCGACGATGACGGCCGCTTCGTCGGCTTCGTCCCGCCCCGGCGAATCGTGGAGGTCCTGCTCGGCGAACACGACGAGGACCTCGCCCGCCTCGGTGGCTACCTCGCCAGCACGTCCTCGGCGCGCCACGCGATCGAGGAACCAGTCGTGCCCCGTCTCGTCCATCGTCTGCCCTGGCTGCTGCTCGGTCTCGCGGGTGCGATCGCCGCCGCGGGCATCGTCGGTGCCTACGAGCGCGAGCTCGCGCGGCACGTGCTCCTGGCCTCCTTCGTGCCGGGCGTCGTGTACATGGCCGACGCCGTCGGGACACAGACCGAGGCGCTGGTGATCCGCGGTCTGTCCGTCGGTGTCCCCGTCGGCCGCATCATCCGGCGCGAGCTGCTCACCGGTCTGCTCGTGGGGGTGTCGCTCGCGTCTGTCTTCCTGCTCGTGGGGCGGCTCCTGTGGGACGAGAGCGATGTGGTCGTCGCCGTGGCGATCGCGATCTTTGCGGCGTGCTCGACGGCGACGCTGGTCGCGATGGCGCTCCCGTGGGGACTGAGCCGGCTCGGCAGCGATCCCGCCTTCGGCAGCGGCCCGCTCGCCACGGTCATCCAGGACCTGCTGTCGCTGGTGATCTACTTCTGGGTGGCATCGGTGCTCGTCACGTGAACGACCCGCTGTGAGGCCCTCCAGGAGCAGAGGGCCTCACCGCGGTTGGGGACGGTTCGTCGGATTGCCGCGTCGCGTCGGTCAGTGCTGATCGGCACCGAGGTCGACGGCGACCGTGATCAGCGCAGCGACGTCGTCGTCGACATCGACCTCGTCGTTGCCCTCGAGCCCGTTCACCTGGAGCAGGTCGATCGGCTCGCTGCCGATGATCCGAACCTCGTCCCGACGATCCTCGACCTCGACGCGAGCGTCATCGGCATCGACGTCGATCTTGTCGCGCTTCGCGGACCCGTTCACCGTCACGGTGTCGGCCTGACCGTCGCCGCCACCCGCAGGACCGGAGAGGTCGACGTCCGTGACGCGGACATCGGTCCCGGACAGCGCACCGACGGTGAACGTGTCGATGCCACCGAGGGTCGTGAGATCCAGCCGCTCGACGCCGTCCATGTCCATGCTGATATTCCCCGCGTCGCGGAAGAACAGGGTCCGTGCGCCGTTCGCGGAGAGGCTCATCTTCTCGTCCACGGCAGCACCGTTGAAGTCGAGCGTGTCGAACCCTGCTTGTCCCTCGATGACGTCGCTGCCGTCGCCCGGATCCCAGCGGAAGGTGTCGTGACCGGACCCGAGCAGCGCCTGGTCGGCCCCGCGGTTGCCGTCGACCGTGTCGTCGCCCTGGTTGCCGATGAACAGCTCCGCGCCGTCGCCGCCCTGGAAGTCGTCGTCGCCACGACCACCTGACACCGTGATCGTCTCGTCGGCGAAGCCCCCGTTCACCTGGTCGATGCGAACCTGGTCGTTCCCGTTCCGGGCGAAGAGCTCGATGCGGCTGAAGCTGCTGCGATCGACGTCGAACTCGCTCGAGCCGTCGTCGCCGAAATCGACTTGCAGCGTGTTGGGTGCGCCCGCAGCGAGGCGCAGCGAGATGCGGTCGTCGCCGTTGCTGCCGATGACGGTGAGCGTGTCGTCGGCGACGAAGACCGAGTTGGCGGATGTTGCGGAGGCAGGTGTCGCGGTGGCGATGCCTGCCGCGAGCGCGGCGGTGACGCCGGTGAGGCCGAGCAGGCTCGCTCGACCGAACTTGGTGGTGTCGATGATCGTTCTCCTTCGTGCGGACGCCGACGCCGGCGTCGGTGTGTCAGGAGGAGTTACGGCAACGGTCGCCGATCGGTTCTCGCGCCACCGTCGACGGTTGCGTGCGTAAGGTCCGATCCACGATCCGGACGAACGTCCGTCACAGCCGAGGAGCCATGATGACGCAGGGAGACGCTGACGGTCAGCAGGATGCGGCGGCGTGGCGTGGGGTGGACGAGGGGTGGGGTCGGCGGGCCGTCGACTTCTCGACGCTGAGCGAGCCGGCGAACGCTCGGGAGTACGTCGCGATGCATCAGCAGTTGGGCGTCGGTCCCGGTGATCGTCTGCTGGACGTTGCGTGCGGGGCGGGGTTGGCCGTCGAGTTGGCTGGCGTCCGCGGTGCGAGCTGCGCCGGCATCGACGCCTCCCCGCGGCTGATCGACGTCGCACGGGATCGGAGCCCGTCGGCGGATCTCCGTGTCGGTGACATGCATGCCCTTCCGTGGGATGACGGGGTCTTCGATGTCGTCACCAGCTTCCGCGGGATCTGGGGGACGACGCCGGGTGCAGTCGCCGAGATCCATCGGGTGCTCGCTGCCGGTGGACGCGTCGGGATCACCGTGTGGGGTCACATCAAGCGGTCTCCTGGAGCGTGGGCGTTGGCGCCGTTCGCGATGGCGAGCCCTGCGAAGGTGGCGAACCAGGCGGCGATGGTGGCACTGGGTCGGCCTGGAGCCGGCGAGGACCTGTTGGGTCGTGCCGGCTTCGTGGACATCGAGCGTGTCGAGGTGCCGTTCGTGTGGGAGTTCGCCGACCCGGAGGCGTACGCACGAGCATTGGCATCGACCGGTCCGGCGTACGAGGCGATGCAGGCTGTCGGGGAGGAAGCGTTCTTGCAGTCCGCCGCCGATCTCGCGCGTGAGCGCGTCCGTGAGGGGCTCCCGCTGCGGGCGCCGATCGCCGTGGTCGGCTTCGTCGCCCGGAAGCCCGTAGCGACCGGTGGCCGGCGTGACCATGGTGATGAACATGGTGTTGATGAACATGGTGCTGATGAACGTGGCACTGCCGGCGGGGGGCTGGGTGCCGGCTTCCTCGCTGTCCCAGCGTCGTCACCCGCCGTGCAGCGGCTCTACGACGACGATGTCGAGGAGCTCGGCTACGTCATGAACTCGTCGAAGCTCTGGGCTCACCAACCCGACGCCCAGATCGGGTTGTTCGGCCTGCTCGGGCAGGTTGCCGGCGCTGGTTCGCTCAGCTTCCGTCAGCGGGGGATCCTCGTCACCGCCTGCGCGTCGGCGCTCGGTGACGCGTACTGCTCGCTGGCGTGGGGCAACAAGTTGGCAGGCGCGGCAGGCGCAGATCTGGCTGCCGGGGTCCTGCAGGGTGACGACGACCGCCTGGAGCGGTCGGAGCGGGCGATGGCCCGGTGGGCTCGCAAGATCACCCGCGATCCCAATGCCACTGATGCCGGTGACGTCCAAGCGCTGCGCGACGCCGGCTTCGACGATGCGACGATCTTCGCGATCACGGCCTTCGTCGCGCTTCGCATCGCGTTCTCCACCGTCAACGACGCGCTCGGCGCGCGCCCCGACCACGCGCTGGCCGAGAGCGTGCCCGCAGCGGTACGCGACGCCGTCACCTTCGGTCGGCCGGTCAGCGCCGGCGAGGGGTAGCGCGGCGGCACGCTCGCCAAGGAGTGACGCGCACTGCGAACGAGTTCGGGCCAGGCACACTGGCAGCGCATGGCTTCGCTCGCCGATCTCCTCCCGCCGACGGGTTCAGATCCGTCGATGGTGCTCGATGCGTTCGCAGCGTGGGCGGCCGATGGTGGGCGGCCGCTGTACGTGCATCAGGAAGAGGCCGCGCTCGCGCTCGCCGCGGGTGACCACGTCGTCCTCGCGACGCCGACCGGCTCTGGCAAGAGCCTCGTCGCTGTCGCCGGCGTGCTGCTCGCCCTCAACGAGGGCCGGCGGGCGGTGTGGACGGCGCCGATCAAGGCGTTGGTGGCGGAGAAGTTCTTCGATCTGGTCGACCTGCTCGGCGCGCAGCACGTGGGCTTGGCGACGGGTGACGCGGCGATCAACGCCGATGCGCCGGTTCTGGTCTGCACCGCGGAGGTGTTCGCCAACCACGCGCTCGCGACGGGTCCGAGCAGCGAGTTCGGGTTCGCCTGTCTCGACGAGTTCCACTACTACGGCGACCACGACCGCGGGTGGGCGTGGCAGGTGCCGCTGCTGGAGCTCACCAACTGTCAGATGCTGCTGGCGTCGGCGACGCTCGGCGACATGAGCGCGATCGCGTCCGATCTGGAGCGTCGCTCGGGCCGCGCGGTGACCGAGGTGACGTCGGTGGATCGGCCCACCCCGCTGTACTACCAATGGCGCATGACGTCGGTGTCCGACAGCGTGCTCGAGGCGGTGAGCGAGGGGCTCAGCCCGGTGTACGTCGTACACGCCAACCAGGCGGCCGCGATCGAACGCGCACAGGGCCTCGTGAGCCTCAAGGTCACGACCCGCCCGCAGCGCGAGGCGATCGCCGCCGCGATGGCCGGGGTGAAGATGAGTCGGGGCTTCGGCGACACGCTCGACCGACTCGTCCGCAACGGGGTCGGCGTGCATCACGCCGGCATGCTGCCTCGCTACCGGCGCCTGGTGGAGCGGTTGGCCGGTGAGGGTCTGCTCCCGGTGATCTGTGGGACCGACACGCTCGGCGTCGGCGTCAACATCCCGATCCGCACGGTGCTGATGACGGCGCTCACGAAGTTCGACGGCTCGCGGGTGCGGATGTTCAGCGTGCGCGAGTTCCACCAGCTCGCCGGACGGGCGGGGCGTCCCGGGTTCGATCCGGATGGCCACGTCTGGGTGCAGGCACCTGACCACGTGATCGACAACGCCCGCGCGATGTCACGCGCCGGCGACGATCCCAAGGCCCGCCGCAAGGCGGCCAAGGCGCGCCCGCCTGAGGGGTTCGTCCACTACGACGAGGCGTCGATGCAACGCCTCATGTCGGCGCGTCCCGAGCCGCTCACGTCGCGGTTCCGGGTGACGGCCGATCTCGTCGCCGAGGTGCTCGGTCGCGCCGACGGCCCCACCGCGCTCAAACGTCTGCTGCGCACCAATCACGACACCGAGTCACGCCGCCGCCAGCACCAGCGGCGGGCCATCGCCGTCTACCGCAGCCTCGAGGCCGCCGGTGTGGCCGAACGGCAACGTGACGCGCAGGGTCGCTGCATCGGCGTGCGCGTCGGCTCGCTCGTCGAGGGCGACGACGAGCGCAGCGCACTGCGGTTCTCGGCGCCGCTGATGCCGTTCGCGATCGAGGTGATCACCACGCTCGATCGCGATGATCCGGCGTACGTCGTCGACGTCGTCAGCGTGGTCGAATCGGTGCTCGACGATCCGCGCCAGGTGCTCTTCGCCCAGCGGAACACGGCGAAAGGAGCCGAGGTCGCGCGGCTCAAGGCGGAGGGCGTGCCCTACGAGGAACGCATCGAGCTGCTCGAGTCGGTCACGTGGCCGCGTCCGCTCGCCGAGCTCCTGGAGGCGTGTTTCGCCTCCTATCGAGAGCACCATCCGTGGGTCGCGGACGGGCCGTCTCCGAAGTCGGTGTTGCGCGAGATGCTGGAGGGCGGCGACAGCTTCGCGACGTTCGTGCGTCGGTACCGGTTGGAGCGCAGTGAGGGGCTCGTGCTGCGCTACCTCACCGACGCGTGGCGCACCCTCGACCGCTCCCTCCCCGACGACGTCTACAGCCCGGCGCTCGAGGACGTGGTCGAGTGGCTCGGCGCGCTGATCCGCGCCACCGATGCCACGTTGCTCGACGAGTGGGCGCGCCTCGCCGGCGAACCGGTCCACGACCATCTCGCACCCGAGTCACCCACAGCCGCCCGCTCCGGCCCTCCGACCGCCTGGCGCACCGCGGTGCGTACGGCTGCGTTCGGGTGGGTGGAGCTGTTGGCAAGCCGTTCGCACGCCGCGCTGGCGGACCGCAGCGGTTGGAGCGAGCAGGAGCTGGCCGAGGCCATGGCGCCGTACTGGTCCGAGTATCCGGCGATCGGCATCGACGCCGACGCCCGATCGGCGGACCAGTTCACGTTGACCGAGGAACCGGGGCGGTGGGTCGTCACCCAGCGATTGGCCGACCCGGCCGGCGATGGCGAGTGGCGGTTCGTCGCGGCCGTCGACCTCGCAACCGCACAGCGCGAGGGCGCGCCGACGCTCCAGCTCGAAGCGCTCGGTCCCTATCGACCGAGCGCTTGATCTCCGGTCAGAGGGCGCCGACCGGCTCCGCTTCGGACTCGTCGTCGGGGACGGGCTCGGCATGACCCTCGACGTCGATGGTCGGCAGGATCCGTTCGATCCAGCGTGGCAGCCACCAGTTCTTGTCGCCGAGCAGCTCCATCGTCGCCGGCACGAGGAGCATGCGCACGACGGTCGCGTCGAGCGCGATCGCCGTTGCCAGACCGATGCCCATCAGCTTGAGCACACGATCGTTCTCGAGCAGGAAGCTGCCGAAGACGACGACCATGATCGCCGCGGCCGCCGTGATCACCTTGGCGGTGGCGGCAAGACCGTCGGCCACCGAGGTCCGGCTGTCGCCGGTGCGGTGCCACTCCTCCCGCACTCGTGAGAGCAGGAACACCTCGTAGTCCATCGACAGACCGAAGACGACGGCGAACAGCATCATCGGAGCCCACGGCTCGATCGGCGCCGGCTGCACACCCGTGAGGTCGCTCAGCCATCCCCACTGGAACAACGCGACGACGACACCGTACGACGCGCTGATCGAGAGCAGGTTCATGATCACTGCCTTCAGCGGCACCAACAGCGACCGGAACACGACCATCAGCAGCAGGAACGACACGACGAGCACGGCGATGAAGAAGTACGGCAGACGCTCTTCGAGGTAGTCGGAGAAGTCGTCGTTCACGGCGACGGTGCCCGTCACCACGACGTCGACGCCGGCCGTCGGTTCGACCGATGGCAGCAGCTCGAAGCGCAGCGTGTCGACGAAATCGGTCGTGGCCTGCTCCTGCGGGCCGGTGGTCGGCACGAGGTTCCAGAACACGGCGGTCGGGTTCGCTTCGTCGTTCGGGACCGGCGACGAGAGGAACGCCACGTGCGGGTCGGCAGCGACGGCCTCGGTGATCGGCTGCAGCGCAGCGAGGTCGGTGCCGGCCGGCAGCTCGGCGACGAGCAGCATCGGCCCGTTGAACCCCGGACCGAAGCCGGCGACGAGGAGGTCGTAGGCCTTCTTCGTGGTGGTGTCGTCCGCATAGTTGCTCTCGTCCGAGAACCCGAGACGGAGGCTCAGCACGGGGATCGCGAGGATGAGCAGCGCGACGGCTCCGGCGATCGCCGAGACCCACGGCCGATGCTGGATCACGCGGCTCCAGCGGTACGCCGCCGTCTCCCGGCGCGGCTTCGGCACCCGTCGTGGCACCTCGCGCTTGAGCGGAGCGACGAAGAACCCGGCGATCAGCACGATCACTGCCAGCGGGATGCCGATGAGGAACGGCGTGACCTTCAGCCCGACCCCCACCAGGGCGAATGCGATGAGCGCGGCAGCGATCAGACCCCGCCAGCGCGTGCGCTCGACGTTCTCCCCCGCGAAGCCGAGCAGCGCCGGCAGCAAGGTGAGCGACGCTGCGACAGTCACGGCGACGACCGACGCCGCGCCGACCGCGAGGCCCTGCACGAACGCCACGCCCATGACGAGCATCCCGAGCAGCGAGATCACCACTGTGAAGCCGGCGAAGAGGACCGACCGCCCGGCGGTGTCGATGGCGATCGCGATCGACTCCCGCACGGTGTGGCCGGCGTGGAGCTGCTCGCGGTAGCGGGTCACGATGAGGAGCGCGTAGTCGATGCCGACGCCGAGGCCGATCATGATCCCGAGGAACGTGGCGAAGTCGGGGATCGCCATCAGGTTGCTGAGCAGGCTGATGATCGCGACGCCGATGCCGATGCCGAACAGCGCCACACCGACGGGGAGACCCATCGCCAGGACCGAGCCGAAGGCGACGATGAGGATCACGATCGCGAACGCGAGTCCGAGGACTTCGGACGACGGTTCCTCGAACTCGGCGAAGATGAACCCACCGAGCTCGACCTGCAACCCGTCGACGACCGGCATCTGATCCAGGATCTCGTTGCGGATCTCCTCCGCACGGGGGAACTCGATGTCATCGGGCATCTCGACGTTGGCGTAGGCGATCTTGCCTGCCTCAGCACCTTGGGAGGCGATCAGCTGCTCGCCTCCCTCGTCGTACGGGCTCTCGACGCGGTTGACGTCCTCGATCGTGGCGATGTGCGCGAGGAGCACTTCCATGCCTTCACGTACCGCAGGGTCGTCGACGCCCTGCTCGGCGCGGAAGACCACGGTGCCGACGATACCCGTGCCCTGACCGCCGAACTCGGCGTCCAGGATGTCGAAGCCGACCTTCGACTCGACGTCGGGCAGGTTGAACTCGTCGCGAAACGCATCGCCGATCGCGCCGGAGATGACGTTGCTGAGGACGAGGATCGCGATCCACACCCCGACGACGAGCTTTCGGCGGTCGTGACACCAGGGACCGAGACGTGCGAACACCAGTTGCCTCCTCGAGATCGGGCAGCCAGCTCGGCCACCCAGCGGATCTCTGCGAATGGACGTGTGGAAGGGTTGAAACTAATCGCTTCCGCGCATCGGTCAGCGAGCGATTTTCTGCGTCGCCCCGTCGCCGGCCGACCGGCGTGCGATCGTCCCGACGGCGGCGAGCACGACGGCCATCCCGAGGAGTTGGACCCGCTCCACCGACTCGCCGAGGAACGTCGCTGCCCAGAGCACGCCGAGACCCGGTTGGCCGAGTTGGAGCACCGAGATCGTGCCGACCGGGACTCGGCGCTGTGCCCAGGCGATCAGGCCGTGCGCGGCCACTCCGGCGCTGATCGCGAGGAGCGCTACGAGGAGCCATCCCTTCGCCGACACGGCAACGAGGCCAGCGGGCCCGCCGGCGGTGAGCAGCGCGATCGGCAGGGTGGTGATGCAGGCCGCGGTCGACATGACCGCCATGAAGTCGGGGGTGCTCAGCCGTGCTCGTGCTGCTGTGCCCGTCATCAGATACGCGATCCACGCCACCATCGAGAGGCCCACCAGGGCGTCGCCGAAGTACGACGTGCCCGTGTCGGGCGCCTGGCTCAGGATGAGCACGATGCCGGCGAGCGCGATCGCGCCGCACACGACGACGTAGCGCTGCACGCGCTCGCGCAACACGTGTGCCGCGAGTGGGACGAGGATCAACGGGGTCAACGCGCTGATGAACTCGGCGTGGGCGATGGGTGTGCGGGTCACCCCGGAGAAGAAGCACGACAGGTTCACCCCGAACGCGATCCCTGGCAGGGTGGCGACGCGCCAGGCCGTCGCATCGACGGTCGGTGATCCTCCCCGGCGGGCACCACGGGCGGCGATGGCGACGTGCCACAACACGGCGGCGATGAGGAACCGCCAGAACGCGACGACCGGCCCCGGGGACCCGGTTGACTTCGTGATCGTCGAGCCGAGCGACAGCCCGACGAAGGCGACGACGATCGCGATCACGCCACGCACCGACGCCGAGTCCCTCGGATGGTCGACCGAGGCATCAGCGGTGGCAGTCGCGGTCATGCGGAACCCCTTATCTCAACGTTGAGATATCAACGTACCGAGCCAGGTATCTCAATGTCAAGAGATCAACCTAGGATGGCGAGCGTGACACCAGACCACGTCGATCGAATCGTCGAGCAGTGGATGCAGGAACGACCGGACCTCGACCCGAGCCCGATACGGATCATCGGACGGATCAGCCGCCTGAGCCGCACCATCGACCAACAGCTCAAGCAGGTGTTCGCGCTCCACGATCTCGAAGCGTGGGAGTACGACGTGCTCGCCTCGCTCCGCCGGTCAGGGGCCCCCTTCGAGCTCTCGGCAGGCCAGCTTCTCGCGGCACTGATGATCACGTCTGGAGCAGTCACCAACCGCATCGACCGGCTCGAGCGCCGTGGGCTCGTGCGACGCACCAAGGTGCCCACCGACAGGCGGATCGTCCGGATCCGACTCACGAACGACGGCTTCGCGGCAATCGACGGAGCAGTGTCCGATCATCTCGACAACGAGGCCCGGATCCTGCAATCGCTCACGCCGGCCGACGTCCGGCAGCTCGAGCGGCTCCTCCGGAAGCTGCAGCAGGGACTCGCCGACACGCCGAGTGACGATTGCTGAGCGTCGCGACGTGCCGCGCTCCGTCCCTTTCGGACGAGCGACCGATGAGTTCGAGGGCGCCGCGGCGTCGAACGCGGCGACATCGTTCTGAGCACGACGAAGGAGCAACCATGCCGACACGAGCGACCGCACCGATCGGGGCGCCCTGCTGGGTCGACCTCATGACCTCGGACACCGAGCGCAGCCGGACGTTCTACAGCGCGCTGTTCGGTTGGACAGCAGAAGAGCCCGCCGAGGAGTTCGGCGGCTACTTCACCTTCACGAAGGACGGCATCCCGATGGCCGGGTGCATGGCGAGCCAGCCGGGCTCGGGGGTGCCCGACGTCTGGTCGGTGTACCTCGCGACCGACGACGCCACGAAGACGCTCGAGGCGGTCACTGCCAACGGTGGCCAGGTCTACGCGGATGCGATGGCGGTCGGCGACCTCGGCACGATGGCCGCCGTCGGTGATCCGGGTGGCGCCATGATCGGGATCTGGCAGCCCGGCTCCCACCCGGGCTTCGGCGCCCTCGCCGAGCCCGGTGCGCCGAGCTGGTTCGAGCTGCACACACGCGACTACGAGACCGCGGTCGCGTTCTATCGCGAGGTGTTCCGCTGGGACACGAACGTCGCCAGCGACACGCCGGAGTTCCGCTACACGACACTGGCGAACGGCGAGGAGTGGCTGGCCGGGATCATGGACGCGTCCCGCTTCCTCCCCGACGGCGTCCCCGCCCACTGGTCCGTCTACTTCGGCGTCGACGACGCCGACGCCGCGCTGTCCAAGATCATCGCGCTCGGTGGCTCGATCGTGATGGCCGCCGAGGACACGCCGTACGGTCGTCTCGCGGCGGCGCTCGACCCGAGCGGAGCTCAGTTCAAGCTCGTTGCTCCCAACGACGCGATGCCAGCACGCACCTCGGCGGACTGAGCGCCTCGGCTGCCGCTGCCGGTGCGAGGTGCCGGTCGAGCATCAGGCGAACTCGTCCGGCGCGAGCGGCGTCGCGACATCAGCGCGGACCAGCCGCATGACGTGCGCCGCGCGACCTTCCCACGTCGTCGGTGGGCCGACTCGGTAGAACGGTGAGCGCAGGTTCGCCATCAGCTTCGTCACCATGTCGGTGTCCTCCTGGTTCGTCTGCTCCAGGCTGGCGAGATCGGCCTCTTGCTCGTCCGCCGACTTCCCACTGCCGTAGATGCGAGAGACGAGGCGGGTGCGGTCCGGCGCGAGGGGATCGGCTCGCACCAGGATCAGCATCGTGGCGTAGGGGAGCGGCGTCAGGTTGGGGTAGATGAAGTCCGCGTAGTGACCGCGCAGGTACTCGTCGGCGAGATCGCTGCGGCCTCCCGTCGTGTCGTACGCGTCGGGGTGCGGTTTGTAGCCGCTGCACGTGCGCCCCTCGAAGCGGACGACGGTGTCGAGCGACCGGCGCTGCGGGTTCAGTCGGCGATGCACGAAGCGCACGTGGTAGTCGTCGTTGGAGTTCTCGACGAACGCCTTCCAGTTGATCGGATACGTCTGATCGAGCTCACGTGGGTAGCGCTGGAACGCACCGAACCCGTACCGGTCGTAGCGGTCCGCGATCGGCGCGATCCATTCCCGGAACGATCGTGCGCGGTGCGACAGGCAGCCGAACACGAGCTTGTCCCACGCGACCTCGAGCCGGATCGGCACGAGCCCGTACTCCTCGCTCGGGATGCCATCGGGGTACATGCGCGGGCGGTCGGGGATGCCGACGAGACGGCCATCGAGGTCGTACGACCAGTTGTGGTACGGGCATGTCATCGACGACCCGCAGTGGCCCGTGCTGCCCGAGACGACGGGGGACGCGCGGTGGCGGCAGTTGTTGAGGAACCCGTTGATCTCCCCACTCGCCGATCGCACGACGACCACCTGCTGGTGACCGATCGACGCGGTGATGTAGTCGCCGGGTTCGGCAAGGTCCTCGGTGTCGCCGAGCCAGACCCACGAGCGGCCGAAGACGCGCAGCATCTCGAGCTCGAACAGGTCCTCGTCGTACACCTCCCACGGTTGCAGCATCGGGGTCGGCACGGGCGAACGCACGAGGCCGTCCGCCTCGGCGACGAGTCGGCGACGAGCCTCGATCCGTGTCGTCAGGACTGCATCCTCGGCTGTTGACATGGGCGGCCTCCTCGTCGCTCGGCGAGCCGCGGCTCACGGCCGCAGCAGGATCTTCCCGAACACGTCCCTGCTGTCCAGCGCGTCCTGCGCGCCCGCCGCGTCGGCCAGCGCGAACTCGGCATGGATCGGTACCTCGAATCGCTCGGTGCAGAACGTCTGCCACAACGGACCGAACTCGTCCGGTCGGTACCGGTCGGAACCGCGGATCGAGATGCCGTGGTGGAACAGGTAGCCGAGCGACGGGATCGTCGCCGCATCGCCGGACGAGTTCCCACACGACACGAGCCGGCCGTGGTGGCCGAGCGCGAAGAGCGAGGGGCCGAACAACGCCGTGCCGACGTGGTCGAACACGAGGTCCACCCCGGCGCCGTCGGTGATCGAACGCACCCACGCGGCGACATCGCCCGTGCGGTTGTTGACGACGTGGTCGGCGCCCAACTGCACTGCCCGGGCGCACTTCTCGTCAGTGCCGGCGGTCGCGAGGACCGTGGCACCGGCACGCTTCGCCAACTGGATCGCGGCCACCGAGACGCCTGCCCCGGCAGCGTGGATCAGGACGTTCTCGCCGCGCTGCAACCCACCGACCGCGAACAGCCCGTGCGATGCGGTGAGCCAGCACGTCGGGAACGTCGCGGCATGGGTGATCGGCATGTCGTCGGGCACCGGGAACACGTGGCTCGCCGGCGCGAGGCACAGCTCTGCGTACCCACCGTCCTCCGTCCCACCGATCACGGCGACCTCGTCGGATGCCCGCCGATCGTCGGCGTGGTCGTCGTCGTTGCGGCCGGCGAACCGGGAGCCCTCGGGAACGCACGAGAGCAACGGATCGATGACGACGCGGTCGCCGATCGCAACACCGCGCACGTCGTCACCGACAGCGACGACGGTCCCGGCGACGTCCATCCCGGGGATGTGCGGGTAGTGGAAGCCGGGCATCTGGTACCCGCCTGCGCGCTGCACGATGTCGAGCCGGTTCAGCGCGCACGCCTCGACCTGTACGACGACGTCCGACCGCCCGGGCACCGGGTCAGGCACCGTGACGTGCCGGAGCACCTCGCTGCCACCCGTCTCGTGGTGGAGGACCGCCTTCACTTCAGCCCTCTGATGAACGGTCGGGCGAGCGCGGCCGGTTGGCGCACCCGCTTCGCGAACACGGCCATCGCGACGACCGTCACCACGTTCGGTGCCATCGCCAGGAAGGCCGGATCGATCGCGCTGTAGCCGAGCGACGGGATCGTCAGCACGAACGAGCCGACGAGACCGAACAGGATGCAGCCGCCGACCGTTCCCTTCAACGTCCACCCGCCGAAGATCACCGCGGCGATCGCGATGTAGCCGCGCCCGCCGATCAGCGAGTCCTCGAACCGGCCGGAGCGGGCGAACAGGAAGAAGCCGCCGCCGAGCCCGGCCGTGAGACCGGTGAGGTAGATGGTCTGGCGGCGGAGCTTGTTGACGTGCAAGCCCGACACGTCGGATGCGTTCGGGTCCTCGCCGATCGCCCTGACCTCGAGCCCCCACCTCGTCCGGTAGACGAGCCACCAGACAGCAGGGACGAGCGGGTACGCGAGGTAGAGCACCCAGGGCTGGTCGAACAGGGCCGGACCGACGAGCGGCACCTCGGCGAGCACCGGCACCTTCACGCGGCTGACGACGGCTGACTGCGGATCGATCTCGCTCGTGAGGAAGCCGACGACACCGAGCACGAGCACGTTGAGCACGAGCCCGACGACGAACTGATCGGCCGGGAGGCGGTGGCTCATGTTCGCCTGCACGGTCGCGACGAGGAGCCCGGCGAGCGCGGCCATCGCGAGCGCGACCCACGTGGACCCGGAGAGGTCGACGCCGACCGCAGCCGCGAACGCGCCGCCGAGCATCATCGCCTCGAGCGAGATGTTGATCGTGCCCGCCTTCTCGGCGACCAGTTCGCCGGATGCGGCGAACAGCAGCACCACGGCAGCGATCATCGCGTTGCGGTACGCGCTCTCGTTCGTCGCGATGTCGAAGAGCGCCGACCAGAAGTCGCCCATCACACCCTCGAGCTCGTGGCGGAGAGCGCTCGGCGGCGCTCGCGGACGTAGAGGATCGCCGGGGGGAGCAGCATCGCGAGCACGAGCAGCCCCTGCACGACGTCCGAGATGCGGCCCGAGACACCGGTCGCGCGAAGGAACCCGGAGCCCGTGCGGAGGCTGCCGAAGACGAACGCGACGAAGATGAGCACGAGCACCCGTTGGCGGGCAACGAGCGCTGCGAGCAGGCCGGCGAAGCCGATCCCGGCGCCGAAGTTCGCGACGAGCTGGTAGTTGCCGAAGTCGCCCCCGGCGAGCATCGCGCCGCCGGCGAGACCGGCGAACCCGCCGGACACCAGCATCGCCCCGATGCCGTAGCGCTGCTCCGAGACGCCGGCGCGGCGTGCGGTCCTCGGGTTGCGGCCGAGCATCCGCAACCGGAAGCCGACCACCGACCGGTTGAGCACGATCCAGAGCAGGATCGCGAGGGCAAGGCCGAGCACGACGCTCAGCGGGAACTCGTTACCGAACAACGTCACGCGCGGGATCCGTGCATCGGCGTCGAGTGGCTCGCTCACCTGGTTCCGGTTCGCTCGGCCGGCTGCCGGCGCGAGCAGGAGGAACCGGTTGCGCAACCCCCACCCCATGAGGTTCGCCGCGATCGTGCCCATCAACAGGGTGCTGAGCACTTCCGGGACGTTGCGCGTGTAGCGCAGCACGCCGGCGATGCCCGCCCAGATCGCACCGCCGAACACCCCGAACAGGAGCGTCACGACGAGCACGAACGGACCCGGTCCGCCGATCCGGGCGGCGATGTACGCGGCGAAGCTGGCGCCGATCACCAGCTGGCCTTCCTGGCCGATGTTGACCAAGCCGGCTCGTCCGCTGACGATCGTGCCGAGCGCGACGAGCAGGATCGGCGCGCTCACGCCGAGGGTCAACCCCCACCTGCCCGACTTGCGGATGCTGCCGTCCAGCATGGCCGTGTACACGTTGCTCCACGATCCGCCGGTCGCGGCGACGAGCAGCGCGGCGAGCGCCAACGCGACGCCGATGCAGATCACGTAGAGCAGGACGACCTCGGACGTGACACCGAACCGCGATCGCTGCAGTGCTGCCGCGGCGACCTCTTCGGACTCCGCATCGGTGACGATGTGTTCGCCGACGTCACTCACGGGGCGGAACCGGCCGCGGCGGTCGCGCCGCCCATCAGCATGCCGAGGCGGTCGAGGTCGACCGCGCCGCGGCGCATCTCGCCGACGATCCGGCCGCTCGAGATCACGACGATCCGGTCGGACAGGTCGAGGATCTCCTCGAGCTCGGTCGAGATCAGCAGCACGGCGACCCCTGCATCGGCGACATCCCGCAGCCGCGACGACATGTACTCGATCGCGCCGACATCGAGGCCTCGTGTCGGCTGTGCGGCCACGAGGACACGTGGTGAGTGCGACAGCTCCCGTGCGAGGACGACGCGTTGCTGGTTGCCACCGGACAACGACCACATCGGCGCCTCCGGACCGATGCAGCTCACCGCGTACCGGCTGATCAGGTCGGCGGCCTGCCGATGCATCCGCCGCCGGTCCATCAGCCCGCGGCGAGCCACGCGCTCCGGCTCGGCGATGAACAGGTTCTCGGCGACGCTGAAGTCGAGGACGCAGCCGGAGTCGTGGCGGTCCTCGGGGATCACCGCGACGCCGGCGGACGCCATCGCGCCCGCTCGGCCGGTCACGACCTCGACACCCTCCACCTCGACGCGGCCGGAGTCGAGCGCGCGGAGGCTCGACAGGACGTCGCCGAGCACGCGTTGACCGTTGCCTTCGACGCCGGCGACGCCGACGATCTCCCCGGCGTGGACATCGAGCGAGAGCGCGTCGATCAGGTTGCGGCCGTCCCGTCCGCGCAACGAGGCGTCGACGATCCGCAGCGCGGGGACGAGCCCCTGCGTGCGTTGGTCTGCCACGGTTGCCGCAGTTGCCGCCGCTGACGCGACCTCGGCATCGACGACGCCGAACGCCGAGTGCTCGCCGCGCAGCGAGACCTCGCGGCCGACCATCGCTCGGGCGAGCGAGGCGGCGTCGCTCGACGACGTCGTGCGGGTCTCGACGACGCGACCGTCGCGCATGATGGTTACCTCGTCGGTCGCCGACAGCACCTCGGGCAGCTTGTGGCTGACGAGCGCGACCGCCTTGCCGTCGTCCTCGACGACGCGCCGGAGCGCGCCGAACAGGAACTCGGACTCCGCCGGCGACAGCACGGAGGTGGGCTCGTCGAAGACGAGCACCTCGGGGTCGCGACGGAGGCACTTGATGATCTCCACCCGCTGGCGCATGCCGGCCGGCAGATCGGCGATGCGGTCGTCGGGATCGATCTGCAGGCCGTACTGCTCGCTGATCTGCCCGACGCGCTCACGCACGTGGCGGGGGTCGAGACGGCCGATGTCGCCGAGCGCGACGTTCTCCCACACGGTGAGCGCCTCGACGAGGCTGAAGTGCTGGTGCACCATGGCGATGCCGTGCTCGGCGGCATCGATCGGATCGACGATCTGCACGGGGACACCGTTCAACCGGATCTGGCCGGCATCCGGCAGGACCAGGCCGATCAGCACCTTCATCAGCGTCGACTTGCCGGCGCCGTTCTCGCCGAGGATCCCGTGGATCCGGCCGCGATGGAGTGCCAGATCGACGCGGTCGCACGCCGTGACCCGACCGAAGCGCTTGGTGATCCCGACCAGTTCGACCGCGGGCGGGGGAGGGGATCCCCCGCCCGCCTCGCTCTCGCGCGGTGATGTCATGGACCGACGGTCACCCCTCGGCGAACGCCTCGGCGGCGATGGCCCCGAACTGCTCGGCGAAGTCGCCGGCGGCGATCTGGGCGTACACGTCGTCCATCGCCTGCTGCTGCTCAGGGGTCGGATCGCAGATGACGGCGCCCGGCTCGGGGTCGATGCCGACCTTGAACGCCTTGGTGTCGCCCTCCTTGAAGGAGCCGTCGATGATGTCGGCGATGACCGCACGGACGTAGTCCCCGCCGTCGAACTTCACCATGATGTCGTAGTCGAGCTCCTCGTCCGGTCCGCAGACCGTCGACGAACCCGCGCTCATCGTGATCAGCCCGGCTTCGTTGGCCGCCTGCACGACGGGCCGGTGGGCGCCGCCGAGGTACGGGTAGACGGCGTCGGCGCCGTTGTCGACCGCGGTCTGCAGCGCCGCGGTGGCGTTGGCCGTGTTGTCGAAGTCGAACGGGAAGTCGCCGGTCGGCACGTAGGTCATCGTGTACGCCTCGTCGACCGCCTGCAGGCCGAGCTCGAACGACATGTAGGCCTGCTTCTCGAAGCCGAGGTCGCAGCACCCGATGAACGAGACCGCGTCGCCGCCCGCGTCCTGGAGGAGCAGACCCGTGGCGTAGCCGGCGGTGTAGCTGATCTCGGCGCCGTCGTCCGTGCTCTGCGCCAGGCCCGGGTCCTCGGGGAAGCCGGCGCCGCAGTTGCAGTACCAGAAGATCTCCGGGTAGTCGGCGACGAGCTGCGGCAGCGGCTCGGCGATCTCGGATGCACCGACGATGATCACGTCGACGTCCTGCTGCGCCAGGTCGGCGATCGCCGTGGCGGCATCAGCGGCCTGGATGTTGTCCACGACGATCGGCTCGCCGAAGCCGTTCTCCTCGGACAGCGTCTTCGCCGCATCGACGACGGCCTGGTAGTACGCGCCGTCGTCGGCAGGACCGGCTGCGGCGATGCCGAACACCACCGTGCCGTCGCCGTTCGTGTCGAGCGCCTGGTCCTCCCCTGCGGCGGCGGTGTCGTCGGACGCCGCTGCGGTCGTCTCGGCGGCCGCCGCGGTGGTCTCGCTGCCCGCTGCCGCGGTGGTCTCTACGGCGGCGTCGGTGCCCGATGTGGCGTCGGTGCCCGAGTCGTCGTCGTCGCCGCACGCAGCGGCGAGCAACGTCAGTATCGCCAGGCCGGCGAGCAGCCGGTTGGGTCGCTTCCTCATGGTGCTGGTTCTCCCCTTGGGTGCGGTCGGACTGATGGTCAGACCATTTCGGTGGAATTTAGGCGATCTGGCGAGGCGCCGTGACCGTTCTCGTCGGCCACTGCCTGCGGTAGCGCTGGACGAGCCAGCGGTTGAACTGCACGTGGCTCTCTTCTTGCCACGAGTACCGGCCGCGAGGTGCGAACCGGGAATGAAGACCGCGTTGCACCTTCGTCGTGGCGTCCTGGTCCTGGCGGACGAAGACCTGGACGCCGGCATCGGAGAGCGCCAGCTTGTGCTCGAACAACGGGTCCTCGAGCGCCGACGGGTCGAACAGGTACCCGATCTCGACGTCGATCGTGCCGGCCGACTTCGGCCGCACGAGGAAGAAGAAGCACTGGTCCGGCGCGGTGCCGAAGCAGAGCGTCGGCGGGATCAGCGCGAAGGTCGAGCGGGTGCGCTCCTCGTCGGTGAGCCGCGGGAACACCGGCATGATCGTGCGGTGGGTCGCGTTGAACCCACCGTCGATGTGCGTGTAGCCGGCGGTGCGGAAGATCACGTTCGAGCGATCGTCCCAGTCGGCGGGGAAGGCAGAGTTCGCGCTCGGGCAGAAGTCCTGCACGAACTGGTGGAGCCGGTTCGCGTGGTAGCCGTCGTTGAAGTTCTCGAACATCACCTTCCAGTTCCACGGCAGGTCCGTGAGCGTGAAGGTGGACGGACACACGGCGGTGTCGAGGTCGTAGTTCGCGAGGTACGGCTCGTAGCTCGCGAGCGTTGGTGCGAGCGGCGCCGCCGACGGGTCCATGTTCACGAAGACGAACCCTGCCCAGAGCTCGACCTGCAGCGACGGTAGGCCGCTCGCCTTCTTGTCGAACCCCTCGGTGCGCTCCATCGCGGGCGCACCGAGCAGGCGGCCGTCGAGGGCGTAGTTCCAGTGGTGGTACGGGCACTTGAAGGTGGACGTCGTGCCGCTGCCGTCGCAGACCTGCATCGCGCGGTGCTGGCAGACCGCGGACAGGCAGTTGACCGAGCCGTCCTTGTCGCGCACGACGATCAGCGGCTCGTCGGCGATGACGACGGTGAACCAGTCGCCCGGCTGCGGGATGCGATCGGCCCGGCCCACGCACAACCACTCGTGTGCGTAGAGCGCGTCCTTCTCGAACGCGAGGAACTCGTCGGACGTGTACAGCTCGGCCGGCAGGGTGCGGGCCGTGGCGACGGGCTCGGTGGAGTCGGCGAGGGTCGCCAACAAGGCATCGGTGAAGATCGTGTCGGTCACGTCGTCTCCTTCGGCTGGAGCAGGAACTTGCGGATCGTGCCGACGCTGGTGCGCGGCAGCTCGTCGAGGAAGGTGATCGCGTCCGGCCAGCCACTCATGGTCAGCCCGTCGGTGCGGCAGGTCGCGCCGCTCCGTAACCGCCGCCCCCGGGGAGGTCGAGGCGCACGATGTCGTCCGGTTGCAGGGTGACCCGTGCCTGGGTGGTGACGGGATCGCCGTTGATGCTGAAGCGCCCCGCGGCGCCCGGCTCGCCGCCGAAGATGCCCTCCGGCGCATGGGCCAGCCGGCTCGTGACGGCGTTGAGCTGCCACGGGCGGGTGGTGTCGACGCTGAACTCGATCGTCTGGCCGAGCCCACCGGTCTGCGCCCCCGAACCTCCCGAGCCGGGCCGCAGCGCCTTCCTCCGGAACCGGATCGGGGCGGAGGCTTCGACCACCTCGATCGGCACGGCGGCGACACCGGTCGGATACGAGCACGCGTCGAGCCCCGGCTTGGTCGCACGGGCACCGACACCACCCGCATACGTGAACATCGCAGTGATGAACGGGCTGCCGTCGTCGTGGTTGCCGTTGACCTGCATGGTCCACACGGCTCCGGAGCCCTCGGCCATCGCGTGCTCCGGCTCGATCTGCGCGAGCGCCTTCAACAGCGCGTTCGGCAGGAACATCCCGACGACGTGACGGGCGGTGCCGGGCTGCGGTCGGATCGCGTTGACGATGGTGCCCTCGGGCGCCTCGACCTTGATCGGCGCGAGGCTGCCGTGGTTGTTCGGGATGTCCGGGTTCAACACGGAGCGCACGGTGAACGTCGTGTAGGCGTGCGTGTAGTTCTTCACGACGTTGATGCCCCACGGGCTTGCGGGGGAGCTGCCCTCGTAGTCGACGGTGATCTCCCCGGCCTCGGCATCGACGGTCACCGCGCAGACGATGTCGATGCGGCTGCCGTCCGCGAGATCGAGCACAGCCGAGGACGAGTACGTGCCGGCGGGGAGCATGCGGATCGATGCCCTCGTCGCGGCCTCGGACCGCCCGATGATCTCGTCGGCGAGCGCTTCGATGTCGTCGAGGCCGTGCTGGTCGCACAACGTCGTCAACCGCTGCGCGCCGACGGCGCCGGATGCCATCTGAGCGTGCAGATCGCCGGCCATGTGATCGGGCTGGCGCACGTTCGAGAGGATGAACTTCCAGACGTCCTCGTTGCGCTCGCTGAGCACGCGACCCTCGGCGTCGATGCGGCCGCGCATGAGGCGGCAGATCGGGATCCACAGCCCTTCCTCGAAGCAGTCGCGCCCGCCGGCGCCGATCCCGTAGCCACCGACGTCGGTGTGGTGGATGGTCGATCCGAAGAAGGCGATGATCCGACCGTGGCGCCACGCGGGCACGAGCACGGTCACGTCGAGCAGCTGGCCCGCTGTCTTGTACGGGTCGTTGGTGATCAAAACGTCACCTGGCTCGAGCGACTCGAGCGGGTACTCGGCGAGGATGTTCGTGACACCGATCGCGAGCGAGTTGATGTGACCGGGTGTGCCCGTCACCGCCTGGGCGACCATCCGCCCGCGACGATCGAACACGGCGTTGGCGAGGTCGCCCGCCTCCCGGACGATCGGGCTGAACGCGGCGCGCTGCAGCGCTCGCGCCTGCTCGTTCACGGTGGCGATCAACGACTGCCACAAGATCTCGAGCTCGACGGGATCGAAGGTCGTGCTCAACCGGGTACCTGCGCTCTCGTGGCGACGATGCTGCCGTCGGATCCGACTTCGGCGCTCCAGCCGGGGCGCACGACGACCGTCGTCTCGCGCTCCTCGACGATCGCCGGGCCGGTGAACCGGTCGCCGGCACCGAGCTCGGCACGCCGGTAGACGGGCGTTGCCACGGCTGCATTGCCCCGTGAGAACACCACCGCTCGGTGGCCGATCGGCTCTGCGCCACTGCCCGCCGGGATGTCGCCCGGCTCGAACGATGCCGACGCGGACGACGCCGAGAGCCGCCAGGTGACCGCCTGGATGCCGACGTCGGGGATCGTCATGCCGTAGATCCGCCGGTACTCCGCCTCGAACGCGGCGACCACGTCGCCGGCGGACGCCGGCCACTGATCGCCCTCGCCGACCCAGACGGTGATCTCGTTGCCCTGACCGAGGTACCTGGCGTCGACGCCGTAGACGAAACGCACCGCAGATGCCGGCACGCCGGCCGCGGACAGCACCCGACGGCCCTCGTCGCGCAGCTCGTCGAGCAGCTGATCGCGCTCGGCGACGTCGAGGTGGTCGAGGTGACGGGGCATCGAGCGGGCGAGGTCGATCCGCACGGGTGACACGAGCGTGCCGAACGCGGACAGCACGCTCGCGTTGACGGGGAACACGACGCGGTCGGACTCGAGCAGATCGGCGACCCCGCAGGCGTGCACCGGGCCGGCGCCGCCGAACGCGAGCACGGTGACGCCGCGCAGGTCGATGCCCTGCTCGACGGCATGCATGCGGGCGGCCGCCGCCATGTTCTGGTCGACGACGTCCTGGATGCCGGCGGCGGTGTCGATCGGCGAGAGGCCGAGCTGCGCCGCCACCGTCGACATCGCCGCTGCGGCTGCTGCCGTGTCGAGCGGCATGTCCCCACCGAGGAACCCGTGGGCGTCGATCAGGCCGAGCAGGACGTCGGCATCGGTCACGGCCGGCTCGTTGCCACCGCGGCCGTAGCTCGCGGGGCCGGGTTCGGCGCCGCTCGATTCCGGGCCGACCTTCAACAGGCCGAACTGGTCGACACGGGCGAGGCTGCCGCCGCCGGCGCCGATCTCGACGAGGTCGACCGATGGGACGGACACCGGGAAGCCGGAGCCCTTCTTGAAGCGGTAGATGCGGGCGACCTCGAACGTGTTGGTGAGGTCCGGCTCGCCGTGCTTCACGAGGCACGCCTTGGCGGTGGTGCCGCCCATGTCGAAGCAGAGGAGCCGGTCCTCGTGAAGCCGTCGCGCGAACCACGAGCCGGCGAGCGCGCCGGCCGCCGGGCCGCTCTCGACCAGCCGGATCGGGAAGCGTGCCGCGTCGTCGCCGGACACGACGCCGCCGTTGCTGAGCATCATCAGGATCGAGCCCCCGAAGCCCTCGGAGGCGAGCCACTTCTGCAGCTCGTCGAGGTACGGGCCGATCACCGGCATCGTCGCCGCGTTGCAGGCCGTGGTGATCATCCGCGGGTACTCCCGGATCTGCGGCGACACCTCCGCGGAGATGCAGACCGGGATGCCGAGCTCGCGACGGAGGTGCTCGGCGACGAGCCGCTCGTTCGCCGGGTTGACGTAGCTGTTGAGGAAGCAGACGGCGACTGCTTCGAGATGGGCCGCGTCGAGCGCGGCGACGAGCGTGCCGAGATCGCCGGCCGCGGGTGTGCGCAGCACAGCGCCCTCGGCGCTCACCCGCTCGTCGAGCTCGAACGTCAGCTCGCGGGCGACCGGCGGCGCCGGGAACTCGATCTGCAGGTCGTACATGTCGTAGCGGTGCTCGTCGCGGATGAGCAGGGTGTCACCGAAGCCGTCGGTCGTGACGAGCCCAGCACGACCAGTCTTGCCCTCGATGAGCGCGTTCGTGATCAGCGTGGTGGCGTGCACGATCGGCGCGGTGATGTCGGCCGGCCGTACGCCTGCCTTCGCGAGGAGCTGGCCGATGCCGCGGCGAACCCCGTCGAGTGGTGCGCTCGGCGTCGTGAGCGTCTTGTCGACGACGATCGAGCCGGACGCCGCGTCGAGCAGGACGAGGTCGGTGAACGTGCCGCCGATGTCGACGGCGAGACGCCAATCGGGTTCGCCCATCAGCCTTCGCTCCGCAGGTCGTCGCGCGGCGGCACGAACACGTCGAGGATCCAGCACTCGCCGTACTCGTCGTCGCCGATGAACGCCGAGTCGCCGTGCCAGATCGAACGTGGCGCCAGGTAGGCCTCGCCCTCGCCGAGCACGACACGGGTCTGGTCCTCCGGATCGTCGCCGATCCGGAAGTCGAGCTTGCCGCGCATCACGATGCCGAGCTGCTCGTTCTCGACGTGGTGGTGCAGGAACGAACCCGTCGCGCCACCCCTGATCCTCCAGAAGCAGAGCTGCATCGCATCACCCGTGACGACCCGCCGGCGGAACCCGTCCCGGTCCGTGTCACGGAACGCGTCGTCCTCGAAGAAGTAGCAGTACTGGTGCGCCCACTCGGTCGTCATCGCCTACACCAGCTCGTGGACCATGCGCTGCTCGACGTTGCCGAGGTGACGTTCGGACGCATCGACGGTTGCCACGGGGTCACCCTGCAGTAGCGCCTGGGCGATCGCCTGGTGATCGAGCACGGACTGCCCGATGATGTTGGCGACGCGCTCGCGGTTCGCCTCGTCGTAGAGCAACGAGTCGAACTCGTCGGACTGGAACAGCGCGTTGAGCACCTTGCCGTAGAGCTCCATCAGGAGCGGGTTGGCACACGCGGCCGCGATCGTCGTGTGGAAGATGCGGTCGAGGCGACGGAAGTCCATGAGCGACATGCCGGCGTGGAACTGCGCGGCGACGGAACGGATCTCGTCGCGCTGCACCTCGGTCGCCCGCGCCGCGGCGAGCTCGAAGATCGGCAGTTCGAGCACGCGGCGGGTCTCGAACAGCTGGCGCACGTAGTCCTTGCGGGCGTCCGGACCGCCGTCGGTGCCCGGCACGGTGACGAGCGGGAGCCGCTCGACGACGTGGATCCGGTTGCCCTGCCGCTGCACGAGGCCGAGCGAGATCAGTCCCTGGAGCGCCTCGCGGATCGATGTCCGAGCGACGGCGAACTGATCGGAGAGCGCCCGCTCGGACGGCAGCGGCGACCCGGGTGCCAGCTCGCCCGAGCAGATCCGTTCGATGAGCTGCACCCGCACCTGCTCGCTGATCGTCTGCCGGACGATCGGCGCGAAGTCGGCGTCCATCAACGCTGCCGGTCGCCGAGCAGCTCGGCGAACCGGGCTCGTTCGGCGTCGAGGTCGAGCCGGCGCACGATCGCCTGGTGCTCCTCGTCGCCCCACAGCTCCGGCGGCACCAGCCACATCACCTCGAACTCGAGCCCGTCCGGGTCGTGGGCGTAGAGGCTCTTGTTCGCGCCGTGGTCCGACTCGCCGACGAGCGCGCCGACCTCGGCGAGCCGCGCCTTGACCTCGGCCAGCTCGTCGAGCGAGCGCACCTCCCACGCCACGTGGTAGAGCCCGACGGTGCGCTTGCCTGCTTCAGATGGTCCGGCGTCCTCGCCGATCGAGAAGAACGCGATGTCGTGGTGGTTCGGCGAGTCCGGCCCGCGCATGAACACGAACGCTCCGTTCGGTTCCTCGACCACGGTGCCGAAGCCGAGGACGTCCGCATAGAAGCGTTGCTGCCGACGCGCGTCGCGCACGTACAAGACCGCATGGTTCATGCCGAAGATCCCCAAGGCGGGCCCCCAAGGGTGTGGGACGGTGCTGCGCCGTCGATGGACTGATGGTCTGACCATACCGGACCCGTCGAGTGACTGTCGACACCCGGTCGCCGGAGCAGGCAGCCTGCGCGATCAGGTCAGGTGGTCAGGTCGAGGACGTAGCGGTCGCCCGCCGGCGTGAAGCCGACGCGTTCGAGGTAGCCGCGGTGCACCTCGTTGCCGGCGTTCGTCACGAGGCGGGAGATGCCGGCGGAGCGGAACACGTCGGCGCCGCGGCCGAACAGCCAGTGACCGAGTCGCGAGTCGCGATATGCCTGCAACACGTAGTCGAGGTGGAGCTCGAGCTCGGTCCCGTGCCGTTCGCCGACCACGACGCCGGCCGGGAGGCCGTCGCGGGTGAGCAGGAGCACGAGCTCGTCGGCGCTCGGCATCGAGAAGTCCGGTTGGAAGCGGCGGATGTCGTCGAGGTGGAACGCGATGAAGTCGAGCAGGAACGGTGCGTCGGCCGCGATCCGCGACCCGCCCAGGTCTCGCCGCAGCCCGAGCTCGGCTCGGAGGAACCAGATGTTGAGCGCGGCGATCGCCGCGTTCGTCAGGACGATCGGGATCGAGTCGATGAGGATGCCGTAGACGACGAAGATCAGCGAGCCGGCGAGCGAGATCGACCGGAGCCGGACGACCGACGTCATCGCCAGCGACAGCACGACCAGTGCGGATGCCGCGTAACCGACGATCTCGGTGCCATCGAGCTGGAACACGGCCGGGATGGTACCGACGCCCACGCCGTTCGTTCTCTCCTCGTTCTCTGCTCTCCGACGCGCTCCACCCCGATCTCTGCTCCCCGGGGCGCGCCTCGTGTCCGGATCGGAGCAGAGATCCGGTTGGTGGGCGGCTCACGTGGTGCGGGTCTGGTCCTCAGGTGGGGGAGCCGTGGCGACCGGCGCCGGCGGCGAAACGCGCTGCGCCCGCTTCGGTCTCGCCGGAGCGGATCACGTCGAGGCCGAGCGACGTCTCCCTCGCCAGCGCGTCGTGCAG
>JBFWRK010000012.1:0-165991 GCA_050248955.1 Acidimicrobiia bacterium
ACTGCGTCGGTCGGCTCGAGCGCCACGGCCTCGCAGTGCACGAGCAGCGGTGGCGGTACAACTTCCGCAACCGCCACGGGTTCACCGACGCGGCCGACGCTGCGTTCGATCGCCTCTGGGCGGCGGAGCACCTCATGTGGCACGAGCTCGCCGCGGAGTCCCAAGGCGCACTCGCCGCCAGGCAAGTCGCCTGACCGTCTCCTCCCTACCCGTGTTCACCTCGGATCAACATGGCGTTGCTCTGAGGCGAACACGGCATGGGGTCCGGTCGTAGGCGGGTCGCGACGCTCTCGTACGATCGGCCCGTGCTCGCTCCTGAAGTCCGCCGCCGAACCGCTCACGTCAACGGCATCGAGCTCGACGTGCTCGAAGCGGGAGACCCGACCGCACCGCCGATCATCCTCTCGCACGGCTTCCCCGAGGGCTCGTACTCCTGGCGTCACCAGCTCCCGGTGCTCGCCGCGGCCGGCTATCACGTCATCGCCCCCGACCAGCGCGGCTACGGCTCGTCGAGCGCGCCGAAGGACGTGGCGGACTACGGCATCCGCCACCTCACCGACGACCTGCTCGGCCTGCTCGACGAGACCGGCCACCAGCAGGCCGTGTTCGTCGGCCACGACTGGGGCGCACTGATCGTCTGGGACCTGGCGAGGCTCCATCCCGAACGGGTCAGGGCGGTCGTCGGTGTGAGCGTGCCGTTCGTCCAGTGGCCGGCGCCACCGACCCAGCTGATGCGGATGATGTTCACCGACCGGTTCTTCTACATGCTCTACTTCCAGCCGGTCGGTCCCGCAGAGGCCGAGCTCGGAGCAGATCCCTACCGGACGATGGCGACGGTGCTCTGGGCGGCGTCCGGGGAGGGGTTCGCGAACCGGCACGTACCGGCCGAGCTCCCGCCGATGGAGGGCACGGGGTTCCTGACCAACATGCCCGACCCGCCCGCTCGACCCTGGACGTGGTTGACGGAGGAGGACCTGCAGACCTACGCGGACGCCTTCACGGTCTCCGGCTTCTTCGGGCCGGTGAGCTACTACCGCAACCTGGACGCGAACTTCGAGGTCGTCAGCGACTTCCCGCCCGAACGCCTCACCATGCCCAGCTTCTTCATCGGCGGCGAGAACGACCCTGTGCTCGTGATGGATCCTTCCGGCCTCGACCGGATGCCGACCCAGCTCTCCGCCTACCGCGGCCATGTGCTGCTGCCCGGCGCCGGACACTGGACCCAGCAGGAGTCCCCCGAAGCCTTCAACGACGCGCTCCTCGGCTTCCTCGCCACCCTCTGACAGGCTCCCCACCGAACGCGCCTGCCGACCCAACCCGCCCCACCGAACCCACCCGTCCACGCACCGACCGTCAGCCCACCCGCAGGAATTCGCCTCGAAGTCGTGATGGCCGGGTGGCCACCGGGCGCGGCCCAGTCCCGCCAGTCCCGCCATCCCCGCCAGTCCCACCATCCCCGCCAGTCCCGCCATCCCCGGGTTCTCTGCTCGCCAACGACTCCCGACTGGTTCTCCGCTCCCATCCGGACATCCAACGACCTCGCCCGAGCAGAGACCGGGGCTGGTGACGCGGATGAGCAGAGAAACGGCGTGGCTCGGATCTCGTCGTCCCGATGACGACGTCGCACCAGCACACTCGGCTCCGGGTCAGAACCCCCGAGAGTTGCCAGCGAATCCGTTGGACCCAGCTCACAAACGCCACGAAGTCGTGATCGCCGGGGTGGCCGTCGGCAGGGATGAAATGGGACGCGACGTCGCGGGTCCGGGAAATCGTTCGCAGGGCGCACAACGGCATCGAGGTGCGGTCTGGTCCAGGATTCGAGCCGCCCGGCACACGTGCGGCCGTGCCCGGGGTCTTGTGGGGGGATCGTTTGGATGCTAACGATTGTCGACCGGCATCCCGGGGGAAGGATCGGAGGCGACGGTGACCGAACGACGACGGATCCTGCTCGACGGTGCCGTCGTCTCGGTGGAGCGCCACGGCGACGTGCTCCACGCCGCGGACGGCAGGCAGATCGGCATCGGGGACACCATCCACCTGCCGCCGGTCGAACCGACGAAGATCATCTGCTGCCACCTCAACCACATCTCGCGGGTCCGTGAGTTCGGCACGTCGTTGCCCCCCGCGCCGACGTACTTCCACAAGCCGATCTCGGCGTTGAACTCGCACGGCGGCGCGGTCGTGCGACCGTCGAACTGCCAGTGGCTGAACTACGAGGGCGAAGTCGCGATCGTCATCGGCGCCACGTGCCGCAACATCGCGTACGACGACGCGGCCGCATACATCGCCGGCTACACGATCGCCAACGACTTCGGACTGCACGACTTCCGCGACACCGACGCCGGCTCGATGCTGCGGGTGAAGGGTGCCGACACGCTCTGCCCGATCGGGCCGGGCGTCGTCGAGGGATGGGACTTCCGCGACAAGGCGATGCGCACGCTGGTCAACGGTGACGTCCGCCAGGACGGATCGACGAGCGAGATGGCCTGGGACATGCACTACCTCGTCGCCGACATCGCCCGATTGATCACGCTCGTGCCCGGCGACATCATCCTCTCCGGAACACCGGCGATCTCCCGCCCCGTGGTGCCGGGCGACGTCGTCACCGTGGAGGTCGAAGGCCTCGGCGCGCTGACCAACCACATCGTCGAAGGGCCGGCTCCGGTGAGCGACGAGATCGGCGCGCAGCCGACGGCGACCGAAGAGGTCCGCTCCACCGCGCTCGGAGGCGAGTGGGAGCTGCGTGGTCAGCGCCGCCCGTACTCGACAGATCGCGCCGACCTGCCGTTCCCGCGCATCCGCCCGCGCTTCGAGTCATGACGAGCAGGGTTCCGTGACGATCGAGCACGACCGCGTCGATGTCGACGGTGTCTCGGTCTCCGTCGACCACTACATCGGCGGCCGCCGGGTCGGATCACCGACGACCTTCGAGGACCGCACGCCGCTCGACTGGAGCCGGAAGCTCGCCGACGTGTCCGCCGGGGACGAGTCGACCGCCGCGGTCGCCGTCGATGCCGCAGTGGCGGCGGCGGACGGCTGGGCGGCGCTGACCGTCGCGGAGCGCGGTGCGCACCTGCGCCGCCTGGCCGACCTCATCGACGCGAACATCGATCGGCTGGCGACGGTCGAGTGCCTCGACATGGCGATGCTCGAGGAGAGCCTCCGGCTCCGTGTGCTGTCCCGCGGTGCCCGCAACTTCCGGGCCTACGCGGATCTCGCCGAGCACTACGTGGAACGGGTGTGGTCGTCGAACGGCACGACGAACCGCGTCATCCGGATGCCCGCTGGCCCAACGGTCGTGATCACGCCGTGGAACGCCCCCTTCATGCTCTCGACGTGGAAGGTCGCGCCGGCGCTCGCCGCCGGGAACCCCGTCGTCCTCAAGCCGGCGGAGTGGTCGCCGCTGTCCTGCTCGCTCCTCGCGGACCTCGCCGACGAGGCCGGCTTCCCGCCGGGCGTGTTCAACGTCGTGCAGGGCATCGGTGAACAGGTCGGCGCGGCCCTCGTGGGCGATCCTCGCGTCAGGCGGATCTCGTTCACGGGCTCGCCGGAGACGGCCCGACTCATCGGCGTCGCCGCCGCTCGCAACCTCGTGCCGTTCGCTGCGGAGCTCGGTGGAAAGAACCCACTGATCGTCCTCGACGACGCCGACATCGACGCCGCGGCGAAGAAGTCCGCAGGCCAGTACGACGATGCCGGGCAGGTCTGCCTGTCGGGTGCGCGGCTGATCGTCGCCGAGTCGGTCGCGGAGGAGTTCCTCGAACGGTTCCATGCCTACACGGACGCGCACGTGCTCGGCGACAGCCGCGACCCGGCGACGACGATCTCCCCGATGATCCACCCGGAACACCTCGCATCGGTGCACGGGTTCGTCGAACGCGCACGTGAGAACGGCGACACCATCGTGCGCGGCGGCCGGATCTGGCGCCCTGGAGGACTCTGGTTCGAGCCGACGCTCATCATCCCGGAGAGCAACGACAGCGAGGTCGTGCAGCGCGAGATCTTCGGACCCGTGCTCACGTTCCAGACGTTCGCCGACGACGACGAAGCGATCGCACTCGCCAACTCGACGCCGTACGGCCTGTCGGGGATCGTCTACACGTCGTCGGCCGAGCGCGCCGAGCACTTCGGGCGAGCTGTGCGCTCCGGTGTGATCTGGGTGAACTGCTTCCTCATCCGCGACCTCACCGCACCGTTCGGCGGCTGCAAGATCAGCGGGATCGGCAGGGAGGGCGGCGACTACGCGCTCGACTTCTACAGCGACCTGAAGTCGCTCCAGATCCTGGAGGGCACCACGGACGGCTGAGCCCCTGGTCGCGCCTCAGTGCTCGACCCAGTGACCGTCGTGCAGCGCGTGCCGGTGACCGTCGTGCAGGTAGTCGACGTGGTCGTCGTGCGGCAGCGCCAGGTGGCCACAGTCGGGACCGTGCTGATGACCGTCGTGGCCGTGCGTCACGTGACCGAGGCCGTCGCACTCGTCCCAATGGTCGTCGTGCTCGTGATGCGCGCAGCCGTCGTGGATGTAGTCCACATGGCCGCCGTGCGGCACGGCCGCGTGGCCGCAGTCGGGCCCGTGGACGTGGGGGTGATCGGGGTGGATCGGATGCGTGTTGGTCATGCGGTCCTCCTCGTCGTCGCCGCCACCGAAATGCTCCCACACGCCGGCGAATCCCGTCCTCCGCGCGGGGCGCCGGCCGGACAGAATCACCCGATGGCACGACAGCTGATCTCCACCGGGTCCCCGTTCGAGGACATGCACGCCTACTCGCGCGCCGTCGTCCAGGGTGACTGGTGCTTCGTGGCCGGTACGACCGGGTTCGATTACGCCACGATGACGATGCCCGACTCGGCCGGCGACCAGACGCGAACGACGTTGTCGACCATTGCGGACACGCTGCGGCAGGCGGGGTTCGCGCTCGGCGATGTGGTCCGCGTGCACTACCACGTCGTCGATCCGGGCGACATCGAGGAGATCTCGAGCGTGCTGCGCGAGTTCTTCGCCGACATCCGGCCCGCGGCAACGATGGTCGTCTCACGGCTCGTCCACCCGGCGATGAAGATCGAGATCGAGGTCACCGCGCTCCGCGCCTGAAGCGATCAGAGGCGGGCGCGGATCTCCCAGAGGTCCGGGAACAACGGGCGCCCGAGGGTGGTCCGCAGATAGCCCGCCCCGGCGGATCCGCCCGTCCCGGGCTTGACCCCGATCGTCCGCTCGACCATCTTCACGTGGCGGTAGCGCCACTCCTGCACGCCTTCGTCGAGGTCGACGAAGCGCTCGCACAGCTCGGCCATCGCCGGATCGGTGCGGTACGCGGCAATGAGCGCCTCCTGCACACTCAGGTCGGCAACGACGGGCAGCGTGACGTCGCGCTGCAGCACGTCCGGCGACACGGCGAAGTTCCGGCGAGCCAGGTGCGCGCAGAAGGCGTCCCACAGCGACGGCGCATGCAGCCGGGCTTCGAGCCGCTGCCGCGCCGGGCCGGTCGCGCCCGCCCGCTCGAGGGCGGTGCGGTCCTTGAGCCCGAGCACCGACTCGAGCTCGCGGAACTGGACTGATTGGAAGCCGCTCGCCGAGTCGAGCCGGCTGCGGAAGCTCATGAACTCGAGCGGTGTCATCGTCTCCAGGACGTCCATCTGGGCGACCATCACCTTCAGGATCGCGAGCACGCGCCGCAGCGTGTGCCCGGCACGGTGCTCGTCGTCGACGTCCAGCAGGCCGATGACGTGGTCGAGCTCCCACAGGATCTGCTTGAACCACAGCTCGTAGACCTGGTGGACGATGATGAACAACAGCTCGTCGTGCTCCGGTCCGTCCGACCGGGGCACCTGCAGCGCGAGCAGGTCACCCACCCGGAGGTAGCTCGTGTACGTGACCGCGGCATCGCTCATGCCTGCGAGTGTCGCGCCGAACAATGAGCCACGCGACCCACGGGTTCACTGGCAGTATTCGTTGACACACTTTTCGTGAGCTGGGACACTCGATCCATGGCGGTATCCACGTGGCCGGCGGCGCGCGCCGTGCCGAAGACATCTGATCGCTCCAACGAGCTCACGATCGACCCGAGCGGCGCGCTGCGGGTCGGACGGGCGATGGCGACGTTCGTCCCTGGCGACGACCGGTCGTTCCTCGCCGCGTACCTCAAGCTGGTGAGGTGGCTGCGCAACCAGAAGTCCACCCCGCAGATCGAGCTGCGTCGGATCGACATCGAGATGCTCGCGGAGCACCTCGACGCCGACGCGGCGGACATCGTCGAGCGGCTCGGCTCGCTGATGGGCGCGACGATCTCGCAGCGACGAGCGCTCGTGGCGATGTTCGCCACGGGCGCAGCGGTCCTGTGTCTGGCGGCCGGTGCGGGCGCAGCCACGGGTGGTGAACCGGCGGAGTCTCCCTCGTCGGTGTCGACCGCGCCACCAGCGAACGGGCTCGCCGACAGCAGGACCGATCTCCACGATGCTCGTCCGATGATCGTGATCGAGTCGACGACACCGTCGAGCGTCGTCGCATCCGCGGCACCGGTACCGGTCGTCGAGCCGGTTGCCGCCTCCGCGGCGCCGACCGAGATCGCTGCTCCGTCAGCTGCCGGCCAGGCGCCGGCGGTAGTGGCTCCCGTCGTCTCGGGCGGAGCCGATGTCGTCGCGACCACCGCACCCGCTGCCGACGAGGTCGCCGTCGGCGAGCCGCCCGTGCCGGTGCCGCCCGCCGGCACCGAGACCGAGGCCGAGGTCGCGGTCGGCGAACCGCCGGTACCCGTGCAGCCCGCCCCCGCTGGCTGAACCCGCACTGGCTGAACCCGCCCCCGGCTGAACCCGCACTGCTGAACCCGCACTGGCTGACGCCGCACCCCACGGCTGCCTGCACTGGCTGAATCCGCAGCCCACGGCGAGGCCGTCGCCGTCGCCGAACCGTCGCCCACCCGACCTGGTCAGAGCCCTGCACCGCAGCGGTGCACAAGTCTGACCACCTCGCAGTGCTCCCGACGGCGAGGCCGCACTGACTGAAGCCGCACTCCACTGCGAGGCCGTCGCCGTCGCCGAACCGTCGCCTACTCGACCTGGTCAGAGATCCGCACGGCAGCGGTGCACAAGTCTGACCACCTCGCAGTGCTCCCGACGGCACGGGCCGGCCGCGGTACCGTCGGCGGATGGCTGCGGGTTCGGTCGATGAGGTGGTCGCGCTCTACGAGCGGTGGGGCACGGTGTTCTACGACGATGCCGTCACGCAGCTCGACCACGGCCTCCAGTGCGCCGCGCTGGCGTCGCGCGACGGTGCCCGCGACTCGCTGATCGCGGCCGCGCTGCTCCACGACATCGGCCACCTCCTCGAGCTCGAGCAGAACGAGGGCCGTATCGGCGACCTCGGCATCGACCGGGATCACGAGGCCCGCGGCGCTCGCTACCTGGCTGCGCTGTTCGAGGCGGACGTGACCGCGCCGATCGCCCTGCACGTGCGGGCGAAGCGCTACCTGTGCGCGGTCGATCCCGCGTACGCCGCCGAGCTGTCCGACGGTTCCGTGCGCAGCCTCACGACGCAGGGCGGTCCGCTGTCCACCGAGGAGGTCGCCGTCTTCGAGGCGCACCCGTCGTGGTGCGCTGCAGTGCAGGTCCGTCGATGGGACGACCGCGGCAAGGTCGACGGCATGGCCGTGCCTCCGCTGTCGGAGTACGTCGACCTCCTGGAGCGTCTCCGTCGGCACGCGACCTGACCCCCGCCGCCCCGACCCCGGGAGCGCGTCGGCCCGTACGCTGGACTCCGTGAGTGACGAGATCGAGATCCCCGACGGCCCGACCGTCTGGCGCTTCGACCGGCGCTTCCTGGCTTCGAACTGGACCTGCATCTGGGGCCGGGGCTGCAAGGGGATCCTCGACGAGCCGGCCGAGGAGCTCGGTCAAGGGTGCTGCTCGGTCGGCGCGGAGATGGCCGACGAGGACGAAGCGATGATGATCGCCGCGCTCGCGGCGACGCTGGCCCCGGAGCGGTTCCAGTACCGGCTCGAGGCCGATCGCGGCGGCATCTTCAGCGACGAGACGCGCACGAGCACGCGAATCGTCGACGGCGCCTGCATCTTCCTCAACCGTCCTGGCTTCGCCGGGGGCGAGGGTTGCGCCCTGCACCTCGCGGCGATCGATCGGGCGGAGCCGCCGATCGAGTGGAAGCCCTCCGTCTGCTGGCAGCTGCCGATCAAGGTCGACTGGGAGCTCCAGGAGGACGGCACCGAGATCGCCGACGTGCATGCGTGGCGTCGCGCGGACTGGGGTGCCGAGGGTGAGACGATGGCCTGGTGCTGCACCGAGGAACCCGAGGCACATGTCGGTGAGCTACCGGTGATCGAGTCGCTCGCGGACGAGCTCGTCGCGGTCGTCGGCCCTGCGGTGTTCGTCGAGCTGCGTCGCCGCCTCGCCGGGAGCTGATCTGCGATCGGCACCGGCCACCCGTCGCCCTGGATAGCGTTCGCGGACACATGACTGCCGAGTCGTCCTCCTCTGATCGATCCGGGACCACCACAGCGCACATCGGCCTGGTCCTCGGCGCGGGTGGCGTGGCCGGCGGCGCGTTCCACGCCGGTGTGCTCGCCGCGCTCGAGGAATCGATCGGGTGGGACCCGCGCCGCGCCGACGTGATCGTCGGCACCTCGGCCGGGTCGATCACTGGCGCGACGCTCCGGGCCGGCCTCTCGGCGGCGGACGTTCTCGCCCGAGCAACCGGCACACCGGTCTCGGCTGAAGGAGCGCGCTTGCTACGAGGAGTCGGCTCCCCGATCTCGCCGCCCCAGCGCGAACGCGGACCAGGACGTCAGAGGCCGCGTGCGGACATCGCCGTGACGCTCGCCCGCGCTGCAGCCAGGCCGTTCTCCGCGCGACCCTTGGCGCTGCTCGCCGGTCTCCTGCCCGAGGGCACCATCGGCACCGAGTTCATCAGCGAGAGCTTGGCGTCGCTGCACCCGGGCGGCTGGAGCGGCGACGCGCTGTGGATCTGCGCCGTTCGCCAGCGTGACGGCCGACTCGTCGTGTTCGGCCGCGACCTCCGACCGTCCGTCGCCGACGCCGTGGCCGCATCCTGTGCCATCCCGAGCTTCTTCCGACCGGTCGAGATCGACGACGAGGCGTACATCGACGGCGGCGTCCACTCACCGACGAACGCCGACGTCCTCGGCCGCGACGGTCGTATCGACCTCGTCGTCGTCAGCTCGCCGATGTCGCACGCCGGCAGTGTCCGCCGCGCCGGCATCTCACCGGTCCGGCGTTGGTCGCGCGCGCTGCTCGACGCCGAGGCGTTCCGCCTCCGCCGCCGGGGCGCGCACGTGATCGCGTTCCAACCGACCGGTGAGGACTCGACGGTGATGGGCGCGAACGCGATGGACCCCCGCCGTCGGGCGGCGATCGCCCGCCAGGCGAGAGAGTCGACGTTGCGCCGCCTGGAGCGCCACGACACCCGCGAGCGCCTCGCACCGCTCCTCGCTGCCGCTGCTGCGGCTCGATAGGCGCGCCCCGCCGCGCACCCGCCGACGCCGCCGCCGGTCACTGCTGCGGCCGCTCACTCACTGCAGGAGTCATCCGCTCGGCGAAGCGCAACAGCTCGACCGGCACCGGGAAGATGAGCGTCGAGTTCCGTTCCGCCGCCACCTCGGTCATCGTCGACAGCAGCCGGAGCTGCATCGCGCCCGGGCTGCGCTCGAGCACCGCGGCAGCCTCGCCGAGCGAGGCGGCTGCTTCCCGCTCACCCTCGGCGTGGATGACTTTCGAACGTCGCTCGCGCTCGGCCTCGGCCTGACGACCCATCGCCCGCCGCATGCTCTCCGGGAGCTCGACGTCCTTCACCTCGACGAGCGAGACCTTCACGCCCCACGGATCGGTGACCTCGTCGATGATGCGAGCGAGATCCGCGTTGATCTCGTCGCGCTTCAGCAACAGGTCGTCGAGCTCGACCTGCCCGAGGATCGAGCGCAGCGTCGTCTGCGCGATCTGCGACGTGGCCACGAGGTAGTTCTGCACGGCGACGACCGCGCGGACCGGATCGAACACGCTGAAGTAGGCGACGGCGTTGACCCGCAGCGTGACGTTGTCCTTCGTGATCACGTCCTGCGGCGGCACGTCGTAGGTGACGGTCTGCAGGTTCACCTTCACCATCCGATCGATGATCGGGATGATGAAGAACAGCCCAGGCCCTTTGGCGCCGAGCACGCGTCCGAGGCGGAAGATCACGCCCCGCTCGTACTCGTTGACGACCTTCACCGATGCAGCGAGCAACAGCAACGCGACGAGCAGCGCGACGCCGAGACCGATGAGCAGAGCTTCACTCATACCGAATCCTCCTGTGTGACGTGGGTCGACGCGCCGCCGTCTGGCAGTGCTTCGACGATGAGATGGATGCCGACGACGTCGACCACCTCGACGGGGGTCCCGTCGACGAGCACGACGTCGCTGTCGCGGGCGCGGATGCCCCACCACGCGCCGTTGACGAAGAGCTGCGCGGCACCGTGTGCGACCCGCACCGCGCCACGTTGGCCGATCAGCGCGCCGTGGCCGGTCGTGGTCGACGGAGACGAACGAGAGCGCATCGCGATCCGTCCGGCGACGACGACGAAGACCCCGACGACGAGCGCGGCCGGCAACACGACTGCGAGGCTCACGTCGAGTCCGGGCGCGTCGTCGACGAGGAACACGCCACTCAGCACGAGCGACAGCGTCCCGCCGACCGCCGCGATGCCGAGGCCGGGTGCGACGACCTCCACGGCGAACAGCACGGCAGCGAGCACGAGGAACAGGATGCCGACGATGTCGACAGGGAGGACGGCGAGGCCGAAGAACGCGAGCAGGATCCCGACCGCGCCGAGCGCTCCCCCGGCACCGATGCCGGGCGTGGCGAGCTCGTAGATGAGCCCGAGCGTCCCGATCGACAGCAGCAGGAACGCGATGTTCGGATCGGCGAGGAACTGTTGGATCGTGCGCAGGACACCGAGATCCTGGACGTCGACGGCGGCATCAGCCGTCTCGAGGACGACCTCCCGCTCCGGCACGCCGACGACCACCGCTCGACCGTCGAGCCGCTCCAGCAGCTCGTCCGTGGTGGTCGCGAGAAGATCCACTGCGCCGATCTCGAGGGCCTCGTCGGCGCTGACCGAACGGCCGTCGCGGACCGCCTCCTTCGCGAACTCGACGTCGCGGTCGCGGAGCTCGGCGAGCGATGTCGCGTACGCGATCGCATCGTTGACGATCTTCGCGTCGAGATCCTCGCCACCCGATCCGCTCACCGGCGTCGCGGCACCGATCGCGGTCCCCGGTGCCATCGCCGCGACGTGTGCGGACAGCGTGATGATCGCGCCGGCCGATGCCGCGCGCGCACCACGCGGGCTGACGTGGACGATCACCGGCACCTCTGCGGCGAGGATGTCCTGGACGATCGCCCGCATGGATGTGTCGAGCCCGCCCGGCGTGTCGAGGCGGATGAGATAGGCGGCGTAGCCGTCGCGCTCCGCCCGGGCGATGCCGTCCTCGATGTGATCGGCGATGACGGGCGTGATCGCACCGGTCACGGTCGTCGCCAGCACCCGATGCTGCGACGATGGCGGTGCCGCGCTGCCGTCCGCAGAGCCGGGCGCGCACAGACCGACGCCGGCCAGCAGCACAGCGCCACCGCGGAGGATCCAGGTCCTCCGCCGGTGGCCATGGCTTGCATGTCGCGTCAGAAGTGTCCTTTCGTCAGCTCCGCACCACGATCGCGCCCGACGTGAGCGCCGTCGTCCCGTTGTCGTACACGAGTGCGCCGCTCGCAGTGTTCCAGATCCTGATGCGGACCGTGTCAGGTGCGGCGTCGTCGACCCACACCATGAACGAGTAGCCCGTCTGTCCGTTCACCCGCCCGGTCCCCGCGTACTGCGCGGACGTCGTCGCCGGGTTCACCACGAGCCAGTCGACGTTCGTGCTGGTGAACAGCAGGCCGATCCTGGTCAGGGTCAAGATCGTCGCCCCGATCGGCGTCGGCCGACCGCGCACGTACGACGCGGCGACGGCGACGGTGGCGGTGGCGGACGCCGTCGGGTTGCCCGTGTACGCGCCGGCAGGCGATTCGAACCGCCCACCTCCGGCGACGACACCGCGCGCCGGACCGCTGAGGGCGAGATCGACCAGCACAGGATCGTGGTCGGACACCCGGAAGCGATCGGGCGCGTACAAGCTCGCGATCAGGTTCGGCGTCTTGAAGTCGGTGTTGTAGTCGAGCACGCTCGGCTCGTCAGCGTTGATGTGCCATTCCGTGACACCGCTGACCTGGCTCGCGATCGACGGTGTCGCGAGTGCATGGTCGAGGTACCCCCACTGGCCGTCGAACACGTAGGAGTAGGCGTCCGCCCCGATGCGGTCCTCGATCAGGTTGACGTAGCCGGCGTTCTTCAACGTCGTGACCGGATCCTCCATCGCGTACGAGTTCAGGTCGCCGATGATCAGGACGTCCGGATCGCCGGTGCCGGTCGGATCGGTCGCCAACCAGGCCGCCAGCTCGGTCGCCGCCTGGGTGCGGACGGCGTTGCAGTTGCCCTGGCCGTCGCCTGCGTCGGGTGCCGTGCACGCGCTACCCTTGCTCTTCAAGTGGTTGACGTTCATCACGAACACCGACCCGCTGGACTTCTCCAGGAACGCCTGCGCGACGGTCGCCCGGTTCCGCGGCGACGGGTCGCCACCGTTGACGAACGCAGCCGTGTTCAGCGCCGCGGTCTGCCCGACCGGGGTCACCTTCGCCGGCTTGTAGACGAGGCCGACCTTGATCGCGTCGGTGCCGAGCGCATTGACCTGTCCGGTTGCGGCGTCCACGTCGACGAACGCGTACGTTCCGGGAGCCGTCGCCGCGTTCAACTGGGCGACGAGGTGCTGGATCGCGCTGGCGGCGCCGTACCCGTCGTTCTCGATCTCGTTGATGCCGACGGCGTCGACACCGCTCTCGATGATCGCCGCGACGGTCTTCGGCCACTGACGGTCGAACTCGGACTGGGTGTCAGCGCCGCGGCAGTCAGTTGCCGGTCCGCCGACGCCGTTGTTGCAGTTGTCGACGTTGTCGGGCAGCCCGTCGAAGGTGTTGAAGTAGTTCAGCAGGTTCATCGCACCGACGCGCAGCGACCCGGTCGGCGCAGCGGCTCCTGGTCGCGGGTTCACGGCGTCGAACGTGGCCACGCCGCCGAGCGCTCCCACGGGCCTGACGCGGTAGGCGTTGCCGCTCGCCGCATTGCCGGCCCAGGTGTAGGTCATGACGCCGACGATGCCGGTCGCCGTGTCGCCACCGCGAAGCGTGTTGCTCGCGCTCAGCGGCTGGCCGCCCCGTGCGAACAGGATCGGGTCCGGGTTCTGTGCCTGCGAGGCGTCGTCGAGGATGATCTTGTTGAGGTTGTTCGCCGCCTGGAGCGCGTTCGCAGCAGCGCCGGGCGTCGTCACGTTGGTGGGCTGCGCGAGCCGGTCACCCGACGACAGCACGACCTGACCGAACCGACCGAGCTGGAAGTGCTCGGTGACGTACATCGTCTGCGGGAGGCGGACCAGCATGCCCTCGTAGCGTTCGAGGTGGGCTGCATCCGGGACCGGGAAGGTGACGTCGCTGGCTGCGACGGTGCCGACGCCGCAGACCTCGAGCCGCGACGCGCTGACCTGCGTCTGGTCCTGGAACTCGCCCACGGTGCCGGTCACGGCGACGTCGTCGCCGACGTTCACGGCGTCCGCGCTCCCGTTGAACACGAACACCGCGTCGGACGTCGCCGGGTCGGCATCACCAGTGGCGTCCTGCACGTAGAAGCCGCGGAGCGTCGTGCCCGCCGGGCCCTCGTAGTCACCCACCACGACGCCGCGGGTGGTCACGACGCCGGAGAGCGGTGTTGCCGCCCCACTGCCCTGGATCGCGTAGGCGGGCGTCGGCGTCGCCGCGCAGAGCGACGTGGTGGAGAACGTGGACACCACGTCGGCAGCCATCGCGTCGGGCGGATCGGTCGTGTCCTGATCGGTCACGGCGGTGGCGATGATCCGCAGGGTGCACGTCTCGGGCACGGCGAAGTCGGCGTCGGGGTTCAGGGTGAACGTCGTCGGTCCGCCGGTGACGGTCGCCGTCTTGGATCCGGACACGGTGCAATCGAGGGTGAACCACGTCCCCGTGAGGGTGACCGGCTCACTGAACGTCACGGAGACGTCCGACGTCGGTGCGACGCCCGACGAACCGTCGCTCGGGGAGATGGCAGTGACCGTCGGACCCTCGTCCACCACGACGCCGCACGGAGCCAGGGGGGTCGCAGTGTTCCGCGGCGTCGGCGCGCCGGTCGCGAAGTTGCCGGCGTTGTCGTCGGTCTCGGTGCAGCCCCCGCCGGCACGCAAGGCGGCCGTCGTGTTCGTCAGTGCAGGCGTCGCGCCGGAGCCCTCGAAGCAGTTCGCCGAGCCGAAGCCGACGAAGTCGACCGAATCGGCTGCCGGGCAGGACACGCCGGACGGGATCGTCACGGTCGTGTTCCGCAGCGCGACCTTGCCGTTCGTCGCGGCAATCGGGATCGTGCCGGCGACGTCGGGCGTCGGCAGCGGTGTCGTGCCGCCGGTACCCAGTGCTTCGGCGACGAGGTAGTACTGGCCGGAAGCGAGCGTGCCGGAGAGAGGCGTCATCGCCCAGGACATGCCGCCCGACGACGCGTACTGGACCGACCAGCCGTCGAGCGACACGGCGGACGTGCCGCGGTTGAACAGCTCGATGAAGTCGTTCGTGTAGGTGGCGCCGATGTTGCCGCCGCCGCCGTAGACCTGGCTGATGACGACGCTGTTCGACAGCGCCGCCGCCGGAGACGCTGAGACGAAGGACGGAACGATGCCCGCCGTGAGCGAAATCGTGGCAAGGACGGCTATCCGCCGAGCCGCCTGCGGTCGAACGTGCACGAGGAGCCTCCCGATGGTCCGCGGTCATCACAACCTCTGCCCCGGACCCTACTTCTGCTGCGAGTAAGCGAATTCCACGACGGGTGGACGACCCAGCACTGCAGGCTGATCGACCAGACCCCGCCTTCGGGGGCTTCAGCGCCGGGTTAGGTTCCGATCGTGAAAGCAGCGGTGTACTACGCGACCGGCAGCCCCGACGTCTTCCGATACGAGGACGTCCCCGACCCGGAGGTGCGCCCCGGAGGGCTCCTCGTGGACGTCGCCTACGTCGGCGTCCAGGGCGGCGACCTCCTCCACCGGTCGGGTGGCGTGCTCGTCACCACGCCGCACATCGTGGGCTACCAGGCGTCCGGCACCGTCCGCGAGATCGGTGCCGGCGTCGAGGGCTTCACGGTCGGCCAACCGGTCGTCGCGACCATGGGATACGGCTCGCACGCCGAGATCGTCAGCGTTCCCGCCGGCGCCGCGTGGGCCGTCCCTGCCGGGCTCTCGCTCGAAGACGCCGCGGCGATCCCGATCGAGTTCGGGACGGCGGACGACTGCCTGTTCGAGTTCGGCGGCCTGACCGCCGGCGAGACGGTGCTCGTCCAGGCCGGCGCGGGTGGCGTCGGCATTGCGGCCGTCCAGCTCGCGAAGCGCGCAGGTGCGACGGTGTTCGCCACCGCTTCCAGCGACGAGCGGCTCGCTCGCCTGCACGACTACGGCCTCGACCACGCGATCAACTACGCGACCGGGAACGTGGTGGCCGAGGTGATGGAGCTCACCGCCGGCCGCGGTGTGGACCTCGTCGTCGACCCGGTCGGCGGCAAGACGCTCGAGACGAGCATCGCCGCGCTCGCCTACCGCGGCCGCATCAGCTGGGTCGGGCGCGCCGGGCGCGAGGAACAGCCGCCCGAGGTGTGGCCCCTCATGCAGAAGAACGGTTCGATCCACGGCGTCTTCCTCGGTGCCGAGATGGTCCTGAACGGCGAGCGGACACACGCCATGATCGATCGCCTGATCGGACGCGTCGCTGCCGGCGAGCTGCGGGTCGTCATCGATCGCCGGTTCCCACTCGCGGAGGCTGCCGAGGCGCATCGCTACATCGAAGGCCGCAACGCGTTCGGTCGCGTCGTCCTCGTGCCGTGAGCGCAGGGACACGGCGCACCGGCGGCTCGGAGGGAGTCGCGCCTGCACGGCATATCGTTTCGCGGCGATCATGAGCGACGACGTCACCGACCAACCCGATCCGGCCACCGAGACCGCAGAGCCGGGCGACGCGGCCGCGGCAGAGGCGACGGACGGCTTCGCCGAGCTCGGCCTGCGCGCCGAGCTGCTCGGGTCGCTCGCGGCGCTCGGCTACGAGGAGCCCACCCCGATCCAGCGAGCGGCGATCCCACCGCTGCTGCAGGGTCACGATCTCGTCGGCCAGGCCGCCACCGGCACCGGCAAGACCGCCGCATTCGCGTTGCCCGTGCTCCAGCGCATCTCGCGCTCCGCTGGTCGCGCGCAGCTCGTCGCGCTCGTCCTCGTGCCGACGCGCGAGCTGGCGATGCAGGTGTCCGAAGCGATCTACAAGTACGGCCGCGAGCTCGGCGCGAGCGTCGTCCCGATCTACGGCGGCCAGCACATCGGCCGGCAGCTCGACGCGCTCTCACGTGGCGTCGACGTCGTCGTCGCGACGCCCGGCCGCGCCCTCGACCACATCCGCCGGGGCACGCTGGCCCTCGCTGCCGTGCAGGTCGTGGTGCTGGACGAGGCCGACGAGATGCTCGACATGGGCTTTGCCGAAGACCTCGAGGCGATCCTCGAAGCCACCCCGCACGAGCGCCAGACCGTGCTCTTCTCGGCGACGATGCCACCGCGCATCGCCGGCATCGCGCGGCGCCACCTCCACGATCCCGTGCGCATCCAGATCGCCGCAGCGACGGAAGCGTCCGGCGAGTCGCCACTCGTCCGCCAGAGCGCGTACGTCGTGCCGCGCTCGCACAAGCCCGCCGCGCTCGGCCGGATCCTCGACATCGAGGCGCCGGCGGCAGCGATCGTCTTCTGCCGCACCCGCACCGAGGTCGACCAGCTGACCGAGACCCTGAACGGTCGCGGCTATCGGGCCGAGGCGCTCCACGGCGGCATGAGCCAGGAGCAGCGCGACCGGGTCATGGGCCGGGTCCGCAGCGGCACCGCCGAGCTGCTCGTGGCGACCGATGTCGCCGCCCGCGGGCTCGACATCGATCAGCTCACCCACGTCGTCAACTACGAGGTCCCGTCGGCACCCGAGGCCTACGTGCACCGCATCGGCCGCGTCGGGCGCGCCGGCCGCGAGGGGGTCGCGATCACGTTGACGGAGCCGCGCGAGCAACGTCTGCTCGCGAACATCGAGCGGCTCACGAAGCAGAAGATCTCGATCGAGAAGATCCCCTCGGTCGCCGACCTGCGCGCCCGCCAGCTGCAGCTCACCGAGACGACGCTGCGCGAGCGGCTCGCCGCCGGCGACCTCGACCAGTTCGCCGCCGTCGTCGACGCGCTCGCGAGCGAGTTCGACCCGCGGCAGATCGCGCTCGCCGCCGTGCAACTCGCCCACGAGGCAGGCGGCGCGACGGTGGACGAGGTCGAGATCCCCGATCTGGCGGCGCGCGCCGAGCGCGATCAGGCCCGGGCTGCTCGTCCGGCACAGGACCGCAGCGTCGGCGGCAAGGACCGCGGCCCGGCAGGAGCGACGGCTCGGCTGTACTTCGGCGTCGGGCGCGCCGCCGGCGTGCGCCCGCAGGACCTCGTCGGAGCGATCGCCAACGAGACGACGCTGAGCGGCCGCGACATCGGCGCCATCCGCGTCGCCGAGCGCCACTCCGTGGTGGAGATCCCGGAACGCGCCGTCGACGAGGTGATCGCCGCGATGGGACGAACGACGATCAAGGGCAGCCGCCCCAACGTCCGCCGCTACCGCGAAGAGACCAGCGCGAAGGTGCACCGCCACCGCCCCGACCGCACCTGACGGGCCGCCGCGTAGTGTTGCCGCGAGTCGGACGGCAGAGGAGGTTGGCCAGGTGCTGGCCGTAGCGGATTCGACCGTGTCCATCTTCGTCGCGGTCCTCTCGGCGATCATCGCCGTCACGTCGATCGTGTGGCAGGCGATCTCGGAGAGCCGGCGTCAACAGCGGGAGCAGGCGTTCCTGACGCAGCAGAAGGAGGCGGACCGGCGCGCCGAGGCGGAGCAGCTCGTCCGTCGCTATCGCGAGCCGATCATCTTCGCCGCCGACCAGCTCGTGAACCGGGTCGAGAACGTCAGGGCGAAGGGGTTCCTCGAGAAGTACGGCGTCGACCGGCGCGAGTACGTCGTGAACAGCACCGTCTACGCGGTCGCAGAGCTGCTCGGCTGGATGGAGCTCCTCCGCCAGGACCAGCAGTTCCTCGATCTCGGTGAGGAGGGTGCGACGCGCCGCATGAACGAGTGCCTCGCCGCGATCGGGCGCTCGTTGTCGACGGACACGATCATCGACGCCGACGGGCGGCCGGCCCTCGTGATGATCTGGCGGCAGGAGCAGCGGGCGATCGGTGAGGTGATGATCGAGCGCGCCACCGGTCAGGGCGCCCGCTGCCTCGGCTACGCGTCGTTCAACCAGCGGCTCGGGGACCCGCTGTTCGCGCAGTGGTTCGATCGCCTCGTCGACGACGTCGAGCACATCATCGACGAGCCGGCGCGAGGACTTCCGCGACTCGTCGAGGTGTCCGCAGCGGCGTGCGCGTTGATCGACCACCTGGACCCGGATCACGTCAGGGTCCAGCGGTAACGGCCCGATGCGAGTGTCCGCCAAGGTCGACTACGCGGTCCGCGCCTGCGTCGAGCTCGCCCAGCGCGAGCACGATGGCCCGGTCAAGGGCGACGTCATCCGCGAAGCACAGGGCATCCCGCTCAAGTTCCTCGAGAACATCCTCGCCGAGCTGCGCGCCGAGGGGATCGTGATGTCTCGACGAGGCAGCGACGGCGGGTACTGGCTCGCTCGGCCCGCCGCGGAGATCACGGTGGCGCAGGTCGTGCGCGCCGTCGAGGGACCGATCGCGGCAGTGCGCGGTGAACGGCCGACGGCGATCGAGTACCCGCCGACGTCGGCCGCCTTGCGCGACGTGTGGGTCGCACTGCGAGCAAGCCTCCGCCTCGTCCTCGACCGGGTCACCCTGGCCGCCGTCGCCAGCAGCGAGCTGCCCGAGATCGTCACCGAGCTGCTCGCGACGCCAGGTGCGTGGGAGCCCCGGGAGCCCCTTTCCCACTGATCCACTTGCGAAGCGACGGCGGCTTCCTTATAATTCCGATCGGTTTAGTCGTGAATTGACCACCCCGGTCGCTCACCGCATCGAGGAGCCCCCCGAATGACGGTTCTGTCCGTACGTTCCGTTCGCCTACGAACGCTCTCGGTCGCGCTTTGCCTCGCCCTGTTCGCCGGCGCGTGCGGCAGCAACGACGACGATTCGTCGGGCGTGCCCTCACCGACCTCCGCCGAAGCACTGACCGGCAGGGTGAACCTCGGTTTCTTCCCGAACGTGACCCACGCGCCGGCGCTCGTCGGCGTCGAGGAAGGCCTGTTCGATGATGCGCTCGGCGACGGTGTCGAATTCGACACCTTCACGTTCAACGCCGGAACCGAGGCGACCGAGGCGCTCTTCGCCGGCGCCATCGATCTGACCTTCATCGGCCCGAACCCGGCGATCAACGCGTTCGCCAAGTCGGGAGGCGAGGCGATCCGCATCATCTCGGGCAGCACCTCCGGCGGCGCCTATCTCGTCGTGAAGCCGGAGATCACGACGCCGGCCGAGCTCGTCGGGCGCACGATCGCCACACCATCGCTCGGCAACACACAAGACGTCGCGCTGCGCGCCTGGCTCGCCGAGCAGGGCTTCGAGACCACGCCCGAAGGCGGCGGTGACGTGACCATCCTCCCCCAGTCGAACGCCACGAGCCTGGAGTCGTTCGTCGCCGGATCGATCGACGGTGCGTGGGTGCCGGAGCCATGGGCGACTCGTCTGATCCTCGAGGGCAAGGGCAGGGTGCTCGTCGACGAGCGTGATCTGTGGGCCGAGACCGGAGGCGAGTACGTGACCACGCACCTCATCGCCCGCACCGAGTTCCTCGAGCAACACCCAGACCTGGTGCAGGCGGTGTTGGAAGGGCTCGCAACCGCGATCGACGCGATCGAGAGCGACCCCGAAGGGGCACAGGCCGCGGTGATCGCACAGATCGAGTCGATCACGGGACAGAGCCCGTCGGCCGATGTGATCGCGGAGAGCTTCGGCAACCTCACGTTCACACTCGACCCGATCGCTGCGTCGCTCGCCGGTTCCGCCCGCGACGCGGAAGGAGTCGGATTGCTCGATCCCGTCGACCTCACCGGGATCTACGACCTCTCGTTGCTGAACGCGCTGCTGGCCGTTCGCGGCGACGGCCCCATGGGAGCGCTATGACGGTGACGGAACAGGCGGCGTCGGCTTCGACGCTCGCGCAGAAGGTGCCGCCGCGTTCCACGTCGGGCAAGGACGCGGTCATCATCACGGATGCATCCAAGCGCTACGGCGTCGGCGATCGGTCTGTCGTCGCGCTCGATCGGATCACGCTGTCGGTCGAGCGCGGTGAGTTCGTCTGCATCGTCGGCGCGTCCGGCTGCGGCAAGTCGACGTTGCTGTCGCTCGTTGCCGGCCTCGACGCGCCGACCGCGGGCACAGTGAGCGTACCCGGGCGCGCCGCGCTCATGTTCCAGGACGCCGCGCTGCTGCCGTGGCGAACAGCGGCCGCGAACGTGGAGCTCGCCCTCAAGCTGCGCGGCGTGGCGAAGCGGGAACGGCGAGAGCGATCGCTCGACCTGCTCGATCTCGTCCGCCTGAAGGACTTCGCGGACAAACGCCCGCACGAGCTGTCGGGTGGGATGCGCCAACGAGTCGCTCTCGCCAGAGCACTCGCGCAGGATGCCGACGTGCTCCTGATGGACGAGCCGTTCGGCGCGCTCGACGCGATCACTCGTGATGTGCTGCACGACGAGCTCGAACGCGTCGCCGCCGAGCAACGGCTCACGATCTTGTTCGTCACGCACAACGTGCGCGAGGCGGCGCGCTTGGGCGACCGCATCATCCTGTTGTCGAGTCGGCCGGGCCGTGTCGCGGAGGAGTTCCGCGTCGACGTCGCCCGGCCGAGGCGGATCGAGTCGCCCGCTGTCTCGTCGATCGCAGCCGAAGTCACCGTGCGCCTGCGCGAGGAGGTGCGCCGCCATGGCCGCTGACGACATCCTCGACCGGGAGCTCGCCGGCCTCGACCGGCTCGAGCTACCGACGACGACCCGCCGATCGTTCGCCGCCCGGACGTGGTCGTCCGCGTGGCCGAAGGTCGCGGCGGTGGCCCTCGCCGTGCTGCTGTGGCAGGTCGTCGTGTGGCGGGAGTGGCGACCGTCGTTCGTCCTACCGTCGCCCGGCGACGTCGGCGCTCGCCTCTGGGACGACATCGGCACCGCGACGTTGTGGCGGGCTGTCGGCTACACGCTCCGCCGGGCACTGATCGGATTCAGCCTGTCGGCGCTGATCGGTGGTCTCATCGCCCTCGCCGTCACCAGGATCCGGCTGCTGCGTGTCGCGATCGGCTCGATGATCACCGGCCTCCAGACGATGCCGTCGATCGCATGGTTCCCGCTCGCCATCCTCCTGTTCAAGCTCAGTGAGCAGGCGATCCTGTTCGTCGTCGTCCTCGGGGCCGCGCCGTCGATCGCGAACGGCATCATCGCCGGCATCGACAACGTACCGCCGACGTTGCGCCGGGTCGGCCGGACGCTCGGCGCTCACGGCATCGCGCTCTACCGCGACGTGGTCGTGCCGGCTGCCATGCCGTCGATGCTCGCCGGGCTGAAGCAGGGGTGGGCCTTCTCGTGGCGGAGCCTGATGGCAGGCGAGCTGCTCGTCATCATCCCGGGGACGCAATCGCTCGGCACGCGGCTGCAGTTCGCCCGCGAGTTCTCCGACGCCGAAGGCCTGATCGCCACGATGATCGTGATCCTCGTCATCGGCATCCTCGTCGACACGGTGGTCTTCGGCAGGGTCGAGCGGGGGGTGCTGCGCCGTCGGGGGCTCGTCATCGAGGACGAGCGCGCACCGAGGGCCATCCGGAGTCGCGGTCGGCTCGCGGTGCTACCGGCTCGCTGACCTGTCCCCCCGACGCGGAACGGCCCCACGCTGGTTGCGTGGGGCCGTGCCGTGTCGCCTCAGGATCTCCGTGTTGCTCGGATCTCCCGGTTGCTCAGGATCTCCGTACCAGGAGGGTCAGTAGACGAACCCGACCACGTCGATGACGAAGTGGGTGCCGTTCACGCCGGCAGTGACCTTCACCTTCGCTTCGGCGTCGACCGCCACCGGACCTGTCTCGCCGATGATGGCGTTCGGACCGGCCCAGTTGACCGACGCGGTCGCCGGCTCGGTCGTCAGTGCGTTGGAGTAGATCTTGAGGAAGCCACCCGCGCCCTGTGTGTCCGTCACCGTGAGCTTCACGACCGCAGCCACCGCGCCGGGCGGGACCGCGACCTTCGACGCAGCCGCACCGTCGACGCCGCTCCCCAGGCTGATCACCCGGGTCTCTCCGGCGGCGATGCCGCCAGCAGTGGCGATGCGGGAGTCGTAGGCCCGCAGCGGCGTGTCGAGCAACCGCATGTCACCGGTGGCCGACGCGCTGAGCGCCAACTGGCCTCGGACCGCCCCGGCCGGGAATGCGGCGTTGTGCACGTTCACGTAGTAGTTCGCCGGCGTCGTCGTGATCAAGGTTGCGAGCGCCGGATCGACGGGCACGCAGCCGCTCGAGGTCGGCGTCGGTGGGGTGAGCGTCACGACGATCCCACCGTTCACGCCGGCGGCACCTTCGTGGATGTGAGCAGCCGTCGCCGTGTCGATGCCGGCGACGCGAAGGTCGAAGCACGCATTTCCGGCAACGGGGTCGATGGTGATCGCGGCGGCGCCGTCGCCGTCGGGATCGGCGGGCGGCACCTCGTTCGCTCCTGTCAGTTGCGCGAGGAACGGCCGGGCGACGGCGGCTTCGGCCGCACCGGGTCCAGTGCCTGTGTTGCGGGCGTTGCCGCTCGCGATCGTGGGCATCAGCAATGCGAGTGCCGACAGTCCGAGCGCGGTACCGACCGCGCCCGCCTTGGTCGTTGCTTTCATGGGGACCTCCTGTTGTCACTTGCGCGTCTACCCCGCCGGCCAATGTGACAGACGTGTGACGCGTAGGCAGTCTGGCCTATCCTCAAGCAGATGTGAGCGCGGCGGCGAATGCGGCACGGAGCGCGGTCGCCCGGTCGGTCGCCACCGCACTTGCTTCCGTCGCCCCCAGGGCAGCGTGCAGCCGAGCCTGCTGCGACCAGCTGTAGACGCTGGTGTCACGGAGGTTCAGCCGTTCGGCGAGCAGTGCCCGCGCCAGCTCGTGGTGACCCGCACGGAGCGCGGATTCCAGCAGCGTGCGCTGCAGCGCGTCGCGCTGGGCGTGCGAACCACCGAAGCGGTTCACGATCCGACGGATCGGCGCGAGGTCTCCGATCGCGTCGGCGTAGCGGCCCTCGGCGAACGCGATCACCGCTCGGCACGTCGACCGACCGATTTCGGCCGTCATCCGCGCGTTCGTCCCGCTCGCCGATTCGAGCGAGGTGTCGAGGCGGCGGACCACGGCCTTGGCGTCGTCGAGCCGGCCGGCTCCGACGAAGGCCATCACGGCGTGCAGGTCGTTGAACGCGTACCAGGGATCCGCTGTCACCCGGCTCGCCCAGGCGTCCGCGAGCGGGGCGAATCGCCCCTCGGTGTCGGCGCCATCGAGCTCGAACCGCCAGAGCAGCGCACTGGCGTCGAGCATCTCGATCGGCACGCCGAGCGACCCCGGGTGGTGGACCTCGGCGTCGTAGATCTGCAGTGCCCGCCGGCGATCCCCCGCTTCCAGGCAGTAGAGCGCGAGGTGCCACCAGTTGTGCACCGTGAAGAGGTTCCCCGCGCCCCAGTCACCGACGCGGCTCTGCATGAACCGGATGCCCTCGTCGATGCGGCCCTGCATCTCCAGCGTGTGCACGACGCCGTGCACCGCCCAGACGTCGTCGGGGTTGGCCTCGAGCGCGGCGAGTCCCGCGGCTTCGGCCTGGGGGTAGAAGCCGGACTCCTCGAAGCCGAAGGACTGCATGCCGCGCACGAACCCGGCATGCGGGTGGTCGGGAGCGAACTCGCCGATCGTGCGGGCGGGTCGATCGCAGAGGTTCCCGGCGTCGCCGAGGAAGAAGTCGAGCTGGTGGCCGAGCATCAGTGCCAGGAGATCCTTCGGCCACCGCAGCAGCAGGTCGTCGAGCTGGCGAGCTGCGCCGGTCCAGTCGCCGTCCAACCACGCCGCGATCGCTGCGGCGTGCATCGCCTCCCGCTCGTTGGTCGCGACCGTTCCGAGCGCCGCGCTCGCGGCGCGGGCGTTGTCGAGGTCGGGGACGTCGGTGCTCATCAGATGGAGGTAGGCGACGAGCACGTGGGCCATCGCGGCACCTGGTTCCTGCTCGACGAGCTCGCCGGTGAGATCGACAGCCGCGGGGTCGAATCGCAGCAGACGGTCGATCGCGCGGTCGTAGAGCGCAATCGCATCCGAGGTGCCCGACATCGGGTTGCCGTGCGCGTCGCGGCCGGATCCGAACGCGCCGGTCGTCGTGCCGGCAGTGAGGGAAGTGGTCATCCTGAGCTCCTTGTTTCTCGATGCAACGACAGAGGCGTGAGGGCCGCCCTCACATCGTGAGACAGGTCATCCCTCCTGCTCGACGGCCCACGTCGTGTCGGTCTCGCGCCGGTACGAGCACCAGGTCCCCGTACCGCACCACGTTGTCGAGGTGCCGACCGAGCTCCGGCAGCACCTCGGCGTCCCACCAGCTTGTCACCGTCCCAGCCGGCACCCGACGCCTTTGTGGCGTCAGGTGGTCGGGTGCTGCAGCGTCTGGCGCCTGGGGTGAAATGAGCTCCGTGATTGCGCGAACCTGCTGGTGACGCTGGAGTGCCGGAGTGCGTTGGTGCGACGTCGTCATCGCACGACGAGGCCCAGCGACGCCGTTTCTCTGCTCATCGGCGTCACCAGCCCCGGTCTCTGCTCGGGCGAGGTCGCTGGCTGTCCGGATGGGAGCGGAGAACCGGTCGGGAGTCGTCAGCGAGCAGAGAACCCGGGGAGAGCGGGACTGGGCCGCGCGCCGGGCCGCCAGCCGCCTGGGGTGACGGGCGCCCGGAGAGCCGGTGCTGCCTGGGGTGAATGAGCTCCGTGATTGCGCGAAACCGCTGGTGACGTTGGAGCCCCCAGCCGGACCCGCCCCCTCCGGCGAGCAGTGAGGGACAAACGGGGCCGAGCGGTCGCGTCCCCTTTTCATCTCTGCCCGGTGGCCACCCCGGCCATCACGACTTTGCGGCGTCAGGTGGTCGGGTGCGAGCTCGTCCGGGGTTGGAAGCGGCGCAACCGCAGGCTGTTCGAGACGACGAAGACGCTCGAGAACGCCATCGCGGCACCGGCGAGCATCGGGTTCAGCACCCCGGCCGCCGCGAGCGGGAGCGCGGCGATGTTGTACGCGAACGCCCAGAACAGGTTGCCCTTGATCGTCGCCAGCGTCCGGCGGGACAGGCGGATCGCATCGACGGCACCACGGAGGTCGCCGCGGACGAGCGTCAGGTCACTCGCCTCGATGGCGACGTCGGTCCCGGTTCCCATCGCGAGCCCGAGATCGGCCTGCGCCAGCGCCGCGGCGTCGTTGACGCCGTCGCCGACCATCGCGACCGTCCGCCCTGCGGCCTGCAGCCGCCGGATGACGTCGACCTTGTCGGCCGGGAGGACCTCGGCGATGACGTCGTCGATGCCGACCTGCTTCGCGACCGCCGTTGCCGCCCGTTCGTTGTCGCCGGTCAGCAGGACAGGACGCAGCCCGAGGGCGCGCAGTCCGGCGACGGCCTCGGCGGAGGACGCCTTCACGGTGTCCGACACCACGAGCACGGCACGCGCGGCGCCATCCCAGCCGACGTAGATCGGCGTCTGCCCGATCGCCTCGGCAGCGTCGCGCGCAGCGCGCAACGTGTCGTCCAGCGGCTGCGAGCAGTCGGCCAGGAATCGCTCGCGACCGGCGATCACGGCATGCCCGTCGACCACGCCCTGCACGCCCAACCCCTCTGCGTTGACGAACGACTCGACCGGGACGAGCGGAATCCCTCGGGCGCGGGCGCCGGTGGCGATCGCCGCTGCGATCGGGTGCTCGGACGCGTCCTCCAGCGAGGCCGCGAGGTGCAGCGCCTCGTCCGCAGTGGTACCGGTCGTGGGGACGACGTCCACGAGCTCCATCCGGCCCGTCGTCACCGTGCCGGTCTTGTCGAGCACGATGGTGTCCACCGTTCGCGTCGACTCGAGGACCTCTGGTCCCTTGATGATGATGCCGAGCTGCGCGCCGCGGCCCGTTCCGACCATCAGCGCGGTGGGCGTGGCGAGACCGAGTGCGCACGGGCAGGCGATGATCAGCACCGCTACGGCCGCGGTGAACGCCGTCGTTGCGTTGTCCGTCGCCGCCGCGCCGAGCCAGAACCCGAGCGTCGCCGCTGCGAGCGCGATGACTGCCGGCACGAAGACCGCGGCGACCCGGTCGGCGAGCCGCTGCACCGCCGCCTTGCCCGTCTGCGCCTCCTCGACCAGCCGGCCGATCTGCGCGAGTGCGGTGTCCGCGCCGACACGCGTCGCCCGGACGACGAGCCTGCCTCCGGCGTTGACAGTCGCGCCGGCCACGGCATCCCCCGGGGCGACCTCGACCGGCACCGGTTCACCCGTGAGCAACGACGCGTCGATCGCTGAGGTTCCTTCCTCGACGACGCCGTCCGTCGCCACCTTCTCGCCGGGCCGGACGACGAACTGGTCGCCGACGGCGAGCTGCTCGATCGGGATCCTCATCTCGGTCCCGTCGCGGAGCACGGCGACGTCCTTCGCCCCGAGCTCGAGCAGCGCCTTCAGCGCCGCCCCGGAGCGTCGCTTGGCCCGCGCCTCGAAGTACCGACCGGCGAGGATGAACACCGTCACGCCCGCGGCGACCTCGAGATAGATCTGGCTCGACCCCATGCCGCGCTCCGGGCGCAACGAGAAGCCGTGGCGCAGCGCCGGATCGCCGGCGTCGCCAAGGAACAGCGCGTACAACGACCAGCCGAACGCGGCGAGCACACCGATCGAGATCAGCGTGTCCATCGTTGCCGCAGCATGGCGGAGGTTCGCCCACGCCGCCTTGTGGAACGGCCATGCGCCCCACGTCACGACCGGCGCCGCCAACGTCAGTGAGAACCACTGCCACGCGTCGAACTGGAGCGCCGGCACCATCGCCAACACGACGACCGGCAGCGCCAGCAGGAGGGAGACGAGCAGGCGCACCAGCAGCGCTCGCGTCGGATCCGTGGGCTCGGCTGCCGCTGCCCCTGCCCCCGCCTCGGCCTCGGCCTCGGCGGATCGCGGGGCGGGCCGTGGCAAGCGGGCCGTGTAGCCGGTCGCCTCGACCTGCGCGATCAGATCGCTCGTGGTGACGCTCGGGCCGAACGACACCTTCGCCTTCTCGGTCGTGTAGTTGACGGACGCGGTCACGCCGTCCATTCGGTTGAGCCGCTTCTCGATCCGGGCTGCGCACGACGCGCACGTCATCCCACCGATCTCGAGCTGCACCTCTGCCGGCGTGGCCGCGGCGACGTCCGTGGGGTTCGCCATCTCAGTGACCTCCCCCTTCCATGGCGGGCTCGGCAGCGACATCGACCGTGAACGACGCGGTGCGCACGTCGCCGTCGTGGGCGAAGTCGAGGAACAGGCGGTACGTGCCGGCGGAGGGGAACTCGGCCGCGAACGTGATGTCGGTGTCGCCATCGTCGCCGTGCAGCGGGTGCACGTGGAGGAACGCCAGGTCCCCGGTGCGGATGGCGACGAGGTGACCGGCCGCACCGAGGTACGGCTCGGTACGAACGGCTTCGCCGTCCTTGGTGACCGCGAAGCTGATCGTCGATTCGCCGACCAGGGTGTGCCCGGTCAGCGTCACGTGGTAGCCGTCGGCGTCGTACGACCGCACCGGCGGAGGCACCACCGGTGCCTCGACCGATCCCGGCACGACGAGGTCCGCGCCGAGCGTCAGCGGCTCGTGGCCAGCGGCCTGGAAGTCGGCGAAGACCCGGTACGAACCGGGTGCCAGCGCCGGAAGCTGGATCGTCCAGCTACCGCTGCCGTCCATCGTCGGGTGCAGGTGCCGGTAGTCGACGAGGTTCCGCGAGAGCACGACGAGGTGGAGGTTGCGCTCGTGGAGCTCGTCGAAGGCGGTGACCGGGTCGCCCACCTCGTCGAGGATCCGGAACTCGAACTGCGCCGGCTCATCGGCTGGGAGCACGTCGTCGGCGAGCTCGAGCCGGAGCCCCCCGTCGGCGACCGCGAGGCCACGCACGTCGTCCGACGCGACGGGCATCGACGAATGCTCTCCACCGCTCGCGCTGCCGACGTCGATCGGGCCGGCAGACCGACCGACGAAGAGCGCGGCGACGAAGATCGCCGCGAGCGCGAACCCGAAGGCGCCGAGCTTGGACCCGGTCCTCAACCGGCGACCTCGTATCCTGCTTCGTCGATCGCGGCTGCGAGCTCCGCTCGGTCGACCGGACCGTTCGACTCCACCGTCACCGCGCCGGTGCCGAGGTCCACGCTCACGTCGATCACACCGTCGAGCTTCGAGACCTCCTCGGTGACGGCGGCGACGCAGTGCGCGCAGGTCATCCCGGTGACGGCGAAGGTGGTGGTGGTGGTTGCAGCGTTCATGTCGCCATGATACCCCCGCCCGGTATACTCTGCACCCATCTGGAGCGAGGAGACGGTGTGCACGGCTACGCGATGGACAAGGACGACTACCTGAAGCGCCTGAAGCGGATCGAAGGGCAGGTTCGTGGACTGCAACGCATGATCGACGAGGACACGTACTGCATCGACATCCTCACGCAGGTGAGCGCGGCGACGAAGGCGTTGCAGAGCGTCGCCGTCGGCCTCCTCGACCAGCACGTGCGGCACTGCGTCAGCAACGCGATCGCCAACGACCCCGCCGAGGCCGAGCGCATGGTGACCGAGGCGACGAGGGCGATCGAACGACTCGTCAAGTCCTGAGGCGGCAGGCGTCCGAGCCCGACGTTGTTGCCATGGACGCGGAGCATGCTCTGCCCGGGATCTCGTTCACGCTGTGAGGCGGACCCGTCGAAGCAGCTGCGCGTTGAGCGCCACAACGATCGTGGACACGCTCATCAGGATCGCGCCCACCGCCGGAGGCATGTCGACGCCTGCCCATGAGAGCGCTCCGGCGGCGAGCGGGATCGCGGCGATGTTGTAGCCGGCTGCCCAGGCGAGGTTCTGGCGCATCTTGCGGTAGCTCGCCTTCGACAGCCGGATCACGGACGTGACCGCCCGCGGGTCGTTACCGGCGAGCACCACCCCGGCCGACTCGATCGCGACATCCGTGCCCGCGCCGATGGCGAGACCGACGTCGGCACGGGCCAGTGCGGGCGCGTCGTTCACCCCGTCGCCGACCATCGCGACGGTGTAGCCGCGAGCCTGCAGCTCTCCGACGATGCGGTCCTTGTCCTCGGGCAGCACGTCCGAGAAGACCTCATCGATGCCGAGGTCGCGTCCAACCGCATCGGCCACCTGGCGCGCGTCGCCGGTGATCATCATCACCTTGTCGATGCCGATGTCGCGCAGCTGCGCCACCGCGGTGCGGGCCTCCTCCCGAACCTCGTCCTCGAGGGCGAGCGACCCGACGACCACGTCGTCCCTGACGAGGTGCAGCACGGACGCGCCACGCGCCTTCCACTCGTCGATGCACGGCTCCAGCGCTTCGGGGACGGCGAGCCCGCGTTCGTGCAGCAACGCCGGACCGCCGACGGCGTAGCGAACGCCCTCGATCTCCGCCTCGACACCGCGGCCGGTGAGCGCCTTGAAGTCGGTCGCAGCGGCAACGGGCCCACGAGATGCCGCTGCGGTCACGATCGCTCTGGCCAGCGGGTGCTCGCTGTCGGACTCGACACCACCCGCGAGCCTGAGCAGTTCGTCGTCCTCCACGCCCGCTCCGGCAACGCCGATGACCACGTGCCGGCCCTTCGTGAGCGTGCCGGTCTTGTCGAACAGCACCGCATCGACCGTCCGCATCCGCTCGAGCGCGAGACGGTCCTTCACGAGGATCCCGTTGCGCGCTGCCAGTGCGGTGGACAGCGCGATCACGAGCGGGATCGCGAGCCCCAACGCGTGCGGGCAGGCGATGACCAACACGGTGACGGCGGTCGTGATCGCCTTGTCGAGATCGCCGACGAGCCACCACACGGCGAAGGTCACGGCTGCAGCCACGGTGGCTACGTAGAACAGCAGTGCCGCGAACCGGTCGGCCAGCACCTGCGCCCTGCTCCGCGACGTCTGCGCCTCGGCCACGAGCCGTTGGATGCCCGCGAGCGCGGTGTCGTCACCGACGGCATCGACCCGCACGCGCAGCGACGAATCGGTGGACACGGTCCCGGCGACGACCCGATCGCCCGGTGCCTTCGGAACGGGCCGTGATTCGCCGGTGATCATCGACTCGTCCATCTCCGCTTCGCCGGACTCGATCGCTCCGTCGGCGGGCACCCGAGCGCCGGCCCGGACGAGCACACGATCGCCCGGGCGGAGCGTCGTGACCGGCACCATGCGGTTCGACTCGCCGTCGATGAGCTCGGCCTCGTCGGGTAGCAGCGCCGCCAGCGCGGCGAGCGCGCCGCGGGCCTGGCCGATCGCCTTCATCTCCTGCCAGTGCCCGAGCAGCATGATCGTCACCAGGGCAGCGAGCTCCCACCAGAACTCGAGGTCGAACCATCCGAGGCTCGACGCTGCGGACGAAACCCAGGCGACCGAGATCGCCATCGCGATCAGCAGCATCATCCCGGGCGCTCGGTCGCGAATCTCGGCCACCGCGCCGGCGAGGAACGGCCAGCCACCCCAGACGAATACGAGCGAGCCGAGCACCGGGCCGACCCACGCGACGCCGTCGATGCGGTAGCCGAACCAGTCCATGACCATCTCGCTCGTGATCACGACCGGGATCGACAGCAGCAGCGTCAGCCAGAACCGGCGGCGGAAGATCTCCGGATCGTGACCGGCGTGCTTGTCATGGCCGGCGTGACCGGCGTCGTCATGGCCGGCGTGACCGGCGTCGTCATGGCCGGTGTGACCGGTGTGACCGGTGTGACCCGCATACGGCTCAGCAGGAGCCATGGCCGTCACCGAATCGTGGAGGCGCTCGAGATGTCGTTGCATAGCTTTGTATCATACCCCCCTGGGGTATCAATGGCAAGAGGTCGGTCGGGCGTGCCTCGCCGGAGGCGGCGTGACAGGATCGGGAGCAGGCGGCGACCACCACCGCCCCACGAGCACGAGGAGACACGTCCATGACCGGATGGGTTGGCAACATCGAGGAAGCGACCGTCGGGAACTCGAACTTCCGAACGGTGCTGTTCACGGGCGCGGCGACGCAGCTGACCGTGATGTGCCTCGCCGCCGGAGAGGAGATCGGCGTGGAGATGCACGACCACATCGATCAGTTCATCCGTGTCGAAGAAGGCAGCGCCCGCGTGACGTTCGGGCCGTCGAAGGACGAGGTGACCGAGACGCACGAGCTCGAGGACGACTGGGCGGTGATCATCCCCGGTGGTACCTGGCACAACGTGATCAACACCGGATCCGGCGACCTCAAGCTGTACTCGCTCTACTCGCCTCCGGAGCACCCCGACGGCACCGTCCACGTGACCAAGGCCGATGCTGACGCGGCCGAGGCTGCGGAGCACGGCCACTGACGTGAGGGGACCGGAGCCCTCACCCCTCCGAGGGGAGCTCGGCGAGGCGCGGTACGGCCGGCCCGCAGCGCTCCTCGATCCAGGCGTCGGGCTGATCGCCGGTCGGCATGACGATCACGTCGTCGACGCCGAGCGCGGCGTACGGGACCATCTCGTCGACGAACGCGTCGACGCCACGGCTGCTGAGCGCGCCGGTGACGTGCAGGATGCTCGTCCGTATGGTCTCGTAGTCCCGGCCGACGTCGTCACAATGGCGGCGCAGCACGTCGAGCTTGTGGGCGACGTCCGTGGCCGACGCTGCGAACAGGTTGCAGGCGTCGCCGTACTGCGCGACGAGCCGGAGCGTCTTGCGCTCACCGCTCCCGCCGATCAACACCGGCGGGCGAGGACGGCTGAGCGGCATGGGTGAGCACAGCGTCTCGGCGAGTTGGTAGTGGCGACCAACGAAGGCTCCGACGTTGTCGGGATCCCACATCTGGAGGCAGATCTGCAGCGCCTCTTCGAGCCGCTCGAACCGCTCCGCCAACGGAGGGAACGGGACGCCGAGCCCGAGGTGCTCCCGCTCGTACCACGCCGCGCCGATGCCGAGCTCGGCGCGGCCGCCCGACAGCACGTCGAGGGTGGCGATGATCTTGGCGAGCAGGCCCGGGTGGCGGTACGTGACACCGGAGACGAGCAATCCCAGCCGGACCGTCGACGTCATCCCGGCGAGGAAGCCGAGGGTGGTGTAGCCCTCGAGCATCGGATCCTCGGCCGGTGCCATCTGGTCCATCTGGAAGTAGTGATCCATCACGGAGACGGAGCTGATGCCGGTGGCTTCGGCCGCGCGTGCCACTCGCGCCAAGGTCGGTGCGATCGCCGACGCCCCGGCGGGGTCCTTGAAGCTGACGATGTGGACACCGAGTTGCACGGGGACGAACTCCTCTCGTGGGGGGTGTCCACCCTACGCCGATCCGGGGCTCGACGACCACGCCCTCGGCGACCGACTCGATCCGCTCTCTGGGCGAACCCACCGCCATCCGCGAGCAGCGGCTCCGCCCGCCGACGTGTTCACTTCAGATCAACCGGTCGTTGATCTGAGGTGAACACGAGCGAGCAAGACGGCGCGAGTCGGAGCGAGTCGGAGCGAGTCGGCATCGTTGCGGCGGACTGGCGTCCGTAGGCTGAGCGCATGGCCGAACCGACTCGCTGGGTGACCGAGACCGACGAGGGACATTCGCAGTGGTACATCGAACGGTTCCGCGCGATGGCTGCTGCCGGCAACGATCTCGCCGGCGAAGCGAGACTGCTCGATGCGATGCTCCCGAGAGGAGCACGAGTGCTCGATGCAGGGTGCGGACCGGGACGGGTCGGCGCCGAGCTGCACGCACGCGGCCACACGGTCGTCGGCGTCGACGCCGACCCGGCGCTCATCGAAGCGGCGGAGATCGACCACCCGGGCCCGCACTGGGTCGTCGGCGACCTCGCCGAGCTCGACCTCACGGCTGCCGGTGAGCCGGAGCCGTTCCACGGTGCCGTCCTCGCCGGCAACGTCATCGTGTTCGTAGCCCCGGCCACCGAGGCGGCAGTCCTTCGACGCGTCGGCGCGCACGTTCGAGAGGACGGCTTCGTGGTGGTCGGCTTCCACGTGAACCGACACCTCGCGCTCTCCGAGTTCGACCGCGCGGTGGCCGAGGCGGGCCTCGTCATCGAGCACCGCTTCGCCACCTGGGAGCTCGGTGCGTGGCACGACGCCGCCGACTTCGCCGTCACCGTCCTCCGCCACCACTGACGGTCCTCCGCTACGGCATCGGCCCGGGCTCAACCCGGGATCGACCCCGGCATCAGCTCGCGTGCTGCAGAAGGGCGAGCACCTGCTCGGTCGTCTGCACGTCGCCGAAGAACGTCAGGAAGTTGTCGAGCGTCGCTCTGTGAACGGCATCGCTGACCGTCGCGTTCGCGTCGTCGATCATCACGACGCGGTAGTTCAACATCATCGCGTCGCGGCCCGTCGATTCGCAGCAGACGTTGGTCAGCGTGCCGACGATCAGCAGTGTGTCGATGCCGCGGTCGTCCAGCAGTTGCTGCAGGTCGGACGACCCTTGGATGAACGCGCTGAACCGCCGCTTGTCGACGAACAGGTCGGTCTGCTGCGCATCGAGCTCGGGCCACAGGCGATGCGCCGGCTTGTCGTGTTCGAGGGAGCAGAACGCTGCTCGGCTCTCCGGCGTGCCGTTGACCGAGAGGAACACCGACCAGGCATCGAGCGCGTCGCTGTCGAGCGTCATCCGCACCCACACGACCGTGCCGCCACGGGCGCGCGTCGCCGCGGCCAGCTCGTTGATGTTCGGCACGATGTCGCGCGCCGCGGCGATCTCGAGCATCTGGCCAGGCTCGACGAAGAAGTTCTGCATGTCGATGACGAGCAGCGCGGTGCGAGCCGGATCGAGCTCGTCGACCACGTGGACCCGCCCACGGACAGCGACGACCGACTCGATGACGTCCGGCGAAACCCGTGGTTCTCGCATGACAAACTCTAACTTTCCGCCCAGCGCACCGGTGGAGCCGCACATGCAGGTCAGCCAGCTGTTCGACGTCCGAGATCTCGGCGTCGTCGTCACCGGCGGAGCAAGTGGCCTCGGCCTCGGCTTCGCCGAAGCGCTCGCCGAGAACGGCGCACGAGTGACGATCCTCGACGTCGACCCACGGCGCACGTCCGACGAGGCGGCGAGGCTGCAGACGGCGGGGCTCGACGTCCGTGGCGAGGTGGTCGACGTCACCGACCACGACACGCTCGACGCTGCTGTCGACGCGGCGGCGAGGACGTACGGGCGTCTCGATGTCGTGTTCGCCAATGCGGGCATCGATCCCGGTCCGGGCTTCGTCGGCGCGTGGGCAGGGACGTCGCGGCCGCGCGTCGAGGAAGGCGCGTTGGAGCACTACGCGGACGATCGCTGGAACCGCGTGATCGACATCAACCTCAACGGTGTCTTCGCCACCATGCGCGCCGCTGCCCGGCACATGCGACCGCAGCGTTCGGGACGGATCATCGTCACGACGTCACTGGCGGCGCTCAAGAGCGAAGCCGTCATCGGCGCGGCGTACATGGCCGCCAAGGCCGGCGCCGCGCACCTGATGCGCAACGTCGCCCTCGAGCTCGCCGCGTACGGCATCACGGTCAACGCGATCGCTCCCGGGTTCTTCGTCACCAACATCGGCGGTGGGCACGCTCACAACCCCGATCTGCAGGCTGCGATCGCGCGGGACATCCCGATGCATCGCGTCGGGCTCCCCGAGGACATCAAGGGGCTCGCGCTGTTCCTCTCCTCCCCTGCTTCTGCCTACATCACCGGTCAACAGATCGTGATCGACGGCGGCTGGGGACTCGGCGTCGCCGACTGATCACGCCCTTGATCGCGAGTCCCCGACAGGCGCTGGCGCGGTGGTCGCACAGACGTACGCCTGGCAGCACACTTCAGAGCTGTCGTCTACGCTTCCCGCGAGTCGTCGAGGGGGCGCCATGAGGACGAGCACTGATCGCATCCTGACCACGCACGTCGGCAGCTTGCCGCGGCCGCAGCCGGTGGTCGATGTCCTGTTCGCGCAGGACCGTGGCGAACCGTACGACCAGGCCGCGTTCGATGCGGTCATCGCCGCCGGCGTGGACGATGCGGTGCAGCACCAGGTCGAAGCGGGGATCGACATCGTCGATGACGGCGAGATGAGCAAGATCAGCTACGGGACGTACATCCGCCATCGGCTGAGCGGCTTCGTCACCGGCGACGTACCTCGCCAGACGCCGGAGGACCTCAACGACTTCCCCGAGTTCCGAGACCGGCTCACTGCTGCAGGCGCCACGCCCGTCTACCTGCGGCCGATCTGCACCGGCCCGATCGAGTCCGTCAACCTGCAACCGCTCCACACCGACATCGCCCACGTGAAGGATGCGATCGCACGGACCGGGGCGATGGAGGGCTTCATGACCGCCGCGTCGCCCGGCACGATCGCGGTGTTCCAGCCGAACGAGCACTACCCGTCCCACGAGGCGTACCTCGGCGCGCTGGCTGATGCGATGGAGCCCGAGTACCGAGCGATCGTCGACGCCGGGTTGATCCTCCAGATCGACTGTCCGGATCTCGCGATGGGGCGTCACATGCTCTTCCGCCACGACAGCGACGAGGAGTTCGTGCGCAACGCGGAGCTGCAGGTCGAAGCGCTCAACCACGCGGTGCGCAACATCCCGGCCGATCGGATGCGGATGCACATGTGCTGGGGCAACTACGCCGGACCGCACACGCACGACATCGCGCTCACCAAGGTCCTGCCCACCGCGCTCAAGGCGAAGCCGATGGGGTTGCTGATCGAAGGCGCGAACGCCCGTCACGGGCACGAGTGGGAGGTGTTCGCGACGCACCGCCTTCCGGACGACAAGGTGTTGGTGCCCGGCGTGCTCGACTCGACGTCGAACATCGTCGAGCACCCCGAGCTCGTCGCGCAGCGGATCATCCAGTACGCCCGGTTGGTCGGCAAGGAGCGCGTCATCGCCGGGACGGATTGCGGGTTCGGCACGTTCGCCGGCTTCGGTGCGGTCCATCCGTCGATCTGCTGGGAGAAGCTGCGTTCGCTGTCCGAAGGGGCGGCCCGCGCGTCGGAGCGCCTGTGGGGCAGCAGCTGATCGAACGCTCGCCGGATGGTCGGCGGCGCGACCGCCGGATCAGTTGACCGCTCGGTCGTGCCCGTCCCAGTACGGCTGACGGAGCTCGCGCTTCAGGATCTTGCCGGCCGCGGACTTCGGCAACGGATCGAGTCGCACGCTGACCGAGCGCGGCACCTTGAAACCGGCGATGCGCTCGCGGCACTCGGCGATCAGCAACGTGTCGTCGGTGTTCGAGCCCGGCTCGACGACGACCTCGGCGTGCACCGCTTCGCCCCACTGGTCGTGCGGGATGCCGAAGACCGCGACTTCGAGCACGCCGGGGATGCCGAAGAGCGCGTTCTCGACCTCGGTGGTGTAGACGTTCTCGCCGCCCGTGATGATCATGTCCTTGATCCGGTCGACGATGTAGAGGTAGCCGTGCTCGTCGGCGTAGGCGAGATCGCCGGAGCGGTACCAACCGTCGGGCGTGAACGCACGCGCCGTCTCCTCTGGCCGCTGCCAGTAGCCGAGCATCACGTTCGGCCCGCGCAGCACGATCTCGCCGATCTCCCCCGGTTCGCACACGCGGCCGTCGGGCGCGCGCACCTCGACGTCGACACCGATCGTCGGTGTGCCGCAGCTCGCGAGGCGGACCGCGTCCTGCGCCAGCCCACTCGCCGCCCGCCGATGATCCTCCGGCGTGGAACCGGAGACGTGCGGCGACGCCTCCGTCATCCCGTACACCTGTGAGAAGTCGCACGGGAGTGCGGCCATGGCCCGCTTCAGGAGCTCGACCGGCATCGGCGATGCGGCGTAGATGAGCAGCCGCCACGCGTGGAGGTCGCGCGAGGCAGTGGCGGGATGCTGCAACAGCATGTTGACCATCGTCGGGACGAGGACGGCGACCGTACCCTCGTGTTCCTCCATCAGCCGGCCGAACAGCTCGGGTTCGAACCGCGGCGCGATGACGTGGGTCCCGCCGACCCACGTCAGGGCGTAGATGTTCGCGACACCGGCGGCGTGGAACATCGGCGCTGAGTGCAGGAATCGGTCGTCGGGGTAGAGCGGGTTCTGCAGGAGCACGTGCTTCGCGTTCGCCACGAGGTTGCCGTGGCTCTGCATGACCCCCTTCGGCAGGCCCGTCGTGCCGCCCGTGTACGAGATCGACGCGAGCGTGTCGGATCTGATCCCGCCGGCGCCCGCGTGGTCGAGCATCGTCTCGCCAGGCGGCCGCGTCTCGCTCGCACAGAGATCGTCCCAGCGCACTGCACCAACGGGCGCGTCGCCGTCGTCCAACCAGACCAGCATCGTGAGCGAGGGGCACCGCTCGAAGAGCGCCTGCGCCGGTTCGACGTGGTGGCGGTCGCAGACCAGCACCCGGGCCGCACAGTCGTTGATGATGAACTCGAGCTCGTCGAGCGTCAGGCGGATGTTCAGGTCGTTGACGACGAGGTTGGCCGTGGGTACGGCGAACCACAGCTCGAGGTGGCGGAACGAGTTGAGCGCCAGCACGGACACTCGATCACCTGGCTCCAGCCCGAGCGCGCGGAGGGCCGGCGCGGCCGCTCTCGTGCGCCGAGCGAGCTGCCGGTAGGTCAGCCGGGTGTCGCCGTCGATGACGGCCAGCTCGTCGGGCGCCAGCTGGAGCGCTCGACGGAGCGGCGAGTCGAGTGCCGCCTCAGATCGCATGAGTGCCGGCACGCCCGCCACGACGCGCGCCTCGGTCGACCACTCCCACGTCGACGAGCCTAGTTCGCGTAACGTTCGTATTGCACACACTTGTTTGTGCTGAGAACATGCAGCGATGCGTGCTGTCCGCTACCACGGCAACAAGGACGTCCGGATCGACGAGATCGCCGAGCCGGCGGTGCTCCCGGGAACCGTGAAGATCGCCCCAGAGTGGTGCGGGATCTGCGGCAGCGACGTTCACGAGTTCCTCGTCGGGCCGGAGACGATCCCTGCGCCGGGCAACCCACACCCGATCACGGGCGAGGTGGTCCCCATCGTGTTGGGTCACGAGTTGGCCGGGCGCGTCGTCGACGTCGGCGACGGTGTCGACGACGTCAGCATCGGCGACCTCGTGGCGGTCGAACCGATCATTCGCGACAACACCTGCCCGGCCTGCCGTGCCGGGAGCTACAACATGTGCCCGCAGATCGGCTTCCACGGCATCAGTGGGGGCGGGGGCGGACTGGCGGAGCTCACCGTCGTCCCCCGGTACATGGTGCACCAGCTCCCGCCGGGCATGTCGACGGAGATCGGCGCGCTCGTCGAGCCGCTCGCCGTCGGCTGGCACGCGGTGCGCCGTTCCGGAGCGAGGCTCGGTGACACCGCGGCGGTGATCGGTGCGGGCCCGATCGGCCTCGTCACGATGCTCGCGCTGCGCGCCGCAGGCGCGGGGTTGGTGGCGATGGTCGAGATCTCCGAAGCGCGCAAGGACAAGGCGCGGGCGATGGGCGCCGATGTCGTGCTCGACCCGACCACCGACGACGTCGTGACGACGCTCCGTGAGCTCACCGGCGGCGGTGTCGATGTCGCGTTCGACGCGTCGGGCAACAACGCGACCCTCACGTTGGCGCTGGAGTCGGTCCGGGCGAAGGGGCAGGTCGTCAACATCGCGCTCTGGGAGCACCCGGCAGAGATCGACATGTTCAAGTTCCTCTTCACCGAAGCGAACCTGACGTCGAGCCTCGCGTACGCGAACGACCACGCCGCGGTGATCGCCGCCCTGGCGGCCGGCCGGATCGACGCTGCGCCGCTGATCACCCGCCGGATCGGGCTCGAAGAGATCGTCACCGGCGGACTGGACGAGCTGATCCACAACAAGGACCACAACGTCAAGATCCTCGTCCACCCCTGACCCCAGCCCCCCGTCGCGGTCGTCGCGGAGGGATGCTCATCGGACACGGCGCGGCACAGCAGCACGGGATCTCTGTGGCGTCGGTGCGCTGGGTCAACGGATTCGCTGGCAACAATCGGGGGTGCTGACACGGAGCCGAGTGTGATGGTGCGAAGCCGTCATCGGGTCGACGAGACCCAGCCACGCCGTTTCTCTGCTCATCCGCGTCACCAGCCCCGGTCTCTGATCGGTCGAGGTCGTTGGATGTCCGGACGGGAGCGGAGAACGGGTGGGGAGTCGTCGGCGAGCAGAGAACCCGGGGATGGCGGGACTGGGCGCCGGGCCTGACGCCACGAAGGCGGCGAAGTGCGGCTGGGGGACCCGGGGGGTGGGACCGCCCGAGGGCTACTTGCGGAGGAGGTAGGCGGAGTGGAGGAGGGCCGGGTTGGCTTTCAGTTCCTCGGCGGTGCCTCGGTAGCGGACCTGGCCGCTCTCGATGATGTACGCGGTCTTGGCGAGACCGAGGGCGACGTGGGCGAACTGCTCGATCAACAACACGCCGACGCCCGATGCGGCGACATCGGCGAGCGTCGGCACGAGCCGCTTGACGATCACCGGTGCGAGCCCCAGCGAGAGCTCGTCGACGAGCAGGATCGATGGTCGCGACACGAGCGCCTGCGCGAGGACCACCATCTGCTGCTCGCCGCCGGAGAGCGATCGCGTGGGCGTGTCCCACAGCCGCTCGAGCCCGGGAAACAGCTCGAGTGCGTACTCCGTGCCCTCCGCCGCCTCCGCTCGCCCGAGCATGTACGTGGCGACACGGATGTTCTCCGCCACGGTCAGATCGCGCAGGAGCCGCCGACCCTCGGGGACCACGGCGACACCGGCCCGACGGATGTACTCCGGCCGGCGCTTCGTCAGATCTTGATCCCCGAGCAGCACCCGTCCCGCCGTCGCCCGCAGCGCTCCGGCGATCGTGAGCACGAGCGTCGACTTGCCGGTGCCGTTCGGCCCGAGCACGGCAGTCACCTCGCCGGGGGTCACCTCGAGCGAGATGTCGCGCAGGACCGGCCGGCCAGCGCGGGGAACGCAGAGTCCTTCGATGTGGAGCTTCGCGCCGGTTCCGGCCTGCGCTCGCGTCGGCGCAGTCATCGTCACGACGCCTCCTCGCCGATGTAGGCGCGGATGACCCGCTCGTCCCGCAACACATCGTGCGTCGCGCCTGCGGCGATCAACCGGCCGAAGTCGAGCACGGCGAGCGTGTCGCAGCACGACGACACCAGGCTCATGTCGTGCTCCACGAGGACGACCAACGCGCCGATCTCGGTCGGGATCCGCTGGATCACCGTGCCGAGGTGTGCGGTCTCCTCGTCGGGGAGCCCGGCGGATGGCTCGTCGAGCAGGACCACGCGCGGCTTGCCGACCACCGCCCGAGCGACCTCGACGAGTCGTCGCTGCGCAGCGCCGAGCGTTCCCACCTGATCGTTCGCGTGCTGCTCGAGACCGACGAACGTGACGGCGTCCAACACGTCCTGGCGGCGCGACACGATCGCTCCGCCCGTGTTCTCGTGGACGAGGAGCACGTTGTCGAACACCGACAGGTTCGGGATCGCCTGCTCGGTCTGGAACGTCCGCCGCAGCCCCCACCGGGCGCGGCGGAAGCTCGGCATCGCGAGCAGGTCCTCGCCGAACGCGCGGACGCTGCCGGCCGAAGGTTTGGCGAAGCCGCTGAGCACGTTGAAGAACGTCGTCTTGCCGGCGCCGTTCGGGCCGATCAACCCGCACGTGCCGTGGGGGAGCGAGACGGTCATCGCGTCGATCGGCGTGACGCCACCGAAGCGAACGGTGAGGTCGTCGACCTCGATCACGACGCCGACCCGCCGACGTCGGCGCGGCGCACGACCAGTCGCCGCAGCGCGCGTCCGAGCTTCGCCACATCCTTCGGGAACTGATCGACCAATCCACCGGGAGCCGTGAGGAGCACCTGCAGGACGCCGATCCCGAACAGGATCGTCGCCCACTCCGTCGACACACCCCAATCGTTCAGCAGTTCCGGCAGGAGCTTGTAGAGCACCGCGGCGACGACCGCGCCCCACAGGTTGTAGACCCCGCCCATCAGGACGACGGCGAGCAGCAGCACCGAGTTCTGCACGGGGAACTGGTTGATGCTCACCCCGCCCTTCGACGCCGCGAGCAGTCCGCCGGCCACGCCGGCCATGAACGAGGCGAGCGCGAACGCCCACAGCTTGTACAGCGTGGTGTTGACGCCGGCGGCGAGCGCGGTGACCTCGCTCTGACGGATCGCGGCCCACGCCCGTCCGGCTCGACCCGTGACGTGCCATGCCGCGATGACGAACATGACGAGTGCGATGAGCACGCAGTAGCGGAAGTAGGCGATGTCGCCGATCGCGAAGGACGGACGCGGGAGCAGCGACGTCGAACCGCCCGCCTTCGAGTTCCCCGAGAACCCGCCGCCGCCGTTCGGGAACTGCAGCCGGGCCAGGACGACGGTGATCCCACCCGCCGCCATCAGGGTGACGAGCGCCAGGTACAAGCCGGACAGCCGCAGCGCCGGCAGGCCGATCAAGACGCCGATCGCCGCGGTCACGAGCCCCGAGATGACCACCACCACGGGGAGTGGGATCGACGTCAGGTAGTGCAGCCGCAAGGCCACCCACGCGCCGATCGCGAACAGCACGAACTGACAGAGCGACACGAGGCCGACGCGACCGATCAGGATCCCGAGACCGAGTGCGATGACGCTGTAGATCACGACCGACGTGGCCACGAGCAGCCACCGCGAGCCGACGGCCGGCGGGAGCGCGAACAGCACGAGCGCGAGCAGTACGGCAAGAACGCCGAGACGCATCGGCGAGACGAGCCGCTCGCGAGGCGCGGCCTCGATCGCAGGTGGCGCAGCGATGCCCGCGCTCGCTGACAGCTCGCTGACCACCGTTACGTCCGCGCCTGCAACTCGTTGCGCCCTGCGAACGACAGCAGGGCGATGATCGCGAGCACGAACGGCGTCAGCGAGCGGAACTGGGCGAGCTCCGAGAACGAGTTCAGGCTCGACTGCACGATGCCGATCAGGAAGCCGGCTCCGAGCGTGATCCACAGCGAGTGGAGCTGCCCGATCAATGCAGCGGCGAGAGCCGGGACCACGAGGAACGTCAGGCCGATGATGTCGAGGCTGACGAGGTTCGAGAGCAGCAGCCCTGCCGCCCCGCAGAGCAGCCCGGAACCGAACCACGCCGCCGCCTCGACCCGGCGGACCGGCACGCCGAGCATCGCAGTGATCTCACGATCGTTGGCGAGCGCCCGCATCGCCGTACCGACCCTCGTGACGCGGAGGAACACCGCCGTTCCCGCGGTCACGATGATCGGGAACACGACGCCGATGATCTGCGTCCAGCTCACCCGCACCCCACCGATCTGGTAGTTCCAGTGCGACGTCGGCAGCGTGATGCCGTGCGGATCGCGACCCCACACGCGTTGCATCACACCGAGCAGGATCACCATCAGACCGAGCGTCGCGGTCGTCTTCACGAGTGGCTCCCGCGCGGCGAGCGGCGGCCCGAACAACAGCCCGTAGAGCAGGGTCAGCACCCCGCCGAACGCGACGCAGGCGGGGTACGCCAACCATGGGGAGACCCCCGAATCGAGCAACGACCAGGAGATCAGGGCACCCACCGCGCCGATCGCGCCGTAGGCGAGGTTCAAGACGCCCGTCGCGCGGTACAGGACGACGAGTCCTACACCGGACATCGCGAACACGCCGCCGAGCGCGATGCCGAGCACGAGGAACGGCTTGAGGCTATCCCACATGGGGATCTCCGGATGCCCTGACCTGGCCCACCGTCAGCCCACGTTCAAGCCGAGCTCGGCTTCCTTGGCACGGATCTCGTCGAGCGGGCTGTTGGGGAGATCGGCGATCTCGAAGCAATCCTCCATCTTGACGATCTTGCCGCCCGAGGGCGCCACCGTCAGGTCCCAGTTGTTCGACACGTTCTGCCCGACCGTGCTGTCGTAGTACCACGGCTTGCAGAGGATGTCGCTGCTGAAGTTCGTGACGGCCCGGAACGCTTCGTTGACGCTCTCCTTGGTGATCTCACCGTCGATCGACAGCAACGCGTCCGTCGCGATCCTCCCCGCCAGGTACCCCATCTGGGCGAAGCTCGAGCTCGGCACGTCCGGCGCGTACTCCTCACGCACCTCGTTCATGTGGTTCTGATCCGGCAGGCCGGAGTCGAGCAGGTTGAACTCGGCGTTGATGAGGAACTTCTCGTCCCAGGCGGAGCTCAGCTCGGCCGCTAGCGAGGGATCGTTCGGCGGCGTCGAGCTCGCCCAGATCACCGAATCGATGAGACCCTGCTGCTCGATCGCCTGCAGGAGCGGCAACACCGCGGGACCCGTGAAGTCGAGCACGACCGCACCGCCGTCTCCGGCCTCTTGCACCACGCGCTGCGCGAGCCCGGCCGGGTCGTTGATCGGCACGTCCTCGAGGATGCTCACACCCTTCATGCCGTTCTCCTCGGCGAAGTCGGTGACGCCGCTGTTGATGACGTCGAAGCCCGGCGAGTTCGGCGACACGACGACGATCGTGCCTTCCGCGCCGGCCCGGAGCGCGGCCTGCGCGCCGCCGAGGCTCGAGTAGTACGGGCCCATGTTCACAGCCGAGAAGTTCGGGCTCGTGAAGCACGCCTGGTCGACACCGGCGATGATCGGGCTGAAGCCCTGGGTGGCGTAGTACTCACCGTTCACGCCGCAGTCGATGACGCTCGTGTTGCCGACGAGCCCGAGCACACCGTCCGTGTCGATGAGCTTCGTCGCCAACGAAGCGATCTGCTGCGGGTCGACCTGCTCCTCCTCGGCGATGTACTCGATCGGCTGGCCGTTGATGCCGCCGTTGTCGTTCACGCAGTCGAAGTAGGCCTTGGTCATGCCCGTGATCCAGGTGAAGTCGATGCCCGGGACGTTCGTCGCGATGCCACCGATCTTGATCGGGTCACCCGTGGCTTCTTCACCCGTGCCGAGCCCGCACTCCCCCGACGCCTGGATGTTCCCGCCCTCACCGCTCGTCGCGGCAGTCGTCTCCGCGCCTGCTGCCGTCGTCTCGGCGCCTGCCGCTGTTGTCTCCGCGCCCGCTGCCGTCGTCTCCACGGCAGCAGCCGTGTCCCCGGCAGCGACCGTGTCGCCCGAACCAGTGTCGTCGTCCCCGCACGCCGCGACGGTCAAAACCACCGCCGCGACGAACGCGAGCCTCGCCCGTCCGCCCTTTGTCGTCCTGAGTTGCATCACTGCTCTCCCCCTTGTTTCGTTGCGTGAGTGCTCGACGCACTCGCGGAGCATCAATCCCCGGTTCGCTCAGACGGGCGCCACCGAGTTCGCAAAGGCACGAATCGCGCGCGTGATGCCGTCGAAACCGAGCTGGTCGGCCAGGCGCACGGTGCGCATGTGGCGGCGATACACCTGGTGTTCGCGCTCAGCGACATCGACCTGATCGGCATCGTCCGGGATGTGGGAATAGTGGTGATGGTGGAAGTAATAGAACTTCATCCCATCGACGTTCCCCACAGTGGCCCCCCAGCTGTTCTGTGTGCGAACAGGTGTGCGAAAAGAAGCTAACATCTTCACTTGGGGGTGTCAATCGACCCAGGGGGGCATCGGACATGCAAGGTCGGCAGGGCTCGCAACTCACCGATTCTGACTCGGCGCACACGAGAGCGGCGCAGCAAGAGCTGCTCGCGTCGGTGCTGCAGCGCTACGAAGGGACCACGAACGAACGCCTCCGGGAGGTGATGGAGGCAGCAGTCCGCCACCTCCACGCGTTCGCCGCTGAGGTCGGTCTCACCCGCGAGGAGTGGTTCGCCGGGATCCAGTTCATGACGGCGACGGGTCAGAAGTGCGACGACGTCCGCCAGGAGTTCATCCTCCTGTCGGACACCCTCGGGCTGTCCACGCTCGTCGAGCTGATCACCTACGAAGCCGTCGAGGGAGCGACCGAGAACACCGTGCTGGGCCCGTTCTACGTGCCGGGTTCACAGGAGCCGGGCGATAGCGGTTCGATCGTGGTCGGCGACGACGCGGGCGAGCAGGTGCTGATCCGCGGCACCGTGACCGGTCCCGACGGTGTGCCGGTACCCGACGCCACGATCGACGTCTGGCAGACCGCGTCGAACGGCTTCTACGCCGTGCAGCAACCGGGTGTGCAGGATCCGCAGAACTGCCGCGGGCTGTTCCACACCGACGAGCAGGGCCGCTACTCGTTCCGCACGGTGCGGCCCCACGACTACCCGATCCCGGGCGACGGACCCGTCGGGGCGCTCCTCGCGGCAACGGGTCGAGGGCTCATGCGAGCCGCCCACACCCACATCATGGCGTCGGCGCCCGGCTTCAAGACGCTCATCACGCACGTGTTCGACGCCGACAGCATCCACCTCCAGGACGACGCCGTGTTCGGCGTGCGTGATTCGCTCGTGCGCGACTTCAACTCGAGCGACGGCAGCGAAGCCGTCGTCGAGTTCGACATCGTCCTCGTCCCCACCGAACCGGCCTCGGCCCCGTGATCACACGGCGCGCGCCGCGGTCAACGGCGACGACTGAGATCGGTGTTGATCCGTTCGGTGGTCTCGAGCAGCGCCGGCAGGAACTGCCGGCGCAGCGCGTCGAGGTTCGTGCGCGTCGCGTGCGCCGAGACGTTGAGGGCACCGAGCACGCGGCCGTCCGCGCCGCGCAGTGCGGCGGCGATGCTGCGCACCCCGTCCTCGAGCTCCTGGTCGACGAGGGCCCAGCCCTGCTCGCGAACGTCGAGCAGCAGCGCCCGGAGCACGGTCGGATCGGTCACCGTACGGCTCGTGAGCGGGGCGAGCTCGGCTCGTGCGAGATAGGCATCGATCTGTTCGTCGGGGAGGTTCGCGAGCAGCACGCGACCCATCGACGTGGCGTACGCCGGCAGTCGGCTCCCCACGGCCAGCGAAATGGTCATGATCCGTTTGGTCGGCACCCGCGCGACGTACACGATCTCGTCGCGGTCGAGGACGCTGATCGACGACGACTCGTGCAGCCGATCCACGAGCTCTTCGATGTGCGTCTGGGCGAGGCCCCAGAACGGCGTCGAGGACAAGTAGGCGTAACCGAGCTGCAGGATCCGTGGCGTGAGGTAGAACTCGCGCTCGTCACTGTCGACGAACCCCAGCTGCTGCAGGGTCAGCAGGAACCGCCGTGCCGCGGCGCGTGTCAAGCCGGTCGACCGCGCCACGTCGCTCAGCGTGAGTCGGGGTCTGCTCGCCGAGAACGCCTGGATGACAGCGAGACCACGTTCGAGCGACTGGACGAAGTCGCTCCCGTTCTCCTTTGCACCAGTCGGCTCAGGCTCCATTGTTCGCATCACGAACACCTTACCGCGAGCCGCACACTGACGACAGCGAGTCGAGTGTGCCAGCCGCGGCGTGAGGTTACAAGGAACACCTGGAAACCAGCAGCAACACCGGCGACTCGCATCGCCGGAGAACGGGGTGAGAGATGACCATCGGTGCACAACTGCAGACGAGCTCCGATCTGTCGGAGCGGGTGAAGGAGCTGCTCCCGCTCATCGACGAGAACGCCGAGTTCGCTGATGACGAGGGCGAGCTGGCACCCGCCGTCGTCGATGCCTTCCACCGCGCCGGCATGTTCAAGATGTGGGTGCCGAAGGAGCTCGGTGGTGCCGAGCTCAGCCCGCTCGAGTCGCTCGACGTGCTCGCGCTCACGTCGTACGCGGACGCGTCCGCCGGCTGGGTGCAGATGGCAGCGTGCCTGTCGATCGGCACCGGCGCCGCGTACCTCGGCGACAGCGCGATCGCGGAGATGTTCACGGACGACCACTATCCGGTCATCGCCGGCCAGGGCACACGACCAGGCACCGCCGTACCGACCGAGGGTGGCTACCTGGTGAGCGGTTCATGGAGCTTCGCGTCCGGCCTCAAGCACGGCAGTCACATCCACACGTTGGCGATCATCGAGACCACCGGCGAACCGCGGATCTTCGTCGTGCCGGTCGAGAAGGCCGAGCTCATCGACAACTGGGACGTGATGGGGCTTCGCGGCACGGGCAGCATCGACTACAACATCCACGCGGTGTTCGTCCCCGAGGACTACAGCCACTTCGCGTTCACCCAACAACCGAAGCGGGGCGGCGTCCTCTACAACCTCGGCATCATCGGCTTCGCGGAGATCTGCCACTCCGGCTGGGCGATCGGCGTCGGGCGGCGACTGCTCGACGAGCTGGCCGAGCTCACCCGGAGCAAGGTCGGCCGTCCAGGCACGCAGACCGACAGCGACGCGTTCCACCAAGGGTTCGCGCAAGCCGAGGCGACGTATCGAGCAGCTCGCGCGCTCGTCTACGAAGCGTGGACCGAGGCGACCGAGGCAATCGGGCAGGGCGATCCGCTCACGCTCCGCCAGGACACCTTGATCCGCCTCGCGCTCGGCCACATGACGTCCTCGCTCCTCGAGACCGCCAACTACGTGTACCTCGCCGCCGGCACGACCGCCCTCCGACGCGGGACCATCCAGCGACTCGTGCGCGACGTGCATGCCGGCACGCAGCACGTCACCTCGGGGCCAGGGATGTGGCAGTCGTGCGGACGAGAGCTGCTCGGGCTCGCCGAGGGCAAGAAGTGGCAGCTCCTCGATCTGGTCGATGCCTGACACCGATTCGCTCGCGGCGAGCGCCGGCGTGCCGGCCGGCTCGTACCACCAGCAACGCGTCGGCGGCAGGCGCCCGCCGGCGGGATGCCCGGTCGAGCACAGCTGGAGCCCGTTGAGCGACGACTACCTCCGCGATCCGTATCCGATCGCGCGGCAGCTGAGCGCCGACGCTCCCGTCTTCTACGCCGAGACGCTGAGGGTCCTCGTCGTGTCCCGGATGGAGGACATCGTCGCGGTCTTCACCGACCCGGACACGTTCGCGTCGGTGAACGTGCAGGATCCGATCTTCCCGTTGAGCGAGGAGGCCGCAGCGATCCTCGCGACGCCGGATTTCGACCCCGTGGCGGTGATGTCGAACCGCCCCGAGCCGGATCACGCACGGATCCGGGTGTTCACGCGGGAGGCGTTCTCCAATCGCCGGCTGCGAGTCCTCGAGCCATACATCGTCCGCCGCAGCAACGAGCTCGTCGATCGGATGCTCACGCAGCCGCCGCCCGTGGACTTCATCCGGGCATTCGCGTTCCCGCTGCCGGGAGAGACCGTCTTCCGTCTCATCGGTTTCCCCGAGACGGACGACGAGATGTTGAAGCGGTGGTGCGTCAACAGGAAGGCGTTCTCGTGGGGCCGGCCGACACCGAGCGAGCAACGCGAGATCGCCGAGCAGATGGTGGCGTACTGGCGCTACTGCCGTGACTTCACCGCGGCGAAGCGCGACGACCCCGGTGATGACCTCGCGTCCGAGCTCCTCGCCGCCCACCGCGAAGCGCCCGAGTCGCTCACGTACCGCGAAGTGGAGTCGATCATCTACGGGCTGTCGTTCGCCGGGCACGAAGCGGTCACCGCGCTCATCGGCAACTGCCTGCTGTGCCTCTTGCCCCGCCGCGACCTCTGGGCGCAGATCTGCGGCGACCCGGGCCTCATCGCCAACGCCGTCGAGGAGGTGCTGCGCTTCGACTCGAGCCAGGTGTCGTGGCGCAGGATCACCACCTCCCCCACCACGCTCGGCGGCATCGACCTGCCAGCGGGCACGCAGATCTTCCTGAACTTCGCTGCCGCGAACCGCCAGGGCGACGTCTTTCCCGAGCCCGACACGTTCGACATCCACCGCGCGAACGCGGCGCGCCACATCTCGTTCGGCAAGGGGATCCACTACTGCCTCGGCGCCAACCTCGCGAAGCTCGAGGCGCGCGTCGTGCTCGAGTGCCTCAGCCAACGAGTGCCGTCGCTGCGCTTGACCGAGCAGCAGGACATCCGCCGGTTCCCGAACATCACCTTCAGGGGACCGGAGCGGCTCGACGTCGAATGGGATGTCGAAGCGCCCCCGGCGTGATCCGCGTGATCGGTGTGATGTCGGGTCACGTCACACGAGACGGGCCTCGTGGATGGCGCGGCCGAGCTCGTCGAGATCTGCGTCGTCGAGCTGCTCCTCCAACAGCGGGATGATGCGCCGATCCTCGTCGAGGATCAGGTCGTCGAGATCGGTGGCGAGATCACTCAGCGTCCGATCGGAGGAGCTGGAACGCAGGTCGTGGAGCACGCGAGCAGTCGCGCGCTCGAGGTGCTCGCCGCGCTCGGCGGCACGCTCGCCGGCGTCGTCGCCGACTCGGCGCACCATCGGATACAGCACGCGCGTCGTCACCTCCATGTGGGCGCGGAGTCGGGCTTCGAAGGCATCGATCGCTCGCTGCTGTTCAGCGCTCCCGGGTCGTGGCGAAGCCGTATGGAGCAGCGCCTCGACGAGCTCGGCGTGGGCCAGTTCGAGCTGATCCGCGACGTTGATCTCCACCGGTCTGCCGTCGGCGTCGAGAATCGGTCCCGCGACCGCCTCTGGGGCCGGCTCAGCTGACGGCGCAGGCTCCGGTGCCGCCGCCTCGGTCGGCGCAGCGTGTGCGCTGATGTGAACCGGCGTGTCGCCCAGGTAGGCGGCCGGCCAGCGCCCGGAGTCCTCCGACGCGTGTGTCCAGTCCGGCTGCTTCGTCGCCTGCGATGCTTCGAGGAACGCCTGCCCGTCTTCGATGTCGACCATCGGGGCAATGAGCACCGACGTCGCTGATCCGGTCGAGCCGTGCACGTGGGCTTCGACGACATCGGGAAACAGCCGCAACAGGCTGCGGGTCACGACCTGCTGCTGCGTGGCGAGGTTGCAGCGGGCACCGTCGGTGATCGTGCCGAGCCGGTCCTCGAGGCGCGCGAGCACGTCGGCTTCGCAGGTCGAACGCTGCAACGCGTCGAGCTCGGCCTCGATCGCCAGGCCATCGCGCTTGCACGGCTCACACTGCCCGCACGACTCCACGGACAAGAACCGCGCCACGCCATGTGCGACCGCGACGAGGTCCGTGGAATCGTCGAAGACGATGAAGCCTGCTGCGCCGAGCCCGCTGCCGGCAGCCGCCAATGCCTCGTAGCTCGCGGGTGTCTCGAACATCGACGCGGGCAGAAACGCGTTGGCCACGCCGGACAGCGCCGCCACGAGCCGTTGGCCGGGTCGCGCACCTCCGCCGATCTCCTCGATGATCTCCCCCACGGGCGTTCCCAGCGCCACCTCCGCAACGGCGTCGCGAGCGCTGTCACCGCTGACGGTGCAGACGATCGAGCCCGGGGACTGCTCGGTGCCGAGCGAGCGGAACCAACTCGCACCCTGCATCACGATCCCGGGCACGTTCGCGAACGTCTCGACGTTGTTCGCGAGCACGAGCCCCTCGTCCGTGTCCCACGGCTCCTCGTCGTCGTCCGCGGCGGTCGCATCGACACCTCGGCGGTACGGAGGTGCGATCCTCGGGAACGGCTGGCGTCCTTCGATCACCTCGAGCAGGCCCGTCTCTTCACCGAACAGGTACTCGCCCGGACCGAGCACCACGCGGACGTCGACATCGTCGAGCCAGCCCGCGTCGCGCAGCTCCGCGATCGCGTACGCGACCCGTCGGCGCTCCCGGGCGAACGACCGCTTCAGCCCGACCACGATCCGCTCGGCGCCGACGGCGGACGCGGCGATCAGCGCACCCTCGAGGATGCGGTATGGGTTGCGGCGCAGCAAGGTTCGATCCTTGAAGGATCCGGGCTCACCCTCGGCGGCGTTGACGAGCACGGCCGGCGCCTGAGCCGTCCGCCCAGCGGCGATCGACGCCCACTTCGTCCCGGTCGGGAAGCCGCCACCGCCACGGCCTCGCAGGCCCGATGCAGCCACCTCCTCGATGATCCCGACGCCGTCGAGTCGCCTCGCCGCATCGAGTCCAGACCCGCCACCGATTGCGACGTAGGCGTCGAGCGTCTCGACGGGTTCCGGATCGAGAACGCGGTTGATCACGGCCATGCTGAGACGATTCCCGACGCTTCGCCTTCCTAACCACCGCCGTCAGCCGGTGGTCGCCGCCGTCGTCGAGTAGGCGGCGAGCCGGCGCGGATCAGGCCTTGGACATGCCGGCGAGATCGGCGAGGAGGCTGAGGAGGTCGTCGGCGTGCTCCTCTTCCACGGCGAGGATGTCCTCCATCATCCGCCTCGTCGTGGTGTCGCCCGAACCGAGCCAGCGGATGATCTCGGAGTACGACTCGATCGCGATCCGCTCGGCGACGAGATCCTCCTTGATCATGTCGACGAGATCCGTGCCCTCGCGGTACTCGGCGTGCGACCGGTTCGTGAGGCCTTCCGGATCGAAGTTCGGCTCGCCCTGGAGCTGCGTGATCCGCAGCGCGATCTGATCCGCGTGTCCCATCTCCTCGTTGGCGTGCTGCAGGAACTCGGCGGCGACCGGTCCGGCGTTGAGCCCTTCCGCCATGTAGTAGTGCCGCTTGTAGCGAAGGACGCAGACCAGCTCGGTCGCGAGCGCCTCGTTCAGCACGGCGATGACCCGGTCGCGATCGGCGCCGTAGGCCTCGGTGATGGGTCCCGCTTCGATGGTGGCTCTCGCCCGCGCACGAAGCGTCTGGATGTCTGTCAGGAACTCGCTCACGCGGTCGACGCTAGTGCCCTTCGGAACCACGTGCTCATGGACCGACGACCCCTCAGCTGGTCTACCGTGCCTGTGGTCCCATCGCTCCATCGAGCAAGGAGGTCACATGGCCGAGGAGATCTACACACTGCCCGAGCTGCCCTACGACTACAGCGCACTCGAGCCGCACATCAGCGGACAGATCATGGAGCTCCACCATGACAAGCACCATGCGGCGTACGTCGCCGGCGCCAACGCAGCCCTGGAGAAGCTGGCATCGGCGCGCGAGGAGCAGGAGTACGCCACGTTGGCGAAGCTGCAGAAGGACCTCGCCTTCAACCTGTCCGGTCACGTGCTGCACTCGTTGTTCTGGCAGAACCTGTCACCGGACGGTGGCGGTGAGCCGACGGGTGACGTCGCCGCGCAGCTCGAGCGCGACTTCGGCGGTTTCCAGCCGTTCAAGCGCCACTTGACCGAAGCGGCGAACTCGATCCAGGGCTCGGGCTGGGCGCTCGCCGCGTGGGATCCCGCCAGCCAGCGGATCATCGTCGAGCAGGTCTACGACCATCAGGGCAACCACGGTCAGGGCACCACGCCGCTGCTCGCGATCGACGCCTGGGAGCACGCGTTCTACCTCCAGTACAAGAACGTCAAGGCCGACTTCTTCGCCGCAGTGTGGAACATCTTCAACTGGGACGACGTCGCGCAACGCATGGCTGCAGCACGCGGCGAGGGCGGCTCGCGATGAGCATGGATCGGCCCGCCGGATCGGACGCCCGACCGGGTCGGGCCGGCATGGGCGTGTCCCCGAAGATGATCGGCACTGCGGTCCTCGCGCTGCTCGCGTTGATCTTCGTCTTCCAGAACACCGACAGCCGCAAGGTCACCTTCCTCTTCTGGGACTTCGACGCGGCAACGTGGCTCTGGCTGCTGGTGGTGTTCGTCGCCGGCATGATCGTCGGCTGGATGCTGGCGCGCTTCGGGCGGAATCGGTCCTGACCACCACGTGCGCGCCCCGGCGCGCACGTGGTAGATGAACTGCACACCGAGCGACCCCTTTGCCCTTCGTGGTCCGGGACCAATGGCTCTGGCTGCGGGCCCAGTGGGCACCGTTGGATGGTGGCATGACGAAACACGTCGTGATCCTCGGTGGCGGGACGGGCGGAACGCTCACCGCGAACCGGCTCCGAAAGGCCATGGGCGCAGACGTCGAGATCACCGTCGTCGATCAGGACGACCGCCACGTCTACCAACCCGGTCTCCTGTTCGTACCGTTCGGCTTGGCCCATCCGGAGGATCTCGTCCGGCCGCGGCAGCGCCAGCTCGCCGACGGCGTCCAGTTCCGGGCCTGCGGCATCGAGCGGGTCGAGATCGACGGCAACGTCGTGCACCTGCTCGATGGATCGGCGCTGCACTACGACGTGCTCGTCGTTGCCACCGGCGCCGAGCTCGTCACCGAGGAGACAGCAGGACTCACCGGCGAAGGCTGGATGGAGAAGGTCTTCACCTTCTACACGCTCGAGGGAGCGGGTGCGCTCGAAGGGGCGCTCGCCACCTTCGACGGTGGCCGGCTCGTCGTGAACGTGGTCGACATGCCGATCAAGTGCCCGGTGGCGCCGCTGGAGTTCTGCTTCCTCGCAGACTGGTACTTCCAGGAGCGGGGCATCCGTGACCGCGTCGAGCTCGTGTTCGTGACGCCGCTCGACGCTGCGTTCACCAAGCCGGTGGCCTCGAAGCACCTCGCGGGCATGCTCGCGGAGAAGGACATCGAGCTCGTGACGGAGTTCAACACCGGGGAGGTCGATGGCGCCGGCGGCCGGCTCGTCTCGTACGACGGGCGCGAGGTGCCGTTCGACCTCGCCGTCGTGGTGCCGCTCCACGGCGGCGCCGCGTACGTCGGTCGTTCGCCGGGCCTCGGCGACGAGCTGAACTTCGTGCCGACCGACGAGCACACGCTCCAGTCGAAGGTGGCGCCGAACGTGTTCGTCATCGGCGACGCGGCCAACGTGCCCACTTCGAAGGCCGGCTCGGTGACCCACTTCGAAGGCGAGACGTTGGTTGCGAACGTGACGCACTACCTGCACGACGAGCCGCTCGAGGCAGGCTTCGACGGGCATGCCAACTGCTTCGTCGAAACCGGATTCCACAAGGCGCTGCTCATCGACTTCAACTACGACACCGAGCCGCTCCCGGGCAGGTACCCGACGAAGGTCGGACTGCCGCTCTTGAAGGAGACCCGGATGAACCACCTCGGGAAGCTCATGTTCCAGTGGTTCTACTGGCATGCGCTGCTGCCCGGACGGGAGATCCCTGGGATCGGCTCGACCATGCCCACGGCCGGCAAAGCAGCCGCCGGCCAGACCGAACGAGAGGAACAACGATGAGCACGGCAATGATCGCCGAGACCGAAGTGGAGCTCAACGACGAGGGCTTCTTCGTCCATCCGGAGACGTGGACCGAAGCAATGGCCCCCGAGCTGGCGCGCCGCGAAGGCATCGACGAGCTCACCGACTCCCACTGGACCGTGCTGCGGTTCATGCGCTCGGAGTACTTCGCCAAGGGGACGGGGCCGACGGTCCGGATGCTCGGCAAGACGTCAGGCGTCTCGGTCAAGGAGCTCTACCAGCTCTTCCCGAAGGGCCCGGCCAAGATCGCAGCTCGCATCGCCGGCATCCCCAAGCCGCGCGGCTGCATCTGAGAGGAGCACACCATGGCTGACACCATCGAGAAGGTCTCGATCATCATCTCGAAGGGATCCCTCGAAGGGATCTATCCGGGGTTGATCATGGCCAACGGCGCCCGCGCCGAAGGCATCGAGGCGAACCTGTTCTTCACCTTCTTCGGGCTCGACGCGATCCATCGGGCGCGGAACGAGCACATCAAGGTCGCGAGCGTCGGCAACCCCGGGCTGCACGTGCCGACGATGCTCGGCGGACTGCCGGGGATCTCGTCCGTGATGACCCAGTACATGAACCACAAGATGGAGAAGCTGGACATCCCGTCGATACCCGAGTTCATCGACATGATCGCCGACACGGGCACCGGCCTGTACGCCTGCAAGGCGTCGGTCGACCTGTTCGGTCTCGAGAAGAACGACCTCATCCCCCAGATCCAGGACATCATCACCGTCGGCGAGTTCTACGAGCTCGCGGCCGGCGGCCAGATCATCTTCACGTGAGCGCCATGAGCCACTACACCGACGTCATCAACGAACTGAAGGAGCCGACGAGGTCGCTCAGCCGAGCGATCCCCGGCACGTGGGGCGGCTTCTCGCAGCTGCACCAGGATGCGGTCGCCGAGGGCGCCTTGCCCGCCAAGGTCAAGGAGCTGATGGCGCTCGTCATCGCCGTCGTCAAGCAGTGCGACGGCTGCATCGCCTACCACGCCAAGGCCGCCGCTCGTCATGGCGCGACGCCAGACGAGGTCGCCGAAGCGTTGGGCGTCGCACTGCTCATGGACGGCGGGACCGCGAGCGTCTACGGGCCACGGGCATGGGACGCGTATCGCGAGTTCGCCGGCCAGAGACCTGTCGTCGCACCAGCCACCGCCAACTAGGTAAGCGCCCAGGACCGAGGCGAGCGGCATCGGTCCTGTCAGCAGTCGGCCCAGCGAGGGAAGATGCGGGGCATGCGTGAGGCGTCCGGTGTCATCACGACAGGTCTGACGTCGGCCGAAGCCGCGGCACGGCTTGCCGCGGACGGTCGCAACGAGCTTCCTCCCCCTCGTCGGCCGTCGGCCGTCCAGCGCTTCGCGCACCAGCTCGTGCACTTCTTCGCGCTCATGCTGTGGGTCGCCAGCGGACTGGCGCTGCTCGCCCGCCTTCCCGAGCTCTCGATCGCCATCGCGGCCGTCGTCCTGCTCAACGCCGTGTTCGCCTTCGTGCAGGAGCACCGCGCTGATCGCGCCGCCGAGCGGCTCCAGGGCCTGCTCCCGATGCGGATCACCGTGCGCCGCGATCGGCGGAGGATCCAGATCGACGCGGCGGAAGTCGTGGTCGGGGACGTCCTCGTCCTCGAATCCGGCGACCGGATCCCTGCAGACGCCACCGTCATCGCTGCGAACGGCTTCCGCGTCGACACGTCGCTCCTGACCGGTGAGAGCGAGCCGGTCGCGCTCGGGATCGGCGACGAGGTGAACGCTGCGACGTTCGTCGTCGAGGGGGATGCCGACGCGGTGACCACCGCCACGGGTGGATCGACCCGGCTGGCGGAGATCGCGAAGTTGACGACCTCGACCGCGCGCCCCCCCAGTCCGCTCACCCTCCAGCTGCACGGGGTCGTACGCACGATCGCCGGCATCGCGGTCGTCGTGGGTGGCCTGTTCTTCGTGATCGCCCTGCTGCTCGGCAATCCCGCCTCCGAGGGGTTCGTCTTCGCGATCGGCGTCACCGTCGCCCTCGTGCCGGAAGCGCTGCTGCCCACCGTGACGCTCTCACTCGCGTGGGGAGCGGAGCAGATGGCCAAAAGGCACGTGCTCGTGCGCAACCTGGACGCGGTGGAGACGCTCGGGTCGACGACGTTCATCTGCACGGACAAGACCGGGACGCTGACCCGCAACCAGATGACCGTGGTGCACGCGTGGACGGCGTCCGGAACCGCGCTCGTGAGCGAGACCGGCTACTCCCCCACCGCTCCGGTGGTGCTGTCCGACCCGGCAGCCGGCGACGATCTCGCGCGGTTGGCCACGGCCGCGGTGCGGTGCTCCGCGGGGTACGTGTACAAAGACGGTGAGTGGCGCGCGCACGGCGATCCGATGGAGGCAGCGCTCGACGTGTTCGCCCGGCGGCTCGGGCTCGACACCAGCGTCGCTCGAGCGCGGGATGTCGCCGATGTCCGGTTCCCGTTCGATCCCCGCCGGCGCCGCGCGTCGGTGGTCATCGGCCCCGACGTGCTCGTCAAGGGTGCACCGGATGCCGTGCTGCCGCTGTGCGTCAATGCGCAGGAAGCTGCCGGCGTGCTCGACGAGCTGACCGGCAGGGGACTTCGCGTCCTGGCCGTCGCCGGGAGAACGATCCGGGAGGGCGCCGACGTCCCGACCTCGGCAGCGGACGCCGAGAGCAATCTGGACCTCCTCGGGCTCGTGGCGATGGAGGACCCACCTCGCCACGATGTCGCCGAAGCCATCCAGGCGTGCCGGCGCGCCGGTGTCAAGGTGGCCATGATCACGGGTGATCACCCGGCGACCGCCGCCGCGATCGCGACCGAAGTCGGCTTGCGGCAGCCGGACGGGCTCGTCCTCACCGGGGACGAGCTCCCCGCTGACGACGCGGTGCTCGGCGCCCAGCTCGACCGCGACGGCGTCGTCATCGCCCGCGTCTCACCCGAGCAGAAGCTGCGCATCGCGCAGGCCCTCCGCGCCCGCGGGCACGTGGTGGCGATGACCGGCGACGGCGTGAACGACGGGCCGGCGCTGCGAGAAGCCGACATCGGCATCGCGATGGGTGCTTCGGGCACCGACGTTGCCAGGGAGGCCGCCGACCTCGTGCTCCTCGACGACCACTTCGCATCGATCGTCGCCGGCATCGAGCAGGGCCGGACCACCTTCCTCAACATCCGGCGGTTCCTGACGTACCACCTGACCGACAACGTCGCCGAGCTGACGCCGTTCGTCGTCTGGGCGATGTCGGGTGGTCGGATCCCGCTCGCGCTCGGCGTGCTCCAGATCCTCGCGCTCGACATCGGGACCGACACGCTCTCCGCTGTCGCCCTCGGTGCCGAGCGGCCGGGAATCGATGTGCTCTCCCGCCCGCCGGTGACCGGCCGCCTCCTGAACGGCACGGTGCTCCGCCGGGCCTTCGGCATCCTCGGTCCCACCGAGGCGACGCTGGCGATGGCGGCCTTCTTCATCTCGTTCGCGACGTTCGGCTGGCGGCCGGGCGACGCGTTTCCCGAGGTGCACATCGCGGCCGCGTCCGGCGCGGCCTTCATGACCGTGGTCTTCGCCCAGACCGCGAACGCCTTCGCCTGCCGCAGTGCCACGAGGTGGCCGGGCGCGCTCGGGTGGACGGCCAACCCGCTGCTGATCGTCGGAGCTTCGGTCGGACTGATGATCTCCTTCGCCATGCTGCTCATCCCGCCGATCGCCGACGAGATCGGGCAGGCCGCTCCTCCTGCAGCCGGCTGGATGGTCGCCGCGGCATCCGTGTTCGCGCTGCTCGCGGTCGATGCGCTCGTGAAGCACCGCCACGCGAAGCGGAACGGCACAGGACCTCGCCAAACGGTGGTTGCTCGTCAGGTGTCGGGTAAGCGATAGGGATGTCATTGGCGCAGTGGACCCTCGTGTTCGCAGCCGCTGCGGGCGTGGCCCTGGCCCAGAGCGCAGCTGGCGCATATGCTGACGGTTGGCGTGCCGGGAAGTCTGGTCGGCGAGATCCATTCGCGACGCTCGGAGGATTCGCCCGTGATGCACCACGTTCCCCAGTGCCCCCGCACGAACGACCCTCTCGCCCGGGGCTACGCCGCTCTCGCGACGCGGTGGCACCGGTCATGAGCAGCGCATTGCCGTCGGAGCGGGCGTACCTGACCGAGGACGGACGGCGCCTTCTGGAGGACCGCGTCCGCACGCTCGCAGCGACCGTCGACGACCTCCACGGCGTCCTCGACGATCCGGAGCGCCGGGCAGATCACATCGAGGAGTACCAACGGGCTGCACAGGAGCTGGCCGGGCTCCGCTCGCTCCTCGACTCCGCCAGAGCGCTCGACGACGTGCCAGATGATCCGCGCGTGGTCGAGCTCGGCGACACGGTCGCCATCCGGCTGGAAGAAGGTCCTGACGAGACCTACATCATCGTCCACGCCGCCGAGGCATCGATGGAGGACCAACGCATCTCGGCCGAGTCGCCGCTCGGGCATGCGCTGCTCGGGAAGCACGTCGGTGACACGGTCGAGGTCCCGGTGCCCATCGGCTCGTACCGATGCACGATCCTCAGCGCGAGCCGCATCCGGTCGGATCACACCGACTGACCCGCTCGACGCGCGATGCCGGATCCTCCCGGCGGACGCGCCCGAAGACCCACGCCGGCGGGCACGGTGCCGGCAGCCCGGAGGGCCAGATGGTTGACCAGCTCCATCCCATCGGGGACATCGACCTCGTGACGGACGAGACCCTCGTCGAGCTCGCTGCTCATCGCGCACCGGCATGCATCTCGATGTTCATCCCGACGCACACGGTTGCTCCCGCGACGCAGCAGGATCCGATTCGTCTGACGAATCTCGTCCGCGCCGCCGAAGCGCGCCTCTTGGAAGATCTCGGCACTGCACGCCGCGAAGCGGAAGCACTGCTCGCGCCGGTCCGAGCGCTGGTGGACGACCTCGACTTCTGGCGCCATCAATCCAGCGGTCTCGCGGTCTACGTCGCTCAGGACGTGCTGCGCACCCTCCGCGTCCCACTGCCGTTGACCGAAGGGGTGTTCGTCGGCGGAGCCTTTCGTGTGCGGCCGCTCCTGCCACTGCTGTCGGGCAACGGGCGGTTCTACCTGCTGGCCCTGAGCCAGAACGAGGTACGGCTCTTCGAGGGCACCCGATTCACCATGTCGGAGCTGCCCCTCGGGCGGATTCCGTCGAGCATGGCCGAGGCGCTCGCCCACGAGGACCCCGAGGCACAGTTGCAGATCCGCTCCGGTGGTCAGGGCGGGATGTTCCACGGTCATGGCGTCGGTGACGAGGTCGACAAGCAGGCATTGGAGCGCTTCATCAGACTCGTCGATCGCGGCGTGCAGGCCGAGCTCGGGTCCGCTCCCCACCCGCTCGTGCTCGCCGCAGTCCGCTACTACCTGCCGATCTACCGCTCTGTGACGAACCGGGTGGCGCTCGCCGAGCGAACGGTCGAGGGCGCTCCCGAAGGACGATCGCCCGGCGAGCTCCACGACCAAGCGTGGGAGATCGCGTCGCCGATGTTCGCTGGCCGACGGCACGATGCGCGAGAGCGCCTCCGGGCGGCTCTCGGCCAGGATCGCGCCGCGCTCGGTGCCGTCGCCGTGGTCGGTGCGGCGCTCGCGGGACGGGTGGCGACGTTGTTCCTGCGCGATGATGAACCGTGCTGGGGCCGAGCCGACGACACGGGCAACGTCGCCCTCAGCGCCGCGATGGAAGCAGGAGATGACGACGTGCTCGAGAGGGCCGCCCTGGCAACGCTCGCCGCAGGCGGTGAGGTCTACGTGGATGCTGCCGCCGTGCCGGAGCCGGAGGTGGCGGCGGCCCTGCTCCGTTGGTAGGCAGCTCGCTGAGAGGGGCGGTGGCAGGACGTACTGTCGTGCCGATGCGCCGGGAGCAGTGGGAGAACCGGCCGTGAGCGCAGTGATCACCACCAGGGGGCTGACCAAGCGCTTCGGTGAGCTCACCGCAGTCGGCAACCTCGACCTGGAGGTGCAGCAGGGTGAGGTGTTCGGTTTCCTGGGCCCGAACGGCGCCGGCAAGACGACGACCATCAGGATGCTGCTCGACATCCTGCGGCCGACATCGGGAACGGCGGAGGTGCTCGGACGGGCACCGGGTGACACCTCGGTGCGGGCCCGCATCGGATTCTTGCCGGCAGAGCTGCACCTCGATCGCCGCTACACCGTGCGGGAGGCGATCGACTTCTTGGGCGCGTTGCGCGGTGGGTTCGACGAGGTCGACGTTCGCACGCTGCTCGAGCGGTTCGATCTCGACCCCGGCCGGACGATCGGCGACCTGAGCACTGGCAACCGCCGCAAGATCGGCGTGACCCAGGCCTTCGCCGGGCGACCGGAGCTCCTCATCCTCGACGAACCGACGTCCGGCCTCGACCCGTTGTTGCAACACGAGCTGCTGGCCCTGATCGAAGAACGCGTGGCGGCGGGCGCCACAGTGTTCCTCTCGTCCCATGTCCTCCCGGAGGTCGAGCGCGTCGCCGACCGTGTCGCGATCATGCGGCGCGGTGAGCTGGTGTCCCTCGGAGGGATCGATGAGATCCACGCGCAGGCGCGGCAGCAGATCGATCTGCACCTTGCCGGCGCAGCAGACCCGTCGGTGTTCCACGGCCTTCCCGGTGTCGTGGCGGTCAGCGCCAACGGCAGCGTCGTCTCGATCACGATCGAAGGGTCGATCGACCCGGTGATCAAGCGGGCAGCACAGCTGACGGTCGAGCGGGTCGTGAGCCACGAGACCGATCTCGAAGACGCGTTCTTGGACCTCTACCGATGACGGTCTTCGCTCGCCTGCTCGCCGACCGCCGCCGCGGAGCGCTCGGGTGGACCATCGGCATGGTCGCCGGCGTCGCATCGATCGTGGGCCTGTGGCCCACGGTGCGAGGCAACGACGACATGGAGCGCGTCGTGAACGACCTACCGACGAGCGTGCGCGCGCTCATCGGCTCGCAGGAGGGCATCCCGCTGACGTCTGCTCCCGGCTACCTCCAAGCCCGGCTGTTCTCGACGATCCTGCCGATCCTGTTGCTCGTGTATGCGATCGGCCTCGGGTCGCGAGCGATCGGCGGAGCCGAGGAGGACGGCACGCTGCAGCTGGTCGTGACCGCGCCGGTCACTCGACGGCACATCGCGTCGCAGCGGTTCGCAGCATCGACCGTGCTCCTGCTCGGGCTTGCAGCGGTCGGTCTGCTCACCTCGCTCGTGCTCGGCGCCCTCGTCGGCATCTTCGACGACGTGACCGTCGGGCGGACGCTGGTCGCGGCGCTCGCGGTCCTGGAGCTCGCGATCCTCCACCTTGCCATCGCGTTCACGTTCGGTGCGATCACCGGTCGGCGCGGTCCGGCCGTCACCGCCGCGAGTGCGGTCGCCGTCGGTGGTTACGTGCTGCACGGACTCGCAGCATCCGCGGAAGCGATACGTCCCGTGCGGGTCGTGTCGCCGTGGTGGTGGCTGCTCGATCGCAACCTGCTCGTGCAGGACGCATCGTTCCTGTCGGTCGGCCTTCCGTTGTTGCTCGCCGCGGCGACGTTCGTCGTCGGCGTGCTGCGCTTCGAGCAACGCGATCTGCGGTTCCCGTAACAGCGTTCACGCTCCAGCTCAAGCCAGGTGGCGAACGCTCACGAGCTCAGCGCGCACGCCGTCGAGCGTCATGTCCTCGAGGCACCCGCCGAGCCGTCGGATCCCGAGCGGACCGAGCGCCGGTTCGATCGTGACCGCCACCGTTCGGGCCTCGACGACATGTGGCTGCGTCACCAAGCGCGCGTTCCCCGGCAGCCGCAACCGGCAGCTCTCGAACAGCGCCTGGGCAGTGGACTCCACGGGCACCTGATCGTCCGTGCGATAGCCGATGTGCACCGTCACCTCGGTGACGCCCGAGCGCTCAGTGGGATCCGGCCGGCTCTCGGTGGCGTCGGCGAGCACGTCGATGGCGGCGCCGAGCATGAGTGCCGCCGTCGCGACGACGATCGTCATCGTCGCCGCTCGGGCCCAGCGCTGACCGCGCGGCGGCGCGGGACGCTCCGGTGTGCTGTCGGCGAGGAGTCCCCCGGCCGGGTAGGCGATGCGCTCGAGCGGGACGGACGGCTCGGTCCGCTCGCCGACGACGAACATCGCCATGCGTTCGATGACGTACGCCAGGGCCGACAGCACGGCTCCCGCCCCGAGGAGCACCGGGATGAACACCGACGTCCGCGACGGGTCGAGCCACGGGAACGAGATCGAGCCGGTGCGGCCGGCGGCGGCCGGTGGGGGCTCGGACTGCGCCGGCGGCGACGCCACGCCGCCGTCCGGGTTCCGCGCGGATGATTGTGCGAGGCGGGACTCGATCGCGCCCAGCCGACGGAGGAGCAGCGCGCCGAGGACGGACAGTTCCGTGGCGACGAAGATCAGTCCGGAGATCTGCGCCCGGTTCCACTCCCAGCGGTACAGGTAGACGATGAAGTAGGTGCCGGACGCTACGAGGACGATCATCGCCAGCAGGCGACCGAGGAGCTGCGCGACGCGGATCGGGGTCATGACGTTGCTCCCTTTCCTGTGGTCAGGCGGACTTCGCCCGTGCTGCCGTCGATCGCCAGCTCGCTTCCGGGCGGGAACCGATGGCGGGCGTCGGGCACGCCGACGACGGTGGCGACGTGCTGCTCCCGGGCGAGGATCGCGAGATGCGACAGCACGCTGCCGGTCTCGGCGACGAGACCACCGAGCCGGCCGATGACTGGCGCGAGCCGCGGATCGAGCGAACCCACGACGAGGATCGCGCCTTGCGGGATCTCGCCGTCGGGGTCGTGCAGCACCACCCCGACGGCTCGGCCGCCACCGGCACCACGCCCGCCGAGGCGGCCCCGGTCGGTCCGTTGCAGCGGTACGACCTCGCCGCCTTCGCCGAGGTGGAACGCGTGCGGAACGGGTGCCGCGTCGGGTGCGGCTGCACGGTCGGTGAGCCCAGCCGGCAGCTCGCGACCTTCGACCACCACGGCCTCGAGCTCCGACAGGGTGAGGTGCGCGATGCAGGCGCCCGGGAGCCGGGAGGTGCCCACCAGGCGGCGCTCCAGCTCCGCGGCCACGCGGGCGGTGAGCTCCTGCACGAGGCGGCACCACAGCCGGAGTGCATCACGGGTGACGAGTTGGTCGATCTCCCGAGCGACGGCTGCGTCGACGTTCGGCCCGGGGTCGACGACCTTCGGCATCGGCAGCCCGCCGATGCGAGGTGGGACCAGCCCGAGCGTGATCGGATCGCGGGCGATGATCGCAGCGTCGTCAAGCCCGTTTGCTCGGCCACGCCGGAGCAGCAACGTCGCCGACGCGGCGAGCGACGGCCCGGCCTCGTCGGGCAGCAGGATGGCGGACAGCATCTGGTGCGCGTGCAGGCTGACGAGCACGGCGCGGCCACGCCGGAGCAGTGCGATCAGCTGCACGTCGTCGTGCTCGCCGAGCGGACCGATCGTCGAGAGCTCGGACTCCGTGCGCTGCCCGAGACGTCGCGCCACGACCGGCAGCGCGCCGCGGAGCGCGCCGACCCGCCACGCCGCTCGGACGTGGCGGAACGCCGGCAGTGGGGCGAGCGAGTGCCAACCGCCTCGTCGTTCGGTGAGGCCCATGAGTCCGAGGTCGCACACGACCCAGCCGTCGACCGACGTGACGACGGGCGCCGCGCGTCGCCGAGCGTTCGCCGCGAGCCCGAGGGTCGCCAACACGTCGCGCACGGCATCGTCCACCGGCGTGAGCCAGAGGTCGCGCTCGAGTGGTCGCAGCGGCAGCGGGAACGTCTCGCCGAACGGGCCGGCACCCAGCAACGGACCGGTGACGCGCGGGGCGGCGCCCACAGCAGTGACCGGTCGGGTCTGGAGCAACCAGAGTGAACCGTCGTCGTCGATGGCCCATTCGACGTCCTGCGGCTGCTCGAAGTGCACGGCCGTCTTGGAAGCCAGGCGGGCCAGGCGTCGCCGTAGTGGTCGCGAGAGGAGCGACGTCGCCTGCTCGTCCGCCTCCACGATTCCGCCGCGACGGTTCAGGGTCGCCATCGCGCCGCTCACGGCGCCGCCGACGATCGCCTCGGGTCCTTGCCGGCTGACCTCCACGACGATGCGACGGCGATCGCCGGAGATCGGGTCGACGCCGAACATCACGCCGCCACAGACAGGGCGGACCACCGGTTGCACGAGCACCGCCATCGGCCGGGGCGCCACACCGTCCGCCAGCGCGGCACGCCCGGCGGACGACAGGACAGTGTGGACCGCGGTGACGAACTCGTCCCGGTCGCCGACGCCTATGACCGATGTGAACCGCCCGGCCATGGACGACTCGCCGAGGTCCTCCACCGTCGAGGACGAACGAACGGCGAGCGGGCGACGGCCATCTTCGGTGACGCGCGCCCAGATCTCGTCGAGCACCTCGCGCACGCCGTCGCCGAGCACCACGGAGTCCGGATCCGACGCGACGCCGAAGGTCACCGGCGCCGCGGTCGTCAGGACCTCGCCGGGAACGACGCGGAGCCCGGCGACGGCGCCCCGCGCAAGATTCGCGGCCTTCGCACCGACGAGCGCCGGATCGAGCGCGCGACGGTCGTCCAGACGGACCACCATCGGGAGCACCGTGCGCGGTGTGGAGTGTGCTGGCGAGAGCATCACGTCGTCGTCCATGCGTCAGGACTCGGGTGTCAAGGTGAACTCGTCGGCGACGCGGAGCTCCTGGTTGACGGCCCGCACGACGAGCCGGTCAGCGAACACGTTGACGTCGAGGAAGTGGTGCCACGAGAACGAGACCGCCGTGAACGACTCCTCGCCCGTCCGCCGCGTGCCAGACCCCCCGCCGCTCACGACGTACGTGACGCCGTCGATCGGCTCGCTCCGCTGGTAGTCGTGGTCGTGGCCGGAGAGCACGAGTTGCACGCCGTACCGCTCGAACAGCGGCTGGAAGATCGCCCGGACGTCCGTGCTCGACCCCTGGTAACCGGCGGAGTAGGGCGGATGGTGGAGCGCGACGATCTTCCACGTCGCGTCCGACCCGGCGAGCGTCTCCTCCAACCAGGCGAGCTGCGTGGGATCGTGTGCCTGGTTGGAGTCGAGCCCGACGAGCAGCACGTCGTCATCCTCCCGCGCCCACCAGAGCCCGTCCATGCCGAGCGCCGCCATCTGACCCGGCCCGTTGCCGTTCTTCACGTCGTGGTTGCCGAGGATCGCGAACAGTTCCGTCCCCGAGTCCAGCGTGGCTGCGAAGGGCGTGAAGACGGTGGCGGAGAGCCTGGCCGGGTCGCCGTCCGGGTACACGTTGTCGCCGAGCAGGAGCAGCACGTCGTAGTGGTCGGTGGCGTTCCAGGTTGCGATCGCCGCTGCCGTCCGGTCGAGGCGCCCGCCGCTGTCACCGATGTCGCCGGCCGCCGCGAGGTGGAGCAGCTGCTGTTCGTCCGGTGGGAACGTGACGAGCGGTTGCGTGCTCGTCGGACTGCCCTTCCAGTGGGTGAGGTAGGACACGATCTGGCGCCGGAACTGCAGACCGACCACGAGCCCGACGACGAGGAGGGCCACGAGGAGGAGGAGCATCACTCGCCCCACCGGACGTCGCCAGGCACGCCGAAAGCGACCCGTGCGAACGATCGGTCCAGCCATCGGCTCGGGGCTCGTTGCCACGCGGTCGAACATCGTCCTGCGTTCCTTCCTCCCGTCTACGTCCAGGATGCCGCCGCCGGAGACCAGCGTGTAGGGCCGAACGGCGGAAACGACCGGCGTCGAAGGGCTCGTGACATCGTCGTGAGAGCGGCCGTGAGCAGCGCGCGAGCGCGGACCGGCATGGTGGCCAGCATGGACATCTTCGCTGAGGAGCAGATCACGGCACTCGGCGATCTCGTGACGGTGTGGGCCCATCCGGACGACGAGACGTACCTCGCCGCCGGGGTGATGGGCATCGCCGCAGCCAATGGCGCGCGGGTGACCTGCATCACCGCGACGTCCGGCGAGCTCGGTGTCCCGGGGTGCGACCGCACGTGGCTCGCGGCGCGTCGCACTGCAGAGCTGCGCGCCGCGCTGTCCGAGATCGGCGTCCACGATCTGGTGGTGCTCGGTGAACCGGACGGTGCCTGCGCGGACATCGACCCAAGACGTCCGACGGCGGAGATCGGCCGCATCATCCGCGACCGGCGACCCGCCACCGTCATCACGTTCGGTGCAGACGGATTGACCGGCCACCCCGACCACCGCGCCGTGTCCTGCTGGACGAGCGCTGCGCTCTCGTACTTCGAGGGTCGGGCTCCCCGGCTCCTCCACACTGCCGTGACGCACGAGTTCGCGGCCGAGCACGCAGACATCGATGAGCAGTTCGAGATCTACGCGCCCGGTCTACCGGCGCTACACGAACGGCACGAGCTCGCGATCCACCTGGAGCTGGTCGGCCCATGGCTCGACGCCAAGCTCCGCGCGTTGCGCGCCCACGAGAGTCAGACGAGCGGTCTCATCGCTGCCATCGGGGAGGACCGGTATCGCTCCTGGGTCGCCGTCGAGAGCTTCCTCCAGCGATAGATCACGGAGCGACAGAAGTCAGCGCGATCATGCTCGCACGGCCTCGAGCGTGATCGCGCTTCATCGATCGTCGGCCGGCAAACCGAGAGCAAGCTTGCCGGCGTGGACGAGCGACTCCTCGGGCGAGAACGGGTGGTACTTGGCGCCGCGGATGTCGCGGTAGCACTGCTCGATGCCCGACGTTCGGTAGTAGGACGCACCGCCGACGGCATCCATCGCGAGGTCACAGACCTCGATCCCGGCGAGTGCGATCTCGCGCTTGGCGGCCATCACGGCGGCAACGGTGTCCATCGACGGCGCGGGGTCGTCCCCGACGATGCCGAGGGCGCCGTCCAGCGCCCAGCCGGCGACCTTCAGCCGAGTGTCCATCAGGCCGACCTGGCGTTGGACCGTCTGGTCGTCGGCACGTGCCTTGCCACTGATGGCCGCGACGGCGAGGTCGCGGGCCGCCTCGGCGACGCCGAGGTAGACGGCTGCGATCGGTGGCATCGCCACGCTCATGATCACCTGGAGCGGACCGTCGATCTTGCCGTAGGGCCGGCGGGCCAGCACCCGTTCGTCCGGCACGAACACGTCGGTCAGCTCGATGTCGTGGCTGCCGGTGCCACGCATGCCGAGTGCGTCCCACGTCTCGATCACGGTGACGCCGTCCGAAGCGAGTGGCACGGCCATGTTCAACACGATCCGTCCCTCGTCCGGGTCGTCGAACGGGAACATCGTCGAGAGCACGGTGCCGACCGGCGACTGGCTCGTGAAGATCTTGCGACCGCTCACCAGGTAACCGCCGTCGAGCCGTGTCGCTGTGCCACGCGGGCGGGTCAGATCCGCGCCGCCGGTCGAGACGAGCACGATGCCGTCGCTCGCGACGCGACGCAGCGTCGCCTCCGCGCCGGGCAAGCCGCGTCGGTAGCGCCAGGCGGTGAACAGGACGACGTGGTGGTGCATGACCGAGGCGAGGGCAGTGGACGCGCAGTGCCGGGCCAGTTCCCGCTGGGCCATCGCGACGTGTCGGATCGTGGCTCCCCGACCGCCCAGCTCCTCGGGCACGGCCAGAGCCAGATAGCCGCTGGAGCGCAGCACGTCGTAGGCCTCGGAGACGAAGCTGCCCTCGCGGTCATGGCCGGTCGCGTAGCCGGCGATCGATGCTCCCAGCTCGGCAGCCCAAGCCACGAGCTCGCGTTCCCGGTGGGTCGGATGGATGTCGACGGAAGTGCTCATGCGAGCAAGGTACGTTCGGGCGCGAATCGCCACTAGTGCTGGATCTGTACCGGCGCGAGGATCATCCCATGTCACGCGAGTACCGCCAGTACTGCCCGGTGTCCCTCGGGAGCGAAGTCCTTGCCGACCGGTGGACGCCGCTGATCCTGCGCGAGATGGTCCTCGGCAGCACCCGCTTCAACGACATCGAACGCGGGCTGCCCGGCATCTCACGCACACTGCTCGCGCAACGGCTCCGCCACCTCGAACGCAAGGGCGTGTTGCAGCGGCACCCGGCGCGGGCGGGTCGAGGGAGCGAGTACCACCTGACCCCTGCCGGCCGGGACCTCGAGCCGGTGATCATGGCACTCGGCGAATGGGCCGTGCGGTGGCTGCTCACCGAGCCCGAGCCGACGGAGATCGACCCGCTCGGGCTCACGTGGTGGATGCACCTCCGGGTGGACACCGACAAGCTCCCAGACCGTCGGGTCGTCGTCGAGTTCGACTATCGCGGCGTCAACGCCACCGTGGTGTGGCTCGTCCTCGATCGCGGCGAGCCGTCCGTGTGCGTCAAGCACCCCGGCTTCGACAGCGATGTCGTCGTCACCACGGAACCGGCCGCGTTCATGCGCGTCTTCTCGGGCATCGACTCGCTCGCCGACGCTCGCCGCGACGGCACGGTCGTCATCGACGGCCCGCCGGCACTCACACGTGCCTTCGGACGCTGGTTCCTCTGGAGCCCGTTCGCGCCTGCCGTGAAGAGCGCGCTCGCGAGCCGCTGACGACACACCCGGAGGCAGCCCGAGTCATCGGTGAGTTCCGGTCGGTCGCTCCGTCAACAGGGCGTGGCAGGAGCGGAAAACGAGCCGCGTGCGGTCGTGGTGCTGGTGCAGGGCGGCCGCGAGGTCGTCATCGGTACCGTCAGCGATGCCATCCGCTGCGACCTCGCGCTCGTCGACGACCTCCTGCGGCTGCAGCTGATCTCCAGACGTCTGGGTTGGACGATCCGCTTCATCGAGGTGCGCTCCGACCTGCGCGAACTGTTCGACATGGTCGGCCTGACGGAGCGCCTCGACCCGTGAACGAGCACCTCGGGAGCGCCTGCGCAGGTCACTGCTCGAGGAATGCGGGGAGCCCGAACTCGGCGAACAGCTCCGGGTAGAGGAAGTTGTGGTGACCGGAGATGCGGCCGTCCTTGACCTCGATGACCTGCAACGCCCACGGCTCCCAACGCCCTGGACCGGCGGACTTGTAGCTGCCGAAGCCCGCCGTGCCGTTGACGCGCACGGGCAGGAGCTTGGAACCCGCGCAGCCGTGGCCGGGCCCGACCATCCATCCGACGACCTGGTCGGCGCCCTGCAGCCACAGATCGTGCGGCGGCATGGAGATGACCGCGTCGTCGCGCAGCAGCTTCGCCAGCGCGGTCATGTCGTAGCGCTCGAACGCGTCGACGTAGCGCGCCAGCAGCGCTTCGTGCGCGGGATCGACGGTGGTGTCGAGACGGTCGGGCTCGAGCGTGGCGAGCGTGACCCGGGCGCGCTGGAGGGCGCTGTTGACCGAGGCGACGCTCGTGTCGAGCAGTTGCGCGACTTCGGCCGCCTGCCACTTCAGCACCTCGCAGAGGATGAGCGCGGCGCGCTGGCGAGGCGGCAGGTGCTGCAGGGCAGCGACGAACGCCAAGCGGATCGACTCGCGCGCAGCAGCGACCTCGGCCGGATCACCATCCGTGACGATGACTCGTCCGTCCGCGACCGGCTGCACGAAGGTGTTCTCGGGCTGCGGGCGCAGGACCGCAGCCTCGACGGTGGACGAGGAGCCGAGGTCCATCGGGCGCGCCCGCCGCTGCGGACCGCGGAGCATGTCGACGCAGACGTTGGTGGCGATGCGGTACAGCCACGACCGGACCGTCGAGCGGCCCTCGAAGCGATCGATGGACTTCCACGCCCGCACGAGCGTGTCCTGCACGGCGTCCTCGGCTTCCGAGCCGGAGCCGAGCATGCGATAGCAGTAGCCCGTGAGCTCACGGCGATGGGACTCGAGCACACGCTCGACGTCCTCAGGGCTCAGGCCGGCGGGGTCCAGGTCGGTCGGAAGCGAAGGAGTCGTCGTCATCTCCGGGAAGGCTAGATCGCCGACGTCGGCTGCTCGTCCGAGTTCCCGCGCACGGTCTCCCACCAGCGGCTCCACCCGGAGACGCGCTCGACGAGCTGCCTCGAACGCGGCGAACGGGGCGGCGCGACGTGCTCGTGTGGCCCTGACAGACTCGAGCCGTGGACTGGTCACCTGACCGAGACGCGCTGCGTGGCCGCGTCGCCGTCGTCGCCGGGGCAACCCGAGGGGCGGGCCGCGGCATCGCAGCGGCGTTGGGTGAAGCCGGCGCGACCGTCGTGTGCACCGGCCGCACCACCGGGTCGACCCGGTCGGACTACGACCGCTCCGAGACGATCGAGGAGACCGCCGAGCTCGTCTCGAGCCTCGGTGGCACGGGTGTCGCGCTTGCCGTCGACCACCTCGACCCCGCTCAGGTCGAACGGCTGGCCGAGCGGATCCGGAACGCCCACGGCCACATCGACGTGCTCGTCAACGACATCTGGGGCGGCGAGCTCCTCAAAGGCGGACCGGCGCAGTGGAACACGCCGATCTGGGACCACGACCTCGACGACGGCCTCCGGATCCTGCGGCTCGCGATCGACACCCACCTCATCACGTCCCATCACCTGCTCCCGCTGCTGGTCGGCGAACCGGGCGGACTGCTCGTCGAGATGACCGACGGCACCACGGACTACAACGCGTCGCACTACCGGATCTCGGTGTTCTACGACCTCGCCAAGGTCGCCGTGAACCGGCTCGCCTTCTCGCAGGGACACGAGCTGGAACGGCGCGGCGCCACTGCTGTCGCGATCACGCCGGGCTGGCTGCGATCGGAGATGATGCTCGACAACTTCGGCGTCTCCGAGGACAACTGGCGCGATGCCCTCACTGCGACAGGCGCCGAGGGCGGGCCACCTGCCGCGCCGGCTGACTTCGCGCTCTCCGAATCACCGCGCTACGTCGGGCGCGCCGTCGTCGCGTTGGCGACGGATCCCGACCGCGCCCGATGGAACCAGCAGTCGGTCAGTTCCGGCCAGCTCGCTCACGTGTACGGCTTCGCTGACATCGACGGGTCGCGGCCCGACATCTGGCGATACTTCGAGGAGGCCGGCGAGCGCGGGCTCGATGCCGACCTCGACGACTATCGGTGACCCGCGCGCGTCGTCACCCCTCTCCGACTCGGAACAGCGCGCTCAGATCGAGGGTCGGTACGTGCTGCTTGCTCGCGAGCGACACATAGGTGCGCGCCAGCGCGTCCTTCCCGGCGCCCAGCACCGTGGTCAGCAGGCCGGCTGCTTCTGCGAGATCGCTGCTCGGCACGCCGGCGACGAGTCGGTGCCACAACGTCTCCTCGAGCACGTTGAACGCGCTCTGGACCTCGCCGATCGAGTAGCCGGCGTGGAAGCGCTCGGTCGCGACCTGCTTGGCGTGATCGACCATCGGAATGAGGTCACGTGAGCCGACGCACCTGGTGACCAGCTCGAGCAGGCGGCGGAGCCGGGCGCGTCGCTCGGCCGCGTCGGTCGCGTCGTAGTGCTTGAGGTGGGCACGTTCCAGCGCGGCTGCTGCTTCGTCGATGATCTCGTCCTCTGCGGCAAGCACGGTCAACAGATCCATGCCGCCATTCATACAGCGCAGCGCGCACGGAACCACATTCACCGATTGGCCCCGTCGCAACCTCAGCTCGTGAGCAGTGCGTCGATCTGTCCAACTGCAGATGCCATGCCTTCTTCCATGCCCATCGCGAGCATCTGCTCCATCGTCTGGAGCGAGGGGAACGTCGTCTCGATGGCCATGCGCGTGCCACCGTCGCCCTGTTCGTCCAGGGTGACGCGGATGTTCATCGTCGGCATGTCCGGGTTGGGGTTGCCTGCGTCGTCCGCGAAGCCATCTTCGAACTCGAGGCGATGTGGCGCTTCGACCGCGGCGATGCGCCACCAGCCGTGGGGCTGGTCGCCCTCTGGGCCGGTCATGAAGTAGGTGACACTGCCGCCAGGTGTGAGGTCGTGATCGACGAAGGTTGCCGGGTACGTCGGCGGCCCCCACCAGCGCTCAAGCTGGCGCGGGTTCTCCCACAGCTGCCACACACGCCCGACGGGAGCGTCGAACTCGGCGGTGATGGTCATCGTCAGGGTCTCGGGATCCTTGTGGACACTCGTGACGGTCATGCTGGTGCTCCTTCGGTTGGCTCGTGGAGGATCTCGTCGAATCGTTCGAGACGGCTTCGCCACGCCGCTTCGAGCTGGTCGAACAGTCGATGGGCGTCGCGCACGCTGGCGATGTTGCCGCGAACGAGCTGTTCCCGGCCTCGCCGCTGCTTGGTCACCATCCCGGCGCGCTCCAGCACCGCGACGTGCTTCTGAACGGCGGCGAAGCTCATCGGGTACCGACGGGCGAGCGCGGAGACGGAGTGCTCGCCGCGCAGGACGAGCATCACGATGTCTCGCCGTGTTCCGTCGGCGAGCGCGTGGAAGAGACGATCGGCTCGTTCCTGTTCGACCGTATCTACAACCATATGGTTGTAGGTTATCTGAATGCGCTCAGCCCCGCAAGCCTCCGCCGAGACGCGCCGACGACATCAGCGGTTCTGCCAGCGCACCGGCTGGCGCGACAGGAACGTCTCCATCGCCAGCTTCGAGTCCTGGGTCATGCCGGTCATGATCTGGTTGCGGTTCTCGAGGTCGATCCCGGCGCGCAGGCTCGGGATCTCGAGGTTGGCCCAGAGCACCTCTTTCGTCATCCAGACCCCGAACGGGCTGTTGGCGGCGATCTCCGCGGCAACACCGAGCACCGTGTCCATGAGCTCACCGTCGGACACGGCGCGGCTGACGATGCCCAACCGCTCGGCCTCGGCAGCGTCGATCACCCGCCCGGTGAGGATCAGCTCCCAGGCACGGGACACACCGATCAGGCGCGGCAGCGTCCAACTGATGCCCATGTCGCAGCCGGAGATCCCGAGCCGGACGAAGGCGGTGCCGAACTTCGCGCTCTGCGAGCAGTAGCGGATGTCGCAGGCGCACGCCCATGCGTACCCGCCCCCGGCGGCGGCGCCGTTGATCGCTGCGATCACCGGTTGGCGAACCGCACGCAGGTGGTGCACGACCTCGGCGATGTGCTGCTGCACGGCGAGCATCCGCTGTGGGCCGCCGAGATCCTCGGTGCCGGGGATCGTCCCGAAGCCGTTGAGGTCGAGCCCGGCGCAGAAGCCCTTGCCGGCGCCGGTGAGGACCACCACCCGGCAGGAGTGATCGGCGTCGACCGCGTCGAGCGCGGCATGCACCTCGTCGACGACCTCACGCGTCAGTGCGTTGAGCCGGTCCGGTCGGTTGAGCGTGAGTCGAGTCACGCCGTCTGCGGGTTGATCGATCAGCACGTTGTCTGCCATGCCGCCGATCCTCACATGTCGCGGACCGGCGGACGGGAGTCGGAAGCGATGAGCCGCGGCACCGGTGATCGGGGTCGGCTACGCGGTGATCGGGCGCGGCAGGCGGAGTACCTCTCGTTGTGCGACCAGGACGCCGGCGTCCCAGCCCGGTGCCCTCCCGCCGCCCGGCGGAACACCAGCCTCGGCGCAGATCCCAGCCTGCGTCAGCACCCAGGAGATGACCGAGTTCGAGTTCCACATCTCACCGGCACCGAGCTCGTCCCTACCCCACACCGGGGTGGGCACCAGCGGCACCAAGCGAAGCACCTGCTCCACGACCGTTGAGACGTCGGCCACCCGCACCGGACTCGACACGGCGAACGAGAGATCCGGGACGACGCCGCCGCGCCACCGTCGGAGCTCGTAGCGGAAGATGCGGAACCGACCGGCCCACCGCGTGCCGACTGCACCCTCACCGACCACACCGCGATCGTGTCCTCCTCGGTCACGCGGGATCGGGGTCATCTCGATGACGCTCGCGTCGTCGCCGACCGTCGCGATCAGCGCGGAGTGGTAGAGGTCGCGTCGCGGCCGCCGCTGCACGAGTGCGGCAAGCGCCTCGTAGGTCTTGCCGCTGATTCGGACGACGTGGGCTCCCGCACCGAGGGGTATCCAGTAGAGGTCCAGACGCGCGCCGCTCGGCGCGCCGGCAGCCGTCGGGGGAACGAGCGGGCGCGCGTGCTCAGGTTGCTGGGACCCGGCCATCCTCGTCGTGTCGCTCATGGGCGCCTCCGTTCGCGGAACGGTCGCCGCCGGGCTCGAACCAGGCGGCGATCGTCCTGCTCGCCTTCAGATCAGCAGGTGGGCCTGCCGCCGGGTAGGGCTGAACGTCCCGAGCCAGAGCTCAGGATCAATAGTGATCATATTCGGAACAATCGTTCCTTTCTTGCGTCAGGCTCACTATCGTCACCCACGTGGACTTCGTACACCCCGTCGAGGCAGTGATCCCGGGAGCGCAGGGGCGGGTTCTCGCCGTGCTCGCAGAGACCACTGCGGAGCTGAGTCTGCGCACGCTCGCCCGACTCGCTGGGGTCAGTGTGGCCCAAGCGTCGCGAGTGATGCCTGACCTCGTCGAGCTCGGACTCGTCGAGCGGCGCGAGGTGCCGCCTTCTTCGCAGTTTCGACTCGTTCGTTCGAACGTCGCGGCTCGAGCCGTCATCGAGCTGGCCAAGTCTCGTGTTGCGGTCCTCGAGCGAATCGGCGCCGCCGCGGCCGAGCTTCCGATTCCCCCTGCGAGCGTCATCGTCTTCGGGTCCTTCGCCCGCGGCGAGGCAGGTCCGCAGAGCGATCTCGACGTGGTCGTCGTTCGCCCAGACGACGTCCCCGAGGACGACGACGCCTGGGCGGCGTCACTGGGGAGCTGGTGTGATGACGCCCGTGCCATTGCCGGCAACCCAGTCGAGATCCTGCAGATCAGTCGTGCTGAGTGGTTCTCTCGCTTGACCAGCGACGCAGCGTTGTGGCGCAACGTCGCTCGCGACGGAGTCGTGGTTCACGGCCTGAGTGTGGGTGAGCTCAGCGAGGCGATCGATGCCTAGACCGATGCGTACCAAGACTGTGTCGGCCGCACAGGTTCGTGCCTACGCAGGGAAGGCCGAGGAGTACGTCGACGCCGCGGCCAGCGAGTTGGAGGCTGGTCGCTTCATCGCAGCGACCAGCCTCGCGATCCATGCCGCAATCAATGCGGCAGACGCCGTCTGCGGCGCCCGGCTCGGCCAGCGAGCGGCGGGCGAGGATCACGATCAAGTGCTCACTTTGCTGCGCCAGGCAGGCCCCGACGGCGCAAAGATCGAGAAGGAACTCCGACGCCTGCTCCCACTCAAGACCAGGGCCGAGTACGAACCCGACGATGTGGCACCAGGGGTCGCTGCCAAAGCAGTTGAGCGCGCCCGTACCTGTGTAGTGGTCGGTCGATCCGTCGCGACGGCCACACGATGATCTGAGCTCAGGACAAACGGGTGCGCCTCGCGAGGACCGCGTGGGCGCTGCAGAGCAGCACGCCGGTGAGCACCGCCATCACCAGCGCCTGCGTCAGTGAGGAGCCGGAGAACGCGCGCCCGTGCTCCGCAGCGACGTGCCGCCCTGCGGCGGACCCAGCGAGGACCTCGTCCAGGTGGAGCGTGCGGGCGACGGCCTCGAAGGCCCAGCGGTCAGAGATGACCGCGCCGATCGCCCGGCCCACAGGCGCCATCGATCGCATCGGCACGATCGCGCCGGAGAACAGCACGGCGGGGAAGCAGAGCATCGGCAACGCCAACGCCGCCTGGGCCGAGCTCGCGACCGATGCCGACGCGAGCAGTCCGAGCGCGAGGCCGGCGAGCGCGTCGAGCAGCAGGATGCCGAGCAACAGGGCGAGGTCGGTGGCGCCGAGGGCTGGAAGGCGGCGGAGTGCGATCAGGGTGGCGACCATCACGACGTTCACTCCTCCGAGCACCGGAACGAGTACAGCGGCCTTCGCCAGCAGGTAGGGCCCGACATCGATCGTCGCGAGCCGTTCCCGCCGAACGATGGCGAGCTCGGTGCAGATCTGGAGCAGGCCGAACGTGAGGCCGAAGAAGAACGCGGCAAACGCCATCCAGTAGGAGATCGCCGTGCTCGCCATGGGGTTCGGGGACCCGAGATCGAACGCACCGGGCTCGAAGAGCACGGCGAACATCGCCACGATGAGCACCGGCGAGCCGGCCATGATCGCGAAGCTCATGCGGTTGCGGATCATCAGGTCCACGTTGCGCCGCGCGAGTATCCGCCATTGCGTGACGGGGGAGCTCGCGCGGCGCACCGGTGACCGCCGGCCGGGACCGACCGCGGGCCGAGCGCCCGCACCCGGGCGACCCACCGGCGTCGGGCCGGCGCCATCGAGCTCGTCGCGCACCGCGCCGCCGGACGCTGCCAGGAGGCGGCAGACGTCGAGCACGTCGTCGACGTCGAAGTGGCCCGGCGCCTCGTGCGGTGCGCCGTCGAACGCGACGCGCCCGCCGGCCAACAGTACGACCAGCCGATCAGCGACCCGGAGGTCGCCCAGGTTGTGCGTCGTCATGACCACTGCTGTCCCGTGGTCGGCGAGATCGCGCAGCACGTCCATGAGCGCGGCCGCGGCGACCACGTCGAGGCCGGCGGTGGGCTCGTCGAGGAAGCACACGTGCGGTCGCGTCACGATCTCGCTGGCGATCGACACCCGCTTTCGCTGGCCACCGCTCAACGAACCGACGGGCAGATGAGATCGCTCGGCGAGTCCGAGCGTCGCCAACGTCCGCGTCACCACAGCTTCGATCTCCGTCGCCGGCGTCCCGTCAGGAAGCCGGAGCCGCGCCGAGTACCGGACCGTCGCCTCGACCGTCAGGTCGCGGTGGACGATGTCGTCCTGCGGGACGTACGCGACCGTGAGCTCGGCGTCCGCGTCGTCGACGCGCACCGAGCCGGACGTCGGCGCGCGCAGGCCGGCGAGCGTGTCGAGCAACGTGGTCTTGCCGGAGCCCGATGGTCCGATGATCGCGACGACCTCGTTGGGTCGGACCTCGAGCGAGACGTCGTCGAGCAGCCGGGTACCGCCTGCGAGGACCGTCGACACGTGGTCGGCTGTGATCCGGGGTGGACCGACGCCGACGATCGCTGGTGCGTCAGCGTAGGCAGCTCGAGTGAGGACGGTGAGGTTCGCGTCTGATGATCGGTAGGTGTCCATGGATCGGGACGATCACGCCGCGACCTTCTCGGGATCTTCCTCCGCGCCGGTACATGAGGGAAGGTTCGGGCTGTCATGCTCCCCGCGGACAAGGCCCAGGCTCCGCTGCACGCTGCCGCTGTCCGCCGACGGTCGCGAGCCATGTCCCGAATGCGGCCACCAGCACCATCGCCACGAGGTAACCGGCCGTCCGCCATCCGCCGACGAGATCGGTCGGTACGCGAGCCGCGGCGATCAGCGCACCGGCCGGGAAGGCCACGAGCGCGAGGGCCGGCACGCGGGTGTCCGCAACAGCGGCGCGACGGACCACCGATCCCGCAGTCACGGCGAGCAGCGCGAGCCAGGACCCGACGAAACGGCCTCCCATCGGCGGGAGCGGGTACGGGAGGATGTCGTTGGCCGCCAGCGGGTCGATCCACAACGTGATCGCACCTCCGATGAGCACTGCGGCGAGCAGCGCGGCCGCGACGCGCGGGACGGTGCCGAGACGCGGCCCGGCATCGGCGACCCGGGTGTCGGGCTCGGTCACGAGCGCCACGAGGACAGCGAGGGCGAACGCAGGGAACAGCATCATCCAGGCGACGGCTTGCAGGCGATCGAAGTCGAAGACCTCCGTGTGCGTGAGCGAGACCACGACCGTCGAGGATGCGAACACGAGCGCGGCGATCATGAGGCCGCGCACCTGCCGGCTCGGCGCGCGGGCGGCGACGGCGAACACGATCGCTGACGCGAGGTAGCACGCACCCACGAGACTCGCCAGCGGGCGGGGCGCGAGCCCCCAGGAGAACAGCTGCGCCGTCGCGCTCGGAAGGAGCACGAGCGCCACGCCCGTCACCCCGGCAGCGGCCACGAGCACGAGGCACACCACCTGCCGAAGGAGCAGCGACCAGTGGGGCACGCCGTGCGAGAAACGGCCGTGGCCCAGCACGAGCCAGGCCGACACGAAGAACACCCACATTGCGGCGACGCCGAAGACACCGACGACCACGAGCCGCGACACCTCGCCGTGGTCGATCACGGCAACCACCGCGGCGACCAGGAGCAGCGGCGCCAACCCCATCGCCACCCGCGCGAGCACACGCGGCATCACGCCGGCCGAGCGGTCCGCCATCCCGAACCCGGCGAGACCCACGGCACCGACCAGACCCGCCCAGGTCCTGGCGTCGATCGACAGGTCCCACAGCGACGTGACCGCGTCGTCGCCGAACTCGCCGCGGCGCGCGAGCAGCACGACTCCCACGATCTGGCCTGCGGCGGCGAGCAACGTGCTCCCGAGTGCGCCGAGGAGCCCCACGACCGGCCAGGGCGCGCGGTGCGCCGGGTCTGACTGCAGCAGCCGGAACAGCCCGACTGCGAACACCGCGTACGCGACGAGCGACACCAGCCCCGCCGACATGGTGAGGGCGATCGCGTCACCACCGTCGTCGAGGTACTGCCGGACGACCGGCGCGCCGTCACCGAGCTCCGGCGCGGCGAGGACGTCCGCTCCCTCGAGCGCGGCGAGCGGCACGTAGGCCAAGCCGGCCACGCCGCAGACGAGCGCGCCGGGCGACCGCATCCCGGCGATGATACGCAAGGCGCCCGGAGTCAGCCGTGGAGCTCTGCCAGTTCCTCTTTGGACACTTCGGCGGGCATCTTGCCCACGATGATCATCGCCAAGACCTCGTCCATCGTCACGTCGGCCTTGTTCACGGTTCCGACGAGCTTGCCCTGGAGCATCACGCTGATCCGGTCGGCGAGATCGAACACGTCGTGGATGTCGTGGCTGATCAGGAAGATCCCGATCCCCTCCGATTTCAGCTGGCCGATGAGGTCGCGCACCTGGGCGGTCTCGGCCGGCCCCAGGGCGGCGGTGGGCTCGTCCATGATGAGGATCCTGGCGTTGAAGTGGACCGCTCGGGCGATCGCCACCGACTGACGCTGCCCGCCCGAGAGCGACTTCACCGGCGTCTGCAGGTTCGTGAACCTCGGGTTCAACCGCTGCATCACCTTCTGGGTCGCCGAGTCCATCGCCGAGTCGTCGAGCGCTCCTGAACGGGTGCACAGCTCGCGCCCGAGGAAGACGTTTCCTGCCGCGTCGATGTTGTCGGCGAGAGCCAGCTTCTGGTAGATGACCTCGACACCGTGGAGCCGCGCGTCACGAGGGTTGTGGATCGCGATGAGCTCGCCGTCGATGCGGATCTCGCCCGAGTCGGCGGCGTGCGCCCCGGACAGCGTGTGCATCAGCGTCGACTTGCCCGCGCCGTTCCCACCGACGAGGGCGACGACCTCACCCGGGTACAGGTCGACCGTGACGCCGTCGACGGCATGGAGGCCGCCGAACGCCACTCGGATGTCGCGCAGCTCGACGAGCGGCGCGCGTGTTGCTGCGTCCGGCCCTGTCGTGGTGGATGGATCGCTCATGATCGTCGCCGCTCCTCTCGCCGTGACTATGGCCGGCCGGTCTGGATGATGATCGCCGAGACGAGGAGGCCCGCGCTGAGCGCACCGATGACGCCGGCCCGCCGACCCGCCCGGAGCGCTGCATCGATGGCGACGGCGGTGACCAGCACCACGCCGACCACGATGTCCTGCGACGGTGAGTCGATCCCGACCACCACCATGCCGGAGCGCAGCGACTGCATGACGACTGCTCCCAGGACTGCCCCGGGGATCGTCCCGACGCCGCCGGAGAAGGATGTCCCGCCGATCACGGCGGCGGAGATGACGTCGAGCTCGTTCTGTATGCCGAGGTTGGTGACCGCCGCGTTGAGCCGTGCCGTCTGTACCGCAGCGCTGATCGCGCACAGGACACCCATGAGGACGAACGTGAACATGACGGTCCGGCGGGTGTTGATGCCGCCGAGCTCTGCCGCTTCCGGATTGCCACCGTAGGCGTACACGTAGCGGCCGAAGCGCCGGCGGCGGGCCAGGTAGGTCATCACCAGCGTCACCGCGACCAGGATCACCACGGGGTAGGCCACGCCGGTCGGCTTCCCGGTGATCGGCGAGGGGTAGCGATTCGCGATCCGCCAGATCACGCCGATGACGGCCGCACCCCCGAGGGCGCCGATCCCGACATCGACCCACATCGGACGGAGCGGGAGGTCGTAGCGAAGCCGGCGGCGGCGCGCGAGGGACATGCTGAGCGCGATGCCGACGCACGCAAGGAGCGCCAGCGCCCAGCTCTTCCATTCACCGAGCGAGCCACGCGAACCGCCGCCGAGCAACTGGAACGTCTTGTCGAGCGGAGCCAGGGTCTGCCCCTGCTTGAAGCGGAAGATGAGCCCGCGCCAGACCAGGAACCCCCCGAGCGTGACGATGAACGCGGGCACCCCGACGTAGGCCACGATGTAGCCCTGCACGCCTCCGATGACGGCGCCGAGCAGGAGGCCCACCGCGAGTGCGGCGACCCACGTGTACCACCGGTCCAGGCCGAGGTCCAACGTCTTCGGGATCCACTCCCGCTGGACCATCGCCATCACGTACCCGAGGAAGCCGAGCACCGCCCCGACCGACAGATCGATGTTGCGGGACACGATGATCAGGACCATGCCGGTGGCCATGATCGCGATCGAAGCGCTCTGGACCGACAGGTTCCACAGGTTGCGCGCGGTCAGGAAGTCCCCACCCGAGAGGATGTGGAACCCGATCCAGATGACCCCCAAGCCGATCAGCATGCCGAACAGGCGGGTGTCGATCTCAGTCGACGCGAGCACTTCGCGCCACGACCGAGCGGGTTTCTCGGTCGAGACGCTCGACGAGCCCGTTCGTGCCTCAATCATCGTCACGCTCTCTCATCAGGAATGACTCGTGGTGCGGGCGTGCCCCCCGTCCGAGCACTCGAACGGGGGGCACGCCTGGGAAATGTCGCTGTGAGTGGGTCAGCCGCAGACGGATACTGAGCCGGCTTCCACGCCCTCGCAGAGCGTGGCCTGGTCGATCCAACCGGCGTCGAGCACCACGTTGAGGTTGTCCTGGGTGATGGCCTGTGGCGTGAGCAGGATCGACGTGACGTCGACGCCACCCGGGGTCGTGAACGGCGCCGTGCCGCTGACTGCCGCGGCGTCGGGGTTCGCGCACAGCTGGACCGCCGCTTCGCCGGCGGCCGTGCCGAGCTCGCGGGCGTCCTTCCAGACGTCGACCGTCTGGGTGCCGAGCGCGACCCGGTTGAGCGCTGCTGCGTCACCGTCCTGACCGGACACGGGGATCTTGCCTGCCAGGCCCTGGGCCTCGAGGGCTGCCACGACGCCGCCGGCCATGCCGTCGTTCTCGGAGAGAACTGCGTCGATCTCGTTGTTCTCGGCGGTCAGGAACTGCTCCATCTGGGTCTGCGCGATCGCGGGGTCCCAGTTGTCCGTGTATGTCTCGCCGACGATCTCGATGTCGCCCGCGGCCACTGCTTCACCGATGACTTCCTCGTAGCCGGCTCGCAGGAAGTCGGCGTTCGCGTCGGCCGAGTTGCCCTTGATGATGACGTACTTGCCGGTCGGCACTGCGGCGAAGACCGCCTCGGCCTCCATCCGCCCGACCTCGACGTTGTCGAAGGTGATGTACAGGGCGTTCTCGTCCTCGATCAGGCGGTCGTAGGCGATGACCGGTACACCGTTCGCGATCGCGGCGGCGACCGACGGCTTGATGGCCGTCCCGTCCTGGGCGAGGACCACGAGCACGTTGGCGCCTTGGGACATCAGGTTCTCCAAGTTGCTGGCCTGCGTCTCGGCCGACGACTTGGCGTCGTTCGACACATAGGTGCCGCCCCCGGCCTCGATGGCTGCCTTGAGTGCCGGTTCGTCCCACTTCGCCCAGCGTTCCTCCTGGTAGTTGTTCCAGGAGACGCCGACGACGCAGTCGCCGCCGCCCGCCGCGCCAGCGGCGGTCGTCTCGGCGCCTCCGGCTGACGTGTCAGCGGTCTCGGCGTCGTCGTCGTCGCCGCATGCGGCGAAGATCAGCGCCGCACCCACTGCGACCGCTGCCAGCTGTCGTACTCGCATAATGAGCTCCCCCTCTTGTGAGCGTGTGCCGCACCTCGTCGTTGGACGCGCAAGCGCCCGAACTCTATAACTCCTCTGGGCGGTGGTGATGCATCGGTGCAGCGCGCTCGCTCGCGGCGGTTGCTGGCCAGCGCGCACGACGTGCGCGACCGGTGATCGGTGCCGGGTCCTGCTGCGCGCTCCTTGTGCTTCAATCGAACCGTGTCCGAGCTGCCTCTCGCCCCGGGCCCTGGACATCGGAGGAGCAACGCGATGACCCGCCGAACGAGAGCGCTGCTGAGCGATGTCGCGCTGCCCGACTTCGGGATGCCCGACGCGGAACCGCTCCTGCCGGCAGCCATCTACGTGGACCGCCTGGCTCGGCTCCGCGCGGCGATGCAGGCGCGCGGCTACGACCACCTCGTCGTCTGGGGCGATCGGGAGCACAGCGCGAACATCGCCTATCTCACCGGGTTCGACCCACGGTTCGAAGAAGCAGTGCTGATCGTGGGGACGACGACTGATCCGGCGATCCTCGTCGGCAACGAGTGCGCTGCCCTGGCGGATGCGGCGCCGTTGCCGATGCGATCGGTCCGGTTCCAGGACCTCAGCCTGCCCGGCCAGCCGCGGGACAGGTCGGAGCCGTTGCCCGAGATCCTGAGCGACGAAGGCATCGGGCCCGGCAGCCGGGTCGGGGTCGTCGGTTGGAAGACGTACTCGAGCCGCGAGACGATCGAGGCGCCCTCGTTCCTCGTCGACGAGCTGAGACGCGCCACCGGTCACGCCGGGCTGGTGGAGAACGCGACCGACCTGCTCATCGATGCAGCCGACGGGCTCCGTGTGATCAACGAGGTCGAGCAGCTCGCGGCGTTCGAGTGGGCCGCCTGCCAGACCTCCCGCGGCGTGACCGGCGTGCTGACCGGTCTGCAACCCGGCATGACCGAACGGGAGGCCGCTCAGCTGCTCCGGTGGAACGGCGCGCCGCTCTCGTGCCACCTCATGCTCACCGCCGGCCCGAGGGCGAGGTACGGGCTGCTGAGTCCCGGCGACCGGCCGATCGCGCGGGGCGATCCGTTCACGATCGCGTTCGGGATCTGGGGGGCGCTGAACTGCCGGGCCGGGTTCGTCGTCGAGGACGAGGCCGAGCTGCCCGAAGGCACGCAGGACTACGTCGAACGCCTCGTCGCGCCGTACTTCGAAGCGGTCGCCGAGTGGTACGGGGCGCTCCACGTCGGCCAGGTGGGCGGCGAGCTCCAGGCCATCGTCGATCGCCACCTGGGCGACCCGTTCTTCGGGATCTCGCTCAACCCCGGGCATCAGCTCCACCTCGACGAGTGGGTGAACTCGCCGGTGTTCCCGGGCTCGAGGATCGAGCTGCGATCAGGGATGGCGCTCCAGTGCGACATCATCCCGGCGACCGGCACGCCGTACTTCACGACGAACATCGAAGACGGCGTGGCGCTGGCGGACGAGTCCTTGCGCGCCGCGTTCTCCGCTGCACATCCGGAGGCCTGGGCACGGATCGAGGCCCGCCGCCGCTTCATGACGGACACCCTCGGCATCGACCTGCACCCGGACGTGCTCCCGTTCTCGAACCTCGCCGCGCACCTCCCACCGCTCCTGCTCCGGGCCGACCGGGCGATGACTGTCGCCCGCTGATCCGTACCGCAGTGCGGCAGTGCGGCTGGCTGTCGAACCAGTGCGATCTCCGCTCGCCCCCGGACATCTCGTGTCCGGCGATGAGCAGAGATCAGGTGGGTAGGTCGAGCACGGCACGGAGGTCGGCTGCGATCGGCATCGGCGCAGTGGCGCTGACGTTCGAGCCGCCTGTGTTGCCGACGGGGTACCGCCTGCTCGCGGAACCGGGGCCGGCGACCGCGAGACGCACGAGCTGTCCGGCGATCTCGCGCATGTCGCGGTGGCGTATCCCGACCGCCAGCATCGCGAGGTGGGTGCGGACGTGTGCCGCGGGCAGCGGCTGGCTGAGGACGTGAGCCCGTTCGAGGTGGGTCCACTCCGCGTCGGCATCGCCGCGAGCTCTGGCATGGCGGGACACGTCGATCTCCGCGGTCCACGCCACTCGGAGTGCGTACTTGTCGTGGGGTTTGGGCTGCTTGGGCAGGGCGGGCATTGCGTTTCCCTTCATCGAGATGTCGTTCATCGGTGGGCTGTGGGCATGGCGCGGAATCGTCGCAGTCGGAGGCTGTTCGAGACGACGAACACGCTCGACAGACCCATCGAAGCCCCGGCGATCAGCGGGTTGAGGAAGCCCGCTGCGGCGAGCGGGAGAGCAGCGATGTTGTAGGCGAAGGCCCAGAACAGGTTGGTGCGGATGGTGGCATAGGTCCGCCGCGACAACCTGATGGCGTCGGCGGCGACGTTCAGGTCGCCTCGAACGAGCGTGAGGTCGCTCGCCTCGATCGCTGCGTCGGTGCCGGTGCCCATCGCGATCCCAAGGTCGGCTTGCGCGAGCGCTCCCGCGTCGTTGACGCCGTCGCCGACCATCGCGACGACCCTGCCCTCCGACTGGAGCTGCTTGATCAGGTTCACCTTGTCGACCGGCAGGACGTCGGCGACGATCCTGTCGATGCCGACCTCGTCGGCCACCGTGCGCGCTGCCCGCTCGTTGTCGCCGGTGAGCAGCACGGGTTCGAGGCCGAGTGCCCTGAGGCGGGCAATGGCTCGGGCGCTCGTCGCTTTGATCGTGTCGGCCACGACGAGCACCGCTCGTGCTGCACCGTCCCATCCGGCCAGGATCGGTGTCCGGCCGGCTGCCCGGGCCGCGACCATCGCCTCGCTCAGCGCCGGCGAGATGCTGAAGCCGGCGTCGGCGATGAACACCTCCCGACCGGCCACCACCTCACGGCAGGCAACCGTACCTCGAACGCCGAGGCCAGGGGCGCTGACGAAGTCGCGCACGTCGGGGAGCGTGCCCATGCGTTCGCGGGCGCCGGCAGCGATCGCCTGGGCGATCGGGTGTTCCGAGGCGGCTTCGAGTGCGCCGACCAGCCAGTGGACGTCGTCCCGGTCGACGCCGTCGCCGGTGACGACATCGACGAGGGCCATGTGGCCGGTGGTGACGGTGCCGGTCTTGTCGAGCACGATCGTGTCGATCTGACGCGTCGACTCGAGGATCTCGGGGCCCTTGATGAGGATGCCGAGCTGAGCGCCGCGGCCGGTGCCGACGAGCAACGCTGTTGGCGTGGCGAGCCCGAGTGCGCACGGGCAGGCGATGATCAGCACGGCAACTGCGGCGGTGAATGCGGTCGAGGCGGTCTCTCCGACGCCGAGCCAAAAGCCGAGCGTCGCCAGCGCGAGCGTGATGACGACAGGCACGAAGACGGCCGACACTCGATCGGCGAGCCGTTGGATCGGTGCTTTGCCCGTCTGGGCGTCGGTGACGAGTCGCGCGATCTGGGCGAGGGCGGTGTCGGACCCGACACGGGTGGCGACGACGATCAGCCGGCCCGACGTGTTGACGGTGGCGCCCGTGACGGCCGCGCCGGGTGCGACGTCGATCGGTACGGGTTCACCCGTGAGCAGCGAAGCGTCGATCGCGGAGGTGCCGTCCTCGACGACGCCGTCCGTGGCGACCTTCTCGCCGGGGTAGACGATGAAGCGGTCGCCGACGGCGAGATCGCTGACCGGGATCCGGATCTCACCATCGCCGCGCAGGACGGCGACGTCCTTCGCGCCGAGGTGCAGCAGTGCGCGCAACGCAGCACCCGACTTGCGTTTCGCGCTGGCTTCGAAAGTGCGGCCGGCGAGGAGGAACACGGTGACGGCGGCGGCGACCTCGAGATAGAGCTCGTCGCGTCCTGCGCCTCGTGCGAGCGTGAGGCTGAACCCCATCGTCATGCCTGGTGTGCCGGCTTCGCCCCAGAACAGGGCGTAGACGCTCCATCCCAGCGCGGCGAGCGTGCCGACGGAGATCAGCGTGTCCATGGTGGCCGCGCCGTGCCGCACGTTGAGCCAGGCCGCCCGGTGGAACGGCCAGGCGCCCCAGACGACGATCGGCGCCGCCAGCGTGAGGGTGAGCCACTGCCAGTAGGTGAACTGCAGCGGCTCGATCATCGACAGCGCGAGCACCGGCACGCCGAGGACGATGGACGCGATGAGACGGTGGAGCAGAGCGGCCGGGACCCGCTCGGGGGCCTCGTCGTCGACGGTCCCCTCGGCGATCACGTCGGCCCCGGCCGTGGCCGGCGCGACGGGTGTCGCGGTGTAGCCGATCGCCTCGATCGCGTCGATCAGCTGATCCTGGGTCGTGCCGCCGTGGACGGCGATGGTGGCCTGTTCGGTGGCGTAGTTGACGCTGGCGTCGACGCCGTCGATCTTGTTCAGCCGCTTGGTGATCCTGGCGGCACACGACGCGCAGGTCATGCCGCCGACGGCGAGCTCGACGACGTTCACGGTGGCTGTCTCGGGAGTTGCGATGATGGTCACGGCTCAGTGCTCCATGTCGTTGGCACCGGTGACGGTGCCCTGGTCGAGGGTGAAGGCGGCGGTGCGGACGACACCGTCGTGCTGGAAGTCGAAGAACAGGCCGTAGCGACCGGCGGCGTCGAGGGCTGCGTCGAACGTGACGGTCCCATCGGCGGGCGGGCCGAAGTCGTGGCCGTCGTCGACGGGGTGGACGTGGGCGTAGGCGAGGTCGCCGGTGCGGATCGCGACGAGGTGGCCGTTCGCGCCCAGGTACGGCTCGAGGTCGGCCACCGGCCGGCTGGCGCGTGTGACGGTGAGGGAGGCGATGACCTCGCCGCCGTCGCCACGTTCGGTGGCGAGGGTGACCTGGTAGCCGTCGACGACCGAGGTGGCGTCCGGTTCCGGGAGCTGCCTGGGGTCGTACTCTCCGGCGACGCCGAGGTCGGTACCGAGCGCGAGCCGTGGCCCGTCGGCAACCTGGAAGTCGGCGATTGCCCGATAGGAGCCGGGCGGGAGCGCATCGAGCTCGACGGTCCACGTCCCGTTGTCCGCGAGTGTGGGGTGGACGTGCTGGTAGTGGGTGAGCTCCCTGTTGACGACGATCAGGTGGAGGTCTCGTTCGTGGACGGGCGCGAACCGCGTCGTCGGGTTGCCGTCGGGGTCGAGCACCCGGAAGCGGAACGTGCCGCCAGCGGCACGCAGCACCGGGCTGTCGGGGGCCAACTGGTAGCCGTCGCGAGCCGAGACGACGCCTTGGCCGATCGGGGCAGGGGCTTCGGTTCGGGTGTCGGTCGGCTCGGGTCCGACCGTGGCCCCGACTCCTGCTCCGATCGCGACGGCTGCGACCAGGACCACGGCGAAGCCGGCGATCCGAGTGGTGGTGTTCATGGCTGACTCCTTGGTCGAGCTGATGTCGTCAGGCTCGACCTAAGGGGTCCGACCACACATCGGGTGCCACCCCTCAGATCCGTGGCAGCGCGCCCAACCGAACGCGGCGATGGCAGCGCAACGCGACGCGTTGGTCTCCGTGTTCGGGAGGTTCAGGCGATCCCGATGCGCTGTGCGACCGCGGCGGCGGCGACCCGACTGGTGACCCCCAACTTGCGCAGGATGTTCGACACGTGCACGCTCGCCGTCTTCTCCGACACGTACAGCGCCGCGCCGATCTGACGATTGGTGCGGCCGGCGGCAACCAGCGCCAGCACTTCCGCCTCCCTCGGTGTGAGCCCGAGGCGGTCGATCGATCGGTCGTCGAGTGCGATGACCTCGGATGACTCGACGCTGATCCTGGTGCGCCGTGCCACGGCCTCGACGTCGGCGAGGAGTGAGGCTGCCCCGAGCTCCGACGCGAGACCGTGCGCCGCGCGAAGTGCTTCGGCGGCCCGCGCCGCGTCGCCGGCCGCGGCAGATGCCTCGGCTTCGCGGAGGCGGGCGATCGCGACGGACCACGGGTCGCGCAACTGCTGCCAAGCAGCGGCTGCGGTCGCCCAGACGCCAGGCGCCGGCGGGCCCAGCAGCGTGAGCATCGCCCGCGCCTGCGCGAGGTGCGCCGCCGCCACCGCAGCGACGTCTGTTCCATCGGACCGCACGGCGAGCTCCGCCTGATCGATTCGCTCGGCAAGTCGTCCGGCCAGCTCGGTCACGTCGATCGGAACCCGCCGCGCTCGATCGTCCAACGCCTGTTCGACCGCGGCGCTGACGCCGAGCATCGCGAAGCGAACGGCCCACATCGACGAGGTGCCGACGTTCGCCTCCCAGCCCCGCTCGGCCGAAACGGCCGCCTGGTGCCAATCACGCAGGATCAGATGCACCTCGCCGTACGCCGAGTCGACGAACGCCTGATGGAATGGGTCCACTGGTCTGGTCAGGGCTTCCGCAAGGTACGAGCGGGCGCGCTCACCCTCACCCTGCCGAGCAGCGAGCATCGCCGATACCAGGACGATGCGTGTCCGTCCGGCATTGAACGCGTCGATCCCGACACCGAGCCGGCTCGCGAGCACAGCCGAGGCCTCCCCCCAGCGACCGAGATGGATCAGACCCTCAGCGGCCTGCGCGTCGAAGTACGCGCCGAAGCTCCGATCGAGCCCAGCCAGGCGCGCGTCGGCTCCACCATCGAGCGCGACGCTCGCAGCTTCCTGATGCTCCCCCGCGCTCGACAAGGCGTTGACGAGATACAACGTCGCCAGCGCCCTCGTGTGGGTGCTCGGTACCGCTGCCACCGCCTCACGGCTCAGCCTGACGCCCGAGACCGGGTCACCGCTCGCCGCTCGAACTGCGCCGAGCACCCGTCGGGCCATCACCCACGCAGCCGGATCATCATCCGCCGTGAGGGCGACCTCGAGCGCGCGTTGGCACCATTCTTCGGCCGCCGCATATCGACCCTGCATCAGCTCCGCCTGGCCCAGACCAGCCATGGTTGCCGCGTCGCCCATGTCGCGCTCGTCCGCCAGGAGCGCAGCCGCGCGCTGGAACTCGACCGCGCTCTCCTCGAGGTTGCCTGACGCCCACAAGTAGCGGCCGAGGCGCTCATGACCCCACGCCTCACCCCTGGGCGGGGTGCCGCAGCCGAACGCCTCTCGCGCCAGCTCGACGGCCCGCTCGTTGCCGACCGTACCGGTGGCCAGTTCCGCCGCCTGCCAGAGTCGGTTGCTCCGTCGCTCGAGCGCTGCAATGTCCCCGACGGCCTCCCACAGCTGGAAGGCGCGTTCCAGTTGCCGCAACGCGACCGCCGGAGCCACCGACTCAGCGGCGTCGGCTGCTGCGAGCAACGCCGAGAACGCGCCCGCCTGGTCGCCGGAACGGTCCAGATGAAATGCCAGCTGCCCCGCAGCGTCAGCGCCGGTCAACTGCGATCGGCCCGGCTCGGAGAGCGCGTCGGCGACACGCCGATGCAGTCGCTTTCGCTGTGACGGCAACAGCTCGCTGTAGACGACCTCACCGATCAGCGCGTGGCGGAACCGGTACGCGTCCGACTCCTTGTCGACCACGATCAGGCGAGCATCGATCGCCTGTCGAATGGCTTCCTCGACCTGCGCCTCGGTCAACTCGGCGACCGAAGCGAGCAGGTCGTGAGATGCCTCGCTCCCGATCGTCGCCACGACGTCCAGCACGCTTCGACTCGAGGGCCGCAGCGAAGCGAGATCGGTGGAGATCAGATCTGACAGCACCTCGGGGATCTCGTCACCGTCGAGGTGCGCGGCGATCAGCTCCTCGGTGAAGAACGGGTTGCCCCCACCGCGAGTGAAGATCTCGTCGACGAGCGCGGAACCGGCCGGACCACCGGTGAGCGTGACGATTCGAGCCGCGACGTCGTCCCTGCCAAGGCCCGTCAGCTCGATGCGACGAACGTTCGGGAGCCGCGAGAGCTCGGCGAGTCGGCGCCGCTGCGCCGGGTTCGTGACGAGCTCGACCGACCGAAAGGTTCCGACGAGCACGACGTGCTCGTCGAGGAGATTGCGAGCGAGCAGCTCGAACAAGTCCCACGTTGCCGTGTCCGCCCAGTGCAGGTCCTCGATGCCGATCAACGCTGCACCGTCTCCGCCGAGTCGCCGCAGGAGCTCGAGCACGGGCACGAAGACACCGTCGAGCCCATCCCGTTGGCTCTCCGCCGTGATGGCCGGCGCGAGCCAGTGCGCAAACGACATCAACCCTGCCGCATCGGCGAGCAACTCGGGTGAGGAACGCTGAACCTGACGAAGCAGATCGACGAGCGGCGCGAGTGGGATGACGTCGCCGCCGAGCTGCGCGGAGCGTCCCATGACGAGCGGAGCGTCCACGCGGGTGGCCGCCTCACTCAGCAGTGTCGTCTTCCCGATGCCTGCATCGCCACCGATCAGCACGACCGAAGGCATCCCGGTGCGCGCCTCGGACAGAGCTCGCTCGATCGAGGCGAGCTCGTCGGTGCGTCCCAAGAACTCGCGAGGTCGGGCTGGTTCCATGGTGCGCCCAGTATCGCCACTGCCCGGACCAGTTCCGGCGACGCCCTCGTCGGCACGACGATCGACTGCCTCGCCGGGGCAGCGCCGAGATTCCGCTGCGCAGCTCTCGCTCACCCGATGAGGACGTGGCTCGAGCCGATGAGGAAGCCGGCGCCGACGAGCCATGCGGAGTTGATCCTGGTTCGGACGAGTACGACGAGCGCGACGATCGCGACGGCGACGGTGAAGAGGTCGGTGAGGGCTGTGTCCGTGAGCTCGACGAGCACGCCGCCCATCAGCCCGAGCGATGCCGCGGTGACTCCGGCGAGGAAGGCGTTGGCGGTCGGTCGGCGCCGCATCCAGGGGACGATGCGTCCGAGCAGTCCGACGAAGATGAACGATGGGAGGAAGATGCCGATGGTTCCCACGGCCGCTCCAGCTGGTCCATCGATCTGCCAGCCGACGAACGTGGCGGTGGTGAACACCGGCCCTGGAGTGACCTGGCCGACCGCGACGGCGTCGAGGAGCTGTCGGCTCGTGAGCCATCCGAGGTCGTCGACGAGGTGACGTTGGAGGAAGGCGAGCAGGACGTAGCCGCTGCCGTAGAGGACGCTGCCGATCTCGAGGAACACGAGGAACAGTCGCCACAGCGACACGGTCGGTGATCCTGTGGTTGCCAGGATGGGCAGTGCGATCACGCCGAGCGATCGGCGCTGTGCGAGTGCTCGTCGATTCGACCAGAGCGCGCTGAGCGCTCCGGCGGCGATCAGGACGATCAGCTCGTGGACGTCGGCGAGGTACGCGGCGAGGGCGGTGACGGCGATGAGCGCGTTGACGATCGTCGTGAGCGCGGTACGTCCGAGGCCGACGAGGGCGTGGGCGACGATGGCGATGATGACCGGCAGGATGCCGTAGCGGAGATCGACGACTGCCGGGTCGGTGCCATAGCGCTGATAGAGCCAGGCGAGAAGGCTGACGATGATGACGGCCGGGGCGATGAAGCAGACGCCGGCTGCGACGAGCCCGCGACCACCGGCGCGGCGGGCGCCGAGGTGCATGGCGAGCTCGGTCGAGTTCGGCCCGGGGATCAGGTTGGTCGCGCCGACCAACTCGACGAACTCGGTGTCGTCGATCCAGCCGCGGCGGCGCACGACCTCGTCGCGCATCATGGCGATGTGTGCTGCTGGACCGCCGAAGCCGATCACCCCGAGCTCGAGGAACAACCGGATCACTTCGCGCAGCCTTCTCGGCGCCACGTCGCCGTCGTCGCCGCCGTCGCCTTCGGATGGCGCTGCACGATCGGCCACACCTCGACGGTATCGGGAGCACGAAGGCACCGCAGGGTCTTGATTCGCGCCCGACGGTGAGGTAGTCCGGTCACCGCGTCGCCGATCGCGACCTCGTCCATCATGAGCCGATCCAACCCGAGGAGCGTCGTCCATGGCCAACGACAGCGCCGCCCGGGACGCGGAGCCGTGCGAGGTCGAGATCACCGAGAGCCGCCGCACCGAGCTCGGCATCGTCACGATCCGGCGGGCGCTGCCCCGGCCCGGGCGACGCACCGTCGGGGCGTGGTGCTTCGTCGACCACATGGGGCCTGCCGCGGTCACCGAGGACCGCGGCCTCGACATCGGCCCGCATCCCCACATCGGGCTGCAGACCGTCACCTGGCTGCTCAGCGGCGAGATCCTGCACCGCGACAGCCTCGGCTCCGAACAGGTGATCCGACCCGGCCAGCTCAACTTGATGACGGCCGGTCACGGGGTCTCGCACGCCGAGGAGGCCACCGGTACCTACCGGGGGGCGCTGCACGGCGTGCAGCTGTGGGTCGCCCAGCCGGCGGCGACGCGCGACGGCGAGGCCGCGTTCGAGCACCACCCCGAACTGCCTCAGCTGGAGCTGGATCGCTGCACCGCGACCGTGCTCGTCGGTGAGTTCGCAGACGTGACCTCGCCGGCCCGCCGCGACACCGAGCACGTCGGTGTCGACCTCGACCTTCGCCAAGGTGACACCGTCGTCCCGCTGGCCACGGACTTCGAGTACGCGCTCGTGGTGTTCGACGGCGCCGTGTCGCTCGGCGGCAACGTCCTCGAACCCGGCCACCTCGGCTACCTCGGGACGTCCCGCGACGAGGTCCGCTTGCGGGCGACGCGAGCCACCCGCGCACTGCTCGTCGGCGGCGTGCCGTTCCCCGAGCCGGTGCTCATGTGGTGGAACTACGTCGCCCGCGACCAGGCAGAGATCACCGCCGCCCACGCCGACTGGACCGCGGGCGCCGAACGCTTCGGCAGCGTCGCGTCACCGCTCCCCCGGATCACCGTCGGGCCACCACCCTGGTCGGTGGCGCGGGGCTGGGACGTCCCTCGCTGACGTCGCTGGGTGCGCCGGGTCACGCCTCGGGCTTGATCGCGATGACCTCGCCGTGGACGACGACGAACAGCGCGTCGGGGTCGGCAGCCCACTGCAGGAACGCCGCGGCGATCCCCTCGAGCTCCGCATCGTCCGTCAGTCCGTACTCGAGGGTCTGACGGGCGTACTCGCTCTCGCGCACACGATCCGCCCAGAGCTGCCCCCACCACGTTCGGTCCTCGGCGCTCTGGAACGTCCAGTTCGACGACGACACGACCAGCTCGTCGAACCCGGCCATCCGAACCCAGCGGTGGAGGTGGCGGCCCGCATCCGCCTCCGCGCCGTTGCGCTCGGTCAGCTGGTGGTAGATCTCCATCCACCTCGTGAGCCGTGGATCAGGCGGCGACCACACGAACGCCCCGTAGTCGCTGTCGCGCACCGCCAGACGGCCGCCGGGCTTCAACACCCGACCCATCTCGCGCAGGGCGGCAACCGGGTCGCCGAGGTGCTGCAGCATCTGGTGCGCGTACACGAGGTCGAACGAATCGGTGTCGAAACCGAGGGCATAGACATCGCCCACCTCGAACCGGAGATTGGCCGCGCCGAGCTCGCGCTGTGCGGTGCCGATCACCTCCTCGGGAAGGTCGACGCCGACGACTGATCCGCTCGGGACCCTGCGGGCGAGGTCCGCGGTGATCGTGCCAGGTCCGCAACCGACGTCGAGCAGCGACATGCCGTCGAAGAGGTACGGCAGCACGAACGCCGCCGAGTTCTCAGCAGTGCGCCACGTGTGGCTGCGCAGCACCGACTCGTGGTGCCCGTGCGAGTACCGGTCGGCGTGGTCGGCCATGGGGCGACGATAGCCGTGCTCCGACGTGCGACATCCGCTCGCTCCGCCTGCTGTCGAGCGTCATGTTCTCTTGCCGGCGCCGTGCACCCCGGCTGACCGTTCACTCGGCGGGGACGTGATGGAGCAGGTCGCCTTCGGGTTGCTGCAGGCGCGGTAGCCGCCACGCCAGGAAGAGCGCGACGAGCACTCCACCCGCGCCTACGAGGAACGCCGAGTTGTAGGCGCCCTGCGCTTGTGTCGCCGTCGGGTTGCCGCCCATCCGCGCTGCAACCACAGCGCCGAGCACCGCGACCGCCAGCGCACCTGAGACCTGCCCGGCGAGCGAGCGGACTGCGCTGCCCTGCGCCACCAGATGTCCGGGGAGGTGCCCCAAGCCGGCGATCATGCTCGGCGACGTCGTGAGCCCCCAGCTGAGGCCCTGCAGCGACATCAGGGTCCCGATCACCCAGACCGGTGTCGTGAGCGTGAGCAACCAGAACGCCAGCATGGCGACGAACATCCCCGCACATCCGATGATGATCGGCCGTCGCGGGCCGATCGAGTCGACGAGCCTGCCGCCGATCAGCATGCCCACCGCACTGAACACAGCGGGGACGAAGAACAGCGTGCCGACTCGGAAGGCCGTGAAGCCGCGCAGGCTCTCCAGCTGCAGCGGCACGAAGACCAGCCGCGCGTACTGCGCCGTCATGACCAGCATGATGATGCCGATCGACAACCGGAAGGAGCGCTCCGCGAACATCCGCAGCTCGATGAGCGGATCGGATCGATGCAACTCGTGTCTGACGAAACCGACCAGCAGGCCGGCGCCGACTGCGAGGCACACGATCGTCGACGAGGATCGCCAACCCCAGGTGCTCCCCTGCGCCAGCCCGAACACCGCGACCGACAGACCGATGCTCCCCGACAGGAGCCCGAGCGCATCGAACGGTCGGCGCTCGCGATGGCCGATGTGCGGCAGCAACGTGATGCCGGCCAGCACGGACGCGACGCCGATCGGGAGGTTGATCAGGAACAGCCAGTGCCAGCTGATCGAGGTGATGAGCCACCCACCGACGGTCGGGCCCAGCGCTGGCGCCGCCATCGCCGACATGCCCCAGATCGACATCGCCCGCCCCTGTCTCGTCCTGGGGAACAGATCGAGTGCCATGGCCATGCCGACGGGCATGAGGGCGCCGCCGCCGAGACCCTGGAGCACGCGGAACACCACGAGGAAGGTGAGGTTGGGAGCTGCGGCGCAGCCCACCGACGCGATGGTGAAGGCGGCCAGCGATGAGACGAAGATCTGCTTTCGCCCGAACCGATCGGCGAGCCAGCCGGTGGCCGGTTGCGCGGCGCACACGGCGAGCAGGTACGACGTCACCACCCATTCGATGCCACTGCCCGTGCCGAGATCGACGCCGATCTCGTGGAGCGCCACGTTCACGACGGTGGAATCGAGGACCACCATGATCGTGGCCGCCATCACCACGCTCATCGGCAACCACGGGTTGCCCTCGTACGCGGCCGGGCCCGGACGGACCTCGGTGGCGGTCATCGCGCGTCCCCGGCTCGCCGCGTGTCGGTGCCTGCCATCCGTCAGAGTCTGACGCAACCGAGGCTCGCCCCCGGCGAGCGCCTATTCGACGACGCGCAGCGTGCCCGGCACGTCCATGCGTCGCAGACGGCGCAGGGTGAGCAGGGGCGCGACACCGACGGCGATCACGCCGAGTGCAATGGCCGTGAGCACCGTCGCGGTGGAGACGATGACGTCCATCGACATGTCGGGCATCGTCGATGCCATCAAGCTGGTGATGAGCCAGCGGTTGATCCATGCGCCGAGGCCGAGTCCGATCGCCGTGCCGAGCAGCCCGTACATCAGGCCCTCCACGATCTCGAGTGCCATGACCCGTCGCACCGGCAGGCCGAAGGCGAAGAGCGTCGCCCGTTCGCGTGCTCGCTCGTCGGCGTTGATGCTGGTGGCGTTGTAGGCGATGAGCAGGGCGAGGACCAGGATGAATCCTTCGGCCACCTGGAAGATGCCGGTGAACTCCTCCAAGCTCTCGCGGACGATCCGGCCCGTCGTCTCGGCCGGCAGCACCGAGCTGACGCCGGGCAGGTCGAACAGCTCACGCTCGACGTCGTCCGTGGTGCTGCCCGCTGCCGGCACGACGAACAGCTCGTTGGTGAGCCCACCGGCGCCGAACGCGGCGAGCAGTGAGCGGTCGAAGTAGACGTTGAAGCGGAACGGGCTGGGGTGGACGCCGATCACCTTCACCGTGGAGGCGCTCGTGACGAAACCCGTGCTGACGCGTGCGGGATGAGTGAGCTCCACCTCGTCGCCCACGCCCACCCCCAGGTCGTCGGCAGCCGAGCGGGCGATGACGATGCCGGGTCCGGTGAGGTCGCTGTCAACCGTGGGGACCCACACGCCGGCCTCGAGGTCGAGCGCCTCGAGCACCACGTCGAATCCCTCGTTGCCCGGGACGGTCAGGCGCCCTCCCATCTGCAGCACGGGCGACACGTCGCCCACGCTGTCGGCGGCGAGCACGGCAGCGACCTCGGGCCCGCTGTCGAGCACGATCGAGTCGAGACCGACGACGACCCGGTCGGGGTGCTCGCCGAGCACCTCGGCATCGTTGCGGTCCATGGTGGCGGCGAACGAATCGAGCATCCCGAGGAGGGCCACGAGCGTCGCCACGGCAGCGCCGATGCCGAGCGCGGTCAACAGGGTGCGCCGCGGGGTGCGCAGCACGTTGCCCAGCGGCATGCGGCGGAATGCGCTGCGCGGCCAGGGCAGCAGGCGCAGCAGGCGCGACAGGCCGCCTCGAGCAGTGCGATGGGTGGTCGCGATCGCGTCGACGGGAGCCATGCGCACCGAGCGCCACACCGGCCAGGCCGTCGCCAGCAGCGGGATGACGAACCCCAACCCCGCACCACGGGCGAACGGGCCCCACTGGAAGTCCATCACCCACACCGGCAGCGGCAACATCTCGGTGAACACCGGGCCGACCAGTGCCACGGCCAGCACGCCGACGGCGATCCCGAGCACCACGCCGGCGACGGCGATCTCGATGCCGACGAGCATCGGTCGCAGCGCCAGCTGGACCCGCGACGCACCGAGGGCCATGCCGATGCCCAGCTCGCGGCGCTGTGCTTCGACCATCCGCGTGGACAAGTTGAACGCGCCGAACGCAGCGCCGGCGAGGATGAGACCGGCGAACACGTTCCAGAACTTCCGGTCGGATTCGATGTCGTCGTAGAGGACTTGGTAGGCGGGCTCGTCCTCCTTGACCATCACCGTCACGCCCAGCCCGGTGTCCGAGGCATCGAACGCGGCCTGCAGCTCGGCCTGCACCGTCTCGACATCGGCGTCGTCGCGCAGGGCGAGCACGAGGTCGTTCACCTGGCCCGGTCGCCCGGCGATCTCCTGCGCCGTGGTCAGCGAGGTGAACAGGGCGGAGAAGTTGGCCTGGGCGAAGAAGCCACCCTCCTCGGTGGTGATGAAGAAGTACTCAGGCCCCATCCCGATGCCGATCACGTCGAGGACGACACCGCCACCGAGGCGCACGGTGCCGCTCGGCGGCAGGCCGTAGTAGTCGGCGAAGTTCCGCTCCAGCAGCGCAACCGGGCGTCCGTCATCCGCAGCGGTGAGCGTCCGTCCGGAGCTGTCCTCGACCGCCACCGACGTCAGCTCCGGCCCACCCGACGACACGTCGAGCCCGACGATGCGGCCCGGCACCCGGATCGATTCGCTGTCGGTCGATGCGTCGACCTGGGTGCCGATCACCATCCGTTCCTCGGCGTGAGCGATGACGGCCGGGTCGGGCAGTGAGTCCAGCACCGCGAGCATCTCGCCCTGCCCGGTGTCGAGCCCCTCGGTGCTCTTGACCCGCAGGTCGTACATCCCGGTGAGCTCGAACGACGCGTCGTTGCTCTCGTACCGCCAGGTCGCCGAGCCGCTGAGTGCCGAGTAGAGGCCGGTGCCGATGGCGATCACCATCGCGATGGCCGCCACCTGCAGCCACTTGCGTCTCAGGTCTCGGAGCGACCAGCGCAGGAGGAACAGCGGCGACATGGCGCACCTACCAACGCAGGTCGGCGACGTCAGCGCGACCACCGGCCGGTGGCCCGTCACTGACGATGCGCCCGCCGCTCAACTCGATCACCCGGTCCGCGATGCGGGAGATCTCGCGGTTGTGAGTGACCACGATCACCGTGTGACCGGCGCGCGCCTGCTGCTGCAGCACGTCGAGGACCTGAACGCCGGTGTGATAGTCGAGGTCGCCCGTCGGCTCGTCAGCGACGAGGATCGGGTTGCCGGTGGCCAAGGCCCGCGCGATGGCGACTCGCTGTTGCTCGCCACCGGACAGCTCGTTCGGGTAGTGCAGTCGCCGGTCGGCGAGGCCCACCCTGGCGAGCGCCGCGTCAGCAGTCGCCCTCGAGCCGCGGCGGTGACCGGCGATCTCGACAGCGCACTGGACGTTCTCCGTGGCGGTGAGCGTGGGGAACAGGTTGAACGTCTGGAAGATGAAGGCGACGGTGTCGCGGCGCAGCTTGAACAGCTCGGCGCGGCTCGCGCCGGTCAGCTCCTGCCCGGCGACCGTGACCGCGCCCTCGCTGGCGACGTCGAGCGCGCCGATCATGTTGAGCAACGTCGTCTTCCCGCTGCCCGACGGGCCGAGCACCACGACGAACTCGCCCTCGTCGATCTCGAGATCGACATCGTGCAACGCGTACACCGTGCCGCCACCGACCTCGTAGCGCCGGGAGACACCGACCAGCCGAACAGCGGTAGGAACGCCCGGCCGATGGCCGGGATGTGGCATGTCAGCGGGCGCGAGCTGGGTCACGACCCCAGTGTCCGCTCGGTCGGTCGTCGGCTCCAGAGTCGTTCGTCCCGGCGCTGGGCAGGCACGACGACCGTGCCGGGCCGCAGCACAGTCGGGTCAGGCCAGCCAGCCGGCCAACCGCGCGACGTCCTCCAATCCGTTCGGCCCCACCGGCTGCACGTTGAGGACGGTCACGCCGCTGGCTTCGTACGCGGCCACCCGGTCTCTCACGAACCGCTCGTCGCCCACCAGGGACATCCCGTCGATGAGTGCCTTGGGTACCAGCCGGGACGCCTCCTTCTTCTGACCGCCAAGGTACAGGTCCTGGATCTGCTCGGCTTCCTGCTCGTAGCCGTACGCCTTCAGCAGATCGTTGTAGTAGTTCCGGCCCTTCGCCCCCATGCCGCCGAAGTACACGGTGAGCATGGGACGGGCCAGCTCGCGCAGCTCGTCGACGTCGTCGCCGATGGCCAGCGAACCGCCGGCCACGATCTCGAGCGAAGGAAGGTCGTCGGATCGCTTGGCCAGTCCAGCTCGCAACGACGCGCCCCAGATCTCGTCGGCCCGATCCGGCCAGTAGTGCAGCGGGAGCCACCCCTCGGCGAGCTCGGCGGTCATCTCGACGTTCTTCGGCCCGAGCGAAGCGATGTGGATCGGGATCCGGTCCCGCACGGGGTGGTCCATGATCTTGAGCGGTTTGCCCAGCCCGGTGCCGCCCTCGGAGAGCGGGACGTCGTAGCTGATGCCGTGGTGCTCGAGCTTCTCGCGACGCCACACCTGGCGGCAGATGTCGATGATCTCCCTGGTGCGGCCGAGCGGCCGGTCGTAGGGGACGCCGTGGAAGCCCTCGATGACCTGCGGGCCCGAGGCGCCGAGCCCGAGGATGGCGCGGCCACGGGAGAGCCGGTCGAGACCGACCGCCGTCATCGCGAGGACCGTCGGCGTGCGGGAGTAGATCGGGAGGATGCTCGACCCGATCTGGGCCCGCTTGGTCACGGCGGCGAGGAACCCCATCGTCGTGACCGCGTCGGCCGTGTAGGCCTCCCCCGTCCAGAGGTACTCGACGCCGATGTCCTCGAGCTGTTGCACGTACCGGATGAAGCCGTCGACGTCGTCGCTGCGGACACCAACCATCGCGCCGAGCTTCATGGCTCTCCTCGTCCGTGGGTCGATCGTTCCTAAAGAGTATCCTAATAGGTCGGCCCGGCCGCTCGCCTCAGACGGTCTTCTTGGTGCCCCAGGACTTGGCGTCGCGGAGGACGTCGCGGAACGCCTTGTCGCTGTCGACACTGGGCTCCCGGGGCAGACCGAGGAGGCGTTCGCTGATGATGTTGCGTTGGATCTCGTTGCTCCCGCCGGCGATCGCCATGATCCGACCGTTCAGGAAGTTGACCGCGGGGGTGCTCGCCCCCTCGTCGTCAGCGGGCCAAGCGATGCCGGCCCGGCCGGCGATCTCCATGGCGATGGCGGCTCGCTCGGGGTCGGCGATGCCGGTGCGCAGCTTGATCAGCGACACGGCCGACGGGTTGATCTTGCCGAGCTTCATCGCGGTGCCGACCCGCTGCACGAGCTGCCCCTGGAGCCAGTCGCTGATGTGGCCCCTGGCGATGAGCTGCCGCGTCGCGGCGTCGCACTCGAGACCGCGGTCGGTGGCCAGCTTCACGAGGTCCGGGGCGAGACCCCTCGTCGACTGCTCATCGACGGCGTGGCCGCCACCGGCGTCGCCGGCTCCGCCGCTGCGCTCGGCGTTGAGCATCGTGTTCGCGACCGGCCAGCCCTCGTTGACGCCACCGATGACCATGTCGTCACCGACCACCACGTCGTCGAGGAACTCCTCGCAGAACTCGGCGCTGCCGTTGATCTCGCGGACGGGCCGGACGGTCACGGCCGGGTCGCCGAGCGGCACCTTGAACCAGGTCAGGCCGCGGTGCTTGGGGGCGTCCCAGTCGGTCCGGGCGAGGCAGATCCCGTAGTCAGCGACGAGCGCGCCCGAGGACCACACCTTAGTGCCGTTCAGGATCCAGACGTTGCCGTCTCGCGTGGCCTTGGTGAGGATCCCGGCCAGGTCGGATCCGGCGCCGGGCTCCGACAGGAGCTGGCACCAGATCTCTTCCCCGCTCAGGATCTTGGGGATCCAGGTCCGCTTCTGCTCCTCGCTGGCGTGGGCCAGCAGGGTGGGGAGGACGATCCCGAAGGTCACGCTGCTGGCGATGCCGCCCGGCATCGGCACGGCATACGGGCGAGCCTCCTCGTTCCAGATGCGCTGGTGCGCGCTGGTGAGCCCCTGGCCGCCGTACTCCCTGGGCACGGTGATCCCGAGGTATCCAGCTTCGTAGACCTGCTGCTGCAGAGCTCGCTCCGCCTCGATCTGCTCGAAAGAGATCTCGTGGCCGCTGCGCAGCGCGATGCCCTGGCGCTTCTGGAGGGTGGCCTCGAGCCAGGTCCTGGCTGCCTCGCGATAGCCGTCGAGGTCGTCGGTGTCGGTGCTCACTCGGCTGCCCCCTCGCCGAGGCCGTGGACGGCGCACACCCGCTCACGGTGCCAGCTGGCCGTGCCGTACAGGACGCTGTTCGTCTGGATGCGACGCATCAGCAAGTGGAGGTCGTGCTCCCACGTGTAGCCGATGCCGCCATGGATCTGCAGGCACTGCTGGGCCATGTTGTTCCCCGCATCGGCGACATGGGACACGGCCATGCTCACGACCTCGGCGGTCGAGCTGCTGGCCCGATCGAGGCCGCCGACGGCGGCCACGACCGCCGCCTTCGCGATCTCCAGGTCGAGGGAGAGATCAGCCATGAGGTGCTTCAGGGCCTGGAACGATCCGACGGGGCGTCCGAAGGCGACGCGATCCTTCGAGTACTCGACGGTCATCGTGAACAGTTCGTCCATCGCGCCGACGGTCTCCACCGCAGCCAGCACTGCTGCCTGCTGCAGTTGGTGATCGAGAGCGGCTGCACCGCCACCGACCAGCGCGTCGGCCGGGACGGTCACGCCCGCGAGCCGGACGTGAGCGATCCGGCGGGAGAGGTCGAGGGTGGCCAGGGCTTCGATCGCGACACCGGACGAAGCGGTGGGCACGAGCACCTGGACCACCTCACCGTCCAACGTCGCGGCCACCAGCAACCAGTCGGCCTGACCGGCGTCCTGCACGTAGCCCCGCGCTCCGGAGAGGGAGTAGCCGTCGCTGGTCCGGGTCACGGTCACATCAGCGCCGAGGTCCCAACCGCCGCGCTCGTCGGCGAACGCCCACGTGAGCACGATCTCCCCGGCCACAGCAGCTGGGACCAGTTCGGCCCGGCGGCTGTCCTGGCCGTGGGCAGCGACCGCCGCCACGGCCACGTTCATCGGGATGAACGGGCCGGGCTGAACCTGCCGACCGAGCTCCTCGGCGATCAGCGCCGCATCGGCGAGGGGGTTGCCGCTGACGCTGCCACCGCCGTGCTCTTCGGGGACGAGCATCGAGAACCACCCGAGCTCGGCCGTCTTCTTCAGCCAGCCGCGGTCGAACCCGTTCGGGTCGTCGTGGAGCGCGCGTGTCTGTGCCCGCGGGAGCTCGGCCTCGATGAACCGAGCTGTCGTCTCGTGGAAGAGCACTTGGTCGTCTGTCGGATCCATCTGGATCGGCACCGGTCCCCCTCGTCCGTCTCCTCTATACAGTACCCTCAATTTCGCACAGAGCGAAGTGGCTCCCGCATCGCGGGAGCTGTTTGCGTGTGACCGTCACGTGACGTCCCCGTCTGGTGCGTGTCCTAGTGATGAAAGTCGGTTCCGGCTGCGATCTCGATGATGAGGACGAGCGCGACGACGAAGTCGATGCATGCGCAGAACGGTGGCCACCAGCGCGTGTTGACGACGAACTGGTGGCGTTCCTGCCAGACGTCCTTCAGACCGTGTGCGGCGTACCCGATGGCGAGCAGCCAGGCGGTTCCGGTGACTGATGCCGAGGCGAGCAGTACGAAGGCGGCGGCGATCACGCTTTCGATCGCGATCACGCGCGGGCGGCCGTCGGCAACTGCGAAGCCGACGTAGACGGCGGCGATGAAGCAGAGCAGCAGCGCCTGCACGGTTGCCTGATCGAGCCACACGAGCCCGAGCGGGGACGCGGCTTGGATGACGCCGAAGACGAAGCCCCACAGGATCGGCGCTCGCAGTGACGGCCGCGCGTGGGGACTGTGCACGTCCGTCGTCACATCTCGACAGTTGCAGGTCCGGCGTTGCGGTTCAAGAGGCGGGCCTTCCATTCCGCATCCTCGACAGCCTCCAGCGCCGCCAATCGGGCCCCAGCAGCCGCGCGATCTGAGTGCGTGTGACCGATGCGGACGCCCACCCCTTAGGACGAGCGTCAGCCCTGCCACGGGACACACCCCGTTCCGCACCACGAGCGCACCGAGCAGGAGCAAGCACCCATGAACAGCATGATCGAGGTCGACAACAGCACGGTCGAGAACCGCCGCCGGATCCTGCGGAGCCGATTCGCTGTCGCCATCTTCGGCGCCGCGCTCATCACGGTCGCGGCGTGCAGCGGCGACGGCCGGACAGACGCAAACGTCACTGGTGCCGGCGCTTCCGCCGCCTCGGCAACAACGGAGCAACCCGCGTCGTCCACGACGAGGACGCCCTTCGCCAGCACGACCGTCGCCAGTACGGACGAGACCGGTACGACGGTCGTCACCTCGGACGTGGCCGCAGCACGGCCGTCAGAAACCGTCGACGAACTGGTCGACATCGAGGGCGGGCGAGTCCATGTTCGCTGCGTCGGCAGCGGCGACACGACCGTGCTGTTGATCGCCGGCTTCGAGAGCGGCGACGACAGCTGGGGCAAGGTCGAACCCGACATCGCAGCACGCGCCCGCGTCTGCTCGTACGCCCGGCCTGGAACCGGAACGAGCGACCCGGCCGTCTCGACGCAGACCTTCGCTACGCAAGCGACGCAACTCAGCGCCTTGCTCGCCACGATCGGTGAGCCAGGACCGTACGTGGTCGTCGGCCACTCCTTCGGCGGCGCGGAAGCGATCACCTTCGCCTCCCTGTACGCCGACCAGGTGACGGGGCTCGTGCTCATCGACGCCAGCCCCGCCACATGGCCCACCGAGCTCTGCGCAGTTGCCGACGACGGCTCAGAATCCGCCGCCTTCGTCCGGTCGAACTGCGCCGGATGGGCCGATCCGACCGGCAACGTCGAGCACCTCGACGTCTTCGCCTCCTTCAAGGAAGTCGCCGGCATCGAGTCGCTCGGCTCGCTACCGATGACGGTGATCACTGCCGTCGACCGTCAGTTCCCCGGTCTCGCCGCCGCCGAGCTGGCACGCCTCACGGAGGCATGGAACCAAGGCCAGCAGCGATGGAGCGACCTGTCATCCACCTCACAGGTGGTGCCCGTCGAGGACACGAGCCATCACATCGAGCTCGACCGCCCCGACGTGGTCATCGAAGCGATCCTCCGACTGCTGCCCTAGCCACCGGTCTCCGAACACGCCACCCACATCGAACCCAAGGAGTCACCATGCACGGCCGTCCCACCTCTCAGTCCCTCGGCGAAGCGCACGCCAGCCACCCCAACCGGTGGCGGATCCTCGGCGTGCTCGTCCTCGCCCTCCTCGTCACCTCGATCGACCACACCATCATCAACGTCGCGATGCCACAACTCGTCGGAGACCTGGGTGCGAGCTCGGCCCAGTTGCAGTGGGTCGTCGCCTCCTACACGATCGTCTTCGCCGGCCTCCTCCTCACTGCCGGAAGCGTCGGTGACCGCTTCGGGCGTCGGCACGCGCTCCTCGCCGGATTGGCGACGTTCCTCGCCGGATCAGTGGTCGCCGCGACGGCGGGCTCGACGACCGCGCTGATCGTCGGCCGCTCGGTGATGGGCGTCGGCGGTGCGTTGATCATGCCGACCACGCTGTCGATCCTCGTCAACGTGTTCGGCGAGCCTCGCGAGCGCGCGAGAGCGATCGCGGCATGGACCGCTGCGAGCGGTGCCGGGATCGCGCTCGGGCCGATCGTCGGCGGGATGCTGATGCGCAGCTTCTCGTGGTCGTCGGTGTTCTGGATCAACGTGCCCCTGCTGGTCGCCGCGTTCGTCGGAGCAGTCCACCTCGTGCCCGACTCCCGCGACCCGCACGCCACCAAGCTCGATCCGGTCGGAGCGCTCCTGTCGATCGCCGCAGTCGGCTCCCTCGTGTACGCCATCATCCAAGCCCCCGAGCGGGGATGGACGTCGACTGCCTCGGTCACCAACTTCGCAGCTGGAACCGCACTCGGGATCCTGTTCGTTGCCTGGGAGATGCGCCGAGACGACCCGATGCTCGACATCGGCCTGTTCCGCAGTCGCGGGTTCTCGGCCGGCAGCATCGCGCTCGCCCTGCTGTTCTTCGCCATGGCCGGAACCGTGTTCATGCAGGCCCAGTACCTCCAGTTCGTCCTCGACTACACACCGCTCGCCGCCGGGTTTGCGCTTGTCCCAGCCGCGCTGGGGATGCTGGCCGGCACCGGAGCGGGAGCCCACCTTGCAGCCGCCCACGGCGGACGGGTCGCCGTCGCCGCCGGCACTCTGCTCGCGGCCGCCGGGGTGGCAGTGCAAGCCGCACTCGCCGACGGAGGCTCTTACCTCCCGACCGGTGTCGGTCTGCTCCTGTTCGGCCTCGGCGCGGGGATCGCGATGCCGGCTGCGACCGAGATGATCATGGCCACGCTCCCACCGGCCCGCGCCGGAGTGGGCTCCGCCGTGAACGACACGGTCCGAGAGTTCGGCGGCGCTCTCGGGGTCGCAGTCATCGGGAGCGTCGCCGCGACGAGCTACGCGACGTCGATGCGCCGCGAACTCGTCCGCTTCCCCAACCTGACCGACATCGATGTCAGCCTGCTCACCAACAACGTCGGCGCCGCCATCAACAGCAGCCGCCGGCTGGGAGCACAAGGCGATCCGATCTCGTCGCTCGCCCGGAGCACGTTCGTGGACTCGATGGGCACGTCACTCTGGATCGCGGCAGGCCTCGCGCTCTGCGCCGCGGTCGTCGCGCTCACGCTCCTGCCCCGGCACGCCGAGACATCCTCGGCTCTGACCCGCGCTCCCGCAACAGCGTTCGGCCAGACACCTGCAGTCGGCTGATCCCTTCCCGTCTGTCGTCAGCCACCGGCTGTGCGGTTGCTGACTCGCAGCACGTCACGCCGCCGAACGTGGTAGCGCTCGACGAAGCAGTTCGGCGCCTCGACGACCGGCCATGTCGGGCTCGGCGAGGCGCCGCCACGCTTCCTCGACGGTGAACAACCCGCGTTCGAGACAGTCCCGCACCAAGACCTCCAGATGGGCAGCGGGGACCTCGGGCGCCACGTCGATGACGGTGCGCAACGCGGTCGTGCATCGGATGCCGTCGACCGTGGTGACGTCGGAGTCGGGAAGTTCGTCCCGATGAATGACGACCTCTTGCTCACCGAGCCACATCCGCTCGGTGAGCAGGCCGTTGCGGTCCACTCCGAGTGGCTCGGCGAGCGAGTGGCTCACGTCGAGCCCATCCTCGTCGAACCGACAGCCACACGAGATCAGTTGGCGACGGCACGCTGGGCATCGCTGGAGGTCACATCCAGGGTGGTGCCACCCACCACGGACGACCCCGCAGTCCCCGCACCGGTCGCCACCCGTTCGCCGGCCGGGCTCGTCACCGAAGGGAACCATGTCGAAACGGCGCCCATTCCGATGGAAGGCATCGACGTTGCACGAAACGGCCGTCGTCATTTCACCGTCGCACCAGCTGCAGACGGCCATCACGCCACGTCCCGCACGTCGTCACCGTGCGCTCGCAACGGCGTCCGACCGGAACGGTCCCCTGACAATTGCGGTTGATCGCTGTGCATGCAGCAGCCCCTTGGTCGATCGGTGGATCTGACGGGGACAGCCGTCCCGAGGCGCAGCACGGCGCTCCCGAGACCATATCGGCGCACCCAGCACGCCCACACCCGAGGGATGGCTGGGAGGAGTCGCCCGGGCCTACCCGATTGCGCGACATCCAACACGCCGCACGGTCGTGCGCTTCCGTCATCCGCTGTGGCAGCGACTAGGGCTAGGGAGCCGGCCAACTCCGCTCGCAGCCCCTCGGCGTGCTCATCGGCTGAGGCTCCTCGTTCTGGTGGCTCTTTCGGGCTGCTCCTGTACTGGTTCGTCGAAGGCGGCGAGCACGACCCCGGCGGCGTCGCCGATGGCGTCGAGCTGGCTCGGGGTGAGCCGGTCGACGAAGAGGCGGCGAACGGCGGCCGCATGTCCGGGTGCAGCGGCTTCGATGTCTGTGCGGCCGCGCTTGGTGATGATCACGTAGGCGCCGCGCCGGTCGGAGTCGCACTGCTCTTTCGTCACCAGGTCGCGGCCGGCCATGCGGCCGACGTGGTGCGACAAGCGGCTCTTCTCCCATCCGAGAACGCCGGCGAGCTCGAAGAGGCGCATCCGACCGTCGGGGTGGTCGGTGAGCGCCACGAGCACGAGGTAGTCGGGATAGGACAGTCCCGAGTCGGCGGAGAGCTGACGCGCGAGTTCGCCTTCGAGGCGCATCTGCATGAACTGCAGCGACCGCCAAGCCCGCTCCTCCCGCTCGTTCAGCCAGCGGACGTTCTCCATGCCCACATGGTAACGGGGGAATAGATGACACGTCTACCATGTTATGTGACGTGTCCACCAAGTTCTGAGGAGATCACATCACATGAGCACCGCCACCGCCTCCACCATCCAGACCGGCACCTACGCCATCGACCCCACCCACAGCCGCATTGGCTTCGTGGCCCGCCACGCCATGGTCACCAAGGTCCGCGGCTCGTTCAACGAGTTCGACGGTTCCGGCTACTTCGACACCGAGAACCCGACCAGCTCGCACCTGCAGCTGACCATCAAGGCCGACAGCATCGACACTCGCAATGGCGACCGTGACGCGCATCTCCGCTCGAACGACTTCTTCGACATGGCGACGTTCCCGGAGATCACGTTCGCCTCTACGTCTGTCGAGCAGGTCGACGCCGAGAACTACCGCGTGACCGGCGACCTCACGATCAAGGGCGTCACCAAGCCCGTGACCGTCGACTTCGAGTACGCCGGCAGCGCGGTCGACCCATACGGCAACCAGCGCATCGGGCTCGACGGCAAGACCACCGTCAACCGCAAGGATTGGGGCGTCAACTGGAACGCCGCCCTCGAAGCCGGCGGCGTCCTCGTCGGGGAGAAGGTCACCCTCGAGTTCGAAGTGTCCGCCATCCGCACCGACGCCCGCTGAACACGGGCAGAAGGAAGAAGGGGAACGTCATGCCTGAGCAACTGCTGGACTTCACCGGAAAGGTCGTCCTCGTCACCGGCGGGGCGACCGGCATCGGGCGAGCCACCTCGCTGGCCTTCGCCCGCCAGGGCGCCACCGTCGTGATCGGCGACGTCGACGACCGGGCGGCCGAGACCGTGCGCCTCATCGAAGACGTTGGTGGCACCGGGCTGTTCGTGCGCACCGACGTCACTGTCGCCGCCGACGTCGAGCGCCTCGTCAACACTGCGGTCGACACCTACGGCGGGCTGCACGTCGCGTTCAACAACGCCGGCATCCTGCCTCCCACCGGCCCGCTGCTCGACCAGACGGAGGCGGACTGGGACAAGACCATCGCCGTCGACCTCAAAGGCGTGTTCCTCGCCCTCAAGTACGAGATCGCCCACATGGTCACCGCCGGCGGCGGCGCCATCGTCAACACCGCATCCATCGCCGGAGTCATCGCCGACCCGGGCATGGCCCCCTACGTCGCCGCCAAGCACGGCGTCATCGGCCTCACCAAAGCGGCCGCCCTCGACTACGCCACGGCAGGCGTCCGGGTGAACGCCCTGGCCCCCGGACTCGTGGCGACCGGCATGACCAAGGGGTGGCTCGACGACCCAGAGATGCGCAAGGTCGTCGTGGCCGGCTCACAGCTCGGCCGTCCCGCCGAGCCCGAGGAGATCGCCGGCATGGTCCTGTACCTGACGTCGGATCTCGCGTCGTTCGCCACCGGCGGCGTGTACGTCGTCGACGGCGGCCAGACCGCCCACTGAACCCCGGACCGGAGCGGGTGCGCCCGCTCCGGTTCCTCACCCCTCGGAGCCTTCCATGTCGTTCTCACCTGTTCGTCTCAACCACGCCGTGCTGTTCGTCGCCGACCTCGACCGGTCGGTGCGCTTCTACACCGAGCTGTTCGGCATGGAGATCGTCGCCCGCGAACAGCGCGCCAACGCCGCCTTCCTGCGCCTGCCGCGCTCGGGCAACCACCACGACCTCGGCCTGTTCGGCGTCGGCGCCGCTGGCGGCCCCAAACGCCGCGGCGCCATCGGCCTCTATCACCTGGCCTGGCAGCTCGACACGATCGACGAGCTCGCGGCGGCCCGCCAGGCCCTGCTCGACGCCGCCGCCTACACCGGCGAATCCAGCCACGGGGCCACCAAGAGCATCTACGGCGCCGACCCCGACGGCAACGAGTTCGAGCTCATGTGGATGCTCCCCCGCGACGAGTGGGGCCCGTACGAGAACGCTGCCCCGATCGACCACCTCGACCTCGCCGGCGAGGTGCAGCGCTGGAGCGGCGTCCGCACCGCCGGGCACATCACGCCCGACTCCGCGCAGGCACGGTCATGAGCTCATTCGCCCCGCCGGTCTTCGCCCGCGGGTCCGACGAGACCGAGATCATCGCCCTCGCCGGCTACACCAGCCGCTGAAACCCTGACGGCGCCGCGTGCCCGCAACGTCGGCCGGAACCCGAGTTCACGGGCGGATGAGCTCGGTCTCGGCGGCGTGACGCGCTCGGAGATCTGCGTTCCAGTCCCCGCTGCAGTAGATGGTCAGCTCGGCGATGCGGCCGCCACGAACCGCGGCGAGGAGGATCTTGCGGTCGGTGATCTCCTCGCCGTCATCCTGGTGGCGGCCGGCGAACTCGGCCACGAAGCCGGATGCGGTGGGAATCGTGCGGATCACCCTCGTTTCGGCGCCGTCGGGCATGAACCCCTTGATCCAGGCATCGAAGGAGTCCTTGCCCTGGAGCTGGAAGCGCCACAGCGGCGGGTTGCCGTCGAGGAAGACCTCGTCGGCGAGGACGTCGCCGGCGGCGCCGGTGCGGAACACGTCGGCGAGACGTTCGCTGAGCTCTTGTGCGAGCGCGTCGTCGAGGACGGTTGATGCGAGCTGGCTCATGTCGGTTCTGCTCCTGGTTGGTCGCTGTCGTACGACGGTACGAAACGACCAGCGGTCAGCGCATCGGGAGAAGCATGGAAGATCCAGATGCTGGCATCGGTAGAACGTCTGAGTCGGCTGCTCCCTGAAATCATCGGTTCGCCCGATGTGCGCGCTCGCTCGCTGTTCGTACGGTCGCAAGGTGAGAAACGGACCACCTTCTGGAGGACTGATGAGCGACCATCCCAACGTCAAGACCGTGAACAGCATGACGGAGGCGATCTTCAGCCAGGACCACGATGCCCTGGCCAAGATCTTCACCGACGACCTCGTGTTCCATCTCCGCGGCCCGGATCCGATGGCGGGCGACCACGCAGGTGTGGGTGGGCTGCTCGGGGTCGTCGGCTCGTGGTTCGAGGCCACCAACGGCCAGATCGGGCTCGACCAGCAGTTCTGCATCGGCACCGACGGGTGGGCTGCAGAGTGGGAGCACGCCACGTTGCATCGCAAGGGCAGCACTCTCGAATCGCGCAATGCGTTCGTGTACCGGTTCGAAGGCGATCGCATCGCCGAGATGTGGATGTTCCTCGGTGCACCGCGCGAGGAGGCCGAGGCGTTCTTCGGCTGACCACAGCCTTCAGTTCGGCGAAACTGGTCGCATGGTGCGAGCTATCGAGGACGCTCGGGCGGCGTGCGAGGAGCGCCGGTGGGGCGATGCCTGGCGGCTGTGGTCGACGCTTGCTCCAGAGAGCCTCGACGTCGACGATCTCGACTTGGCGGCGACAGCGGGCTACCTGACCGGTCACGAGGAGGGCTTCGCGCGTTGGGTGCGAGCCCATCAGGTCTGCTTGGCCGATGGCGCCGTGCACCGAGCGGCGTACTTCGGGGGGAAGATCGCCCAGGGCCTCGGTTTCAAGGGCGACCTCGGCCGCTGCCGGGGCTGGGTCGACCGCACCGCCCGGATCCTGGACGAGGCGAACATCGACTGCGTCGAGCAGGGCTACCTTCAATGCGGGCTGGGGATGCTGCGGATCTTCGAGGCCGGTGACATGGCGGGTGCGCACGCCCACTTCGTGCACGCCGGCAAGATCGGTACCCGGTTCGCCCACCGCGAGCTGATCGCGGTCGCCCGCATCTACGAAGGCCGCATGCTGATCTACCTGGGCGACATCGCCGAAGGGCTCGCGCTGCTCGACGAGGGCATGGTCGCGATCGAGGCCGGCGAATCGTCACCCTTGGCCACCGGTGACGCGTACTGCACCGTGATCGACGCCTGCTCGGAGTTGTTCGACCTCAGCCGATGGCGAGTCTGGACGGAGTCGTTCGTCCGCTGGTGCGACGCCCAACAAGAACTCGTGCTCTACCGCGGCCACTGCTTTCTCCACCGCGCCGAGGTCCTCGAGCTGCTCGGCGAGTGGACAGAAGCTCTTGTCCAGGCTCGGCACGCCTGCGATCACCTCGCCGCGCCGGTCCACCCCACCGCCTTCGCCGGCGCGTGCGCCATCGAGGGTGACCTCCTCCGCCTGCTCGGCGACTTCGCCGGCGCCGAGGCGGCCTACCAGCGCGCCGGCGAGTACGGCCGCGACCCCCAGCCCGGCTTGGCGTTGCTGCGACTCGCTCAGGGACGCCTCGACGCCGCGGACGCCATGATCCGCCGGGCCCTCGGCGAGGCCCAGGATCCGATCTCGCGAGCATGTCTGCTCGCCCCGTACGTCGAGATCGTGCTCTGCGCCGGTGACACCGCCGCCGCGGGCGACGCCGCCGAGGAGCTCCGTCACGTGGCGGCCACACTCGGCACCCAGTTGCTGCGGGCGCAGGCGGCCCGCGCCGCCGGCGCGGTGCTCGCAGCCGAAGGCGACGCGAAGATCGCGCTCGTCGAGCTGCGACGAGCGTTCAACGAGTTCCACGCCCTCGGCGTGCGCTACGAAGCGACCCGCTCCCGTCTCCTCATCGCCGACGCATGCGCAGCGCTTGGCGACCACGACGCCGCGGCGATGGAGTCGAGCGCGGCACGCGCCGTGCTCGAAGCGCTCACGGCAACGGCGGAAACTCCACGCTCAACGGTCCAGCCGGGCACCCCATCGTCACCAGCCGGTCTCACCGAACGCGAGCTCGAGATCCTTCACCTTCTCGCCGAGGGCAAGACGAACAGGGGAATCGCGCAACAGCTCGTCATCAGCGAGAAGACCGTCGCAAGCCACGTGAGCCACATCTTCACCAAGCTCGGCGTCACCTCGCGAAGCGCCGCCACGGCGTACGCCTACCACCACGCGCTCGTCCAATAGCGGCACTGGGCGCCGCCGGCGCGGGCCTCTCCTGCGTCTTTGGGACACCGATCAGCCGGCTCCGCCTTGCCGTTGATACACGTGCGGTCTCTGGCGCCGGGTCTCGCTACCGTTGATCGGTGTCTCGCTTCTGGGACGATTTCGAAGGTACCCACCTCGACGAGTCGGTGTGGTTCCCGCACTACCTTCCGGCGTGGAGCTCGCGAGCGGCAAGTGCGGCGTCCTACGTGGTCCGCGATTCCGCACTCACGCTGACGATCCCGGCTTCCCATCCGAGGTGGTGTGAGCGGGACCATCTTGAGCCCTTACGGGTGTCGGGGGTCCAGTCCGGCAACTTCTCCGGGTCGGTGGGGTCGACGATCGGGCAGCAGCGGTTTCGCGATGGGCTGGTCGTGGCAGAGGCGCAGCCGCGCTTCACGGGGTGGTTGCCGTCGTCGGGCAGGGTCGCCGTGCGCTGTCGCATGGATCTGACGAGCCGGTCCATGGGTGCGGTGTGGCTCGCTGGGTTCGAGGAGCAACCTGACGACGCTGGAGAGCTGTGCGTCGTGGAGGTGTTCGGCCGCAGCGTCGACGATGGCCGCTCGGCGGAGGTCGGCGTCGGTGTGAAGCAGATCCATGACTCGCGCCTCGTGCACGACTTCGTGGCGCCGAGGCTGAGCATTGATGTCGCCGAGGATCACGACTACGCGGTCGAATGGGACGCGGCTCGTGCTGTGTTCTCGGTCGACGGTGAGCAGGTGCACGCGTGCACGAACCCCCCGACCTACCCGATGCAGATGATGCTCGCCGTGTTCGACTTCCCGGCGTCGGGCGACGACCCGCAAGACGACGTCGTGCCAACGCTCACGATCGACTGGGTCGAGGGCTCCGAGACCTGACCGCTTGCGAGCACCAACGCTGGCCCGGAGAGTCGGGCCCAGCGGGGCGCCTTGGAAGGTATACATCAATTTCGTTTGATTGATAATCGATGGCGCGGTACTGTCGGAAGCGTGCAGCCAACCGTCGCAGCCGGCCCCGAAGTCGGCCAACCGCCATCGTTCGTGCGGCTCGCGTCGCACCCAGTGCGGTGGCGGTTGTTGCAAGAACTCGTGCAGAGCGACCGGGTCGTGCGGGAGTTGATGATGCTGGTCGACGAGCCGCAGAGCTTGGTGTCGTACCACTTGCGTCTGCTCCGGGATGGTGGGCTGGTCACCTCGCGTCGCAGTTCGGCCGACGGCCGAGACAGCTACTACGCCATCGACCTCACCGCCTGCCGGGATGCTCTGCAGAGCGCAGGCAGTGCGCTGCACCCGTCGTTGCGACTCGCCCCGTCGGCGCTCGAATGTCCACGAACTCGGAGTTCGCGTCGCCGACACCGGGTGTTGTTCGTGTGCACGGGGAACAGCGCGCGGTCCCAGATCGCAGAAGCGCTGCTCGAGCGGATGTCTGGCGGCGCAATCCAAGCTGTCAGCGCCGGCAGCCAGCCGAAGCAACTGCATCCCAACGCCATCCGCGTGCTTCACAAACGTGGAATCGACATCAGCGACCACCGTGCCAAGCACATCGACGAGTTCCGCTCCGACCGGTTCGACACGGTGATCACATTGTGCGACCGCGTTCGAGAGGTCTGCCCGGACTTTCCGTCCCGCCCCGAACTCGTCCACTGGAGCATGCCCGACCCAGCACTCGAGGGTCCGACGAACCGCGCGTCGTACCCGGCGTTCGAGCGCACCGCGGCCGAACTCGAGACCCGCATCGGATTCCGGCTCCCCCTGTTCGAACACAGCGCTACCCAAAGGAGATCCGCGAATGTCCACCGATGAAACCGTCAGCGTTCGCTACATGGTCGACGACGTCGAGAAGTCGATCGCGTTCTACACCGAACTCCTCGGCTTCGATCTCTTGACCAGCGCCTCGCCAGCGTTCGCCGATGTCAAGCGGGGCAAGCTTCGTCTGTTGCTCTCCGGGCCGAAGAGCTCCGCAGGACGCCCCATGCCTGATGGCACCTCGCCCGGACCGGGCGGTTGGAACCGAATCCACCTGATCGTCGACGACATCGACACGGAGGTCGGTCGGCTTCGCGACCTCGGCGCTTCGTTTCGCAACGACGTCGTCGAAGGGCCCGGTGGGAAGCAGATCCTGCTGCAAGACCCGTCCGGCAACGTCGTCGAGCTCTTCCAGCCCGCCCACCGTTGAACGGCGTCTGCCGGTGACGCCGCGGTTCGGCCGTGCAGGTGGTGTCGGCGGCATCGCATCAAGCCGGACACCGCGCCGAAGCAGAGACGCGCCGGCCGAGAGGGTCAGCTCGTCCCGCGGGCGGTGGGCGCCCGCCAGTGGAACCGCATGGCGAGAAGCCGCAGCAGGAGCACCCCCACGGCGATGGTTGCGGCCGCGACGGCGCCGAGCGCTTCGTGCGACCACACCGCCGCAACCGCGATCGAACCCAACGTCGCGGGAACCGCATAGAGCCCACTGTCAGCCCGGAACACCGACGGCACCTCGCGAGCGAGAACATCACGGAGTACCCCACCGCCGACGGCGGTGATCACCCCGAGCAGCACCGCCGCGACCACACCGAGCCCGTGGTCGAGCGCCTTGGCCGTGCCCACGACACAGAACAACGCCAGCCCACCAGCGTCGAACACGAGCACCGGCCGACGAAGCACCTCGATCGCGCGGTGGCCCACCAGCACGACGACCGTCGCGACCAGCGGCGCGATCAGATAGGTCTGGTCGCGCATCGCGGCGGGCGGACGTTCGCCGAGCAGCACGTCGCGCACGATGCCGCCTCCCAGCGCCGTCGCCGTCGCCAGCGCAGCGATCCCCACAACATCAAACCGACGCTGGACCGCGAGCGACGCGCCCGACAGGGCGAACACGAACACACCCACGATGTCGAGGACTCGCTCGAGCGTTGGGTCGAGACCCGTGACCGTCATGTACGAACGCTAACGACCATCGCTCGTCAGCGTTCGATCGCTGCGCCTCCTCGCCGGCGGAGAGGTCGACCGTTGCCGTCACCACGGAGGCATACTCGAGCGGACACGAGCTCACGGCGGCGGTCGCGCTCACGTCGGTGCGAACTCCTGCAACGCCTGGAAGCGCGGGGTGCATGCACGACGGCGTGAGCCGGTCGACGAGCAGACGCCGAATCGCGGCGACGTGAATCGCATCGAGTACCCCGCCGGCAGCCCCAACGTCGACGTCAACTGTCGGACAAGCGGACTCCAGCGCGGCGGGTCCCCCGGTCGGTAGTCGCACCGATTTCAACAACCGTTTAGGTTGCCGCTCGATCTCGGACGACCCGAGATCGAACCCTCGTCATGACCGACGACCCACGGCCTGACAGATCCAGGGTGCCCCCGAGCCCGGCCGAGTGACCCTCGGCGGGCATGACATCGTGTCAGCGGGCGCGCCGTCGGGCGCGTAGCACGACGTCGTCGACGTGGTGGCCCGACGCGGCACCGGCGGGTCGGGGGCGCGTCTCGTTCACCTCGATCTCCCAGTCCGATGCGTCGCCGAGCGCAGCGGCGAAGTCCTCCACGCGCAGATAGGCGTCGGGGTCGAACGGTCGGCTGTGCTGGTGTGTGTCGACGGGCGCGCGCATCGGCTCGAGGTCGTGGCTCACCACGAGGAGCGTGCCGCCAGGTGCCACGGCGTTCAGCAGGTTGCGAACTCCACGACCATCGGGCGTGCGCGGGATCGACGCGTAGTGCGCTGACACCAGGTCGAACCCGGCCGATTCGAATGGTTCGAGTGCGTTCGCATCAGCGTGGTTGCACTCGATGCGGAGACCGCGGCGCTCCGCCTCGGCCGTCACCCGGTCGAGCGCACGACGCGAGATGTCGTTCGCGGTCACGCTCCAGCCCTGCTCGGCAAGCCAGACCGCATCGCCTCCCTCGCCGGCACCGACGTCGAGTGCTCGGCCGGCGACGACGCGACTGATCTCGTTGACGAGCGTGCCGTTCGGGTTGCCACTCCACAATCGTTCGCGGCCGTACCGGTGATCCCAGTCGGCCTCGTTGGAAGACGGTCGCGCCGCTGCTCGGACGTCATCGCGGGCCAAGTCGAAGCTGACCATCGCCCCGACCCAGCTGCCGTGGGCTGCGGCCTGCAACACCTGCTGGCTCGGGTCGGTCACGTTGCCCGCGGCGTAGAGGCCGGCCACCGCCGTCGCCCCGGTCGCGTCGACCTCCACGAGATCGCCGAGCCCGGTGGAGTGCTCCACGGGCCGGACACCGAGCGACTCGAACGGTTCGGCACGCACCCTGAAGCGTGGGCCGACGACTACCGCGTCTGCATCGATGCGGTTGCCGTTCGTCAGCTCGACGGCCGCGACGTGTCCGTCCTCGCCGGTGATGATTCGACTCACCCCTGAACTGACGACGCTCACCCCGGCGGCACGCAGGGCCTCGAGCGACGGGTCGTCGGCGTCGACGCCGTCGTGCACGGCCACGGTGTAACGGTCGGTCAACTGGCGGAACAACGCGGAGGGGTGGAGGCCTATCGGATGCGTGACGACGTGGACGATGCGCCGGTCGCGAACCTCGAAGCCATGACAGAACGGACAGTGCATCACGTCACCGCCCCAGTGCTGTGCGAGGCCGTCGATCTCAGGCAGCACGTCGACGAGGCCCGTGGCGGCGAGCACGCGACGGGCGACGATCGTGTGGCCGCCGGCGAGCGTGACGCGGAAGTGGTCGTCATCGATGCGGGCCACGTCGAGCGCGCGGCCGGCGATGACCTCGCCACCGTAGCTGCGGACCTCTTCGCGACCGATGGCGGCCAGCTCGGATGGCGCCACGCCCTCATGACCGAGAAAGCCGTGCACGTGGGCGGCGGGCGCATTGCGCTGCTCACCTGCATCGACGACGATGACCGACCGGCGCTGGCGGCCGAGTTGCAGCGCCGCGGCCAGACCAGCGGCCGATCCGCCGATGACGGCGACGTCGCAGTGGCGTTCGATGGTGCGGTCGGCGTTGTCGCTCATGAGCCCAACGCTAGGGTCTCACCCGACAATGGCAAGATGACTTGCGGAATTCGCAAGAGCCTCGGAGGCGCGATGGCAGAGTCGGAACAGATCGAACAGGTGGTTCGCACCCGGCTGCGAAGTCTTCGCAACACACTGGGGCTGTCGCTCGACGAGCTCGCCGCACGAACACACCTCAGCCCATCCACCATCAGCCGGGTCGAGACCGGCAAGCGGACGATCAGCCTCGACATCCTGCTCCCGCTGGCACGGGCCCTGCAGGTCGACCTCGACACGCTTCTCGACGTGCGCCACGACGACGACGTGGTCATCCGTCCGACACCGAGCACGTCCGACGAGCGCACGACCTGGATGTTGAGCCGATCAACCGGCAACACGATCGCACTCAAGATGCGCCTGGAACCAACCGCCCGGTCGGTCGAGCAGCGGGTCCACCCCGGTCACGACTGGTTCTTCGTCATCGAGGGACGAGTGCGTTTGTCGCTCGGCGAACGCGAGATCACGGTCGAGACCGGCGAGGCCGCCGAGTTCGCCACCATGACGCCACATGCGTTCGCAGCCATCGACGGCCCGGCGGAGCTCATCGTGCTCTTCGACCGTGACGGCCAACGCGCCCACGTCCATCGCGAATCCAATGCGTAGTGCGTCGGCAGTGGTCGGTGGCGATCTGTCGAAGTTCGACCGGCAAGGTCTTCATGTCGTCACGTGTACTTGTCGTGCATGGCTTCGAAGTAGGCGTCGGCGAGGCGTTCGAATCCGGCTCGATCAAGGCGGATCGGGTCGCCGACGGCAATCCCGAGCACCGTGTTGTCGGGTTTGTACTTGATCGTCGCGTTGGCGGCGAGCACGCCGTCGTGGCCGATGATCGACTCGGCGAGCATCCGGACCTCGTTGAGCGGGTTGCCGTCCTTGCCTTCCACGGCGCGCAGCCGGTGGACGAAGAACGCGTCCAACACGACGACGAGGTTGGCGAAGAACCTCGTCGAGAACTTGTCGACCGCGTCCCCACCAGCGGTCCGTGCGAGTTCGTCGAACAGGGCGAGTTGGTCGTCGAGCTGTGTCCGGCATCGGTCGATGTAGTCGGGTTCGTAGGTCTTCACTCCAAGCATGGTGACTCTCTCGATTCGGGGTCTGGGTGGCTGTTCGCTGACGGTTCGTCCGTGTGTGGCGGTCGTCAGCGCGGCCGGCACGTCTGGGCAGTGCGGCGGCGGGCGATGGCGTGTCCGGCGATCGCCGCTGCGCCAGTGGCGAGGTGCATCGACGCCAACGCAATCTTGGAGCCGCGATCGACGTCCAGCCGGGTCAATGGCACCGCGGAAGCAGCGGCGAACAGCGACGCTGTGAGCGTCCAGGCGCCACGCGCGGGCATAGCGCGTCTGGCCGACGCCGAGCAGCACCGCACCGGCGCCGACGGCACCGGTGCTGCACTTCGTCGCCCGCGTGCTCGGCATGAAGACCGACGAACGCGCAGGGCGGGTCGGAGTGAAGGGCGAAGAGAAGATCGCCAACGAACTCGCCAAGCTCGGCCCTGCCTGGCGCGGCGGGCCCGTTCGGCTCTGCAGACATCATGTGCGCCTCTCCTCAGGCTCGCGGGAGGACTCGCGCCAGGGTGTGTCGGACAACCAACGTTCGTACTCACCGGCTGACCAACCCAGCTCGTCGACCAGCAACAGGTAGATCTCTGGGCTCACGATCGCCCATGTCCCGTCGCGCTCCACATCGGTCGGTGACCGTTTGAGGATGAGGGCGTGAAGCGCCCCGTGTTCGGCAGTGCGGGCGTCGAGCAACCGGGCGCCGTTGCGGAGGAACTCGTCACTGCCGCCGATGAACGCCTGCAGCGTCTCACCGGTCAGCTCGCACACTCCCACAGGAACGGCTGACGAGTCGAACGGCACCGCAGCGAGCGGTTGGTCATCGAGCACTTCGTGGGGGGCGCGACCACCGACCAGCTCGACGACCATCGCCTCGAGGTCGGTCCGCCGCGACAGCACGGCGGACGCGGGCGAACCGTACGAACCCGGCGAGCACCTCCCGAACGGCGCCGCTCGGCGGCCGGGACACCGAACACCTTTCGCGGATACAAGTCGGTGAGCACGATCTCCACCGACACCGCGCTCCATCGAAACGGGTCGCCCGGCCTGTCGATCGCCGACACCGCGATCGACGCCCGCGGCGGCGATATTCGTGTCCACAGCGTCGCGCGCGTCGGCACGACGGTGCGGATCACGCTGCCGGTCGGCGCCGCTTGACCGCGGGTGACGGCGCGGACGTCGCTGTGGGCTGCTGGATTCTCGGCGAACTGGCGGGTCGGTCACAGCTAACGCTGAGGTTCGCTGCCGAGAGTGACGACATGCGAATCTCCCCAAGGTCACGTTCGACGAGCACCGGGTTGGCGCTCGGCTGCGCGCTCATCAGCCTCGCCACGGCGTGCGGTGGCGATGCGTCGGGGTCGCAGGTCGCGTCGCTCGACGTCGACCCGATGAGCGAAGCAGCCACCACGGAGACGTCGACGCCGGCCGACACCCAGGAGGCGAGCCTCGCCTTCGCGCAGTGCATGCGTGACAACGGGGTCGATATGGAGGATCCGACGTTCGACGCCGACGGCAACGTGCAGGGAGGAGGCTTCGGACCCGACTCCGGCATCGACTTTGGCGACGACGCCACGCGTGCGGCGCTGGAGGCGTGTGGCGATCTCATCGAGGACATCGGGCCGGGCGGCGGCGGACCCCGTGGAGGAGACTTCGACGCCACGGCGATCCAGGACGCCTTCAACGCGTTCACCGAATGTCTCCGCGACGAGGGCCTGGAGGTGGACGACATCGAGTTCGGTGTCGGTCCGGGCGGCGGCGCGATCGGCGATCGGCCGGATGGTGCCACCGGCCCACCCCCGGACGGTTCTGTACCCGACGGTGGCTTCCAGGGTGGACCGCCGGCGGGTGGCTCGATTCCGGACGGTGGTCCGGGCGGCGAGGGTTTCAACCCGACCGACCGCCTGGTCCAGCAACTGGAGCTCGACGAGGAGGACCCTGCCGTCACGGATGCCGTCGAGGTGTGCCAGCCGGCCCTTGAGGCTGCATTCACCGCCACCACCGACGACACGTCCACAGACGACGCGGAGGGCTCGTGAGCCGCCGGCTCGTCGCCGCCGTGGCCACGGTGGCGGTCGGAGCCGGCGTGGCAGCGATCGTCGCGATCGGTGCCAACCACGACGAGACGGCGACCGCCGGAATCGGCGCCGAATCACTTTCGACGGTCACGATCATCCAACAGGACGTGATCACGTACGAAGAGACGACGGCGACGCTCGGCTTCACCGAGTCGGCGACCGTCGCGTCACCGGTAACCGGCACGGTCACCACGATCCTCGCCGAGGGTGCGGTCGTCGAGGCAGGCACGGTCGTGGCGACCGTCGATGGCGCTCCTGTGGTTGCGCTGATCGGTGACGTCCCGGCATGGCGCGACCTGTCGACGTCGGCAAGCGACGGTGTCGACGTGCGTCAGCTGGAGGCCAACCTCGTCACGCTCGGGTTCGACCCGGATGGCGAGATCGTGGTCGATGAGGAGTTCGACGAGGCGACCGAGGATGCGGTGACATCGTGGGAGGACTCGCTCGGCCTCGAAGGCGACGACGGGGTGCCCGTACAACAAGTCGTGTTCGTTCCAGGCGACCTTCTCGTCGACACGGTCGACGTCACCGTCGGCGGCGCCGCCAGCGCGGGCAGCCCGCTGCTGACGGCACGTGTGACCGAACGGCGATTCCTGCTGTCGACGGGCGGCGCCAGCGTGGTCTCGTCGTTCGCGGACCCTGGCACCGAGGTGTCGACCGGAACGATCCTGTTCGCCAACGACGGTCTGCCCGTCGCCGCGATCGAGGGCGACCCCGCCGCTGTACCTACCCTCGGTCGCGACCTGGAAGACGGTGTGGCCGACGGTTCCGATGTCCGGCTGCTCGAGCAGATGCTGGCGGCCGGCGGGTTCGACGCCGACGGGTGGATGATCGTCGACGACCACTTCGACGTCGGAACATCGACCGCCGTGCGCGCGTGGTGGCAGTCGTTCGATCCGGCCATCGAGCTCGCGGTCGACGACATCGTCGTCCCGATCGGCAGCTTCGTCGTGGTCCCTGACGGCCTCGAGGTCGCCGACGCGATCGTGGCCGGTGGCACAATGTTGGTCGGCGATACGGTCGTGATGACGCTCTCCTCGCCTGCTCGCGTGGTCAGCACGACGGCGCCGATCGACGACGACACGTTCGCACTCGGGGCCTCGATCGATGTCGAGTTCCCGGACGGCACGATCGAACCCGGCACCGTGGTCGCGGTCGGCAACGTCGCCACCACAAGTGCCGCGCCGGGCGACACCCCGACCGTGGCGATCGACATCCACGTCGGGCAGATCCCGCCATCGGTCGACTCGTTCGTGTCGATCCCGGTCACCTTGCGCGTCGTCGACGACTCGGTTCCCGACGCCTATGTCGCTCCCGTGAGCGCGCTGGTCGCGCTCGCTGAAGGCGGATACGCGCTCGAGGTCGTCTCCGGGCAGGATGCCACCGGCGCGCCGACCACCCGGCTGATCGGCGTCGAGACCGGGCTGTTCGCCGACGGCTTCGTAGTGGTCACCGGGCCCGACGTCGCCGCCGGGCTCGAGGTCGTGGTGCCGTCGTGAACGACGTGAACGACGCGATCAAGCCCACCGCGCTCGCGGGCACGGTCCCGCCGATGGTCGGCACGACCGCACCACCGCTCGCGCTCGAACTGATCGGGATCTGCAAGCAATACGCGGGCAGCCCACCAGTCGCCGCCCTCGACGATGTGTCGATCACCGTCGAGCACGGCGAGATCGCGGCGATCGTCGGGCCGTCGGGATCCGGGAAGTCGACGCTGCTCCACATCATCGGCACGCTCGATCGGCCGACCACCGGGATCGTCCGCGTCGCCGGGATCGAGGCCTCGCGCATGAGCGATCGGCAGCTGTCGGCGGTGCGATCGCGACTCATCGGGTTCGTGTTCCAGCAGTTCTTCCTCATCGATGGCATGTCGGCCGTCGACAACGTCGCCAACGGACTGCTGTACCAGGGCATCGGCCTCGCCGAGCGCCGGCGCCAGGCGACGGCGGCCCTCGAACGCGTCGGCCTCGCACACCGGCTCCAGCACATTCCGAGCCACTTGAGCGGCGGGGAGCGTCAACGGGTCGGCGTCGCCAGGGCGATCGTCAACCGGCCGTCGATCGTCCTGGCCGATGAGCCGACCGGCAACCTCGACTCGAGATCGGGCGCTTCGGTGATGGAGCTGCTCCGCGAGCTCCACGCCGAGGGGCGCACGATCGTGATCATCACCCACGACCGCGAGCTCGCCAGTTCACTCCCGCGGCAGATCTCGATGCGCGACGGGCGGGTCGAGTCCGACGACCGCGACCCCGGGCGGGCAGCATGACTGCCTCAGCCACTGCAACGCGCGCGAACACCGTCGATGTCGACGTCGCGGCACTGCGGCCGTCGCGGCTCCGCGCGTTCGATGTCATCCGCACCGGGGCGCTCGGCTTGCGGACGCGCCGGCTCCGCACCGGCCTGTCGACGATCGGCGTGGCGATCGGCATCGCCGCGATGGTGGCGGTGCTCGGACTCTCGGCCTCGTCGCAGGAGGAACTGCGAGCCCAGATCCGCCAACTCGGCACCAACCTGCTGCAGGTTCAGGCCGGGCAAGGGTTCGGCCGCGGCAGCGGCGAACTGCCCGACACGGCCGTGGCAATGGTGAGCCGGATCGCGCCCGTCACCGGTGTCAGCTCGATCGCCACTATCGACGCAACGGTACGGCGCACCGACACCATCTCGGAAGGCATCAACGGCGGGATCTCGGTGTTCGCCGCCGACGGCGACCTGCTCGACACATTGCGGACCGGGCTCGCCGACGGCCAGTTCCTCGACGACGCCACAACGAGGTACCCGGCCGCCGTGCTCGGCTCGGTGGCCGCACAAACGCTCGGCATCACCGACGTCGCCGACGGCTTGCGCGTCTACATCGGTGGTCAGTGGTTCGCCGTGATCGGCGTCCTCGAACCCGTGCAGGCCGCCGAGGGGCTCGACCGGGCAGCGATCATCGGGTTCGCCGCAGCCGAGGCGTACGTCGTGGGCGACGACGTCGTTCCCGAGATCATCTACGTGCGCACCGAAGACGACGCCGTCGACCCGGTGCGAGGCGTCCTCGGACGCACCGTCAATCCGCAGACACCAGAAGAGGTCGAGGTGTCCCGGCCCTCCGACATCCTCGCCGCCCAGGACGCGGCAGACACCGCCTTCACGTCGCTGTTCCTCGGGCTCGGAGCAGTCGCGCTGCTCGTCGGCGGCATCGGAATCGCGAACGTGATGGTGATCGCCGTGATCGAACGGCGCACCGAGATCGGTCTGCGACGCGCCCTCGGGGCGACCAAGGCACACATCAGACGCCAGTTTCTGACCGAAGCGCTGCTGCTGGCCGGAGCGGGCGGGCTCGTCGGCGCCGCGCTCGGCGCCGCAGTCACCGCGGTGTATGCGTCGATCGAGAATTGGCAGATCGTCATCCCCCCGGCCGCGATCGGCGGCGGCATCCTCGCCGCGATCGTGATCGGCGGGATCGCCGGTCTGTACCCGGCCGCACGCGCCGCGCGTCTCCCACCCACCGACGCCCTGCGCTCGTCGTGAGAGCCCATCGGACCCCCACGCATCCAATTGAGGACGACACGATGACCGCCACGACCCGACATAGGTTCCGCTGGATCCTGCTCGTCTCGTTGTCGATCGCGTTGACCGCGGCGACCGCTGAAGCTATTGCCCGGTGGGCCGACACCGGGATCGAGCCAACGATCGTCGCCGCGCCGGTCCTCGAGGCGGTGACCGTGACCGTCGGCGATCTCACAAGCACGGAGCGGATCGACGGCACGATCGCGGAAACCCAGAGCATCACCGTGTTGCACCGCATCGAGGGCCAATCGTCGGCGTCGACCACGACGCAGCCATCGACGCAGAACTCGGCGACTGACGCCTCGGCCGAAACCAACGTGTCACCCGTTGGTCTGGCGTCGTTCGCCTCATCGGTGAACGCGACGGATGCCGACACCGTCTCCGTCGACGCGGCTCCCGAGCCGGAATGCCCCCCGGTCGACGAACCCACGACGACGACCACCACCACCACCACCACGGCACGGGGTGTGACGGTCCCCGTCGACGACGAATGCGACCCGACCCCGACCACGACGCCGGACACGACGACACCGGACACCACGACACCGGACACCACGGCGCCGGACACGACGGCGACGACGACCATTCCGACGGCGGGGTCGGAGCCGGAACCGACCGGCGACAGCGGCCGGGTCGGGTCGACACCAGGCGGTCTGGGCGGACCTTCCATCCGGCAGGGCACGACCAGTGGCGGCACGACGACCTCGGGCGAACCGGTGATACAGATGATCACGTCGATCGCAGCGATCGGCTCCCCGATCGCCAACGGCGACGTGATCTACACCGTCGACGGCCAGCCGGTCGTTGCGCTCCACGGCAACCAGCCGGCCTGGCGCACCCTCGAATCCGGTATCGACGACGGACCCGATGTGCGCCAACTGGAGCAGAGCCTCGTCGACCTCGGATACGACCCCGACGCCACCGTCACCATCGACGACTCATTCGACAACGACACCGAGGCCGCCATCGAACGCTGGCAAGAGGGCCTCGATGTCGACCCGACCGGCGCAGTCGAACTCGGGTCCATCGTGTTCGTCGCCGCCGACACCACCATCACCGCGCACCTCGCGGCGGTGGTCGGTGAGGACGTCACCGACGGAACCGCGATCGTGAGCCTGTCGGGGAGCTCACACCACGTCGTGATCGAAGTGCCGACCGAGCTCCAGACGGTCGTCACGCCTGGACTCGACGTCGACATCGCCGGAACCGCGGGCGTCGTCAGCGTGTTGCGGTCGGCGGAACGCGACTCGATGACCGTCGTCCAGGCACTCATCACACCGATCGAACCGCTCGATGAACCAACCGGGACCGTGGTCACCGTCCGAATTGACGTCACGAGCGCGATCGCCGCGACGATCGTGCCCGCCGAAGCGCTCGTGTCGCGCCTCGACGGCACATACGCCGTGCAGGTCGGCTCACCGGATGGACCGCACGAGTTCCTGCCAGTCACCGTGCTCGCCGTCAGCGGCGGCGACGTTGCCGTACAGAGCGATCAACTCGACGAGGGCATGACCATACTGGTGCCCGTCTGACCGGTCGACAACCACACACCAACCCCGTCGCCGCCTGACCGTCGGGCCACCGCCACGGCACGGCCACGTTCTCACCATCGCCGAGCGGATCGCGGTGCACGAGCGTGTCCGTCACCGAGATGTCGCCCATCGTCGATAGCCAACGCGAACGACCACCGAGGGGTCCGCGTCGACGGATGAACGCAGTCGACGCGCGAGGAGTTCATCCGGATGCAGCACGGCGAACGCCAACGCCAACGCCTTCGAGCGGCGACTGCGGTGTTGGCTGCGGGGTATTTCACGCCGTAGTGACGCTGCGCCGTAGTGACGCTGCACCCACGTTGGCGTGATGAGCGACGGCCGGATCGTTCCACCACCGGCCGGTCCGGATCTCGAGGCATCGAACCATGGCGAGACGCCGGCAGGCTCCGAAGTCATCAGGTCGTCGTGGTTGATCGCGTAGGCCGGTGGCGAAGGACATCACCAGACGACACCAACCCGCTCATTCGGCAGAGTCGCTCGGGGGCTCGCCCATCACAGGTTGCCGGAGCGACAGCACGTCTGGGCGGGCGTAATGACCGGTCGGGTCGAACATGCGGCGGCCGGCGGCGATGCGAGACAGCTCGAGTTCGGCGGACACGACGCCCGCTTCGCCGATCAGCGGCCCGGCGATCAGCTCGCCGCCCGGAGCGACGATCGAGGTGTTGCCGCGCGACAGGAAGTCGTCCTCGCCGCCGTACAGCTCATCAGCATCCGATAGATCCCGGGGCACATCGCTGCCGCGCAGGAAGGCGGTCACGCCGACGACGAAGATCTGGCCCTCTTTGGCGATGTGCCGCAGAGTCGGCACCCACTCGTCGCTGTTGTCCCACGTCGGCGCCAACAGCACGTCGATCCCACGCTCGTACATCGCCATCCGAGCGAGTGGCATGTAGTTCTCCCAGCAGATCAGCGAACCGACCTTGACGCCGCCAACATCGATGACGGTCAGCAGGTGGTCGTTGCCGTTGGCCCACACCAGCCGCTCGGCGCCAGTGGGCACCAGCTTGCGGTGGCGGCCAACGATCTCGCCCGTGGGCCCGATGTAGACGACCGTGTTGTAGAGCGTGTCCGACGGAGATCGCTCGGTGACGCCGAGCGCAACCCACGCCCCAGCATCGCGTGCAGCATCACGCACTGGATCAAGATCGGCGCCCTCGACGCGCACGGCGTTGGCGACCAACCGGGCGTACCAGTCGCCATCGCTCATCGGGGGCCGCCGCCACACCCAGTCCGGGTAGCCCGGCACGAACGACTCCGGAAACACGACCAGCTCGGCGTCCGCCGAAGCGACGTGACGGGCGACCACCCCGACGGTTGCAGCGCGATCGAGGAACACCGGTGTGCTCTGAACCGCCGCCACCGTCAACGTTCCGCTGACACCATCGAAGCTCACTGCCGAACGATACTCGTCAGGCCGCGTTGCTCTGATCTACCGAGTTGCATCGAGCCAAGGCGCCCATGTGCGACGCCGTGACGCTCCCGGGTGCCGGAAGCCACCCAGACCGCCGAGCGCGACAACCCGACGCCGACGACCGGTCGGGCACATCAGCCGGACAGGCATCGCCTCGAGCAGCAAGGACGAAGCCCTGTCACTTACAGGAGAGGGGGCCGTCATGGCGACAAACAAGGAAGCTCGGCCTGGCTGATCGCCTCACCGTCAGAGATCTCGGAGCCGAACCCTCGACGGTGGTGGGCGACGCTCGTCCGTTCCTGGTGACACCTCACGTCGCAAGGGCGTTGCGGACACGGGCGGTGAGGGCGTCGGCGGCGAGCGCCTCGCCGTCGGACTCGAGCCGAGCAACCTCATCGGCTCCGAGCAGATCGGCCAGCCGAGCGCGCACCATGCTCAGCGCGTCGGGCCGGTCCTCGTCCTCGCCGCGCGCGGCGCCGAGGGCAAGGGCGGCGAGCTCGTGTCGTCCGTCGGCAGTGAGGACTGATGCGACGACGCCGAACGAGCGGAACAACTCACGCTCACCGTACTGTGGTCCGGCCGCGTCGAGAGCCGTCGTCATGACCTGCTTCGCCCACCATAACTGCTGTGACTGCAAAATCGCAGCAGCCGCAGACTTTGACGGATACGATGACGGCATGCCGGAGACCATCGGGTTGCGGGAGCGCAAGAAGCGCGACCGTCGCCGCCGGATCGAGGATGTCGCCATCGAGCTGTTCGAGCGGCAGGGCTTCGACGCGACCACGATCGAGCAGATCGCAGCCGCCGCCGACATCGCGCCGAGAACGTTCTTCTCCTACTTCGACACGAAGGACGACGTGGCCCTCGCCGACCATGCCGACCGGCTCGGTCGCATCCTCCACGAACTCGATCAGCGGCCGACAGACGAGCCGGTGTGGAGCGCGCTGCGAGGATCCTTCGCTGCGGTCGCGTCCGACTATGCGGCGGAAGCTGATCGGCTCGCCCGGCGTTTCGGCATCATGGCCGCCACCCCGTCGGTCCAGGCACGGAGCCTTCAGCTTCAGGCGGGCTGGGAGCACACCCTCACCGCGCACCTCGCCACCCGACTGGCTGCCGCCAGCGGCGACCCGGCACCACGACTGTTCGCGGCCACGGCCGTCGCCGTCATGCGCGCATCACTGCAACACTGGCTCACCGCCCCCCGGGCGGTGGAGCTGCCGACGCTCGTCCAGGACGCGTTCGATCGGCTCGGCGCTGGTCTCGCTTCGCGATGAGCAGTGAACCGGGACGGTCGAGGTGAGCTCGACCGCGGGTGCCACGCTCGCGTTCAGCGATCCGACCGCGGGAACCGCCAGCGGACACGGCCGCCCCGGGCAGCGGTCCGCTCGAGATGGCCGGGTACCCCGGCGACGGTCACGGGTCCGATGCGTGACGTCGCGGCCGTGCTCGAGCCAGCAGACTGACTTCGGAGGCGATCCCCGGGCACGGCACTCGCCGAGTCGAGGAGCTCCCGGACCAGGTCTTGAGCATCGAGCATGGCCGCTGTGAGCGAGTCCAGCCCATGCTCGGTGTCACCGCTCTCGAGCCGCCACTTCGCCACAGCAAGGTGCTGCATCATGCTGTCGTGCACCTCGGCGGTCTCCCGTCCGAGCACCTCGAGTCGGCGGGCGCGACGCTCGGTTCGATCTGCGTCGCGGATGCGATCGGCCGCGTCGCCCACCAGCGTTCCGAGCAACACGAGCGGGATGATCCGGCTCATCCACCCGAGCAGCGTGAGGTGTTCGCCTGCGGCGAGGACCCACCAGAGCAGCAACCCCGTTGCGATGACACCGGCGACGAAACCCGCTCGCCGTCCCGATGTGAGCGCGACGAGTGCGACGGGAAAGGCGTACAGGTCGGCGATCGAGTCCTCTACGCTCCCGACCGCGAAGCGCAGCACGCAGATCGCGGCAGTCAGTGCGACCGCGACGCCGAGGGCTGGGACGGGGTGGGCCCAGAACCACGGGCCATGTCGGGCAGGTCGCTCGAGGTGCACGTCCGCAAGTGTGTGGACTGAGGATCCGGACGGCGAGGGGCAAAGGTCCCTGATGTGGCGACGATCTGAGGCTGGCACCACCGTGCCGTGCATGCGCGGACCCCACCCGGGGCTCAACCGGCGCAACTCCCCGATCCGCGCCTCCACCACCGGCGGCATCTGATGCGGACACGACAACGGCCGCGCCTACCCCTCCGCCAACCCCGCCAGACCCTCAGCCGCGTAGCGGCGTGTCCGAGAACCGTCACACAGCACGCCGACACAACCGCCCGCGATCAAGCCAGCTGACCGCGCGAAACCAGGGGCACACGAGAGCCTCCACGAATCCCGGAGCGCTTCAGGTATGGCGAAGCTCGTACTCGATCGGGCTGAGCATCCCGAGCGTCTCCATCTGGCCGTTGTCGTAGCAATCGCCGATCGACGCCATTGATGACACGAGCCCCGAGTCGACGGCTCGGCGGGTGAACGCCCATGACGTGTATTGACCAGGCTCAATCGGCTTGGCGGTTCTCGATCGCCATCCCGAGCGCGTTCAGTTCACGACGAGGTTGGCGGTCTGTGACGGGTCGATCGACCAGCCCACGACTCGCGGGAGAACGCGTCGAGCACGACAGCGCTGTACACCTTGCCCTCGCGGGTCGGGTGCTCGGTGATGTCGGTGAGCCACAGCCGGTTCGGCTCAGTGCGGGCGAAGTCACGGTTCACGAGATCGGACGCGGTCGGCGTGTTCGGGATCTTGCGGTACTTCGGCCGGCCCGGCAGACCGGCGAGACCGAGGCGGCGCATCACCAGTTCGACAGTGCAGCGAGCGACCGTCATCTTCCGACCCAGGACGAGCTCCGCGTGCACCCGCCGGGCGCCGTGGGTCTGGCGCGAATCGTCGTGCACCTGGCGGATCACCTCCGTGGCGAGGACCCGGAGATGGAACGAGGTGTTGGCGACGCTCTGGCCGATCTCGGCTGCGAGCTCATCGACTTGACGCTCGCCCTGGGCAAGCACGTCGACCAGCTCGGCGCGGCGTCCGTTGCCGAGCGCCTTGGCGACCTCTCCGAACGCGTCGAACAGCACATCCTTCGCCTGTCGATCACCATCGCTCGAAGTCCTCACATAAAAGCTCCTCAAAGAACTGCTTGACAATATGGCGCGATCCCGAGCTATATTCAAGACATTGCTTGAGGAGCATTGCGATGGTCGGAATCCGGATGTTCGTCGACGAGGGGCTGGGCCATTCGTCGTACCTCTTCGCCGATGCCGGCCTCTCCGTCGCCCGCATCGGCGTCCTCGCCGCCATCTACCCAGCGGTGTGGGGATTTGGGCAGCTCGTCACCGGCGCATGGTCCGACCGGATCGGCCGCACACCGCTGATCGCCGGCGGGATGCTCCTCCAGGCCGTCGCGATCGCGATGATCGCCGCCACCTCCGGCTTCGGCATCTGGGCGCTCGTCGCCGCGCTGCTCGGTGCCGGCACGGCGATGGTCTACCCGACCCTGCTGACCGCGATCGGCGACGTCGCCCACCCCCTCTGGCGTGCCCGGGCGGTCGGCGTCTACCGGTTGTGGCGCGACGCCGGTTTCGCCGTCGGCGCGCTCGTCGCCGGGATCGTCGCCGATCTCCTGTCGATCGAGGCTGCGATCTACGCGGTCGCCGCCCTCACCGCGCTGTCCGGGGTCGTCGTCATCGCGCGCATGTACGAGACCCATCCACCCGCTCCCACCAGGAGGTGACCGGAATGTCCGACATGCCGATCGTGGACGTCGACACGCTCCGCGACCAGGTCCGCGACAAGTACCGGGCCGTCGCCGTCGCACCCGACGCCACCTACCACTTCCATACCGGGCGCCCGCTCGCTGCCCGACTCGGCTATGACCCTGCGATCGTCGACGGGATGCCGGACCCGGCGGTCGAGTCGTTCGCCGGGGTCGGCAACCCGTTCTCATTGCGTCGACTGCGCGCCGGTGAGCGGGTCGTCGATGTCGGTTCCGGCGCCGGCTTCGACAGCTTCGTCGCCGCCTACCACGTCGGCCCGGACGGTTTCGTCGTCGGTGTCGACATGACCGACGAGATGCTCACCAAGTCCCGAGCAACAGCTGAGCTGCTCGGCCACGCTCACGTCGAGTTCCGCCGCGGCCTCGCCGAGGAGCTACCGGTCGAGGACGCATGGTCCGATGTCGTGATCTCCAACGGCGTCATCAATCTGTGCGCCGACAAACGGTCCGTCTTCGACGAGATCCACCGCGTCCTCAAGCCGGGCGGCATCCTGCAGTTCGCCGACATCGCCAACGGTCGAACCGTCCCACCCGAAGCCATGCGTGACGTCGACCTGTGGACCGGTTGAATCGCCGGCGGGCTGCCCCGTGAGGGCTGGCATCAGATGCTCACCGAAGTCGGCTTCGTCGACGTCGAGATCGGACCGGCTGTCGACACGTTCGCAGGTGCCAGCGGCGAGGCCAACGCTCGCACGTTCGAGGTCTACGGCTACGCCTTCCTCGCCCGCAAACCCGCGACCGGTCCGCCGGCCCCGCGACGGAGCGTGTGACTGGAGCAACGATGGTCATTTCGAAGGAGCAAGAGGCACGCGACCGCTTCGCCGACCGCTACCGGGAGGAGCGGGTCGACATCGTCCAGGCGATCGAACGACGTGTGATCGGTGGTGATTGGGGGGCGAACGGGTACACGACGATTGCCCAAGCAGATCAACTGGCCGAGTACCTTCACCTCAGCCCCGGCGACCTGTTGCTCGATGTCGGCGCCGGCCGCGGCTGGCCCGGCCTGTACCTGGCGGCGACGACCGGCTGCTCGGTCGTGCTCACCGACCTCCCGCTCGAAGGATTGACCGTCGCCGACGCGCGCATCCGCACCGAGCACCTCGAAGCGCGGGCGTGGTGCGCCAACGCCAGCGCCCGCGACGTCCCGTTCCCAGCCGACACCTTCGACGCCGTCGTCCACACCGACGTGCTGTGTTGACTGCGCCCCAAGCTCTCCGTGTCGAGAGCACTCCACCGAGTCCTCCGCCCGGGTGGCACGATGGCGTTCCAGGTCATCCACACCATCCCCGAACTGCCCAAGCGTGAGCGCCAGCGGGCACACAGGTCCGGACCGTGGGCGGTCTCGTCGCGGCACGCGCCCGACGACCTGATGCGCCGAGCGGGCTTCGTCGACATCGTCGTCGTCGATCAGACCGAGCAGTTCCGCTCGACGGCCGCCGCGTGGGTCGCGGAACGGCACGATCATCGCGACGCGCTCGTGGCGCTCCACGGTGCGACTGAGTTCGACACGCGGCAAGAAGAACAAGAAGCGCAACTACAGGCGATCGATGACGGTTTGCTCCAACGATCGCTGGTAGTAGGCCGCCGCCCAGCAACGTGAGGCACGGAGCGGGCGGCCCAGGAGGTGGGGCTACTGTTGCGAGGATGGGCTGGCGGTTCGAGGACTGCGTGCTCGATCTCGACCGATTCGAGCTCCGGCGCGGCGGTCACCCAGTGCCGCTGGAGCCACAGGCGATGCGCATCCTGATCCAGTTGATCGAGCATCGCGATCGCGTGGTCGCCAAGACCGAACTGCTCGACTCGGTGTGGGGCGACCGGTTCGTGAGCGAATCGGCGCTGACCACCCAGATCAAGGAACTGCGACGCGCGGTCGGTGACACCGGCCGCGACCAACGCGTCGTCAGGACGGTCCACGGTCGTGGCTACATGTTTGTCGCCCCGATCGAGGCCGACAACGCTTCGGCGATCCTGCAACCGGAGGCCGCCGAGTCGGCCCACCCGGTGCTGGCCGTCCTGCCGTTCGCGAACCTGACGACCGAGCCCGGCCACGACCACGTCGCCGACGGGTTGGCACACGACATCACCACCGCGCTGTCCAAGCACCGATGGTTGCGTCTGCTCGCCCGAGCGACAACAGCCGAGTACGCCGGCCAATCCGATGCCGCGGCGAGGATGCGCGACGAGCTCGGCGTCGACTACGTGCTCGACGGGACGGTGCGGTTCGGGGGCGGGCGGCTGAGAGTCACCGCCAGCCTGACCGCGACGACAGACAGGGTGTCGCGGTGGGCGGAGCGTTACGACCGCACGGTGGAGGACCTGTTCGACGTGCTCGACGACATCACCGAGACGATCGCGTCCACGGTCGAGCCCGAGGTGGGTTACGCCGAGCGGGACCGGGTGAGACGCCGCCCGCCCGCCGACCTGCGCACGTGGGATCTGTTCCACATGGGGCTCGCCCACTTCTTCCGGTTCACCGCCGAGGACAACCTCGAGGCGCAGCGCCTCCTGTCGCGCTGTCGCCAGCTCGACCCGGGCTTCGCCGACGCCCACGCCTGGTGGGCGTACGCGACCGTGTTGGGGATGGTCTACTGGGGGACGCAGCCCGACGCCGAGGCGCTCGACGCCGCGCTCGACGCCACCCAGCGGGCGTTGGAGATGGACGATCACAACGCGGTGTTCCACATGTTGCGCGGGCGGGTCCAGCTTGCCCGCCGCGAGTACGCCAGCGCGCTTGCGGAGAACCGGCGGGCGGTCGAGCTCAACCCGACGTTCGCCGCCGCCTACTGCGGATTGGGCGACTCGCTGTGCTACGAGGGTCGCTACGACGAGGCGATCAGCCAGTTCGAGCGATCCGTAGCTCTGGGTGCCCACGACCCTCAGCGCTGGGCGTTCCTGTCCTACGGGGCGTTGGCGTTGCTGTTCGCGGGGCGGTTCGAGGAGGCCCTCGAGTGGGCCGATCGGGCGGCCGCGTTGCCGAACTGCCAATACTGGGCCACTGCTCACCGCCTGGTCGGCCTGACGCTGCTCGGCCGACGCGACGAGGCCGACGCTGCCTCGCGCACGCTGCGGGAGCAGTGCCCCGAGTTCACGGTCGGCCACGCCCGCGAGAAGCTCTTCTACCTCAAGCGCGAGGAGCAGCTCGATCTCTATCTTGGCGCGCTGGCCGGCGCCGGTGTCCCCGCCCGCTGACCACGCAGACGTCGTCCCCCGAGGAGCCACCGGTCGGGATTGCCGCCACCTCGCGGCCGACACTGGTCGGAGACTGCGGAGACGCCGTGGCATTCCTCGACGCGCCCGGCCTCGGCGCGCAGGAGCTGCTCGACGCGGTCCACCGAGTTCTGGCGAGCATGTCCCACCGCACCGCACATGGCCGCTGACTCGTCTACCGTCCGTCGCGTCGAGCCCAGCGCCGTCATCCCGCACAGTGGCCTCGATGGCATGACGTTGACGTTCCGGCGGGCCGAGCCCGAATCGGGATCCGACGCCACCGGCGTGACGCAGTTCTGAGCGACGGCCCTCAGCGAATCCCCAGGCAATCCCCCGTCACTGCCCAAGCTTCGGGCAGTGATCTCCGTCATCGTCGTTACATGCCCACTCGCATCGAGTCCGATCTTCCTCACCACCTGATGGGGATCTGGCCCCACCCCGACGACGAGGCCTACCTGTCGGCGGGACTGATGGCCCGCATGGCCGACGCCGGCCGGCGCGTGACAGCGCTCACGCTGACCCGCGGCGAGAAGGGCACAGCTGATCCGGCCGACTTCGACCAGCCCCACTTCGCGGCACGCCGCGAGCAGGAGCTTCGCGCCAGCCTCGCCGAGCTCGGCGTCGACGACGTCAGGATCCTCGACTACCGCGACGGCGAATGCGACCTCGTCGACGACGAAGCCGCGATCGCCGACATCACCGCACAGATCGACGCGCTGCGCCCCGATGTGGTGATCACGTTCGGGCCCGACGGCATCACCGGTCACCGCGACCACCGCATCGTGGCGGCGTGGGTCACCGAGGCCTGGCGGCGAGTCGGCCACGGCGAACTGCTCTACGCCACGATGACCGACGAGTTCGTCGCCCGCAACGCGGAGCTCCACGAACGCATCGGCCTGTTCGCCGCGCGCGCGGGCGACGGACCGGCGTCGTACCGGACCGATCAGATCGCCCTCACCTGCGACCTCTCCGACGACGAACTCGACCGGAAGCGACGCGCCCTCGGCCATCACGCCAGCCAAACCCAACCCCTCGCGGCGCTGATGGGTGAGGACACCTACCGCACGTGGTGGCGAACCGAGTGGTTCCGCCGACCCACCCCCCAGGAGGCCGCAACATGCGCCGTGTGCCCGCCCATCGCAACGGCGAGCCGTGACAACGACGCGGTGCCGGCGTGACCCCTCACCTGCCCAACGCACCCGCGGTCGCCCCCTCCGCCGCGACCTCCGTCCCGAGCGGGCCCTGGATAGCCCTCGCTCACTGAACCCGCGTCTCCCGAAGGAAGCCACCATGAGTACCTACCTCGCCTACACGGTTGCTCAGGCTGAGCACCGCGCGCGTATCGAGCGGGTCGAGCGCTTCGGCCACCTGCACCGCGACCCTCCGCGGCGCCGTCGCCCGCCCCGCCTTGCCGTCGGCCTGCAGACGTGGCGCTCGCACCGCCCGATCGTCTCTCCGGCACCGGCGACAGAGTGTCGCGGTCCCCACTGTCGACGGCGTCGCCGTCGAGTCACCGGGTGGTGGACACCCGCTCTCCGACGTCTCGCAGGCGCCGGGCGCCGGCCAGACGCCGCATGAACGACCACCAGACCCGGTCGCACCCGCGGTCACGAAAGCAGCACACCATGAAGGAGACCCCGTGAAGACCGACCGCCACGCCCTCACCCCTGCCGAGTTCTCGCCCCTCGTAGACCCGGAGGCGCTCCGCGCCGAGGTCCGAACCAAGTACGCCGAGGTGGCCACCAACCCGGACGGCGAGTTCCACTTCCACACCGGGCGTCCGTTGGCCACCAAGCTCGGCTACCCGGCGTACATCTGCGACGCGCTGCCGGACTCGGCGATCGCGAGCTTCGCCGGGGTCGACAATCCGTTCGCCGCAGGTCCGATCCCGCCGGGAAGCCGGGTCGTCGATCTCGGATCCGGCGGCGGCTTCGACTGCTTCGTCGCGGCGGAACTCGTCGGACCGACCGGATCGGTGATCGGCGTCGACATGACCCCCGAGATGCTCGACCGGGCACGGCGCGAGGCAACCCAGCTGGGTCTCGGCAACGTCGAGTTCCGATCGGGCATCCTCGAGCAGTTGCCCGTCGACGACGGCTGGGCTGACGTCGTCATCGCCAACGGGGTGCTCAACCTGGTTGCCGACAAGGTCCACGCCCTGCACGAGGCACGACGAGTGCTCCGCTCCGGTGGCATCCTCCAGTTCGCCGACATCGCCGTCGGACGCGCCGTGCCCGACGCCGCGCGCTGCGACATCGAGCTGTGGACCGACTGCATCGCCGGCGGCCTCTCGAACCTCGAATGGACCGACGTCATCGCGGCCGCAGGCTTCGTCGAGGTCGCCGTCGGTTTGCCGACCGACAGCTTCGGCGGCGCAGCCGGCGAGAGCCGCGCCCGCAAGTACGCCGTCACCGGCCACACCTTCCGCGCGGTGGCGCCGTGACGGAACCGACACGACGCCTCGATGCCCCCGGCCTGGCCTGCATCGACCTCACCCCGCTCATCGCATCGACGATGCGCGAGATGGAACCCGACGACATTCTCGAGGTCCACACCGACGACCCGGCCGCCCGCGTCGGTGTCCCCGCGTGGTGCCGCTTGACCCGCAACCCACTCGTGTACTCGAACGAGCTCGTCCACCACCCCTCCCCCAACCACACCATCTTCTTCATCGCGAAGAAGGACCCCAACAGGAAAGAGAACCAGCAATGACCAACCCCACCGCCACACCGAGCCTCCTGATCCAAGGAACCCACGGCGCCGACGACCCAGAGAAGGCCACCCTGCCGTTCATCGTCGGCAACGTCGCCGTCACCGCCGACCAGGACACGGTCGTCTTCCTCACCTCAGAAGCAGTGCGGCTCGCCACACACGGCTACGCCGACGACATCTACTTCGCCTCGCACCCGCCGACCGGCAAGATCCTCGCCGACTTCATCGCCAACGGAGGCCGCGTGTGGGCGTGCGGCGCCTGCACAGGACCACGCGGCATCACCACCGACGACCTCATCGAGGGAGCAACGATCGTCACCGCCGCCAACCTGGTCGAAGCCGTCACCGACGGCGCCAAGGCCATTGGGTTCTGACGAGCCGAGCAGCCGACCGCCGATGACGCGGACCGTGAACACGGAGACCGGGCCGTTCGAGATGATGAGTCCCAAGGGCTTCCTCGCCGACGATGGCTTCGCCCACAGCCTTGCCATCATGGCTCGTGTCGCAGCCCGACCCGCCCATCTCCGCAAGATGGCGTGGCTGATGCCTCAATTGTCCAAAGCAGTCCCGTACTTGGGCTCCGTCGTCGTTGCCGGAACCAGACCGCTGTGAGCGTTGAGGATCAACGACTCATCGATGAAGGCCTTGCCATTCGTCGTACGTGATCGACCTCAGTAACCGCACCGCTGCGATCGTCGATCCCCCTCAGCCGTGTGATCGACGTGGTCTGAGGCGTCACTCGGCGTCGGACAGTCCCTCGGATGTTGGATCGAGCAGGCCGTGCTGCACCGCGAAGAGAGTCGCTGCGGCGCGTGTGGAGGCGCCGATCTTGATGTAGATGCGCTCGATGTGGGTGCCCGCCGTCTTTGGCGTGATGTTGAGGGCACGTGCGACTTGGCGGTTGGATGCGCCGCGGGCGATGAGCGTGAGCACTTCGACTTCGCGGAGTGTGAGCCCGCCTGGCCTGCTGCGACGTTTTCTGCGCTTGTGGCCTGCGGCAGCGAGCACACCGTCGACTGCTTCGCCGTCGAGTAGGCCTGAGGTCACCGCGCTGTGCAGTTCTTTGGCGGCGCTGTCTGCTGGCATGCCAGGCCGGTAGGCGCGGGGTTCGGTCATGGCGTGGTATGCGTCAGCGGCCGCGAGCAGCCTCGCGGACATCGGGATCGTCGCCCCGCTGAGGGCGCGGTGGTAGCCGGAGCCGTCGGGGCGTTCGTGGTGTGAGGCGGCGATCGTTCCCAGCTGCGCGAGCAGCGCGGGCCGCGCCAGCATGCGTTCGGTGTAATAGGGGTGCAGGCGAATGCGTTCGCGCTCGGCGGCGGTGAGCGGCCCGGATTTGTCCAAAATCGTCGCCGGGATGCCGTGAGTGCCGATGTCGTGGAGCAGCCCCGCGCGTCGGGTGAGCATGGCCTCGGGTTCGGGGAGCCCAGTCTCGTGTGCGGCGGCGGCGGCGAGATCGGCGACGCCGCGGGAGTGCCCGGCGAAGTACGGCGACCGTAGGTCGGTGAAGTCGGCGACGGCTTCGAGGGCGTTGTCGATCTCAGGTTGGGTGAGCCGTGTCCGCAGGCCGGGTTCGGCGTCGATGAGTGCGATCCAGTCTGTCTCTTCGTCGGTTGTAGGGAGCAGGTCGTGGGCGTGGCGGCAGAACTCGTCGACGATGTTGGGATCGAACTGTGCGCCGCGCCGTTCGCGAGCGACGTCGAGGGCGGTGTCGACGCCGTGCCGGCGATAGTGGACCTCGACGACGTCGGCGACATGGAACAGTCGGATCGACATCGCGATCTCGTCGCCACGGAGGCTGGGTGGGACACCCTTGCCGTCCCAGCGGGCAAACATCTGCTTGAGCGGCTCACACACGTCGGGCCCGAGCCCGAGCCTCTCGGCGAGGTGGGCGGTCGAGATGCAATGCGACGTGAGCCCGCGTTGCACGGCCCGGCCACGGGTCGTGATGAACATGGACGCGAGGCGCAGGCGGTGCAGCGCCGATGAGCCCGCGCCGACGTGGCGGAGCATGAAGCCGATCATCGGGAGCCCAGCGAGGTCGACTTCGTAGCTGTCGGCGCGGAAGGCGATGTCGTCGCCGAACCAGGTCGCGACCTCGTAGCTGTCGGCGACGCAGCCGACCCAGGCGAGCAGCGCGACGTAGTACAGCGCCGCCTGCTCGGATTCGTCGAGGCCGATCCGTTCGCCGAGCCCGGCGGCGATGCGCCACGAGCGCAACACGTGCTCCATCGGCTGGCCGAGGCCGAGATCGGTGCCGAGCGAGAACGCGGCGACGAGTTCGGCCAGCCGTAGCTCCCCTCTGTCGCCGTGCGCCATCGGTTGCAGCGTAGGAGACCGCTTGACCAGCGGGTGGGGGCTGTCGGTTTGTCGGGTGAACGCCGGACGACAGGTAGCCCGCGCGTCCGTACCGTCGCCGGTGTGATGAACACGACTGACACACGGTGGACGGCGCGACCGCAGGCAAACCTGCACGATGGTCGATCGCTGGCATGTTCCTCGAGTGCCTCACCGCCCGCGAGTACGAACGACTGGCGGCGACCTTGGCCCCAGGCGTGCGATTCAGGGCGCTCCAGCAAAGCGGGCCGTCCGAGCGGCACGGCCGAGCCGAAGCCGCCGACGTCTTCCACTCGTGGTTTGGCTGGCACCTCTTTCGAGCAGCACGCCTTCGCTGACGTCGACGAGACGATCGAGACGCTCGACCTGGTCTGCTCCGGCTTCCGAGCCCAGCGGACAATCGACTGACAAGACCGAATAGAGGAAACGACCATGAACCCGAACCAAGCACTCTGGGAGAAAGGCGACTTCACACGCATCGCCACGAGCATGCGGCGAAGCGGCGAATCACTCGTCGATCAACTCGGGATCACCGAGGGACTCGAGGTACTCGACCTCGGCTGCGGCGACGGCACCACCGCGATCCCCGCCGCGCGTCGAGGCGCCGACGTACTCGGCGTCGACATCGCCCGCAACCTCGTCGACGCCGGGAACAAGCGCGCCGCAGACGAAGGTCTCGACAACCTCCAATTCCAGCAGGGCGACGCGTGCGCGCTCACCGGTCTCGCTGACGACCGGTTCGACCTCGTTGTGTCGATCTTCGGCGCGATGTTCGCGCCCCGCCCGATCGACGTCGCCAAGGAGATGGTGCGGGTCACCCGACCCGGCGGCCGCATCGTCATGGGGAACTGGATCCCCGGCGATCCGACTCTCGTCGCGCAGATCCTCAAGATCAGCTCTGCCTACTCCCCGCCGCCACCCGACGGATTCGTCAGCCCGATGACCTGGGGCGTAGTCGACAACGTCGTCGAGCGCTTCACTGCTGCCGGCATCCCCCAGCACGACATCGTGTGCGAGCCCGACACGCTCGTGTTCGAGGCGCCAGTGTCGCCGACGGAGTACCTCACGTGGTTCCGCGACTACTACGGCCCGACCATGAACGCCTTCGAGGCCGCCGCATCAAACGGCCACGCCGACGAGCTGTTCGCCGAGCTCGACACCCTGTTCAGAACACGGAACACGAGCAGCGACCCGTACAAGACCGCGATCCCCGCGACGTTCCTGCGCGCCACTGTGCACGCGTAGTCAGACCCGTCGCCGTCCGACATTGCTGTTCGCCCGCGGCCGGATCGAACAGCCGGCGTCGTGGCACACGACGTTGGGTGGCTCCCTACGCGACCAATCCACAAGCCCAACCCCCGAGGAGAAGTCATGACCGTGCAAGTCACACAAGAGCGAATCGCTGCGCTCGACGCCGCAACCGAGGTCGAGCCGGCATCCGTTGCCAGCGGGAAGCGTGGCGTCCGTATCGACGTCCGCGAGCTGTCCCGGCGGACCCGGATCCGCAAGCGGGGCGAGGTGACACTCGTTGACGGCGCGTCATTCACACTTGCGCCTGGTCAGCTCGTCGCCATCGTCGGTCCCAGCGGCGCCGGCAAGACAACCCTGCTGGAGGCGATCGCCGGCCTCGCTCCGGAGATCTCCGGGTCGGTCCGCTACGACGGCATCGACGTGTATGCCAACCTGGCGACCTTCCGCAGCGTGCTCGGCTACGTCCCCCAGGACGACATCATCCATACCGATCTGCCGCTGCGTCGCACGCTCCGCTACGCCGCCCGGCTGCGGCTCCCATCGTCGACAACCGCGCGCGAGGTCGACGACGCCGTCCACGATGCCCTCGACGCCGTCGGGCTGTCCGATCAGGCCGACGTCCGGGTCGGCTCGCTGAGCGGCGGCCAGCGCAAAAGGGCCAGCATCGCTGTCGAGCTGCTCACCGATCCCCACGTCTCCTTCCTCGACGAGCCGACCTCGGGTCTCGACCCCGTCACCAGCGCTGAGCTGATCGACCGCCTGCGCCAGCTCGCCGACCGGTCAGCGACGGTCGTGTTCACCACCCACTCAGTCGACGACCTCGCTCGGTGCGATCGCGTCGTGTTCCTGACGCGACATGGACGAGTGGGCTTCGTCGGGACTGTGGACGACGCGCTCGGCCAGTTCGGGGTCAGCTCGGTCCCCGAGCTCTACCGCCGCCTGGCCGATGGGGACGTCACCTTCGAAACAGCCGGGACGGCTGCTCCGCTGCCGGCGCCCGACGCTGACGCTCGAGGCGTCGTCCGGCGACCGATCGCCAACGGGTTCACCCAATGGGGCGTCCTCACACGGCGGACGCTCGAGACCCTCACCCACAACCGCCTCACCCTGGCGATCCTGGTCGGATCACCCGCGCTGGTGATCGCCATGTTCGCCGTCCTGTTCCGACCCGGCGCGTTCGACGTCCAGGACCCGAGCCCGAGCTCGATGGTGATGGTCGGGTTCTGGGTCGTCTTTGCCGCCTTCTTCTTCGGGCTCACCTACGGGTTGCTGCAGATCTGCACCGAGAGGACGATCCTGCGCCGCGAGCACCTCGTCGGCCTGCGGCTCGGCGCCTACGTGGCGTCGAAGGTGACCATCCTCGTCCCGTTCCTGCTGCTCGTGATCGTGGCCATGCTCGGCGTGCTTCGCCTGCTGGACCGGCTCCCCAGCCGCCCCCTGACGACCTACACCTCCATCGGCGTCGGCCTGCTGCTGTGCGCCATCGCCGCCCTCGGCTTGGGCCTGCTCACCTCCGCAGCTGTCTCCAACGTGGCCCAAGCCACCCTCGCCCTCCCCATGCTGTGCTTCCCCGCCGTGTTGTTCTCCGGAGCCATCCTCCCGGTGAACCTCATGGCGAGCGCCGGCGCCGCCATCAGCGCCGCGATCCCAACGCGCTGGGCGTTCGAGGTACTCGGTCACGACCTCGGGGCACGACAGATCCTCGGCGAAGGCGCCTCGCCACTCGGTCCGCCGCTGCTCGAGTCATACGGCGACGCCGGCACGCAGTCCACTGGCACCTACTGGCTCGTCCTCACCGTGTTCGCTGTCGTCTTCCTCGCAGCCACGTGGCGTGTCCTCGTGCGCACCACACGGGGATCGATGCGCTGAACGCCGCGTCTCACTAGTTGAAGCTCACCCACTGCAACCGGCAGTGGCTCAACCAACATGAAGGGAATCACCATGGCCTACCTCGAGATCACGCTCCAGATCGATCCAAAGGATCGTGCGGCAGCTGCTGGCGTGTACGACAAGTACAAGCGGCCGTTCCTCGCCGATGTGCCGGGCGCCCAGTCAAAGGACCTTCTGCTCCGCGACGAGGACGTCCAGGTCCTGCACGGATTCGACTCCGTGATCCATGCCAACGAGTACCTCGCCAGCGACCTGTTCACCGGAGACGTCGTCCGCGAACTGAGTCCCCTCCTTCAGGCAGACCCCGAAATCCGCGTCTTCGACGTCGCCTGACAGCTCAGCAGCCTCAGGTGTTCCACCGCCCCGGTGCGCGACCCGCTGGGTGCCGTGACCAGCCCGAACGGCGACATCCCAACCGGTGGACGACCGCTCCGGCGGTGTTCCGCCGAACGTTCCACCGGATCGCTTCGATCCGGTGGAACGAAGGAGAACACCATGACGGATACGTGGCGAGGCGGCGGGACCGCGGTGCATCAGCTTGCCGCGGTCTCGACGTGCTCGCCGGTGCGGATTCGGTAGCGGTGGGCGGTGGCGGCGAGGAGCTCGACGGCAGCGACGATCCTGGCCCGGTCGTCGGCTGGGACGTCGGCGAGGAGGTCTCGCATCAGGTTGCTCCTGGCGTCGGAGATGTCGTTGGTGATCCTGTGCCCTGATGCCGTGAGTTGGAGACTGCGTTGCCGTCGGTCGGTGTCGGATGGAGTTTGGGTGAGCCATCCTCGACGATGGAGGTCGGCGACGAGCTCGCTGGCGCTGGCACGTGCGAGGCCGAGCGCCGCGCCGAGGTCGCGCTGGCTGATGCCCGGTTGGACGGCAATTTGTGCAAGGGCGTGCGCCTGGGTGACGGTGAGCGGCTTGCCGCACGGGGTGCGGTCGGGTTGCAGAAGCCCGAAGTCGCGCACGAACGCCATCACGGCCGTACCCATCCGTGCGACACGGTCGGCGTCGTCGTCGGACGAGGTGGTGGTGCGTCGGGTCATGCGAACAACGTGGCGGCGATCGGGCCGTCGGAGGCTCCGGCCGGGATCGCCCAGAGCCCGGCGGAGGTGTAGGCGAGGACGTGTCCAAGGGCATCGCCCGCGCTGAGCGCCTGCTGCATCGGGACGAACTGGGTGGCGGGATCGCGGACGTAGGCGGCGAAGAACAGCCCGGCGTCGTGGTCGTCCATCGCGGCCAGCATCGACGAGTGGTCCATCTGTCCGTGTTGCTCATGGTTCATCTGGCCCGGCACGGCGGCATCGCTGCCAGTGGCGCGGGGGCCGTTGTCGTAGCTGTAGCCGCGACGCAGCATCCCCGGCCCAGCCGTCTTGGCGATCCGGACGTGCGCGTCGGCAGCGATCACGGGTGCACCGTTGCGGGAGGCGTCGAGATCAGGTTCGGTGAACTCGTCACCGCCGGTGAGCGGCGCGCCGGTGTCGCGACGTCGGCCGATAGCTGCTTCCTGGACATCGAGATCCATGCGGTCCCACATCGTCAGCATCATCCGGATCCGACGTGTCGCCAGATAGGTGCCACCGACCATCCAGTCGGGTCCGTCGCTCACCCACACCAGCTCGTCGAGCTCGTCCGACCCGGGCGCGGGGTTGACGGTGCCATCGACCTGACCAAACAGGTTACGCGGCGTCGCCTCTGCCGCCTGGGGGAGGAACCCAGCCTGCGACCAGCGCACGGTGACGATGCCCTGGCCGGTGCGACGCAAGTGACGCATGGCATGCGACACCACCGTCGGATCATCGGCGCACACCTGCACGAGCACGTCCCCGCCGCTCCAGGCAGCGTCGAGTCGATCGCCGGGAAACCCGGGCAGCTCGACCAAACCGGCCGGGCGAGCCGCCACGGGTGCACACGAGTCGTCGAACACCGACGCCCCGAACCCGAACGTCACCGTCAACCGGTTCGGGCCGAGACCGGTCGCCTCACCCGTGTCCTGGTCGATAGTGGCACCAGAGGTCAACTGCTCGGCGATGCCGGTCCACGCCGACATCAACGCTGCCATCGCCGCAGGATCACGACGGCTGACGTCGAACGCCGTGAACACCGCATGCCGCTGCGAAGGAGTGTCGATCCCCGCCTGGTGCTCACGCCGGAACGCCACCGTCGCCGCTGTGTCCGTCGTACGGGCAGACGCGGCTGTCGGAGTGTCCGGTTCGTCGGTGATCGCGCGTCCGACCAGAACGCCCCCGGCGAGGCCCGCCAGTCCGACACCGGATCCGGTCAGGAACTGTCGACGATCGATTCCCACTCACACACCTCCTCAGAACGTTCGGTCGCCGAACGATACTCGTGGACCGCACTCGCTGGTCGCATGCCGTCCTCGTCGCCCGCTCTGAGCGAGGTCGAGCAGCCGACTTCCAGTCTGCGATCCGACCGTTCATCGAGCCTGCGCCGCCGTGTCCCGGAAGTGAAGATCCGTGCAGCATCAGCACTCACTGATATTGTTCCAGAATGCTGACATCTCCCGCTGGCGCTGATGCTGAGATCACGACGGCTGCCCGGCTCTTCCACGGGTTGAGCGATCCGACTCGTCTGGCGATTCTGATGGCGCTGCTCGATGGGGAGCGGCGGGTGAGCGACCTGGTCGAGGTCGTGGGTTCGTCGCAGCCGAACGTGTCGAACCACCTGTCGTGTCTGAAGGGGTGTGGTTTGGTGTCGGATCGGCCGGGTGATCGCCGGCAGGTGTTCTATTCGCTCGCGCATGCGGAGCTGCGCGACGTGTTGGTGTCGGCCGAGTCGTTGTTGGCGAGCATCGGTCACGAGGTCCGGTTGTGCGATCACCCACTGATGGGCTTGGAGCGGTCCGATGGGTGACGCGTGTTGCGCGGCTCCGCCTCGCGAGGCCAGCGAGGCGAAGGGCCGGCCGGCCGAGTCGTGGCGAACGGCTGCCGCCGGAGTCGCCGCTGCCGCCTGGCTGGTGGGACTGATCGCCGAGCTGGCTGATCTGTCGTTCGCCTCGGTGGCGTTCTGGGTGGCGGTCGTGACCGGCGGGGCGACGTTCGTCCCGTCGTCATTGCGAGCGTTGCGGGACGGCCGTATCGGTGTCGGGACGCTGATGACCATCGCCGGGGCTGGCGCGCTGGTGTTGGGCCAGCACGTTGAGGCAGCGTCGTTGGCGTTCCTGTTCTCGGTGTCCGAAGCGCTCGAGGAGTGGGCGATCACCCGGGCCCGGCGTGGACTGCGCGCCGTCTTGGAGTTGGTGCCCGGCACTGCGACGCTGCGCCGCAACGGTGAGCTCGTCGAGGTCGCCACCGGCACCGTGGTGGCGAGCGATGTGATCGTGCTGCGCGCCGGCGCTCGACTTGTCACGGACGGCGTGGTGCGAGACGGCCAGTCGGTGCTCGACGTGTCGGCCGTGACGGGTGAGTCGATCCCGATCGAGGCCGGTCCCGGTGATGCGGTCGTGGCCGGCAGCATCAATGGTGGCGGTCAACTCGAGGTGGTGGCCAGCGCTGCCGCCTCGGACAGCACGCTGGCCAGGATCGCGCACACGGTCGAGGAGGCACAGGACCGCAAGGGCGAGGCCCAGCGCCTGGCCGACCGCATCGCCCGCCCGCTGGTGCCCACGATCATGCTGGTCGCGACGGCGGTCGCGGTCGTCGGGTCATTCGCCGGAGATCCGGGAGTGTGGATCGAACGTGCACTGGTGGTGCTGGTCGCAGCGTCGCCATGCGCGTTCGCGATCTCGGTGCCGGTGACGGTCTTCGCCGCGATCGGTGCCGCGACGCGGACCGGCAACGTCGTCAAGGGGGGCGCGGCACTGGAACGGCTCGCCCACGTTCGTGTTGCCGCCTGCGACAAGACCGGCACCCTGACCCGCAACCAGCCCACCGTCGTCGACATCGCCGCCGACGGGAGGGAACGGGCGACGGTGCTCGGTCTGGCAGCCGCGCTCGAGGCCAACAGTGACCATCCGCTCGCCACAGCAATCACCCGCGCCGCGGCCGGAACCGGCGACGCGAGCGATGTGCACACCCTCGCGGGTTCCGGTGTCACCGGCACGGTCGCCGGGCATCGCATCCGGCTCGGCAGCCCGACGTTCGTGCCACCCGGCCGGCTCACCGCCGACGTGGAACGCATGATGGCCGACGGCGCCACCGTGGTGGTCGTTGAACGCGACGACATCACGATCGGAGCGATCGCAGTGCGTGACGAGCTCCGTGACGAAGCCCCCGCCGTCATCGAGCAGCTGCGAGACCTCGCGATCGACATCGTCATGCTGTCCGGCGACCACCTTGCGACCGCCACCGCGATCGGTCACTCGGCCGGTATCGACGAGGTACGCGCCGGGCTGCTCCCCGACGACAAGCAGATCGCCGTCGGCGAACTCCGCCAGCGCGGCGCGGTGATGATGATCGGCGACGGGATCAACGACGCACCCGCGCTCGCCATTGCAGACGTCGGCATCGCGATGGGCGCCCTCGGCTCCGACGTCGCCGTCGAAGCCGCCGACATCGCGATCATGAGCGACCGACTCACCCATCTCCCCGGACTCGTCGTCCACGCCCGCCGGACCCGCCGGATCATCGTGCAGAACCTGCTCATGTCCGGAGCGATCATCGTCTGCCTCGTTCCCCTCGCCGCCGCCGGACTGCTCGGCCTCGGTGCCGTGGTCGCCATCCACGAGGGCGCCGAGATCGCCGTGATCGCCAACGGTCTTCGCGCCCGCCGCACCGCCGCACTCGACACCCATGCGCACGATGCGGCACCAGCTCCGACCCTCGCCGCCTCCGCCCATGTCTGACGCAACACCGTCCGCATCAAGCCGCTGGCGTACTCCCGGCGAGATCCGCACGCGCATCGCCGCCGAACTCGACGCAGCGCGCCACAGCACCGATCCGTGGCGCTCGAACGCGCCCACCTCCGCTCCCAGCCCTGGGCGTGGCCACACACGCGAGTCCACGGATCGATGCTCGCCGTCGCCATCCGCCAACACGACATCCGCGAATCGATCGGTCAGCTCGTCCGGCTCTGCGTCGCCGGCCCCGGGTCGATCACCGGGCGTACCCGCCGGGGAACACCGGCCGCACCACGATGGCACTCACCGAGACCGCCGACGTGGCCGACGACATCGCCGCGATCCTTCGACGCAACACCCCATAGCGATGATCCCCCACGAACGACACCACGACCTCGCCGGACTCGCGGGCCGCAGCGGATGTGGTGCGAGGAACCGCGTGGGTTGACGATACTGACTGAGTCAGTTATCATCCGGGGATGCCGAGAGCGACGCCGACTGATCGACTTCCCAAGCTGCTCGACGCGGCCGCTGGGGCCTTCGTCGAGCACGGTTTCCAGCGGACCCAGATGGATGACATCGCCGAACGGCTCGGCGTGTCGAAGGGAACTGTCTATCGCGCAGTCGATTCGAAGGAATCGTTGTTCGCGGCGGTGATCGAGTGGGGTGACCACACCGGCGACACCCCGGCAGAGGGGCTGACCACATCCGCCGACCTGGCGGCGGTGGCGGCCAGGATCACGACCGAGTTGGCTGCCGCCGTCGCTGCTCTCGAGCTCACCACGATCGTGGCTACCCGACGAAGGCTGCGTTCGTCCGACGCGTTTGGCAACGAGCTCGAACGTGCCACGGCCGAGCTCCACCGTGTGATGCGGAGCCGGCGCACTGCAGTGATGGTGCTCGACAGATGCGCCGCCGAGATCCCCGAACTCGCAGCCGTGTGGTTCGGAGACGGCCGTTACGCACTGGTCGACCTGTGGACCGACTTCCTCGCGATGCGGGCGAACGTCGTCACCTCCGACGTCGACCGCGACGTGCTCGCTCGCACGATCGTCGAGCTCGTCACCACCTGGGCAGTGAAGATGCCATGGGACCGGGCACCGCGGCCCTACCCCGACGACACCGCCGGCGCGTGCGCAGCAATGGTCCGCGACCTCGTGATCGGCGCACCACGATGACCGCCACCGTCCAGACCCGCCCCGGTTTCGTCGGTCGGCTCCGCTCACGTCAGTCCGGCCTTCCCACCGGCCTCCTCGGTCGCGTTTTCGGTCGGGCGATGATCAGTACGACTGCCGCCGCCAACGATCGAGCCGTCGCCGGCCTCGAGCTCAGCGCGCCCCGCACGGTGCTCGACGTCGGCTTCGGGCAAGGCCGCACCGCAGCCAATCTGCTGCGCGACGGCCATCGGGTGCTCGGCGTCGACGCATCACCGACCATGGTCAAACAAGCGACCGCCCGCAACCGAGCGGCGTGCCGGGACGGTCGAGCAACACTGCGCCACGGCGACGGCATCACGATCCCGTTCCCCGACGACAGCGCCGATGCGGCGATCACCGCCCACACCATCTACTTCATGCCCGACCCGGCGGCAACCCTTGCCGACATCGCCCGCGTCCTCAAGCCCGGCGGCGCGCTCGCGATCGCATGCCGCACCAGCGACTCGACGACACCGGCGTGGATGGACCCCGACGTCTACCGCATCCCCAGCGCCGCCCAGATCATCACGATGCTGCACGACGCCGGGTTCCAGCAGATCGACCACCAGCCTGGCGACGAGTCGAACGACGTCCACTTGTTCGTCGCCCGCCTCGCCGACCCAAGCGGCGACACACCGTGAACTTGCTCGACGTGTCGACCACCAACCAGCTGCTCGCCGCGCTCACCGCGAGCACCGCGCTGAGATCCGCGCCGACCCTGTTGCGACGCCTCCCCGATCTCCTCGCCGACGCCACGGCCGAAATGCATCGATGCCCGATCGACGGCTTCGGCAGCGAGCTCAGCGACCAGACAGGCCGATCGGACAGCTGCGACTCCCTCGAGCGGATCGCGGTACAGGCGGGAGGCATCGGACGCCCGGACCTGCAGCACGCTGCGCGACCCGAACGATCGGGCGTCGACTCGCCAACCGTTTCCTGCGCGCCTACTCGGGCGGACTGGTCGCCAGATCGACAGCTCGTCGACGCCAGCGTCTCATCGGAGCCTGTCGATGATTGCGGCGACGAGTTCGAGCGCGGCGTGGGCGCCGTCGGCGTGGCCCTTCTCGAAGTCGTCGCCGTCGGTGGCCATGGAGTTGGTGACGTGCGCGACGCAGAGCACGTTGCGGTTGCGGGCGGTGGCGTAGGCGTAGAGCGCGGCGGCCTCCATCTCGACTGCGACCACACCTGCTGTCTCCGCATGGCTGATCGCGGTGGGGGATTCGCGGTAGGGGGCGTCGGTGGTCCAGGTCGAGCCAGCGACCACAGGTTGTGTGAGCCCCTCGATGTCGCGTACTCGGTCGAGGAGGCGGCCGGGTGCGTGGGACCAGTCGCCGGGTGGGAGGTAGTGGTGGCTGGTGCCTTCGTCGCGCAGGGCGCGGTCGATGATCACGAAGTAGGGCGGATCGGCGACCGCGGTGATCGAACCCGACGAGGTGACGCTGACCAGCAGTTCGCAGCCGGACACGGCGAGCTGTTCGGCGACGAGCACCGCGAACGAAGCGCCGACCGCGCAGCCGATGACACCGACCTGCCTGCCGGCGAGGTCGAACGTCCACAGGGTCGTGTGGTAGCACGCCCAGCCGGGGTGCTCGGCCGCTTGGCCGGTGGAAGTGAGGTGGCGGACGATGTCGCCGTCGGGATCGAGCAGGCACACCTTCGGCACCGGGATGTCGGGGCGGCGTCGTTGACGGCGGCCTTCGCGCAGCAGGTTCGCCGGGTCGAACACCGACGGCTCGTCGTAGGCCTTGGCGCGCAGCAACGGTGACGCCTCGTCCATTGGAGTCATGGTCAGCTTTCGAGGTCGACGTCGTCGGGGACCGGGGTGCGGTCGTGGCGGGGGTGGGTTTCGTACATGCGCACGATCACCACGATGCCCGAAGCGGCGGTGAGCGCGGCGATCGCCCAGATCGCGACAGGGATGTCGAAGGCGTCGGCCAGCACCCCGGCGAGGAGGGCTCCGACGGCGAAGCCTCCGTCGCGCCAGAGCCGGTAGATCCCGACCGATCGGGCTCGCCAACTCGGGTGGGCGACATCGCCGATCGTGGCGAGCAGCGTCGGGTACACCATCGCGGTGCCGACCCCGATCAGCACCGACGCGACCGCCCAGATGCCGAAGCCTTCGGTCGCAGCGAAGAGACCGAGCGCGAACGCTTGGATGAGCATGCCGCCGGCGATGAGGGGTTTGCGGCCGATCCGATCCGAGAGGCCGCCGGTGAGGAGTTGTCCGAGGCCCCACACCATCGGGTAGAGGGCGGCGAGGATGCCGATGCGGGCCACCGAGAGCCCGGCGTCGGCGAAGTACAGCGGGAGCAGGCCCCAGGCGAGGCCGTCGTTGAGGTTGTTGACGAGCCCGGCCTGTGATGCCGATGACAGGGCCTTCTCCTTGAACGAGGTGAGCCGAAAGATCTGGCCGGTGGTGAGCTCGCCGTGGAGGTGGTCGGCGGTGGCGGTGTGGGTGGCGGCTTCGTGGAGAGCGTGACCGTGGGTTTCGCGCACGAACAGTGTCGAGATCCCGAGGCCGAGCGCGGCGAACGCGAGCCCCAGGTAGAACGGCTCTGGACGCAGCCCATAGCGGTCGGCGATGAATCCGGTGGCGAGGGCGGTGAGGGCGACGGCGATGTAGCCGGCGGCTTCGTTGAAGCCCATCGCGAGGCCTCGTTTGGCGGGGCCGACGAGGTCGATCTTCATGATGATCGTGGTGGACCAGGTGAGGCCCTGGTTGACGCCCAACAGCACGTTGGCGAAGATCACCCACCCCCACGTCGGCGCCCACATGAGCAGGAGCGGCACCGGGATGCCGATGAGCCAGCCGGCGATGAGCACGGGCTTGCGGCCGAAGCGGTCCGACAGGGTGCCGGCGAAGAAGTTGGTGGCGGCCTTCACGATGCCGAACGCGGCGATGAACGTGAGCGTCGAGGAGAACGCGGTGAGACCGAATTCCTCCTTGGCCAGCAGCGGCAGGACCGTGCGTTCCTGGCCGATCATCCCGCCGACGAGGGCGTTGACGCCGACCAGCAGCAGGAACTGGGCGAGGTTCTCGCGCAACCCCAGCCGGATCGACTTCGGGGGGCGAGCGACTGGCGTTGTGCTGCTCACTCTCCGACCGCCAATGGTCGGCCCGTGGCGGACGACCAGGTGTTGGGGCCGCCGTCGAGCACCACGACGTCGTGGTACCCACGGGCGACGAGCAGGCTGGCGCCGGTCATCGCCCGCTCACCGTGACCGCACACCACCGTCAACGGCTCATCGGCGACGTCGGCCACTGCAATCTGGCCGAGCTCAATGTTGCGTGAACCGGGGACGTGACCGGCCGCGTACTCGTTTGCCTGGCGGACATCGATGATCGCTTCGGCAATGTCGTTCACATCGACGAACGGGATCGATGCCACCGGGCGGCCCGAACCCGTCCAGGCGTCGATGCCATCGGCGAGTTCTCCGACGAGGTGTTCGTGGCCGACGTCGAGGCACTGGCGGACGAGATCGGCGCTGTCCTGATCGCGGTCGAGGACGAACACCAGCCGCTGGTCGGGTTCGACGAGCCAGCCGAGCCAGCTGGCGAACACCAGGCGCAACGTGTTGGACAACGAGCCGGGGACGTGGCCGGCCGCGAACGCAGCCGCAGGCCTCGCGTCGATCACGACCCCGCCGGCGGCGAGGTGGCGCTCGACATCGTCGGGTGTGAGCGCTGCGAGCGTCGGCAGTGTGTCGTAGCGGACCGGACCGAGCCGGTTGACCTCGGGCAGGCGTGCGAAGTAGGTGGGGAAGCTACCGAACCCGGCGACGAGCTGCTCGACGAACGTGTCCTCGTCGCTGATGGAGAACAGCGGGTTCGTGGCGCGTTCGTGACCGAGTGTCGAGGTGCGCTGCGATGCGCCCGGCGCAGAGCAGAACGACCCGGCACCATGCGTCGGGTAGACGGCGAGAGTGTCGGGCAGGGTGTCGAAGCGGCGCAGACCGCGGAACATCTCATGCGCGAGCGGTACCACCAGGTCGGGGCCGCACAGATCCGTCCGGCCAACGGTGCCGACCATCAGCGAACCACCGGAGAACAGCGCCGTCGCTCGACCGTGGTCGGTCAGCACGTAGGCGTGGTGATCGGGCGTGTGGCCCGGAGTCGCCCGCGCGGTCAGCGTGATCTCCGGGGCCAGCTCGATGATCTCGCCGTCGACGACGGGGCGGTGCGGTGTTTCGAGGTTCGACGCGGCGGGCGCAACGAACACCGCATCGCGACGTGCGACGAGCCCGGGGCTACCGGTCACGTAATCGGCATGAGAGTGCGTGTCGATCGTCCACGCGATCCCCAACCCGAGCCTGTCGGCGAGCTGCTCGTGCGCGATCGGGAAGCGCGGCGGGTCGACGATAGCGGCGGTCCCGTCGTCGAGATCGACCAGATACGACGAATGGCCGAGGCCCTCGTCGACGAACTCGTGGATCTGCATGCTCACCGCTCCTTCTCAAAGAACTTCTTGAATACTCGCGACCAGGAGAGTACCTTGTCAAGTAGTTGTTTGAGTAGATCGGATGGAGGCGTCGTGGGTGATCGTGACGCGAAGGATGCGTTGTTCGACGGGTTCGCCGACATCGCCAAGGCGTTGGCGAACGGGCATCGCGCCGAACTGATCGACGTGCTCGCCCAGGGCGAGCGGCACGTGGAGGAGCTCGCCGACGAGATCGGCCAGAGCCTCGCCAACACCTCGTTCCACCTCCGCACCCTCGCCGGCGCCGGCCTGGTCGTCACCCGCCGTGACAAGAACCGCATCTACTACCGGCTCGCCTCTGACCGCGTGATCGAGTTGTGGAGCGCACTGCGTGATGTCGCTGCCGCACATCACGCCGAGCTCGACGCGCTCACCGCCGCCTACCTCGGGCACCGTGACGAGTTCGACCAGTTGAGCAGGACCGAGCTCGCCACCCGACTCGCTGCCGGCGACGTCGTCGTGGTCGACGTCCGACCACCGGCCGAGTACGCGGCTGGTCACATCGCCGGCGCCCGTTCGATTCCCGCCGACCGCCTCGCCCGGGAGTTGCGCAACCTGCCCGCGGATGTCGAGATCGTGGCCTACTGCCGGGGCCCGTACTGCCTGCTCGCCGACGAGGCCGTCCGACTGCTGCGCCGCAAAGGGCGTGCCGCGCGCCGCCTCGAGGACGGCTTCCCCGAATGGCGCCAGGCGAACCTGCCCATCGAGTCGCTCCCCCCACTGGAGGTCATGTCATGAAGGTCCTCGTCATCCTGCAAGGCCCCGCATACGGCACCGAGGCCAGCTACAACGGGCTTCGCCTGGCCGGGAACCTCGCCAAGCGCGACGGCGTCGAGGTCAAGATCTTCTGCTTCGGCGACGCGGTCGGCCTCGCGGTCGCCGGCCAGCAGCTCCCGAACGGCTACTACCACCTCGACCGCATGCTCACCTCCGCCGCCCGCCACGGCGCCGAGATCGGACTGTGCGGTACCTGCATGGACGCTCGCGGGATCACCGACGCCATGCTCATCGCCGACACCCGACGATCAAGCCTCGACGAGGTCACCGACTGGACCCTCTGGGCCGACAAGACGATCGCGTTCTGACCGATGAACACTACCGTGTCGCCCTCGCGCTGGAGCGCTGAGGCCGACGCGTACGACGCCTGGTTCGACCGGCCATGGGGTCACCACGCCACCGGGGTCGAACATCGGATGTTGCTCGACATGGCGGGCCCCGTCTCGGGCCGCGTTGCGCTGGATGCAGGCTGCGGCACCGGCCGATTCATGCACCGTCTCGAAGGCGAAGGCGCCACGGTGATCGGTGTCGACCGCGACCGGGACGCGCTCGCCATCGCCCACACCAGAACGACCGGTGCGCTCCTCCTCGGCGACACCCACCAACTGCCGCTCGCGGACCGTTCGGTCGACATCGCGTTCGCGGTCACCGTGTGCGAGTTCACCGCCGACCCTGCCCGCGTGTTCGCCGAACTGGCCCGAGTGACGAGACCCGGCGGTCGTATCGTTGTCGGGTCGCTCAACCGGACCAGCCCGTGGGGTTGCTGGAACCGACGCCAGTTCGCCGAGCCCCCGTGGAGCACTGCCCGCTTCCTCGACCGGCGAGTCCTCATGGGCCTCGGCGCCCCGCACGGTCGCTGCAACCTTCGCGCCGGCCTCTACGCGCCGGCGGCGCTGCCGGGGGTCGAGCGGTGGTCGCCGGCAGTAGAGCGCATCGGCCGTCGGGTCGTTCCCTGGCTCGGCGCGTTCCAGGTCCTCACCATCCAACTGCCGGCCACCAGGCCGGACGGCACTGCAGGTCCCGAGACATGACACCCCACGACCTCGTCCCGACACCGCAGCGAGTGCTCGCTGTGTGCGCCCACCCGGACGACGAGAGCTTCGGCCTCGGCGCCGTCATCTCGACGCTCATCGATCAGGGAGCCTCGATCGATCCCGTCTGCCTCACCCACGGCGAGGCCTCCACACTCGGTTCCCCTACCGTCGATCTTGCACAAACACGGCGCTGCGAGCTGGCAGCGGCGGCCAACGAACTTGGCATCACCACCGTGCACCAGTTCGACCACCCAGACGGACGCCTCTCCACTGTCGACCTTGCCGTCCTCACCGCAGCCGTCCAACCGCTCGCCGACCCCGTCGACCTGCTGATCGTGTTGGACGAAGGAGGCATCACCGGCCACCCCGACCACATCCACGCAACCGCCACGGCGATGGCCGTCGCCGACGTACTTGACCTTCCGGTGCTCGCCTGGACCCTCGACCTTCGCGTCGCCGACGCCCTCAACACCGAATTCAATGCCCGCTTCGTCGGGCGAGCCGAATCCGAGATCCACGTGCGACTGCCGGTCGACCGCCGTCGGCAACACGCCGCGATGCGATGCCACGACAGCCAGTTCACGGGCAACCCCGTGCCCGAGCGTCGCATCGCCCTCACCGGCGACACAGAACCGCTCCGCTTTCTCCGCCGAGCAGACCCGACGGCCCACGACACGAAGGACTTCACCCGATGAGCGACCTACCCACCCACCGATTCGGCCTCGTGCTCGACTGCGCCGACCCCGAGCGGCTCGCCGCGTTCTGGGCCGCCGCGCTCGACTACGTCAACGTCGGCTCGGCCGGCACCTACGTCGCCCTCTACCCACGCGACGGCAACGGACCCAAACTGCTCCTCCAACAGGTCACCGAGGCGAAGACCGTCAAGAACCGGATGCACCTCGACATCAACGCGGCCGACGTCGCAGCCGAAGCCGACCGCCTCGTCGGCCTCGGCGCCCGACGGACCACGACCTACACCATTCACGAGCACGGCAGCACCTGGATCGTGCTGACCGACCCCGAAGGCAACGAGTTCTGCATCTGCGACGGCGGCACCCCGTCGAGCCCGAGTCCCGAAGGAGACCCGTGATGTCATCGAACGCAACCCAGACAGTGCTGGTGGCCGGCGGCGGTATCGGCGGCATCGCCGCCGCGAACCGGCTCCGTCGCCGTCTCGACCGCCGCCACCGCATCGTGCTCATCAACCGCGAACCCGACTTCACCTTCGCCGCCTCCTACCTGTGGGTGATGACCGGCGATCGCCGCCCGGACCAGATCACACGGCCGCTCCGACGGCTCGAGCGACACGGCATCGAAGTGGTCATCGGCGACGTCACCGACATCGACCCCGCCACACGAACCGTCACCGTCGGCGAACAGCGATTGACCGGCGACCACCTCGTCGTCGCCCTCGGCGCGGACTGGGCGACCGACCGCATCCCAGGACTCGCCGAACACGGCCACACCTTCGTCACCCTGACCGGCGCTCAACGACTCGCCGAGCAACTCCCACGCGTTCAATCGGGGCGCATCGTCGTCGTCACCGCCGCGCCGTTGTACAAATGCCCGGCAGCCCCGTACGAAGCCGCGCTGCTCATCGACGCCGGTCTGCGCGCCCGAGGCATCCGCGACCGCGTCGAAGTTGCGGTCCGCAGCGCCGAACCCGCCCCGATGCCCGTCGCCGGCGCCAACGTCTCTGCCGCCGTGTCGTCGCTCCTGGCCGAGCGAGACATCGACTACCAACCCGGTCGCCAAACCACCGGCCTCGAGCCCGGGACCCTGCAGTTCGGCGACGCCAGCGAACTCGTCGACCTCGTCGTCTACATGCCCCCGATAACGTCACCACCGGTCATCGCCAACTCTGCCCTCGCCGCCGAGGACGGATGGATCCACGCCGACCCGACCACCCTGACCACCACGTTTCCGGGCGTCTACGCGATCGGCGACAACACCCACATCGTCCTCGGCATCGGCAAACCGCTCCCTCGTGCCGGCGTCTTCGCCCACGGCCAAGCTCACGCCGTCGCCGACACGATCAGCGCCACCATCTCAGGCAAACCACGACCGATCAGATTCGACGGACACGGCGGCTGCTTCATCGAATCCGGATCCGGACGCGCCGCCTACGGCGCCGGCAACTTCTACGCCGACCCAGCCCCAACAGTCACCCTGCATACGCCCGCTCGCCGCTGGCACTGGGGCAAGGCGATGTTCGAGCAACAAGTGATGCGACGCTGGCTGTAACGGGACCCCGCGATCGTCGACGACGTTCGGGTTCCATCCCGCAGAGGAATCTGTTCGCGTTCTGTTCCCATCGGAACCCCGGCAGAACGCGAGAGGCCCCCTCCGACTTCCCGGAAAGGGCCTCTGAACTGGTTCTTTACTTGGTAACGGGGGCAGGATTTGAACCTGCGACCTTCGGGTTATGAGCCGACAGCGTCACGTGCGGCCTGATCGGCGCCCGGGTGCGTTGGTGCAGGTAGAGCAACGATTCAGCGTTCCTGGCGGTTCGTGTCGTAGGCGCCCGTTTGCACCCGTTGGTGCTCGTGGTGTTCGCGTCGTGTTCGCGCACGAGACGGATCATGCAGGGTCGCGCACGCCCGCTCGCACATGACTCGCGCAGCTGGGCAGATCGGCGGCGAGTCGGTCAAGGATCTCGTGCACGGTCATGGCAGGACGAGTGCGCCGTCGAGCGATGTCGGCCAGCGCGGCCTGGACCCTCGCCGGGTCGACCTCGGCAATGGCCACGGCAAAGCTGTCAGGGTCGACGGCTTCGATGCCGTACGGTTCGCACGCGGTCGTTGGGAAGTCGCGCAGGTTGATCGTGACGATGCTGTCAGCCTCGACGTGCACCGCGAGCGCGAGGACATGCCGGTCGTGCTCGGCAATCGGCATCGCCGCGACGAGTGTGTCGGGCGCTTCGTCGAGCGCACCGGGCACGGCACGGTTCATCCGGTCGATGCGGTAGGCGATCGCGTCCGGTGTGAGGTCAGCACGCTTGACGAGGTTGCGGCGGACTTCGTCGAGGATCGTCGGCGACCAGTGCAGCCGGACGAGTCATGCGCTGCGAAGGTCAGCAGCAGATCGGTCAACTCGATCGAGTACAAGACGTTCGCGTCGACGACCGCGACACGACCGGACACCGCCACGGGTTCAGTCGTACAGGCCGAGATCTTCGGCTTGGCGGGTCAGCTCGTCGAGCGCCTCACGAGCAGCGGCGTCTTGGCGGTCGCGGTAGGCGAGCACATCCACCAATCGCAGCCGCCGATGTGTTCCGACCATCCGGAACGGCAGCGCACCACCATCGAGGAGCTTGATCAGATGCGGGCGGCTGACATTCAGCAGCTCGGCCGCTTCGACCGTGGTCAACTCGGCCTGCAGCGACGCGACCGTCACCCCGTGCCCAGCCTTGAGGTGCTCAACGATTGCCTTCAACGCGCCGACCAGCTCAGCTGGCACGTCAACCGTGTCACCTTGCGCGTCCACCAATCGAGTGGCTGCCTCACCGTCACGGGCAAGGGCTCGCTCGATCACCGCCAACTCACGCGCTTGGACCGAGCCGGGCCTGATCTCGACAGCACTCGTCATGAACTCAGCGTACCCGTCAAGTGAAATAAGTGCAACGACACTGCGCGGGATGAACCGACAATCTCAGACCATCGGGTTCGCGCCCCAGTGGTGTAGGCGCATGGCCGCAGTCGTGTGCTGCGTTCATGGGCGCCCGTCTCGAGCGAATCGAGGGCGACCACAACCCTCGCGTTTTTCGACCACGAGATCGAGTTCGTCCAGTGGTCACCTCCCGGACAGGTCACTGCTCATGATATGCGTTCACCCAACTGTGATGGTCACACGACACCAGCGCGTCGACTCCGCGTTCGAGATCCTCGAACACGACCGTGAAGTGCAGAGGATTCCTGCCGGTCGGGTCGAGACGGAACCAAGCGGTGCGCAGCGCTCCGACTCGAACGAGGGTCAGCGTCTCGAACCGCACGAGCGGCACAGCCTGGGCGAGCTCGTCGACGGTGGCGTCACGGGCCGCGAACTCCTGCCGTGGCCGCGGCGACGGCGCGCCGAGCGCGGCAAGGGCGACCATTGTGGTGGCGGCCTGCGCCACTTCGGCCGCGACGCCCAGCACTTCGTCCCACCGGTCGTACACGTCGTGAAACGTGTACCCATCGTGCTCGGTGAGGTCGGCAACGGTGGCGTAGCCGTCGGCGCGATCGGTCTCGATCACGATCGCGGGGTGGTCGTCGAGGTTGGCGAGCCGCATCTCAGTTGCCCGGCTTGGGGCACGGCGGTAGCCGCAGGCCGAACATCCCGCCGTCGACCGCGAGCACCGTTCCGGTGGTCGAGGCCGACAGCGGTGAAGCCAGATAGGCGATCGCGTGGGCGACCTCCTCGGCAGTGACCAACCGGCCCATCGGTTGCCGCGCTTCGAGCGCGGCCCGCTCGGCGGCCGGGTCGTCGGCGGCATCGAGCAGCCGGGCGACCCACGGGGTGTCGGCCGTGCCCGGGGCGACCCCATTGACGCGAATCGCGTCGGCGAGGTGGTCGGCGGACATCGCCAGCGTGAGCGCGTACAGCGCTCCCTTGCTGGCGCTGTACAACGCGCGGCGAGGCAGGCCGGCCCATGAAGCGATCGAGCAGGTCACGACCACCGCTGCAGCCGGCGAGCTGCGCAGCGATGGGAGTGCGGCCCTCACGGTACGGACGACCCCGAGCACGTTGACGTCGAGCACTCGGCGCCACTCGTCGTCGCTGTTGTCGGCGACCGTGCCCTGTGCGCCGATCCCGGCGTTGGCCACGACGACGTCGAGCCGCCCGTGACGCTCGCTGACGGCCCGCACCGCCGCCCGCACCGACGAGTCGTCGGCGACGTCGCATGCGACGAACTCGAGCGCACCGGCGGGCGTGTCGTCGGTGACGCCCTCGGCGGGGGCCGCGACGTCGAGGAGTGCGATGCGCGCGCCTCGGGACGCGAGCAGCTGCGCTGCCGCCAACCCGATTCCGGACGATCCGCCGGTGACGGCTGCGACGAGACCGTCGAAGTCGCGGCCGGTGCCGGTCACGTGGACCACGCCGGGCCGTCGGGGAACCGGAAGTTGGAGACGCTGTCGGCGTGCATGCGGGCGCCGAAGCCGGGTGCGGTCGGTGCCACGTAGTGGCCGTCGACGACGGCCACCGGGTCGACGAAGTGCTGGTGGAGGTGGTCGACGAACTCGATCACGCGCCCGTCGAGCTCACCGCTGATCGCGACGTAGTCGATCATCGCCAGGTGCTGCACCAGTTCACAGAGCCCGACGCCACCGGCGTGCGGGCACACCGGAACCCCGAACTTGGCGGCCATCACCAGGATCGCCAGGTTCTCGTTGACGCCAGCGACACGGCACGCGTCGAGCTGGAGCACCGAGATCGCGTTCGCCTGCAGGAGCTGCTTGAAGACCACGCGGTTGGCGACGTGCTCACCCGTCGCCACGGCGATCGGAGCGACGGACCGGGCGATCGTTGCCATGCCGAGCACGTCGTCCGGTGACGTCGGTTCCTCGATCCAGCGCAAACCGTACGGCGCCAAGGCCCTCACCCAGTCGATCGACTGGCCGACATCCCAACGCTGGTTGGCGTCGATCGCGATCTCGATGTCGGCGCCCACGGTGTCTCGCACGAGGCGGACCCGGCGCTCGTCGTCGGCGAGGTCGGCGCCGACCTTCAGTTTGATCAGCGTGAACCCGTCTGCCACCGCCTGGGCGGCCAGCCGCTCGACCTTGGCGTCGTCGTAGCCGAGCCAGCCCGCAGATGTGGTGTAGGCCGGATAGCCGCCCGCGAGCAGCTGGGTGGCGCGTTCGGCGCGACCGGGTCGGGCGCATTCGAGGATCGCCAGCGCCTCGTCACGCGTGAGGGCGTCGGTGATGTGACGGAAGTCGATCTGCTCGACCAACTCGACCGGCGTCAGTGACGCGACGTACTGCCAGAGCGGCATCCCGGCGCGCCGGCTGGCGAGATCCCAGGCGGCGTTGAGCACGGCGCCGATCGCCATGTGCATCACACCCTTCTCGGGCCCGAGCCATCGCAACTGCGAGTCGCCCATGAGGCGTCGATGGAGATCTGCGAGCAGCTCGGGGCGATCGGGGACCGGCGTTCCCACCACGTGGACGGCGAGTGCCTCGATCGCGGCGACGGCGACCTCGTTGCCGCGCCCGATCGTGAACACCAACCCGTAACCGTTGCCCGCGCCGTCGGCGCCACCGTCGTCGGTGCGAATCGTGACGTACGCCGCGGAATAGTCGGGGTCGGGATTCATGGCATCCGATCCGTCGAGATCGCGTGACGTCGGGAATCGGACGTCGACGACGTCGAGCGCCGTGATCACAGCCATGGTCGGCTTCGGTCGAAGAGGTTCACGTCGTCTCCAGGTCGGTCAGGTCCGCAGCGTGGTCCACCCGGCTGGCTGCGGCCGCTTCGCAACCAGCCGGGACGGCGACTACTGGAACGTCAGGAACTGCTCGGCGTTGTCGGTAGTGACCAGCTCGGTGCCGGTGTCGATGAACGGCTCGACCGGGTTGCCGCGTACAGCGTTGACCGCCGCTTCGACCCCGAGCGCCGCCATCTGTCCCGGGAACTGGGCGATCGTCGCCGTCATGTCGCCGTCGAGGATCGCCTGGGCGGCGGTCGGCAGCCCGTCGTACCCGACGACCATCAGGTCCTTGCCCTGATCGTTGGCGACCTTGGCGGCCGCGATCGCGGGGTCGTCGCAGGCCGAGTAGATCGCCGTCAGGTTGGGCGCACGAGTCAGCAGATCCTCGGCAACCGTGGCTCCCTGGGCCGAGTCGCACTTGGTCTCCGCGCCGCCGATGATGATCTCGACGCCGGTGCCCTCGAGTGCGTCCTGCACGCCCTGGATGCGGGCGTCCAGGGCCGGCACGCCGCGCACGCCCTCCATCAACCCGATCGTGTCACCCTCCTCCAGCACCGAGGCCAAGTACTCGCCGGCGAGTTGCCCACCGGCGACGTTGTCGGTCGCCGCGACCGCTGCCTTCTTGGTGAAGTCGGCAAGGTCGTTGTCGGCGAGCACGATCACCAAGCCGCTGTCGGCGGCCGCGTCGAGCGCCGGGATCACGTCGCTACCCATCGGGGTGATCACCATCGCGTCGAAGCCCTTGACGACTGCGTCCTCGATCTGAGCGATCTGGCAGTCGACGTCGGCCGGCGAGGCACACGAGAAGAACTCGATCTCGATGCCCTCGTTGGCGTCGACGTACGCCCGGGCGGCGTCCTCCATCGCGGTGAAGAATTCGACCTGGAACTTCGTGACGAAGGCGACCTGGACAGGAGCGTCGTCGGCCGGCGCGGTGTCGCTGGCGGGCGGGTCGGTCGTGGGTGCGTCGGTCGCAGGTGGCTGGGTGGCCGGCGGCTGGTTGTCGCTCGCGGGTGGCTCGGTGGCCGGCGACGAAGCGTCGTCGTCACCGCCGCACGCCGCGGCCGTCAGCGCCAGCACACCGGCGGCACACGCCAGCATGGTTCGTGATCTCATTGCTGTCCTCCATTGGTTCGGTTGGTTGTGTCGTCAGTTCCGATGCGGTCCGCGGCGCCGACGATCCACGCCACGAGCTGTTCGACGTTGTCCCGAGTGGGGACGAGTTCGCCGACCGTCTGGCCGCGGCGCATCACGACCGCCCGATCGGCGACGGCGAGCACGTGATCCATGCTGTGAGAGATCAAGATGACGGCGACCCCGTCGTTCTTCAGCAGCCGGATCAGGTCGAGCACGCGTGCCGACTCGCGCAGGCCGAGCGCGGCGGTCGGCTCGTCGAGGATCACCAACCGCGACGAGAACGCGACCGCGCGGGCCACGGCAACGGCCTGGCGCTGTCCGCCCGACATCAACGCAACCGGTGCATCGAAGTCGGGCAGCGTGATCTGCAGCCGGTCGACGAGCTCGCGGGTCCGTTCCGACATCGCCCGGCCGCGCAGCACACGACAGGCGCGCGGCAGCCAGCTCGGCCCGGCCAGCTCGCGCCCGGCGAAGAAGTTCGCGGCCGGCGGGAGATTGTCGAACAGCGCCAAGTCCTGGTACACCGTCTCGATCCCACGCGAACGGGCGGTGGTGGCCGAGGCGTGAGTGATGTCGACGCCGTCCAGCGTGACCGTGCCCCGGTCGAGGCGATGGACACCGCTGATGGCCTTGATGAGGGTCGACTTTCCGGCCCCGTTGTCGCCGAGCAGTGCCAGCACCTCGCCGCTCGCACAGTGGAGCGACACGTCGTCCAAGGCGGTCACGGCGCCAAACCGCTTCGTCGCCTCGCGAACCTCGAGTACCGCGGCCGACTCGCTCACGAAGCACCCGCCGCTTGCATGCCGCGGAACTTCGATTCGAGCTGGCCCCGCACCACGTCGAGCTCGACGGCGACCACGATCACCGCGCCGGTCGCGATGTACTGCCAGTTCGGATCGATGCCGAGCAGGTTGAACCCGTTCCGCATCGTGGCGATGATCAGCGCCCCGGTGATCGCGTTGAGCACGCTGCCACGGCCGCCGAGGAAGCTCGCGCCCCCGATGATCACCGCCGCGATCGCGTCGAGCTCGGCAAGGCTGCCACTGGTGGGCGAACCGGCGTTGCCCCTGCCCATCGTGAGCAGCGCGGCGACACCCGCCAGCAGCCCGCACGCGGCGTACACCGAGATCGTGACGCCCGGCACGGGGATGCCGTTGCGCAGCGCCGCTTCGGGACTACCCCCGACCGCGTAGATCCAACGCCCCCACACGAGTCGTTGGGTGACGACCCCGACGAGCAGTGCCATCACGACGACGACGATCGTGGCGGTGGGGAACCACCCGACCGAGCTGCCACCCGGTATCGACGCGATCCGTCCCGAACCGATCTCGTTGACGAACCCGGGCACACCCTGGATCGTCCTGCTATCCGCGAGGTACAACGCCAGGCCGCTCGCCGCGCTGAGCATGGCGAGCGTCGGGATGAACGGATGCGGCAGCCGGCCCTTGACGTAGACGACGCCGTTCACCAAACCGACCAACGTGGCGGTGCCGAGCGTGGCGAGCACCGACAGGGTGGCCGAACCGTGGTCACGCCAGACGATCGCTCCGACCACCGCGCTGAGCGAGAGGTTCGCTCCGACCGAGAGGTCGATGCCGCGGGTCAGGATCACGAGCAGCTGACCCAGCGCGAGCACCGAGATCACCGCTGACTGCTTGAGGACGTTGCCGAAGTTGTCGAGCGAGAAGAACACGTCCGACGCCACGCTCAGCACGACGACGAGCAGCACGAGGATCACGACCGGACCGGCTTGCAGCGCCGCGAGCGTGAACTTCAGCCCGTGGTCCACTGGGCGCTCGTGTGCCTCGACACGTGTTGATTCGGCAACTCCAGGTGCGATCACCACTTCCCTCCGACCCCCGCACCGTAGTGGAACCGTCGGAAATAGGCAATATGAAATATTCTATACTCTAGATTTCTTCCGAATGTCACGGTACGGTAAGCAGTCAGACCAGCGAGCAGCCAGGAGGATCGTGGAACCGATCGACATCGAGGGTGTCCGGGCGTCCGCCGCAGGCCGCCGACTGACCGAGCGCCCGCCGCTCGCCGACGACGTCCATGACGTCCTCCTCGACATGCTGATGAACCACACGCTGGCCCCCGGCAGCCGGCTCAACATCGAGGTGCTCGCCAAGACGCTCGGCGTCTCCCCCACGCCGGTACGAGAAGCGCTCGCGCGTGTCGAGGCCGAGGGGTTGGTCGTCAAGGAGCCACGCCGCGGCTACCTCGTGGCGCCCCTCATCAGCCTCGCCGACCTGCACTCGCTGATCGACTTCCGGCTCCTGATCGAACCGGCGGCGGCGGCCACCGCGGCCCGGCGAGCCACACCCGAGCAGGCCGCTCGGCTTCAGGAGTTGGCTCGGAGCGGCGGCGCCGACGACAGCAACGATCCGGCGGTCAACCGGCGCGGGATGCTGTACGACGCGCGCTTCCACGACGCGGTCGCGGAGCTCGCCGGCAACCCGTGGATGCGCGAGGCGCTCGTGCGGCTGCGCAGCCATCTGCACATGTACCGGCTCTACTACCACGCTCGACAGGGGGCCGCGACGAACGTCGAGCACGAGCGGATCGCCAACGCGATCGCCGCCGGCGACCTCGACCTCGCCGCCACCGCGATGCGCGACCACCTCCACACGGCGATCAAGCGGATCGACGACGTGTTCGCCTCGGGGCGCGCCGCGACAGGTGGGTGACCGATCGTGATCGCGCCGGCAGGGATCGTCGACAGCCACGTCCACGTCTGGGATCCGACTCGCGTGCACTACCCGTGGCTCGCCGAGGCACCCGCGCTCGACCGCCGCTTCGACGTGCCTGACGTCGAAGCCGAGCTGGACGCGGCGGGCGTTGACGCCGTCATCCTGGTGCAGGCTGCCGACCGGATCGACGACACCGAGTTGATGCTCGAGGTCGCCGCCTCGAACTCCCGCGTCGCCGGCGTGGTCGCGTGGGTCCCACTCCTCGATCCAACCGCCGCGGGCCGCGCGCTCGACGGCTGGGCGGGCGAACCGATCGTCGGCGTGCGCCATCTCGTCCACCGGGACCCCGATCCCGACTTGCTCGCGGACCCGAGGACCGACGACGTGCTGGCGATGGTCGCCGAGCGCCAGCTGACGTTCGACGTGTGCGCCGAGTCGGAGCACCTGCTGGCGCTCGTGCCGGCGCTCGCCGCGCGCCATCCGCGACTCACGCTGGTCATCGATCATCTCGCGAAGCCACCGATCGCCGTCGGGGGCTGGCAGCCGTGGGCCCAGCTGTTGGCCGACGCCGCAGAGGCGCCGAATACGGTGGTCAAGTTGTCGGGCCTCAACACCGCCGCGGCACCCGGCGCTTCGGTCACCGAATACCAGCGCTACGTCGACCATGCGCTCGACGTGTTCGGGCCGCAGCGCATGATGTACGGCGGCGACTGGCCGTTCGCGCTGCTCGCTGCCGACTCGTACACCGAGATCTGGCGCGACCTGCGCGCCTGCCTCGACGGGCTCGATCACGCCGACCGACAGTCGGTGCTGGCCGGCACCGCGGTGCGTGTGTACGGATTACACGACCGTTCGCCGCGCGACCGGTGACCGGCACTCGGCGACCATTTGCTGGGGTGTGTCACCCGGTTGGCGCTCGGCATCCGCCGCCTCCTGCGAGCCAGATCAGATAGTCGCTGCGGCCCGTTCGGCAGGAACGGCGCAGCGGGCGCATCGCCGAGCTGGGCGGCGTACTGGGGCACGTCGGCAGCGCCGATCATGATCGCCACGGACGCATCTCCGCCCAGTCCACGAACTGGCGAAGATTGCTCACGAGCGCGACCAGACCTGGGACAACGCGGCAGGCGCGGAAGTTGACGCCGATCGTGTTCCCTGGCAGCGCTACGACCGAGGCCCCGGCGCAGAGGCGTCGTCTGGTGGCGTCGCGCCCACGACCTGCCGGTGCCGCCGAGCTCGGCGAGTTCCTGACCGGCACCCTGACCTCGGTCGGCTACCGCCTCGAGTTCTCGCTGCTCAAGACGCGTACCAGCCGACGCAACATCACCATCGACACCGACACCATGACCCTGCTCGCCGACTGGCAACGGCACCAGACCGCCGAACTCACCCGCGCCGGCGCCGTCAACCAGCATGGGCTCGTGTTCACCCGGCCCGACGGCCACCCGCTGCATCCCCACAGCGTGTCCCAAGCGTTCGACCGCGCCCAGCAGACGCTCGACGTGTCACCGATCCGCTTCCACGACTTGCGACACACCCACGCCAGCCTGCTCCTACGCGACCGGGTACCGATCAAGGTCGTCTCGGAGCGACTCGGGCATTCCAACTCGGCGTTCACGATGACGACCTACCCGCACGTGTTGCCCGGAATGCAAGACGACGCCGCGGCCGCATTCGGTCAACTCCTTACCGGGCTCTTCGGATCTGAGCGGGGAGTGGGGGTTCCCGGGCGCGGTACGAGGGCTCTGCGAGTCTGAAGGTTCTCTACGCCATCAGATCGTGAGCCCTCGTGGAATCAGACGCTACTCGCATGTGCG
>JBFWRK010000013.1:0-150428 GCA_050248955.1 Acidimicrobiia bacterium
CCCCACCCACGGCGACGCGGTACTCGGGGACGTCCATCGCGATCACACCGTCGTCGTAGCTCGTCGCCGTACGGATCGCGCTCCAGTCGAGCGCCGCAGCTCTCCGCTCCAGGAGCGCCCCGGTCCGCGCGAGCAGCTCGTCGTTCTCGAACGGCATCGTCAGGTGGTCGTCGGCCCCGGAGAGCAGCCCGCGGACGCGGTCGGCCTCGGGGTCGCCCTCGGTGAGGACGAGCACGGGCACGTCGCTGAGCTCGCGCAAGCGCTGCAGGACGTCCCAACCCACGTGCCCGCGTTGTCCGACGTCGACCACGACGCAGTCGAGTCGCTCCTGTCGCAGGATCTCGAGTGCGGACTGCACGTCGTCGGCGCCGAGCACGACGTATCCAGCGCGGCCGAACATCACCGTCAGCGCCCGCAGCCCATCCGGTTCGTCCTCCACGACGAGCAACGTTCCGGCGGCACCGGTCATCCCGATCTCCTCTGCTCGCCCGTTCGTCACGCTGAGACTCGACCCCGCCCGGGTGCCGCTGTGACGCTCAGCAGCCTCTCACCTCCGGGCCGGCAGCGGACGTCGGGCCAGGGCTCGGCACAGGGCCGCCCGCGCCGCGTGGCCGATCCGCTCCCCTGCGGTGAGCCGACCCGGCGGCTGGGGTCAGACGCGTTCGGCGACGGTCGCCAGCAAGGCAGCCGGCGCCGACCGCAGCGCGTCCGTTGCGCTGCAGGGCTCGAGCCCCTCGCACGCGGCTTCCGCCGCTCGCACGTAGTCGACGGCGACATCGATCGACTGTGCGATGCCCGAGCCACCACGGACGAGCGCGAGCGCCTGGTCTCGCTCCTCGACCGAGAGCGGGTGGCCGAGCAGCGAGCGCATCTCGCCGGCGACCGAATCGCTCGCAGCCAGCGTCCGCAGCACGGGAAGCGTGTAGACGCCCTCCTCCATGTCGTGCCCGGCCGGCTTGCCGAGCTCGGCATCGGTGGCGGTCACGTCGAGCACGTCGTCGACGATCTGGAAGAGCATGCCGAAGGCCTCGCCGTACGTGGTGAGCGCGTCGATCCACGGCCGAGGATGGCCGGCGACGATGCCACCGATGCGCGCCGACGTGGCGAAGAGCGACGCGGTCTTGCCCGCGATCGAGTCGAGGTACTGCCCTTCGGTGCGCCCGACCTGGTACGTGGTGCGAACCTCGCCGAGCTGGCCGTGGCAGAGCCGGCCGATGGTGCGCGCGAGCAGCCCCGCGACCTCGGTGCCGAGCGAAGCGGCGATCTCGGACGCCCGGGAGAGCAGGAAGTCGCCTGACACGATCGCCTGCAGGTTCCCCCACTTGGCGTTGACGGTCTCGACGCCGCGGCGGGTCTCCGCTTCGTCCATGACGTCGTCGTGGTACAGCGACCCGACGTGCACCAGCTCGCACGCGACGCCGCCGCGCACGACGTCGTCCGAAGCGGATTCGCGCCCGTCGGCGAGCGCCGCGACGATCGCCATCACCGGCCGGAGCCGCTTGCCGCCGGCGAGGAGCAGGTGGCTGGCGAGCTCCGTCAGGTACGGATCCGGGGCGCGAACCGATTCACGGAGCGCAGTTTCGACACGAACCAGGTCGTCGTCGGAGGTCGGCAGCTGGAGCAGGGGTGACGTGGCGCCCACGACGGGCAGGCTACGGCATCGTCGGCGCCGGACACCGCCTCGGTTCCGCGACGGACCGCGCTCCGCGGTGTGCCGTCACGGTGGGCGAGATCGCGAACGAGTCCGGCGGACCAGGGAGCGGCGACGTCGGTGGCACACCCCACCGATACACTGACTCCACGTATCCACCGTCAGCAAAGGCGGTCACCCATGTTCGAACGCTTCACCGACAGAGCACGCCGAGTCGTGGTCCTCGCCCAGGAAGAAGCGCGGCTCTTGAACCACTCGTACATCGGCACCGAGCACATCCTGCTCGGGCTGATCCACGAGGGTGAAGGCGTTGCCGCGAAGGCACTGGAATCGCTCGGCATCTCGCTCGAAGCGGTGCGCAACCAGGTCCAGGACATCATCGGACAGGGTGGCTCCTCGCCGTCGGGTCACATCCCCTTCACGCCCCGTGCGAAGAAGGTGCTCGAGCTGTCGCTGCGCGAGGCGCTGCAGCTCGGCCACAACTACATCGGCACGGAGCACATCCTGCTCGGCCTCATCCGTGAGGGCGAGGGCGTTGCCGCACAAGTGCTCGTGAAGCTCGGCGCCGACCTGTCCCGCGTCCGCCAGCAGGTCATCCAGCTGCTGTCGGGGTACCAGGGGCCGCAGGGCAAGTCCGAGTCGACACCGCCGGCCGGCGCGAGCGGCGCCCAGTCCCAGCCAGAGGGCGACAAGGGTGGCAGCCAGATCCTCGACCAGTTCGGTCGCAACCTCACGCAGCTCGCCCGCGAGAAGAAGCTCGATCCCGTGATCGGCCGCTTCCGCGAGATGGAGCGCGTGATGCAGGTGCTCTCCCGGCGCACGAAGAACAACCCCGTGCTGATCGGCGAGCCCGGCGTCGGCAAGACGGCCATCGTCGAAGGTCTCGCCCAGAAGATCGTCGCCGGCGACGTGCCCGAGACGCTCACCGGCAAGCAGCTCTACACGCTCGACCTCGGCGCGCTCGTCGCCGGTTCCCGCTACCGCGGCGATTTCGAGGAGCGGTTGAAGAAGGTCCTGAAGGAGATCCGCACTCGCGGCGACATCATCCTGTTCATCGACGAGATCCACACGCTCGTCGGAGCGGGCGCCGCCGAGGGCGCGATCGACGCCGCGTCGATCCTGAAGCCGATGCTCGCCCGCGGCGAACTGCAGACCGTCGGCGCCACCACGCTCGACGAGTACCGCAAGCACCTCGAGAAGGACGCCGCGCTCGAGCGCCGCTTCCAGCCGGTCAAGGTCGAAGAGCCGACGGTCCCGCACACGATCGAGATCCTGCGCGGCCTGCGCGATCGGTACGAGTCGCACCACCGGGTCACGATCACCGACCAGGCGCTCATCGCCGCCGCCAACCTCGCCGACCGGTACATCTCCGACCGACACCTGCCCGACAAGGCGATCGACCTGATCGACGAGGCTGGCTCGCGCCTGCGCATCAAGCGCATGCAGACCCCGCCCGACCTGAAGGACATCGAGAACCGCCTCACCCAGGTCCAGGAGCAGAAGAAGAAGGCCGTCGAGGATCAGCGCTTCGAAGAGGCCGGTCGCCTGCGCGATCAGGAGAAGTCGCTGCTCGACGAGAAGTCGGTCAAGGAGCAGGAGATCAAGGCGTCCGGCGTCGACCTGTTCGACGAGGTCGACGAAGAGGCGATCGCCGAGGTGCTCTCGCTGTGGACCGGGATCCCGGTGTACAAGCTCACCGAGGAAGAGACCCAGAAGCTCCTCAACATGGAGGCCGAGCTGCACAAGCGGGTGCTCGGCCAGGAGAACGCGATCAAGGCGGTATCTCAGGCCATCCGACGCACGCGAGCGGGGCTCAAGGACCCGAAGCGCCCGTCCGGGTCGTTCATCTTCCTCGGCCCGACCGGCGTCGGCAAGACCGAGCTCGCGAAGACGCTCGCCGAGTTCCTGTTCGGCGACGACGACGCGCTGATCGCGCTCGACATGTCCGAGTACATGGAGAAGCACACGGTCAGTCGGCTCGTCGGCTCGCCTCCCGGCTACGTCGGGTACGAAGAGGGCGGGCAGCTCACCGAGGCGGTTCGGCGCAAGCCGTTCAGCGTGGTCCTGTTCGACGAGATCGAGAAGGCCCACCCCGACGTGTTCAACACGTTGCTGCAGATCCTCGAAGAGGGTCGCCTCACGGACAGCCAGGGTCGCACGGTCGACTTCCGCAACACCGTGCTGATCATGACCTCGAACCTCGGCACGCAGGATCTGCGCCGGGCGAACGTCGGCTTCACCAAGGGCGACGAGGCCGTGACGTACGAGCGGATGAAGGAGAAGGTCAACGACGCGCTGAAGACCCACTTCCGCCCGGAGTTCCTGAACCGCATCGACGAGACGATCGTGTTCCACGAGCTGTCCCGCGTCGAGGTCACCCAGATGGTCGACCTGATGATCAAGCGGCTCACCGGCCAGCTCGAAGGTCAGGGGCTCGGTCTCGAGCTCACGACCGCGGCCAAGGGGTTCCTTGCCGAGAAGGGCTACGACCCGCAGCTCGGCGCGCGGCCGCTGCGCCGGGCGATCCAGCGCCTGGTCGAAGACCCGGTCTCGGAGCGGATCCTCTACAAGGGGTTCCGCGCCGGCGAGATCATCGTCGTCGACGTCGAGGACGATCCGGACGAGCCCGGCAAGCAGCGCCTCTCGTTCAGCGCGGTCGAGGGTTTCCTGCCGCCGTCGGCGGTCGAGCTCGCCGGAACCGGCACCGGTCCGGCGGCCGGAGAGGTCGTCGCTCCCACCGAGTGAGCCGACCACGATGATGTGACGATGCAGAGCACCCTCCGGGGTGCTCTGCTCGCGTCGCGGCCCATGTGACAGGCTCTCCGGCCGTGATCGTGCTGCTCGTGCTCGCTGCTGCGCTTGCGTTGGCGGATTGGGTGGGCGTCGCGCGCGACGACGGCCGCCTGCGCTGGATCGGCAAGCCGGGCACGATGATCGCGCTCGCCGCCGCAGCAGTCAGCGGGAGCGACGGCGTCCCTGATGGCATCCGGTGGTGGATCGTCGCCGGTCTCCTGCTGTCCCTCGCCGGCGACGTCGTCCTGCTGCTGAGCGAACGGCGGTTCGTCGCCGGTCTCGGCTCGTTCCTCCTCGCGCACGTCGCCTACATCGTCGCGATGCAGCAGGTCGGCACGGTGGCCGACCGGCTCGTCGCCGGCATCGTCTTCGCCGGGGCGCTCGGGCTGATCGCCGGCAGGTCGATCGTCGAGGGTGCCGGGGAGCACGACCCGGCGATGCGGATCCCGGTCGCCGCCTACCTCCTGGTGATCTCCACGATGGCGGCGATGGCGATCGGCACCGGCGAGCCCTGGCTGATCGTGGCCGCTGCGCTGTTCTACTGCTCCGACGCGATCCTCGGTTGGAACCGCTTCGTCCAGGCCCGCCGGTGGATGCCACTCGCCGTCATGGTCACGTACCACCTCGCCCAGTCGGGGTTCGTGGCGTTCCTCGTCACCCGGTGATCCGGGCGCTCGGCGCGCGAGAATGCCCGCCATGCCCCGTCGACGCGACCCCCGCAGTTGGCGCGCCCTGGCACTGATCGCCGCGCTCGTCGCGCTCGGGGCCTGCCGCGTCGACGCAACCGTCGCCGTCACGGTCGCTGAGGACGGCTCGGGGTCGATCGCGCTCACGGTCACCGCCGACGCCGACGTGGTGCGCGACGCACCGGACCTGGCCAACGACCTCCGCCTCGACGACCTGCAGGAGGCCGGTTGGACGGCGGACGGACCGACCGCCACCGACACAGGCGGACTGCAGCTGGAGCTCTCGCACCCGTTCGCTTCGCCCGAGGAGGCGACCGCGCTGCTCGGCCAGCTGAGCGGCGACGGCGGGCCGCTCGACGGCTTCCGGGTCGAGCAGCACCGTTCGTTCGCCCGGCTGACCACCGAGCTGTCCGGCGCGGTCGCGTTCGAGGACGGCCTCGCGGCGCTGGCCGACGACGACGTGATCGAGCAGATCGGTGGTGCACCCTACCTCGCCACGCTCGCCGACCGGGAGATCCCCGTCGGCGATGCCTTCGGGCTGCGACTGGTGGTGACGACCCCCGGTGACGTGGTCCAGACCGATGGGACCGCCTCGCCGACGACAGGTGGCGAGTCGACCTTGGAGTGGCAGGTGGACCTCGTGGGCTCGGCAGCGACCGAGGCCGGGCAGCCGGTCACGCTGCGAACGGCCCTCGTCGACGACGACGCGCGACGCGCGCGACGACTCGAACGGTTCGCGCCGTGGGCGCTCGCCGCCTGGTCGGTGTTCATGGTCGGCGTCGTCGTGCCCGCCGTCGCGCTCCGCCGCCGTCGCCGCCGCAGCCGCTGACCCGCTCGCGGACAGGACGGCCCATCGGCGGCCAAATCCCTGAGACCGCCTGGTGCGCAGCGGCTCGTACCGGCCGCTCGTACCGGCCGCCGGTGTCGTTCGCTGACGTTGGCCGCGACTGCGGGCGGAGTCGCTGAGCGGTCTCGGAACTCCGCAACACCCCTCCCGTAGGGTGCGCTCCGTGGCACGAGCTCGGATCATCCATCGCTGCAGGTCATGCGCGGCCGTCGCGCCGAAGTGGTCGGGACAGTGCACCGCCTGCGGCGAGTGGAACACCCTCGTCGAGGACATCGAGCGGGTGAACGAGCGCTCGGCGAGCGGGCTCGCCGGGCTCGCGCCGGGCTCGCCACCGTGCCGCATCACCGAGGTCAGCACCAGCACCGCGCAGCCCCGTCCGACCGAGATCGGCGAGCTCGACCGCGTCCTCGGTGGTGGGTTCGTCCCCGGCTCGGTCACCTTGCTCGGCGGTGAGCCCGGCATCGGCAAGTCCACGCTCCTGCTGCAGATGCTGGCGGCGCGTGGTGGTCGGAGCCTCTACGTCTCGGCCGAGGAGAGCGCGCAGCAGGTCAAGCTCCGCGCCGAGCGGCTCGGCGCGGAGTCGCACGATCTGTGGCTCCTCGCCGAGACTGCGTTGCCCCACGTGCTCGCGGCGATCGAGGAGCTGCAGCCCGAGCTGGTCGTGGTCGACTCGATCCAGACCGTGTCCGATCCCGACCTGCCGTCGACGCCCGGCTCGGTCGTCCAGGTGCGTGAGTGCGCGCACCGGCTCGTGCAGGAGGCGAAGCGCCGGGGCATCACCGTCGTGCTCGTCGGCCACGTCACGAAGGACGGTTCGCTCGCCGGCCCGCGCGTGCTCGAGCACGTCGTCGACACGGTGCTCTCGTTCGAGGGCGAGCGCCACCACGCGCTGCGCCTGCTGCGGGCGGTGAAGCACCGCTTCGGCCCGACCAGCGAGCTCGGTCTGTTCGAGATGGCCGAGGCCGGGCTGATCGGTGTGCCCGACCCGAGCGGGCTGTTCCTGTCCGACCGCCGTCCCGGCACCGCCGGCTCCGTCGTCGTGCCGACGCTCGAGGGACAGCGCCCACTCCTGGTCGAGATGCAGGCGCTGGTCGTCGGCTCGTCGCTGCCGCAACCCCGGCGCTCGGCGCAGGGGTTCGACCAGGGCCGGTTGTCGCTCCTCCTCGCCGTGCTCGACCGACGAGCAGGCGTGTCCGTCACCGCGAACGACGTGTACGCCTCGGTCCTCGGTGGCGTCCGGCTCAGCGACCCCGGCGCCGATCTCGCGGTGTGCCTCGCCGTCGCCTCGGCACTGCTCGACCGACCGCTCCCCACCGACCTCGTCGTGTGCGGCGAGATCGGTCTGGGAGGCGAGCTGCGTCAGGTCGCGCAGATGCCACGGCGCCTCGCCGAAGCGGCGCGGCTCGGGTTCGGGCGGGCGATCGTGCCGATGTCGGCGCCGAACGGTGTGCGCGGCATCGCGCTCGAACGGGTCGAGTCGCTCGGTCAGGCGCTGCGTTCTGCCGGCCTCGCACAGCCATCCGTACGTGCCGTTCCCTAGACTCGCTCGATGAGCCCGCGTCCCGAAGCACGCGTCGACGCGCTCCATGCCGCGCTTGCGGACGTCGCGCCGGGCACCCCGCTCCGGGAGGGGCTCGACCGGATCGTGCGGGCGAAGATGGGCGCGCTCGTCGTCGTCGGCGACGGTGGCGACGTGCTCGCGATCTGCTCGGGCGGGTTCCTGCTCGACGCACCTTTCAGCCCGCAACGGTTGTCCGAGCTGGCGAAGATGGACGGGGCGATCATCCTCGCCGCGGACTCCACGCGCATCGCCCGCGCCAACGTGCACATGGTCCCCGACCCCTCGATCCCGACGAGTGAGACCGGCACCCGTCATCGCACCGCGGAACGCGTCGCGCGGCACCTCGGCACCGTCCCCGTGATCTCGGTCAGCGAGGAGATGAGCGTGCTCACGGTCTACGTGGGCACCGCGAAGCACGTGCTGCAGGAGATCCCCCGCCTGCTCGAGAAGGCCGGCCAGGCGTTGCAGACGCTCGGGCGCTACAAGGATCGCCTCGACGAGGCGTTGGCGAGCCTCTCGGCACTCGAAGTCGAAGACCTGGTGACGCTGCGCGACGTCGCGCTCGTGCTGCAGCGCAGCGAGACGGTGCGACGCATCGCCGACGAGATCGAGACGATGATCGTCGAGCTCGGTGTCGACGCCCGACTGCTGCGCCTGCAGCTCGACGAGCTCTACGGCGACACCGGCCAGGATCTCGCGCTCGTCATGCGCGACTACCTCGCCGACGACCCCCGGCGGGTGATCCGCGACGGTGTCGCCGGGCTGAGCCGGCTGACCGACGAGGAGCTGCTCGACGTTCGCACCGTCGCGGCGATCCTGCGGCTGCCGGGGGGCGGTGCCGACCTCGACCAGTCGGCGCAACCCCGCGGCTACCGGCTCCTCGCCGAGCTGCCGCGGATGAACACCGACGCCGTCGACGCGTTGATCGCCCGCTACGGGTCGCTGCCGAAGGTGCTCCGGGCGACCGCCGCCGATCTGGCGACCGTGCTCAACCTCGACACCGAACGGGCCCAGGCGCTGAAGGACGGTCTCGCCCGGCTCACCGAGACGAGCATCCTCGACCAGTACGGCTGAGCGTGCTCGCCATGCGGCCCGCGGGCCGTAGGCGCTGCTGCCCGGCCGCGCTGAACGGCGACGCACCCACGCGCGATGATCTCCTCCAACTGGGCCGAGGTCTGATCATCCGATGACACCACGATGGGCTGCCGTCTGCGGCGCCGCGGCGCTGCTCGCGACCACCTCGTGCGCGAACCGAACCGAGGTTGCCGAGCCGTTTCCCACGACATCGTCAACGGCTGCTTCGACGAGCATGACGAGCACCCCGAACCCGACGACCAGTTCGACGAGCATCTCAACGACCAGCACGACGAGCCTTCGGCCGCCGCGGACGATGATCGTCGTCGCCGGCGGCGACGTCCTCAACGAGCGCCTCCTGAATGATGCCGGTGCGGCCTTCGCCGCACCGGGCGAGCGCTACGACTTCGCACCCGTGTTCGCTCCAGTCGCGCCGATCGTGACCCAAGCCGATCTCGCGATCTGCCACCTCGAACTCCCGGTCGGCAGGCCGGACGAATCAGCCGGAGTGAGGGGCCGATCGACGATGGGCGGCAACCTGCTGCTCGCCCCGTACGAGATCGCCGAGGGTCTCGCCACGATCGGCTTCGACCGGTGCAGCACCGCTTCCAACCACAGCTTCGATCTCGGCAGTGACGGCATCGTCTCCACGCTCGACGCGCTCGATGAGGCCGGTCTCGGCCACGACGGCACCGCCCGATCGGCCGAGGAGGCCGAGATCGGGACGACCACGGTCATCACCGTGAACGGCATCCGGGTCGCGCACCTGTCGTACACGACGTTCTGGAACACCGATCCGCCCGCCGACCGGTGGATGCTCCGACGTGCGTCGGCCCCTGAGCAGATCGCCGCCGACGTCACGACCGCCCGAGCGGCAGGCGCCGAGGTGGTGCTGGTCAGCATGCATCTGGCGAAGGAGATGCTGCGTGAACCGCTCGCCGGCGACCGACAGTTCGTCATGGAGCTCACCGCGCTCACCAGGGTCGACCTCATCGTCCACCACGGGCCGCACGTCGTCCAGCCTGTCGAGTGGGTGAACGACACCGTCGTTTATTGGAGCGTCGGCAACTTCGTGTCGGGCATGGGTGTTCCGGGAACGGGCAAGTACGAGGATCCGCGCACCCTCGACGGCCTGCTCGCACGGGTGCGCTTCACCGAGACGGCGTCCGGTCGATTCACCGCCGAGCCCGAGCCCATAGCGATCTGCAACGAACGCCGGACCCGCACCGTGTACCCGCCGGTCGCGGCGCTGGCTGCCGATGCCGCATTGCAGCACCTCCCGGATCAGCTCCGCGGTGAGCTCCATGCATGCGCCGATCGAATCTCGGCGATCGTCGGCGAGATCCGCTGACCGCTGCTTGATCGCTCAACGCGGCACGAGGGAGTCGCCGACGACGGCCGCCGTCCTCACCCATGACTGCTCGAGCTCCGGGCCCAGCCGAGCGACGAGCTCAGGGTCGCTGATGGCGAGAGCGAGGTCACGCACAACCCAGCCGGCATCCCGGTCGACCCAGACTGGGCGGGCGATCGGTGGCTCGATGCTCACCGTGCCGTTGCTTCCGCGCTGGACCACGATCTCCACCACGAGCCCGTCACGGCTGGCCGCTCCCCAGACGCCACCCGGGATCGGGAGGTTGGAGATCAGGTTGCCCAGCCCGTAGGCGACCCACATCGCACGGATGTGTTCGATCGGTTGCACGACGTGCGCGTGGTGACCGATCACCAGATCGACCATCCCGGACTCGGCGAGCTGCGTCGCGATCTGCCGCTGGCTGCTCGAGGCATTGTGCGAGTTGGAGTTGCCCCAGTGCAGGGAGACGATCACCAACTCAGCCCCCCGGGAGCGGGCGAGCGCAGCGTCGGCGATGATCCGATCGGCGTCGATCAGCGACGAGCGCCACGGCTCGTCGGCCGGGCGCACCCCACTGTCGAAGCCGTAGGTCGCCGAGAGGAGCCCGATGGTGAAGCCATCCACCTCGACCAGGACGGGCTCCTGCTCCGCCGGCACGCGGGCCATACCGTGCTGGCTGATCCCGACCTCGTCGAACCGATCAGCCGTCGCGTCGACCCCAGCCACTCCTCGGTCGAAGGTGTGGTTGCTGGCCGTCGAGCAGTGATCGAACCCGGTCGCCGCCAGCGCGTCCACGACCTCGGCCGGCACCCCGTAGCGGGGCGACGTCGAGTACGCCTCACCCGGAGGCGCGATCGGCGTCTCCAGATGGCACACCGCCAGGTCAGCCGTCTCGACGACCGGACGGATGTGATCGAACATCGGCGTGAAGTCCGGGACGGGCCCGCCACCGTTCCTCAGCGCCTGTCTCCAGAGCGGGGAATGCATCAACACGTCACCCGTGAACACGAGACGTAACGGCCGAGGCAACGACGGCTCCGTCGTCGACGACGTGTTCGACGGCGACGCAGGCGCGGGTGACGTGCTCGACGAAGACGACGTGGTTGCGAGTGACGTGCTCGACGACGACGGCAGGCGGGCGGGAAGAGACCCCACCACCACCGCCGACGACGATGGTTGTACCGATACCCCGCCGCGCGCTTGCCCCGTGCGGACACCAGCGTCGGTAGCACACGCCGCGAGCACGATCGCCGGGAGCACGAGCAAGCTCGACCGTCTGCGCACCTGCTCACACTGGCATGCCGACGATCACCAGATGCGCACATCGGGCCGGTTCCGTTTCGTTCCACGTTCACCCGGAGGCGAGCGCAGCGGTCGTTGAGGTGCCCTCTGCAAGCTCGCCGCCGATGCGGTACATGCCGCGTCGGGCCGATCGCATTCCGGACGCAGGCAGCGAAACCGATCGCCGGCGATCGAAAACCCTGCCTGAGACCTTGGGCACACCGTCCAGCAGGTTGAGGGCGGACGCTGCCCCGGGCGCAGCAGAAATCGATTCGTATGTCCGGATCTACAGTTCAGAGTTCAGATTCTATATGCTAGAGTCCGCGCATGGACTGGAAGGCCGTGCGTCTGGAGCCGTGCCCGGTCGGGTCGGCGCTCGAGCTGTTCGGTGATCGGTGGAGCATCCTGATCATCCGCGACGTGATGAACGGGGTGCGGCGGTTCGACGAACTCGTTGATCGGCTCGGTGTGAGTCGGGCGACGTTGTCGGACCGGCTGGGTCGGCTGGTCGACGCGGGCCTGATCGAGCCGTCGGACTACACCGACTCGCGTGGGCGCGTGCGAGCGGAGTACCGGCTGACGCCGAAGGGATGGGACCTCCGCTTCGTGCTGATCGCGCTACGCGAGTGGGGCGATCGTCACGTGATCGGCGCAGGGCACGAACCCCTTCGGCTCGTGGACCGTGAGTCGGGCCACGACGTGCGATTGGCGTTGGTCGACACCGACTCCGACACGGTGGTCGACCCGCGGCGCGTTCAGCTCGTTCCCGGCCCTGGGTTCCAGACCAGGGAGGCTGCTTCGAGCGCCGGTTCGGGCAGCCCATGAGGTACGCCGATTGTCCGACGGTGTCGGTCGATGCAGTCATCGACGGGTCAGCCGCAGCGGTTTGGGAGCTGGTATCCGACATCACGCTGCCGACGCGCTTCTCGAGCGAGCTGGCCGTCGTCGAGTGGCTCGGTGACGATTCGTCTCCTCGGGTCGGAGCGCGGTTCGCCGGTCGCAGTCAGCACGCAGCGATCGGGGGATGGCAGACCGAGTGCGTGATCACGGCGTACCAGCCCCCCAGATGCTTCGAGTGGAGCGTCGGTGATCCGGGCCATCCGTCGTCGATCTGGCGGTTCACCGTCACCGAAGCCGGCGTCGCACCGGGGAGCGTCCGGCTCGAGCAGTGGTTCCAGATGGGGCCTGCTCGCAGCGGACTGAACGCCGCGATCGACGCGATGCCCGAGAAGGAGGAGCGGATCGTCGCTCGTCGGCTCGGTGAGCATCGGGCGAACATGGAGGCGAATGTTGCCGGGATCAAAGCGCTCGTGGAGTGCGGCGCCCCATGAGCGTTCCTGGTCGCCTGGCGCTCGGGTTGTCGATCAGCCCGCAGTCCCCACGGTTCTTGGACCTGGCCCGCGAGGCCGACCGTCTCGGGGTCGACTCGGTGTGGGTGGCGGAGTTCTGGGCGTACGACGCGTTGACGCCCCTCGCGGCGATCGCGGCGGTCACCGAGCGGATCCGGTTGGGGACCGGGATCGCCCAGCTCGGCGCCCGCACGCCGGCGATGCTGGCGATGTCTGCGCAGAGCGTGCAGGCGATCTCCGGTGGCCGGTTCGTCCTCGGCATCGGTACGAGTGGCCCGCAAGTGATGGAGGGGTGGCACGGCGTCGAGTTCGCTCGCCCGATCCAGCGGACCCGGGAGACGATCGAGATCCTTCGCATGATCACGTCGGGTGAACGCCTCGCCTACCAGGGCAAGAGCTACGTGCTGCCGTTACCGGGCGGTGAGGGTCGCTCGATCCGCTCGCTTGCCGCGCCGATGGCGGTGCCCGTCTATGTCGCGTCGCTCGGACCGGCGAACTTGGCGTTGACCGGTGAACTCGCCGACGGTTGGATCGGCAACTCGTTCTTCCCGGAGCACGCGGACGTGTACTTCGGTCCGATCGCCAATGCGGCCGCCGCGGTCGGACGATCGCTGCGTGATCTCGATCTTGTCGTGGCCGCGAGCGTGGAGTTCACCGACGACATCGAGGGCGCGGGGCGTCGCCACGCGGACGGCTATGCGTTCACCTTCGGAGCGATGGGCTCGGCCGAGTCGAACTTCTACAACAACGCGTTCGGCCGACTGGGTTTCGCCGACGATGTTGCCGAGGTGCAAGGCCTGTGGGCAGCAGGCGACCGGGAAAGGGCGGCGGCCCGTGTCCCGATCGAGATCGGCCTCGGCACCAACCTGATCGGCCCGCCCGACGTCGTTCGCGATCGTCTGCGCGCCTACCGCGACGCGGGTGTGACGACGTTGCGGATCGCACCCATCGGAACGCACTTCGACGACCACGTCGCCGGCCTGGAGCAGCTGCTCGACCTGCTCGTCACGGTCAACAGCGAGCGACCCGTCTACGACACCGAGAACGAGGATCTGAGCCATGACCACACTGCATGACGCCCCTGCTGTCGGCCGCATCGACACCGAGGCGGACCACACTCCCGAGAGCGCGGACCGGTCGTGGCGGAAGACCGCATGCATCCTGTGCGAGTGCAACTGCGGGATCGAGGTCCGCGTCGGCGCGGACGGGAAGACGTTCGAGCGGATTCGCGGCGACAAGGACCATCCGGCTTCGAGGGGTTACACGTGCGAGAAGGCGCTCCGGCTCGACTACTACCAGAACGGCCGCGGCGAGCGGGTCCTGCACCCCTTGCGTCGCCGTGAGGACGGCACGTTCGAGGAGATCGACTGGGACACGGCGATCCGCGAAGTCGCCGACCGGCTCGCGGCGGTGCGAGACGCCCATGGTGGCGACAAGATCCTCTACTACGGCGGCGGCGGACAGGGGAACCATCTCGTCGGCGCGTACGGCGCGGCGTCGTTCAAAGCGTTCGGCGGCCGTTACCGGTCGTCGGCCATCGCGCAGGAGAAAGGCGGCGAGATCCTCGTCAACGGCTTGATGTTCGGGTCGCCGGTGCGCGGCGAGTTCGAGCACTGCGAGGTGGCCTTCTTCATCGGCAAGAACCCGTACATGACCCATGGCATCCCCCACGCCCGCACGACTCTGAAGGCGATCGCCAACGATCCGGCGCGATCGATGATCGTGATCGATCCGAGGGCCACCGAAACTGCCCAGCTGGCCGACTTCCACCTGCAGGTCCGCCCTGGCCGGGATGCCTGGCTGCTCGCGGCGATGGTCGCCGTCGTCGTCCAGGAAGACCTCGTCGACCACGCCTGGGTGGCCGACCACGCGGCCGGCCTCGATGAGGTCGTCACCACCTTTTCGGGCGTGCCGATCGCCGAGTACTGCCAGATCGCCGGGGTGGACGAGGACCTGCTGCGTCGCGCCACGCGGCGGCTCGCGGCGGCGTCGAGCGTCGCCGCGTTCGAGGACCTCGGCGTGCAGATGAACCGGCACTCCACGCTGGTGAGCTACCTCGAGAAGCTCGTCTGGGTGCTGACCGGCAACCTCGCGATTCCCGGCGGGCAGTACGCGCCGTCGACGATGGTGCCGCTGGCGCGGGCGTCCAGGGCGGAGCTCGACCCGGCGCGCCAACCGACGAGCCCGGTCACCGGGGCGCGGATCCTCGGCGGACTGATGCCTTGCAACGTCGTCCCGGACGAGATCCTCACCGATCACCCGGATCGCTTCCGGGCGTTCATCGTGGAGTCGGGCAACCCGGTCCACTCGATCGCCGACAGCCAACGCATGCGTGACGCAATGCGCGCCCTCGACACCGTGGTCGTCATCGACGTCTTCATGACCGAGACGGCACGCATGGCCGACTACGTGCTCCCCGCGACGACGCAGTTCGAGAAGTTCGAGTCGACGTTCTTCAACTTCGAGTTCCCCCGCAATGTGTTCCAACTCCGCCATCCCGTCCTGGACGCTCCCGACGGGCCGCTCCCCGAACCCGAGATCCATGCCCGCCTCGTCGAAGCGTCCGGGCTCGTCACCGACGCCGACCTGCAGCCCCTGCGCGAAGCGGCCGCGTTCGGCCGGACACGGTTCGCCGAGGCGTTCGCGTCAGCGGTGGCGGCGAAGCCGGCGATCGGACTCGTCGCGCCGGTGGTGCTGTACCGCACCCTCGGCCCCACGCTGCCGAACGGCGCAGCCGCGGCCGCAGCGCTGTGGCCGATCGCGCTGCGGTGCGCGGCGATGAACCCGGCGGGGGTCGAGCGGGCCGGGTTCGGGACTGGGCCGGAGGCCGGCGAACGGCTGTTCGACGCGATCGTCGACTCGCCGTCAGGTGTGGTGTTCACCGACGATGAGCTCGACGAGACATGGCGTCGCATCGCGACCGATGACGGCCGGGTCCACCTCGCCATCGGGGAGTTCCTCGATGCGATACGCGACCTCGGCGTGCCGCCCGGCGACGACCCGGACTGGCCGTTCCTGTTGTCCGCCGGCGAGCGGCGGTCCTTCACGGCCAACACGATCCTGCGCGATCCGGCATGGCGCAAGCGCGACGCCGACGGCGCCTTGCGTCTCGCTCCGGTCGACGCGCAACGGCTCGGACTGGCCGACGGCGACACCGCGAGGTTGACCACCGCCCGCTCGACGGCGATGGTCACGGTCGCGGTGGACGACACCATGCATCCCGGGCACATCGCCATTCCCAACGGCCTGGGTCTCGACCACCTCGACGAGGCCGGCCGGGTCGTCACGGGCGTCGCTCCGAACGAGTTCACCGCGAGCGGCGACTGCGATCCGTGGGCCGCCACCCCGTGGCACAAGTCCGTTCCCGCTCGCCTCGAACGCGTCCCGGCGTGACCCCGCCGCTGCAGCGGGTGAGGGCGGTGAGGGACGAGCTCTGCGGGAGCTAAGTCGGGCTATGGGGCGGTGACCGATTGGCTGTACCGCTGGCGGGCGACCAGAGTGGCCACGGCGCGGTCAGCGACTCGGTGACGGAGACAGGATCTGGCGGCGCAGCGCGACCAACTTCGCTGACGGTGCGGCATCGCCCCACGGGTCGGCAGCCAGGACCCGCTCGTAGCACTCCCATTCGGTGCGCACGCTCGCGAGGTCGCCCGCTTCGGCATGCGCTCGCATCCGCAGCGCGATGAGCTCCTCGTGACCGGGGAGCGCTGCCAGGCCCTTCGCCGTGGCCCAGAACACGTCGTCGAGCCGCCCGAGCGAGAGGTAGTGCTCGGCGAGGTCGGTCGCCGCGCCGACGACGAGCAGGAGGAGGTTCGACACGAGCCCCTCGGCATCCGCCCACAGCGCACCAGAACCGCTGAACGGGGTGTCGCGCACGAGGTCGAGACCCGGGCGCAGCACGTCGATTGCCTCGTCCGGCGGGAGCGAGACCGCCCACCGCCGGCGATCCATCAGCATGCCCGCGTCCGTGACGGCCAGCGGGTGGATCGGCAGGTGCTCGGACAGCGTCCGCCCGATCCACTCGTCACCGAGCGGCGGGGTGACGAGGTTCGACAGTCCCCGGCGGGCATCGGACACGACGTTGGCGAACGTCGAATCCTGGACCGGCTGCCCCCACAACGCCGCCCGGGCCCGGCTGCGGGTCGCGCCCTCCCGATGCTCGGTGAGCCACGCCACCAGTTCCGCCGACTTCGTCCGCTCGAATCGCGCCGCGACGCCTGACCGATCGACGATGTCGAGCGGGCCGAGCATCCGCACCAGGAGCGCCCAGTCGGGTTCCACGAAGGCCGCTCGTGAGGAACCGGGCGCCCGTTGCACCGCCGTCGTCCTGGCGACCGGCTCGAGCCGCACCAACGGCTCACGGGCTTCGTCGATCATGCCGATGACCCGGTCGCTGACCGACTCGGTGATCACACACGGCTCGAACTGCAGGCCGATCGGCTCGAGCCGCCACACACCGTCTTGCACGACAATCCGCCACTGCGCATCCGGCACGCCGCAGCCGGTCACGATCGCGAGGCCGCGCCCAGGTGGCGTCGCCAATCCGGGAAGCTCCGCCGCGAGCGCTCGCGGCACCTCGCCGAACACAGCGATCACGACCGGCTCCCACGCCTCGCCGGCGCTCCGCAGACGCAAGGCCGCCGTCGAGTCGCCCGGCGTCAGCACACCGAGGACCGGACCGACGAGGTCAGCGGCACGGTCGATCGCCGCGTCGAGATCGTGCGCCGATTCGATCGATCCGCTGTCGCGCTGAGGCACGTGTGCGTCGCCGACCACGACGAGTCGGACGTTCTCGCCGAACGGCGAGAACGCGACCGAGCCGATCATCCCGCGCAGCAGATCGGTGCCCAGCGGTCGTCCGCCGAGATCGTCAGCAGGCCGCACGATTCGAGGTCGACGAACACGTCGGCGGCAGCCTGCCGGCCGATCTGGGCGAGCGCCGGGCTCGGGAACGCAGCGAACCGCGGCCCGGCGGCGATGTCGCCGATGGGCACCGAACCCGGGAGCGACCACGTGCTCGGTCCGGTCGTCGAGAACCGCTGCGGCGCGAGCGGGCCGACCCCGTCGAGGTGCACATCGACGCGTCCGTCGTCGTGAGCGACGACGGCGACGAGTCGTGCCGCCTGCGACGTGGCCACCAGGTGGGCGTGCGTCGCACGCACCACCAGGCCGACACGAGCCAGGCGCTCGTCCGCGGACACGGCCCGGAGGGTGAGCTCGAGCTCGCTCGACGGCTCGCTCGTCTGGAGCACCCGGACGTCCCGACCAGCCGCACGCAGCCGTCGTCGCCGCAGCGACGTCACGACGCCGACCACGCCGGTGCCCAGCAACGTCGCCGTCCCCAGCCCGAGCACGCCAGCGGGCAGCATCGAGCTCGCCGCTCGATCCGTTGACGGATCCACCGTCACCGGCTCCACCGTCTCCGGAGCCACCGTCACCGGAGCCACCGCTGCCGGAGCCACTGGAGGAGCCGTCGCCGGAGCGAGATCCACTGCCGGCGGCGGAGCCACCGTCGGGGCCGCTGCCGGAGCTGCCGGACCCGGAGTCGCCGCCGCAGGAGCGGCGACGTCGGCGGGCAGGCCCGGCACGGCGCCTGCCGGGACGCCCTGCGTCTCCGCAGCGGCGGCGACCGGCGCGATCGTCGGACACGACGCAGCCGGCGTGGTGGCCGCGCCGGCCAGGTCGGCACGCGATGGTCCGACGTCGTCCGCCGAACGCACCAACGGATCGACCGCGCCATGGCCACCGAGCCTCGGATCATCCGGAACGATCAGCTCCCAACCGGGAACGATGAGATCCGGGTCGTCGAACGACCGCTGGTCGAACTCACGACCCGCGTTCGCCTCCCAGAGCGTGGACCACTCCGCCGCGTCGCCGTACACGTCGGCGGCGAGGGATGCGAGGGTGTCACCCTCCTCGACCCGGATGACCGCACGCGCGGTCCCGGCGAGGTCGACGGTTCCACGGGGCGGAACGAGCAGCTCCCATCCGGGCTGGATCGTCTCGGTGGCGTGGTCGAAGACGACACCGGGACTGACTTCGCGTCCGACGTTCCCGTCGACGATCTCCCGCCACCGCGTACCGTCGCCGAGCACCTGTTCGGCGATCCCCCAGAGCGAGTCGTTGCGAGCGACGAGCCATCGGTCTTCGGTGCCGGCATCGCTGGGAACGGTCGTCGCAGCCGGCATGGTCGGGGAGCTGCGCGTCGCCTCGAAGCGCAGCGATGATGGCGACACCGATCGAAGCGCTGGCATGCGGGCGGCGCCCGCTCCTGACATGCCGCCCAGCGTGCCGACCACGGCGATGATCGCTGCGACGAGGCCCGCAGCGAGGCGCTGCGACCCGCCGAGGGAGCGATGGACGGGCGCCGGGCGGTGCCGTACTGCTGCGATGACCTCGACGACGAGGCTGAGGCTGAACCGAGCCCACGCCATCCAGACGACGAGGGCGATGACCTTCGCGAGCGTGACGTCGCTGATGCCACGGCGCTCGATCTCCTCCACCACCGATCGCGGCGCGGGAACGGACGTCGGCAGCGGCCAGCCGACGAAGCGGACGAGGAGCACCGGGACGACGACGACGAGGCCGACGAGCACCGCCGCCGCGAGCAGCCCGCGTACGAGCCGAGTCGAGTTGCGCACGACGCCGTTCATCGGTCGACCGATCGGGCGGTGCGGGTCGCGGAGACGGACCTGTGGCCCACACCGACGACGCTGAGCAGGGTCATGTCGCGTTCGACGACGGCCGTCACCGAGATCTCCTCGCCGACGATCGCCACGTCGCCCTGGATCCCGACGCTCGAGAGGTAGGCGAGCGCGACGCGGCGTGCCTCCGACGGATCGAGGTGCCACTCGCCGTCCCGCACCGCCATGACGTGCTGTGCCCCGACCCGGGCGGCGTTCTCCGCATGGTCGGCCGCTTCTAGCCGCGCGCCGAGCAGGCGGCCGCCGTCGAACACGAGACCGGCGCAGGCGATGAGACCAATGGTCATCGTCACGACGAAGGCGGTGATCGATCCGCGATCCCTTCGCTCGGAGCCGTGCGCGAGCGCCACGAGCGGAGCGCGCTCGGCGCGATGATCACGGTTCACGGCCGACCATCCCCGCGAAGCACGTCGACGACCTCCACCGAGCTCGCGGTCACGGTCTGCCGGCCGGGAGCGAGTGGAGCGAGGGCCTGCCGGTTCACTTCGCAGGAGACCGTCACCCCGACCGTCGTCGCACTGCGATCGACGGTGACCATCGGCGTGAGACAGGCCAGACCCTGCGCATGGATCTCTGCGAGCGCGACCTCGGTCGCGCGCGTCGCCATCGCGCCGTCGGAGACCTGCGATGCCGCCCGGGCCGCCTGGTCGGCAGCATGCCGCACCGTCGTGTTCGCCTGCGCCAACCGGCCGGCGAACACCACGACGAGCAGGAGCAGCAGCAGCGCCGGCACGAGCACGACCAGCTCGACTGCCGCCGAACCGTGTTGCTGATGTGCAGAAGACGTCCATCGACGACCGATGTGTGCGCACCGGCCGCTCGACCGGCAGATGATCATCGCTGGTCCTCCGGGATGAATCGCTCGCGCGGTTCGAGCTGAACCCGTGTGACCGTCGAGGGGAAGAACGGAACCACCGCGGGCACAGCGAGCTCGACGACGACCGTCACCGTCCGATCGCCGATGTCGACGGCTGGTGCCGAGGAGAACCGGCCGCCGTTGTCGAGCACGGTCTGGGTCGCCGCAGAGATCGCCGAACCTGCCGTCGCCGTCGCCGGCGCTGCTGCCGCGGCACCGCGAGCAGCGCCCGCCTGGGCGATGTTCGCGGTGTGGTACCAGAGCGCGGCCTGGACGACGAGCAGCACGAGCAGCACGAGGATCGGCACGAGGACGACGAACTGCGCCGTGGCATCCCCTCGTTCCCGATCCGCCGCTCGTTCGCGCTGGGCGGAACCGACGGCCATGGCGATCAGAACGAGATCGAGTCGCTCTTGGCCTGGATCTTGCCGACCAGGAACGCCGACACCGCGACGGCGACCGCGATCATCGCTGCCGCCCAGATGATCGTCGTCGCGCTGACCTCGCCACGATCGCGGTCCTCGTCCCACGAGACCTGCGTGCGCAGGAGCGTGTAGAGCCAGATCTGCTTCAGGGTGTCCATGTTGTTGCTACCTCCGTATCGATGTGGGTTGGGTTCGACGCCGGCTCAGGGCCGGCGATCTGCTGCAGGGCAGGGAAGCCGAGCAGGATCAGGAAGCCGACGAACATGAGGACCGTCGGCACGCCCATCCGCTCGCTGGCGGCGTGGGCGTCGGCTTCGAGTTGGGCCGATTGGCGCGACCGCAGAGCAGCAGCCTTCGCGGTGAGCGACGAACGGATGCGGGCGCCCTGTTCACCGGCGAGCTGGACGCTCGCCGCGAGCTCCGTGAGCGGCTCGACTCCGAGCGCGCTCCCGAGCTCGCCGAGGGCGATCCAGGGGGAGCGACGAGTCGCCCTCGCCCGTACGAGCGCGTCGCGCAGCTCCTCGAAGACCCAGCCGTCACCGGCATCGGCTGCCGCTTCGAGCGCCGACTCGATGCCAGCTCCGCCAGCCAGGACCACGTTCACGAGATCGAGGTAGCTCGACAGCGCGTGCTCGAACTGCAGCCGTCGGCGACGGGCGGTCGAGCGGAGCTGGATGTCGGGCATCGTGAAGCCGAGCGCCGCGCCGCCCACGACAGCGACGAGCAGCAGTCCCCGGGCCAGGCCACCGCCCTGCGCGAGCAGCAGCAGGTGGAGTGCGATCGGTGCGCCTGCGCCGACGAGTGCGCCGGTCAGCTTCGCCACGGCGAGCCGTTCAGCGGTCTGATCCGCCACCCGCAGGTCTGCTTCGAGCGTCGCAGGGGATCGACCTTCGACGACCTGCACCAGACGTGCGACCGGTGCGGATCGCTGTGACCGCGGCGCGGCTGCAGGACGTTCGAGCGCCCGCAGCAACTCGTCGATCGGCAGCGCTCGACGCCGTGACCCGCGGACGAGCAGGAAGAGCCCGAGGCCGACGCCTGCTCCGAGAACGACGGTCGCGCTCACTGCCCGGCCGCCGTCACTCGTCGCCCGACGAACCGCTCGGGCATCGCGATCCGTCCCATGCGATCCATCGCCACGAGTGCCCCGGCGAAGAGACCGACGACGACCAGCAGGACGATCTGGCCGGAGACGCTGCCGTACGGCGCGAGGTAGTGGCGGTCGATCAGGTAGAGCGCGCCGACGGACGCGACCACGACACCGCCGATGATGCGGACCGCGGTCCGTGTCCGCGCCCGGCCGACCCACACGCGTGATCGCATGCGTGCGTCGTCGCGCGCACACTCCGCCAGATGCCCGAGCAACGGCCCGAGCTCCCTGGCTTCGCGCTCCGCCGCCATCACGAGCGCGGCGGCCACGAAGTCGGCGAGCGGATGGTCGACCTCGACCGCGAACTCGCGCAACGCCTCGGCAAGCGGCTGGTACTGCAGCCGCGCTGCCATCCGCGCGACCGGCAGCTCCAACGGGCCGGGCGCGAGTCGGGCGCCGGCGGTGATCGCGTGCTCGAGCCCGTTCGCCGCAGAGAGCGTGTCGCGGAGCTGCTCGGTCCACGAGGCAATCGCTTCGACACGCGAGATCTCCCGCTGGTGTCGCCCAGCTGCGGCGCGGATGTTCGGGAGCCCATAACCGACGACTCCCGCAGAGGCCGCCGCGACCGGCCACTTCGTGACGAGCGCGACGCCGACGGCAGCACCGAGCGCGCACGCCAGTCGGAGGACGAGTTGCTCCGTCGGTACGAGTGACCGCCCGGCGCCGGCACCGGTGGAACCGAGGATCCGTCGTCCCCGCGCGCCCATCACGACGAGGAGCAGGCCGCAACCTGCGGCCCCGCCGAGCAGAGCCATCACGAGCGCGTTCACCACGACCCCAGCACTTCGCGCCGGCGATGATCCCGGGTATCGAAGCCGTGCTGCTCGAACAGCAGTGCCGAGGCATCTCGCAGGGGCGCTGACGCGATCGCAACGCCGTCCGTACCGCGCTCGAACACCTCGTTCGAGATGATCCTGCCACCCTCCGCATCGACGACCTCGCGGATGCTGACGATCCGTCGGACACCGTCCACGAGCTCGATGTGCACGACGAAGTGCAACGCGTTCGCGAGGAGCAGGTTCACCGTGTCGACGGGCAGGCCGGTGTCCGCCATCGAGACATACGCCGCCAGCTTCGGGAAGACGGACCGTGTGGAGTCAGCGTGCATCGTGCACATCGAGCCGTTGTTGCCCTGGCTCATCGCGAGCAGCATCGGGAACGCCTCGCCGCCCCGGACCTCGCCGATGATCACGCGGTCCGGATCCATCCGCAATGCCATCCGCGTGAGATCGAGCAACGTCACCTCGCCCTGGCCCTCGATGTTCGCCGGGCGGGACTGCAACATGTCGTGATCGGGATGGCGATCGGCGAACCGGTCGATGCCGAGCTCGTACGCGTCCTCGATCGTCACGAGGCGCTCGTTGCTCGGGATCTCGTTGATGAGCGCCCTCAGCAGCGTCGTCTTGCCGGTGCCGGTACCGCCCGAGATCACGACGTTGCGCCTGGCCGCAACCGCGGCTGCGAGGAACCGCAGCACCGATCCGTCGAACATGCCGCGGTCGCAGAGCTCGTCGAGCGTTGACAGCTCGAAGCGGTGACGGCGGATGATCACGCTCGGACGGGACGTCACCTCGATCGCCGCGAAGAGCCGTGACCCGTCCGGCAGCTGGAGGTTCAACTCGGGCGTCGCGGCATCGAGGCGCCGTTCGCCGCGCCCACCGCGCGCTGCCGCGCGGCGGATCAGCTCGACGAGCTCGTCGTCCGTGGTGACGACTGGAGCGACCTGACGACGACTGCCGTCGCGCATCTTCAGCCGTACCGGCTCGCAGCCGCGGATGTGGATGTCGTTGATCTCGTCGTCGTCGAGCAGCGGTTGGATGCGCCCGAGCCCGAACACGGCATCGAGCACGGCGTCGGCGAGCGCGTTCTCCGCGCTCACGGTCATCGGGTCCTCGCCGCGGGCAAGCCGCGACGATGCGAGCTCGTCCAGCTGGCGGGCGACGAGGCGACGGCCGAGCTGGCGCTCGTCTGCGAGGCCGAGTCCGCCCCGGCCGTCGGCCGTCCTCGCGATCCGATCGTCCGCCAGCTGTTCACCGACGAGCCGGGCGAGCCGCTGCACGTCCGCTGCATCGAGGAGGTCAAGGTCGTGCGTCATGACGGCACTCCCTCGGGTGCTCCGGCGGAATCCGGCGTGGTTGCGATGTCGAGCCGCTCGACGAGCGCGCGGACCGCTGCCGGCCAGCCCGCGCGGCGTGACCGCGCCGCAGCGGCAGGATCCTGCTGCACCGCGACGGCGTCGTCCGGCACGACCGTCACGTCCGCGACGCCGAGCGCCGCCGCAATCTCGCTCGCGCCATACGGCTTCCTGCCGACCGCGACGACTTCGACCGGCGCGTGCTGTCTGAGCAGATCGAGCCGGTTCATCGCGACGACGAGACCCTCTGCGTCCGGTCGCACCACCACGACGATCCGGCTCGCGGTCTCGAGCAGTGGCAGCACCGGCGAACCAGGTCGAACACGGCCGGCATCGATCAACACGTCGTGACCGGCGAGGTCAGCGAACGCACGGGCGAGGTGTTCGGCGGCGGTGCGCAACGCGGCCTGCGTGCGATCGGACAACGGGTGGGCGGGCACGACGGCCACGCCGGACGAGAACCGCTGCGCCCGGCGCACGATGTCATCGGCGTCGATCCCGAGGCGCGCCGTGCCGGCGAGCTCGGTGAGCCCCGGGACGAGCCCGAGCTGGTGACGAGCGGCGATGACACCACCGTCGACATCGGCCTCGACGAGGACCGCGTCGCGCCCGGTGACCGCCGACCAGTGGTGCGCGACGGCGACGGCGAGCGAGGTGGCGCCGGGCGCGCCGTGCAGGCTGGTGAAGACGACGACAGCCATGGCTCAGGCGGCCACTTGCGTGAGTCGGACCTCGCGAGCAGCGGCGATCTGCTCGGCGACCGGTGATGGCACCCGCAACGTGACGACCACATCGCCAGGACCGCCGTCGATCGACGACAACGTCTCGACGATCGCGGCGAGCGGTGACCTCGTGCCGCCGACCTCGTCGTCACCGGCTTCAGGATCGGCGACCGACGCCGCCACCGTGGACCCGCCGACCGGGTCGTCTGCGACGAGCACGACGGTGACGTGGTCGCCGGACCGCAGGCCGAGCGGGAACTCACCGAGCTCGAGTCGCCGGCCGACGAGGCTCTCGTCGGTGCCGAGCGGGATCGCTTCGACCGCAAGGTCGTCGGTGACGGGCGTGAAGGCGCTGATGTCTGCGGCGACGATCCGGCCGACGAGCCGCGTGGCATCGGCGTACGGCAGGAGCCGCGCGCCCGTTGCCCTGACGTCGGCGGCACGGAAGTCCTGCGGGACGAGCACGTCGCCACGACGGACGTCACGAGCGAAGACGAGGGCCTGCTGCGTGGTCGACGAGGAGCGTTGCCAGACGATCGCCGCCAACGCACATCCGGCCACGAGGAGGATGCCGAGCATGAGCTCGGGCACCCGCACCGACGGCCGGGCTGGGGCGAGCGGACGAGGTGCAACACGAACACCGCCCCGTCGAGGCGCATCCGTGGGCACGGCAGCCGGACGTCCCGACCGATCCGACCTGTCCAACCGGTCCAACCGGTCCAACCGGTCCGACCGGTCCGACCGATCTGGCCGGTCCGACCGCTCCGTCATCGCTGATCGCTCCGTTCGCACCGTCGCAGCGCTGCGAGCGCGTTCCACCACGTTCTTCACCCTTCGTTCGTTCTCCGCCGACCGGTCCGTCGCGTCTCGCGAATCGGAGCCGGGCTTCTCTGTGTGCGGTGCACGGTACGAATCGGCACGAGGGCCACCAATGGGCCGGAAATCCCACCGGAGGCCCGGCTGCTCAAGCGGTCGTCAACGACGTCGCCTGCGGCACTTGACGCTCGGACGTGCCGTCGACCGACCTGACCGCGAGGCGGCCCCAGGTCGGGCGAGTTGGCACCGGGATCGCACGCGATGGACATCCGGCCGTGATCGGATGGATCCGAGACGATCGGACCGCGTTCGCTACGTTCAGCGGGATGATCTCCAGGATTCGTCAGGTGTCGGTCGGAGGCGCGAGCGCCGCCCTGCTCATGCTCGCGGCGTGCAGCGCGTCGAGCTCGGACTTCAAGAGCACGGCAGAAGACCTCATCGAAGGCGACATCGCCGAGCAGTCGGCACTGGGCGACCTCTCGGCAACCTGTGAGAAGCCCGACGGCGATCCGAAGCCCGGTGACGTCTTCGCCTGCACGGCAACGACCGCGGACGGCCGCACGATCGAGTTCACCTCGACGGTGGAGGAGGACGACAAGGTGAACGTCGAGAGCACGAACCTCATCACGGTCGACGGCCTGGCCTCGATCGAGCAGGTCGCCGTCGCTGCGCTGGAGCAGGAGATCGGTCAGACGCTCGGTCAGGAGAACTTCGACTGTGGCTCGGAGCCGGTGATCGTCGACGCCTCGCCGGCGTCGTTGACCTGCGCGCTCACCGATCCGGGCACCGGCGACGTGTACGACGCACAGGTCGACCTCCCGAGCCTGGACGACATCGGTTCGCTCACCGTGCAGGTCGCCGACGCACCACGCGGCTGACCACGCACGGCCGGCGAAGCGGGGCAGCGCGGTATCGACCCGGCGGCTCAGGCCGTAGCCTGGTGTGGCATGTCGCAGACCATCGCTCCCACGGTCCTCCCGAATGCGAACGACGCCTGCTGGTGCGGGAGCGGTCGCAAGTACAAGCGCTGCCACAAGCAGCTCGAAGGGCGTGTGCACCAGGGCGAGATCAGCCCGTACCGCCCGGTTCCAGCGCACATCGGCCGGCCGTCCTACGCCGACACGGGCGTGCCAACGAGGTGGGCCGAGCCGCGCGTCAAGTCACCGGAGATCATCGAGCGGATGCGCAACGCCGGCGTGGTTGCCGCCGAGGTGCTGCGGCTCGCCGGCGAGATGGTGCGCCCCGGCATCCCGACCGACGACATCGACGCCTTCGTGCACGAGATCACCATCGAGCGCAACGCCTACCCGAGCCCACTCAACTACAACGGGTTCCGCAAGAGCGTCTGCACCTCCGTCAACGAGGTGATCTGCCACGGCATCCCCGACTCGCGCGAACTCGTCGACGGCGACATCCTCAACATCGACGTGACGGTGTTCATCGACGGCGTCCACGGTGACACGAACGCGACGTTTTTCGTCGGTGACGTCGACCCGGCGAGCAAGCAGCTCGTGCAAGCCACGGAGGAGTGCATGTGGCACGGCATCGAAGCGGTCGTGCCCGGGCGGCCGGTGAGCGACATCGGCAAGGCGATCGAGCAACACGCCAAGAAGCACCGCTACGGCGTCGTGCGCAGCTTCGTCGGCCACGGCATCGGCGAGCAGTTCCACACCGACCTGCAGATCCTGCACTACTACGACCCGAAGTCGACCACGATCATGCGCCCCGGCATGACGTTCACGATCGAGCCGATGATCACGATGGGCACGTGGCAGTTCCGCCTGTGGGACGACGAGTGGACCGCAGTCACGGCCGACGGCAAGCGCACCGCGCAGTTCGAGCACACGATCCTCGTCACCGAGGACGGGCACGAGGTGCTCACCGCGCAGGGTGCTGTCAGCCCGGCTGCACCCTGGCACCGCTGAGCCACCACGCGAGGAGCTCACGGCCGGCCTCGTCGTCGAGCCCATAGGCACGCGAGACCGCCGACCCGCAGCCTTCGACGTCGCCTCGTTCGAGGCAGGCCGCGGCGGCATCGAGCTTCCCCCGCGGGAGCGGGAGCTGGGCGAGCACCGGCGCCGACACCCGCAACGCACGAGCGGACAGCCCCGTACCAGCCGAGCGGGCGGCGAGCCACGCGGAGGCGACGGGCGACGTGAGCAAGGCGGCGACCCGCCGCACGTCGTTCGGCTTGCGGGGGGTGACCGAGACGACCGGAACGCACGGGAGCCAGGCCCCGTCGAGATCGGCGACGGCCTCGATGATGCGCGTCTGACTGGCGACGAGCACCTTCGGCACCAGCCGCTCGGTCGCCCACGCGAGGACGCGCGGCGAGAGCCGACCGAGATGCACTAGCGGCGCGTCGAAGCGCTGCTTGGCGAAACGGGTGGAGCGCTCGCCCCAGAGGCAGCGGCCGGGGTCGATGAGACCGCTCGTCACGAGTGGCGGTCCGCTACGGCCACCGCCGCCGTCGTCGTCGCTGGCGTCGCTCACCGCGCCGACGAGCCCGTAGTACTCGTCGCGGAAGTCGGCCGTCACGCTCGCGAGATCGGCCAGGACGCGAGATGACGTCGCCAGCTCCGGCAGCGCGGGAGCGGCGCCCTCGTCGCGCAAGAGCCACGACCAGGAGCCGGTCTCGGCGACGGCACGACGAAAGTCGGCAGCAGCGACGGCAGGGCACGGGCGGAACCCTGGACCGGTGAGACGGCGTATCCGCCGCGGCGCGGCGCGGCCGCTCGCGCCGCGGACGAGCGCCACCGCGCACGTCCGCACCTGCGCGTCGAAGACCGGGGTCGGTGACCACCAGAACCAGGACAGCGCGGCGCTGTCGAGGACCGCGGTCCGCACCGCGGCGGCATCCCGCGTCGCCACGATCGAGGTCGGCAGGACGAGCCCGATCCGCCCGCCGTCCGGTCGCGCGAGGCGCAGGGCGAGCGCGAGGAACTCGACGGCGGCGTCCGCGTACGGCCCCCCGCCATGGGACGAACGGCCGCCGCGGGCGGTCGCGCTCGCCAGCTGGGACAGGAACGGCGGGTTACCGATGACGACATCGAACGTCCGCTCCGGCCAACGCGCCCGCAGCGCGTCCCGCGTGGTCACCGTTGCTCCGGGGCCGAGCGCCGCTCGGGTCGCGCGAGCGGCGCCGCGATCGATGTCGACGCCAGTCAGCTCCGGTCGTCGCCCGGCCCGCCGAATGCGCGCCTCGGCAGCGGCGAGGAACCGGCCGTCGCCGCATGCCGGATCGAGGACCGTGATCGGGTCGCCGGGCGCGACCAGCCGGATCAGCGGGTCGAGCACCTCGTCCAGCACGCGATCGATGAGCTCGGGCGGTGTGTACCACGCGCCGAGCTGCTTCCGCCGGGTCGCCGTGGCAGCAGCTGACGTGCCGGCAACGGACATCCCGACATCGTGGCCGATCCCGCCACTCCACCCATGTGTTTGTGCGCTTGGGTCGAACGGCGCAACCTGGCGCGCACACGCGTGGGCGGTTGGGTCGGGTGGGGCGGGGCAACGTAGGGTCTCCGGGCGTGCCCGGCGTGATCGACGGAACGAGCCGTTACCTGTCGTTCTCACGGGACGAATGGGCGGACCTGCGGGCGGCGACGCCGCTGACGATCCGGGAGAAGGACCTCGAGGCGCTGCGCGGCATCAACGATCGGATCGACCTCGACGAGGTCGCCGCGATCTACCTCCCGCTCACCCGCCTGCTGAACCTCTACGTCAGCGCGACGCAGAACCTGCACAAGGCGTCCGCCACCTTCCTCGGCACGATCGCGCCGAAGGTGCCGTACGTGATCGGCGTCGCCGGCAGCGTCGCCGTTGGCAAGTCGACGTTCGCCCGCATCCTGCAAGCGTTGCTCTCGCGCTGGCCAGACCATCCGAAGGTCGGCCTGATCACCACGGACGGGTTCCTCTTCCCGAACGCCGTGCTGGAGCAGCGCGACCTGATGAACCGCAAGGGCTTCCCCGAGAGCTACGACACCCGGCGGCTGCTCCAGTTCCTGCGCGAGCTGAAGAGCGGTGTCGAGGTCGTCTCCGCACCCGTGTACAGCCACGTCGTCTACGACATCATCGAGGGCGCGGACGACGTCGTCCAGCAGCCCGACATCCTCATCCTCGAGGGCCTCAACGTGCTGCAGGTCGGCCTCGAGGCGAACGAGTTCGTGAGCGACTACTTCGACTTCTCGATCTACGTGGACGCCGACGAGGCGCACATCGAGGAGTGGTACGTGAAGCGGTTCCTGACGCTGCGCGAAACCGTGTTCCAGGATCCGACGAGCTTCTTCCGCCACTACGCCCACCTCGACGAGCAGCAGGCGATCGAGACCGCCCGGTTCATCTGGCGGGAGATCAACGGCCGGAACCTGCGCGAGAACATCCTGCCGACCCGTTCGCGGGCGTCCCTGATCGTGCACAAGGGCGCCGACCACCGCGTGACCGACGTGCGGCTCCGCAGGCTCTGAGCCGCGCACCCGTTCTCCCGGTCAACCCCTCCTGGTCAGCCCCTCCGGTCAGTCGGTCAGGCTCATCCCCGAGAGCCAGGAGGGCAGCTGGGTGATCGATGCCAGCTCGGGTACGGAACCGTCGTGCTCGGCGTGCTCCTGGGCCCAGAGGTACTCGTAGGGGATGTGCACGGCCCGCCCCCCGATCGCGAGCACCGGGAGCACATCGGACTTCACCGAGTTGCCGACCATCAGGAACTCCTCGGGACGGACCTCGTGCTCGTGGAGGATCCGCAGGTAGGTGGCGGGATCCTTCTCGGTCACGATCTCGAGCTCCTCGAAGTAGTGCGCCAAGCCGCATTGCTGGATCTTGCGCTCCTGGTGCAACAGGTCGCCCTTCGTGATCAGCAGCAGCCGGTGGGAGGCCGCCAGCAACGGGATCGTGTCGGCGACGCCCGGGAGGAGCTCGACCGGTCGGGCGAGGAGCTCTTTGCCCAGTGCAACGAGAGCGGGCAGGACGGAGGTGGGGATCGCGCGGTGGGTGACGTCGATCGCCGCCTCGACCATCGAGAGCGTGAACGCCTTGACGCCGTAGCCGAAGTGGCCGAGGTTCATCCGCTCGACTTCGGCGAGGTGCTCGGCGACCTCGTCCCGGTCGCGGCCACGAGCGAACGGCGCGACCAGGTCGAGGTAACGGCCGGTGATGTCGTGGAAGCCGTCCTCCGAGTGCCACAACGTGTCATCGGCGTCGAGCCCCACCACCTCGATCCTCGTCATGGACGAGCAGCCTACGGGCGGGCGTCCCGTGGCTATCGGTGGATCGCGTTCAGGTAGTTGTAGACGGTGATGCGCGACACGCCCATCACGTCGGCGATGTCCTCGACGGCGCGGCGGAGGATGAACGCACCGCGCTCGTCGAGCATCCGGATCGCGACCTGCTTGTCCTCCCGCGAGAGCTCGGCGAGGCGACCGCCGAGGTCGCGCTCGACCCCCTCGACGAGGCGATCGAGCGCACCGTGGAGCGGAGGGAGGCGCACCGCGGCGACCTCTTCGCCCTCCCAGACGAGCGGCAGATCGGACGGCTCGCGCTCGTCCACGGGGACCACCTGGGCCCCGAGGGCGTCGATGACCGGACGCAGCGCGCGGACGAGCGGGTGATCGCGCCGGCTCACCGTTCGGAGCGCTCCACCTGGACCGCGACCCGCGTCGCCCCGCTACCGAGCGCCGCCTGGATGACATCGCTGACGACACCGTGGGCGTCCGCCTCGTCGACGTCGACGAGCGAGCTGAACGGTCCGGCGTCCAACTCGCAGCCGCGCGCCTCGACGGCCTGCCACGCGGCGAGCACGTGCGCCCCGGGACGGCCTTCCACGAAGGGTTCGATCGTGAACTCGATGCGAACGACCGCCATGACGCCAGAGCGTACGCGGTGCCTGGCCGGACCGGCTGGGTGCCGCTGTCACTCCGGCCGGTTGAACCGGAAGATGGCGACCGCCAGCATCGCCAGGCCCAGTGCCAGCACGATCCCCGCCTCCACGAGCGAGGGCACGCGCCAGCCCCACCAGGTGACGCCGGGGGCGAGCCTGCGCCGGGTGTCCTCGGAGATGTCGAGGTGGCTGAACACGAGCCGCCGCATCGGATCGACGGCGTAGGTCAGCGGGTTGAGGCGGTTGAGCACACCCAGCCAGGTGGGCAAGCCAGAGACGGGGTACAGCGCGCCGGACAGGAAGATCATCGGCATCACGAGCAGCTGCACCACGCTCGTGAAGGTCTGGGCCTGCTTGATGCTGACCGCGACCATCACGCCGAAGGCGGTGACCGTGAAGGCGATCAGCAGTTGCAGGCCGAAGATGCCGAGGAGCAGCACCGGGTCATAGGGCACGTGCACCAAGCCGGCCAGGGCCAGCACGATCAAGCCCTGGCTCGCCGCGATCGTCGCGCCGCCCAGGCACTTGCCGGAGATGATCGACCGTCGGCTGACCGGCGCCACCATCATCTCCCGCATGAACCCGAGCTCCCGGTCCCAGACCAGGGACGCCGCGCTGAAGATCGCGCTGTACACCAGCGCCATGCAGACGATCCCGGGGAACATGAACGTGGTGAGGTCCACGCCATCGGTGGACCCGGCCGACAACGACTGCAGCCCAGGCCCGAGGATGAACAGGAACAGCAGCGGCTGGAGCAGCCACGTCAGGATCATCCTGGGGTCGTCGGCGAAGCGGATCAGGTCGCGCCGCCAGACGACGCGCACTGCCCGGAGCTCCGACCGCCAGGAGCGCTCGGGCACCCGGACGGCGACGATCTCCGCGATCGCGGCGCTCATCGGCCGGCCTTCACCACGACGCGCGCCATCGCACGGTTGCGATCGGCAGCCGATGAGGTTTCGGCGTCCCGGATCGTCGAGCCTGTGTAGCGCATGAAGACGTCGTCCATCGTCGGTCGCGACACCGTGACCGACGTGATGCCCAGGCTGAGATCGGCGAACAGCCGGGGCACGAACGCCTCGCCCGATGCGACGTGGAACGTCACCGCGCCCTCGGCGACCGTTGCGTCGATGCCGAAGCGATCACGCAGCGCGGCCAGGGCGGCGGCGGCGTCGACCGTGCCCAGCACCACCCGATCGGCCCCGACGCTCGCCTTGAGCGCCTCGGGGGTGTCCAGCACGACGATCTCCCCGCGGTCCATGATCGCGACGCGGTCGCAGAACTCCGCTTCGTCCATGTAGTGCGTGGTCATGAAGATCGTCGTGTCCTCGGACTCCTGCAGCGCGCGGATGTAGCGCCAGATCGCGCTGCGGGTCTGGGGGTCGAGGCCGATGGTCGGCTCGTCGAGGAAGAGCACCCGCGGCGAGTGCATGAGGCCGCGCGCGATCTCCAGGCGCCGTCGCATGCCGCCGGAGTAGGTCTGGACCTTCTGGTCACGGCGGTCCCAGAGGTCGACCATCTCGAGCATCTGGCGCATCCGGGTCGGGACGACCGCGGCGTCGATGCCGTAGAGCTCGGCGTGGAAGCGGAGGTTCTGCTCGGCGGTGAGGTAGCCGTCCAGCGTCGGGTCCTGGAACACCAGGCCGATGTGCCGGCGCACGTCGTCGCGCTCGCTGGCGATGTCGAAGCCGCCCACGCGGGCGGTGCCGGAGGTAGGCCGCGCGAGCGTGCAGAGCATGTTGATCGTCGTGCTCTTGCCCGCGCCGTTGGGGCCGAGGAAGCCGAAGACCTCGCCGCGAGCGACGGTGAACGACACCCCGCGGACGGCCTCGACGTCGCCGTGGGTCTTGACGAGCGCCTCGACTTCGATGGCAGGTGGCGGGGAGGGGTTCACGGCACTCATGGCGCGCATTGTCAGCACGTCCGAGGTCCTTGCGGCAAGCCCCCCTCCGCGCGATACTTCTGGACTAGGCGGGGGTGGGCGAGACGCATGTGGCGTGCCCGATGACCCGCCAGTGAACGCTGGTCGGCGTGTCTCACGCAGCGGGCACGAGCGCCTGACCAGCGGTTTCGCCTACTCAGCGGGCGCCCATCACGCGCCGCAGCTCTTGCGTTCGCAGGACGCAGTCCTGACCGGCGGCGTCGAACGCGTCGTTGAGCTTCGTGAGCGCAGAACGGAACGACCCGTTCCACTCGGCTTCGAACTGATCGCGCGACGGGCCCATCCAGGTGGTGCCGGAGAGCACCGACGTGACGGTGCTCATGACACTGTTGATCGATTCGATCTGGCGCTTCAGGGTCGTGCCGAGGTGCTCGAGTTGTTCGGGGTTGGCGCCGTAGAGGCTGCTCATCGTCTGCTCCTGGTTCGTGGGGTTGCGACGAGATGTGTGCCTCGCTGCCGGGCATCCGGCAAATGCCGGCGTGCGGCGAGCACTCAGAGGAGCGGGAGCGCGGCGGCGGGCGAATCGGGGACGAACGGGTCACGGCGCAACCGCTCGTCGAGCTCGATCCGTGAGACCCATCGGGCTTCGACCACTTCGCCGTCGGCGAAGCGAACCGGCCCGTCGTGTCGGACGCGGTAGACCCGCCCGATCAGCACCACCTCGGCATCGGCGTACGTGCACGCGCCGAATGGCTCGAGCGGCACGTCGCCGATCCCGAGCTCCTCGGCGAGCTCCCGGCGCGCCGCCTCGCCGTAGGACTCGCCGACGCCGACGACGCCGCCGGCAGCGAGGTCCCACCGCCCCGGCCACACGTCCTTTGCGTCGCTCCGCCGGTGGATCAGCAGTCGGCCGGCGGAATCCGTCACGAGGACGTACACCGCCCGATGACGCAGGTTCTCGGCTCGCATCCGCCATCGCGGCACGACCTCGACGACGTGGTCGGACTCGTCGATCACCTCGACCAGTTCCTCGTACGGCTCAGCCACGGTCCGGTGCCTACCATGCGGCCATGGCGTTCGACACGTTGCTCGAGGAAGCGCAGGACCTGATGGCGGAGGCGGTGCGCCTCCGCCGCACGCTCCACCGGCGCCCGGAGATCGGCCTCGACCTCCCGTTCACCCAAGAGCAGGTGCTCGATCGGATCGACGGCCTGGGTCTCGAGATCACGGTGCACGAGCGCACGTCGGGCGTCGCCGCGCTGCTCACCGGCGGCCGCCCAGGGCCGACGATCCTGTTGCGCGGCGACATGGACGCGCTCGAGATGCCGGAAGACACCGACGTCGAGTTCGAGAGCGAGGTCGACGGGGCGATGCATGCCTGCGGCCACGACACGCACGTGGCGATGTTGGCCGGAGCGGCGAAGCTGCTGAGCGGGCGCAAGGCGGACCTCGCCGGGCGCGTGCTGTTCATGTTCCAGCCGGGCGAGGAGGGCCACCACGGGGCGCGGTACATGCTCGAGGAGGGCTTGCTCGCCCTGCCGCCGTTGGCCGACGGCACGCCGTCGCCCGTGACCGCGGCGTTCGCGATCCACACGACGTCCTCGTTGCCGACCGGCTTCATCAGCACGAAGGCGGGATCGATCATGGCGTCGGCCGACACCTTGCGGATCACGGTCACCGGCAAGGGCGGACACGCGTCCGAGCCGTACCGCGCGATCGACCCGATTCCCATCGCCTGCGAGATCGTCCAGGCGATGCAGACGATGGTGACGCGTCGGATCAACATCTTCGATCCCGGCGTCGTGACGGTGGGGCGCATCACGGCGGGCACCACGACGAACGTGATCCCGGAGACGGCCGAGATCGCCGGCACGATCCGCGCCGTCAGCGAGTCGACGCGCCGCAAGGTCCACGACGGCATCCGCAGGGTCGCCGAGGGGATCGCCGCTGCCCACGAGGCGTCCGTCGAGGTCGAGATCGAGGCCGGGTATCCCGTCACGGTGAACTCGAACGACTTCACGTCGTTCGCGGCCCGGGTCGCCGACGAGCTCGTCGGCGCGGATCACGTGATCCGGATGCCGAATCCCGTCATGGGTGCGGAGGACTTCAGCTACGTGCTGCAGCAGGTGCCCGGCTCGATGGTCTTCCTCGGCGCCACGCCGCACGACCGCAACCCGGCGACGGCCGCGCCGAACCACTCGAACCGCGTGTTCTATGACGAGGCCTGCATGGCCACGGGCATCGCACTGCACACCGCGATCGCGATCGAGCACCTCGGCGTCGGCTGAACGCCGCAGGCGAGCTCAGAGCGCGTCGTCGATGACCTGCGCGTAGCGGTCGGCGACCTCGACGGCCACGGCGAGCTGCGCCGAGCCCATCACGCGCACGGCGTACACGTCGACGTGCTGCAGGAGGCTGACGCAGACGATGTGACCTTCCGGATCGAAGCCGACCGCGGTGTCGCTGCTGCCCGAGCTGCGCATCTGCACGTCTGCGAGCTGCTCGACCGCGCTGTCGAAGGTCCAGCCGTCGACCGCCGACGGAACGATGAGCTGCACCCCGGCTCCGGGCCGAGTGCTGACACCGAACACGAGCGCCTCGAAACCCGCCGAAGCTCCGACATCGACGGCGTCGATGTACCACCCGAGACGTTCGACGAGGATCGAGCTCGGGTCGAAGATGAACGGGTCGAGCCGGTAGGGCCTCGTCGCCGAACGGATCGCGTGGTCGACGACAGCGGCATCGGGGAAGCGGCCGGCGCCGACCGAATGGCGTGCCCGGCTCGCCGGCACGTCGCCCACCGGACGGAACGACGACGGGAGCGCCACGGCCGGAAGGGTGTCCTCGATCTCCAGCATCTCCGGAGTCATCATCTCGTCAAAGGGTTTCGCAGCCGGAGCTGCCCGTCGTCGCCGCGCCACGTCCTCATCTTGATCGATGGCGTCGTCGTCCCACGACTGTTCCTGCTCAGCGGGCTCGCCCGACACGGACTCGTCGTCCCAGGCGATCGACTCGCCCGCCCATTCGTCCGCCTCGTCCGCCTCATCCGATTCGTCCGACTCGACCGACCACGAGTCCGTCCACGCTTCGGCGCCCGCGTCCTCCCAGTCGTTCGTGAGCAGGGGATCGATCCGCGGCTCGCCGTGCGGTGGTTCCGCCGACCACCCGGCAGGAGGCGTCTTGTCGGCGACTCCGCCCGTCGACCTGCGGCGCTTCCCGCTGAACAACGACACCGCAGACCTCCTCGTCGCCGCCGGGGGATCGGCGGTACTGGGAAAGACGTCATCGTGCTGCGGACATGACGTCGTCAGGGGGGTCCCGATGGACCAATTCGCGGCCCGGATCGGGCGCGCCGGTGCTTCCAGCGTCAGCCGGCTGCCCCGTCGGGGCGGTCGGTGAACAGGTCTGGAGCGAATCCTTGGCGGAGCGTGTTCTCGGAGACGACCGAAGCGTCGGCGAACTGCAGCAGGTAGTCCGGCCCGCCGGCCTTCAGCCCACAACCGGACAGCCGCCCGCCGCCGAACGGTTGGCGGCCGACGACCGCTCCGGTGGTGGCGCGGTTGACGTAGAGGTTGCCGCACGCGGAACCGGCGATCACCCGCTCGACGTTGCCCGGGCTGCGGCTGAACACGCCTCCGGTGAGCGCGTAGTCCGAAGCGTCGGCGAGCGCGATCGCATGCTCGAGGTCGGCGGCGCGCAGCGCGACGAGGAACGGGCCGAAGACCTCCTCGGTGGCAACCCGCACTGCAGGATCGTCGACGACGGCGAGCACCGGCCCGACGTAGTGGCCACCGACCGGCAGGTCGAGCCGCTCGGCAACGATCGTCCCCTCCGTCGCGGCGAGGTCGCGGAAGCGGGCGATCCTCGCGACCGCGTCGGCGTCGATGACGGGACCGACTTCGACGGCGGGGTCGCTCGGGTGGCCGATCGTCAGTACGTCGACCAACCCGGCGAGACGCGAGACCATCCGATCGAACCCGGGTCCGACACCGATCATGCCTGACGTTGCCGAGCACTTCTGCCCCGCGTAGCCGAACGCACCGTGAGCGATCGCGGGCACGGCGACGTCGAGGTCGGCGTCGCTGTCGACGATCACAGCGTTCTTCCCGCCCATCTCGGCAACCACGCGGCGGATGTGGCGTTGCCCCGGTTGCACCACGGCGGCGCTCGCGACGATCTCGAGCCCGACGGCCCGCGACCCGGTGAAGACGACGTTCGCGACGAGCGGGTGCGTGACGAGCGCGGGACCGACCAGCTCGCCGAGTCCGGGCAACAGGTGCAGCGCGTCGTCCGGCACTCCCGCTGCCCGCATGAGCTCGACGAGCCGCAGCGCGACGCCAGGGGTCTGTTCGGCCGGCTTGAGCACGACCGGATTGCCCATCACGAGCGCTCCGGCGACCATGCCGCACGGGATCGCGAGCGGGAAGTTCCACGGCGCGATCACCGCGGTGACGCCGCGCGGACGGAGGCGCATCGTGTTGCGTTCACCCGGCACCTGGAGGAGCGGGCGGTCCACGAGCGCGCACGCGGCACGGGCGTAGTAGCGCAGGAAGTCGATCGCCTCGGCGACATCGGCGTCCGCTTCGACGAGCGGCTTGCCGGCCTCGTGCACGATCAACATCGTGAGCGCCTCGCGCTCCGTGGCGATCAGCGAAGCGGCGCGATCCAGGACGGCAGCGCGCTGCTCGATCTCCGCCGAGCCCCACGTCCGCAACGCCCCGTGGGCGAGGCGGACGGCATCGTCCACATGCTCTGCATCGGCGAGCGAGGACGTGCAGACGCGCGTCGACAAGCGGCCGGGATCGAGCGAGTCGAGCGTCGCAACAGTCGAGATCCGTCGCTCGCCGACGAGCAGCGGCACCTCGAACCCGAACGAGGGTGTGGCAGATGCACAGCGGGCGCGCACGGCCGGGCGGCGGAGCTCGGCGGGCGGCTCGTTGACGAACGGCGCAAGGACGACGGCGGTCGCGACGCTCGTCGTGCGCTCACGTCGATCCACCGTGCCGGCCGGCGCTGGCGCGGGTGCGGGCGACGGCGCTGCCGCCGGCGACGCGAGATCGCGGTCGGAGACGTCCCGGTTGCGGAAGCCGTGGCGCACGAACGATTCGTTCGCCGTGTTCTCGAGCAACCGCCGCACGAGGTACGACATCCCGGGGACGAGCTCGCCGACCGGCCGGTACACGCGCACCCGTACCCCGCTGTCGCGCACCGCCGCGTGCAACGGTTCCGCCATGCCGTGCAACACCTGGACCTCCCAGGCATCGCGTGGCAGACCGATCGCCTCGGCGAGCGTCGCCGCGTAGGCGATGCTGCGGACGTTGTGACTCGCGATCGCCGGCCGCACAGCTCCGGCGGCCGACATCAGCAAGCCGGTCAGGTGCTCGAAGTTGAGGTCGGAATCCGCCTTCTCGGCCCACACCGGGCTCGGCCAGCCGTTCGCGCGCGCGGCAATCGTCTCGGCATCCCAGTAGGCCCCCTTCACCAGCCGAACCTGCAGCGGCGCAGCCCCGGAGGCGACGCGCCGTCGTGACCACGCCACGATCGCCGACATGTCGTCCTCCGCGTCGCGCCGGTATGCCTGCACGACACAGCCGAGGTCCGGTCCGTCCGGCCAGCGGTCACCGATCGCCCGCACGAGGGTGAAGATCGCATCCTTCGACTCGTCGTGCTCGGTGTCGAAGTGGACCGTGACGCCGAGGCGCCTCGCCTCCTCCAGCACCGGGCCGAGCCGGTCGATCGCTTCTCCCACCCCGAGGTCGATGCTCGTCGCGCCGAGGTGCGGCGACAGTGCCGTCGGCTTGATGCTGACGTTGGCGCGCCCGAGCCGCCCCCACGGATCACGTTCGAGCAGCAGTCGTTCGGGCCAGCTGGGTGCCGCTCCGCCGAGCGTGACGACGGCGTCGAGCACCTTCGCCGTGTAGGCGTCGGCATCCGCCGCGGTAACCGTCTTCTCGCCGAGGAAGTCGAGAGTCGTCGCGAACCCGTCGGCCCAGGCGGCGGCGAGCTTCGGGACGACGTCCGTGGTCGTGGCGCCGACGATGAATCGCGCCGCCATTCGTTCGATGCCTCGGCGGGCGATCGACGTGGCAATCCGTCGCGCTCCCGGAAGGTCACCTCGAACGGGCCCGAGACTGCGGCGGATCACCGCTGGCGAGCCCGGGCCGTCGAGGTACTCGACGAGGTGCCGCGCCGCGTCGTCGACGTCGGCGCACGCCGGGAAGACGTCGACGAAGCGGAACAGGTTCGTCTTGAACGCCGGCGAGCGCGTGGTCCATGCCAGCAGGCGAGCGTCCGGGTCCACGGCGTTGCGCCAACGGCTCCCCGCTCGCCGCTCGGCTCGCCGCAACAGGTCGCGCGCCGTGCGCACGACATCGCGATCCGAGGGCACCGTCGGAGACTCCATGCGCGAAGCATGCCCACATCTCGGCGATCCGAACGGACGGCTGCCGTTTCAGCGCTCGCGATCGGCCACCCCGGCGACATCGAACGTGGCCATCTCGTTGAGCACGAGCGCGGCGGTGCGCACGAGCGGGATCGCGAGGCACGCGCCGCTCCCCTCACCGAGCCGCAGGCCGAGGTCGATCATCGGGCGCAAGCCCAGGTGCTCGAGTGCGAGCGACGCACCAGGCTCCGGCGATCGGTGGCCGGCCACGCAGCCGCGGGTGACACCCGACGCGTACGCGTCGGCTACGCACGCAGCGGCCAGCGCGATCACACCGTCGAGCAACACGGGCACCCGGCGACTGACACCGGCGACGAGGAACCCGGCGAGCGCCGCGATCTCGAGCCCGCCCACCTCGGCCACGACTTCGGTCGGCGTCGCCGCATCCGTCAGCCGGTCGAGCGCGCCGTCGATGACGCGGATCTTGGCGGCGAGCATCTCGTCGTCGATCCCCGTCCCCCGTCCGGTGGCACCGGCCGGAGGGCTGCCGGTGAACCAGGCGATCAGCGCCGCCGACGCCGTCGTGTTGCCGATCCCCATGTCGCCCATCACGAGCAGATCGGCACCGTCGTCGATCAGGGCGTTCGCGACCTCGGCGCCGACGTCGAGCGCGGCGCGTGCATCGGGCAGGGACATCGCCGGACCGAGCGCGAGGTCGTTCGTCCCCGCGCGCACCTTACGGTCGATCAACGCGGGATGGGGTTCGAGCTGCGTGGCGACGCCGACGTCGACGACCACGAGGTGGGCGCCGTGCTGACGTGCGAGCACGTTGATCGCCGCGCCACCGGCACAGAAGTTCGCCACCATCTGCGCGGTGACCTCCTGCGGCCACGGCGTCACGCCAGAGCGCACCACGCCGTGATCGGCGGCGAACACGGCGACCGCCGGATGGGACGGCACGGGCGGTGGCATCCGGCCGGCGATGCCGGCGAGCTGCACCCCGACATCCTCGATCAGCCCGAGCGCGCCGACCGGCTTCGTGAGCCGATCCTGGAGGGCGCGGGCCTCGGCGAGCGCGGCTGCGTCGTGTGGCCGGAGCGACGTGAGGGCGCGTTGGAACGCCGACATCAGGTCACGTTCCAGCTCACTGGGTCCACACCATGGCGGACCAGCGTAGGCCACACTCGTGAGCGATGAGCCATGACCACCACGCCCACCACGACCGCGGCGGCTTCACCTTCCATGACCCCGCAGCGAGCCCGCGAGCGGCTCGGCACGTGTGGGTCGCCGTCGGCATCGTGGCGCTGATCACCCTTGTCGGCGTCGTCGGACTGTGGCCGGGCGAGCGGCGGGAGAACACGATCGATCCGGCGCTGTTGAGCGCCGACGCCGTGAAGGCGACCGTGCGCTTCGTGACGATCGGCCCGTGTGCCGGCACGACTGTCGACGACGTGATCGACTGCCACATCATCGAGTTCCAGGTCGACGAAGGGCCGTCGCAAGGCAGCCGCGGCACGATCGAGCAGTCCGTCGGCGGCAGCAGCATCCCTGTGCCCTCGCCCGGCGACCGCATCCTCGTGAACAGCGTCCAGTTGGGCAACGGCACCATGAGCTACACGTTCTTCGACTACCAGCGGGCCACCCCGATGCTCCTCCTCCTGCTCGTCTTCGTGGCCGCGGTGGTCCTGCTCGGCCGCGGCCGCGGCCTCGGCGCGCTTGGCGGGCTAGCGGCGAGCCTCCTCGTGCTCGTCGTGTTCATGCTGCCGTCGCTGCTCGACGGCAACTCGCCACTTCCGGTCGCGCTGGTCGGCGCGTCCGTGATCGCGTTCATCGCGCTCTACCTCGCCCACGGCTTCAACGTCGCGTCGTCCGTCGCGCTGCTCGGCACGTTCGCGAGCCTCGCGCTCACCGGGCTGCTGGCGTGGCTGTTCGTCGGCGCGGCGAAGTTCACCGGGTTCACCGACGACAGCACGTTCTTCCTGGACGCGCTCGGCACCGGCATCGACGCGCGCGGCATCCTCCTGGCCGGAATCGTGATCGGCTCGCTCGGCGTGCTCGACGACGTGACGGTGACGCAGGTGTCGGCGGTCTGGGAGCTGCGCAACTCCCGCCCCGACGCAACAGCGGCAGAGCTCTACACCGCTGCCGTCCGCATCGGCCGCGATCACATCTCGTCGACCGTCAACACGCTGTTCCTCGCTTACGCCGGCGCCGCGCTCCCGCTGCTCCTGCTGTTCAGGGAGGCGAACCAGTCGTTCTCGTCGATCGCGACCCGTGAGGTCGTCGCGACGGAGATCGTGCGCTCGCTGGTCGGTTCGGTGGGTCTCATCGCATCCGTGCCGATCACCACCGGACTGGCGGCACGCGTGCTGACCACACGTCGGTGAGCGTCAGCGCGCTTCAGCGGCCCGTGTGACCGAAGCCTCCGCCGCGGTTCTCGCCGTCGAGATCGTCGACCTCGGCCCAGACGATGCGCTCGACCGGTTGGATCACGAGCTGTGCGATGCGGTCCCCGCGATGGACCTCGTACTCGGCCTGCGGATCGGTGTTGATCAGCACCACCTTGAGCTCGTCGCGGTATCCCGCGTCGATCAGACCGGGCGCGTTCACCACCGAGATGCCATGGCGGAGGGCAAGCCCGCTCCGCGGCAGCACGAACCCGCCGTACCCCTCGGGAATCGCGACGGCGAGGCCCGTGGGCACGAGCGCCCGGCCACCTCCCGGCGCGAGCAGCGCGCCCTCTCGGGCACAGAGGTCGATGCCGGCATCACCGGGCTTGGCATAGGCGGGCAGGGGCAGGTCCGGATCGAGCCGGACAACGGGGACGTCGAGCACGGCAGCAGGCTACGAGCCACGTTCCCGTCGACCGATGACGGGTCTTGCCGGCCTGCCGAGAACGGCCGACCGCCATTAGTCTCGTCACGTGCTCGTCTGGATGGACCTCGAGATGACCGGTCTCGATCCGGCCAAGGACGTGATCGTCGAGATCGCGACGCTCATCACCGATGACGATCTCCGGATCGTCGCCGAGGGACCCGATCTGGTGGTGCACCAGAGCGACGAGGCGCTCGCGGTGATGGATCCGTTCGTCATGCAGATGCACACGAAGTCGGGCCTGCTCGACGCGATCAAGGCGTCGACGATGTCGCTCGAGGATGCGGGACGACAGACGCTCGAGTTCATCAAGACCCACGTGCCCGTGCAGCGGACGGTCCCGCTGTGCGGCAACTCGATCGGCATGGACCGCCGCTTCCTCGCCGTCTACCTGCCGGAGATCGAGGAGTGGCTCCACTACCGCTCGGTCGACGTGTCGAGCGTGAAGGAGCTCGCCCGCCGCTGGCATCCCGAGGCGGTCGCCAAGCGACCGTTCAAGACCGGCCAGCACCGCGCCCTCGACGACATCCGCGAGAGCGTGGCCGAACTGCAGTACTACCGCGAACGGGTCTTCCTGCCGTCGCCGTCGGCGAACGGCAGCACCGCGACCGACGGCACTGCGGCCGACGCGGAAGCCACGACGCCCGTTCCGGACTGACCGCCGATGGGACCGGAAGTTGTACTCGGCAAGTAACGTCCGAGCGATGACCGAGACCGCCCCCCGTCCTCGCCGTCAGGAACAAGAAGACGCGACCGAAGAGGTCACCGAGGTCGCGCCCGGTGTCCTCCGCCTGATGCTGCCGATCGTCGGGTTCACGGGGCTCGGACACGTGAACTGCTACGCACTCGAGGACGAGCGCGGGTTCGCCGTCGTCGATCCCGGGATGATGGGCCCGGCGAACTGGAAGCGGCTGCGGCGCCGGCTCGACGCAGCGGGCATCCCGGTGAAGCGGGTGCACACCGTCGTCGTGACGCACAGCCATCCGGACCACTTCGGCGGAGCCGGGTTCCTCCGCCGCGAGAGCGGCGCGGACATCGTGACCCACCGCTGGTTCCGGACTTGGTTCGATCCGGCCGAACCGCCCGACGTCGATCCGGACGAGCTGCCACCGAGGGAAACCGCCATCGGGCGCCAGCCGTGGGGCGGCGAGGGGTTCACGATGCCGTGGAAGCGGCGGGTCGGGCTGAAGGTCGCACAGCGGTTCCCGCGGCTGATGGGCACACCGCAGCCGAGCGTGCGCCTGAACGACGCGCAGACCGTGCGCCTCGGTCGGCGTGAGTGGGTGGCCGTGCACACACCCGGCCACACCGCCGACCACCTCTGCCTGTACGACCCGGCAGAAGGCACGTTGCTCTCCGGCGACCACGTGCTGCCGAGCATCACCCCGCACATCTCGGGGCTCACCGGCGGCGATCCGCTGCTCGAGTTCTTCAGGTCACTCGACAAGGTGGCGGCGTTCGCGGACACGCGCACCGTGCTCCCCGCCCACGGCCACCCGTTCGTCGATCTGCAGGGCCGCGTGGCCGACATCAAGCGGCACCACGAGGAGCGCCTCGACCTGTTGCGGGCCGCGTCGGAGGAGCTCGGCCGGCCGGCGACGGTGATGGAGATGTCAACGTTCCTGTTCTCGGCGCGCGCCCAGGGACAGATGGCCGACAGCGAGACGTTCGCCCATCTCGAGCACCTGCGTCGCGCCGGCCAGGCCGAGCGACTCGAGCTCGACGGGCGCTACGAGTACGTCGTCGCCCACTGACGAGCCGAGTTCAGGGCGCCGGCGCGAGCACGGTGGTGGGGTCGCAGTTCGAGCCGCAGACGACCACGACGACCCGCTCTCCGGGGCCGGGGCGGTAGGCACCGGAGCGGATCGCGGCGAAGGCCGCGGCACCACCCGGTTCGGCCACGAGCCGGAGGTCGTCCCAGAGCTGCCGCTGTGCGCCGACGATGTCGTCGTCGGCGACGGTGACGGCCTCGTCGACGAAGTGACGCACGATCTGCCAGGGCACATCGCCGAGCTGCTTCGCGCCGAGCGAGTCCGCCGCGAGGCCGCTCACCGGTACGGTCACCGGCCCACCGGCCGCGAGCGCGGCGCGGAGGCACTGCGAGCTCTCCGGCTCGACGCTGACGATCTTGATGCGGTCCTGGAACCATGCCGCCTGTCCCGCCGTGAACCCGCCTCCGCCGCTGGCGACGACGACCGTGTCGAACGCGCCGACGCCGAGCTGCTGCTCGAGCTCGAGCGCCATCGTGCCCTGCCCGGCAACCGTGGCGGCGTGGTCGTAGGGATGCACCATGAGCGCTGCGGAGCACGCCTGGCGGGCGTTCGCCTCGCGCTGCGCATCGTCGTAGTAGCCCTCGACCACGACCGTGCTCGCACCGAACCGTTCGATCGTGCGGCGCTTGATCTCGGGGCTCGTCGACGGCATGTAGATCTCGACCGGGAGCCCGAGGCTGCGGCCGACGAACGCGACGGCGGCGCCGTGGTTGCCGCCACTCGCGGCGATGAGCCCTGACGGCGGGATCGCCCGCTCGGACAGGACACGGTTGAACGCACCACGCGTCTTGAACGAGCCGGCGTGCTGCAGCAGCTCCAACTTGAGCACCAGGCGTTCGTGCTCGATCACGGGTGTCCTCCGGACGTGGCCCGAGATGCGCCTCGCGGCGCGCTCGACGTCCTCGGGCGTGACCGGCAGATCGGAGGTCACGCGAGCGCCTCGATCCGTGCCGTCGCGTACACGCGCGTGGTGCCCCGCTCCACGAGCCAGAGCTCGACCGTGCCCTCGCCCTCGCGGACGTGGACATCGACGAGCTCACCCTGCTCGATCGCGTCACGGTGCTCGACCTCGACTCGCAACGGCGCCCGGAGATCGCGGCGACGGGCGAGCTCCTCCTCGACCGGTGCCCAGTAGTTCGCGTTGTTGACGTGGCCGAGCACGTCGAAGTCGGTGAACCGCAACGGGAACGCTCGTGTCGACGACAGGCCCTCGGGCAATGGCGCGTGGTGGAGGCTCGCCCGGACCGTGCGCCCCGCCGTCGCGCCGCCGAAGATCTCGTGGAAGCGCGGTGGCAGTGGGAGCGGCCGCATCGTGCTCGGGTCGAGGTGCACCCAGAGCGTCGCGGTCTCGATGGAACCGCCCGACTCGCCGCGCACGGAGATCCGGCGCTCCGCCCAGCGGCCTCCGGTGCCGCTGCACCACGTACGGGCGTGGAGCACGTCGAGGTAGACGGGGAACGACTCGACGCGCACCGCCGTGCGGCGCACGACCCAGCCGGCCGCGTCCTCGAACCCCGCGGAGCGGGTGTCGTCGTCCGAGACGTCCTGCAACAAGCGCGCGAGCGCATCGAGACGGAGCCGGCCGCCGGGCGACGAATCGCCGAGCCGCACTCGTCTCGTCGTGACGTACACGCGCCCCTCGGCGGGCGCCTCGACGAGCTCGACGGGCATATCGACGACCGTAGCCCGGTGTGGCAAATAACTGGTTGACGTCGAACCACGACTCATGGTTGCCTAGTCACCGGCCCGGTGTTCGCTGGGGCGCGAACCGACGAAAGGCACGGCACTCGACATGGACCGCACGATCTTCGCTCAGAACCAGGCCATCGTGCCCGGCGCTGCGCGCCCGTGCGCACATCGCCTCGGGTACGCGTGGCTCGGTTCGACCTCCGGTATGAGCACCTTTGGGGACGACCGGAAGGTCACCAAGCGCACCACCCGACGGCTGGGGAGGCGTCTGACGTAGTCGACCACTACGTGAGCAGCACCACCAGGCCGTCGGGACCCAGTCCCGGCGGCCTTTCTGGTTTCCAGCGACGGTTTCCGAGACCCGAACACGTCAGAACACCGACAACCGACCACCAGCACCAACAACAGCAACACGACACCGACAGACACCGAAGGACACCGAGACCATGACCACCATCGAGTGCAACGAGCTCGACGAGCACACCACCGATCTGGCCGACCTGCCGCCGATGATCGTCGATCCGTGGGCGAAGGCCCGCTGCCGCGACGGCCACGGCACCCTGACCCACCTGTTCTTCAGCGACGAGCTGATCGACATCGCGCGGGCCAAGGCGATCTGCAGCAAGTGCCCGGTCGCCGCCGAGTGCCTCGAGGGCGCGCTCGAGCGCTTCGAGCCCTGGGGCGTCTGGGGCGGACAGTTGCTCTTGAACGGCCGCATCGTCGTCCACAAGCGGCCACGAGGCCGGCCACCGAAACACCCGAGACCCGAGCTGGTGGTGGACGAAGTGCCACTGCCTCCGCACCTCGTGGCCTGATCCGCTCCGGAGCGACGATTCTGCGCTCCGGGGCAACGCCCACGGTCCGCGCCCGGCGACCCCCCGGTCGGGCGCGGACCGTGACGTGCGACCCCCTGACCGCTCGGGGCCATCCCCGGCAGGCCGGTAGCCTGCCGGGGATGGCTCGCGTCCGCCCTCGACCACTGATCGCGGCGCTCGCGGTCACGCTGCTCGTGAGCGCGCTCGTCGGGTTCGTGCTCAGCCGGGGCGACGAGGCGAACGACACGGTCACCGACGGCGTGCAGCTCGACACACCGGGCACCTTCGACGAACCGAGCGGCGGCATCCCGACCGCGCCCGACATCGGCGGCGAGACGCTGCCCGATGTCACCGTGCAGAGCCTCGACGGGAGCGACCTCTCGCTCGCCGACCTCACCGGTCAGCCGCTCGTCGTCAACCTCTGGTACTCCACCTGCGTCCCGTGCAAGAAGGAGCTGCCCGACTTCGCCGCCGTCCACCAGGAGCTCGGCGACGAGGTGCGCTTCGTCGGGCTGAACCTCCAGGACTCGGCCGATCGCGCCGAGCGCTTCGCCCGAGATGCCGGCGTCGGCTATGAGATCCTCCTCGACCCCGACCAGCAGACCTCGCTCGCACTCGACATCGCGATCTTCCCCTCGACGTTGTTCGTCGACTCGTCGGGCAGGATCGTCGAACTGCACCAGGGGGCGCTCACCGCCGACGAGTTGCGGGCGCTGATCGCCGAGACGCTCACCGCGTGATGTTCGCACTCGACGGGAACTTCGCCTTCGCGTTCGGCGCCGGGATGCTCGCGACGGTCAACCCGTGTGGCTTCGTGATGCTGCCGACGTACCTCCTCTACTTCCTCGGCGTCGAGGGCAGCACCGCCGACGGGCAACGGGCGAGCCTCCGCCGGGCGCTGTTCGTGAGCGCCGCCGTCACCGCCGGGTTCTTCCTCGTGTTCCTGACCATCGGTCTCGTCACCCGCTGGGGCTTCACCTGGATCCGCGACTCCGCGTCGGGGTGGCTGTCGATCGCCATCGGCGTGCTGCTCCTGATGCTCGGGATCGTCACGCTGTTCGGCATCCACCTCCCGATCTTCACCCCGCGCGTCGACGCCGGGGGGCGGGACACGTCGGTGCGGTCGATGTTCCTCTACGGCATCTCGTACGCGGTCGCTTCGATCGGCTGCACGTTGCCGACGTTCACAGGGGCCGTGCTCGGGCAGGTGAAGCAGCAGGGGTTCGTGAGCGGTGTCGTCGCGATCGCCACGTACGGCCTCGGCATGGGACTCGTGCTCAGCGCGCTGACGGTCAGCCTGGCGCTGGCGCGCACGGGCCTGCTCCATGGTCTACGCCGTGTGATGCAGCACATCGATCTCGTGTCGGGCGTCGTCCTGCTGCTGGCCGGCGCGTACCTCGTGCTCTACGGCTGGACATCGCTCGACCTCGACCGCGAGTCGGGCGTCGTGAACCGCGTCGAGGCGTGGCAGTCGGACATCGCCAACTGGGTCTCCGGCAACCGCGGCACCCTCGGCCTCGTCCTCGGCCTGATCACGATCGCGGCGATCTCTGCCGTCCTGTTCCGCCGCGATCGAACGACCAAGTCGTCCTGAGTGGCCTGACGATGGGTCTCTTCGCCGACCTGCTCGCCCATCCCGGCGTCGACGAGGTGCTCGAGCTGCGGAGCCGGTTCGGGTTCATGGCGTACCACGGCGGCTCGCTCGAAGAGATGACCGACGTGATCGCACTGCGCGCAGCCGAGCGCAGCGGGGCGAGCTACTACGGCGTGCACCAGCCGTCCGACCTCCAGTGGCACATCCCCTCCGCCCAGGTCGCGAGCGCCGACTCCCCGGCACTGACGACGTTCCTCGACCACGTCGAGGTCGTGATCACGATCCACGGGTTCGGCCGTGAGGGCTTCTTCACGTCGCTGCTGCTCGGCGGCGGCAACCGCGAGCTCGCCGAGCACGTCGGCGCCCACCTGCGCTCGCACCTGCCGGCCTACGAGATCGTCACCGACCTCGACCGCATTCCTGCCGCGTTGCGCGGCCAGCACCCGGCGAACCCCGTCAACCTGCCGCGCGACAAGGGCGTCCAGATCGAGCTGCCACCCCGTGTGCGCGGTGCGAGCCCGCTCTGGTGGGACTGGGAGGGTCCCGGCCTCGTGCCCCACACCGAGCACCTCATCGCCGCCCTCGTCGCCGCCACCCGCGCCTGGCCCACCCGCGCCTGGCCCACCCGCGCCTGGCCCACCCCGCCAGGCTGACCCCTCCCCCACGCATCTCTGCTCAACGGCGGACGGGAGCGGACCGGGCTCGATCACAGACGAGTTCGATTGACACCACCGAGCAGAGATCGGGCGTCGATTGACGGCGGCGAGCAGCGACCGGACTACGGCGCGAGGCGCTCGATGATCCAGCCGGAGGCGTCGCGCCGGTAGCGGATGCGGTCGTGCAGGCGGCTCGGGCGGCCTTGCCAGAACTCGATCGCATCGGGCCGCAGGCGCCAGCCGCCCCACTGCGGCGGTCGGGGCACGTCACCGCCGGCGAACCGCTCGGTCGCGACCGCCACCAGTGCGTCCAGCTCCGCGCGGCCGGTCAGCACGGTCGACTGCGGCGACGCCCACGCGCCGAGCTGGCTCCCTCGCGGACGGGTGGCGAAGTAGGCGTCGGACTCTGCATCCGGAACCCGCTCCACCGTGCCTCGCACCCGGACCTGCCGGTGGAGCTGGAGCCAGCCGAACACGAGTGCGGCGCGCGGCACGACGTCGAGCTGCAGCGACTTCGTCGATTCGAAGTTGGTGAAGAACGTGAAGCCTGCCTCGTCCGCCTCGCGGACGAGCAACATGCGGGCATCGGGCGTGCCGTCCGCATCGACCGTCGCGACGGTCATCGCCTGCGGCTCGGTGACACCGGCGTCCTCTGCTTGATGGAACCAGATCCACCACTGCTGGATCGGATCGTCGGACACGTCGGCGATGTCGAGCCCTGCTGTCTCGTACTCGAAGCGCTGGTCGGCGAGGCCCATGGCGGTCAGCGGGTGATCGCGGTGGCGCCGCGGGTGTACGGCCAGAGCGCTGCGGGGATCGTCACCGAGCCGTCGGCCTGGCGGTGGTTCTCGACGATCGCCGCCCACACCCGCGGCACAGCGAGCGCGGAGCCGTTCAGCGTGTGGGCGATCAGGGTGCCCTTGCCGCCTGCCGGCCGGTAGCGGATGTCGGCACGCCGCGCCTGGTAGTCGCTGAACCAGCTGACCGAGCTCACCTCGAGCCACTTGCCGCTGCCGGGCGCGTAGACCTCGAGGTCGAAGCTGCGGTGATGGCTCTGGCCCATGTCGCCAGTGCAGATCTCGATGATGCGGTACGGCAGCTCGAGTGCGATCAGCAGCGCTTCGGCTCGCCCGACCATCTCCTCGAGCAGCTCGGGCGCCTGCTCGGCCGTGGCGTAGGCGAGGATCTCGACCTTGTCGAACTCGTGCGTGCGGAGCATGCCTCGCGTGTCACGCCCGGCCGAGCCGGCCTCGCGCCGGTAGCACGACGTGTAGGCCATCATCCGCATCGGGAGGCTCGCCTCGTCGAGCACCTCGCCGGAGGCGAGCGACGTCAGCGGCACCTCGGCAGTCGGGATGCACCACAGGTCGTCGCGCTCGATCGCGTAGGCGTCGTCGGCGAACTTCGGCAGCTGCCCGGTCGCCGTGAGCGTCGCCGTCGTGACGAGCGACGGCGGGCGGATCTCCTCGAACGCGTCGGCGTTGCGGTCGAGCGCGAGCTGGCACAGCGCGCGACCCATCGTGGCCCCGAGGCCGCGCGTCATCGTGAACATCGCGCCGCTGATCTTCGCGGCCCGCTCGTTGTCGAGGATGCCGAGCGCAGCCCCCGATTCCCAGTGCGGTACCAGCTGATGACGGGCGAACCCGTCCGGCGGCATGCCGATCGGGCCCTTGACGACGGGGTTCTCGTCCTCGCCGACGCCGTCTGGCGCGAGCGGGCTCGGCAGGTTGGGGAGCCGCAACATGATGTCGCGGAGCTCCTCCTCCATCCGAGCGGTCTGTTCGCCGAGCTCGCGCTCGCGCTCGCCGAGGCCGCGGCTCTCCGTCATCACCGCTTCCGCCCGGTCGGCATCGCCCGCCTTGCGGAGCTGGCCGACCTCGCGCGAGAGCTCGTTCACGCGGCGCCGGAGATCGTCGCGCTCCGCCGCGAGATCACGCAGCCGGGTGTCGAGCGAAGCCGCCGCATCGAGCTGATCGAGGAGCTCGGGGGCGTGGCGGCGCGCCATCGCCGCCCGGACCCCGTTCGGGTCGGTGCGGAGCAGTCGGATGTCGATCACAGGGAAGGGAGCGTACCGGCCGTCCCTCGCCCGCTCCGGATCGCTTTGCTCACTCGAGGAGGTGGTGGACGTCCAGCTCGATCTTGCGCGCCTCGGGAGCACGATCGTCGACGAGCCCGTGGATCCGACGCAGGTCGGTCCCCTTGAACTCGAGATACGCGCTCACCGCCCGCACGCGTTCCCGCGCGACGCGCGCACCGTCGGCATCGTCGGTGCACTCGGAGAGGTGTCCGCGGACGCTGACCTCGACGGCCGGGTACACGGCGAGGAGTCGGTGGACGAGGTCGAGGACGCTCGTCAGGTCGGCACCCATGTGGGCGCTGCCCTCGTCGAACGCGCCGGTACCGCCCTTCGCGAAGATCGGGAAGCTCGTCGGCATGGCCGCTGCCGGGTCGAGCTTGTTGCTCGCCGAGACCCGCTCGGGCCCGATGACTCGGCCGAGGCGCTCCGCCACGAGATCGGCGACCTCCCAGGTCGGAAGCGTCCCGCGCAGGTGCAACGTGTGCGCCTCGAGCACGCCGTACGCGCCCGACGGCCGGCTCTCTGTGACCTCGGATGGCCGCTCCCACAGCTCCGGGGACCGATCCATCGTCGATGTCACGTCGTCCATCTCAACCTCCCGGACAGCTGTCCTCGATGTCGAGGCTACGAGCGACCTCGGAGAAGGCACATGGGCAGCGCGACCTGTTCGCCCACGTCGTGACGCCCGGCGCTGTCCGTGCTCGCACAGACGACGTCGTGAGCCGTCGAACGTGCCGCCGACGATCGAGCGCCCTACTCTCCTGCCGTGCCCGCAGTCGAGGTCGAAGCGCTCGTGGTCCGCTACGGCCGCCTCGTCGCCGTCGACGGGCTCTCGTTCGAGGCGGAGGCCGGCGCTGTCACCGCAGTGCTGGGCCCGAACGGCGCCGGCAAGACCTCCACGCTCGAGGTCTGCGAGGGCTATCGCGCCGCGGCAGGCGGATCGGTGCGGGTGCTCGGGCTCGATCCCGACCGCGACCACGCACAGCTCGTCCAGCACCTCGGCGTGATGCTGCAGCGTGGCGGTGTGTACCCGGGGATCCGCGTGCGCGAGGTCATCTCCTTGTTCTGCTCCTTCTACGCGGCTCGAGTCGACGCTGACGAGCTGATGCAGTCGGTCGGCCTCGACCAGCGCGCCCGCTCCACCTGGCGGCAGCTGTCGGGAGGCGAGCAGCAGCGGCTGTCGCTGGCACTCGCGCTCGCGGGTGCGCCGAAGGTCGCGTTCCTCGACGAGCCGACGGCCTCGGTCGATGTCGCCGGCCGCCAGCGGGTGCGCGAGCTGATCCGCGGCCTCGCGGACGGCGGCTGCTGCGTGGTGCTCAGCACGCACGAGCTCGAGGAGGCCGAGCGGGTGGCCGACCGTGTCGTCATCGTCGATCACGGCCGCGTCGTGGCATCGGGGACGCCGGGCGAGCTGATGCGCTCGATGCGCTCCGAGGAGCTGCGCTTCGGTGCTCCACCGGGTCTCGACGTCGCCGGCCTCGGGGCGACGCTCGGCGCGATGGTCAAGGAGGAGAGCGCCGGCGAGTACCTCGTCGAGCTCGCACCGTCGCCGAAGATCGTCGCCGCGGTCGCCTCCTGGCTCGCCGAGCGGGACATCCCCCTCGCCGATCTGCGCGCCGGGCGCAAGCGGCTCGAGGACGTCTACCTCGCACTCACCTCCGAGACCTCGGAAGCGACAGCCGCCCGGCTCGCCCGCCGTCGCGGACGTCGGACCTCATGACCGCGTTCCTCGCCCAGTTCCGAACCGAGCTCGTGCTGACCCTGCGACGGGGCGAGTCGCTGCTCTTGATCCTCGGCCTGCCGTTGCTCTTCCTCGTCTTCTTCTCGAACGTCGACGTGCTCCCCGTCGGCGACGGTGAGCCGATCGACTTCCTCGCGCCCGGCATCATGGCGTTGGCGGTGATGTCGACGGCGATGGTCAGCCTGAGCATCTCCACCGGCTTCGAGCGCTCGTTCGGCGTCTTGAAGCGCCTCGGCGCCACGCCGCTCGGCCGACCCCGGCTCGTGGCGGCCAAGACGGCCGCCGTCGTGGCGGTCGAGCTCGTACAGTTCGCGGTGCTCGTGCCGGTGGCGCTGCTGCTCGGCTGGGAGGCATCGGGCGAGTGGGGCGGTGCGCTGCTCGCGATCGCCCTCGGCACGGTGGCCTTCGCCGGGCTCGGGCTCGTGCTCGCCGGTCGCCTGCGGGCCGAGGTGAACCTCGCCGCGTCGAACGGGCTCTACCTCGTGCTGCTGCTCGTCAGTGGCATGGCGTTCTCACTCGACGAGCTGCCGGGCTGGCTCCGCGCCGTCTCGCGGGCGCTGCCGTCCGGCGCGCTCACCGAGGTGCTCCGCGGTGCGTTCACCGACGCGAGCATCCCGGGCCGGGCGTGGGCCGTACTCGTCATCTGGGCCGTCGCGAGCCCACTGCTCGCAGCCCGACTCTTCCGCTGGGAGTGATCCCGCCGAGGTCAGCGCTGCGGTTCGGGCTCGGGTAAGGCGCTCGTCCGCTCGAACGCCTCCTGCACCTCGGCGTACGTCAGCGCGGTGGCCTCGTTGCCGATGATCTCGGCGTTCGGGAGCTGCGCACCACGGCGATAGGTGTTGTTCTCGTAGAAGTGGGCCGAGAACCGCTTGAAGAAGACGAAGATGATCACGCCCCAGAGGAAGAACCCGCCGCCGAGCTTCATGATCAGGCCGGCGACCTGCTGATCGTGGGTGGCGGAGAGGCCGAACACCCGCACCGGGATGTCGTAGTGCTTGTACACGACGCCCTCGGCGAACATCAGCCAGCCGGCCGGCACCGTGGGCACGACGGACTGCGCGAACAGGTAGACCATCTTGCCGGCCGGGCCGAGCTGCAGCTCCCGCAACGGACCGCACACGGCCGTCCACATCAGGAGCGCGGTGGTCACGACGAGCACGTGGACCGAGTAGTGGATCGGTGAGTTCTCGGCCGAGGCGTTCACGACGCCGGGGATGTGGGTGACCATCACGACCGCGTTGAACATGACGCCGGCGACGACCGGTTTCGTGAGCCAGCGATAGACGGCGTAGCCTCGGCCCTGCCCGACGATCGCCCGCATGAGCCACTCCGGCGTCGCCAGCAGGGCGAGCGGCGGCACGAAGTAGGCGAGGACCATGTGCTGCAGCATGTGCGCCGAGTAGAGGTACTCCTCGCTGATGTCGTGCATCGGCCAGTCGGATGCCAGCCACAGCAGGAGCATCGCTCCCGTGAACGCACCGAGCTGGCCGCGGGTCACTACTCGCTGCCCCGGACGAACTGCGTCAGGGCCGATGACCCGCAGCGCGTAGACGTATGCCGCGATCAGCGACACGACGAGCAGCCAGACCTGCGGGTGCGGTTGGAACCGCCAGGGATGGAGCGTCGGGTCGAAAGCGGCGTACACGACGGATCGGACCTCGACCTGGTCAGGGTTTCGTGAAGAAGTGGAACGTCGACAAGGCGCCGAGGTACACGATCAACGTGAGCACGATGCCGGCCCAGAAGACGACGTTGAACCACTTGCTGTCGAATCGCAGGTGCATGAAGAACAACACGACCATGACGAACTTGACGGTCATCATGATCAGTAGCGCCGGCATGAAGAACGGGCCGAAGTCGACCCAGTAGGTCGAGGTCTCGAGCGCCGTGAGGATCGCCAGCACGACCGCGATCCGCACGTAGAACATGTCGCCGTGGTGCTCGTGCGCTTCGGCGACCGGATCGTGGTCCTCGGTGCCGTCGTGGGTGTCGGTGATCGTGGTCATCGTGGCCTCACGCGGGGATCAGGTAGACGAGGGTGAAGATGACGATCCACACGATGTCGACGAAGTGCCAGTAGAGACCGATCAGCTCGACCACTTCGGCCTTGTCGCCGACGACTCGTTCGCGCGAGAGCATGCCGCGCAGCGCCATCAACATGACGATGCCCACCGTGACGTGGACACCGTGGAAGCCGGTGAGCGTGTAGAAGCTCGACGAGAAGAGGTTCGTCGTGAAGCCGAGCCCCTCCTTGTAGAACTCGGTGAACTCGTACACCTGGCCACCGACGAACGTGCCGCCGAGCAGGGCGGTGATGACGAGCCACAAGCGTGCGTTCCGTTCGTCGTGGCGCTTGGCCGCCGACACGGCGAGCACCATCGTGAGCGAGCTCATCAGCAGCACGAACGAGCTCACCGAGGTGAACGGGATGTTGTAGAGCTGGTCGGGGCTCGGACCGCGGTCGACGCGCCCCCGGTAGAGCATGTACGTCGAGATCAGCCCGCCGAACAGGAGGCACTCGGAGCCGAGGAAGAGCCACATCGCCAGCTTGTTGTTCGACAGCCCGAGCGAGGTGTGGTGGGCGTGGCCGCCGCCATGGCCGCCGTGGTCGTCGTGACCATGGCCACCGTGCTCGGTGTCGGCGGGGATCGCGATGTCAGCCAATGGCCGCCAGCTCCTTCGTGTTCCCACCGTCGGCCGGCGGTTCGTAGTCCGAGTCCTCGGCGAAGGACGGCTCGAGCGCCCAACCGAAGGCCGAGAGGAGCACGATCGCTGCGCCGATCACGATGAGGATGCGGTTGTAGATGATGCCGTAGCCGATCACCGGCAGGCCGGCGCCGAGCACGATCGGCCAGTAGGACGGCGCCGGCAGCACGATGTTCTTCTCCGCCTGCGCCTCCTGCTCCGCCATCAGCTCTTCGGCGGTCGCGATCGGCTTGATCTCACCGGTCACGTCGTCCTCGGCATACTTGCGGTGGAAGAACTCGTCGAGCGAGTGGACGGTCGGGATGACGTCGAAGTTGTGCGGCTTCGGCGGGCTCGACGTCAACCACTCGAGGCTCCGCGCGTCCCATGGGTCGAGCGGTGCGTTCGCCGGCTTGCGCGCCGTGATGACGATGTTGACGATGAACAGCAGGACCCCGATCGCGATCGTCAGCGAGCCGATCGTCGCGACGAAGTTCCAGAACTGGCCGTCGAAGAACCCGGTGCCGATGCGATCCGGTGCGTAGCGGTACATCCGCCGCGGCTGGCCCTGCAGACCGAGGATGTGCATCGGGCCGAACGTGAGGTTCGTGCCGATCACCATCAGCCAGAAGTGCCACTTGCCGAGCCCCTCGTGGAGCAGCCGCCCGAAGACCTTCGGCCACCAGTAGTAGAAGCCGGCGAAGAGGCCGAACACTGCACCGCCGAACAGCACGTAGTGGAAGTGGGCGACGATGTAGTACGTGTCGGTCTGCTGCGTGTCGGACGGCGACACCGCGTGGGTCACGCCGGACAGCCCGCCGATCGTGAACTCGACGATGAGACCGACGGCGAACAGCATCGCCGTGGTGAAGCGGAGCTTGCCGCCCCACATCGTCATGACCCAGTTGATGATCTTCACGCCGGTCGGGATGGCGATCAGCATCGTCGCGATCGAGAACGCGGCGACCGAGATCGGCCCCAGGCCCGAGGCGAACATGTGGTGGGCCCACACGCCGAAGCCGACGAAACCGATCGCGCCACCGGAGAACACGACGAGCGGGTAGCCGAACAGCGGCTTGCGGGAGAAGACCGGTAGCACCTCGGACACGATCCCGAAGCTGGGCAAGATCAGGATGTACACCTCGGGGTGCCCGAAGATCCAGAACAGGTGCTGCCAGAGCAGCGGGTCCGCTCCGGCGGAGACGTCGAAGAAGGTCGCTCCGAACTCGCGCTGGAACATCAGCAGGAACAGCGCCACCGTGATCACCGGCAGGGCGAACAGCAGCAGGAACTGCGTCACCAGGACCATCCAGGTGAAGATCGGCATCTTCATCAGTGCCATGCCGGGCGCCCGCAGATTGAGGATGGTCACGATGAGGTTGATCGCGCCGGTCAACGAGGCGATGCCCGTGATCGCCACGCCGAGCGTCCAGAAGTCGATGCCATGGCTCGGCGAGAAGAGCACGCTCGAGTTCGGTGCGTACATGAACCAGCCGCCGTCAGCGGCGCCGCCGAGCAGCCACGACGAGTTCAGGAACAGACCACCGAAGAGGAAGCACCAGAAGCCGAACGCGTTGAGCCGCGGGAACGCGACGTCGCGCGCGCCCACCTGCAGCGGGACGAGGTAGTTCGCCAGCCCGGTGACCATCGGCATGACGAAGAGGAAGATCATCGTCGTGGCGTGCATCGTGAACATCTGGTTGTAGACGTCCGCGCTGAGCACCTTGCCGTTGGCCTGCGCGAGCTGCAGCCGGATGAGGAGCGCCTCGATGCCGCCGACGATGAAGAACACGAACGCGGTGACCGAGTACATCAGGCCGAGCTGCTTGTGATCGACCGTGAAGACCCAGGACCTCCACCCCGTCGACTGGACGGGGCGACGCAGGACGCCGAGCGAGGCACTCGGGCCGACGCCGGCAGGCGCGGGAGCGAGCGTGCCTCTCGCCGGTTGTTCGATGATCGCCATCAATCGTCTCCTGTCACTTCAGCGTGATCAAGTAGTCAACGAGCTTGTCGATGTCGCCCTCGGAGAGGGCGAGGTACGGCATGCCACGAGCGAGGCCATCGGCGTTCGGTGTCGGGTACATGGGCTTCTTCGACGGCGCGTTGCGCAGCCACTCCTCGAGCTCGACGCGGTTCAGGCAGTCGGCCGAGACGCCGGCGAGGTACTTGGCGCCGAACTCTTCGGGCGTCGCATCCAGGAGATCCGCGCGGCACGACTCGGTCAGCAAGCTGTAGGTAGCGCCGGCGAAGGAGGTGCGGCTCATGAGGTGCGTGAGGTTGGGCGCCGCACCGGCGACGAGGTTCTGGTCGGCCTGTGCGATCAGCGGGTTGCCGTCCGCATCGTCGAGCCCGTTCACCTGGTGGCACCGCACGCACTGCTGGACGAACACCGCCTCGCCCTCGCCACCGGGCGACCCCTCGGTCGCCGCCGCCGCAGGAGCGAGCTGGGACGAGATCCACGTGGCGAAGTCGGCGTCGTTCAGGGCGATCGTGTCCATCTTCATGTTGGCGTGGGAGAGCCCACAGAACTCGGTGCACTGCCCGGCGTAGATGCCGGGCTCGTCGGCCTCGAGCCGCAGCGTGTGGATCCGCCCGGGCACCGCGTCGCGCTTGCCGTTGAGCTTCGGGATCCAGAACGAGTGGATCACGTCACGGCTGGTGATGCGCAGCAACACGCACTGGCCGGTCGGGATGACGAGCTCGCCCGAGGTGACGATCGGCTGGTCGATCCCCTCCTGGACGGGATACGCGTACTCCCACCACCACTGCTGGCCGGTGATGTTGACCGTCATCTTGCAGTCGGAGGTGTCGGCGAGGTCGAAGATCGTGCGGAACGTGGGCACGGCGATCGCCGCGAGGATGCTCGCCGACAGCACGATGCCGCCGATCTCGACGATCGACTTCCCGTGGCTCTGCGAGGGGATCGGCTGGCCGCGATCGCGGAAGCGCACGACGCAGAACACGACCGCCGCGGCGACGAGCACGCCGACCACACCGGCGGCGTAGAAGACGGGCCGCTGGAGGTTGTCGATCTTCTCCGCGCTCGGGCCGGCCGGCTGGAAGGTGTCCTGCGGCGCATCGTTCGCGCAGCCGGCGAGGAGCAGGCCGAGCCCGGAGGCGAGCGTCAGGGCAACGCGCCGAGGGCGCGGCAGGCGGGAACGGAACGGCATCTGCTCTCCCGGGACGGTCGGCACGTGGTCGACGCTAGTCATGTGCGCGCTCGCGCTGGTAAGTGGCTCCTGAGGAATCACGGCACCACGATCTCGATGCGAGCACCCTCGACGCCGGGGACCTCGGCGTAGAACGGATCGTCGCCGTAGACGGACGGTCGCGGCAGCCGGAACGTGAGGAGCTGGGTCTCGTCCTTCTCGATCGCCTGGGTGCAGAACTCCGTGACCTCGCTCACCTGCGTGCCGTTGACGTCGCGCTCGACGGTGCCGCCGTAGATCCGCAGGCGACGCTCCTCGTCGGTCTCGTTCGTGAACAGCACGCTCACGGTGTTGGCGCGGTCGACCGTCAGCACGGTGCCCGGCAGCGAGTTGCCGATCTGGCGCATCTCGAGCGTGCCGTCGCGCAGCGTGAACGTCGCCAGCGTGTTGGCCTTCGCCGCCACTGCTCCGGAGGTCTTGTGGTCCGTGTGCTCGTCGAGCTCGGCACTGCAGCTGCGCTCGGCGAAGTGGTCCTCCTCCTGCGCCTCGGTCAGCTGGTCCCGCTCGCCGACGACGGCGCCGGCGATGCCACCCGCCAGCACCGCGACCCCGCCGATCGCGCAGATGCCGGCGATGACGCCCTTGCGCACTCGGGACGTCCTGGCGAGGATCGCGCCGAAGACCGTGATGATGCCGGCGGCAGCGACGAAGATCGGCGGCCCTGCGTCGCGCGGCAGTGCGAGCATCATGCGCGAGAAGCCGAAGATGAGCAGGACGAGCGCCACCGCGCCGGCGATCGGCAGCTCGAGCGGGTGGAGGACGCGCTTGCGCACGTCGGCGTTGAACGCCTGGTCCCCGGAAGCTCGTTCGGCCCAGCCTTGGATCATCCACTCGGCGGTCACCGCGATGACCACGGCGATGCCGGCCACGAACCACCGGGCGTCGGTGATCACACCGATCACGAGGAGCACACCGCCGAGTGCCCCGGCGAACGGCCACGCGCTGGCGCCGACCGGTTCGGCCGCGGCCGCCGACGTGCGGACCTGCACGTCGTCCATCGACGAGACGTTGGCATCGCGCGTGTACAGCGTGAAGGCGCCGAGCCCGGCCAGCACGACGAACAGGAACAGGAGGCCGACAGAGCCGAGCGCGCCGAAGTCCTGGGTGGCGCCGTAGACGACGAACGCGACGAGCGCGAGGCCCGACAGCCCGAGGAACAGCTTGGATCCGGTGGTGAGCATCGGCCCCTACTTCGTCACGTAGATCACGAACCACACGGCGATGTAGATGCCGGTGAGGATGTACCAGAACAGTGCCAGCGAGGAGACGACCTCGGTGTCGGCCGTGCGCCCCGCGAGGTACCGGAACGCCGTGACGATCGTGAAGGCGAGCGCCGCGAGCAGCAGCACGACGAAGGTGCCGGTGATCGCGTAGAACAGCGACGAGTAGGCGCCGTCGGTGATCGGCAGCTCCATCTGGGAGTAGACGAAGACCTGACCGTTCAGCACGGCGAGTCCCATGATGGCGACGATCCCGAGCCCGAGCGCGGTGTTCGTCCGGTCCGCCCGCTTCGCCGCGTACACGGCGTACTGCGCCATCAGGCAGAGCACGCACATCGTGATCAGCATGATGTTCGTCGGGACACCGGGGATGGAGACCTTCTCGGGCAGCCAGGACTTGACGAGGCCGTCGCTGCCCTCGCGTAGCGGTGATGCTTCGCGGAAGCGCCACCAGACGGCGAGCTGGCCGCCGATCAGCATCGCGGCCGCGGCGCCGGCGATCGCCGTACCGGCGAGGACCTGGCGACGCGGTGCGGGTGCGGGGGCGGGGGGCAGAGCGAGCATCAGGCGTCACTCCTGGCGGGCTGGAGGTCGAGCACCGGCGTTGCCGAGGCGACCGTGCGGACGTCGGAGAAGTTGTCTGGCGGGGGTGGCGACGACGTGGCCCACTCGAGCGTCTGGCCGTTCCACGGGTCGTCACCCGCCGGCTCACCGGTGGCGAACGAGCGCAGCGCGAGCAGCGAGAACGCCACCACCGTGATCAGCATCAGCGCGTGGCCGGCGAACACGAGCGCGTTCAAGAGCTCGGGCGCCAGGTCGTAGTCGTAGCCACCCGGCGCGCCGGCGGGCTGGCCCTGGAACCCGGCGAGGAGCAACGGCAGCGACGCCAGGATCGTGGCGAGGAACCCGAGCAGCGCGAGAGGGATCGCCTGCTTGTCGGCGATGCGGCGGCCCCAGAGCTTCGGGCCCCAGTGAGCGACCGCGCCGAAGGCGGTGAGGATCGCGCCGTACGCCACGTAGACGAAGACGCCCTCTTCGTAGACCGTGTCAGCGAGCTGCAGGTCGACGATCGGCGTGAGCGCGTGGGCCAAGACGCCCGTGAGCAGCATCAGCAGGCCGAGGAGTGCGAAGACCAACGGGGCCGAGACCGTCGGCCGGCTGCTCTTCAGGGCCAAGCCGCCGACGCCGAGCACGATCAGCACGCCGAGGATCGGCAGCAGGTTGAACAGCGCATAGGGCAGCAGGTCGTTGAACTTGTCGCCGAAGTCGCCGAAGAAGCTGTCGCCTCCCCACGGCAGGTCGTGCGTGCGCTGTGTGACTGCGGCGAGGGTTGCCGTGGCGAAGATGCCGATGCCGAGCAGGACCGCGCCCCGCATCGGCGGGCGGCGATGGGTTGCGGTGGCGATGATCTCCGCCGCGATCCCGAGTGCAGGCACGGCGTAGACGTAGGTGGCGGGTTGCGTCAGCGCCCACCCCATCCACGTCGTGATGCCCGTGTTGCCACCGAAGGCCGTACGGCCGTAGCGGTGGTCGACCGTGAGCAGGATGAGGTCGCCGACGAGCACGGGCAGCGTCAGCACGACGGCGACGCCACCGACCAGCGCCGACCAGCTGAACAGCGGCACGCGGGCGATCGTCATGCCCGGCGCCCGGGTCGTGAGGACGCTGACCACGATCGAGCCGGCGGCGAGCACGAGACCGATGCAGGCGAGCGCGAGGCCCATGAGGAACAGGTCCACCATGTTCTCCTCACCGCCGCCGGGGCCACCGTTGTTCACGTAGGCGACGACGACGATGACACCGCCGGCGACCCAGGTCCACAACCCGAGCGAAGCGGCCCGTGGCAGCGCCAGCGATCGGGCGCCGAGCTGGAGCGGCACGACGGCGAGTGCGATGCCGAGCAGGAGCGGCGCGAGGACGAAGAACGCCGATCCGACACGGAACAACGAGAAGAGCTGATCGATGCTGTCGGCGTCGAGCGCGATGCCGTCCGGCTGCAACCGCTCGAAGCCGAGCAGCGATCCGATCACCGTCATGCCCACGAGGAACAACAGGCTGATCGCGACGAACGACCGACCGATGCGCTTGTGGTCGGCAGTGGTGATCCAGCTCACTACAGCGGACACGGCGCGGCCCGCCGGCGTATCCGTGCCGAGGGACGTGCCGGAATCCGGCCGAGTGTCGATGGTGGTCATGGGCATCCTCTCGCCCGCGGCGGCACCGCAGCCCGCTCGAGCGAATCATCGGGTCCGTTGTCGACAGCGACATTACCCATGGAGGTCGGAGCGGACCGAAATCGCGGTGCCACCCGGAGTGAGCACGCTCACAGGCCGTGGCGGACGAGCACGTCGACGGTGAGCGCGCCGAAGAGCAGGGAGACGTAGCTGATCGAGAACGCGAAGAGCCGCATCGAGCGCTGCGCCGTCGGCGCCTTGCCCAGATCGATCGAGCCCCACAGGAAGAGCGCACCGCAGACGACGGCGGCGACGAGGTAGATCGGCCCGAGGTCGGCGACCGGAGCGAGCACCAGACTGGTCGCGACCATAACGGCCGTGTAGCCGATCATCTTGCGCACGGCCACCTCGACCGGCGCCACGGCGGGCAGCATGGGCACGTTCGCCGCCCGGTAGTCGTCCGCATACCGGATCGCCAGTGCCCAGAAGTGCGGCGGCGTCCAGAAGAAGATCACGAGGAACAGCACGACCGGTGGCCAGTCGAGGGAGTTCGTCACCGCAGCCCAGCCGACGAGCGCCGGCACCGCGCCTGCGGCGCCACCGATGACGATGTTCTGGGTGCTCGTCCGCTTCAACCACAGCGTGTAGACGAAGACGTAGAAGAGCGTGCCGGAGATCGCCAGCACCGCCGACAGGAGGTTGGCGAACGCGGTCAGCACGGCGAATGCGGCCACCTCGAGCGCGATCGCGAAGATCAGCGCCGAGCGGGGCGTCATCGCGCCGGTGACGAGCGGGCGGCCCTGCGTGCGCGGCATGAGCCGATCGATGTCGCGGTCGATCACCATGTTGATCGCGTTCGCGCCGCCGGCGGCCAGCGCCCCGCCCCCGATCGTGGCGGCGATCAGCCCGAACGGGGGCCAGCCCTGCTCGGCCATCACCATCGCCGGGAGCGTCGTGATCAGGAGCAACTCGATGATGCGCGGCTTCGTGAGCGCGATGTACGCGCCCACCAGCGTGGCGGGCCTCCGTCGCACGCCGTGCACCACGCCACCGTGCGACAGCCGCGACGGCACGAGGGGACGCGCTCCGACGGACATCACCGGTGATCGTACGGGTGGGCCGGGCGGACGACCAACGTGAGGTGACACTCCGGTTCCTTACCGGCACAATGAACGTGATGACCAACCCGTCCACCATCGAGCGCGAGGACCTGTCGCAGGAAATCGACCTCGCCCCGGACACGCCGTGGGTCGTCATCGTCTGGAACGACCCGATCAACCTGATGTCCTACGTGTCGTGGGTCTTCCGCAAGCTCTTCGGCTACAGCAAGGACAAGGCTGACCTGCTCATGCTCGACGTGCACGAGAAGGGCCGGGCGGTCGTCTCCAACGGCCCCCGCGAGAAGGCCGAGCTGGACGTGTTCCGGTTGCACGAGCACGGGCTGTGGGCGACGATGCAGCGCGACGGCTCGGACAGCGGGCGCTGAGTGCTGCGGCACTGGAGGATCAAGCGGACGCGCTCCGGCACGTTCCGGTTCGGCATCGCCGAGGAGGAACGCGTGGTGCTGCGCCACCTGCTCCCCCAGCTGCGCGAGCTGATCACTGCAGCGCCGGGCACACAGGACGACCGGGTACGACGGCTGTTCCCGACCGCGTACGCGCAGGACCCGGAGCACGACGCCGAGTACCAGCGGCTCATGCGGGACGAGCTGGTCGCATCTCGGCTCGATGCCATCGAGCGAGTGGAGGGATCGCTCGACGCCACCGAGCTCACGGAGGCCGAGCTCCTCGGGTGGATCCAGAGCGTGAACGCCGTGCGCCTCGTGCTCGGGACGATGCTCGATGTCAGCGAGGATTCCGAGCTCACGCCCGTCGCGGAGGACCATCCCGACCTGCCCAACATCGCGCTCTACGGCTACCTCTCGGGGCTGCTCGACGAGATGGTGACGGTGCTCGACGACTGACGACTGATCGGCTCGGCTGAGCGCTCTCGGAGCGCCCACACGAGGCCGGCTCAGGACGCCTTGGACACCGATGACGCCAACGGCGCCGCCGAGAACGCGAACGCTCCCGCGGTCCCGGGCCCGGTGTGGATGCCGACGCTGGGGCCCACCCGGTAGTCGACCACCTCGAGGACCCCGGGTGCGGCGTGGAGGGCGGCAGCCAGCGCCTCGCTGATCGGGGCGCCGCGCCGATCGGCCGTGCCGACACCCACCTTGAGGTCGGCCCCCAAGCGGGTGATGTGCTCGACCATCGCGGCGACGGCCTCGTCGGGCGAGCCCACGATCACCAGTGGTCGCACGTCGCCGTCATCGAGGGTCAGCACCGGAATGCTGCCGGCCGGGAGGTCGTCGACCGAGATCGTGGTACGACCCCAGGCATGCAGCAGGTCGAGCGCGCCGAGGACGAACACGTTGCCGATGCGCGGGATGGTGGCTTCTGCGACGGCAACGGCGTCGTCGATCGACGCCCCATCGACGATCGCCTGCGCCGCCGCCCAGGCGCAGCAGCTGATGCCGAAGCTCGCCGTGCCGGTGTCGATCAGCCGTACGGGCACCGACGAGCTGTGTGCGGCGAGGCGGGCCGAGTTGACCGTGCCCGACACGGCGCTGCCCACGTGGATCGACAGGATCCCCGTGGCGCCCCGGTCGACGAGCGCCTCGTATGCCAGGGCGAACTGCCCCGGACTCGGCCGTGAGGTCTCGACCTCCGGCACGCGGCCGTTGTCGAACCGTGCCCAGAATGCGTCGGCATCGAGGTCGACATCTTCGAGGTACTCGTCACCGTCGATCGACACGGTCATCGGGACGACCTCGATGCCGTACCGCTCGCGGAGCTCGGGCGGCATCTGCGAGCTCGAATCCGTGCAGATGCCGATCACGCCCGCACCGTCTTCACGAGCACCAGCCCAGAGAGCACGAAGTCCGACACTACGCCGCGTCGGGGCGGCGGAGGTTGCGCTCAGCGGCGTTGTCGCACGCCCGTAACGATCGCCTTCCGGGTACCGGCTGGCGTGAACGGGGGTCGGAGCTGATAGGTTCGACCACGCTCTCAGCAGGACTCGTCCGCATGCCCCCATCGTCTAGTGGCCTAGGACATCACCCTTTCAAGGTGACGGCACGGGTTCGAATCCCGTTGGGGGTGCTAGGCCATGTCACATGGTCCCGTGGTGAAGTTGGAGTTCACGCCGGCCTGTCAAGCCGGAGGTCGCGGGTTCGAGTCCCGTCGGGACCGCTGAGGCGGGCGCAACCAGCGCCCGCCTCGCACGGTCGAGTAGCTCAGTCGGCAGAGCGTCCGCCTGAAAAGCGGAAGGTCACCGGATCGACGCCGGTCTCGACCACACTGAAACCCCAGGTGAGAGCCACCGAATGGAGGCTCGAGCCTGGGGTTTCGTCGTTCCCCGGCGTCCACCACGCGTCCAATCTGAGGCGGCGGCCGGCGCGCTTCACATCCGTGCCGCGTCCCAGTTGTTCACTCCGGAGTCCCAGACGGCGAGCGGTGGGCCGACGCCGTTGCTGGTGCCCCGGAACAACCACGCTTTCGTCTGCGACGACCCGTAGTCGTAGAACGCGATCACGTCGGCAAACCCGTCACCGTTGAAGTCCCCGGCCACTGACTTGGTTCTCGTCGAGTCCCAGTTGCCGACGCCGGAGTTCCAGATGTCCACCGGGCTGCCGATGCCGTCGGCCCTGCCCCGGAAGAACCACGCCTTCGTCTGCGATGAGCCGTAGTCGTAGAACGAGATCACGTCGGCAAACCCGTCACCGTTGAAGTCCCCGGCCACAGACCTGCTGCCCGCCGAGTCCCAGTTGCCGACGCCGGAGTTCCAGATCTCCACCGGGCCGTCGATGCCGTCGGTCCTGCCCCGGAAGAACCACGCCTTCGTCTGCGACGAGCCGTAGTCGTAGAACGCGATCACGTCGCCGCCGTCGCCGTTGAAGTCCCCCGCCACCAACGTGGTTCTCGACCAGTCCCACCAGAACGACTGCCAGCCGTGCGAACCATTTGCGACGCCGTTGATGCCGCCCTGGAAGAGCCACGCCGCCGTGACCGCCAGCCCGAGGTCGCGGATGGGGCCTTCGTCGTAGAACGCGATCACGTCGGCGTAGGCATCACCGTTGAAGTTCGCGGCCACCGGGTTGGCTCGGGACCAGTGCCAGTTGTTGATCCCCGAATCCCAGGTGATCACGGGTGGAGCGACGCCGTTGGCGTTCCCCCGGAACAACCACGCCTTCGTCACTCCCGACCCGTAGTCGTAGAACGCAGTCACGTCGGCGAAGCCGTCACCGTCGAAGTCCCCAGCCACCGACCACGTTCTCCGCCAGTCCCAGTCGCCGACGCCGGAATCCCAGACGGCAACCGGTCGGCCGATGCCGTTGGCGTTCCCGCGGAAGAACCACACCTTCGTCTGCGACGACCCGTAGTCGTAGAACGCGATCACGTCGTCGAAGCCGTCACCATTGAAGTCCTCGGCCACGGTCCGGTGGGGAACCGGCGGACGAGGTTGTGACGGCTGCGCATCCGCGGACGCGTTCCTCGGGGACGGCGGAACCGACATCGCGACGAACGCGGCACACACGAGGATCCGGGCCGTTGTCCCCGCGCGAGACGACCGAGCGGTCTTGGTGTTCGTTCGCACAAACCGACTGGCTCCCATGGTGACCCCCAAGGCCCAGGTACGCGCGACCGGAAGATACCAGGCGCCGGAACACTGAACGCCAGTGATCGCGGTGCGGCTACCGGTGGAAGATGGTCGTGGTGCTGTGCGGGACCATCAGGACCTGGCCGGGATAGATCAGCGCCGGGTCGTTGATCTGGTGGCTGTTCGCCTCATAGATGTAGGGCCACTCCGACCCGACCTTGTACTCCGCCTCGGCGATGGCCCAGAGCGTGTCGCCAGGCATCACGGTGTGGAGCTTGTACGTGAAGTACCCCGGCATGATCACCGAGCCGAACACGACGAGCACGACCCGCTCAGCCGGGCCACTGCTCATCTCACTGAACTCGATCGTGCCGTACTTGGTCGAGGGCACCTCGGGGAGCGCGATCTCGAAGGCGTACGGACCGCCGAACTCGCCTGATCCGGCGGACGACGGCCAGGCGGTGGCCATCACGTTGCCGTCGCCGTCGACGACGCGGATGTGGAACCCGCTGCTCGAACCGAAGCTGACGAACGAGACCGGCACGGTCTCGCGGCCGACCGCCGCACCGCCCACGAGGTCGTAGGGCTGGGGTGAGCGGATGTCGATGTCGAGCATGGCGACCTCATCTCGTTGTGGATCAGACGGCAGGCCCACGGCAGGGCTGCGGCCGCGGGCCGGCACCAGTGTGGAGCACCCAGCGACCTCCGCTGATACGCCACGGTCACCCGCCGAACCGACGAACCGGCGGGTCGTTCGGCTCTATGTCCGCGATGCGCGTTCTCCGATGATGGTCAGGTCGAACAGCTCGAAAGGGAGACCCATGAGGCGTGGGACTCGAATGACGGTCGCGGCGGCGTCGATGCTCGTCCTGGCGGCCTGCGGAGGCGACGACGGAGACTCGGGCCCGTCTGCTCCGACCGTCACCTCGGCACCCGGTTCGTCGGAAACGTCCGCCTTGCCGATGGTGGTCGACACCGACCTCGCCTCCGACGATGTCGTCGCGCTCTTCTACCTGGTGTCCGATCCGAGGGTCGACCTCCGGGCGGTCACGGTGTCCGGCACCGGCGAGGTGACCTGCCCGCGCGGCGCGGCCGTCGCCCGCGGTCTCCTCACCAGCATGGGCAAGGGCGATGTGCCGGTGGCGTGCGGGCAATCGGCACCACTGTCAGGCGACCGGGTGTTCCCCGCCGAGTGGCGGACCGCCGCCGACAACGCGTACGGACTCGTGCTGCCGATCGTGGCGGCGCCCGCCGACGAGCAGGATGCCGTCGAGCTCCTGATCGGATCGATCAGCGCGGCCGAGGCACCGGTCACCCTGCTCACGCTGGGACCGCTCACGAACGTCGCCCAGGCGTTGGCCGAGGAACCGGACCTGGTCGATGACCTGGCGAGCGTGGTCGTCATGGGCGGAGCGGTCGACGTGCCCGGCAACGTCCAGCCCGAGGGCGCCGCGGCCCCGCTCGCCGCGGAGTGGAACCTCTACATCGACCCGGCAGCGTCTGCGGCAGTCGTCGACTCGGGCGCGCCGGTCACCCTCGTCTCGCTCGATGCCACCAACCAGGTGCCCGTGACGGAGGGTCTGATCGATCGTCTCGCGGCCAACGACCGAACGGACGCGACCTCACACGTGCTCGACATCTTGAGCTCGCGCACACCGCCGTACCTGTGGGACCCGCTCGCCGCGATCGCGGCGACCGACCCGGTTCTCGTGCCGAGCCACGAGGTGACCATCGCAGTGACGATCGACGGTGATGACGCCGGCCGTACGGTCGAGCAGCCTGGCGGCTCAGCCGTTCTCGTCGCCGATCCGCCGGATGTCGACACGGTCCTCGACCACCTGCTCCGAACGCTCGCGGGTATGGCAGAGGACGAACCGCTGACGCCGCCGACGACGATCCCGATCGTGGGGAACGCCACCGTGGGCTTCGACGGTGCGACGTGCACGTACGACGGTCCGACCTCGTTGCCGCCGGGATCGCTGGTCGTCACCGCGACGCCCGGCCCAGTGCCCTACTACGCCCTGGTGGCCCACCTCGTCGAAGGCGCCACGATCGAGGATGCGGTGGCGTGGGCGGCGGAACATCCGGACGAGCAACCACCCATGATCGACAGGATCGACGCAGTGGGCGAGGACGCGATGCCGTCGCCGGCAACGATCGAGCTGATGACCGGGACGAGCGCCGTCGTGTGCGGCACGACGGAGGGAGCGCTCGCCCTCGGCGCGACGGTCACCGTCGGCGGCTGACCACCTCCCTCAGGGGTGCCGGTAGCGTCGATCGGGTGACGCCGATCGACGACATCTCCGGCATCGTGGACGATGCACGGGCCGCATTCAGCGCCGGGAGGACGACGCCGCTCGCGTGGCGGCGGTCGACTCTGGCCCAGCTACGCCGCCTCGTGGTCGCGCACGAGCATCGCCTGCTCGACGCGCTGGCGGCCGACCTCGGCAAGCCCCGGGCCGAGGCGTGGGCAACCGAGATCGGCTTCGTGCTGTCCGACATCGACCATGCGCTCGATCACGTCGAGTCCTGGTCCCGCCCTGAGCGCGTCGCAACCCCGCTCGCCTTCAAACCGGGCGTCTCGCACATCCGTCGCCAGCCGGTCGGCGTCGCTTGCGTGATCGCACCCTGGAACTACCCCGTGCAGCTGCTGCTCGTTCCGATGGTCGCGGCGATCGCAGCCGGCTGCGCCGTCATCGGCAAGCCGAGCGAGCTGAGTCCGGCCACGGCCGATGCACTCGGCGGGCTCGTCGCCGAGCTCGACGAGCCCGCCGTGAAGCTCGTCCTCGGTGGCGTCGCCGAGACGAGCGAGCTGCTGACGCACGGCTTCGGCCACATCCTCTACACCGGCAACGGACGCGTCGCCCGGATCGTGATGCGCGCCGCCGCGGAAACGTTGACCCCGGTGACGCTCGAGCTCGGCGGCAAGAGCCCCGCGATCGTGAGCCGCCACGCTGACATCGCCATCGCCGCGAAGCGCATCGCGTGGGGCAAGTTCGTCAACGCCGGCCAGACGTGCATCGCCCCCGATCACGTCCTCGTCGAGTCACCCGTCCACGACCAGCTCGTCGCCGGGATCGCCGCCGCGGTGCGCGACTTCTACGGCGCAGATCCGAAGGCGAGTGCCGACTACGGCCGGATCGTGAACGACGCCCACTTCCATCGCCTGGAGAAGCTGCTCGACGACGGCACCGTTGCGATGGGAGGCGACACCGATCCTGACCAGCGCTACATCGCGCCGACGGTCCTGACGGGTGTGTCGCTCGCCGACCCGGTGATGGACGAGGAGATCTTCGGACCGATCCTGCCGGTGATCGCCGTGGATTCGATCGACGCCGCGGTCGCAATCGTGACGCGCGGCGACCACCCGCTCGCCCTCTACGTCTTCTCCGAGCGCGACGACGAGGTCGACGACGTCGTCGATCGCACGACGAGCGGCGGCGTCTGTGTGAACGGCACGTTGTTGCACGTCGGCAACCCGAACCTCCCGTTCGGTGGTGTCGGGGAGAGTGGCACGGGTGCGTACCACGGCAAGTTCGGCTTCGACACGTTCAGCCACGCGCGGGCGGTGTACACGCGATCGACGAAGCTCGACCCGCCGCTGCTCTACCCTCCCTACACCGCCCTGAAGGAGAAGGTCATCCGACGTGGTCTGCTGCTCCCCGATCCTCGGGAACTGCCGGCGAAGCTGTTGTCGCGGCTGCGGCGTCGCTGAGCTCCGCAGTCAGGCCGAGCGCACCGTTCGCGCCACTCGTCCCGCGTCGGCCGAGTCGAGCACGGCGCGCAGGCGACGGACCCCTTCCGTGCAGAGCTGCGACACCCGTGACGGCGTCACGCCGAGCTCGTCGGCGATCGATCGCATCGCTCGACCTTCGATGAAGTAGGCGACCACGACGGACCGGCAGCGCGTCGGGAGGAGCACCAGCGCGCCGCGCACAGCCTCGACCAGCTCGCGCTCGATGGCGTGCGACTCGGGCGACACCGCGCTCGGATCGGCGGCGTCGAGCGCTTCGACCTCGCGGTCGACGTCCGACGCGACGAGCCGCGCGGATCGATCACGGCACCGCCGGACAGCTCCGAGATCTCGCGGCTCGCCGACGATCGCCGACAACGCCGTTGCCGTCCGGCGCTCGCTGCGCGACAGCGGGTCGTGAGCGCGCAGTTCGTCGAGGACCGCCCACCGCATTCGGGCCCGGGCGAACGCGTCGAACGGCACGCCGAGGGCGGGGTCGAAGATGCGCGCCGCGTTCACGAGACCGACCAGGGCGGCTGAGTGGAGATCCTGCCGATCGACGGATCGGGGCACCCTCGCGGCGACGTCCTCGACCACCCGCCGGGCGAGCCAGTAGGCGCCCACGACCAACGCTTCCCGGTCGTCGCCAGCGGTCGCGCCGGCCGCTGTTGTGTCAATTCCGCCCACGCTCTGGAGCATGCCGGGTGCGCTCCGTCGGACGATCACCCGCGGTGGGTGATCGTCGCATCGTGCTCCCCCGAACGGGGGAGTGCACTCGCGTCGCGCCGTGTGGACGTTGCGACAGACCGCGCTGATGCTGCTGATGCTTTGGTGCGTTCGACCCGGTTGTCGGGCTCGAGGGGCATCAGTAACGTCACACTAGACGTAGTGGCTCGACCACTCTATGTAGAACGAGGTTGCCAGGCGGCATGGCGCACTCATCCATCACCTCCCGATCACGCGGCAGCACCGACCCGGTGCTCGGCGTCGATCGCCCCGACGAGCCGACGCGCGTCGTCATCATCGAAGACCACGTCATGATGGCCGAAGGGCTGCGTACGGCGGTCAACCAGGCCCCCGACCTCGACGTCGTCGGCCTCGCTGCCTCGCTCGGGGCCGCCCTCGAACTGGTCGGCGCGCTCCATCCCGACGTGGTCGTCCTCGACCATCCACTTCCCGATGGCGACGCTGCCGACGCGATCCCGCTCCTGCGTGCCGCCCGTCCCGAGCTCAAGGTGCTCGTGATCAGCGCACTCGCCGACCATCGTTCCGTGGTGCAAGCCCTCGAGGCCGGAGCAGACGGGTACCTGCTGAAGGACGAGCCGGTCGACGTGCTCACGAGCGGCATCAGAGCGATCCGCCGGGGGGACCGCGCGCTGTCACCCTCCCTGCTCACGAACCTGATCACCCGCCTGGTCCGGACCGACGGTCCGTCGGACCGGCTCAGCCAGCGCCAAGAGGACGTGTTGCAGTGCCTGGCCGACGGGATGTCGACCCAGGAGATCGTGGCGTACCTCCAGCTGAGCCACAACACCGTCCGCAACCACACGCAGCGGATCCTCTCCCGGCTCGGCGCGCACTCGAAGCTCGAAGCGGTCACGATCGCGCTGCGCGAGGGCCTCGTCCACGCGCCAGGTGAGCGACGTGCCCAAACCGGTTCTCGCGCCGGCTGACCGACACCAACCCCCCTTGCACCCGAACGGGCGACGCGGCATGACGACGGCGGTCGTCGTCGACGAGTGGTGCTTGGTCCGCGAAGGCGTGCGCGCGCTCGCCAGTGGGCTCGGCATCACCAGTCGTGTCCTGGCGTCGACGGCGACCGAAGCACTCGCCGAACTGCGTCCCGGCGAGCTGATCGTCGTCGGTGTCTGCCCCGACGTGTCGACGGAATCCGTCGTCCGTCTCGCCCGCGCCGTGGACGGAGTGCGGGTGGTCGTCCTCGCCGCGAAGTTCGACCGCGCGACGGTGCTCGCACTCTGCACCGCGGGGGCGGACGCCGTGCTCGACCGTTCGGCGGCCGACATCCAGCTCGACATCGCGCTCGAGACGATCGCCAAGGCGCACCGCTACCTCGCGCCGAGCGTGCTCGACGTCGTGTTCTCCCCGTCGCAGGGTGAGCCGATGCGCCCGGCCCGGTTGACCCTGCGTGAGAGTGCCGTGCTCGAGCTGCTGGCCACCGGCCGCTCGAACCGCGACATCGCTGCCGAGCTCCACATCGGGACCGAGACCGTGAAGACGCATCTCTCGAACCTGTACGTGAAGCTCGGCGTGACGCGACGCGATCAGGCGATAGCGGCCGCGCTCCGCTCGGGTCTGCTGTAAGCAGCCGCCGTCTGGTCGAGGCCGAGGTCGCGCCGGTAGGTCGCGACCGTCCATCGACTGAGGCCGAGTGCCTCGGCCGCAGCCACGTGCGACGCCCGATCGAGCGCGACGAGCCGGCGCAGGATCTCGACCCGTCGCCGGTACGCCGCTGGCAGCAGTCCGAGCATCACCACGACCTCGAGCGCCTCGTCCGCGCTGCACAACAGGTGTGACGCCACCCCGCGCAGCCCGCCTGCCGAGAAGGCACGCCGTGCGCCGTCAGCGTCACGGGTGGCGAGCGCGGCACGCTTCGCCATCGCCTCGATCTGTCCGCGACGACACGGGGAGCAGACGGTGCCGTGGTTGTCCCGTGCGAGCCGGGCAGAGCACGAGTTGCAGCGCAACCGCCGTTCGGCGTGCATCACACCGCCTCCGAGAGCATGCCGAGGAGCAGCGCGGCGTAGGGCTCGACCCGACGTGCGAGCCGGCTCGGGAGCGTGCGCTCCGGTGACTCTCCCCCGGCGCCCCACTGGCGGAGGTCGTCGGCGAGACGCTGGTCGTGCTCGGCGAGCACGGCGAGCCACTCGTGCAGGCGGCGAGCCCTGATCTCGCTCAGGACGCGGAGTTCGACCTCCTCGTCGAGGTCGATGCCGTCGATCGTCTCCGGCACGTCGCCGACGGTCGACGGGTGGCGAGCGGCGAGGAGTGCCTTCGCCCAGTCGACGCGACTCGAGGAGGGGGCAACTGCGACCGCTGCATCCTCTCGCTCGGCCGCCGTGAGCGGCCGGCGACACTGCTGCTCGCGCAGTGCGATCTCCCGCTGGAACCGGCGGCGGTACACACGCTCCCGGCGGCTGAGCCAGTCCTCCGAGCGCGCCGCCTCGATGCGTGCGTGGGCGACCTTGCGCTCGAGCAACGCCGGCCATGATTCGTAGCGAGTCCAATCGATCCGGAGGCACGACTCCCAGGCGAGCCGCAGCACCTGCGAGACGACCTCGCCGCGATCGGCGTGCGCCGGCAGCCCGGCGCACTGCGCCCGAGCCTGCCCGGATGCCCAGAGGTGCACGGTCTCGTAGAGCTCGACCGCGAGATCGCGCTGCGCCTCACCGGCGAAGAACCGAGCTGCGAGCGGCCTCAGGACGGTCGCCGCGAAGTCCGGATGCCGCGGCGACACCACCTTCGGTCCGCGTCGTTGCCGATGCGCCGCCATTGAAATGGGAAGAGCTCCCGCCGTCATCTCGCTGCCCGCCTTCCACCCCGATCGCCCCGCCGGCCATCGGTTCTGTCCTACTCATCGGTCGATCGCGGTCAGACATGAGGACGAAAAGTGACCAACCGAGCATTCAGGGCGCGAAATCTTGCCGAGATGGGGGAAAGCGACAGTGCGACCCCGAGAACCGGCCGACCAGTCCCCGTGAAGCAGCACCCATCGAGACCCCAAGGAGGTATCCATGCTGCACACCCTGAAGCGCCGGCGGGATCAGGCCCGCAGCACGGAGGACGGATTCACACTGATCGAGTTGATGGTGGTCGTGTTGATCATCGCCATCCTCCTCGCGATCGCGATTCCCACCTTCCTCGGTGCACAGAACAAGGCGAAGGACCGCTCTGCGCAGTCCTCGCTCCGCAACGCCCTTACCGCGGCGAAGACCATCTATGCGGACACGGCCGACTACACGACGGCGGATGTCGCCGCACTCGGGGCAGTGGAACCTTCACTCACGTTCGCGGCAGCCGCGACGGACTCCGCAGTGCCGAAGACGGTGTCGGTCAATGGCCCTAGCGAGACGGTGTTCTACGGCGCGGCGATGTCAGCCACCAAGACGTGCTTCTACATCAAGGACGAGGTCGCCACCGGCGGCGGCACCCTCTACTACAAGGTGGACAAGCCGGCTGGCGATGTCTGCTCCGGCAGCGCGGCCGCTGGCTTCCCGGCGGCCAACTGGGTCGCCTCCTGGTGATCTGACGACACGGCGGGACAACGACGTCCCATCGCCCTCGAGGCGGGGCTCCTTCGGGAGCCCCGCCTCTGTCGCGTCCGGATGCGGTTCACGTCAGCGAATGTGAGCCGGGTCAGCGAAGGTCGACGATGAAGCGCGATCGCTGACGAGAACCGGGTCCGCTGACGAGGAGCCGGAGCGGTGACGGCGAAAGGACGCTGACGAGGAGCCGGAGCGGTGTCGGCGCAGAGACGCTGGCGGGGGCCAGGCGTCGAAGCGGAACGGTCAGGCGGGTTGGCAGGCCGGGCAGTGGGCGAAGGCGCGCTGGCTCGCGGGCGGCCGTTGAGGGACCCTGTGCAGGATGACGGGCAGAGTCGAGTCCTGCCAAGGCGCCCAGACGGGCGAGTCGGTCGCTGATCGGGATGTTCCGAGCCGGACCGAGCCGCCGCCGGCAATCAGTCGCCACAAACGTGTCGAACGGCCCGAAGATCGACCGCCAGCCGTCACGGAGGTGTCAACGGCGCGGCCGGGGCGCGGTCGAGGCCGCTCGAGCCGCGTCCGAAGGTAGGGGCGGAACAACGGGTCGACGGGCGACGGGCGACGGGCGACGGGCGACGGGCAACGGCCAACGGGTCGACGGTCGCCACACCCCACGACGTCGCAGGGCGGAAGGATCGACGGGCGGGCGTTCGCCGGACGGGAAGGCTCGACGCGCCGAAGGCCGCCCTCGAGGGCGGCCTTCGGTGGTGAAACCGATCCGGACTGGAACGGGTGCTCAGGGGACGGCGGAATCGACGGGTGCGACCGGGCCGTCCACCGTGAAGACCCGCACCGTGAGCTGGAGCTGCACCTCGGGGGCCACCGCAGCAGCAGCATCCGATGCGACATCAGGCCGCTCCTGAACGCTGAGCTGCTCGATCACGAGGAGCCGTTCGAGATCACGGAGACGGCCGAGATACGTGTCAGCTGACTCGCGCGCACCGGCGACGGCGATCGAGACCTGGACAGATCCGCCGGGTCCTGCGGGGTTCGCCGTGAGCGGCGCTGGCGTGAGTGTCGCAAGCGACATCCCGGTCGACGAGGCAACGTCCTGCAGTTGGCGGAGCAGTCCTGCGAGCTCGGGCGACACCGGCACCGCGTTCAACAGCATCTCTTGCCGCGCGCCGTCCTCCGCTTCCACCACGATTGTCGTGCTCGTCGCCTGTGCCTGCAGGGTCTCCAGCTGCCGCTCCGCGTCCTGCCGTTCGTACCTCGCACTTGCCAGTGACGCGCTCTGCGGCCGCCAGATCATCACGTACCCGGCGACAAGGACCAGGCCGCCGAGCGCCACCGCCATCCGCGTGTCCTTCGAGCTGGACTGCTTCATGTCGGCTGCTCCTCGAGGATCGGGCGCACCACCAGGGCGCTCCCTGTCAGGGTCAACTGGGCCGAGAACTGGACGAACGCGCTGCGATCGGCCTCGGCGGAGCTCGTGATCCCGGTGATCCACACGTCGGCGAACCGGTCGTCCGTCACCAAGGCGTCGAGCCACGCTGCAACGACGTTCGCATCGCTCGCTGTGCCGGCAATGGACGCCCGCGCGACCGGCATCGCCGATGCCACGACCTCCGACGCATCGATCGGTTGCGGCTCGGCTCCGGCAACAGGAGTCGACGCGCCGGTAGAACCCGCAGCCGCCAGCTCTGTCGGGATCGACACAGGGGGCTCGACCACTGCGTCGACGGATGTGATCTCGACACCGACGCTGTGGCTGAGCGCCTCGAGCTGTTGCGTGACCGTCAACCAGTCCACGTCTCGCTCAGCGACAGAACCCATGATCGATGGAACGAGCTCGGCCGGGTCACCGGTCGGCACACCAGCCGGGACTGCAGCCTGCTGCGCGGCGACGACCTGGGCGCCGACCGCATCAGCGCGGGCCAACTCGTCCGATATCGCGCTACGGCGCTGCGCGTAGAGACCCCCTGCCACGAGCAGGATCACGGACGCCGATGCACCGACGACCATCGGCCGGCGCGGACCCGACCGAACACGAGTCGACGCGGGAGTGAGGTCCAGCGTTTTGGACCAACGCGGGCCTCCCGCCAACGCAATGCCCAACGCCGTGGGCACGTACGGCGCGAGGAACGGCAGATCGGTTCGCTCGAAGCCGAGGGGAACGCCGGGGTCGAGGCCGAACGGATCGGCGAACGAGACCGGCAGACCGAGACGGTCGCTGAGGTCGAGCTCGAAGTGCTCGAGCAGCGAACCGCCACCGGTGAGCAGGACCCGCCGCACCGGGAGCGCTCCCGGCTGCGCACCGAAGAAGTCGAGCGAGTCACGAACCTCCTCGACAAGCTCGGCGATCGCCGGCTCGGCGGCGGAGCGGGCAGCGCTAGCGCCGGCAACGTCCATGTGATCACCGCGCTTGAAGCGCTCGGCATCCAGCTCGCTCACTGCGAGTCGCGCCGCGATGCGTTCGGTGATCGACCGGCCCGAGACGTTCGTGATCGTGCGCGCGAACATCGGCAGCCCGTCGCGGGCCGCAACGACGACAACGGTGCCACCGCCGACGGACACCACCACGTCAACGAGGTCGGGCCCGAGGTGGGGATCGTGGAATGCCCGAGCCAGCGCGGCGGGCACCACGTCCACTGCCGCGACCCGCAGACCGGCGCCACGGACGGCTTCGACGAGCGGCCTGACTGCGTCCTGGTGCGCCGCTGCGAGCAGCACCTGCCGATCGGGCCCGGGATCATCGGACGGCGGTAGCGGCTGGAAGTCGAAGACGGTGTCCTCGATGCGGATCGGCACGTACTCGTCCAACTGCAGTGCCAGCGCGGATCTCGTCTCGGCATCGCTCAACGTCGGGACGTCGACGATGCGCATGATCACGCGTGCCGACGCCAGCCCGACCCGCACGGACCTCGAGCCGAAACCCACCTCGCGCCACAACCGCTTGAGCGCCTCCGAGACCGCGCCGACATCGACGACCTCGCCTTCGTGGACGGCGCCCACCGGCAACGCGACTTGGCCGAAGCGGTGGAGGTAGGGCCGGTCACCGCCCGCGATCTCAGCGGCGCGAACGGCATTCGTGCCCACATCGACACCGATCACCCGTTTGGCCATCTTCGCTCCTTCGGTCCAGGCATGGTTCACGCCGTCACCCCTGGAACGTCGGCCGGTCACGCAGCGTGCTGACCCGAACTTCCCCCAAACGGGGAAGAACGCGCATCGCCGAGCGTCGATCGGCCGACGCAGTCGACCGTGATGATCTCGCGCCGTGCCGCCCGTCTCGCACGTCCCCCGGGCGACGACGACCGCGGGTTCACGCTGATGGAGAACATCATGGCCATGACGCTGGTCTTCGGCGTGCTGCTCGCCCTGCTGGGCGCGCTCGGCTCTGCGGCGAGCGGCATCACGAACGGTCGCCAGCGCACAGTCGCCACGTCGCTCGGCAAGCAGGCCATCGAGACGCTGCAGGGGTCGAGCTACTCGGACGTCGCGATGAACCTCAACAGCGCGGGCTTGAGCACCGACCCCCGGATCACGGGTTCGGGGGCGACGAGGATGTTCGAGGGCGAGCAACTCGTGGGCGGCGGGTCGGACCCGTACTCCACGACATTGCCGAGGGGTGGCATCACGTACGTGCTGACGACGTACGTCACGCAGGTGACGCCGGCCGCGGGGTTGCCGTACCGCCGGATCACCACGTTCGTCGAGTGGACGCCATCCACGTCCGGCGCCCACCACCAGCTTCGATTCTCCTCGCTCGTCTACCCGCTCGACTACAGCTCCTACCCTGCTGGGAGCGGCTTGGCCGAGGTGACCGGCGCATCCGTGTCGATCGTCGGCAACGTCGGCGGCGACACGATCGAGGAGCTCCACCTCTCGCTCCCGTCGGCTCGCTCGACCACGGCTGCATCCACGCTCCGCACGGCACAGGGCACGGCGGCCGGCGTGGGTGGGGTGCTGCGGCTCGCCGACGGTCCACTGGTGGTCAACGGGTGCTCGACGCCGGAGCTGGGCGCTGCGGCGGTGGAGTGCCCGATCCCGAGCTTCGACTCGGTGGCTGACAACGATGCCGGTTCCACGATCGGCACCGCGGCGAGTGGCGAGGGGCTCGCGTACCCCGCCGCGAAGGTCACCACGCCCGGCGGGTTGGACCTCTTCCTACCGAACGGCAGCTCCTCGTCCCGGGCGAGCGTGGACCTCTGCGCTGCGTGCGGCTTCGGCGACGGCGACGGCGCTCCGTGGGCCGACGCCACGACCACGAGCTCCGGTGGACGGCTCCACCTGTCCTTGACGTCGGAGTCCGGATCCGTGACGGGCGAGGTGTTCGAGCTCGATGGCACGTGGACGGCCACGTCGTCGCTCGATCACGACACGACATCCGACGGAACCGTCGGTGCCGGCGCGGCACTGACCACGCCTGAGCTCACCCTCATGAACCTGCACGGGGTGCCCGGGTTCTCTGGCGCTGTCAGGGTTCCGGCGTTCTCGGCTTCCGCCACCGCACCTGCCGGACACACGGTGACACCGCCGAGCGCTTCGCGCGACTCCATCACGCTCGAGCTGTGGGACGACGCCGCGCTCGGGTACCGGCCGGTCAACATCACACCCACGTCGTCTGTCGACGAGACAGCGACGGCCACCTTCGCCCTCGGCGTGGACGTGGTGACGATGACGTCCCGGGTGCTGTCGCAGCCGGCGGTCGCGAGTGTGTCGGGTGTGAGCACGCGTATCGCCGCCACGGGCCAGCACTCACCGCTGCTGCTCATCAGCGTCGACGTTGTCATCGCCGGGCCCCACGCCAGCACGTTCACGGTCACCTTCGACTACGGCAGCGTCACAGCGCGCGCCGGCTGGCTGGAAGCGGCGTGACCGGGCCTCGGCGCCACCCCGATGCGGGTGTCACGCTCATCGAGCTGACGGTCTCGATGTTCGTCATGTCCCTCGTGATGGTCGCCTTCCTGTCGACGCTCACATCGGCGATGAACTCGAGCGGACGGTTGCAGCGCAGCACCGAAGCAGTGGACGAAGCACGTCTGGTCTCCGCTCGCCTCGACCGCGAGCTCCGCTCCGCCGAGTGCATCTCGGCGCCGGCCGAGAACATGGCGGGAAACACCCTCGTGTTCCGCACGCTCGCGGACGGAGAGGTCGAGACCATCACCTACCGGGTGAGTGCTGGCCACGTCACCCGGCAGGAGGGCCTCGGCGCCGAGCACGTCATCATCACGAACGTCGGCACGAGCACCAATGCCTTCGAACAGGTCGTCACACCTCTTCGGACGGTCCGTGTCCGCATTCCGATCAGATCCGCCAACGGTGGCACGTTCTCCCTCGAGACGACGATCGCCGGGCGCAACGCATGGAGGAGCTGCTGATGAAGGCCCCATTGGCCCGTCCGGACGACGGATTCACCCTGGTGATGGCGGTGCTGATCACGGCGATCGTCTTCTCGCTGGGAGCGACGTGGCTGTCGTACGCCGATCACCAGAACAGCGCGTCGGCATACGACCGCCGGCGTCAACAAGCCATCGATGCCGCGAACGCTGGCCTCGTCGTCGCCGACGCTGCGCTCGCCCGGAACAGCGCGTACGCCGGCACGGCCGCGACCGACTTCGCCGGTGGTTCAGCGCAGTTCGAGCTCAGCGTCTCCGTCGACCCGACGGATCCGACAGGGTTCCGCCGGATCATCACCTCGACCGGCTTCGCGCCCGCAAAGTCGGAACCGGGAACCGGACGGCGCACGATGCGCCAGGTGGTCGAGCTCGAGCCGCTCGGATTCCAGTACGCCATGTTCTCCGAATCGGCCATCATCACGGGCTCGTCGGCCGGCGTGGTCGGCGACATGTACGCGAACGGAAGCATCACGCTCGGCAACTCCCAAGACTACGTCGGTCACATCTACACGCAGGGGAACGTGACCACAGGCTCGAACCAGCAGATCACCGGCGACATCTATGCCGCCGGCACGATCTCGGTGACGAGCTCCTCGACGACGCTCGCCGGCAGTGCCTACGCGGGCGTCGACATCGTCACAGGAGGGACCGTCCGCAACAACGCGCAGGCCGGTGGGACGATCGGCTGCACGAAGGTGCAGGGCTCGTGCTCTCCGGGCAGCCCGCCCGCGGGGCTGCCCGTCCAACACCTCCCCACCTTCACCTGGGAGCCGTCGAACTACTCATCCGTGACGACGTACGCGGACGGAGCAGCGTTCGTCTCTGCCGTCTCGAAGCACGATACAAGTGGTGCCTTCCAAGTCACCGGCGACGTCGCCTTCGCAAACAACGACTCGCTGTACCTGGTGGGCGACATGACGATCGTCGCAACGGGCAACATCGCGCTGCCCCGCCAGGTCGAGAACCGCGCTGCCGGCGGCGCCCCGGTGCAGTTGACGATCGTGAGCAGCGGCGGCGGGAACATCACGCCGTTCAACAACTTCACGATCCCGAGCACGGTCACGACACTGATGTTCACCGAGGGCAACTTCGATGCCAAGAACTCCTCGACCTTCACCGGCGCGCTCTACGCGGGCAGCCTGACGAACGGCGCCCGGCTGACTGTCACGTATGCACCTCTCGATGACATCGGCTTCGACTGGACGGACGCGAATCCTCAAGCGTTCGACGTGAGGAACGTGTCAACGCGCGAGATCACGTACGAAGCGTGAGCTTTCGCGTCGGCAGCGCGAGCTAACGGCCGACACCAGCCCACGATGGAGCAGTCGCCGACGCTCAACGGACAGGAATCGCACGACGACCCGGACGCGCGGGTCGCCGAGTTCGTCGCGTTCGGGCCCCCGAGTGCGGCACCGATGCCGACGCCGGCTGCGATCCCGCCGTTCCGGCTGCGGCCCGCCTCGAGCGACGACGAACGCCCCGAGGACGACCGCGCCGACACCACGCTGGCCACGCTGCTGCCGGATCACCTCGCCCGCCGCCACCAAGCGACGGCACTGCGGCGGGACGACGGGCGGCTGATCATCGGCATGGTCGACCCGGCCGACCTCGTCGCCGTCGACGACCTGCGGGCGGTGCTCCACGAGCCGTTCACTCGTGTCGCGATCACGGCAGAGCACCTCGCCGAGCTGCTCGACGAGCGCAACAAGCTCGACGACGAGGTGCTGTCCGTCGCCCAGATCGTTGCCGAGGACTCGTCACCGGATCAGCAGGACCTGGCGAGCCTCCGCGCGGTCGTCGAGGAAGCGCCGATCGTCAAGTTCGTCAACCTCGTGATCCTCCAGGCGGTCCAGGAGCGGGCGTCCGACATCCACGTCGAACCGACCGAGCACGACCTACGCATCCGGTTCCGCATCGACGGGGTGCTCCACGAGCGGATGCGGCAGCCGCGCTCGATCGTCCCGGGTGTCATCTCGCGGCTCAAGGTGATGGCCGACATCGACATCGCCGAGCGGCGCATCCCGAAGGACGGCCGCATCAGCCTCAGCGTCGAGGGCAAGGCGATCGACCTGCGCGTCTCGACGCTCCCGACCGTCTACGGCGAGAAGATCGTGATGCGGATCCTCGACCGTGCGAACGGCGTCCAGCCACTCGAGGACCTCGGCTTCATGCCCGGGCAACTCGAGATCTACCGCTCCGCCTACGAGAAGCCCTATGGCGCGATCTTCGTGACCGGCCCGACGGGCTCTGGCAAGTCGACGACGCTCTACGCGACGCTCAACCTGCTGAACGACGCGACCCGGAACCTCGTGACGGTCGAGGATCCGGTCGAGTACCGCCTCGCCAACGTCAACCAGGTCCAGACGAACCCGAAGGCCGGGCTGACGTTCGCATCCGCGTTGCGCTCGATCCTGCGCCAGGACCCCGATGTCGTGCTCGTCGGCGAGGTGCGCGACCGCGAGACCGGCGTGATCGCGATCGAGGCCGCGCTGACCGGTCACCTCGTGCTGTCGACCTTGCACACGAACGACGCGCCGTCGACACCGTTGCGGCTGATCGAGATGGGCATCGAGCCGTTCCTCGTGACCTCCGCCGTCGATTGCGTGCTGGCGCAACGACTCGCCCGCCGCCTGTGCGAGCGGTGCAAGGAGCGCTACGACCCGGTCGAGCAGCAGCTCGTCGAGAGCGGTTGGGACATGACGAGGGAACCGCCGACCGAGATGCACCGTGCCGTTGGCTGCACGCAGTGCGGTGGCACCGGCTACCGAGGTCGGACGGCGATCCACGAGGTGATGCTCCTCTCCGAGGAGATCGATCGCTTGATCGTCAGCCGCGCCAGTTCGGACGACATCAGACGGGTCGCTCTGGAGCAGGGCATGGTCCCGCTGCGCCAGGACGGCCTCAACAAGGTCGCACGGGGAAACACAACCCTCGAGGAGGTCTCACGTGTCGTCGCCTGATGGCATCCGATACATCGAACCGGGTCAGCTGCGGCCGACACCGCAGGCGCTCGCCGCCGTGCTCGCAGCCGACGCGAGACGCCTCGGCGTCCTCCCGCTCGCCGTGGACGAGACGAGGATCGTGCTCGCGTTCGCCGACGCGCCCTCGGGGTCCGTGGTCGCCGAGATCGCGTTGGCGACGACCAAGAACGTCGTGCCGGTGCTGGCCGACCCGGTCGCGCTCACCGAGGCGATCGCCACCGCGTATCCCGGGCCGCCGCTCCCGACGCCAGCCCGACCGCCGATGCCGTCTGTCGCGCACGCGCTGCCGAGCCACATCGACGAGCTGCTGGACCACCTGCTCGAGGCCGGCGGCTCCGACCTCCACCTCTCCGCCGGCGCGCCGCCGAGCATTCGCGTCCACGGGTCGCTCCGCGCCCTGGAGGGCTACGGCGTGCTCGACGGCGAGACCATCGAGCAGCTCGTCTTCCCGGTGCTCGACGAGGGCCGCCGCAGTGCGTTCAAGGCCGAGCTCGAGCTCGACGTGGCGTACGCCATGCCCGGTCGCAGCCGCTTCCGGATGAACGTCTTCCGTCAGCGCGGTTCGGTCGGTGCAGTGCTGCGCGCGATCCCGTTCCGCATCCCCGACTTCGACACCCTCGGCCTGCCACCGATCGTCAAGGGCTTCGCCGAGCTCCCACGCGGACTCGTGCTCGTCACCGGCCCGACGGGCTCGGGCAAGTCGACGACGCTGGCCTCGCTGCTCGACATCATCAACCGCACGAAGGCCGTCCACATCATCTCGTGCGAGGACCCGATCGAGTTCCTCCACTCGCACCAGAAGGCGATCGTCAACCAGCGTGAGGTCGGCCAGGACACCCACTCGTTCGGCTCCGCGTTGAAACGGGCACTGCGTGAGGACCCCGACGTCATCCTCGTCGGTGAGATGCGCGACCTCGAGACGATCCACATGGCGTTGACCGCAGCGGAGACGGGCCACCTGGTGTTCGCGACGCTGCACACGCAGTCCGCGCCGCAGACGGTCGATCGCATCGTCGACGTGTTCCCGCCCGAGCAGCAGGGCCAGATCAGGGTGATGCTCGCGACGACGCTCCAAGCCGTCGTGACGCAGCAGCTCGTGCCCACCGCGAACGGCAAGGGGCGAGCCGTGGCTGCAGAGGTGCTCGTCGCCACGCCTGCCGTGCGCAACCTGATCCGGGAGAGCAAGGGCCATCAGATCCCCACGCAGATGCAGGCCGGCGCGCAGTACGGCATGGTCACGATGGATCAGCACCTGGCCGAGCTGGTCCGTGTGCACCGCATCGCGCTCGACACCGCACTCGAACGAGCAGCGAACCCTGACGATCTCCGCAACCTCCTCGGCATCAAGGGTCCGACCGACGGGAGCTCGCGATGACCTCGACGTTCGTGTACAAGGTCCGCGATCGGACCGGAGCCGTCCACGAAGGCAGCTTGGAGGCGCAGAGCGAGCAGCTCGTGATCGCGAAGCTGCGCGAGATGGGCTACGTGCCGGTCTCCGTGAAGCAGCGCGGCCGGTCGATGCTGTCTGCGGACATGAGCTTCGGCAGCACCAAGGTCGAGCTCCGCGACGTGGCGATCTTCTCCCGGCAGCTGGCGACGATGGTCAATGCCGGACTGACGATCATCAGGGCACTGTCGATCCTCACCGAGCAGACCGAATCGAAGGCGCTCGCCAGCGTGGCACTGCAGGTGAAAGGCGACATCGAACGCGGCCTGTCACTCTCGCAGGCGATCTCGAAGCACCCGAAGGTCTTCCCCTCCGTCTACCTCTCCATGGTCCGCAGCGGTGAGACCGGCGGCATGCTCGACGAGGTGCTGCTCCGCCTCGCGGTGACGCTCGAGAAGCAGCTCGAGCTCAAGCGGAAGATCAAGTCGGCAATGACCTATCCGATCGCGATCGGCTGCATCATCGTGCTGATCGTCGGCGCGATGCTCATGTTCGTCGTGCCGATGTTCGAGGGCATGTACAACGACCTCGGCGGCACGTTGCCGATGCCGACGCGGATCCTGATCGCCCTCTCCGGAGTCCTCACGACGTACTGGTGGATGGTCGGCCTGGGAGGTGCAGCGTCCCTGTTCGGGTTCAGGCGCTGGGCGGCGACACCGAACGGTCGCTATGCGATCGACCGCGCGAAGTTGAAGATGCCCGTGTTCGGCTCGCTCGTGCACAAGTCGGCGATCGCCCGCTTCACCCGCACGCTCTCGTCGTTGATCCGCTCGGGCGTGCCGATCATGGAGGCGCTCGACATCGTCGGTGAGACAGCGGGCAACGCGGTCGTCGCCCGCGCGATGGTCGCGGCGAAGAACCAGGTGCGCGTCGGCCAGTCCCTGTCGGCGTCGCTCGGCACGCACGACGTCTTCCCCGACATGGTCGTGCAGATGATGGCCGTCGGCGAGGAGACGGGGGCGCTCGACGAGATGCTCGAGAAGATCGCCGAGTTCTACGACGGCGAGGTCTCGGCGACCGTCGATGCTCTGACGTCGCTGATCGAGCCGCTGCTGATGGTCGCGATGGGCCTGACGGTCGGCGGGATGGTGGTCGCGCTGTACCTCCCCATGTTCCGCATCATCAACCTGGTGAAGTGACATCGACCTGGTGAAGTGACGGGTCGCCGTCGCTGCCGGCGGCCGACACAACCGGTGTACCCGTCACAGCACCGGAGGTGAAGGCATGCTCGGGAAGTCCCGACAGGATTCGCAGGGCGATGTGCTCGACCGAGACGCACACCAACGCTCGCGCTCGCCGCACGGCAGGCCGGCGGAGCCGCGGAAGTCAGGTGCGCGGCGCGGCCGGGCGACCTCGCACGACAAGGCGACGGCCTCGCTGGCCGGCATCAGCCGGCTGTCGCCGTTGGCGCGCCGCCCCGGCGAGATGACGACCCTGCTCGGACTCGCCGGTGTGCTCGTCTCCGTGAGCTCGCGCTTCGCCGGGCTGATGACGCTCCCGGCGTGGTCGCAAGGAGCGGTCGGCGGCGCGAGTGGCGCGCTGCTCCTGCTCGGCGTGACGCAGAGACGGCGGCCACCCGTGCGGGAGATCGTCCACTCCGCCTTCCCGACGGACCTGCCGACGCTGACCGGTGAGATCGCAAGCGTGCTCTCGCGGCTCCGGCTCGAGCATGGCCTGGCGTACCGCTCGAACACGTGGGTGACCGAGGTGCTGCCGCGCACAGGCGTGCCGGTGGAGGATGCATCGCTCGTGCGCGACCTGCTCGCCGTGTGCGCGCTCGACGCGGGCGGCGTCCGTGCCGACACGTCAGCGCTGGCGGCGGCGCATTCGCGGGAGCGGCTGATCCTCGCCGCGATGGCACTGCTCGACGGCCTGGAGCGGGTGCTCAACGCGTGCGAGTCAGGTCCTGGAGCGGGCAGCCAGCTGCCGTCGGATCCGACCCGCTGGCCCGTGTAGGGCCGCAGCGTCGAACGATCGCCCTAGAGGTTCGCAGCGCGACCTCCTGCTGCTCGCAGCACCCGACGTTGCGGCGGGTGACGGAGCCGGTGCTCGGCGGAGCTGCGAGCGAGAAACCTTGACCAACTCTACGAACATGCGTTCGCACTCAATTAGCAGCTTGCCTGTTGAGCAAGATGGCGCTCGCAACCGGGCTGCAGGGCCACGGTCGTGGTGGGGCGTTGCTTGCGGACGCACTCGCTCGGTCGCTGATGAGCCGATCTGGAGGTCCGGCGTTTCGGGTTTTCGTGGTCGATGCCATTGACATGGAAGTGGCCGGGTTCTATCGCCGTTATGGCTTCAAGGAGTCGCGGAACAGCCGCACGAAGTTGTACATGAAGATCAAGACGATCGAGAAGGCCTGTGTTACGGCGCTCGGTGAAGCAGCCGGGTCCTGACCCCAACGGTTCTCAATCAGTCCTCAGCAGGATGAGAAGCGATGCGGTGCTTCCGCAGGTGACGCCACGATCGTGCGCGTCGGTGCTGGTCACAAGAGCCGACCACCTCTGCCAAGGGCAGTGGAACGACGGCACGGGCCGCTCCTACGCGCAACGCAACGCCGACGCTCGTCGAACTCGCCAGTGCCTACGGAAGCGGAACCGCGACCGGCGGCGACCTGATGCCAGGCGTGCGGGTGCTGAGCTCGGCTGCGCGGCCTCAACGACGACGGCGGCGGGCGGGCAGCCGATCGTCGTCGGTATCGGAGCCGGCGAACCGGGACCGCGCCTGCTCGACGTTCGTCGTCGGAGTGGGCTGCGGTGCGACGGCAGCGTCGGGCATACGGCCGATGACATCCGACGTCACGACGGCGTCCGGTACGCGCCTGACCTCCGGCGCCACGGCGGCATCGGGCACGCGGCTCACCTCCGGCGTCGCCACGACGGCACCGGACGTGGGCGCGGGTGTGGGGACCTCGGCTGCGGCGGACTCGTCCGGCACAGCGATCGACGACGTCACGACGGCCGAGGGTGACTCCGGCGGCGTGCCTGGCGGCGGCAGGTCGGACACGAGCGTCCCCGGCATCGGCGCCGGGAGGGTCTCCGGCTCGCATCCGGCTGCCGGCTCCGGATCGGCCACGGCCACCAGCTCGTCCAGCATCGTCAGATCGGAAGCCGTCGCCGGCCCAGGCTCGGTGAGCAGGTCGAGCAGCCAGGCGTCGGCGTCGAAGCTGGTTGCCGTCTCGTCACGCGTGTGGTTCGAGCCGGCAGGCGCCGGGGTCACCGCGTCGGCGGGCGCGGATCGCGATGCCCCTGGCGCCTGCTCAGGCCCGATCGGGTCGAGCAAGTGTCCGAACTCGAACGTCACGACCGTTCGTGTCGGCCACTGCCCGGCGCCGCGGACCGCGAGTTCCCCACGCGACCGGCGGTGCGCTCCCGTGCCGTCGAACGTCTGCGCGCGTCGCTGTCCGTGCTCCCCGTCCCACCGCAGGTCGGAGTGGGTCGGCACCATTGACGAACACCTACCTCGCAAGCCGTTGAGGTCGAACGGCGTGCCCCGTACCGTGGTCAGAAGGCGGCGATGAGCAGGGGAGGTCCATGATGGACGTCGAGCGATTGGGTGCGGCCACGATCCTGCGAGGCGGCGACGTGGATGCGACCAAGACCCGCGAGCGCACACGGCAACGGCGGCTGCTGCGGTTGTCGCTCGCGTTGATCGTCCTGCTCGTGTGGATGTGGTCGCGGCTCCTCACGGGTCAGGACATCGGGATCGGCTTGCCGAGCATCCCCCAGGGCCGCAGCGACATCCTCATCTCGGTCGGCCTGATGGTGTGCCTCGCAGCGTTGATCCTCACGCCGATGATCGCTGCTGGGCGCTCGCCCCACGTCCTGTTCCGACCCTCCGAGACGGGTGTGTCGCTGAGCGACGTCGTCGGCGCGCCGCAGACCACCCGGGAAGCGATCGACACCCTCAACCTGTTCCTCGCCCACCGCACCTTCACGAAGGAGCTCGGTGGCAAGCCGCGCCGCGGCGTGCTGTTCGAAGGTCCCCCCGGCACGGGCAAGACCTACCTCGCCAAGGCGATGGCGGGCGAGGCCGGCGTGCCGTTCCTGTTCGTGTCGGCCAGCGCCTTCCAGTCCATGTACTACGGCCAGACCAACCGCAAGATCCGCACCTACTTCAAGGCGCTCCGCCGGACGGCTCGCAAGGAGGGCGGCGCGATCGGGTTCATCGAAGAGTTCGATGCCATCGGCGCGTCGCGCAGCGGCACTGGCTCCTCGACGATGCGCGAGGGTGTGGCCGGCATCGTCAACGAACTGCTCGTCCAGATGCAGAGCTTCGACATGCCGACCGGCGGGATGAAGCTCGTCGCGCGGCTGGTCGACTTCGTGAACCTCTGGTTGCCGACCACGCGCCACCTGCGGCCGCCCCGCCCGAGCGTGGCGAACGTGCTGATCATCGCCGCGACGAATCGCGCTGCCGACCTCGACCCGGCGCTCCTGCGCCCCGGCCGCTTCGACCGCATCATCCACTTCGACCTCCCGCCGCGCGCCGATCGCGCCGCGATCGCCGAGTACTACCTCGGCCGCAAGGCACACGGCGACGACGTGTCGGCCGACGACATCGCCGGTCTGACGACGGGGTACTCCCCGGTCAGCATCGAGCGGCTGCTCGACGAGGCGTTGATCTGCGCGCTCCGCCACGGCCGGCGGCAGATGACGACGAAGGACGTGCTGCAGGCGAAGCTCGTCACCGAGCTCGGTCTCTCCCACGACGCGGGGTACCAGCCCGAAGAGCGTCACCGGATCGCTGTCCACGAGGCCGGTCACGCGCTGCTCGCCGAGCTCTGCGGTCGACGGGTCAACGTCGCCTCGATCCTGCGTCGTTCCGACGCGCTCGGGCTCGTCTCGCACGTCGACTCCGAGGAGCGCCACCTGCACACGCCGCAGCAGGCGACGAAGCTGATCCACATCGCGCTCGGCGGCATGGTCGCCGAGGAGCTCGAGTTCGGCGAGGCATCGAGCGGCATCAGCTCCGACCTGGCCGCGGCGACCACCATCGCCGCCCAACTCGTCGGCTCGATGGGTGCCGGTGGCTCCCGGCTGAGTCTCGAAGCAGCGAACGTGCCTGGCGCCGCGAACCTCGTGGCGAAGGTGCTCGCCGACGAGTCGTCACGAGCGGCGGCGGAGCGGATCATCGCCGATGCTGAGTCGGCCGCCCGCTTGCTGATGACGCAGCACCGTGGCGCGCTCCTCGCGATCGCGGCGGCGCTGCACGATCAGGACGAGCTCAGTGGCGACGAGGTCCGGGCGATCGTCGCCGAACACGCGTCGACGGTGGCGGGACCGGTGGCTCAGGGTCGCGCGGGCCGCTGAACGTCGCGCACGAGCGCTTCCTGCGCGACGGTTGCGGCATGGATGCCGGATTCGTCGAACACATGACCGATCGCGAGCCCACGGCCGCCGACGTAGCGATGGCAACTGAAGTCGTACAGGTGCCACTCGTCCGCACGGAGCGGTGCGTGGAACCAGATCGTGTGGTCGAGGCTGGCGACGAACAGGCCGTGTTCGCCCTCGCCCTGCTCGCGGCGGGGACCGAACTCCGGATGGGCACGCATGACCGTGTCCGCCGGGAGGTCGTCGGAGATGTAGGCGAGCGCGCAGCGCTGCAGCAGCTGGTCGTCGCCGAGCTGACCTGACGCCCGCATCCACGCCGCGGTGCGCCCGCGGCCATCCCGCCCTCGGTCGTCGAGCGCGTCTCGGGGCACCCATCGGCGGTCGAACGCCGGCGTCCACGCATCGGACGCGAGCAGCTCCGGCCGTGGCACGGCGGGATCGATCGTCACGGGGGCCAGGTCGAGCTGATCTTCCGCTCGCTGGAACGACGCCTCGAGGTTGAGGATCGCACCGATCGCCTGGCGGGCCACGACGCGTCGGGTGGAGAAGCTCCTGCCATTGCGGATCCGGTCGACCTCGTAGCGGACCGGCTCCGACGCATCACCGCGTCGGATGAAGTACGCCCGCAGCGAGTGTGCGATGAGCTCCGGCTCGACGGTCTCGGCCGCGGCCCGCAAGGCCTGCGCGACGATGTGACCGCCATAGAGACCACCCCACGGATAGCTCCCGCCGGCACCCACGAACGTGTCCGGACCGTGCGGGACGAGGGCGAAGAGCTGTTCGAGGTCCATCGCCGTCAGTCTGAGTCGACGCGCCGCAAGACGCGCAGCGATCCGGTCGCCGACACGAGCCGGAAGCAGCCGCTCTCGAGCGCCGGCAGGAAGATCTGCTCGTACGGCGGGCGGCCCCCGTCCAACGGGTCGGGGAAGACATCGTGGATCGCAAGGCAGCCGCCCGGGACGACGTGCGGTGTCCAGCCTTCGTAGTCAGCCCGTGCCGGCTCGACGCCGTGGCCGCCATCGATGAAGCAGAACGCGAGCGGCGTGCGCCAATGCGCGGCGACGATCGGAGAGCGGCCAACGACCGCGACGACGTCGTCCTCCAGCCCCGCGGCGCGGATGGTGCGGCGAAAGAACGGGAGGGTGTCCATCTCGCCGATCGCAGGGTCGACGAGCGCCGGGTCGTGCCACTCCCAACCCGGCTGGTTCTCCTCGGAGCCCCGGTGGTGGTCGACGGCGAACACCACGACGCCAGCGGTGCGCGCCGCGGCGCCGAGCCACACCGTCGAGCGACCGCAGTAGGAACCGACTTCGAGGAACGGCAGGCCGGGCACGTCTCGTCCCGCCTGACAGGCGGCCTCGTACAGCGCGTCGCCTTCGTCGGCCGGCATGAAACCGTTGGCGGCGAGCGCAGCCGCTCGCAGCGCGGGCTCGATCATCACCTACCAGCCGTCCCAGTGGATGATGGTGTCCGGATCTGGCCGCGTCGCCGGCTTGAAGTCGGTGCCCTTCGTGAACGCGACCGGGCTCAGGCACACCTGCTGCACCGACTCGAACGGGATGCCCAGCACGTCGGCGACCTGCTGTTCCATCATCAGGTGGATGGTGGTCCACGACGTGCCCAGTCCTCGTGCCCGCGCCGCGAGCATGAAGCTCCACATCGCCGGCAGGACATTGCCCATCATCGACGCGGCCATCATCGCCGGGACCCCGTCGACCCTCCCACCGACGCTGCAGGCGATCACCTGAACAGGTGCGTCGCCCATGTGCTCACCGAGATGATCGGCGGACGACGCCGACCGCGCCTGCTGCGCGTTCGCCTCGTCGGAGCCCTTGTCGATCGATCCGATGTAGATGCCGTCCAGCGTTCGATAGATGTCGTAGCACTGCCGGTAGATGTCACCGATCGCGCGCCGCTTCGCCTCGTCGCGCACGACCACGAACCGCATCGTCATGTTGTTCGACCCGGACGGCGACTGCATCGCCGCAGCCACGCACTCCCGGACGAGCTCGTCGGGCACGGGGCGTGAGAAGTCGAGCCGCTTGCGGACGGCGCGGGTCGTCGAGAGCAGCTCATCGGGGCTGAGGGACAGTATCGGCACGCGAGCCACCATAATCGTGGGTCGTGCAGGAACAGACGGCCGAGCGACCGCTGCTCACCGCGGTCGACGTGGAGCCGCGAACGGACCAGACCACACGGTTCGCGCGCCTGCGCGACGAGCTGCCGCTGCTCCTGATCGTCCTCTCCGTGTTCTTGTTCTGCGTGATCAACCAGCACTCCGGTCACGACTGGGGTGACGACTTCTCGCTGTACCTCCGTCAGGCGAAGGGCATCGTCGACGGCCGCGTCGGCGACGTCCTCGCCGACAACCGGTACACCGTCGACCACTCGTCGTGGAACACGTTCAGCCCGTACTCGTACCCGTGGGGGTTCCCGCTGCTGCTCGCGCCGTTCGTCGCGTGGCGCGGGCTGGACTACGACTTCCTGAAGATCGTCGAAGCCGCCTTCTTCGCCGGCTTCCTCTTCGTGTTCGCGCAGATCCTCCGGCGACGGGTGAACGAGGTCGCCGCGGCGACGATCGTGCTGTTGATCGGTCTCAGCGTCCCGTACGTCAGCTGGACGGACACGGTGCTGTCGGAGTTCCCGTACCTCTTCGCGCTGGCGATGGCGCTGTGGTGGCTCGACCGGTGCCGCGAGCGCGAGCAGCTCGAGGGTCAGGCGCTCGGACCGCTCCTCCTCCTCGGCTTCCTCGTCGGGTACACCTACACCGTTCGCCGCGAAGGCTTGGCGCTGTTCGTCGCCCTCGTCGCAGTCCACCTCGTCGTTATCGCCCCCCGGCTGTGGGCGGCGCGCTCACAACCGCGGCGCATGCTGCGAGCGGTGCGCTGGTCGAGGGTCGCGACGCCGTACCTCGCCGCGCTGGGTTGGGTCGCCGGGCTCCAGATCGTGCTGCCGACCGTGATCTACCAGAGCTTCCCGAACACGGGCCTGTCACAGGTCAAGCCGAACCTGATCTGGTACCGCGACATCCTCGCCGAACAGCTCGGACTGAAGTCCGTCGGCTATCCGGAGCTGGAGCTGCTCGGCTCCGGCGGTCTCGCCCGGCTCGCGCTCGGGTTGTTCCTCGGCCTGTCGCTCGTCGGCCTCGTCGCGCGCGCGATCCGCGCGAGGGCGCTCGACGCGTCGCTCATCGGCTACCTCGTCGGCGTCAGCTTCATCTTCGGGATCACCCCGTTCCACGAGGGTCGGTACCTCTTCTCGATCACGCCGCTCATGGCGTACTTCGCGCTGCACGGGGTCGCGGTGACCGTCGAACTGCTCGCGCCGAAGCGCGTGCCCCGCGCTCGAGCAGGCATCGCCGCCGGCACGGCGTTCCTCCTGGTGTTCACACTCGCCAACGGTCACGACCTGTGGCAGCGAACCGACGTGCGACGCGCCCAGGGCGAGTACGTGATCTGGGGTCCCGAGGATCCGAATGCGACCCAGATGTTCGCCGCGGTCCGCGCCACGACGGACGACGACGACATCATCGGGTTCTTCCGCGCCCGCGCGATGAACCTCTACAGCGACCGGCGCTCGGTGCAGGTCACCTCGATCGCCCACGTGCTCGAGCGGACCGACTTCTACGTGATGGCGAAGAACTCGACGTACTCGCAGATCCTCATCAGCGACGATGAAGCCGACGCGGCCGGGCTCCGGAAGGTCTGGGAGAACGCGTTCTTCACAATCTGGGCCACCCCTGGGGAGTCGCAGCCGTGACACGATGCCCGGGATGAGCGAGGCCCACACCGCGCTCGACGACCTCGTCGAGCTGCTCGATCTGGAAGCGATCGAGGTCAACCTGTTCCGAGGCGTGTCCCCCGAGGAGAGCCGCCAGCGCGTGTTCGGCGGCCAGGTCGCCGGACAGGCCCTCGTCGCGGCGGCGCGCACGGTCGACGACTCCACCCGCCTGGTGCATTCGTTGCACGCGTACTTCCTGCGCCCGGGCGACCCGAAGGTACCGATCCTCTACGAGGTCGATCGGCTCCGCGATGGGCGCAGCTTCACGACGCGGCGTGTGGTCGCGATCCAGCACGGCCAGGCGATCTTCAACCTGCAGGCGAGCTTCCACGCCACCGAGCCAGGGCTCGATCACCAACTGGTGATGCCGGAGGTACCCGCACCGGACTCGCTCCCCGACTTCAAGACGCGCATGGCGCCGTACAAGGAGCAGCTCGGCGACTGGTACGACCGACCGCGACCGATAGACCTCCGTTACATCGGCAGCGGCCCGTTCGACCGTGGTGGCGAGTCCACGCACGCGCAGCGGGTCTGGTTGCGGGCCGACGGCACGCTGCCCGACGACCCCGTGCTGCACGCCTGCATCGTCACGTACGCGTCGGACATGACCTTGCTCGACACGACCGTCCTGCCGCATCGCTTGTCGTGGGAGTCACCCGGCGTGCAGATGGCGAGCCTCGACCACGCGATGTGGTTCCACCGGCCGTTCCGCGCCGACAGCTGGCTCCTGTACGACCAGCACACGCCGTCGACATCGAGCGCGCGTGGCCTGGCGATCGGTTCGATCTTCGCGCAGAGCGGCGAGCTCGTCGTCAGCGTCGTCCAAGAAGGCCTCATCCGGGTTGCTCGCGATCCGGAGGTCGGCACGGCACAGACCGGGCACAGCGTGGAGCTCTGAGCGTGCGGTCGACGACACGTGTGGCCGTGCTCGCCGCCGTGCTCGTCGTCGGGCTCAGCGCGTGCAGCTCCGGGAACGGCTCGAGCGGCTCGGACGAATCGGACGGCTCGGACCGTGCCGGCGCTGCGGCGACCGACGCCGGATCGCCCACCTCCGTGGGCCCGGCGACGACCCTGCCTCCGGCGGCGACGGAGACGACCACCACAGGCATCGGTGGCGAGACGACGGCCGCCCCCGCCACCACGGTCGTCGTGACGACGACCGCACCGCCGGTCCCGTTGACCGACGTGGCCGTTGCCCTGACATCGGTCACCGACCTCGACCGGCCGATCGTGCTCGCTCCCCGGAGCGGTGACGACGCGTTCTACATCGGCGAACGAGGGGGCGTCGTGCGCGCCGTGAGCGACGAGCGCGGCGACGTGGTCCTCGACATCTCCGATCGCACCACGACCGAGAGCGAACGCGGCCTCCTCGGGCTGGCGTTCTCGCCCGACGGCACGCGTCTCTACGTGAGCTCGACCGACACGGCAGGCAACAGCCTGCTCGAGGAGTACCTCGTCGATGCGGACGGCGTCGCCGATGTGACGACACGGCGCACGGTCCTCACCGTCGATCAGCCCTACCGGAACCACAACGGCGGCAACATCGCGTTCGGGCCCGACGGCTACCTGTACTACGGGCTGGGCGACGGAGGCTCGGGCGGTGATCCCGAGCGGCGGTCGCTCGACGTCTCGACGCCGCTCGGCAAGCTGCTGCGGATCGATCCGACGACGCCGTCGGACGATGTTGGGTACACGGTCCCGGCCGACAACCCGATGATCGGCGTGGACGGTGCTCGGCCCGAGATCTGGTCGACCGGCCTGCGGAACCCGTGGCGCTTCTCGTTCGACGCGACGACCGGCGATCTGTGGATCGGCGACGTCGGCCAGGGCTCGTGGGAGGAGGTCGACCTCGCGACCGCGGCCTCCGGCGGGGGGCGCGGCGTCAGCTTCGGCTGGAGCGCGTACGAGGGCACGCACCGGTTCAACGACGACCAGCCTGTCGACGGCCACGTGCCGCCCGTGCTGGAGTACCCGCACGGCCCGGAGTGCTCGATCACCGGCGGGTTCGTGTACCGCGGTACGAGCATCCCCGGCCTCGTCGGTGCCTACGTCTACGGCGACTACTGCTCGGGGAGGATCTGGGCCGTACGGGTCGCCGACGGCGCGGTCACCGAGCAGGCCGAGGTCGGCAGCGTGGACAACCTCGTGTCGTTCGGCGAGGACGCCGCCCGCGAGCTCTACGCGCTCTCCCTCGACGGCCCCGTCCTCCGCTTCGACCCGGCCTGACCCCGACTTGACCCCGACGTGCTCGGGGTCGGTCGGCAGGGGCCGGCTGACAAGGCCTGAACAGGCCCGGCCCGGACGATCAGGCGACGAACGGCACGTAGCCCTGGACGTCGATGATCACGTGGGTGCTGCCGGCTCCCCGGCAATGGACCTCGATGCTGTTCTCACCGCCGACAGCGACGAGCGCGGCGTTGCCGAGGGTCAGGCCGGACGCCCACCAGTTGATGTTCGACGTCGCGGGGAACGGCGCCTCCCCGGAGAGATCCGTCGGCCGCAACACGAGGAAACCGGAGCCTTCGGTCTCGGTGATCGAGCAGTTGAGGAACACCCCGAGCGCGAAGTTCCCCTCGAGCGCCGCCGACACGGCGACATCCAGCGAGTCGCCCGGCCCGAGCTTCGCGCCACCGAGCGGGACGAGATCGGTCCGCGAGTCGTAGACACGGATCGCGTTCCGCAGGGTGACGAGCTGGCCACCGGGCGCTGCCGCTCCGGCGGCGCTGGGACGGCTCACCGCAGGGACCAGCACAGCCGCACCTCCTGCACCGAGCACGCGCGACGGGAGAGCAAGCGAGTCATGGCACACCTCCGCGCTGAACAGTACGACGCCCCCGCACGCCCTCGCCCCCGCCCGCCCTCGCCCCCGCCCTCGCCCCCGAACCCCCCCGAGCACTGGCGATCGGAGGATGCTCCCGCGACGTCGGCAGAGTTCTGCACGGCTGTCGTGCAGAACTCTGCCCGGTTCGAGATGGACGCGGGCGCGAGCGCGGAGACGCGGCACCGGCCGAAAGCGCGGCGAAGCGCGGGCGCGGGCGAGGGCGGGGCCGGGGCCGGGGGCGCCCGCCAGGTCCGAGATGGCCGCGGGCGCCCGCCAGGGGGCGAGGCGAGGGCGAGGGCGGATCGGCCGGGGTCAGAGCGGTAGGAACTCGACGCGACGGGCCGCGGGATCGGCGGAGACGAGCTGCAGCCGCAGATCGTCGCCGGGCTCGCTGCCGGGCTTGACCACCCGTGCCATCACCGCGATGCCGTGGAGCTGCACCTTCGCGCCGTCGCGCTCGTCGGTGTCGACGACGACTGCGTCGAACACGTCTCCCTCGTGGCCGTGGAGCGCGACCGCCTCGACCAGGTCGATCGCGGCACGATCGACCTTGGACGAACGACTGTCGGCGCGACTCATCACCTCGGAGAGCTCGCCGAACGCCGTCGTCACGTACTCGGGTACCGACTCGCCGGCGCTCACCGCGATCGCAGCATCGAGCACGTATCGATCTGCCAGCCGCCGCAGTGGCGCTGTGGCGTGCACGTACGTCGCCGCGATCGCAGCGTGCCACGGCGGATCGCCCTCAGCGAACGGCGCGTACGATGCGCCCCCGCCGGCGCGGCGCACCGCGATCAGGAACGCCGCCGCGTTCGGATCGGCGGTGTCGAGCGAGCGTTGGAACGTTCGCAGGTCCATGTCCTTCGGCCAATCGACCGACAGTGCACGGGCAGTGTGGCGCAAGGCGCGCACCTCGCGCTCGTCCGGCTCGTCCATCACCCGGAACAAGCCGGTTCGAGCATCGAACAACGCTGCCGCGACCGCCAGGTTCGCGGCCAGCGAGAGCGCCGCGTTCTCGTCCTCGGTGGGCAGCCGCGGCCGAAGTCGGAGGAGGTAGTCGCCGGGTCGGTCAGGATCGGGCGTCACCTCCTGCTCCGGGAACTCGACGCGGCTCGCGCCGCGACGATCCTCCGCCAGGCGGATCCGCTCGGCGAACGCGCGCAGCTGCTCTGGGAGCTCGCGCGGCTCCACCGTCTCGTACGCGAGCTTCGCTCGGCTCTTCACGACCACCCGCTCTGCGCTGCGCAACGCCACCTCGCCGTCGCGGTCGACCGCGACGGTCAGCAACACCGCTGGTCGCCGTTCACCCGGGAGCAGGCTGGCGGCGCCTTCGGAGAGCACGGGTGGGTGGAGGTTCGCCTTGCCGTCGGGCAGGTACACCGTGACGCCGCGCTGCCAGAGTTCGCGCTCCATCGCGCCGCCCGGTTCGACGAACGCGCCGAGGTTCGCGATCGCATACCGCAGGACGAGGTCGTCACCGTCCTCCTCGATCGCGAACGCCTGGTCGAGGTCGGTCGCCGTTGCCGGGTCGAGCGTGACGAGCGGGAGATCGGTGCGGTCGGGGCGGTCGTGCTCCCGCCACGCAGCTGCTGCGGCATCGGCCTCGCGGAGGACCTCCTTCGAGAACTCGCCCGGGACGTCGAACTCGTCGCGGATCGCTGCGAGGCCGGCGGCCACCGTTGCGGCTGTGCCCGCGGTGGCCCGGATGCGGCTCATCGCCCGATGAACCGCGGTGGCCGCTTCTCGAGGAACGCCTTGACGCCTTCGCGGTGATCCTCGGTCGTGAACAGCTCGGCGAGGTTCGTCGAGACCCAGGTGCCAATCTCGTGCCAGTCGGGGTCGAGCGCGTGGCGCAGCCCGGCCTTCAGCCGCTGAACGGCGAGCGGTGGGTTCGCGGCGATGCGCTCGGCGATGGCCATCGCCGTGGGCAGCAGCTCCTCGTGCGGAACGACGCGCGACACGAGGCCGATGCGCAACGCCTCGGCGGCGTCGATGACGTCACCCGTGAACAGCAGCTCGGCCGCCTTCTCGCGCCCGACGAGCTGGGCCAGCCGCCCGATGCCCGGTGCATCGCTCACGAGCCCGCGCAGCACGAACAGTTCGCCGAACTTCGCCCGCTCGCTCGCCACTCGGATGTCGGCCATGACCGCGAGCTCCATCCCCCAGCCCACCGCGGCGCCGTTGACGGCCGCGATCACGGGCACGTTCGTGTGGAGCAGTGCGTCTGCCGCCGGGGTGAGGCGGGGACCACCGCGCTCGGCCGAGGCGGTGTTCGGCGCCCGGCCGCCTTCACCGCCGCCCATCACCTGGCGCACGTCGTCGCCCGAGCAGAACGCCGGATCCTCGCCCGTCACGACGAGACATCGCGCCGTCGTCGTGCGCACGGCGTGCTCGAGGTCGCGGTACATGGCCATCGTCAACGCGTTCCGCGCCGCGGGCCGGGCGAGCGTCAGCACAGCGACGTCGCCATGCTCCTCGTAGCGCACGTCGTCGCTGCCGGCGAACGCCATCTGCTACCTCCGGGCCCCCATGAACATCCCCTTCAGGGCCTCGTAGTGCTCGATGCAATGGCCGGCGCCGAGGACGACCGCCTCGAGCGGCATCGGCGACATGTGGACCGGCACCTCGGTCTCCCGCTGGATCCGCTGCGCGAGCCCGCGCAGCATGCCACCGCCGCCGCAGAGGAACACGCCACGGATCAGGAAGTCCTGGGCGAGCTCGGGCGGCGCCTTCGCGAGGCAACGGATGACGGACTGCACGACCGACGTGACGACGTCCTCGATCGCACCGCGGATCTCGTCGGGCGTCAGCACGATCGTCTTCGGCAGGCCGCTCATGAGGTCGCGCCCGCGCACTTCGGCGTTGGACTCGTCGGGCGTGGGATCGGCGCTCCCGATGGCGACCTTGATCTCTTCCGCAGTGCGCTCGCCGATCGCGATGCCGTGCTCCCGACGGATGTAGTTCTGGATCGCGGCGTCGATGTCGAAGCTGCCGACGCGCACCGCTTCGAGCGCGACGATGCCGCCCAGCGAGATGACGGCGGTTTCACTCGTGCCGCCGCCGATGTCGATGACCATGTTGCCGACCGGCTCGTCGATCGGTAGGTCGGCGCCGATCGCGGCGGCCATGGGCTGCTCGATCAACTGGGCGTCGGCGGCGCCGGCGCGTCGAGCTGCATCGGTGACAGCGCGCCGCTCGACTTCGGTGATCGCCGACGGAACGCAGATGACGACCTTCGGCCGGTTGAATCGCGTCACCCCGACGCGTTGCAGGAGCAGCCGGATCATCCGCTCGGTGATGTCGAAGTCAGTGATCGCACCGCCTCGCAGCGGACGGACCGCGACGATGTACCCGGGGGTGCGCCCGATCATCTGCCAGGCCTCGCGACCGGTCGCGAGCACCTCGCCTGTCTGCCGGTTGAGCGCGATGACGGACGGCTCGTTGAGCACGATGCCGCGCCCCTTCATGTAGACGAGCGTGTTCGCGGTGCCGAGGTCGATCGCCAGGTCACGTGCCAGCTTGGGTCACCCCTTCCGCTCGTTGCGAGCGTCTCGGACGCGATCCGTCACGCCGCGGCGCGAGTCGGACGAGAGCGCATCCATGTGCCGGCGGAAGGTGGCGATGCCGTCAGGCGCCCGCCGGGCGCGTTGGCGGACGATGGCATAGGCGATGAATCCGGCGACGAGGACGATCGCGACGACGAGCCATTCCATCAGCGCTCGCCTTCGACCGCTGACGCATCGACGAGGTGCTGGGCGCCGAGCGCCCAATCGGCGCCGCCGTTCCACGCCTCGTGCTTCCAGATCGGCACGCTCGCCTTCAGCGCGTCGATCCCGAACCGCGCCGCAGCGAACGCCTCGGGACGGTGCGGCGTGGAGACGACGACGAGCACGGAGGACTCGCCGAGCTCGAGACGGCCGAGCCGGTGGAGCAGGACGACGCGACCGGCGTCCGGCCACCGCGAGCGCAGCTCGTCCACGATGGCGTGGAGCTTCGGCATCGCCTGCTCCTCGTACGCCTCGTACGTGAGGTGCCGCACATCGTCCCGACCATCGGCGTGATCGCGCACGGTGCCCGAGAACATCACCACGGCACCGCAGTGGGGCAGCACGGCCCATTCGTAGGCCGCGCCGACCGGGAGTAGCTCCTCGGTGAGGGCGATCCAGGTGTCCCCGGTGGTGGGCGCGTGCACGTTCGCATGGTAGCCGTACCCAGCCCGAACCGGCCCGGACCGGGGGTGGGGCCCGCGGCCTACTCGGCGGCGCGCGTCACTAGGGTTGATCGTCGTGGAGAACTGTGACGATTGGAGCGAGCGCCGGGAGGAGGACCCTGGCGGCGACTATCCATCCGCACCCACACCTCCGCACGAACGTCTCTGGCGCCACCCCTCCGAGCTCGCCGCGAACACCGTCCGCGAGATGCCGACGGCAACCGCCATCGGACGCGGGTTCTTCATCGTGACCGGCGTCGCGGTCATCGCCTTCGCCTTCGGCCTGGTGCGCGTGCTCTCGTCCGAGCCGGGGAGCTCCGTCGTCGCCGGCGGCGCCAGCAGCGTCGATCCGCAACCACTCCCGACCACCGCGTCGCTGCCGTCGCCCTCCGCCAGCGTTCGCGCCACGCCGAGCACCACGGCGCCACCACTGACGACGATCTCGATCTCCGTCCCGACGAGCTCGGTCCCGGCGCCGCCACAGACGCTGCTCACATCGCTCGGCACCTCCGCCATCGTCTGGGCGGACGGCACGTGGGCGGTCACATCGGCCGGAGCGCTGACGGTGGGGCAGTCCACGGACGTGCAGCTGCCCGACGGTGAGTCCCGTACCGCCACGGTCGTCGCCGTCGACGACGCGTCCGGGCTCGCGCTGCTCGCCCTGGCCGAGCCGGACGGGACGATGCCGCCGGCGCCCGAGATCGCCTCCTTGCCGGCGGCGGGGAGCACGGTGCTCGCCGTTGCCCGGAACGGCACGTCGGTCAACGCGACGCTCGTCGCCGAGAACGGCCAGTTGCTCGTGCAGCCCGACGAGCCCGCCGAGCTCAACGACGGTGCGCCGCTCACCGACCAGAACGGCTTCGTCGTGGGCCTCTGCAGCCGATCCGCGGACGGTCGCACCCGGGCGCTCGACCTGTCGTCCGTGCGCGAGCTCGTCAAGTCGCTCCCTGGCGGGTGGATCGGTGTGTCAGGTCGTCTCGAGCGCGGCGGTGTCGCCGTGATCGATGTCGTCGCCGGCTCACCAGCCGAAGCCGCCGGTCTCCAGGTCGGTGACCTGATCGTGCGGCTCGACGGCCACGAGGTGTCCGAGCTCGACCGCTTCTCGCGCGATGTCCGCCGGCAGCTCCCCGGTTCCACGATGGTGATCACCGTGCAGCGCGGCGACCAGTCGTTCGAGCTGACCGTCACCGTCGGCGACCGCCTGGACCAGCAGTCGAGCACCACGACCTCCGTGACCACGACGGTGGCAGTGACCACGATCGCACCGCCCGCGACCACGCGGGCGCCGACCACGACCACTGCGCCGACGACGGCTACGCCGACGACGTCAGCCGTGACCGTGCCCGACGGATCGTCAACATCAACAACGCCAGCGCCCCCAACGACAACAGCGACATCGCGGTCAGCGACAGCTCCTGCTTCCGCTTGGGAGTGAGCATCGTCCACCACTTCGCTTCGGTGCCCTCGACGTACGCCTGCTCGTTCGTGGTCGTCGGCACCCAACCCGCGGCGCGCAGGCGATCACTGGCGACCAGCCACGGGTGGCGGGCATAGGGCCGCAGTCCCGGCGGGATCGGGCCGCGCTGGAACCGCCAGCGGAGATCGGCGACGTGCTCGGCGAGCCATGACGGCAAGCGCAGCCGGGGCGGCGTGCCCGCGAGCGCGCGGACCGTCTCGCCAGGGATCCACCCGTCCGCAGCGACGTTGTACACCCCGTCGAGGCGTTGATCGTGGGCGAGCACGACCGCTGATGCAAGGTCGTCGAGGTGCAGGAACTGTGCTGGCGGGTCGTCCTCGTCGATGCGCGACCCGAGCCCGGCGGCGAGCGCACGCACGACGCTCGAGGTGCCGTCGGCGGCGAGCGCGAGCGCGGGGCGCAGGACCGCGACGCTGCGTCCCGGGGCGGAGGTCCGCCACTCGTCCGCGAGCTGCTCCACCTGCGCGACCTGCTCGACGAACGCGAACCCCGGGTCAGGGCGCAGCGGCGCGTCCTCGGTGAGCGGGACCGGGTTGTTCGGCCATGCGCCGTAGACCATCGCCGACGAGAGCAGCACGACGTGGTTGACGCCTGACGCGGTCGCCGTGTCGAGCACGCGCTGGGTGATGTCGACCGCGTTCATCCGCCGGCTGGCGAGCGCGTCGTGGTCGCCGGCGGCGAGATGGACGAGCTGGTCAGCGGCGAGAACGCCCGGCTCGGACCCCACGAGCTCGACCACGGTGTCGCCGTGCAACGACGCGGCCACCCGCCGGCCGAGCCCGCTCCGTGCCCCTGTCAGCAGCGTCACCATCGACCTCGAGGGTAGAGCACGCAGCACCCTTAGAGTTGGGGGCGTGTCCACTCCCGAGGAACCGGACCCGCAGAACCCCTTCGCCGGCATCCCGATGTTCGGCGAGATGATGCGCATGCTGCAGTCGCAGGGTCCCATCAGCTGGGACCTGGCTCGCCAGTTCGCGATGACGACGGCGACGCACGGTGCCGTCGAGCGCAACGTCGACCCGGCGGTGCGGATCTCGTTCCAGGATCTCGGCCGGGTCGCTGAGCTGCACGTGCAGAACCTCACCGGCCTGCCGACCACGGTGGAGGGGCGTGCCGTCGAGATCGTGCCCACGACGCCGGGCGTCTGGGCGCAACGCACGCTCGACGCCTACCGCCCGTTGGTCAACGAGCTCGCCACCTCGCTCGGCCAACGCCCTGCCGCCGAGGCGGCCGACGAGGACGACGACCCCGCGTTCGCGATGATGGCCGGGCTCAGCTCGATGCTCGCACCGGCGATGCTCGGGATGGCGATCGGCTCGATGGTCGGCCAGCTCGCGGCGCGAGCATTCGGCCAGTACGACCTGCCGATCCCGCGGGAGCAGCGCGGCGAGCTGCTCGTCGTGGCCGCGACGGTCGACGCGTTCGCCGCCGACTGGAGCCTCCCTGTCGACGAGATGCGGCTCTGGGTCTGCCTGCAGGAGCTCGCCGCCCACACGGTGCTGAACGTCGCCCACGTCCGTGAGCACGTGAGCGGGCTGGTCCGCCGACACGTCGCCGGCTTCCGCCCGGATCCGTCGGCGGTGATGGACAAGCTCGGCGCGCTCGATCTCGGCGATGCCGATGCGATGTCCGCGCTGCAGCGCACGCTCGGCGATCCCGAGGTGCTGCTCGGCGCGGTGCAGACGCCGGAGCAGCGCGCCCAGCTCCCGCTCCTCGACGCGATCGTCTCGGTGATCGTCGGCTACGTCGACCACATCGTCGATCGTGCCGCCGCGGCCTTGATCGGCTCGTCGGGCCGCATCGCCGAAGCGGCCCGCCGTCGCCGCGTCGAGGCCTCCCCGGAGGACGTCTTCGTCGAGCGGCTGTTCGGGCTCACGCTCACCCGCACGCAGGTCGAACGCGGCCGGAACTTCGTCCAGGGCGTCGTCGAGCGGGCGGGCGACGAGGGGCTGCAGCGGCTCTTCCGCAGCGCGGTCGAGCTGCCGACACCAGCCGAAGTCGACGCACCCGGCCTCTGGCTCGCTCGCATCGAGTTCCCCACCGACGACTGACAGCAGCTCCCGACCGACGCACGCCGGCCCCGCAATCCCGACCACGGCCGTCCGCGCCTTTGTGGCATCTGGTCTGCTGGCGGTCTCTGCTCGGGCGAGGTCGTTGGATGTCCGGATCGGAGCGGAGAACCGGCCGGGAGTCGTCGGCGAGCAGAGAACCGGGGGAGCGTGAGCAGACCCAACTGGGGTCGAGCGGTCGAGCTCAACGGCGGTCGACGCGGTGCCCGGGGGGGAGCGGTGCCTCGCGCCTGGTGCCGGGGTCGGGTGGGCTGAGCAGCGGGTCGAGCGGGGGTGGCGCTGACGGCGGGCGCTGGCGTCGGGGGCGACGCGTACCGACCGTCGGCGTGCTCTCACGACGCTGCTCCACGCGCTTGCGCAGCTCCTGCTTCGCGCGGCTGCTCAGCGTCGTCGGCAACGGGCGACCGAGCTGGATCCGCCGCATGCTCACGAGGTACGTCCCGACTGCGAACAGCGCGAGCACACCGACGATCGCGAAGCCCACGGATCCTGGTATCGGCAACAGGACCGGCACGATGCCCGCCATCACCCACGCGAGCTGGAACTTCGTCTCGAACTGGGCGAACGCCCGGCCCTGGTTCGCATCTGGTGCGTTCCGTTGCACGATCGAGTCGAACGCGAGCTTGCCCACGGCGCCGCTCATGTTGACCGCGCCCATCAGCAAGACTGCGGCGAGCACGCCGCCTGCCAAGGCCGCGCCGAGACCGGCGAACGCGGTGAACCCGAGCGCGCCCATCAGCATCAGCTCCTCGCGCGTCGCGCGTCGCAGTCGCGGGCCGATCGCGTTCCCGATGAGCGTCCCGATCGCCGCAAACGCCACGCCGAGCGCGAACCACACCGTGCCCGCGGTCTGGTCGCGCAACCAGAACGCGAGGTGGAAGAACAGGAACCCGACCGACGCCCGCATCAAGCCCATCGCCGACGCGGCGAGCACGATCGCGACCGACCGGAGCTCCTCACGCTCTCGTGAACCCGGGCGCGTCGCGGCGACGATCTCCCTTGGCAGCCCGGTCGCGGTGAGCAACGCAGCGAGGAAGATCAGTGCATCGAGGAACAATGTCGCCTGCGGGCTGACGAGCTGCAGCAACGCGGCCGGGATCGCGGCGATGAACCCGACGACGCCGGAGATGATGCCGAGCTTCGAGTTCGCCTCGACGAGCTCCGTGTCCGACGAGACGACCGTCGGCACCAGTGCCGACTTCGAGACGGCGTACGTCTTCGACAGCACGAGTGCGGCGAACGCGAGCGGGAACAGGAACAGCCTGTCCAGGTAGAGCATCATCAGCAGCGCCACGATGCAGCGCCCGAGTGCAGCGACCTGCACCACCAGCCGACGGCCACCCGCCATCCGGTCGATGACCGGCCCGATCAGCGGCGCGATGACCGCGAACGGCGCCATCGACAGCGCGAGGAAGAGCAGTACCTTGCCGCGCGCCTCACCGGGACGGATCGAGAAGAACAGCGAGTTCGCGAGCGAGATCGCCATCACCGCCTCGCCCGCAGCCATCAGGGCGTGCGGGCGGGCAAGGCGCTGGAACGGCGTCAGGGTGGAGCGGGAGCGCCTCATCGCCCGGGGGACCGGACGCCCACCCGGTCGGGAATCCCTCCGTTCCTCCACGCCGGCCACTCTACGGCCGGTCGCCTCAGGCCCTGGGACGTTCGTACTTGTAGCCGAGGCCGCGGATCGTCACGATCCGCTCAGGGCTCGCAGGGTCCGTCTCGACCTTCGAGCGCAGGCGTTTGACGTGCACGTCGAGCGTCTTCGTGTCGCCGACGTAGTCGGTGCCCCACACGCGATCGATCAGGGTTTCGCGGGGCAGCACCCGCCCCGCGTTAGCGAGCAGCAGGTGGAGCAGCTCGAACTCCTTGAGCGGCAGCGCCGCTTCCTCGCCGCGGATCGTCACCCGGTGCTGGTCGGGATCGAGCGCGACATCGCCGACCTCGATCGCGACGGTCGACAGATCCGTCGCCCGTTCCTCGGGCATCCGCCGCAGCACCGCCCGCATGCGGGCCACGAGCTCGCGCATCCGGTACGGCTTCGTCACGTAGTCGTCGGCACCGACCTCGAGCCCGACCACCGTGTCGATCTCGGCTCCCTTCGCGGTGACCATGATGATCGGCACGCGGCTCTTCTTGCGGAGCTGGCGGCACACGTCGATGCCCGAGATCTTCGGCAGCATCACGTCGAGCAACACGAGATCCGGCCGTACGGCGTCGAAGATGTCGAGCGCCTGCGCGCCGTCGCGCGCCACCTCGACGCGGAACCCCTCTCGCCGCAGCCCGATCTGCAGCGCTTCGACGAAGGACTCCTCGTCCTCCACGACCAGCACCGTCTGGTTTCCGATCGTCATCAACGCTCCGTCTCGCAGTGGGTGGCTCTGTGGATGGTCGTCTCGCAGGTTCCCTCGAGGGTCGTATCGATGGCCCTCTGGGTAGTCCGCGAGGTGGCGGGCACCCGCAGCACGAACGTCGAGCCCTCGCCCTCGATCGACGACACCCGGACGTCACCGCCGTGGTTGGCAGCGACGTGACGGACGATCGACAACCCGAGCCCGGTGCCACCCGTCTCGCGGGACCGCGCGCGGTCGACGCGGTAGAAGCGCTCGAAGACCCGGTCGAGGTCGCGGGCCGGGATGCCGATGCCATGGTCGACGACCGACAGCTCGATCCATCCGTCGACGAGCGTCGCCCCGATGTCGACCGCGCCCCCGGCTTCCGAGTACTTCACCGCGTTCTCGACGAGGTTGCCGAGCGCGGACACGACCTGGCGGCGGTCGCCGAGGATCTCGAGCGTCGCGGGAACGTCACTGATGCCGAGCACGATCCCGCGGCGAGCCGCGAGCGAGCGGACCCTGCCGACTGCCTCGGCGATCACGAGGTCGACGCAGACCGGCTCGGAGATCGCCTGCCCACCGAGCTCGATGCGGGACAGCTCGAGCAGGTCGTCGATCGTGCGCGACAGCCGTTCGGCCTCGTCCACGATGCGCCCGGCCAGGCGTTCGACGACCTCCGGTTCGCCGGCGTCGGCGATCGCATCGGCGAGCACGGTCATCGCTCCGACAGGGGTCTTCAGCTCATGGCTCACGTTGGCGACGAAGTCGGTCCGCACCGCGTCGAGCCGTGACCGATCGGTCTCGTCGGCCACGGTCAGCAGCACCCCGCCCTCGCCGCCGTCGATCGGGTCGGCGCGCAGCAGGAGCGTCCTGCGGGGCGGCCCGAACAGGTCGAGCGTCTGGCTGCGCGCCCGGCCGTTGATCGCTCCGGCTGCGAGGCTGTCGATCGCCTCCTCGACGAGCACGTCGGCGTGCCGTGAGCCGGCGATGTGCTCGCTCACGGCGTTGCGGAAGACGATCGCTCCGCTGGCATCGGCGAGCACGACCCCGACCGGTAGGGCGTCGAGCGCGACGCGCAGGCGGGCGAGCTCGGCGGATGCGTCGAACGACAACGGCGGCTGGCGATCGGTGACCGGGATCGGCTCACGCCGCGCGACCAGTCGCCGCATGGCGACTGCTCCGACGAGCGTGCCCACCGCCAGACCGAGGATCAGGAGGAGGACCGGCATGGCGCCGTCAGGCCGAGCCGGGCTCGGTGGCCCCGTCCGGCACGGGCATGCCGTTGGCACCGGCGTCAGCAGCACCGCCGCCGATGTCGGCCCGCGCACGGTAGCGATCCGCGCCAGCATGCTCGGGCGCCCAGCCCGTGACGAGGTAGCGCACCTTCTCCCCGAGGTTGACGGCATGATCGCCGATCCGCTCGTAGAAGCGGGCCACGACGGCGAGCTGCACCGCGACCTGCAGATCGATGTTGCCGGCGGAGTGGCTCTCGAAGATCGCCTGGATGAACTGCCGCTGCAGCCCGTCGAGGAACGAGTCCATGTCGTCGATCGCGGCGGCCTTCGCCGCGTCCATCTCGACGTACGCGTCGATCGCCTCGCTGTAGAGCTGCTGGGCCTGCTCGCCCATCTTCGAGATGATGCCGCGGAGCTTCGGGTCGAGCTCGTGGCCGTAGATCCGCCGGGCCGCCTTGCAGATGTTGACGACGAGATCGGCAGACCGCTCGATCTCCGCCGACATCTTCAGCGCGGCGATGACATGGCGGAGGTCGCTGGCAACCGGCGCCTGGAGCGCCAGCAGCTGGATGCACCGCTCTTCGACATCGATCGTCCGGGCGTCGATCTCGTCGTCGCCGCTGATGATGTAGTCCGCGCCCTCCAGGTCCTGGTCGAGCAGCACCTGGGTCGCACGTGGGATGGCCTCGGTCACGAACGCGGCGAGGCGGACGAGCTCCTCCTTCACCGCGGCGAGCTCAGCGTGGAAGTTCTTGCGCAACTCGGTCACCCGAACCGTCCGGTCACGTACTGCTCCGTTCGTTCGTCTGTGGGGTTGGAGAACATCTTCTCTGTCGTGTCCGTCTCCACGAGGACGCCGGTCCGCCGGTCGCTCTCGAGGTTGATCTCGGTTGTGAAGAACGACGTGCGATCGCTGACCCGAGCGGCCTGCTGCATATTGTGCGTCACGATGATGATCGTGTACTCCTGCTTGATCTCCTGCATGAGATCCTCGATGCGGGCGGTGGCGATCGGATCCAGCGCGGAGCACGGCTCGTCCATCAGGATCACTTCCGGCTCGACGGCGATCGCACGGGCGATGCACAGCCGCTGCTGCTGCCCGCCGGAGAGGCTGAGGCCCGATGCCTTCAACCGGTCCTTCACCTCGTCCCACAGCGCTGCGCCGCGCAACGACCGCTCGATGATCTCGTCGAGGTCGCCTCGCTTTGCACCGAGCAGGCGCGGCCCATAGGCGACGTTGTCGTAGATGCTCTTCGGGAACGGGTTCGGCTTCTGGAACACCATCCCGATTCGCCGGCGGACCTCGACCGCGTTGACCTCGCTCGCGTAGAGATCGACACCGTGGTAGTTCACGGTGCCCTCCACCCGGGCGATGTCGATGAAGTCGTTCATCCGGTTGAAGCAGCGCAGCACGGTCGTCTTGCCGCAGCCCGACGGCCCGATGAACGCCGTGATCTCGTGCTGGCGGACCTGGAGGTTGACGTCGCGCACGGCGCGGAACGCCCCGTAGTAGACGCTGAGGTCGCGTACGTCGAACACGACATGGGAATCGGCCGATGGGGTCGGCTCGGTGGCTGCGGTCACCGGGCGCTCCTGTTGCGTTCGAGCTGGATCGATCTGGTCAGTCACGGTAGCCACTTCCTGTCCGGTCACGTCCCGGTCCTCTTCTTCTCGTAGCGGTTGCGCAGGATCGAAGCGATGATGTTGAAGAAGAGCACCAACGCCAGCAGGACGACGCCGGCTGCCGCGGCGACGTTCGGCCAGTCGACCTTCTCACCGGTCGCCGGCCTGCCTGCCCAGCTGTAGATGAGCATCGGCACCGCGGTGAACCGATCGGTGAGCGATGTCTTCGGCAGCAGCCCGGTGATCGCCCCGAGCACGATCAGGGGTGCGGCCTCGCCGAGGGCGCGGGCCAGCGAGAGCACCGTGCCGGTGAGGATCCCGGGTGCCGCGTACGGCAGCACGTGGTCACGGGTGACCTCCCACCGGCTGGCGCCGACGCCGTAGCCCGCTTCGCGGATCCCCAGCGGTACGGCTCGGATCGCCTCAGAGCTGGTGATGATCACGATCGGCAGAACCAGCACGGCGAGCGTCAGCGCGGCGGCGATGACCGTCTGACCGTTCGTCACCGGCCGCAACCAGCCGACGAAGATCGTCAGCCCGAGGACCCCGTAGATGACCGCCGGCACGCCCGCCAGGTTTCGGATGTTGATCACGATGAACCGCTCGAACCAGCTCTGCCTCGCGTACTCCTCGAGATAGATCGCGGCGGCGACGCCGAGCGGGATGGCAACGAGCAGCACGCCGAGACCGATGAAGAACGAACCGTACAACCCCGGCCAGAGACCGATCTCGGCCGGATCGGAGCCGATCCGGTCGGTGAGGAACCCGCTGCCCCGTTCGGCGAAGACCGGCAACGCATCGCCCACGACGCGAGCGAGCAGCGTGAACAGCACGAGCAGGGTCGACAGCACCGCGAACAGCAGGATGCCGTGCAGCACGGCGCCGCTGATGTTGCGGTCACGCCGGGTGAGGCGGCTGCGCACCTGTTCGCGCGTCAACTCGGCGGTGGTGGTGGAGACGAGGGCCATCGGTCAGCATCTCTCCTTGATCGTGATCACGGCTAGTACTGCTGGCGCACGCGGCGCACGAAGCGATCGCCGACGAGGTTGAGGCCCATCGTGATCAGGAACAGCAGCAGGCCGACGAAGTAGAGCGCTTCGAACGCCGCCCCGGCCTTGACCTGGTCGGTGCCGCCGGCGGCGTTCGTCATCGCGGCGGTCATGGTGAGGCCCGGCTCGGTCGGCCTGAAGCTGAACGGTCCCGATCCGTCGCGCCCTCCGGCCATCGTCGCGACCAGCGTCTCGCCGATCGCCCTCGACGTGGCGATGATGAAGGCGGCCACGATGCCGGAGACGGCTGCCGGCAGCACGACCCGGACGACCGTGGTCGACTTCTTCGCCCCGATCCCGAAACTTGCCTCCCGGAGCGACTGCGGTACCGAGCTCAGGGCGTCCTCGGAGACGGAGGCCATGATCGGGATCACCAGGACGCCGATGCCGAGGCCGGCGACGAGCATGTTCTGGGTGGTCGTGGGGCTGAACAACGGCCCCACGATGTCAGGGGCGATGAACCTCAATGCGAAGTAGCCGACGACGACCGACGGGATGCCGGCGAGCACTTCGATGATCGGCTTCACCGTCGTGCGCACCTTCGAGGGTGCGTACTCCGAGAGGTAGATCGCCGTCCCGAGGCCGAACGGCAGGGCGACGAGCATCGAGATCGCGCCGATCACGACACTGCCGACGACCAGAGTCGAGATGTCGAAGCGCTCCCTGCGGGGGAACCATCCCGTGTCCGTGAGCTGACCGATGTCGATCAGGCTGAGGAAGTTGATCGCGCCCCTGACGAGGACGAACAGGATCAATCCGCTGATGACGACCGAGATCGCGGCGGCGAGGAAGAACAGGCCCCGCATCCTGTGCTCCGCTCCTACCCGGCGGCGATCACCGCGGAAGTCGGCAACGGTCAACGGTCGTGTGATTGCGGCCACGGGCACCCTCTCGAACAGCTGGTCGAACGGACGGATGTGCCGGCCACCCGGGGGGTCGGGGTGGCCGGCAGCATCCTAGGGACGATCGGGTCAGCGACCGGCCCAGGCGTCGGCGGTGGCCGAGATCCGATCCTCGGGCAGCGAGACGTACCCGGCGGCGGGCACCTCGGCGAGACCCTGCTCGCTGATGTAGAGGTCGACGAAGGCGGCGACAGCCGGGTTGTCGGCGGCCTTGGCCTTGTTGACGTAGATGTAGAGCGACCGGGAGAAGCCGTACGAACCGTCAGCAATCGTCTCCTCGCTCGGCACGACGCACCCGTCTCCGGTATCGATGCCGAGCGCCTTCATGCGATCGGCTTCGGCGGCGTAGTACGCGTAGCCGACCCAGCCGAGCGACGTGTCGGCACCCTCGATGCCCTCGACGATCACGTTGTCGTTGCCGCTCGCCGTGTAGTCGGCCCGAGTGACGGCATCCTGGTCACGCGACTCGGCGATCTTGGTGATCGCGAACTCGACGAACGTGTCGTAGGTGCCGGACTCTTCGCCAGGACCGACGACCGTCAGCGGTGCGTCCGGGAGCGAACCCGAGGTCGAGCCGAGCTCGGTGGCGATCGCGTTCGCGTCGGACCAGTTCGCGAAGCCCTCGGACTCCGGGCCGATGAGCGCGTACAGGGCCGGCACGTCGAGGCACTCGACGGCGGTGTTGTTCGGGCTCGTCGCCACGGTCAGGCCGTCGATGGCGACCTCGAGCTCGACGAACTCGACGCCGGCGTCGGCGCAGCTCTGGGCTTCCTCGTCCTTGATCGGGCGGGATGCGTCGCTGATGTCGGCCTCGCCGGCGCAGAACTTCTTGAAGCCGTCGCCGGTGCCAGGACCCTCGACCGTCACGGCGAGCTTGCCACCGGACAGCTCGTCGGCCAGCTCGCCGACCTTGATCGAGATCGGCTCGACCGTCGAAGAACCGGTCACGAAGACCTCACCCTCCGGCAGTTCGCCGTCGGTCGCCGCTGTGGTCTCGGTCCCCCCGGCCGTGGTCTCAGCGGCCGCGGCGGTGGTCTCAGCGGCAGCGGCGGTGGTCTCCGCCGCGGCGGTGGTGTCGGATGTGTCGTCGTCGCCGCCGCAGGCTGCTGCGACGAGCGACAGTGCGAGTGCGCCCGCCAGGAACGGCAGACGTCGGGATTTGGTGTTCACGCTGGGTTCTCCTCTGTCGTGGTTGGGAACGACGATCGCAACGTAGGGAGGCGACGTGTCCCGGAAGCCGAGGTCGGGTGAACACGGGGTGAACGGGCGGCGAAGGGACGGGGAAGCAGCGATCGCCCCTCAAGCGGGACGACCCTCCGTCACGAGGTGGCCGCTTCGAGCAGCTTCGTCAACGAATACTCACCGAGGCGCGGGACAATCGCGGCGACGAGCTCGTCGTGCTCGACCGGCGAGCCGGTCGCCGGCGTGGTGAGCTGGAGCGCAGCGAGGAGCGCCATCCTCGCCGTGATGCGTACCCGGATCTCGTCTGCCGCCGAGGGCGCGAGCGGGCGGAGGCGTTCCGGATCGACCTTGTCGAGCAGGTCCGCCCGCTTCATCTTCAGCGCGACCGGGTGACGTGCGCACCGTTCGAGGTAGTTGGCGACCGGCTCGCCGGGAAGCTGGGTGAGCGCCATCACCAACTCGATCGCCGCGGGGTGGATGTCGGCCGCGATCAGGTCGTGATCGGTGGCGCGACCTTTCTCGATCGCGTCGTGGAGGAGCGCGGCGACCAGTGCGTGTTCGTCACCCCATGCGGCGACCGCAGCCGCGACGCCCAGGACATGGTCGATCACGGGACGCCCGTACCGATCGAGCTGACCGTCATGCGCCCACTCGGCGAGCGCGCGGGCCCGCTCGACGGCCGACGAACCCGCGAACGCCCGACACTCGCCATCGAACGGCTCGTGCACCTCCGCCACGACACGAGCGTACGCCAGCCCCGGCCCTCGATGCGCCGGCCTCGGTGTGCCACATCTCGCAGCAGGCACCCCCGTCTCACACGTCGACGTGGACGGCTGTCGGTACCGGTCAGACCGCGGGCGCGCGGTCCCACGCCTGCAAGCGGCGCAACAGGCTCCGCTTCTTGTCCTGGTGGTGCTGCATCCGCGACAGGATCGAGTCGAGCGTCTGGATCGCTTCGGTGATGTGCGGGCCCTTGTTGAGCATCACGCATTCGGCGCGCTCGGACATCGCCGCGTCCGTGATCTCGGCACGCGAGGGCTGCCCGGTGCGGGCGAGCGTGTCGAGCACCTGCGTCGCCCAGATCACCGGCGCGTGAGCCGCCTCGCAGGCCCACAGGATCTCTTCTTGCACTTCGGCCAGCCGTTCGAAGCCGACCTCGACGGCGAGGTCGCCACGGGCGATCATCACGCCGACCTTGCGGCTGCGCATGGCGGTGAGCAGCAGCTCGGGGAGGTGCTCGAACGCGGCGACGTTCTCGATCTTCAACACGATGCCGACGTCGGCGGCACCGCGCCGATCCAGCTCTCGTTGGAGCTGCTCGATGTCTCCGTGGTTGCGGACGAAGGACAGGTTGACCAGATCGGCGTGCCGGGCGACGTAGTCGAGGTCGTCGCGGTCCTTGCCGGTCAGGGCACCGAGCTGCAGGTCGGTGTCGGGGAAGTTGATGCCTTTGCCTGCTCTGAGGTTCGCTCCACCGGGACGCACGTCCGTCACGATCAGCTCGATCTCGTCAGTGCCCACCTGTTCGATGACGCCGCCGATCTTGCCGTCGTCGAGCCAGACCCGTTCACCTGGACGAGCCTGGTCGAAGACCTCGTCGAGCGTGCATCCGATGTGATGCGGGGTGCCGCTGGGCGTCGGTGCGGCGGGTTCGAGCGAGCGGGTGAGCACCACGCGATCGCCGAGGTCGACGCGGTGCGACTGCTCGATCTCCGGGAGATCGCCGACCGACACAGCGTCCTCGTCGGTATCCGACCGGCAGAGGATCTTGAGCCCCGAAGCGACGTACGCCGTCTGCGTCACAGTTGCGAGGCAGCCGTCGACGGTGGTCTCGACGATCTCCCAGTGCCGGTGCGCGGCGCGACTGTCGACGAACTCGAGGACATCGCCGGGCTGGCGACGCTGCAGCCAACTCGCGTCCTCCACCGGCACGACGGTCGTCCCGGCGTGCCCGGCAGGAAGCTCACCGTCGACCGCGAGCCACACGAGCTTCGGCGAGGTGACGACCCCGAGACGATCGCGTCGCGGCGACACCCGCACCACTCGGGGACCAGGCCGCAGGGGGCCGGTGCGCACCTTCGGACCGGCCAGATCCATGGCGATGCGAGGACGGTGTCCGTTGGGCCGCCTCGTCGAGCGCACGTGGTCGATCATCCGCGCCCAGACCTCCGGCTCGTCGTGGGCGCAGTTGACGCGGGCGATGTCCATCCCGCTCGCCGTCATGCTCGACACGAAATCGGGTCGGTCGGCAGCGTCGCTCGGGAGCGTGACCATGATCCGCGTGGAACGTGTCGCTGACGACGAGCCGAGCAGCCGGTGGGCGTTGCCGGCCAGCAGACGGTGACCCTCGGTGAGCGCGACACCGGCAGCCGGCGGCGGTGCTTCGTGGTCGTTCAACCTGGCGAGCAGTGCCAGAACCGCTTCGGTCGTCGCCAGGACGTGCGCCTCGGACCTGCCGAGAGAGGACAATCCGACCGCGGCGAGGCGTGCTTGCAGGTCGCGCACGTCGTGGTGGCGCAGCTCGACGTAGTGCACGAGGTTCGCAGCAGAGCGGCGGTGCGATGGGTGTGTGGCGGCGATGTCGGCCGCTCGTGCGGCTTCGGCGGCCAACATGCCGTCGCGCACCGTCCGCACCTCGGCCTCGAGGCTCTCGAGTGCCTGACGCTCGATCGTGGACCTCATCGCTGCTCACGCTACGGACCTCGTCTGAACCGGAGTTGAACGGCCACCGAACTCTCGGGCGTCGGCGCTCAGGCGACCTCACGGCGAACGAGGTGCAGGCCGGAGACGACCACGAGATCGTGCTCGTGGGTCAACAGCTCACCCACGCGCCCGAGGGGCACCCATCGCACCTCGTCGACTTCGTCGTTGGGGCAGAACTGCCCGTGCACGGCCTGCATCGCCCAGTAGCGGACACGGCGGCCACGTCCACGGCGATCGGTGTAGCGCACCTCGGCGAGCTCGTCGCCGGCTGCGCAGCGAAGCCCGGTCTCTTCGTGCACCTCACGCAAGGCACATTCGAGCGCCGATTCGCGGCGGCGGCGCTTCCCCTTGGGCAGCGACCAGTCCTGTCGGTGCGGCCGATGAACGACCAGCACCTCGTGACGGCGCGTCATGCGCCACACCACGCCCCCAGCGGCTTCGATCACGAACCCAAACGTAGGACCACCCACCGGTCGAACTGCGGCATTCGGGGTGAAGGGGTACTGAACCGGAGATGAACTCTCCACCCGTCGGTCACTGCGGTCGGCCGTGCAGGGCGAGCGCGGCGTTGCTCCACCGTCGTTCACCGGTGACCTCTCGACCGAACCAGCTGGGAGGCGTGAACGCGGCAGCATCCGTCTCGGAATCGAACTCGACCTCGACCACGCACAGACCGGCGAGAGCACCGGCGTAGAGGTCGACCTCCGCGACATGCCGCTGCGCATCGTCGAGTGCGATTCGATGCCGTGTCTTCTCGATCCGGCGCGGGGCTGTGTACGGCCACAGCGCCTCTGCCTGCTCGGGCGCGATCACGACCTCGACCTCGGTGCGCGCAAGCCCCGATCCGGCCTTGACCGTGAGCATCGCTCCCGTCGTGGTGATGCGAACGCGAACCTCGACCGACTCGTCCTCGGCGAGGTAACCCTGCCGCAAGGGCTCTCCTGGTCCGAGAGCCGCGGCTTCGGGCGGCTCGGGCAAGATGAACTTTCGCTCGATCTCCTGCGTCACCCGTCCAGTATCGGACGCCGCCGCTACCTTCGACGCCACGATGCGCACCGTCACCTTCCTGATCAGCGGCGACGAGGCGAGGACGGTCATCGAGTCCCTCGCCGAGCTGGGGTTCGTGTTCGAACCCTCGCGGGCGGTGACCACGACCGTGCTCGACACCTTCGACGGGCGCCTGCACCGCGCCCGACTGCGCTTGGAGCTGCACGAATCCGACGGCCTCGAGCTCGTCCTGTCCGGCGACGAGACCGTCCCCGCGCGCCTCGCGGTGACAGGTGCGCCTCGTTTCCCGACCGACCTGCCACCTGGCCCGTTCCGCGCTCGACTCGCCGCCCTCGTCGACGTCCGGGCGCTCCTACCCCAGATCAGCGTGACCGCTGAGCGGACCACCGCCGCGTGGCGGGACGCATCCGACAAGGTCGTCGCCACGGCACAGCTCGACGAGCAGATCCGTGTCGTCGACCCAGCCGGTGCAGACGGCCCGGCTGCGACCGTCGAGATCCACGAGGTCACCGGGTATGCCAAGCGCGCCCGCCGTGCCGTGGATGTGCTCGACCGCCTGGGACTGCCGAAGTGCGAGACCGACACGGTGTCGGCCTGTGCAACGGCTGCGGACGTCGACCTCGGAGGGTATGCCGCCACCGCGACGGTCCCGCTCGATCCGCAGATGCCAGCTGTCGACGGGTATCGCGCCGTGCTCACCAACCTCGCCACTGCGATCACCGCGAACTGGGAGGGTACGATCGACCAGTCGGACACGGAGTTCCTCCACGACCTGCGGATCGCTGTCCGCCGCACCCGGACCGTGCTCGGCGAGGCCAAGGCCGTGGTCCCGGCGGGCGTTCGAACCCCGGCCCGCGCCGGCTTCGCGTGGCTGGCCGGTCTCACCGGCCCGGCCCGCGACCTGGACGCGTACCTCCTCGAATGGGACCGCTACACCGGTCCCCTCGGGTCAGAGGTGGTCGCATCCCTCGCTCCTGTCCGCGCGCTGCTCGAACAGCGTCGCGCCGACGCCCACACCGACCTCGAACGTGCGCTCCGCTCTCAGCAGGCGGCCGACCTCATGAGCACGTGGACGGCCTGGCTCGGCCGACCGCTCGATCGCGAGTACTGCGACGTCCGAGCGGAGCGGCCTCTCGGACGCCTCGTCGCCAAGCGCATGGCACGCGCGCACAGCATCGTCGTCGAGCATGGTCGCCTGATCGATCCGGACACGCCCGCTCAGCAGGTCCACGATCTCCGCAAGGACGCGAAGAAGCTCAGGTATCTGCTCGAGTGCTTCGGCAGCCTGCTTCCCGACCGACCGCGAAAGCGGTTCGTGAAGCGTCTCAAGGCCCTGCAGGACAACCTCGGGGAGCACCAGGACGCGGAGGTGCACGTCGCCATGCTGCGGGCGATCGCGCACGAGCTCCACGGCGCCGGCGCGTCATCCGACACGATGGTCGCGATCGGCCAGTTGACCGAGCGGCTCGACCAGCATCGCCTCGCCGCACGCGCCGAGTTCGCCGACCGGTTCGCCGACTTCGACACCAAGGCGACGCAGGGCGCGCTCGACGCCATGCTCGAGGGGATCCTCCGGTGAAGGTGCTCGCGACCTACAGCATCAAGGGCGGCGTCGGAAAGACGACGGCGGCCGTGAACCTCGCCCACGAAGCGGCCACGAGCGGCGCTCGGGTGCTGCTCTGGGACCTCGATCCGCAGGGCGCGGCGACGTTCTTCGTCCGCGTCAGGCCGGCGATCAAGGGCGGTGCCAGCCGACTCGTCAGCACGCTCGGGTCGCTCGACGCGAACGTGTGCGCGACTGACAACCCCGCCGTTCACATCGTCCCGGCGGACTTCTCGCTGCGTCACCTCGATCTGCACCTCGACGACGCGAAGCGCCCGACGCAGCGACTCGGAGCACTCCTCGAACCGCTCGCAGATCGCTACGACGTCGCCATCCTCGACTGCGCCCCAGGGATCACACTGACGAGCGAGAGCGTGTTCGCGGCCGCCGATGCGCTGCTCGTACCGACCATCCCCACCACCCTGTCGCAACGCACGCTCGACCAGCTCCTCACCTTCCTCGCGGACCATCCGCCGTCACCGCTGGTCCTCCCGTTCGCATCCATGGTCGATCGGCGCAAGCGGCTGCAACGCGACCTCGTCGAACGGCTGCTGACCGACGCCGCAGGGTTCCTCCCCACCACGATCCCGAACGCCAGCGTCGTCGAGCGGATGGGTGTCGAACGCGCACCCCTCGCCGTCTTCGCGCCCACCAACGCGGCGGCGATCGCCTACCGGGAGCTGTGGGGCGACATCGCCGCGAGGATCTGGCCCTGACCTCGCCCGTGCACCGGGCCTGAGCCGGGGAAGCGCAGCGCGGCGCTGCGCACGAGACGTTCGGCGATCGGTCGTCCTCCGTTCACGGTCAGGACGGGCTGGAGGTGCCGGCGGTACAGCAGGCCCTTTCACGCTGTCGGCAACCAACTCTCCAGGAGGCATCCCATGTCCGTTGTCGACGAACCGCTGAACCCGACGTCCGAACCAGCCGCAGACGCCGGGTTGTCTCGCCGGCTGTTGCTGGGCGGCGGTGCCGCCGCTGGGCTGTTCGCAGCAGTGGCCGGCCCGATCACACTCGGCGGCAGCACTGCCGTCGCTGCCCCCGTTCGGGGTCGCGCCCGCGACGATGGCGGTCGCCGTGATCGCGGCGGCCGCAGCGGTGCCGGTGCTTCCTCGCTCGGCTTCGCCGCGGTCGGCGCGAGCGTGGACGATGCCGTGACAGTTCCAGACGGCTACGTCGCCCAGGTGCTGATCCCGTGGGGCGCCCCCATCCAGCCCGACGGTCCCGCGTTCAAGTTCGACGGGACGAACACCGCTGCCGAGCAAGCGGAGCAGTTCGGCACGGCGCACGACGGCATGGAGTTCTTCCCGACGTCGCGCAACAAGGGTCTGCTGGTCGTGAACCACGAAGCACTCGACTCAGCAGTCGCGCTGTTCCCGACGGCGCCCGACTACACCGATCCCGAGACGGTGTTGAAAGCGCAGAACGCCCACGGCGTGAGCGTGTGCGAGCTCGAATTGCACCGGGGTACGTGGCGACTGGTGCAGTCGTCGTACGCGCGTCGGATCACGGCGAACACGGAGATGGAGCTCACCGGCCCGGCTGCGGGCCATCCCGCGCTGCAGACCGCGGCCGACCCGTCGGGCCGACACGTGCTCGGCACGGTCAACAACTGCGCCGCTGGGCAGACGCCCTGGGGGACCTATCTGACCTGCGAGGAGAACTTCAACGGCTACTTCGGCTCGGAGAGCTCGGTCACGCCGACTCCACAGATGACGCGCTACGGGATCAGTCGCGGCGGGAACCAGTGGTGGCTGGCGGACCCACGCTTCGATCTCGCTGCCAACCCGAACGAGCCGAACCGGTTCGGGTGGATCGTCGAGATCGATCCCCGCGACCCGAGCTCGACCCCGAAGAAGCGGACCGCGCTCGGGCGCTTGAAGCACGAGAACGCGAGCTTCACCGAGGCGGACGACGGTCGAGCGGTCGTCTACACCGGTGACGACGAGCGCTTCCAGTTCCTCTACAAGTTCGTGTCGGCGCAGCCCAGGCGTTCGCGCCACGACCACAGCCCACTCGACGAGGGGACGTTGTACGTCGCTCGGTTCGATGCCGATGGAAGTGGGGCATGGCTGCCGCTGGTCGAGGGCGCAGTGCCGGGCTACAGCTCCTTGGCCGAGATCCTCATCGACGCCCGCGGCGCTGCGGCGGCAGTCGGGGCGACGCCGATGGACCGGCCGGAATGGGTCGCCGTCCATCCGCTGCAGCGGGGCGTGGCGTACGGGACGTTCACGAACAACACCGCCCGCACGACGGTGGATGCCGCCAACCCGAGGGCCGCGAACGCGTTCGGTCACGTCCTGCGCTGGCAGAACACCGGCGGCGATCACGGCGCCGATGGGTTCGTCTGGTCGGTGTTCGCGCTCGCGGGAGCAGGGCTGGGCACCGGCGACGGCTCCACCATCGCGCCGGCGGATGCCTTCGGCTCGCCAGACGGGCTCGCGTTCGATCCTGACGGGCGCCTCTGGATCCAGACGGACGGCGCTCAGCCGATCGCCTGCAACAACCAGATGCTCGCGGCGGATCCGGCCACCGGCGACATCCGGCGCTTCCTCGTCGGGCCGAAGGGCTGCGAGATCACCGGCTGGGCGATGACCGCGGACCAGCAGACCCTCTTCGTGAACATCCAGCATCCCGGCGAGGCCGCCACGGACCCGGCGGACCCGGCAGCGCAGTCCAACTGGCCCGACTTCCAGGGCCGTCCTCGCTCCGCCACCGTCGCCATCCGGCGCGCCGACGGAGGCACGATCGGGGCGTGACCCGACGCTCGACGCTGACCGGTCGGCACGCCGGTGAGTCGCCGACCGGTCAGGCGTCGTTGGTCCCAGGCAGCGCCGCCGTGATCGGATATGGAACGCGGTCAGCGCGACGGTGGGGTCCGCCGGCCGCCGGTGATGCTCTCCGCGAACCGCCGCTGGACGTCGGCGAGGCCCTCCCCGGTGCGTCGCTGCCACGCCGCGTCGGGGCCGAGCTGCCACGCCAGGACGTCGTCGGCGAGGAGCATGTCGAGCATCCCCCGCAGCCGTTCCTGGTGGGCGGGGTGCTGAACCGGTGCCAGTGCCTCGACGCGGCGGTCGAGGTTGCGCGGCATCAGGTCGGCAGAGCCGATGAAGGTCAGCGGGCGGCCCGGACCGGCTCCGTTCGCGAACCACAAGATGCGCGAGTGCTCGAGGTACCGACCGAGGATCGAGCGGACGGTGATCCGCTCCGACATGCCGGGTACGCCCGGGCGCAGGCAGCAGATCCCGCGCACGAGCAGATCGACCTGCGCTCCGGCCTCGCTCGCCGCGTAGAGCGCTTCGATGATCTCCGGGTCGGTGAGCGAGTTGAGCTTCAACGTGATCAGACCGTCGCCACCGGACGCGCCCTCCTTGGCGATCAGATCGAGGATCTCGTGACGGAGGTGGTTCGGCGCGACCAGCAAGCGGCGGTACCGCTCTTCGAGGCTGAACCCGGTGAGGTGGTTGAAGAGCTCGCCGAGGTCGGCGCCGATCTCGGGATCGGCGGTGAGCAGCCCGAGGTCTTCATAGGTGCGCGCCGTCTTCGAGTTGTAGTTGCCCGTGCCGATGTGCGCGTACCTGCGCAACCCGTCGCCGTCTTCGCGCACGACGAGCACGCACTTGGAATGTGTCTTCAACCCGACAAGGCCGTACACGACGTGCACTCCGGCACGCTCGAGCATCTTCGCCCAGGCGATGTTGGCCTGCTCGTCGAAGCGCGCTTTGAGCTCCACGAGCACCGCGACCTGCACACCGCGCTCTGCGGCGCGTACCAGGCTGTTCACGATCGGGCTGTCGCCGGAGGTGCGGTAGAGCGTCATCTTGATCGACTGCACGCGCGGGTCGTCCGCGGCACTGGCGATGAACGCCTCGACGGAACCGGCGAACGACTCGTACGGGTGGTGGATGAGCAGGTCACTGTCGCGGATGACCGAGAACAGGCTCCGCTCCTCTTCCATCGCGTGCAGGATCGGCCGGGGCGTGATCGCCGGCCACGCATCGTCTTTCAGGTTCGGGCGGTCGAGCGAGTGAATGACGAAGAGCCCGGTGAGGTCGACGAAGGAGCGGTGGTACGTGACATCGTCGTCGTCGAGGTCGAGCTCGTCGAGCAGCAGCCGCAGGACGTTCTCGGAGACACCGGCTTCGACCTCGATGCGCACCGCCTTGCCGAACCGGCGGCGGCGCAGCTCGACCTCGACCGCTTCGAGCAGGTCGTCGGCCTCTTCCTCCTCGAGCGTGAGGTCGGCGTTGCGGGTCACCCGGAACACGAGGTGCTCGTCGAGCACCATCCCCGGGAACAGGTAGGCGAGCTGCGCGGCGATGACCTCCTCGATCGCGATCATCCGGTCCTCGCCGACGGGCAGGAACCTCGGCAGGAGCTGCGGCACCTTGACCCGGGCGAAGCGTCGCTCGACACCGTCGGGCTCGCGCACCATCACGCCGAGGTTGAGCGAGAGGTTCGAGATGTAGGGGAACGGATGTCCGGGGTCGACCGCGAGCGGTGTGAGGACCGGGAAGATCCGCTGCTCGAAGACCTCGATCAGGAGCTTCTGGTCGTCGCGCTCGAGCTCGTCCCACCGGCAGACTCGTATCCCGGCTGCGGCGAGGCCGGGCAGCAGCTCGTCGATCAGGAGTGATTCCTGCGCCTTCACGAGGCGATGCACGCGGTCCATCACCTCGAGCAGCTGCTGCGAGGGCAGCCGGCCATCTGGCGACGGCATCGTGATGCCGGCCGCGATCTGGTCCTTCAGCGCAGCCACGCGGACCTGGAAGAACTCGTCGAGGTTCGACGAGCAGATGGCGAGGAACTTCGCCCGCTCGAGGAGTGGAACCGTGGCCTCGGCGGCCTGAGCCAGGACGCGGTCGTTGAAGTCCAGCCAGGAGAGCTCGCGGTTGAGGATGCGTTCATCCACGTCGGGCAGCCTAGATCGGCCGTCCACCGTCAGATCTCGACGCCCTCCGGCAGGCCGAGGTCCCACTCGATCGTGATGTTCTCGCGCTCGGCGTCGCGAACGACGCGCTCGCGGTTGCGGCGGAACTGCGGGTCGTCGCGCTGGATCAGCACGAGGCGGGCGAGCACCCGGGCGCGGAACTCGTCCACGATCGAACGATCGCCGTAGTCGCTGTAGACCTCCCAGTGCGGCGACACCGGGCCGAGGTACACGATCCGAGCGTGAGCGCGGGGTGGTTCGGCAACGACGTCAGACATGGGCATCTCCTCGACGAGTCGACTGGCCATCCTACCGCGACCTGGGGTGACTGCGCCCTTCGTCGACTTCACCACGTTGAGCGGTCTTCTTGACGCAATGGGTCCATTGGACCATGGCTGATCTTGAGGAACCGTGTTTGACTGCGGACTCAACGGGAACCGAATCGGTCCAGCCGACGTCTCAGTCAGGTGTACCTGCGAGGTTTCCGGTGTCGGGCGGAACCGGCGTGGATCGAAAGGACGTACATCCCATGCACGACGACACCGAGACGAGCTGGATGGCCTCGGGTAACTGCCGGAGCTACCCGCCCGCAGTGTTCTTCCCCAGCGACGGCGTCGGCGTCGACCGGGCGCGGCGGATCTGTGCGACCTGCCCCGTCAGCTCCAACTGCCTCGAGTACGCGCTCGACAACCGCATCGACCATGGCGTCTGGGGCGGAGCGTCCGAGCGCGAACGGCGCCGGATCCTGAAGCGTCGTCGTCTCGCACTCGTCGTGCGCTGACCCCCACGAGATCTCCCCAACGGCGCGATCCCCACCCGGACGCGCATACAACGGGCCGGCCACAGCGACGTGGCCGGCCCGTTGTCGTTCCCCGAGTTGGTGTGCTGCTTACTTCGCGTCGGTCGACGTGTCCTCGTCGTCCTTCGAACCCTGGTCGAGGCCTTTCTTGAACTCTTTCTGGGCCTGACCGAGGTTCCGGGCGAGCTTCGGGATCTGCGACCCCCCGAAGAGCACCAGGACCACGACGAGTACGACGATGACCTCAGGTCCGTCGAAGATGCCTGCGAACATGCCTGGCACGGTACCACCGTCCGCGTGAGACCGCGAGGGCGGTCCCAGCGGGTGCGCGATGCGGGTTCAGGCGGTCGCCGTGCGCCGGGCATCCTGGGCGCGCTGGCGGCGGAGCCGGCGCCGCTCACGCTCGGACAGGCCACCCCAGATGCCGAACTTCTCGCCGTTCACCAAGGCGTACTCGAGGCACTGCAAGCGCACGACGCACCCGCGGCAGACCTCCTTCGCCTCCCGGGTCGATGCGCCCCGTTCGGGAAAGAACAGATCCGGGTCGACGCCGAGGCAGTTCGCCTCGTCCTGCCATGATCGGTTGTCCACGTCCGTACCGCCGTACTGCATGTTCACGCTCGGCCTCCCTGCTGTCGGCCTGTTCGCCGGGCGGATCCGCCGGGCTCACTCGACGCCGGCACCGTGATGGTCACCGGGCGGCAGGGTGGCTCAACGAGCACCGCTGTAATTACAACGGTGTCATTGTCCACTATCACATCACGTCTGCGCAAGGGGGGATTCCAAATTCGTGCCAAGCTCGCCACGCACCGTGTTGTTGGATATCCCAACCAAGAAGCGGCGGCCAGTCCCGATCCAGCGCTTCGTCCCCATCAGCCGGCGCGGCGCTGGGAGGAACCGCGTGCTGCTTGGCGCTTGTGCTCGATGAAGTCGACGAGCACGTAGTCGCCGAGCGTCTCGGGTGTGGTGAAGAACGCCCGACCGCGGTTCATCGCGGTCAGCCGCTCGATGAAGGCCTTCAACGAGGCGTTCGCGTCGAGCATGAAGGTGTTGATCCGGATGCCGTCCTTCGTGCAGCGCATCACCTCGCGCAGCGTCGACTCGACGGTCTCGCGCACCGGCGGGTAGTTGAAGAACACCTCGCCGTTCGCCTCGATGTGCGCGGTCGGCTCGCCGTCGGTGATCATGATGATCTGCTTCGTACCGGTCTGGCGGGCGAGGAGCTGGCGGCTCAGCAAGAACGCGTGCTGCATGTTCGTGCCGTACACGAAGTCCCAGCTGACCTCCGGCAGCTGCTGCGGCTGGATGACACGGGCGACCTCGCTGAAGCCGACGATGCCGAGGTAGTCACGCGGGAACTGCGACGAGATCAGCGAGTGCAGTGCCATCGCGACCTTCTTCGCCGGCAGGAAGTTGTCGCGCATCGGCATCGACAGCGACAGGTCGAGCATCAGCACGGTCGACGACCGCGTCATGTTCTCGGTGCGTTCGATCTCGAAGTCCTCGGGCGTCAGCTGCACCGGGGTGCCGGCTCCCTGACGGCGCACGGCATTGCGGATCGTTCGCTGCAGGTCGAGGTGGAACGGGTCCCCGTACTCGTACGCCTTCGACTCGTAGGTGCGTTCGTGACCGGCCCCGAGCTTGTCGATCTGGTGCTGGCCCATCTTGTCCTTGGCGAGCTTCGAGAAGAGGTCGCGCAACGCGTTCGAACCGATCTTGCGGAGCCCCTTCGGCGTGAGCTCGAGACGGCCCTCCTTGCGCTCGATGAGACCGGCGTCCTCGAGCATCTTCGCGAGCTCGGCGAGCCGTTCGAGCGAGCGCGCGGCGTCATCGCCCATCAGATCGCGGACGCGGTCGAGGTCGGCTTCGGCGAGCGCGCCCGGGTTCGTGGCGCCGCGCAGCACGTTCTCGAGCTGGTCGAGGTCACCCATGTCCTGCATCGCCTGCATCGCCTCGCCGAAGCCGAGCGGGTTCGTGCCCTGCATGTCGTAGCCCCGCTGCCACCCTTCCTGCGGGAACATCGAGCGGATGTGCTGGCCGAGCTGGTCGGCCTGCCAGCGCAGGTCCATGTCCTCGAGCAGCTGGTTGCTCAACTGCTCGAGCTGCGCCCGCTGCTCGGGCGTCATCGAGTTCAGCATCGCCTGCATCGCCGCCATCCGCCGTGCGAGTGCCTCGAGGAGCTCGTCGAGGGTCTGCGGGTTCTCCGGGAAGAAGTCGCCGTACTGCTCCATGAACTGCTCGAAGCCGGGATCCTCCCCGCGCTCGCGCTTCTCGATCATCTCGTTGAGCGCCGCCATCATGTCCTTCATCCGCTGCATCGCCTCGGGTGACATGTCCTGCACCGCATCGGTGAGCTGCTTGACGTACTGCTGCATCAGCTGCTCGCGCAGCTTGTCCATCAGCTGGTCGAACCGGCGCTGCGCCTCGGCCGACGCGAAGTCGTAGCTCTGCAGCTCGCGCACCTGACCGGCGAGGTCGTTCGGCAGCATGTCGAGCCGGAAGTTGCGCTCCATCGCCGCTTCCCGCGCCAGCTCGGCCCGCCGCTCGTCGCCACTGCGCGCCGCTTCATCCGTCTGGTTCTCGATCGCGTGGCGCTCCTCGTCCACGATGTCGGCCAGCTCCTCCGCGATCTCTGCGTACACGCCGCCGAGATCGCCACGGTCCTTGATCTCCTCGCGTTGCTGGCGGAGCTTCTCGAGCAGCTCGCGCACACCCTGGATGCGGTCACCGTTCTGGTCGCGCATGCCCTGCTGCATCAACCGGCGCAAGGCGTTGTTCAGGTCGCCGTGGTACAGCAGATCGTCGGTGATCTCGTCGAACAGCGAGTCCGCGTCGAGCTCGAAGCCCTTCTGTGTGCCGTCCCAACGTGAGTACGTGAAGCGACTGGCCATAGCGGGAGGGTAGTTCGAATGGGCTGTTCACGCACCGGCAACGGAACGACCACCAAGCGTGCGCTTCGGGCACGTAACCTGAGACACCTCATGCGGGTTCCGCGCACCTTCGTCTTCGTCGATCTCTCGGGGTTCACGAACTACACGGCGGCCTTCGGCGACGACGCCGCCGGGCGGATCCTCGGCGCGTTCCGATCGATCGCACGTGAGGTGGCGAGCGAACGCGGGGTGCGGATCGCGAAGTGGTTGGGCGACGGGTGCATGGTGGTGGCCGTCGATCAGCAGGATGCCGTCGTCTTCTCGCTCGAGCTCGAGCGTCGAGCCGCCCAGGTCTGCGCGCCGCTCGCCGTGCGGGTGGGGATGGCTTCGGGGTACGCGCTCCTGTTCGAAGGCGACGACTACATCGGCTCCGCGGTCAACATGGCCTCCCGGCTGTGCGACATCGCGGGACCGTTCGAGATCCTCGTCCCGGCGATGCAGCTCGAGCGCCTCCCCGAGGGCGTCGTCGCGACCGACTACGGCTCGCTCGAGCTGCGCGGGTTCCCCGGGTCGATCGAGGTCCTCGAGCTCTCCGGCGACCCGGTCGCCGCGCCCCGGAACGACACCGGCGAGCTCTGGACACGCCAGCCGTTCGGCGGCTGACCATGTCCGACGCGCCGACGTTGACGATCGGCGGGGTGCTCCCGCTGCGCGTGACGCTCGGCGTCGGCGACTCGGCGGACCGGGCTCCGGCGACCGGCAACGACCTCGTCACGCGTTGGCGGGAAGACCTCCCACTGCTGGCCGAGCTCGGCATCACCGCGGTGCGGTTCCCGTTCGACTGGTCGCGCCTCCAGCCCCGGCCGGGGCGACTCGACGACGACTGGCGCGAGTTCTACAGCGACGTGCTCGACGCCGGCGCCGCGCTCGGCATCGACGTGTGGGCGTGCCTGTTCGAGGGCGTGCAGCCGAGTTGGTTCGACGACGACGGGGGCTTCGCCGACGCGCGCGCCGCCGGCCGCTGGTGGCCAGCCTGGATCGAGTCGGCGGCAGAGGCGTTCGGCGATCGCGTTGCCGGTTGGGTGCCGTTCGACGATCCGGTCGGGCACGCCGAACGAGCCGCGGGGGCCGACTCGCTCCGCCACCAGGCGACGGTCCACCACCTGCTCGTCGCCTGGCGCGACGCATGGCGGATCCTGCGCGGGGGACCACCGGTCGCGACATCGCTCCGACTCGGCATCGTGCGGCCGGCCGACGACACCGCGCCAGCACGCGAGGCGGCCCGCCTGCAGGACCGGCTGCGCTGGAACGTCTGGCTGCGCGGGCTGCGCGACGGCACGAGCTCGGTGCCCGGGCGGGTCGAGCGGACCGTCCCGGACCTGGCCGGCGCACTCGACGTCCTCGGCATCTCCGTCGTCGCCGATCTCGGCGACGACGAGCGGGCCGACGACGGTGCGCTCGCACGCTTCGAGGACCGCGCCGGCGGGATCCTGCGTCGCGCTGCCGAGGAAGGCCCGAGCCGCCCGATCGCGGTGACGTTCCGACCTGCCCGCGACGACGTGGACGAGCGGCGCGGCGTGCTCGAAGCATTCGGCCGCGCCACCCGCGACGCGATCGGCGACGGTGTCGCGATCAGCTCGGTCTTCGCATCACCGGCGATCGCAGGCCCCGGCGGGCCGGACGCCCTGATCGACCGCGACCGTCAGCCGACGTCGTGCGTGGAGGCCTGGCTCGCCGCCGCGACCCGCTGAATCACCTGATCTCCGTTCGCCCCCGGCCCTGCGGTGTCCGCCCGAGAGCGGAGATCCCGATGGCGGGGCATCGTTCAGCTGCGGCTCAGCTGCGGCCGCGGTACGTCGCCCGTGAGCCGGAGGCGTCCTTGTTCAGACGCTTCGAGAGGTGCAGGCCTTCGAGCACGAACTCGACCGCGCTGGCGAGCGCAGCCGGCGACTCGTCACCCTCGGTGAGCGCGAGCACGGGGCTGCGCAGCGCCGGCACCTGCTCGAGGAGCCGGACCTCGTCGACCGAAGCGATGTCCTCACCCGTGTGGGCGACGACGCCCTCCTCGAACGCCGTGACGACATCGCGCACCTGGTCGGGAGTGACCCGATCCTTGTACACCGTGAGCACGGCGCTGCGAAGGAGGTTCTCGATGATCGCGCCTTCGCGACCTTCTTCGAGCGACTCGATCTCGACCTTGCCGGACGTCGACGCGGCGAGCGCGTCGAGGTCGCAGATGCGAGGGACGACTTCGCGCTCGCCGGCGCGGAGGCCACGCCGGAGCGCGTTCGCGGCGAGCACCTCGTAGTTGCTCACCGAGAGCCGGACCGACACGCCGCTGCGCTGGTTCACGTGGCTGCTGCCACGGGCGAGGTGCGAGAACGTCACCACGACCTGCTCCATGTACGACGGCACCGTGACGCGCACGTCGCCCACGCTCGTCGGGCGTGCCTCCTGACGGACGATCGCGACCTCGGTCGCTGTCTCCAGCGGGTAGTGCGTGCGGATCTGGCTGCCGAAGCGGTCCTTCAGCGGGGTGATGATCCGCCCGCGGTTCGTGTAGTCCTCCGGGTTCGCCGACGCGACGAGGAGCACGTCGAGCGGCAGCCGGATCTTGTAGCCGCGGACCTGCACGTCGCGCTCTTCGAGCACGTTCAGCAGGCCGACCTGGATGCGCTCGGCGAGGTCGGGTAGCTCGTTGATCGCGAAGATGCCACGGTTCGTCCGGGGGACGAGGCCGTAGTGGAGCGTCAGCTCGTCGGACAGGTAGCGACCCTCGGCGACCTTGATCGGGTCGACCTCACCGATGAGGTCGGCGATCGACGTGTCCGGCGTGGCGAGCTTCTCGCCGAACCGGTCGTCGCGGTGCACCCAATCGATCGGGGTGCTGTCACCCTGCTCGGCGATCAGCTCGCGCGCGTGGCGGGAGACGGGGTGGTACGGATCGTCGTTGATCTCGCTGCCGGCGACGATCGGGAGCCACTCGTCGAGCAGGCCGGTGAGCGACCGGATGATGCGGGTCTTGGCCTGGCCGCGCTCGCCGAGGAAGATCACGTCGTGCCCGGCGAGGAGCGCGTTCTCGAGCTGCGGCATGACGGTGTGCTCGTAGCCGAGCACACCCTCGAACATCGCCTCACCGGCCGCGATCCGGGCCACGGCGTTGCGACGGATCTCTTCCTTGACGGGAACGGACTGCCAACCGGAGGCCGTGAGTTCACCGAGGGTGCTCGGACGGTGCGCCATCTCCCGGACCATACCGCCGTGTCGCCGGAGACGCTCACCGGGACGTGCCGCCCGACACCGAGGCCCGACCCCTATCCTGGGGCGCGGTACGTCAGAGGAAGAGAGAGCGCTCGTGACGATCGGACAGTCACACCGGACGCTGCGTGAGATCGTGTCCGACGAGATCCGCGGCATGATCACGCGCGGCGAGCTGAAGCCGGGCGAGCGGCTGTTCGAGGACCGTCTGGCCGAGCAGCTCGGGGTGTCCCGCAACCCCGTGCGCGAGGCGATCCGCGCGCTCGAAGGAACCGGTCTGGTCGAGGTGGTCCCCCGCCGAGGCGCGTACGTGTCGGAGTTCGATGTCGCCCAGGTGCGCCAGCTGCTCGAGCTGCGCTGCGTGCTCGAGGCCTACGCCGCCGAGCGGGCAGCGAGGCACCACACGGACGCCGATCTCGAGCGCCTCGACAGCTGCATCGAGGAGGGACGCAAGGCGTCCGCCGAGCAGGACTACGTGCAGGCTGCGTCGTACCATCGGCAGTTCCACATCGCCATCGAACAGGCGTCCGCGAACGCGTACATCACCGGGGTGGTCGCGCCGTTGCGGCACCAGACCGAGCTCGTCTTCTCCGTGCTGCTCGACAGCCGCGGCGTGCACAGCTGGGACGAGCACGAACGGATCCGGGACGCCATCGCGCGCGGCGACGCGGAAGCGGCCCGGGCGCACACGTTCGCCCACATGGCCTCGGTGGTGCGCGACCTCGAGCTCCGCGACGAACCCTGACGCATGGACCAGCTCGACGTCGTCGTGATCGGCGGCGGCATCGCCGGCGCCTCTGCCGCGTGGGCGCTGGCCGGATCGGGCCGGCGGGTCGCGCTCGTCGAACAGGAGCCGCAGCCGGGGCTGCACGCGACCGGACGCTCGGCGGCGACGTTGTCGGAGACCTCGGGAGCCCGGGCGGTCTGTGCGCTCGCAGCGGCGAGCCGGCCGTTCCTGGCGGACCCGCCCGACGGTTTCGCCGATCACCCGTTGCTCGCTCCCCGCGGGCTCCTCTGGATCGGCCGCGACGGTGACGGCCCGCTCCTCGACGCGCTGGCCGCGCACGGCCGCACGATCAATCCCTCCGTTCGCCGTCTCGATCCGGCCGAGGTGATGTCGGTCCTACCGATGCTGCGCGAGGACGCAGTTGGCGCAGGTGGCGTCGACGAGCCCGAGGCGATGGCGATCGACGTCGCCGGCCTCCTCGCCGGCTACCTGCGCGGCCTGCGGCGCGCCGGCGGCACGACCTACGTCTCGAACGAAGCCGTCGAGCTCTCGCGCGACGCGCAGGGGTGGACGGTGGTCGGGTCGAGTGCGACGCTGCGCGCGCCCGTCGTCGTGAACGCGGCGGGAGCGTGGGGAGACGTCGTCGCCGAGCGCGCCGGGGTTCCGCCGATCGGCCTGAAGCCGCTTCGCCGCACGGCATGCCTCGTACCCGCGCCGGACGAGGTTCGCGACTGGCCGCTCGTGATGGACATCGCGTCGCGCTGCTACTTCGAGCCGGAAGCGGGCGGGCTGCTCCTGTCCCCGGCCGACGAGACGCTCGACGCGCCGTGTGACGCTCGCGCCGAAGAGCTCGATGTCGCGCTCGCGCTGGACCGACTGCGGGAGACGACCAAGCTCACGGTGCGCTCCGTCCGTCGAGCGTGGGCCGGCCTGCGCACGTTCAGCGCCGACGGTGTGCCGATCGCCGGCTTCGACCCCGACGCGCCGGGCTTCTTCTGGCTCGTCGGGCAGGCTGGCGCCGGCATCAAGACCGCACCGGCGCTCGCGACCATCACGGTCGCACTCGTCGCCGGCGAGCGGCTCCCGGCGTCGGTCGCTGCCGCCGGTGTCGGTTTCGACGAGCTCGCCCCGGCCCGGTTCCGCCCGGCATCTCACCCCGATCTCTGATCAACGCCGACCCCCAACCCGATCTCTGATCAACCCCGACCCCCAACCCGATCTCTGATCAACCCCGGACGCTGGGCGTCCGTCCGTGAGCAGAGATCCGGGGGAATGACGTCTGTGAGCAGATATCCGGGGGAATGACGTCTGTGAGCAGAGATCCGGGGCAAATGACGCGGCTCAGGCGGCGGGCGAGGGTCGCGCTGCGCGACGCTCCTGCTCGAGCTGCCAGAGCATCCTGATCGCGACGAGCGAGAGCAGGATCGCGAAGAGCACGTTCGACGTCTCGTCGCTCATCGCGTCCGACAGGTGCGCACCGAACCAGGCGGAGACGATGCCGCCGACGCCGAGGATGGCCGCCGTGCGGAGATCGGCGTTCTGCTTCTTGCGGTTCCGCCACGTCCCCATGATCGCGGTGGGGATGATCACGGCGATCGAGGTGCCCTTGGCGACGACCGGCGAGATCTTGAACAGCACGATCATCACCGGCACCATCACGATGCCGCCGCCGACGCCGAGCAGCCCGGCGAGGATGCCCGTCCCGAGCCCGACGGCGACGAGGCCGACCGCCATCGCCAGCGTGAGGTCGCCGCGCCCGTTCGCCTCGGTCGTGATGAACAGCCTGATCGCCGACGCGATGAGCACCGCGGCGAACGCGAAACCGAGCGTGCGGTGAGGAAGGACGTGGAGCAGCTTCGTGCCGAGCATCGCGCCGCCCACCGCACCGATCGCGAGGAAGAGCGCGACGGGCCAGTCGATGTTCCCGTTCGTCCAGAACCCGGCGAGGCTCGACAGCGCGATCGGGAGCACGGCGGCGAGCGACGTGCCATGGGCGAGCCGCTGGTCCATCTTCAGGAACATCACGAGCGCGGGCACGATCAGGATGCCGCCGCCGACGCCGAACAGGCCGGAGAGGAAGCCTGCTGCCAAGCCGAGCACGACGGTCGTCACCAAGGTCGAATTCGTCTCGATGCGCGCCGAAGAAAGGGCCATGTCGTCGTCTCCAGTCACCGCACGAAGCACGCCGCCCAGTGACCGGGCGCCTTCTCCTCGAGCGGTGGGGTTTCGTGTTGGCAGCGTTCCACGGCCAAAGGGCATCGGCTCTGGAAACGGCACCCGGGTGGGGGGTCGATGGGGTTCGGGATCTCGCCGGTCAGGACGATGCGCCGGCGAGCCCGCTGCAGCGGCGGGTCGGGGATCGGGACGGACGACAGCAGCGCCTCGGTGTAGGGGTGGCGCGGCTCGGCGTAGACGGCGCTCGACGGCGCCAACTCGACGAGCTTGCCCGCATAGAGGATCGCGATGCGGTGCGAGATGTGTCTCACGACCGACAGGTCGTGGGCGATGAACAGGTACGTGAGACCGAGCTCCTGCTGCAGGTCCTGCAGGAGGTTCACCACCTGGGCCCGCACCGAGACGTCGAGCGCGGACACCGGCTCGTCGGCGACGATGAAGTCGGGCCGCAGTGCGAGGGCACGGGCGATCCCGATGCGCTGGCGCTGACCACCCGAGAACGCGTGCGGGTAACGATCGATCGCGTCGTCCGGCAGGCCGCAGCGGTCGAGCAGGTCTGCGACCTGCGCACGGGCGGCTTCGGTCGACGGCTCGATGCCGTGCACGACGAGCGGCTCGGCGACGAGCTCGAGCACGGTCATGCGCGGGTTGAGCGACGCGTACGGATCTTGGAACACGAGCTGCATGTGCCGGCGGAGGCGGCGGAGCTCCTCACCCGTCGTCGACGTGATGTCCTGACCGCGGAACCGGATCGTCCCCGCCGACGGGTTGATGCGGCGCAGGATGGCGCGCCCGACCGTGGTCTTGCCCGAGCCGGACTCGCCGACGAGGCCGAGCGTCTCGCCGTTGTGGATCTGGAACGACACGTCGTCGACAGCGTGGACGTGGCGGACGGTCCGCCCCCAGAACCCCGCCCGTCCGACCGGGAACCGGATCGACAGGTGGTCGACGTCGACGAGCACCTCGGACGAGGGCCCCGGGTGGTGGCCGACCTCAGGCGTGGTGGATGGGATGCCAGCAAGCGACATGCCGACCCTCCTCGTTGATGGTCAGCGCAGGCATCTCGGACGTGCACCGGTGGTCGGCGAACGTGCAGCGCGCCGCGAACGCGCAGCCGACCGGCGGTGTGCGCATGTCCGGTGGGGCGCCGTCGATCGCGATCAACCGATCGAGGACCACATCGAGCCGTGGGGTGGAACGGAGCAGGCCAGCCGCGTACGGGTGCGCGGGACGGGCGTAGAGATCGGCCGCATCGGCGATCTCGACGAGCTTGCCGGCGTACATCACGGCGACCCGATCGCAGAGCCCGGCAACGACACCGAGGTCGTGCGTGATCAGCAGGACGGCGACGTGGAGCCGCTCCTGCAGCTCGGCGATGAGCTCGAGGATCTGCGCCTGGATCGTCACGTCGAGGGCCGTCGTCGGCTCGTCGGCGATGAGCAGCTCGGGTTCGCAGGCCAGCGCCATCGCGATGAGCACGCGCTGGCGCATGCCGCCCGACATCTCGAACGGGTACTGCTGGACACGCTGGCGGGCGTTGGCGATGCCGACGAGATCGAGCAGCTCGACCGAGCGCTCCTTGGCCTGCTTCTTCGACATCGAGAGGTGACGGCGCAGCACCTCGCTCATCTGCATGCCGATCGTGAACACGGGGTTGAGCGAGGTCATCGGGTCCTGGAAGACCATCGCGATCTCGCGGCCGCGAACCCGCTCGATCGTCGCCTCAGCCTTGTGGACCAGCGACTGCCCCTTCCAGCGGACGTCGCCGCTCGTGATCCGACCCGGCAGTTCGGTCAGACCGAGCAGTGCCTGGGCGGTGACGCTCTTGCCGGAGCCGGACTCGCCGACGAGGCCGAGCGTCTCGCCCCGGCGGATGTCGAAGCTCACGTCGCGCACCGCTTGCACGGTGCCTCGCCGGGTGAAGAACTGCACGCAGAGCTGCTCGACCTCGAGGAGCGTGTCGGCGCGCGGGCCGGTCGGCACGACCACCTGGGCGCCTTGCTGGACGGTCATCGCGCTCCGCTCCCTGCCGCTCGGGTCGACTCGCGTCGCTGGTTCACGCCGCCCCCTTGATGCCGCCGGCGGTGGCGTTCGCGGCGAACCGCTTCTCACGCTCCTGCGGATCGAAGGCGACTCGCAGCCACGAAGCGACGAAGTTCACCGAGAGCACGATCAGCGAGAGCGCGATGCCGGGGATGATGATGAAGCGGGGTGCCGAGAACAAGTAATCGCGGCCGTTGTTGGCGACCAGACCGAGCGACACGTCGGGGAACTGGATGCCGAGCCCGAGGAACGACAACGTGGCCTCGGCGAGCAGGATGCGGGCGAACTCGAGCACGGCGAGCGTCGTGATCGAGGAGACGAGGTTCGGCAGGATGTGCTTGAAGATGACGCGTCGAGGTCGACAACCGATCATCTCGGCCGCTTCGACGAAGGGGCGTTCCTTCACGGAGAGCACGACGCCGCGCGTCATGCGGGCGTAGACCATCCATCCGTTGAACGCGAGGACGAGGGTCACGGTCGTGATCGACCCGCCGAGGATCGCGATCATGATGAGTGCGAGCAGCAGTCCGGGGAAGGCGACCTGCACGTCGACCCAACCCATCACGAACCGGTCGACCCGCCCGCCGCGATAGCCGGACAGCAGTCCCATCACGACGCCGAACGTGCCGGCGATGAGCACCACTGCGGCGCCGATGAACAACGACGTGCGGGCGCCGTAGATCAACCGGGAGAGGACGTCGTAGCCCTGCTGGTCGGTGCCGAAGACGTGGCTCCACGAGCCGCCGTCGCTCCAGACGGGGACGAGGTTGCTCGTCGAGAGCGACCCCTCCGTCGGGCCGTACGGCGCAACCCAGGGCGCGAACACCGCGGCACCGACGACCGCGACGAGGAACACCAGCGCGACGAGCCCGGTCTTGTCCGACAGGAGCTCGGTGAAGAGCCCGCGGGTGGCCGAACGCACCTCGAACGGACGACCTTCGGTCGCCTCTTCGGCCTGGATCGCTTCATCGTGTTCGTGCCGCTGCGTGGTGTACTCGTCGCCGACGTGGGTGACGTGAGTTCCCGGTGTCTCGCTCATAGCTTCACCCTCGGGTCGAGGTATCGATACGCGACATCGATCAGGATGTTGATGGCGACGACCATCACGGCCACCACCAGCACGATGGTCTGGATCAAGAAGAAGTCGCGCTCCTTGATGGCGATGATCGCCATGTTGCCCAGGCCTGGCCAGTTGAAGACGTTCTCGACGACGACGGTGAAGCCGGCGAGCGCTCGGATGACCTCCCAGCCGAAGAGCGTCACGAACGGGATCGCCGCGTTGCGCAGCGCGTGCACGAACACGATCCGCCGCCTGGCGATGCCCTTCGCTCGTGCCGCCTTGACGTACTGGGTGTTGAGCTCGTCGATCATCGCCGATCTGACGACCATCGACAGCCGTCCGATGGCCGGCAACGCCAGACCGACGGACGGCATCAGCAGGTGCGTCCACGGGCCGGGCCCGAACTGGACGAGCTGGAACTTCACGCTCGTGTAGATGAGCAGCAACTGGCAGAGGAAGAACTGCGGGGTGGCCAGGCCGCCGAGGCTCAGCACCACGAGGATCTTGTCCGTGATCCGGCCGGGCTTCAGCGCGGCGAGCGCACCGAGCCCGATCGACACCACGAACGCGATCAGCATGCCTGCGGCGACGAGTTGCAGCGTCTTCGGCAGGAAGCGGAAGACGACGTCGAGCGTGCTGTCGTTGCGGTAGTAGGTGGACGTGCCGAAGTCGAGCCGGAACGCGTCACCGATGTAGTCGGCGAACTGTGCGACCACGCTGCGGTCGAAGCCGAGCTCCGACCGCAGCTGCAGCCGCTGTTCCGGTGACGCCGAGAGCGGCAGGATGAAGTCAACGGGATCGCCGATCATCCGAGTGGCGACGAACACCACCACGGTGACTCCGAAGACCACGATCAGTCCCTGGAGGAACCGCCCGGCGAGGTATCGACCCACGTCTGGCCCTACCGCTCTCGACGTCCGACGGTGACCGGGGTCAGCCGGTGACCGTCATCTCCTTGACGAGGAGCTTCGCGTCCACTCGGGGCGTCCACTCCATCCGCTCGGACAAGCCGTAGATGTCCTGGTTGTTCACCAGGAACAAGAAGTACGCCTCGTTGTAGGCGATCTCCACGGCCTGGTTGTACAGCTCGGCACGCTTCGTCGTGTCGAGCTCGGCGCGAGCGTCGTCGATCAGGCCGGCGAGCTCCTCGTTGCTGTTCGACGAACCGATGCCACCCGCCTTGTAGTAGGTCGACAGCTGGCGGTCGGCGTCGAGGATGTCGTTCGACGACGACACGAACACCGAGTCCGCACGGTTCTCACGGTCGAACAGCACGTCCAGGTAGGCGCCGAACTCGAGGATCTCGAGGTTGACGGTCAGGCCCGCCTCGGTCCAGTAGCCGGCGACGGCCTCGAGGATGTCCTTGTCCTTCAACCAGCGGCCGGACTCACCGACGAGCTGGATCGTCTGCCCGGCGACACCGGCGTCGGCCAGGATCTGCTTGGCCTGCTCGGGATCGTACGGGTAGGCGCTGATCGCGTCGTTGAACCCGAGGATCGACGGGCTCAACAGCTGCCCGGCGTCGACGGAGGCGAACCCACCAAAGATGTTCTTCGCGATGGCGTCCTTGTCGACGGCGAGGTTGAGCGCCTTGCGGACCTCGACATCAGCCGTGATGCCGTCGTCGGCATCGAGGATGATGACCGGGTGCTCCTGGCCCTGCACCTGCGCCGACTTCGGCGCCTGGGCGACGTCCTGCGGCCCGAGGTTCGTGATCAGGTCGTACTTGCCGGACTTCAGGCCGGCGAGCCGGGTTGCCGAGTCGTCGCTGAACTCGTAGGTGACCTTCGCGATCTGCGGCGCACCGTCCCAGTAGTCGGCGTTGGCCTCGATGACCGCGTTCACACCCTTGCTCTGGGACACGAACTTGTAGGGGCCGGTGCCGTTCGGCGCCGACGAGAGGTCGGCGACGTCCTTGGCCCCGGCGGCCACCATCTTGAGCCAGTACATGCGGGCGGGCAGGACGCCGTCCTGTTCCTTGGTCATGATCCGCACGGTCGTGTCGTCGACCTTCTCGGCACCGGCGAGGCTGCCGAAGAAGCCGGCGTTGTCGTTCGAGCCGTCGGCGACGATGGCCACGATGCGATCGATGGTCGCGACCACCGAGTCGGCGTTGAACGGCGAACCGTCGTGGAAGGTGACGCCTTCACGGAGCGTGAACTCCCAGGTCGTCGGATCGACCTGCGTCGGCAGCGCGGTCGCGAGGCTCGGCTGCAGCGCACCTTGCGCGTCGCGCGTCAGCAGCGTCTCGTAGATGTTGTCGTTGATCGCCCGCTCGCCGCCGTCGTCCACGAGGTGTGGATCGAGACTGGTCGGCTCGGAGCCCAGCGCGATGGTGATCTCAGCGCCTTCGACCGCCGATCCACCTCCACCCGAGGTCTCTTCTGTAGCGGCGTCATCCCCGTCATCGTCGCCACCACATGCCGCGGCCACCAGGCCGAGCACGAGCAGCGAACCGAGGATTCGGTAGCGCTTCGTCACGTTTCCCCCTCCATATTTCGTCGGAAGACCCTTTACGGGCCGACTGCAGACTTTATACAGTCGACATCATGCAGACGTCAATGGCTTGCTACGCGCAGATGACGAGTCGGCGCGTGGAAGCATCGGAGTGGAGGACGTGATGACCACGATCGGCGGCGACGGCGCACACGACAGCGTCGGGCTGCAGCACCGCTCGCTGCGCGAGGTCGTCCTCGACGAACTGCGCCGCTCGATCATCGACGGACGCTACGTGCAGGGGGAGCGCCTCTTCGAGGAGGAGATCGCGCACCGGCTCGACGTGTCCCGCAACCCCGTCCGCGAGGCGCTGCAGGCGCTCGCCCTCGACGGCTTCGTCGAGCTCGAGCCGCGCCGCGGAGCCCGAGTCGCGACCGTCTCGTCGAAGCGGGCCGAGGAGCTCTTCGAGATCCGCGAGAGCCTCGAGGGTCTCGTCGCCCGCCTCGCCGCTCGCCATCGCACGGACGCGCAGCTGGCCGGATTGCGCGAGCTCGTCGACACCGGCGAGGCGGCAGCGGCCGGCGGCGAGCTCGAGGTCCTCCCCGAGCTGAACACCCGCTTCCACCGGGCACTCGCCCTCGCGTCGCACAACCAGCTGCTCGCCACCGAGACCGCGCGGTTGTCACACCTCATCGCGTGGGTCTACGTGCGCCGTGTCAACCAGCGTTCCGCCCGCTCGTGGAGCGAGCACCATGACATCGTCGACGCGATCGCCGCGCAGGACGAATTGCGCGCCCTGCGGATCGCCGAGCTCCACATCGCCAACGCCCGCGCGGCGTTCTTCAGCGACACCGCGACCGGGCTCCACGTCGCCGGCTGACGGACCTCGCCTCAGAAGCCGCGGATCGCGCCACCGTCGACGCGCACCGGGGTGCCGGTGACGAAGCTCGCGCGGGCGCTGCACAGGAACACGACGACGTCGGCGAGCTCGTCCGCTCGACCGACGCGGCCCATCGGGATCGAGTCGACGTGCGCGGCACGGACCTCGTCGAGGCTCCGTCCCTCGTGCGCGGCGACCGCCGACTCGAAGCGGCCCAACGCGGGCGTGTCGAACTGCCCGGTCACGACCACGTTGACGGTGGCGCGCGGCGCGAGCTCGATCGCGAGCGACCGCGCGGCAGCGGCGACCGCGCTGCGGAACACCGAGCTGAGCGCGAGGTCGGTCGACGCTTCGAGGACGGAACGCGCGGTGAGGTAGACGAGGCGACCAGCGCCGCTCTCGACGACGTGCGGCGCCGCCGCACGGCTCACCTCGAGCACGGGCCGCAGCATGGACTGGTACGCGGCATCGTCGAAGCCGGCCGTCTCCAGGATCGAGCCGGGCTTGCCACCACCGGTGTTGATCACGCAGATGTCGAGCCCGCCGAGTGCGGTGACCGCGTCGCCGACGAGGCGCGCGGCTTCGCCCGGCACCGTCAGGTCGACGGCGAACCCAGCGTCCGCGCCGATCTCACGGGCGACCTCGTCGGCGCGCGCCTGGTCGCGGCTCGTCACCGCGACGTGCACGCCTTCGGCGATCAGACCCTCGGCGACCGCCCGACCGAGACCTGACGATGACGCGAGCACGAGTGCCCGCCGCCCTGACAGCCCGAGATCCATCCCGCTCCTTCAGCTCCCGAGCCACACCGTGCGCATCACGGTGTAGAAGTCCATCACCGTCGGCCCGAGCTGCTCCTTGTGCGTCGCCGTGCCGGACTGCTTGATCCCGCCGAACGGCGCATTGAACGCGGCGCCGACAGTGGGCCGGTTGATGCGGACCATGCCCGCCTGGCTCTCCGCGGCGAAGCGCTGCGCGGCCACGAGGTCGCGCGTGCAGATCGCAGCGGAGAGCCCGTACTCGACGTTGTTGGCGGACGCGATCGCTTCGTCGATGCCGGAGATGCGCTCGAACCCGATGACCGGGCCGAACACCTCGTTGCAGCTGAGCGCCATGTCGGGGCGGGCTTCGGCGAGCACGGTCGGCGGGAAGAAGCAACCCTCGGCGAGGTCACCATCGACGAGCCGTTCGCCGCCGGTGGCAAGCGTCGCGCCGTCCGCACGCGCAGCGGCGACCGCCGCCTCCATCGCCGCGACCGCGTGCTCGTCGACCAGCGGGCCCATCGTCACGCCATCGCGATCACCTGGTCCGATGACGTGCGCGGCCGCCTTGCGCAACACGCGCGCGAGCAGCTCGTCGTAGATCCGTTCGTCGGCGAGGATCCGCCCGGCGCCGGTGCAGGCCTGTCCGGTGAGACTGAAGCTCGAACGGGCGACGATGTCGGCTGCCGCATCGAGGTCCGCGTCGGCCAGGACGACGACCGGGTTCTTGCCGCCGAGCTCCAGCTGCACCCGCCGCCCGATGCCCATCGCGCGGTGGATCTTCGCGCCCGTCGCGTTCGATCCGGTGAACGTCACTGCGCCGACGCGGGCGTCCGCGACCAGGTGGGCGCCGGCACCGAAGCCGTGGACGACGTTCAGCACGCCCGCCGGTAGCCCTGCCGCGGCGAACGCCTCGGCGAGGTGATCGCCCATCAAGGGCGTCATCGGCGACGGCTTGAAGACCACGGTGTTGCCCGCCGCAAGCGCGGGACCGATCTTCCTGCTCGCCATGTTCAGCGGGAAGTTCCACGGTGTGATCACACCGACGACACCGACCGGATCGAGCACCGAGTACACGAGCGGCGTGTCGTCGCTCGGGAACGTGGCGCCGCACAGCCGGTACGCCTCGCCGGCGTAGAGCTCGAGGTTCTTCGGCGTGCGGCTCGCTTCGTTGCGGGCGTCCGCGAGCGGCTTGCCCTCCTCCGCGACCATGTCGCGCGCCAGTTCGTCGGTCTTCGCAGCGAGCGCTCGCGCCGCCTTGGCGAGCACGTCCGCACGCTGCGTCGGCGTGGTCCGTCGCCACGCCGCAGCCGCTTCGAGCGCGGCACCGACTGCATCGCGGACGTCGGCCTCCGTGGACTCTGGCGCGACAGAGACCACGTGTCGCAGATCGGCAGGGTTCCGGCGCTCGAAGGTGGCGCCGTCGGACGCGCCGACACGATCGCTACCGATTCGGTTCAGGACCTCGACTGCCATCAGGTCGGCGGCTTCCAGTCGTCCCACTTCGTGAAGTCGGCGGTCACGCCCAGGTGCTCGAGCAGCGCCGTGATGCCGGACTTGCAGCAGGCGATGTCCTCCTTGGTGTGTCCACCGCTGATGCCGATGCCGCCGACGACCTCACCGTTGACCTCGATCGGCCAGCCGCCGACGAAGATCGAGAATCGGCCACCGTGCATGTTCATGATGCCGAAGGCCTCCTGGCCCGGCTGGGCGTTCGTGTACGTGTGCGTCGGACGCTTGTGGCACGCCGCCGTGAACGCCTTGTTGATCGCGATCTCGACGCTGGTGACCTTGCCGTTGTCCGGCCGCTTGATCACGATCGGGTAGCCCGCGGCGTCGGACACGCACACGACCGAGCCGACGCCGAGCTCCTTCGCCGTGGCGAGCGCGGCGTCGGCGGCGACCTCGGCCTCCTGCAGCGTGAGGCGGTTGATCTGGATCACAGGGTGCTCTCCTTTGCTTGCGGTGATTCGGTGTAGCGCTGCCAAGCAAGTCCGGCCGCGGCTACATCCTGCAGCGCGACGCCCTGCGTCTCGAACAGCACAGGTGCCCGCCCGGCGCGCTCGACAGGGACAGTGCCGGCAGCGACGGCGTGGAGCTCCACTGCGCGCGCCCAGTCGAACCGTCCGGCGGCGGCGGCCTGGATGAGATCGCCGCACTCGACGCGGCTCCCGGTGACGTCGTCGCACACGACGACGGCGCAGCGCTCCACGAGCCGGGCGTCGATCTCGCAGCGGTCGTACTTCGTGGCGCCGACCGCGCACAGGAGCGCGCGGTCGCTCACGGCCGACGGCGCGAACAACGGCTCCGTCGCCTGCGTGACGGTCACGACGACCTCTGCTCCGTCGACCGCCTCGTCGGGGCTGGCGGCGACCTTGGCCGGGATGCCGGCGTCCAGGGCGCGTTCGACCATCGCCACCGCCGATTCCGGGCGGAGATCCGTGATCCGCACCTCGGTCAGCTCGGGCAACTCGGCGGCGAGCATCTCGAGGTGGTACCACCCTTGGCGGCCGGCGCCGACGAGCGCCGCGGTGCGGACGCCCGGTGCGGCCATCGACCGGATCGCGAGCGCGCACGCGGCCGGCGTGCGGAACCGCGTGAGCGCATCGCCGTCGAGCGTGCACAGGAAGCGCCCCTCGAGATCGAACAGGACGTTGACGAACGTGAAGACGCCGTCACGCGTCGCGTAGACCTTGCCGCCCGAGAACGGCGGCACCACTGCGGCCATCGCGCTGGCCATGCCACCGCTGGCCGACGACCGCACGCGCTGGGTCGTGTCGGCCTCGCCGCGTCCCCAGGCGGCGAACGCCTCGCCGACGACATCCGTGACCGACCGGAGGTCGAGCAGTCGGGCGATCGTGTCGTCGTCGAGGTGCAACATGGCGGGCCGTTCTGGTCAGGCGGGATCGTCAGGCGGGATCGTTGGGCGGGATGGTTGGGCGGGATCGTCGGCCGACATCGTGATGGGCACGTCGGCAATTCTTGTATACCGTATCCGAGATGGTCACTTCCACGACACACGCCGGCCGCGGCGACCCCGGGACGTGACGGAGGCCGTCGAGGCGTCGTCCGACGCCACGTCAGCCGAGCGACCGAGATGGGGCGCCTTCGCGCTCGTCTGCTTCGCGTACCTCGCCGTGACCGTCGGCGAGCAGGTCCTCTCGCCGGTCTTCCCGACCGCCGCCGACGAGTTCGGGTTGAGCTCCGCCGACGGCGGCCTCGCGTTCGGGGTGCTCGCCGGATCGATCGCGGTGGCGAACCTGATCGGCGGCGTGCTCCTGCAGCGCCTCGGCGCCGCGCGCCTGATCGCGGTGTCAGCCGCAGTCACGGCGTTGGGCTCCGTCGTGGCTGCGATCGCGCCCAGCTTCGGCGTGCTCGTCGCCGCCCAGCTGCTCCTCGGCCTCGGCGCCGGCCTGTTCTTCCCGGCCGGCCTCCAGGCCGTGGCGATCCTCGCCGGTCCACGGCGGAAGGGCTTCGCGATGGGCATCTACGGCGTTGCGTTCTCCGGTGGGCTGACGCTCGCCGCCGTCCTCGGCGCGGTCGGAGCGAGCGAGGAGTGGCGGATCGCGTTCTGGGTCTCGGCAGGGCTGTCCGTTGCCGGCGCCGTCTCCGCCGGAGGCCTGCGGGTCACGGCGACCCCACGGTCCGCCGAGGCCCCGCGCCTGCGTGTCGCGCACGTGCTCGGCCTGCCGACTGCTGTCGGCTCGGTCGGCGCGATCTGTCAGTACGGCGCGATCCCGTTCCTCACCACGTACGCCGTCTCTCAGTGGGGGATGGCGAAGGCGAGCGCCGCGCTGCTGCTCGCCATCGGTCGCGTCGTGTCGATCGTCGCCAAGCTGGTCGGCGGTGCGAGCGCCGATCGCCTCGGCCCACGGGCGAGTGTCCGGCGCACGGCGTTCGTGCTCGTCGGCACAGGTCTGGCCTGGGTCCTGCTGCCCGCCGGTCTCGTGACCTACGGGCTGGCGGCGATCTTCGCCGGCACCGTCAGCTCGCTGTTCCCTGCCGCGAACCTGCTCGCCGTCGAGCGCTTCGGGCAGCACGGCACCGCGCTCGGCGCCTACCGGTCGGTGCAGGTCGGCATCGGCGCCGCGGCGGGCGCGCTGATCGGCGTGATCGGCGACCACGCCGGCCTCCGCCCGACGCTCACGATCGCCGTGCTCTCACCACTCGCCCTGCTGTGGTGGTGCCGCCCGGGAGCGGAGACCTGAGGGTCGATCCGAACCGGTGCCGCTCGGGGGGAGCGGTCAGCTGGGGAGCACGCGCGGTGCGACACTCATGGCACCGCGGTACTTCGAGCGTCGTGGTGGTGAGGTGCGGGTTCGGCCATCCGCCAGACCGTCGCCGACCCGAAGCTGTCAGGGTCTTGCACGACATCCGTGCAGAACCCTGACGGGTTGGTTTTGCTGCTCCGGTCGTCCGGTTTGTCGTGCCAGTCCTCGAGCGCTCGCCGATCACCGCCTTCATCGAGGTCGTAGCTGCGACGGGCCGGCGACCGAAGCGCCAGCGTCGTGAGGTTCAGACGCCGAGGGCCAATCCCACGGTGCGGGGGTCGGCCGCCGCGACCGCGGCCTGACCGGGCAACGGCAGCCGGACGACCTGCTGCGCCGACTTGCAGCCCCAGCGCGACACCGATGTCATGCGCGGTGCCGCGTCGCGCAGGCCGTCGATCTCCGTGGGATCGAAGCCACCCTCGATGCGGACGCCGTCGTCGTCGGGCAGCCACTCCCAGAGCGGTGACGTGACGAGCAGCCCGGGCTCACTGCACCCGGCGACGACCCGTTGGAGCATCTGCGCGTTCCACGGCATCTGGTTCGCACCGCCCGGCGTCGCGCCGAGCAGGCGTGGCGCTCCGGTCTCGTCGGCCAACGCCCAGGCGTGCAACGTGGTGGCCGGCCGGCGACCGGCCTCGGGGAAGTTCGGGTGGCCGGGCTCTGGCGTGAACCCTCGGCCGGCTCGGTTCGCGAGCACGAGGTCGTACTCCGGTACGACGATGCCGCTGCCGAACCTGGGGAACGAGTTCGAGTGGACGACGACGACGGCATTGCCCTCCTCGTCGACCGCGCTCACCATCGACGTGCCGCTCGGATCGGCGAGCGAGCTGCGGCGAGCGGCGATCGCCTGCATCACGCGCCGGTACAGGTCTGCCGGCGTGTCTCCCGCGGTTGCCGTAGCCATCGCGTCGAGCAGCGACGGGCCGTGCGTCGGCGCCGGCGTCGCCCACGCAACGAACGGCCCCACCGTGCCGGTCGCGCAGGGCACCCACTCGGCTCGGGCCGCGGCGAAGTCGCTCTCCTCCAGCACGCCGCCACGCGCACGCACGGCGCGGACGATTGCTTCGCCCACCGGCCCTGCTAGGAACCCCTCGCGCCGTGTGACGAGCTCACCGAGCGCCGCCGCGAGACCGGGTAGGCGGACGATCGCGCCCGGCGCGAAGGGGCTGCCGTCCGGGAAGTAGACGGTGCCGTCCGGGTTCATCTCCGCGACGAGCGCGGCCGACTGCTCGCTGAGCCGGGTGCAGACGGTCGCCCACGGGAAGCCGTCGCGTGCCAGACCGATCGCCGGTGCGGCGAGCCGCTCGAACGGCAGGCGGCCGAGCGCGGCGAGCGCGAGGTACCCCGCCGGCGCGGCAGGGGGACCGACCGAGAGCGGACCGACCTCGCGCCACGCGCCGCTCCGCGCCACAGCGCCGAGCCCGGCCGGCGCGCCACCGATCGCGAGCAGCGCGTCGGGCTCGCGCGAGCCCGCCGAGAGCCGGATCGCGACGAGATCGCCGCCGAGCCCGCACTTCGGCGGCATGAGGACCGTCTCCGCGAGCGCCGCGGTCACCGCGGCGTCGAACGCGTTGCCGCCGGCTCGCAGCGCCTCTGCGCCGAGCGCCGCTGCGATCGGTGCCGCTGCCGCGACCACCCCCCGCGCGCCGCGACCCGTGCACTGCTCCGCCATCACGTTCACGTGAGTCTCGCGCCGTGGCTGGTCTGCGGGACACCGAGGCCGAGCGAGAAGTGGGTGTGCGTGCCGATCCACGGAGCGCCGGTCGCGCTGCGCTGCAGCACGATCGTCGCCCGTCCGGGTCGGTCGAAGCGAGCACCGTCCGCGTGGATGCCGGTCGACGACCACCCGACGATCGCGACCGCCTGCAGGCGATCGGGCGACACCTGCGCTTCGAGCTCGCCGACCTCGAAGCGGAAGTCCTCGATGGTCGGCCACACCCGGCTCCACTGCTCGTCGAAGAGGCGGTCGATCCCGACCACGACATCCGCCCGCGTGCCGAACGCGACCACGTCGGCGACGAACCGGCGCCTGGCGGCGACGAGCTCGAGCGCCGCCACCTCGGCACCCCAGTCGCTGACCCAGCGCCGGACGCTCTCGAGGTCGTCGGGGTGGGTGGTGGAGGAATCTCGTCGAAGGGCTTGCGCATCCACTCGCATCAGTATACAAAATACGCAAGCCCTGCGAGGAACGTGGGGCTCTCCTCACGACACGAAAGGGGCCTCCCATGGGCGAGTTGCTCCCCCAGGACGAGTTCCGCACAGCTCTCGAAGACGCGATCAAGGGTCGTGAGGCGAAGAATGCCTCCTTCTCGCAGGCCTGGGCGAACGGTGAGCTGGAGCGCCACCACTTCGCGCGCTGGGCCGAGAACCACTATCACTACGTCGGTCCGTTCGCCGACTACCTCGGCTACATCTACGCGAACACGCCGCACACGGCCGTCGACGCGAAGGACTTCCTCCTCCAGAACATGTACGAGGAGGAGCTGTCCGACGTCCGCCACACCGATCTGCTGATCCGCTTCGCCGAGGCCTGCGGCACGACGCGCGAGCGCGTCATGGACATCGACAACGCGACCGCGGTGACCCGCGGCCTGCAGGGCTGGTGCTACGCGATCGCGATGCGTGAGCACTTCGCCGTCGCCACCGCGGCGCTCGTCGTCGGGCTCGAGTCGCAGGTGCCCTCGATCTACCGCCGGCAGTACCCGGTGCTCCTCGAGAAGTACGGCTTCACCGAGGACGAGGCCGAGTTCTTCGATCTCCACATCACCTCCGACGAGGTGCACGGCGAGCGCGGCTACCAGATCGTGCTCGAGAACGCGACGACGCCAGAGCTGCAGCAGCGCTGCCTCCAGCTCGTCCGCCACGGTGCCGAGGCGCGCTTCTCCTACACGAAGGCGCTCTACGACACCTATGTGCGGCCCGACCTGTCGACGAACGATCTCATTTCGGCCTGATCGGACCCGGTCATCCCGTCCCGGCAACGGCGCCGGGGCGGGAACGACCCTTCTTCGGCCTATGGCAACGATCCAGTTCCTCACGAACGGTCGGCAGGTGGAGTTCGACCCCGCCGACGACGTCAACCTCCTCCGGGTCGCCATCCGCAACGAGTGCGGCCTGCCCTATCGATGCGCGAGCGGCAACTGCGGTACCGACCGCGTGAAGGTCGAAGCCGGCGCGGAGAACCTGAGCACGATGCGCAAGCGGGAGCGGGAGCTCCTCGGCCCCGAGCTCGTCGCCGCCGGCTACCGGCTCGCGTGCCAGACGTACTGCGAGGGTGACGTCTCGATCTCGTGGGATCCGGAGCAGAAGGCGCTGGTCGGTCGAGCAGCGGACCTGTTGAAGGCGAAGTGGTTGGCGGAGGAGGACTCGGCGTGACGATGATCGAGGTCGGGCCCGTCGCTGACGTGGTCAAGCGCAGGAAGTCGCTCGTCAGCCACGAGGGTCGCGACATCCTCGTGATCGCGAGCGGCGAGTCGTTCCACGCGTTCGACAACATCTGCGTGCACCGCCAGCGAGAGCTCTTCAAGGGCGTCGTGCTGAACGGGAAGATCGTCTGCCCCGGACACCAGTGGGCGTTCGATCTCCGCACGGGCTACGAAGCGGTCAAGGAAGAGTGCCAACCGATCTACGACACCGTCGTGCAGGACGGCGTCGTGTTCGTCGACGCAGCCAGTCGACGCACCCACCTCGCACCGCCCTGCGCCCCGGCAGCGATCGCCGAGGCCGTGTCGGCCGTCGAGCCCGTGTCGGCCGTCGAGCGCGTCGAGCCCGTCGAGACATCTGACTCCGGCTCGCACGCCTGACCGCGACGTCGGTCGTGGTGACGGCGGATCGTCCGACGGTCGATCGCAGCTGACTGCGACGCGCTCGTCGACGACCGCTGGTCAATACTGTCTGGCTGATGGCGATCGACCTCTCGGGCTCGTGGCGGGCGGCGATCGCGGATGACGAGCTGCGCCGCGACGGCGTCGGGCTCGGGTTCGACGACGACGGCTGGGAACCGGTCGAGGTGCCGGGCCACTGGCGGTCGGTCCCCGCGTTCGCCGACGCCGACGGACCACTGATCTACCGGACGCACTTCGAGCTCGACCCGGCACCCGGCACCCGGCACTGGGTCACGTTCGACGGCGTCTTCTACCAAGCCGACGTGTGGATGGACGGCGCCTACCTCGGCGACCCGGAGGGGTACTTCTTCCCCCACAGCTACGACATCTCCTTGCTCGCCGGCCTGGGCCGGGAACACGTGCTCGCGGTCGAGGTGAGCTGCGCGCCGCAGCGCGACAAGCGGGCGAAGCGCAACCTGACGGGCGTGTTCCAGCACTCGGACAGCCTCGACCCGGAATGGAACCCCGGCGGGATCTGGCGGCCCGTGCGCATCGAGACGACGGGGCCCGTGCGGATCGAGACGATGCGCGTCCTCGCCCGCGACGTGAACGAGGCGCGCGCCCACGTGGTCGTGCGGGCAACGCTCGCGAGCGACGTCGCCCGCCGGGTCCGGGTGCGCACGCTCGTCGACGGTCAGCTCGTCGCTTCGCAGGAGCGCTCCCTGGCGCGGGGCGCGAACGCCGTCGAGTGGAACGTCGACGTCGAGAACCCGCGCATCTGGTGGCCGTGGTCCCTGGGGGAGCAGCCGCTCACCGACGTCACGGTCGAGGTCGTGGTCCCCGGCGCCGGCCCGAGCGACAGTCGCCGCGTCCGCACCGGCCTCAGGGAGATCGCGCTGAACGACTGGATCATGTCGGTCAACGGCGAGCGCCTGTTCCTCAAGGGGGCGAACATCGGTCCCACCAGACGGGCGCTCGCCGAGGCCACGCCTGACGATCTGCGCCGCGACGTCGCGCTCGCCCGCGACGCCGGGCTCGACCTGCTGCGCGTCCAGGCCCACGTCAGCCGGCCGGAGCTCTACGAGGCGGCCGACGAGCTCGGCATGCTGATCTGGCAGGACCTGCCGCTCCAGTGGGGGTACGCCCGCTCCGTCCGCCGCCAGGCGGTCCGCCAGACCAACGAAGCGGTGAACCGGCTCGGCCACCATCCGTCGATCGCCGTCTGGTGCGGGCACAACGAGCCGCTCACGCTCCCGATCGAGCCGGGCGTCGAGATCGACCTGCGTCGGTTGCGAGTGCTCTTCGCCGCCGGGCAGCAGCTGCCGACGTGGAATCGCACGATCCTCGATCGCTGGATCAAGCGGGCCTTCGAACAGGCCGACGAGACGCGACCGGTGATCGCCCACTCCGGCGTGATGCCACACCTGCCGCAGTTGAACGGCACGGACAGCCACCTGTCCTTCGGGTGGTACCACGGGCACGAACGGGATCTCCCGGGGTTCGCCGCCGCAGTGCCGCGCATGGTCCGCTTCGTGAGCGCGTTCGGCGCACAGGCAGTGCCCGAGACCGCCGACTTCATGGAACCGGGGCTGTGGCCCTCACTCCCGTGGGACCGTCTCGAGCGGCATCATGCGCTGCAGAAGCACATGTTCGACGAGCGCGTGCCGCCCGGCCGGTACGCCTCGTTCGACGCGTGGCGCGCCGCGACGCAGGCCTACCAGGCGACGGTGCTGCGGCACCACATCGAGACGTTGCGGCGGCTGAAGTACCGGCCGACGGGTGGGTTCTGCTTCTCGCTGCTCGCCGACGCGCAACCGGCCGTGTCGTGGAGCGTGCTCGACCACGACCGGGTCCCGAAGCTCGGGTTCGCCGCGGTGGTCGATGCCTGTCGACCCGTGATCGTGGTCGCCGATCGTCTCCCGGCAACGATCTTGCCGGGCTCCGCGATCGCACTCGACCTCCACGTCGTCAACGACCTCCACCACGCGCTCGACGGCGCCGCGCTCACGGCGGAGCTGCGCTGGCGGGGCGGCTCCCACGAGTGGCGTTTCGGTGGTGACGTGCCGCCGGACGACTGCGTGCGCGTCGGCATGGTCCGGTTCATCGCCCCGGACGTTCCCGGCCGCATCGAGCTCGACCTGACCCTCGACGCCGGCACCGTCGCCGCCACGAACCGCTACCTCGCCGAGATCGTGCGCCCCGAGTGAACCGCGCGGGCCCGGAGGTGTCCGGCCCGAATTGCCCGCCAGAGCGCCCAAGCACTCACGTTCCGTGGCGCGACGTGACGCTCCGTGTAGGTCGCTCGTCCCGTTCTGCCCCCGTTCACCAGTCCGCGCGAACACGTCTCGCTACGTTCATCCGACAGTCACCAACTGAAGGGATGGGGAAGACATGCGGCGGATCAAGGCGACAGCAGGACGAGTGGTGCTCACCACGTGTGCACTGGCAGCAGTGGGGATCGGCGTGGCGACGCCGGCATCGGCGGTTGTCAATGGCCAGGTTTGTGTCCTCGCGTGTGGCCATCGGTAGTCCTTGCTGGTGGCCAACGAAAGTCCTCGCGTCGTTAGGCGTTGCCTCCTGCGGTTCGGTGGGTGAGCCGGTAGCTGTCACCG
>JBFWRK010000014.1:0-130503 GCA_050248955.1 Acidimicrobiia bacterium
TACTGGTCGTACACCGCGGCCAATGCCGAGTCGTCACCCGCGGTGATGCGGGCAACCATCGACCTTTCCCAGGCGCGGGGATCATCGGGCACCACCGCTGACCCTAGCCCTCGCCCCACATGGCGCATGTCGACGTCGGTGCGGAGCAAGGGCTCGGGCCGAGCTCGTCAGGCGAACAACGGTGACGAGAGCCCGTTGCGCTTCGCCACGTCGATGATGCCGGGCAGGGTCTCGTCGTTCGGCGCGCCGTGAGCGACGTTCGCGTCGAGGTCGGCGAAGAACGCTCCCGCCCGGTCGCCGCTCGTGACGACGAGGAAGGCTGCGGTCGGGGACGCGATCCGGAAGGTGTGCAGGCCACCCGCCGGCACGTGGAAGGAGTCCTCGGGACCGTGCACCGCCGACTCGCCGTCGAGCATCACCTCGACCTCGCCGTCGAGGACGAAGTACGTCTCGTCCCACGGATGCGAGTGCGGGGGCGGCCCCGAGTCCTTGGCGCCGTCGAGCCGGAACAGCTCGAAGCCGTCCGCTTGCTGCAGGACGGTGACGGTGTCCCCCACGACGGACAGCCGCGAGCCCACGGCCGGTCGCGCGACGTGCTTCAACATGATCTTCCTCCCATGACGACGATGTGGTCAGGCATCACTTCGCCGCCGCCGCCCGCATGGATCACCGCTGCTTCGGCGACCTCACCACCGGTGATCGTCACCACCATCACGGGCGCACCGTCGGCGTCGAGCACGTCGTAACGGCCCTCCAGCACACCGGGGAAGACGGCGACGACCATGGCTCGGCCGCCGACGACGCGCTCCCACACACCGGTGTGCGTCGTCGGCTCGCCCGGGCGGCCCGCCGGTCTGATGTGGATCTCCGTGCCGAGGTGGCTCGTGTCGAGATGGAGCACGAGCGCGCCGACATCGCCACCGATGTCGAGCACCGCCGGTCCGCCCAGCGGCGCCACGTGCGGATCCGGATGCGGATGCGGATGCGGATGCGCGTGCTCGTGCACGTGAGCGGCGCTCATACGGACAACGGCAGCACGTCGTAGCCGCTCACCGGATGACCGAGGTACGGGAACGCCGCAAGGAAACCGGGCGGTGGGCTGGTCCCGTCGAGGATCGCCCCCGCCGCGGCATCCGGTGTGAACGTCGGATCGACGAGCGGATAGGTCACTCCGGCGACGGCGCGCAGTTCGATCGTCACGACGTCGTCCGTGACCCGGCGGCCGTTGGGGAAACCGGCGAGATCGCCGCCGACGACACCGAGCGGGTTCGGACTCGCCGCTGGGGGGATCGCCATGTTCAGTCGCAGGAAGTCGGCGGGCGTCGTCCCCGTGTAGTTCTGGAAGCCCGGCACGATCCCCGGGGGGATGCCCGTGAGCAAGATCGCGACGAGATCGGCGCGGTCCGCGGCGAGCCCGGCGAGGTTCGGGAACACCCCCGGGTAGAGCACGGGCAGCAGCCCGGCGAGCTCCGGGTGCGCGACGTACTGCACGAACTCGCTGTCGAACAGCGGGGACTGCGCGTTCCAGCGGTCCTTCTCCGCCATCGGCACGATGACTTCGTTGAACAACGGGTTCCCGAGGCGCGAGACCTGCTGGAACTTACCCGCACGGGCCGTCGTCGCGCCGTCGCGGACGAGGCTCTGCTGCCGGCTGGCGGACGCCCAGACGCCGATGACAGCGGCCGGGTGCAGCGGATCGTCGGTAACGACGCCGTCGCGGGCGAGCTCGCTGATCGGCACCTGGATCGCGATCGTGTGGACGCCGACGGCCTGCAGCGCGTTGACGCCGGCCGCCGCGGCAGACGGGATCAGGTGGAGGTCCTGGAACGGACGCAGCGTACCGAGGTCGAAGATCGATCCGAGGTCCGCCCAGAACCCGTCGAGGCGCTGGCCGGCGAACACCTTGCCGCCGCCGGGCAGGTCGAAGACCGCCGCGTTCGCGAGCGTCGCGTAGTTCGGCGTCGAGCGCGGCCCGATGTTGCACGGCGGGCACGCCAGCCCCGTGGCGAGCTCCGTCGCGCCGAGCAGCTCGTCGACCCGCGTCACCGAGTACGTCTGGCGGCGGTTCCAATTGGGGTCGTCCAGGGACCCGATCGGGCCGGTGTTGTAGAGGAACGTGTTCGAGTTCGTCACCTCGGTCGTGAAGCGGAACTCGAAGATGATGTCGCCCTGCTCGTCGGGCGCGATGTCCGGCGGGTGGTTGCCGATGTGGATCCGGTACAGGACGTCGTCCCCGAACTCGTAGAAGTTCGGACCGCCGGCGGGGTTCTGGAACGGCACGTAGTTCGTGATGATCGTGACGGTGTCCGGCCGGTCAGGGCTGACGAACGCGTAGACGTCCGTGCTGTCCGCGACCGGGTCCTTTGCGATCTCCGGTGCTTCTCGATGCGACGACATAGGATCAGCCCTCCCCGTTCCGCAGGGCACGGGCGACGGCCTTCACGAGCTTCGGGTCCGTGACCTCGATGCTCTCCTCGCCCGCCATCACGAGCACGTTGCCCGCTGCCGCGTCGCGCACGTACACGACGACCCCGTCGGTGGACGTGTCGCCGCCGCCCCCGTAACTGCGCGGCCGTAGGCCGGTGACAGCAGGTTCACTGTCCGTGGCCGATGCCGTCCTCGCCCCGGCCAGCAGGATCGCCCCGGTCGCCGCGCCAGCGGAACCCGCGAGGAACGATCGTCGTGTCAACTCGCTCATCTCATCCCCTTCCCCGGCCGGCGGACGTCCGGCCGGCCACGCTGTGACTACGACGCGGCGGGGGATGTTGGATCACCGTCCGTGGGTGATTTCTTGACGTTTCACAGAGTTGGGGCCTGCCATCGAGGGCACTGCTTCAGATCGCCCGTCACATCTGCTTCCGGTCAGCGTCACCATGAACAATGGACAGTTCGCCACGCAGCGCGCGTCTCCGAGATCGATCCTGCTTGCGCGGCGCCTTGGCCGGGATCGCCTGCGCCGCGATCGGCGTCGTGCTCACCTGGATGCTGGCCGGCGACATCGCCGGCCGAGACGCCGCCGCCACCGAGGAGCGGTTCATCGATGCCACCCGAAAGGCCACGAGCGACCTCCGTGCGGGCGCCCAGCGCTACGCGGACGTGCTCACGATGGCGAGCCGGACCTGGGAGATCGCCGGGCCGCTCGACCGCGACGACTTCGTCGCCTGGGGCGACGGCCTCGGGGACGAGTACGAGGGCTTCGGAGCAGTCATCTTCGTCACCGCGGTTCGGGCAGTGGACGTCGACCAGCTCGTAGCCGAACAGCGGCGATCGGGAGCGGAGGACTTCGCCGTGCGATCGCAGTCGTTCGCGGCCGACCTGATGGTCGTCACCGCCTCCACGTCAGGATCCACCGAGTTCGACGGTGTCGACCTCGGCGGCGCCCAGGAACGCCGCGCCGCGTTCGAACAGGCGCGGGATACGGGCCGCCCGGTGGTGACCGCACCGTTCACACTGGTCGCCGATGACGCCCTGCCGCGGGACCTGCGTCCGCAGGCCTTCGCGATGTACGCGCCGGTCTACCGCGAGGGGGCGCCCACGAGCACGGTGGCAGAACGCCGTGCTGCGCTGCTCGGCTGGATGGCCACAGCGCTCCACGGCAAGCAGTTCGTCGACGCGTTGGCGGTCGGTGGGCAGTCGATGGCGTACGAGATCTTCGACGCGTCGGCCGGCGACGCCGTTCCGCCGCTGGGTCGATGGGGCGCAGGTCATCCGGACGGGTTCCGCGTCGACGTCAGCACCGATGTGTTCGGGCGGACGTGGCTCGTGCGCTACCGGTCCACGGATGCGCGCAGCGAGACAACGGCGCACCGGTGGATCCTCGTGTTCGGCGTGGCGCTGTCGCTCGCCGCCGGATTGGGCATCGCCCGCCAGTCCCGGCTGCGGCGACGACAACGCGAGGCGGTCGCCCGCGCCACGAGCGCCGCGCGGCAGGCAAACCGGCGGTTCGTCGCGCTCGTCGAGCACTCGGCCGACATCATCTGCGTGGTCTCGGCCGACGGGACGATGAGGTACGTCAGCCCCGCGGGGGAGCGGATGCTCGGGCACCGCCAGGACGCCGGCCGACCGCACCGGTTCGGGTCGCTCATCCACGACGACGACCGCGAGCAGATCGTCTCCGCTTTTGCTGCGCTCGTCGACCAGCCGGGTTGCACGACGACCGCAGAGGCGCGGATCGTCGACGATCGAGGTGGGTGGCACCACGTCGAGTTCGTCGCCACGAACCTGCTGGATGACGAAGACGTCCGCGGCGTCGTCGTCAACGTCCGCGACGTCACGGCGCGCGCGGAAGCGTCGCGCGAGCTCACGTGGCACGCCTCACACGACGCGCTCACCGGGCTCGCCAACCGGGCGCTGCTGATGAGCCGGCTGGACGAGTGCGTCCACGCCTCCCTGCACCGCGGCCGGAACGTCGCCCTCCTGTACCTCGACCTCGACAAGTTCAAGGAGGTCAACGACTCGCTCGGCCACGGCGCCGGCGACCGCCTGCTGTGCGAGGTCGCAGCCCGGCTCGAACGGTCCGTGCGATCGTCCGACACGGTCGCCCGCGTCGGCGGGGACGAGTTCGTCGTCCTGCTCGACGGTGCCTCACGCACGCTCGCCGTCGAGATCGCCGGGCGGATCAGCACCGCCTTCGCCTCACCGGTCGATCTCGGCAGCGGCACCGTCGTCCCAGCGGCCTCGATCGGCATCGCCGTCGGCCTCGGTCAATCCGCCGAGCAGCTCCTCAGGGAAGCCGACGCCGCGCTCTACCGTGCCAAGGCGTCGGGCGGCGGCTGGAAGGTCTTCGACCGCCACGTGCGGGAGGAGATCGAGCAGCGGCGCTCGATCGAGGAGCTCATCCGGCAGACGATCGACCGCGACGCGATCATCACCCGGTACCAACCGATCATCGACCTCTCGACGGGCACGATCATGGCGATCGAGACGTTCGCCCGGCTCCGGGACGCGACAGGAGCACTGCTCGCGCCGAGCCAGTTCCTTGCGATCGCCGAGGACTCCGGCTTGATCACCGAGCTGGGCGCGCACATCCTCGATCACGCCTGCCGTACGGCGCAGCTCTGCCGCGACCGGCACGGCCTGCACGCGATGCACCGGCTCTCCGTCAACGTCAGCGCCCGACAGCTGCAGGACCCCGCCTTCGCCGACATGGTCACGGCCACGCTCGAGCGCTACGACCTCCCCGGCTCGCTGCTCGCGCTCGAGATCGACGAACGCACCATCATCGACGCGGACGAGCGTGCGGTCAGCGCCGTGGAGGAGCTGCACCGGAACGACGTCACGATCGTCGTCGACGACTTCGGCAGTGGCAGCAGCTCGATCTCGTCGCTCAGGCGGCTCCCGGTCGATTGGCTCAAGCTGGACAGATCCATCGTGGCGGGGCTCGGCACGAACTCCCGCGACAGCGAGATCGCCCGGTCCGTCATCGGGATCGGCCGCTCGCTCGGGCTGCTCACGGTCGCCGAGGGCATCGAGGACCCGTCGCAGCTCACCATGCTCCGCGAGCTCGGCTGCGACTACGGGCAGGGCTACCTCATCTCGCCACCGCTGACACGCGAGTCCGTGCTCGCCCAGCTCGGAGAGCAGGCCATCGACCGCGCCGGCTGAACACCGTCACGAGGCATGTGCCCGGGCACGTACGCTCGGGCAACGCGCAACACCTTGGGGGGTGGCGGTGAAGTCGATCTTCTTCCACTTGATGCCGTATCGGGACCTACCGGCGGACTTCGAAGAGCGGTACGAGAGCGTCTGGGTGACGCCGCCGAACAGCGAGCTGTGCGATCCGGTCAAGGTCGCGCAGTACTACAAGTGGAACCTCGACGAGCTCGAGCTCGCCGACCGGCTCGGCTTCGACGGGATCGGTGTCAACGAGCACCACCAGAACGCGTACGGCTTCATGGCATCGCCGAACCTGATGGCCGCGGCGCTGGCACGGCGCACGCCGAACAACAGCGCGATCCTCGTGCTCGGCAACACGCTCGCGCTGTACCAGCCCGCGCTGCGGGTGGCAGAGGAGTTCGCGATGCTCGACTGCCTGACCGACGGCCGCCTCGCCGCCGGCTTCCCGGTCGGCACGTCGATGGACGTCAACCGCTGCTACGGCATTACGCCCACGGAGACCCGTCCCCGCTTCTACGAGGCGCACGACCTGATCATGAAGGCGTGGACGCAGCCCGGGCCGTTCCCGTACAACGGCCGCTTCAACAAGCTCCGCTACGTGAACCCGTGGCCGCAACCACTGCAGAAGCCGCATCCCCCGGTGTGGCTGGCCGGCGGCGGCTCGATCGAGACGTACGAGATGGCGGTGAACTTCGACTACACGTACAGCTTCCTGAGCTTCTTCGGCTACCAGTTCGCGAAGCGGGTGATGGACACGTTCTGGGAGACCGCGGCGCGCCTCGGAGCGGACGAGAACCCCTACCGCGCCGGCTTCGCGCAGCAGATCTGCGTATCGGAGACGGACGCGAAGGCAGAAGAGGACTACCTCGAACACGTCACGTACTTCTTCAACAAGTGCCTGCACATCCCGCCCTACTTCTTCGAGACCCCCGGCTATCGCACGCGTCGCAGCACGGAGTTCGCGATCAAGCAGAACCAGCCGGGCGACATCGTGGCCGGGCTGACCGCGGAGAAGAACTGGAAGTCCTTGGTCGACCAGGGCTTCATCATCGCCGGCAGCCCCGACACGGTCGCGGAGCGGCTGATCGAGGCGTGCCGCGGCTTGCGCGTCGGGAACCTCGTTGCGTTGTTGCAGATCGGCTCGATGCCGCACTCGTTGACCGTCCAGAACCTCACGCTCTTCGCCGAGCAGGTGATCCCGAAGATCCGTGGGCTCTGGGCGGACGAGGGTTGGGAGCACCGCTGGTGGCCACAGGGAGCACGCCAGGACCTGCCGACCACGCCGACGACCACGCCCGCAACTGCGGGCGACTGAAGGAGCACGACGATGACGCCTGACGAGACCTTCGTCGAGCTACGCGACGGCCGGTTCAAGATCCGCGTGCTCTCCGCCGGAGCGGGCGAGCCGGTCGTGTACCTGCACGGCGCAGGCGGCCTGTTCTGGGACCCGGTGATGGACGCGCTGGCGGCAGATCATCGGGTCATCGCGCCGGAGCACCCGGGCGCCGGCGATTCGCAGGGGCTCGAACACGTGGAGGACCTGTGGGACCTCGTGCTCTACTACGCGGAGCTGCTCGACACGCTCGGCGTGGCGCGCGCGTCGTTCGTCGGGCACTCCTTCGGCGGGATGGTGGCGGCAGAGATCGCGGCGACCAACCCGGAGCACGTCGATCGGCTCGTGCTGATCGCACCGGTCGGGCTGTGGCGCGACGACCATCCCGTGCCGGACTTCTCCGGCGTGCCGCCCGAGTCGTTGCCCGGACTGCTGCTCGCCGATCCCACCGGTCCGGTCGCGGCGATGTTGCCGGCCCCGGATCCGACCGATCCCGAAGCGCTCTTCCGCGCTGCGATGACGATCGCCAGCATCCTCCAGTTCATCTGGCCACTCCCCGAGAAGGGGCTGCACAAACGGCTCTACCGCGTGAAGGCGCCGACGTTGCTCGTCTGGGGTGCGCAGGACCGCCTCGTGGACCCTGCGTACGGCGCGGACTTCGCCGCTGCCATCGACGATGCTCGGCTCGAGCTGATCGACGCCGCCGGCCACCTTCCGATGCTCGAGCAGCCCGAGCGCACGTCGGCGCTCGTCTGCGAGTTCCTCCGCTGACGGTGGCAGGAGGGGTCTCGCACGTGCCGGAACCGAGAGATGTGGCGGCCGCGCTGCTCGCCCGGGACCATGCATCGCGCTCGCTCGGCATGGAGCTCGTCGACGTGGGCGCCGGTGCCGCGAAGGTGCGGATGGTGGTGCGGTCCGACATGGTGAACGGACACGGTGTCTGTCACGGCGGCCTGATCTTCACGCTCGCCGACTCTGCGCTCGCCTTCGCCTGCAACGGCGGCAACGTGAACACCCTCGCCGCGGCAGCCAGCATCGAGTTCGTCAGGCCGGCGCGACTGGGCACAGAGCTCGTCGCAACTGCCAGCGCCGTGCACCAGCGGGGAAGGACCGGGCACTACGACGTCGTCGTCACGGGCGACGACGACGAGCTGATCGCGCTGTTCCGCGCCCGCACTCGCGCGACGGGCGGTGCCGTGCTCGACGAGGCGACCGTCGAAGGCGACACCGTCGACGCCCCGTGAGACCCAACAGCCGGCACCGGATCGAGGGGGCCGCGTTCGAACGAGCGGCCGCGGGCAAGATCGGGCTCGCCATCGGCGACGCCGACCTCGACGCGTTCCGCGCCAGCTTCGACACGATCCGCTTCGCGACGCGGCTGGTGCAGCGACTCGAGTCGGCAGTGCACCGTCCGGCGGGGTGGAGCATGGCCGGGTTCCGCGTGATGTTCTGCGTGTGGGTGGCCGGCGAACTGGAGCCACGGGACATCGCCCATTTCTCGGGGCTGTCCCGCGCCGCAGTGTCGAGCGTCCTCAACACACTCGAGCGGGACGGTCTCGTCGAGCGCCGCCGCGAGTCCGACGACCGCCGGCTCGTGACGGTACGGCTGACCGACGTCGGCGAGCAGGGCATGCTGGCGGCGTACGAGGCGCAGAACCGGGTGGAGCAGGACGTCTTCGCTGACATGACCAAGACGGAGCTGCGAACGCACGTCAAGCAGCTGCAACGGCTGCTCGCCCGCAAGCCGCCGAGTTGAGCCGGTCGGTCATTCCAACCTTGACGATCTCGGATGAGATCGGTAGCTTGCCCGGCGGGGGTGATCACATGGTTCGATCGCGCGCCGGCCGCTCGTGGGCATCGCTCGACGAGTTCGAATCGTCCCTCGAAGCGGGGGTCATCACGGAGCCGTGGGACGAGCTGCCCGAGCCGTACCGCAACGGTGTGTTCCGCTTCATCGAGCTGCACGCCAACTCGGAGCTCATGGGTGGGCTCACCGAGCGGACGTGGATCCCACGGGCCCCCGGCCTGCGCCGCAAGATGGCCGTGCTGGCCAAGACCCAGGACGAGATCGGCCACGCCCACCTGCTGTACATGGTGGCCGCCGATCTCGGCGTCAAGACCAGGGTCGAGATGCTCGAGGACCTCTTCGCCGGGCGCAGCCGGTTCCACAACGTCTTCCACTACCCCGCCGTGACGTGGGCCGACCAGGTGGCCATCGCCTATCTCGTCGACGCCGCCGCGCTGATCTCCCAGCAGGCCGTGCTGAGGGTCTGCTCGTACGGACCGTACCGGCGCATCCTCCGCCGCATCGTGGCCGAGGAGGGCTTTCACATGCGCCACGGCGAGGAGCTGCTGCTGCGCTTCGCCGAGGGCACGAGGGAGCAGCACCGGATGTTCCAGGAGGCGCTCGACCGCTGGTGGCTGCCGGCGTTGCAGCTCTTCGGACCGGACTCGGCAGCCGTCGACGACCTGATCCGCTGGCGGATCAAGTCGGAGCGCAACGAGGTGCTGCGCGACCGGTGGGTCCAGAAGTACGCCGCGCTCCTCACGGGGTACGGCTTCACGATCCCCGACCCCGAGTTGCGCCACGACCCCGAGACCGGGCGATGGGAGATCGGCCCGATCGACTGGACGCCGCTGCAAGCGACACTGGACAACCTCGGCCCCGATTCCGCCCGCCGCATCGGCGACGCGGCCGGTAGCTGGCAGCGCACCGCGTGGGTCCGAGAGGCGCTCGACGAGCGAGCCCGGAGCGCGGCATGAACGGTGAGCGATCGACCAGTGCGCTGGAGGCCGCCGTCGCCTCGGCCGTCGCGACCGTCGACGACCCGGAGTTCCCCGGCGTCAGCATCGTCGACCTCGGCCTCCTGGTGGCGATCCAGGCCGATGGTGACGGGCAGGTGACGGTGTCGCTCACGCCGACGTTCTCCGGATGCCCTGCGCTGCAGATGATCGGCGACGACGTGAACAGGGCGGTCGAGGCGGTCGACGGCGTGCAGCGGGTCGACGTCGTCTGGCTCGCTGCGCCGTTGTGGACGACGGACCGCATCAGCCCGCCCGCTCGGCAACAGCTGGCGCGGCAGTTCGCCGTCGTCGTCGACGCGACCATGTGCCCGCAGTGCGAGGGCGGGCCGCTCGCGCTGGTGTCCGAGGTGGGCGCGACGCGCTGCCGCGCCGTTCTCCGGTGCAGCGCGTGCGGTGAGCTCGTCGAGCAGGTGAGGACGTGAGCACGTGAGCCGGCGATGAGGACCTACGAGGTCTTCCTGAAGCGCGACGGCAAGGACGAGTTCCGCCACGCCGGCACGCTCGAGGCAGCCGACGACGAGCTCGCCATCGTCCTCGCCCGCGAGAACTACACCCGCCGGGCCGAGGGCGACCAGATGTGGCTCGTCGAGCGTTCGCACATCGTCGTCGGGACGGCCGAGTTCATCGCGCCGAACGCCGACAAGCCCCACCGGCACAACGACGGGTCTGCTGTCGCCGACCGTCGTCGCGCCCAGCGCGAGGGCGCAGGATGACCACGTCGCAGGGCGAGCTGACGCCGGGTGAGGTCGAGTTCCTGCTCGCGTTCGCCGATGACGAGCACCTGATCGGCCAGCGTCACACCGAGTGGATCGGCATCGCGCCGTTCCTCGAAGAGGACCTTGCCTTTGCTTCGATCGCGCAGGACGAGCTCGGCCACGCGGCCGCTCTCTACGAGCTCGTCGACGCGGACGTCGACCGCCTCGCGCTCCTGCGATCGCCGGCCGAGTATCGGTCGAGCTGGTTCGTCGAGCACCCGGGAGACGACTGGGCCGACGCCATCGTGCGCCAGTGGTTGTACGACCTCGCCGAAGAGCATCGTTGGGCCGCGGTGGCCGGATCACGGCTGGCACCGCTCGCCCACTTGGCGGCGCGGGCCGAGCGGGAGGAGCAGTACCACCGGCGCCACGCCCGAGCGCTCCTCGACGCCATGTGGCCCGACGCGAGCGCCCGCGCGCGGTTGGACGCGGCGCTGGCGACGATGCTCCCGCTCGCGGTCCAGCAGTTCGAGGCGGTCGCGGGAGAAGGCGACGCACTCGCCAGCGGGCTCTCCACGACGCCGTGGTCCGACGCGCTGCCGCAATGGCAGGACGCCGTCGAAGCCGTGATCGGTCCCCGTAGCTGGCCAGAGCCGGGAGCAGGCGCGACGGCCGGTCGGACCATGCGCAGTGCTCATTTCGCTGCCGTCTACGACGAGTTGCGCGCGGTGATCACGATCGATGCCTCCGCGACCTGGTGAGTCTGCGGCCCACGAGAGGAGCTCTGCTGATGGAAGCGGTCACGTTGCAACACCACGGAGCGTTGGCGGAGATCGTGCTCGACCGTCCGGACGTGATCAACGCCCTCGACGACAGCATGGTCGCAGAGCTGCACCAGGCCCTCGACGAAGTCGAACGGGCGGGGAGTCGCGCCGTCGTGGTGCGCGGCGCGGGACGGGGCTTCTCCGCCGGACGCGACCTGTCGACGGCAGAGCCGCTCACCGAGGACGCCGAGGCGATCCTGCGGGACGTGTTCAACCCGCTCATCGCCCGCCTCACCGCGCTGCCGGTGCCCACGTTCGCCGCCGTCCACGGCGCGTGCCTGGGTGTGGGATTCGGCATCGCCATGGCGTGCGACGTCGTGGTCTGCGCGACGCGCACGCGCATCGGCTCCCCGTTCGCCAACATCGGCGCCGTGCTCGACTCGGGTGGGCACGCCGCGCTCGTCCGGCGCGTGGGGCCGCACCGGGCACTCGAGCTGATCTTCACGGGTCGGCTGCTCGACGGCAACGAGGCGGCGGCGATGGGGCTGGTGAACGCGTGCGTAGCCGACGACGAGCTCGTCGATCACGTGCGGGGGATGGCGCTGCGCGTCGCCGCCGGTCCAACCGCGGCATTCGCTCGCTCCAAAGCCCTGGTGCACCGCATCCTCGACGATGGCCTGTCGCTCGCTCAGGTGCTCGCCGCCGAAGCGGCGGCCCAAGGACAGGCGGCGGGCACACCGGACTACGTCGAGGGCATGACGGCGTTCCTGGAGAAGCGGTCACCGACCTTCAGAGGCAGCTGAATCACTCGTTGCCGAGGTAGGCGCCGATCACCGCGGGATCGCTCTGCACGTCCTCGGGCCGGCCCTCGGCGATCTTGACGCCGAAGTCGAGCACCATGATCCGGTCGGCGATGTCCATGACGAGACCCATGTCGTGCTCGACGAGGAGGATCGCGATGCCGAGCTCGCTGCGGATGTCGAGGATGAACCGGGCCATGTCCTCGGTCTCTTCGAGGTTCATGCCGGCCACCGGCTCGTCGAGGAGCAAGAGCTCCGGCTCCATCGCCAGCGCCCGACCCAGCTCGACCCGCTTCTGGAACCCGTAGGGCAGGAGCGCGACGGGATGGCGACGCCACTGCTCGATCTCGAGGAAGTCGATGATCTCCTCGACCTTCTCCCGGTTTGCCATCTCCTCCCGCTTGGTGGGCCCGACCCACAGCGCGCCGGTCAACCACGACCGCTGCATGCGGATGTGCCGACCGAGCAGCAGGTTGTCGATCACGTTCATCTGCGGGAAGAGCTCGATGTTCTGGAAGGTTCGGGCGATGCCGAGCTGGGCGACCCTGTCGGGCCGCATGCCCATGATCGAGGTGCCCTTCCAGAGGATGTCGCCCTGCTGCGGGCGGTACACCTGGCTGATCGAGTTGAAGATCGACGTCTTGCCGGCGCCGTTGGGGCCGATGATCGCGAACAGCTCGCCAGGATCGACGTGCAACGAGACGTCGCCGATCGCGGTGAGGCCGCCGAAGCGGAGGCTGATGTCACGGATCTCCAGGAGCGGGCCCGTGGTTTCGCTCGTGTTCGCGCTCACGACAGCCACCTCTTGCGCCGCTTGTAGTGCTTGACGTCGCGGAAGGACTTCCGCCCGCCCTCCTCACCGTGGAGCCCGAGGTAGAACTCGCGCACGTCCTCGTCGGCGAGGAGCTTCTGCGCGGGGCCGTCGAGCACCACCCGGCCGGTCTCCAGCACGTAGCCGTAGTGGGCGATCGAGAGGGCCATCATCGCGTTCTGCTCGATCAGCAGCACGCTCGTGCCCTGTTTGTTGATGTCGACGACGATGTCGCGTATCTGCTGCACGAGCAGCGGCGCCAGCCCGAGCGACGGCTCGTCGAGGATCAGCAGCTTCGGGTTCGACATCAACGCCCGGCCGATCGCAAGCATCTGCTGCTCACCGCCGGACATGTACCCCGCGACCTGGTTGCGCCGTTCGGCCAAGCGCGGGAACAGGTCCATCACCCGGCCGTGGGCCTCCTTCACGGCGACCTTGTCGCGGTTGGTGTACGCCCCGCAGATCAGGTTCTCGTTCACGGTCAGGTCGGCGAACGTGCGTCGACCCTCCATCACCTGGGTGATGCCGCCGCGGACGATTGCGGCTGCGTTGCGTCCATCGATTCGCTCGCCTTCGAGCGTGACCGAGCCCTTGGTGATCTTCCCCTCGTGGATGTCGAGAAGTCCCGAGATCGCCCGCAGCGTGGTGGTCTTGCCTGCGCCGTTCGCCCCGAGCAGGGCCACGATCTGTCCGTCCGGTACCACGATCGACAAACCCCGGAGAACCAGGATCACCTCGTTGTAGACCACCTCGAGGTTGCTGACCTCGAGCATGCTTCCTCCCTCGATCGGTGATGGTGGGCCGGCCGGAGCCGGCCCACCGGAACGGTGCCGTCTCGCTCAGCCGGAGACGAAGCAGGCCTCCGTGAAGTCGTACCCCTCCGCGACCGATCCGACGAACGGCCCTTCGAGGAGCTCCCAGCCCGTCGAACCTTCGCCCTCACCGAGCGGGATCGGGTTGTACTGATCGAGCACCACGTCGTAGATGTACGACTCGCGCACGACGAAGTCGTTCGGGTCCCCGGACCAGGTCTGCGACGGCGCGAGGCCATCGAAGTCGACGGAGACCTCGTTCGCCGCGGCCACGATGCCGGCGCGAGTCATGTCACCGTTCTCCGCTGCCTTCTCGAGGATCGTCTTGGTGATCAAACCTTCCGTCCAGCCCAGGATGAAGACGTCCGACACGGCCAGCTCGGGCCGCGCTTCGGTCATCTTGTCGACCACATCGGCCATGCCGGGCACGTCCGTGCCCCACGTGACGATGTACGTCGAGGCGATGTAGTACTGGTCGAGGGCGGGAGCAAGGTCGGTCGCCAGCAGCTTGAAGCTGTAGGACGGCGAGTTGCCGGACCACACCCCGGTGTAGCCCTGCGACACTGCGCCACCCATGATGGCAGCGAGCGTCGTCGGGTTGATCGTCGTCCACACGGCGTCGGCGCCGCTCTGGACGATCTGGGAGATGATCGCCGTCTGATCCGGGTTCGGGTTGTCGGCCGACGGTGGGATGACCTGGCCCGTGCCGTCGAACACGACCTCGAGCCCGAGCTCCTCCGCGGCGATGGCTGCGCCGGCAGCACCGTCGCCGCCGTACTCACCGGGGAACGAGATGATCGCGACCGACTGCACGTCGCGGTTCGACGCCAGCCACTCGAGACCGTTCATCGACTCCATGCAGTAGTTCGTGTAGGACTCGAACGCGTTCTGGCCGATCTCGGGGAACGCCCATCCCGAGTACCACGACAGCGGGATCGCGATGAGGTCGTCGGCGACGAGGTTCTGGGCGATGGCAGCCGTGTGCGGCGAGCCCGTCGACTGGCTCAGGATGGCGACCTCGTTGCGGATCGCGTCGTACTTCTCCTGCTGCTTGGCGACGTCGTAGCCGTTGTCCTCGATGACGAGCTCGACCTGCCGGCCGGCGATACCGCCCGCTTCGTTGACGTTGTCCCAGTAGACCTTCTGCGCCTCGACGATCTCGCTGACGAGGGGGGCGAAGGCGCCCGAGAGGTCAGCGAGCATGCCGACCTTGATCGTCGTGTCGTCGATGCCGATGTCGGTCTTGATCTCGGTCGGGGCCGCGGCGTCGGTCGCCGCCGTCGTGTCCTCGGTCGCCTCGGTGGTCTCTGCCGCGGCGGCAGTGGTCTCCGCCGCCGCAGTGGTCTCGGCCGCTGCCTCGGTGTCGGACGAGCTGGAGTCGTCGTCGTCGCCGCCGCAGGCCGCGGCGAGCAAGGCGAACGCGGCCATCACCGCGATGGGCATCTTCCTTCGCTTCATGTTGTTTCCCCCTGGTGTGTGGGTTGCCGGCGCCTCGCGGTCGTCGGCGTTTGGTTGTGTTGCTCGAGGATCAGTAACTGAACGGCCAGCCCTTCCAGTAGTTGCGGATCTTGATCCAGATGCCGTACAGGCCGAGCGGCTCGAACAGCAGGAACACGATGATCAGCGCGCCGTAGATGAGCTCGTCGAGGCGGCTGACAGGTAAGGCGAAGCCGGGGGCGATGTCGGCGGTGGACACGATCCCGTTGTCCCCGGAACCGACGCTGACCAGTAGGTCCCACATCGAGCCCCACGCGCCGCCGCGGCCGGCCTGGCGACCCATCCACCCGGCGAACTCCTCCACGAACTGCGGGATGAGCACGACGAAGAACGCGCCGAGCAGCGCACCCGCCGTCGTCCCGGCGCCGCCGATGAGGAGGATCGCGATGAACTCCACCGACAGGATCAGGTCGAACTGCTCGGGCGGCAGCTTGCCGACGAACGAGGCGAACAGCGCGCCGGCGATGCCGGCGAAGAAGGACGAGAGGGCGAAGGCGATCAGCTTGTAGCGCGCCTCCGGCACGCCCATCACCTCGGCCGCCACGTCACGGTCGCGGATCGCCTGCAGTGCCCTGCCGGTCCGGCTTCGGATCAAGTTCTTGGAGACGATCACGGCGAGGACGAGCACGACGAGCGTGAACAAGTACGTCTTCTGGTTCTTGGTGACGTCGAACCACAACCAGTGCCCGTCGGACGAGAAGGAGATCACCGGCTGCTCCTCCTTCCACCAGCGGAAGGAGATGTCGGGGAAGGTGCGCCCGACCTCGGCGCCGCCGGAGATCTCCGGGAAGACCTTCGAGAGGTGGATGCCGATGAAGACCAGGCCGACGGTGACGATGCCGAGGTAGAGGCCGCGCACGCGCACCGCGGTCGGCGACACGATGATCCCGACGAGAGCAGCGCAGATGCCGGCACCTGGCAACCAGATCCACATCGGCAACCCGAGGCCCCACAGGTTGCTCGAGCTGGCGCCGCCGAGGAAGACGGCTGCGTACGCCCCGGTGCCCATGAAGAAGGCGTGCCCGAGCGAGACCTGACCGGCGACACCGGAGAGCAGGTTCAGCCCGAGGGCGGCGATGGCGAAGATCACCGCCTGGGTCAGCAGGCGCAGCCAGTTGACGTCGCCGAGGAAGCGGACGAACGGCAACTGGTTGATGATCGGCAGCTCGAAGGGCAGCAGCAGCGCCGCGACGAGCAGGAGCGCGGCTCCGATGCGCTGCGTCCACGTCGGCAGCATGGAGGTCTCGCTCGCGTAGCTCGTGTGGAGCCGGGGACGGCCGCGCATCGCCTAGACCCTCCTGATCTCTGGCGTGCCGAACAGGCCGTACGGTCTGACGAGGAGCACGATCATCATGACGATGTACGGCACGATGAGCGGGTAGCCGGTGCCCAACGTGGTCGTGTGGGCCGAGAGGTACTCGCCGGCGAACACCTCGGCCCCACCGATCACGAGTCCGCCGACCAGCGCGCCGATCACCGAATCGAGGCCTCCGAGGATGACGGCGGGCAAGGCGCGGAACGCGAGCCCGGTCACACCGGCGGCGGCCGCACCGGTGCCGATCGGCGCCATCGAGCCGAACACGCCGGCGATCGCGGCGAGCGCGGCGCTCGCCCCCCACGCCACGGCGAACACCCGTCCGACGGAGATGCCCTGGGCCAGTGCTGCCTCCTGGTCGAAGGCGACGGCTCGCATGGCGATGCCCAGCCGCGTGCGGAAGAACAGGTACACCGCCAGGAAGGCGAGCGTGACCGCTCCCCACGCGGCGACGAACGACCACGCGACGAATGCATCACCGACCCTGAAGCCCGTGAAGCCCCACGGGATGCCGAGACTGCGCGTCGTGATGTTCACGGCGTCGAAGCCGACCGTTCGCAGCACCGCCTCCAGCCCGAGCGTGATCACGGCGATCGAGAAGAGCGGCTCGCCGATCATCCTGCGGATGACGAGTCGTTCCAGCAGCAGCCCGAGCACGGCGGTGAGCAGCGCGGCCGTGATCACGGCGGAGAACCAGACGACGTACTTGTTGCCGCCCAGCCATCGCCCCGGGATCTCCCAGTCGATGAGCAGCAGCGACCCGAACCAGGCGCCGATCAGCGCGATCGCACCCTGGGCGAAGTTCACGGTCTGCGTCGCCTTGAAGATGAGCACGAAGCCGAGCGCCACGAGGGCGTAGAGCGAGCCCTGGGCGAGCCCCTTGGCCAGCGTCTGGATGAGTCGCTCGGGCGCCGACAGCGACCCCGCCTGGGCGAGCATGACGGTGCCGAAGCTCATGCGTACATCGACTCGACGAGATCGTTGAACGCCGTCTCCACGGCCTTGCGCTTGAGCTTCTGCGTGGCCGTGAGCTCGCCGTCCTCGTGGTCGAGCTCCTTGCGCAGCAAGCGGAACTTCTTGATCTGCTCGACGGAGGAGAGCTTCTTGTTCGTCTCGTCGACGACGCCCTGGATCAGCTCGATCACCTCGGGCTTCTCGGAGAGGTCCCGGTAGGTCGTGTACGGCAGGCCTCGACGGAGCGCCCAGTCACCGACCGAGTCGTACTCGATGCCGATGAGTGCCGTGCAGTACTTGCGCCGATCGCCGATCACCATCGCCTCGCGCACGTACGGCGAGGTCTTCAGGCTGTTCTCGATCTCGGACGGCGAGACGTTCTTGCCCCCGGAGGTGACGATGATGTGCTTGATCCGGTCGACGATCTTGATGTGGGTCCCGTCCACCCACACCCCCACGTCGCCCGTCATCAGCCACCCGTCCGCGGTCATCACCTCAGCCGTCTGCTCCGGCCGCTTCCAGTATCCGGCGAACGTGCCGTCGTGCTTCGTCTGGATCTCACCGGTCTGCTCGTCGATGCGCACACCGATGCCCGCGTACGGCTCGCCCACCGTGCCGAGCTTCATCCGGCCCGGGAAGTTCGCGGTGGCCACGGCGGAGTTCTCGGTCATGCCGTACAGCTCGTACACGGGCACGCCGAGGCCGATGAAGAACTCGAGCACCTCCGGCGCGATCGGCGCGGCCCCGGAGCCGGCGTAGCGACAGCGGCGCAGGCCGATGCGCTCCTGGATGGCTCGGAAGACGAGCACGTAGCCGACCGCGAAGAGGATGCGGCTCGCGAACGTGTGGTTGCCGTCATGCGCGACCTTCGTCCGCCCGATCCGCCGGCTGAGCGCGAACCCGAAGTGCAGGAGCCGCTTCTTCAACCAGCTGGCGTCGTTGGCGCGGATCAGCACGCCGGCGTGGATCTTCTCCCAGATCCTCGGCACGGCGAAGAACAGCGTCGGCTGGACCTCGCGCAAGTTGGCCGTGACCGTGTCGATCGACTCGGCGAAGTTGAGGATCGCACCCGACGCGACCGATGTCCACGTCGAGAAGATGCGCTCCGCGACGTGGCACAACGGGAGGTAGGTGAGGATCAAGTCGTCCTGATTGGGTGGTCCGCCCTCGACTCGCCCCTTGGCAAGGACGATCGTGTCGATGCAGAAGCCGGCGTTCTTGTTCGTCAGCATCGCGCCTTTGGGCGGGCCGGTCGTCCCGGATGTGTACACGAGCGTCATCACGTCGGACGCCTCTGCTGCTGCCATTCGCTCGTCGAGCATCCTCGGGTGGTCGGCGCGATGGCGGCGGCCGAGCGCGAGGAAGTCCTCCCACGACATCAGCCGGTCGTCGGCGAGCTCGCGGAAGCCGCGCGGCTCGACGTGGATGATCGTGCGCAGGCCCGGGAGCGCGCTCCGGTCGATCCCGGTGACCTTGTCGGCCTGCTCCTGGTCCTCGACGAGGTGGACCGAGGCGCCCGAGTCGGTCAGGAGGTACTCGACCTCCGCCGGCGGGTTCGTGGGGTAGAGCCCCACCGTGATCGCCCGTACCGCGACGGTGGCAAGGTCGAGGATGATCCACTCCGGGCGATCCTCGGCGTGGATCGAGACGCGATCGCCCGGTTCGATGCCGAGCGCCATCAGGCCGTGGGCGGCGTCGGCGATCCGTTCCCAGAGCTGCGCCCAGGTGTACTCCTGCCAGATGCCGAGGTTCTTCTCGCGCATCGCCACGCGGCCGGGCGTCTGCTGGGCCCGGTCACGGGCCCGCGAGGCGACCGTCGCGAATCCGGCGGCGTGAGCGATCGTCGCGGGCGATTGCGCAACGGCCATTGCCTTTCCCCCTTGCAGGGACGTGACCTACGTCACGTCCAATTTCCACGTTAGCACTGACGAACCCATCGAAGGTTTGATGATCTCGAGCAGAACGACCCCATTCGCTCTGCTCGCGAGGAGACGCTACTGCACACCGGATGGCGTCTCGTCAGTGCCTCGGTCAGTCGCCGACGTACTGTGCGGCGGTGAGAACGGCACGGAGATCGCTGGCGCTCGCCTTGTTCGCCGTCGCCTTCGGCACCAACGTCGCCACGCCGCTGTTCCTCATCTACGAGACCCGCCTGGACCTGTCCAGGTGGGCGGTCACGGCGCTGTTCGCGATCTACCCGATCGGCCTCGCGCCGGCGTTGGCCTACGCTGGACCTGCGTCCGACGCGCTCGGCAGGAAGCGCCTGATGATCGGCGGACTGGTGCTGTCGGGCCTCGCATCAGCGGTCATGTTGGCCGGCGCGGATGCCGTCTGGCTGCTGTTCGTGGGCCGACTGGTGCTCGGCGCCGCCACCGGTGTCACGCTCGTCGCGGGCAGCGCCTGGATGCAGGAGCTGGACACGTCGAACCCGATGTGGACCGCTCGGCTGCTGGGACTGCTGATCTACGGCGGCTTCGGGCTGGGGCCGCTCGTGGGTGGGCTGCTCGGCCAATGGGGCCCGGCGCGGCTCACGTCCCCCTACGTCGTCCACCTCGCCCTCGTCGTGGTGGGCACGCTGATGGTCGGGCGCGTGCCGGAGACGGTCACCCGGACCAAGCGTCGGATCGTGCCGAACCTCGGCATCCCACGGGGCTCACGATCGATGTTCCGGCGTGTCGTCGCACCCACCGCGCTCGGTGTGTTCGGGCTGCCCTCATTGGCCTTCGGCCTCTTCCCCGTGCTGCTGCGACCAGCGATGGCGTCGGTCGGCGTGCTGGTGACCGGCGTCGTGTTCCTGATCGCCATGGCCGCGATCGTGCCGGCGCAGGCGTGGGTCGGCCGCATCGGGCCCTTTCGTGCTGCGCCCTTCGGTCTGATCTTCGGCTCGTGCGGTTGCGGGCTCGGGTTGCTCGCCTTCGCCACCGACGCCTGGCCGATCCTCTTCCCGGCGTCCATCCTGATGGGGGCGGCGTCCGGCATCTCGATGACATCGGGGCTGCGGTTCGTCGATCTGATCACCGAGCCCGAGAACCGCGGCGCCCTCACCGGAGCGTTCTACGCAGTCGCTTACGCCGGCATGCTGTCGCCGCTCGCCGCCTCGACGGTCGCACGCGCCGTCGGCTACGTGCCGGTGCTGGCGGTGCTCACCGCGATCGGCATCGCCGGGTCGTCGTGGCTCCTCCTCGCCGCGAGGTCGGCCGGACCGGCAGGTGTGGTGATCGTGATGACCAGTTTCTCGCTCAAGCGGCGGCGACGGTCTCGCTCCCGGCCAGCTCGTCACGGTGCAGCACGGTGAGGTGCGGCCTGGGGCGCAGGTGCGGCGAGATCGCGACGCCTTGACGGCCGGCGAGCACGACGACCGCCAGCAACGTGCCGATCACGGTGAGCGCACCGCCGCCGACGAGCGTCCAGCGGGCACCGAAGTGCTCGGCGACCCAGCCCAGCAGCGGAGCCCCGGCCGGTGTGCCGCCCATGAAGATCGCCATGTACAACGCCATCACGCGCCCCCGCATCTGCGGATCGGCAGACATCTGCACGAACGCGTTGGCCGCGGTCACCACGGTCAGCGCGGCCACGCCGCACAGGGGCAGGAGCAGCGCGAACGTCAAGTACGACGGCATGAGGCCGGCGACGACCTCGACCGTCCCGAACACGACTGCCGCGACCACCACCAGGCGCTGCCGTGACACGGCCCGCCGCGCCGCGAACAGCGACCCGGTCAGTGAGCCGACCGCGAGGATCGAGCCGAGGATGCCGTACTCGCCGGCGCCCTTGCCGTAGACCTCGGTGGCCATGAGGGCCGTCGTCATCTGGAAGTTCAGTCCGAACGTACCGGCACAGAACACGATGGCCATGACGAGCATGATGTCCGGCCGTGAGCGCACGTAGCGGATGCCGTCACGCAGCTGGCCCCGCGCTCGAGGAAGCCGCTCGACGGGCATCAGCTCCTCGGCGCGCATCCGCGTGAGCGAGACGATCACGGCGATGTAGCTCGCCGAGTTGAGCAGGATGACCCAACCGGTTGCCGAGACGCCCGAGCCCATCCACGCGATCAGCATCCCGGCGACGGCCGGGCCGACCATCCGGCCGAGGTTGAACGATGCGGAGTTCAGACCGACCGCGTTGGCGAGCTGCGAGCGGTCGACCATCTCGTTCACGAAGGCCTGCCGCGTGGGCGAGTCGAATGCCGTCGCAGTACCGAACAGGAACGCGAGCGCGTAGATGTGCCATGTCGCGACCCATCCGGTGATCGCCAGCACGCCGAGCGCAGCCGCCGACACGCCCATCGCCACCTGTGTCACCGCGAGAACTACGCGCTTCGAGTACCGGTCGGCGAAGACGCCGGCGATCGGCGAGAACAGCAGGATCGGGAGGAACTGCAGGCCGGTCGTGATGCCGAGCGCCCCTGCGCTGCCGGTGAGCGCGAGAACGAGCCAGTCCTGTGCGACGCGCTGCATCCACGTGCCGACGTTCGACACGAACGATCCCGTGGCGAACAGCCGGTAGTTGCGCACGCGCAACGCGGCGAAGGTCGTGCTCATGACGGCGACCTCACGATCCCGCGATCGCGTCGAGCACCGGCGCGATCTGCCGCATGAGCTCCCGCGTCTCCGGATCGAGGGCGGCCAGTCGCTGCGCGAGCCAGGCATCCCGGCGACGGCGATCCGCCTCGAGCACGGTGCGTGCCTCCGGCGTGAGGTCGACGACCACCTGCCGGCCGTCCGTGGCGTGGGCGCGTCGCGAGACCAGACCGGCATCGACGAGGCAGTTCACCGTGCGGGTCATCGAGGGCGGCTTGACGCGCTCGATGCTGGCGAGCTCCCCGACCGTGAGCTCGCCATGGCGCTGGAGCGAACCGAGCACCGCCAGCTGGTTGAGCGAGAGGTCTGTGCTGACGCGCTCCGCCCTCAGCCGACGGGCGAGCCGCATCACGCTGATCCGCAGCGAGCTGGCGAGATCGGCGTCGGCGCGGTCGGCAGCGGGCAGGCGGACGGACATATCGTTAGCATAACTCATTAGCATTGCGAAACCACCCCCCGGCTGCGCCGCCGATCAGGCGGCGCGTGCTTCGGCTCGCCGACGACTCCCCGGGTTCTCTGCTCGCCGACGACTCCCCACCGGTTCTCCGCTCCCCTCCGGACATCCCACGTCTTCGCCAGATCAGAGACCGGGGCTGGTGACGCGGATGAGCAGAGAAACGGCGTGGCCGGGTCCTCGTCGGCCCGATGACGACGTCAGACCCAGCACACTCGGCGCCGTGCCAGAACCCTCGATCGTTGTCAGCGAACCCGCAGGGCCAGCGCAACAACGCCACAACGCCGCGATCGCCCGGGTGGCCACCAGACAGGGATGACATGGGAGCCCGGCCGCTGGGGCCCCATTGTCGCTCACTGCTCGCCGGGCCGCCGCAACAATTGACAGTCACCTTGACAGGTGTTTGGATCCTGATTCGGGGTTGGCCGTCCGTCGGCGGGGCAGCCGATGCCCACCCCACCGACCCGGGAGGCAGCGGCATGACGTACGAACCGGGGTTCGCCGGTCGCATCGGCCGGACGCACCTGGACTCGACGCCGGCATGGCCCGACCCACCAGCCGGGCTGGGTGGCCCCGACGTCGTGATGGTCGTGCTCGACGATGTCGGTTTCGCCCACTTCGGTTGCTACGGCTCGACGCTGACGACGCCGAACATCGACGCGCTCGCCGCCGAGGGCCTCCGGTACACCGGGTTCCACACGACCGCGCTGTGCTCGCCGACGCGCGCCTGCCTGCTGACCGGGCGCAACCACCACGCCGTCGGCATGCGCGCGGTGTCGAACTGGAACACCGGGTTCCCGCACATGCGCGGCGGCATCACGCCCCGAGCGGCCACCGTCGCCGAGCTCCTCCGGGCCCACGGCTACGCCACCTACGCGGCCGGCAAGTGGCACCTCGCGCCGATGGAGGAGACCTCCGCTGCCGGCCCGCACACGAACTGGCCGTTGCAGAAGGGTTTCGACCGCTTCTACGGGTTCCTGCAGGGCGAGACCGACCAGTTCTCGCCCGAGCTCACCCACGACAACCACCACATCGACCCGCCTCGCCGACCGGAGGACGGTTACCACATCAGCGAGGACCTCATCGACCAGTCGACCGGCTGGATCCGTGATCTCGTGTCGGTGCGGCCCGACCGGCCGTTCTTCCTCTACCTCGCGTTCGGGGCGATGCACGCCCCGCACCAGTCACCGCAGGCCTACCGCGACCGGTGGCGCGGCGTGTTCGACGAGGGCTACGACGTGATGCGGGAGCGCTGGTTCGCCCGTCAGCTCGACCTCGGTGTCGTACCCAAGGGGACGACACTGGCGCCGCGCAACCCCGGCGTACCGGCGTGGGACGAGCTCACCCTGAACCAGCAACGCTTCGCCTGCCGGCTGCAGGAAGCGTTCGCCGCGATGTTGGAGCACACGGACGACCAGATCGGCCGGCTCGTCGGGTTCCTCCGCGACCACGGTCGGCTCGACAACACCGTGTTGATGGTGCTGTCCGACAACGGCGCCAGCCGCGAAGGCGGTCCGTTCGGCGTGATGGACGAGTTCAGCTTCTTCAACGCGATGTTCGAAGACGTCGACGACATCGTCGCCCACCGGCTCGACGACATCGGAGGGCCGCACTCGCACAGCAACTACCCGTGGGGCTGGGCGCAAGCGGGCAACTCGCCGCTGCGCTGGTTCAAGCAGAACACGTACGGCGGGGGTGTTCGCGATCCGCTCGTGATCCATTGGCCGGCAGGCATCGCCGATGCCGCAGGAGGCACGCGCACGCAGTTCTGCCACGCGGTCGACATCGCCGCGACGATCCTCGACGTCACCGGCGCACCAGCACCCGAGGAGTTCGCCGGGCATCCGCAGATCCCGCTGCACGGCAGAACCATCGCCGCGACCTTCGGTGATCCGGATGCCGCGCCCCCGCGAACGCTCCAGTACTTCGAGCAGATGGGCCACCGCGGCATCTGGGTCGACGGATGGAAGGCGACCACGTACCACCGAGCGGGCGCGCCGTACGACGATGACGAGTGGGAGCTCTTCCACCTCGACGCCGACTTCTCCGAATGCCACGATCTGGCCGCGACCGACCCGGAGCGGCTGCGCGACCTCGCCGATGCCTGGTGGACCGAGGCCGGATCGATGGGTGTGCTCCCGCTCGACGACCGCACGATCGAGCTCTTCGGCGGGACTCCCCGTCCTGGCACACCGCACGCCCGTTCGATCTACGAGTACCTCGCTCCGATCTCCCACATCCCTGCCGACGCCGCGCCGCAGCTGGGGGCGCGGGCGTGGACGCTCACCGCTGACGTCGTCGTCCGGGAGCGCACTCTTGCGGGAGTCATCTACGCCCGCGGCAGTCACAACGTCGGCCACAGCTTCTTCGTCGCCGATGGTGCGCTCCACTTCGACTACAACGCGCTCGGCACCCACCACCGTGCCAGCGCGCCACTCACGCTCGCACCCGGCCGGCACACCATCACTGCACGGTTCGAGCGGCACGGCGCGAGCGGCGCGGTCACCATCGGTGCCGACGGCGAGGACCTCGGCAGGGTGGAGATCCCGCGGATCGTGCGGATGCTCGGCTCGACCGGGCTCGACATCGGTCGCGACGCGCTCTCGCCCGTGGCCGAGGACTACCCCGCACCGTTCCCGTTCACCGGCGAGATCGAGCGGGTCACGTTCCGGATCCACACCAGGGAAGATGCCGCCGACATCGCGGCCACCGCCCGCACCGAGCTCGCACGGGAGTAGCGCCATGACGAACGAACTCACGACCGACAGCACGACCGACAGCACGACCGGCGGTGCGCTCGACCTCACGCTCGACTCGCTGCAGCGGCGGATGAGGGCGATGCACTCGCTCTACTACCAGGCCGTGGACACGATGGACATCGACCACGTCAACCACTTCGAGCGCGACGGCGTGCTCCCCATCGCCTTCTGCCTGTTCCACATCACGAACATGATCGACGCGTCGTTCATGCTGATGACCGGCACCGCACCGATCTGGGACGACGAGTGGGCCTCCCGGGTGCGGATGTCGATCAACGACCACGGCAAGCACCGCTCCGTGGACGAGATGGTGCTGCAGCGCATCGGCGACTACGACGAGTTCAAGGCCTACCAACGCGAGGTCTTCGAACGCACCGAGTCCTGGCTCGACGATCTCGACCCGGCCGAGCTGACCCGGATCGTGATCCCCCGCCCGTTCCCGCCGCAGATCGCCTCGACGTACAGCGCCCGAGTTGCCGGCGAGGACGGGATCACGCTGCTCGACGCCGCAGAGTGCTGGATCTACCAGCACGGCCTGCGACACATGGGCGAGATCGAGCTCGCCCGCGGACTCGTCGGTCTCGGCGGCATGACGTCCTGACGGGACGGGCGCAGGCTGACCGGCTCACAGCGGTGGCTCTGCCTCACCGCCCGTCGAGCGAGAAGAGCATCGGCTCGGCGTAGCCAGCGGGATGGAACGAACCGTCGACGTCGGCGCGGTAGTCCGCGGCGATCTCGCCGGCGACCACACGCTCGAGTCCCTGCACGGCGACATCGACGTCGTGCCGGTCGTTGTAGCAACCGAAGCTGATCCGCACGAGCCCGGGCACGCCGCGCTTGTCGCCGTGGCGCGCCGCGTCGGCCCAGACCGCAGCCTCGGCCTGGCTCATACGGAGCAGGTGGGTGATGTACGGATGCGCGCAGAAGCACCCACTGCGCACACCGACGGCGTGCTCGTAGCCGAGCACCGCGGCGATCAGCCCGTGCTCGATCCCGGCGATGGTGAAGGGCAGCACGCCGACCCGGTCGATGCATGGGGACGTCGCGCTCGGGCCGGCGAACGTGAGGCCAGGCACCGTCGACAGGCGCGTGATCGCGTAGCGGGTCAGCGCGACCTCGTGGCCGGCGATGCGGTCCAGCCCCGCCGCGCTCAGCGTCGTGATCGCCGCCGCCAGGGCGATCGCTCCGAGGACGTTCGGGCTGCCCGCTTCCTCGCGATCCGGCAGGTCGGCCCACGCGATCGCCTCGGTCGTGACGGCGCGCACGGTGCCGCCGCCGGCGTGAGCGGGCGCACACCCGAACGCGCATCGCGTTCCGACGAGTGCTCCCGTGCCGAACGGAGCGTACATCTTGTGCGCCGAGAGCGCGACGAAGTCGAGATGGCCCGGATCGTCGTGCGACCGCATGTCGATCGGGCGGTGTGCGGCCAGCTGGGCAGCATCGACCATGATGCGACCACCGACGGCATGCACCCTCGCGGCGAGCTCGTGCACCGGCTGCACCACACCCGTGACGTTCGATGCACCCGACACCGCGAGGAGGGCGATCCGACCGGCGTGCTCGGCGAGGAGCCGATCGAGATGGTCGACGTCCAGCGTGCCGTCAGGCCGCGCACCGACGTGGATCGTTCGGACGCGGTCACGCCACGGGAGGTCGTTCGAGTGGTGCTCCAGCAGCGTCGTCAGCACCACCGAGTCCGCAGCCATCGGCAGTGCGCGGGCGAGCTTGTTGATCGCTTCGGTCGTGTTCTTGGTGAAGACGACCACGTCGCGTTCGGGGTCGGCGCCGAGGAACTCGCCGACGACCTCCCTCGCGCGCTCGAATGCGGTGGTGCACAACCGGGACTTGTAGCCGGTGCCGCGATGGACGCCGGAGTAGAAGGGCAGCGCCCGTTCGATGGTCTCCACGGCCGACCGGAAGGCGGGGGTGCTGGCCGCGTTGTCGAGGTTCACGTACGGGACGAGACCGCCGTCGAACACCGGCACGGGCTGGTCGATTCCGATGAGCGCTCCCCGGGCCACCGGCGCGGTCATCGCGCAGTTCCTGCGATCGTCCACCGGCGACGAACGCGTTCGATCTCCCAGGTGCTTCGCATCACTGCAGCGGTCAGCGCGGTGAGGGCGATCGCTCCAACGGGTTGCGTCACATCGGTGAGCCGCTCGAAGGCCGAGCCCATCGCTCCCGTCACGGCGGCGAAGACGTTGCCCACGACCGGGACCGAGTGCGCGCGGCCAACGACCCATCCGACGAGGCGAGCGCCGAGGAACCACGAGGCGACGAAGAGTATGCAGAGGCGCATCGTGTGCCGTCGGGAGACGAAGTGGCCGTTCGTGCTCAGGGCGAGCCCCGCCCCCGGGACGCCGAGCATGTTGACGACCCCGAGGTCCCCGACGAGCGACGCGGCGCAGCGCAGCCGGCGATGTCGAGCGGCGGTGCCGATCCGTTCCACGAGGCGTCCGAGCCGTTCTCCGACCACCTTGATGAGGTCGAACGGGTTCAGGTACGACGCGCCGCGACGCAACCAGCGGAGCAGTGGGCTCCTGATGCCGGCGATCCGCTCGGCCCGTTCGTCGTCGACGCCCGCCATCGCTTCGGCAAGCCGCGTGGACGAGGCGATGGACAGGATGTAGCGAGCGCAGACGAAGTTGTAGACGATCATGACCAGGCCGAGGGCGATGTCGCCGCCGACGCCCGGGGCAGCGGAGCCGGCGAGCCGGGTCCGCACCGCGACGATCGCTGGATCCTCGGCGATGAACAGCCCACAGAACAGGAACGATGCAAGCCACAGTCGCTGGTTCCTCGCTCGACCATCCATGCCGTCCACGCGCGGGAGCATGCGGGGGTGACGTAACCCCACCGTTACCCGCGCCCATCGCGACCGATTCCTCCGGGCGCCTGCCGGGCGCCTCGTTAGGCTCGCGGCCGGTGAGTGGAGTCCTGCCGTCGCCGGGCGGTCGTCGTGCGCCGGTACCACCGGCGCCGCTCCAAGCAGAGCTGGTGCGCGGGCGGGTGCTCGAGGTGCTGGCGGCACGCTTCGACGTCCCCGTGACCGTGATGATCGCCGGGGCGGGCTTCGGCAAGACGACCGCGCTGGGCCAGGCGATGCGGGCCAACGGCGCATCCCCCCGTGGGATCGACGCCTGGATCGCCTGCGAGCCCGGCGACGAGGACGCCGGCCGGCTGTCGGCAGCGATCCTGGCGGCGCTCGAAGCGAAGCCGAGGCGGGGAGGCAACGTCGAACGGGTCCTCGACGCGTTGAGCGAGGTCGCGCCCGTCGACGTCTGCCTCATCATCGACGACCTGCACGAGCTCCCCGCGATGTCGGCCGGATTGGAGCTGGTGCGCGAGCTCGCCGCTCGCCTGCCGGCGCACGGCCACCTCGTGCTCGCGAGCCGGGAACCAGTACCGATCCCCCTGGCACGGCGCCGGGCTGCCGGTCAGGTCGTGGAGCTCGGTGTCGACGCGCTCGCGTTCAGCGAGGCAGAGGTCGCCGCGCTCGCCGGGATGCTCGGCGGGGACCACGGCAGGTGCACCGAGCTCGCAGGGTGGCCCTCGCTCGTGCGGCTGGTCCTGTCCGCACCGCCCGGTGCGTTGCCGCAGTTCCTCTGGGAGGAGGTCGTCGGCGGTCTGCCGCCGGCCGACCGATCGGGCCTGCTCGCCCTCGCCGTACTGGGTTCCGGTTCGCCCGGCGAGCTGGCAGCGGTTGCCGGCGAGGACCTCGACATCGAGCGGCTGCTCGAATCCGTGCCGCTCCTGTACCAGGACACCCAGGGCCGCTACGGGGCCCACGAGCTCTGGGCGGACGCTGTCGAGCGGATCTTCCCGGCGCCGCAGGTCGCCCAGGCTCGCCGCCGGGCGCTGCACACCCTGCGGGCGCGCGGCGAGACGGTCCGAATGGGCTCGGCGGCCGTGCGGTGGCGAGACCCTGACATGTTCCGTGTCGCAGCACTCTCCCTCGTGCTCGAGAGCCTGGGAGCGCTGCCGATCGACACCGCTGCCCGTTGGTTGGCGAGCCCGCCGCACGACGCCGTCGGCACCCCGGAGCACCAACTCCTCGGGCTTGCCCTGCGGCACGCCCAGCGCCGGGACGACGAGGACCTCGACGCCGAGCTCGACGAGCTCGAACGCGCCTTCTGCCGGAGCGGCAACGAGGAGGCACAGGGTGTGACGCTCGCGGTCGCGTCCGTCGTCGCCCATGCGCGCGCCGACCACGTACGGCTCGTCGTCCTCGCCGAGCGCATCCGAGCGCTCCCCGGTGCTGCCGACCAGCCGTTGTTGAGCTTCCTCGTCGATGCCGTCGATGCCGCGCTCGCGTCGCTGGTCGGCGATGTCGCCGGCGCCTTGCGGATCATCGAGTCGATGTCGTTCGAGCAGGTGCCGAGGCTCGTGCGCGAGCTCGTCACCCGACTGCACGTCACGATGCTCGGGTTGGCGGGCCGCGCCGACGAGGCGGTGCGGATCGCCTCGTCGCTGCTGGAATCACCTCACGCCTACGTCCGTTCGGTGCCGCAGGTCATCCGCTGGGCAGCCGGCGATCCTTCCGAGTACCTCGCGGCGCCACCCGTCGTGGAGCAGATCCCGGATGTCAACCACCGCGATCGGTTCGTCCGTGCCGCGCACGGGATGGTCGTCGCCGCAGCACTCGGCGACCGAGTGCTGGCCAGGACGATGCGTCGCGAGCTCGAAGCGACGGTCGGCGAGCCCTCCGACGCCCGCGACAGCGCGATCGCGGCTGCGGCTCTGGCCTGCGGCGAGATCCTCCGCCGCGACGACGTGGCTGCCCGGGCGGCCATCGCCGATCACATCGACCGCCACCCGCTCTCCGACTCGCTGGGCGAGGCGCACCTACGACGGGTCATGGCAGTCGCCTACGTGTGCGACACCCGCGCCCGCGACTGGTGGGACGTCGCGGAGCTCGGCAACGTCCACGTCCGCGTGCGGGCGGTGGCGCGGCACGTGATCGCCGCGCGGGACGGTCACCTCGGTCCGCACGCACGGTTGGAGCCGCCCGAGGTCGTGGTCACCTGCCTGCCGCTCGCCTGGTCGGTCGACCTCGCCGTTCGGGCCCATGCCGCCGGCTGTCCTGACGGCGACCTGCTGGTGCGCGCGCTGTCCTCGTGGTTGCCCGACGCGACGAGGCAGGAGCTCGAGTGGCTCGCCACGCATGGCGACGCGGAGCGTCGACGCGTGGCCGCACTGCTCCTCGCCGACATCCCCGCACCGGGCGAGGTGCCGCTGCGCATCGACGTGCTCGGGCCGATGCGGCTGCACCTCGGCGACGAGGAGCTCTCGGGGCCAGAACTGCGGCGAGGCCGTGTCCGCACGCTGCTCGCGCTCCTCGTACTGCGCGGACCGCTCCGTCGCGAACGGATCTGTGACCTCCTCTGGGCGGATCTGGAACCGACCGCTGCTGCCCAGAACCTGCGCGTCACACTCAGCCGGCTGCGGCGTTTGCTCGAGCCACGCGGCGGCGACAGCGACATGCCGTCGACCTCGCGCCTGCGAGTGCACGGCGACACGATCGAGCTCGCCGGTCCACCGCTCGTCGAGACCGACGTTCGGCGCGTTCAGGACCACCTCGCCGAGGCGGAGCACGCGCGCCGGGTCGACAACTCCGCCGAGGAGGTCGCCTGCCTCGAACGCGCTGTCGCGCTCTGGCGCGGCGACCTGCTCGTCGATCTCGCTTCGATCGGGGAGCTGGACGGCGAGGTCGAACACATCCGCCGCTCGCTCCTCGATGCCACCCTGCGGCTCGGCGAGCTGGAGTTGATCGCCGGCCGCTTCGACGAAGCGCTGCGCTGCGCCGAGCGCGGCAGGCTGGCGTCACCCTGGTCCGAGCGGGCCCACCGGCTGGCGATCGCCTGCCACCTGCAGCGCCACGACCGAGCCGGCCTCGATGCCGCGCTGCGATCGACCCGCACGCTGCTCGACGACCTCGGCGTCGAGCCCGAGGAAGCGACCCAGATGCTGCTCCGCCGGGGAGCGGTCCGCCTCGGCACGAGCGCGCCCGCCTGACCGGCGGCCCGCCCGACTCGCGACGGTCCCGCTCGGCCAACGTGGCTCCTGGCCGAACGCGATCTCCCGCTCGTTGCCCGTCTGGTCGAGCGTGCTCAGCCGGCCATGGCCGAGAGCATGTGATCCAAGACCTGGACATGTTCGGCTTGTGGGCTGAAGAGGATCACTTCCGCATCCTGCACGACACGCACGCTGTGTCCCGGCGGCCAGTAGAAGAGGTCGTCACCGACACAGGTCTCCTCCGTGCCGTTGGTGTAGCTGACCACGACCTCACCCGAGATCATGAACCCCCAGTGCGGCGCGTGACAGGCATCGTCGTCGAGGCCGTGCAGGAGCGGCGCGATGTCGGTGCCCGCGCCGAGGGAGAAGTACTCGGCCGCCAGTGACCCGTAGTCGGACGAGTCGCCGAAGTCGATCGCTTGCCGCGCGACCGCGCCGGGTACGTCGATCTTGGTGGGGATGTCGTCCTTGGTGATTCGCATCGATCCTCGCTTCGGAGTGAGCTGTCGTGGTCATCGCTCAGCGAAGACCTCGACGAGCTCGCCGACCAGTTCCAATACTGAACTGTGGCAACGTGGGGCATGACGACGTACGGGCAGTACTGCCCGATCTCACGATCGGCCGAGGTGCTCGGTGACCGCTGGACGATCCACATCATTCGCGACCTGCTGACCGGTACGACGAGGTTCAACGAGCTCATCAACGGCAACCCCGGTCTCTCCCGCGCCTTGCTCAGCAGACGGCTCCAGCAACTGGAGCGAGCCGATGTGATCACGCACGACGACGACGGTCGCTACCGCCTCACACCGTCCGGGCGCGATCTCGAGCCGGTCGTGTTCGGTCTCGCGACATGGGGCGCGCGATGGACCTTCGGCGAACCCGAACCGCGAGAGCTCGACCCCGACCTGCTGCTGTGGTGGCTGCACCGCCGCCTCGACGCGAGCAAGCTGCCGGGGCCCCGGTTCACGATCGCCGTCAGCTTCACCGACCATCCCAAGCGGTACTGGATCGTCGTCGAGCACGAAGCATCACTGTGTCTCGCCGATCCACGGTTCGAGATCGACGTCGCCGCGCGCACCGACCGGTCGACGCTGTACCGCACCTACCTGGGACACGTCCCGCTCGTCGACGCCCACCGCTCCGGCCGGATCGAGCTCGCAGGGTCGAGGCCATCCGTTCGATCCTTCATCGACGCGTTCCGGCCATCTCCCGTCGCGGCGATCGTCGGCGCCGAGTCGCCTGAGTGACAGTCACACCTCCGGGCGCTGTGCAGCGCGCTGATCTCGGTGACGCGTATCTGGACGCCATCGGTCATTCTCTCCTACCTGACCACAACCCGGTTCGCTGGCCCGGGTGACCGTGATGGGAGTGCCCGATGTCGGTTCCGTTCTCCGGTGAGCTGTTCACCTTCCAGGAGCCCGATGGCTCACAGATCCGGTTGCTCGGGTGGGGCAACCAGTTCGAAGCGGTCTTCGAGACGCTCGACGGGTACACCGTCGCGACCGACCCGGAGACGGGGTTCCACCACTACGCACAGCTGTCCGACGACGGGACCACGCTGCTCCCGATCGGACCGCGTGTCGGCACGGTGCAACCGGCGACGCTCGGCCTCCCGCAGCACCTGCGCACGCGCGGGCCTGCGGCGAAGGAGCGCGCCGCGGCGGCCCACGACGCACTCGGCCTCGAGCGACGCTGGGAGCAACGCCGGCGCGAGCGGCGGACAGCAGCGCGAGCCGCTGCCGAAGGCCTCGCCGCGCCCCCCCAGCCGACCGCCGTCGGCGACGTCACGGGACTCTGCCTGCTCATCCAGTTCCCCGACGTCCCGGGCACGATCACCCAGCAGCAGGTCGACGACTTCTGCAACCAGCCCGGCTACTCGGCGTTCGGCAACAACGGTTCGGTGCGCGACTACTTCCTCGAGATCTCGGACGGCAAGCTCCGGTACGGCAACGTCGTGACGGCCTACTACACCGCCCAGCACAACCGGTCGTACTACACGGACCCGGCGATTCCCTTCGGCAGCCGCGCTCGTCAGTTGATCACCGAGGGTCTGACCGACCTCCGCAACCAGAACTTCGACTTCTCCCAGCTCAGCGCGGACGGTGCGGGTTTCATCTACGCCCTCAACGTGTTCTATGCCGGCGAGCGCGTCAACGCGTGGTCGCAAGGTCTCTGGCCGCACCAGTGGGTGCTCTCCCCGGACTTCGTGGCTTCGCCGACGCGGAAGCTCCGCGATTACCAGATCACGAACATGGGCGGGCAGCTGACGCTGCGCACTTTCTGCCACGAGAACGGGCACATGGTGTGCGACTTCCCGGATCTGTACGACTACGGCAGCGAGTCCAATGGCGTCGGTCACTACTGCCTCATGTGCTACGGCGGCTCCGACACGAACCCGGTCCACGTCAGCGCGTACCTGAAGCACGAGGCCGGATGGACGTCGAAGCTGACGCCGCTGACGGCCGGGGCTTCGTTCCCGGTGAGCGCCGGGAGCAACGACTTCCTGCTGCACGCGAGGGACGCGAGCGAGTACTTCATCCTCGAGAACCGCCGGCAATCCGGTCGCGACGCGGCACTGCCCGATGCCGGCCTGCTGATCTGGCACGTCGACGAGAACGGCAGCAACAGCAACGAGCAGATGACACCCGGGATGCACTACGAGCTGTCACTGGAGCAGGCCGACAACCGCTTCGATCTGGAGCACCGGGCCAACACCGGCGACGTCGGCGATCTCCACGGCGACCCGGCGAGTCAGGCGTTCGGCGATGCCACGACACCTAACAGCAAGTGGTGGGATGGCACGGCCTCGGGTCTCGAGATCGTCGCGATCTCGGCGCCGGGAGCCGTCGTCAACGTGACGACGAAGGGCGCCGGGCCGACCCTGGTGGTCAACAACTTCGGCTATGTCGCGGGAGGATGGCGCGTCGGTCAGCACCCCCGCTTCGCGGCGGACACGACCGGCGACGGTCGGGCCGACATCGTCGGGTGCGGCAACGCCGGCGTCTACGTCTCACGGGCGCAGGCCGACGGCTCGTACGGACCGGTGCAACTCGTCGTGCCCAACTTCGGCTTCGTTGCCGGTGGATGGCGCGTCGAGGAGCATCCGCGGTTCCTCGCCGACACGACAGCGGACGGTCGAGCGGACATCGTCGGCTTCGGCAATGCCGGCGTCTACGTCTCACGCGCGCAGCCCGACGGCTCCTACGGACCGGTGCAACTCGTCGTACCCAACTTCGGCTTCGTCGCCGGCGGATGGCGCGTCGAACAGCACCCGCGATTCCTTGCCGACACGACAGCGGACGGTCGGGCGGACATCGTCGGCTTCGGCGACGATGGCGTCTACGTCTCACGCGCGCAGCCCGACGGCTCTTACGGACCGGTGCAACTCGTCGTGCCCAACTTCGGCTTCGTCGCCGGCGGATGGCGCGTCGAACAGCACCCGCGGTTCCTCGCCGACACGACCGGCGACGGGCGAGCAGACATCGTCGGCTTCGGCAACGCCGGCGTCTACATCTCGCGGGCGCAGCCCGACGGCTCGTACGGACCGGTGCAACTCGTCGTGCCCAACTTCGGCTTCGTCGCCGGCGGATGGCGCGTCGAACAGCACCCGCGGTTCCTCGCCGACACGACCGGCGACGGGCGAGCAGACATCGTCGGCTTCGGCAACGCCGGCGTCTACGTCTCCCGGGCGCAGCCCGACGGCTCCTACGGACCGGTGCAACTCGTCGTCAACAACTTCGGTTACGACGCCGGAGGATGGCGGGTGCCGCAACACCCGCGGTTCATGGCCGACACGACCGGCGACGGGCGGGCAGACGTCGTCGGCTTCGGCAACGCCGGCGTCTACGTGTCCCGTTCGAACGGCGACGGTACGTTCGGGCCTGTCGAACTGCTGGTGTCCAACTTCGGCTACGACGCCGGCGGATGGCGCGTCCCCCAGCACCCGCGCCTGCTGGCAGACACGACTGGCAGCGGCCGCCAGGACATCATCGGCTTCGGCAACGCCGGCGTCTTGTTGCACCGCTGGTGACGACGTGGGGCGCCGCCAGCAGGAAGCGATCGTCGAGCCTCGGCACTCAGGCCTTCATGCCACCGTCGACTCCGTCGACGTGGACACATTCGTCTGCCTTTCGCGATGACGCTCCAGCATGCTCGACAACAGGCCGACAACAGGAGCAAGCAGGAGCACCCGAAAGGTCGTCACCAAGACCCCGTGCGCGAAGCCGTGGAACGAAGCGGGAGTGCTCAACTCGAAGCTGCCGACGACATCGAGGACCGGGATCGAATCGGCGAGCACGAGACCGAAGTGTGCGAGTGAAACGAGCACGAGCGAACGCGAACCGAGATCGCCCTCCATCGCGATCCCGTCGTGCACTACGAGCATGGTGTTCAGCCCGACGAACACCGCACCGAGCACTGGCACCACGATCGCGAGCTCTGCCAACTGACCGGCAACGGTGCGCCGCGACCCCAGTGGGAGGCGCCAGAACGCCCACCTCCGCCAGAATCGTGTGAACACCATGTATCCCGCTGCACAGATGACGATCAATCCAACCGACACCCAACCCATTGCCACCCAGGCCGGATCATCGTGCGGAGTGACCGACATGTGCAGCAGGCCCAAGAAGCCGGCTACCCAGATCAGTGCTCCGTACCATGCGTCAGCGATCTCGTCGTCATTGTCCACAATCGAGCCCTCTCGGTTCACGTCGCACGTACTTGACCACGATCACGACTGTCTGGTGCTCCAGCCCCGCTGATGGGCAGTCCGCTGGTCACGGTTCGCGATCGAAGACCTCGGCGAGACCGCTGAGGAGCCACCGGTGGCCGGCGTCCACCGGACACGGGAGCGGAACCCGGAAGCTGAGTGCCTCGAGCAGTTCGACGGCCGGGCCGGTGAGGCGCAGTGCGCCGTCGGGGGCGTCGCCGGCACGGACGACCACCGACTCGCCGACTTCCACGACGAAGCGGGCGTCCGGATCCGTGGCGTCGACCTCGATCGCGCCCTGCCGTGTGGAACCGCCTGCCACTGCGAACGCCGGGCTGAGCGCAGCGCCGTAGCCGAGGCAGCCGGTGATCTCGTCGGGTTCCTCGACCGGCGCGATCCCGAGCGGCAGCACGATGTCGCGCTCGTGGACCCACGAGTCCCACAACGCGTGCAGCGCGACGGCGCGGAGCGGGACATGGCCGGGCGGGGCCTCGCCGAGCGTCGACCAGCCGTCGTCGTCGAGCCCGGCGATGGCATCCGCGAAGGACTCGTTCGTCTCGACGAAGCGGTCGAGCACGTCGGCAGGCCGCTGCGATCGGGCAGCCTCGACGAGCGCGACGGGCGAGGCCACGGGATCGAACGTGGCGAGGAACCGGGTTGGCTCGCCCCCGAGCGCGGCGCCGATCGAGAACGCCCAGAACTGATTGGTGCTGACGAGGTGGGTGATCACGTCCTGCACCGACCACCCTTCGCACCGGCTCGCCGCCGCCCACTGGTCATCGTCGAGCCCACGGAGGAGCGCCGCGAGCCGCCGTCGTTGCCGCAGCAACGGCACCGCTGGATCACCAAACGGCACGTCGAGCCGGAAGAACGATGGCACCCCGTACCGCGGCGTCAACAGCATCCGTCGGAGGGTAATCGGCGGCGCTGCGGCCTCCGGAGACCGCGTAGAGTCCGCCCATGAGCTTCGCGGTTGAGGCGGAGGCGTACGACCGATTCATGGGCAGGTACTCAGGGCGGCTCGCTCCGCTCTTCGCTGACCTCGCGGTCGTCGCCGCAGGACAGCGAGTGCTCGACGTCGGCTGCGGTCCAGGCGCACTGACCACCGAGCTGGTCAGGCGACTCGGATCGGAGGCCGTCGCCGCGGTCGATCCTTCGGAGCGCTTCGTCAACGCCGCTCAGGAGCGCCACCCCGCGGTCCATGTGAGGCGCGCAGCCGCGGAGCACCTCCCGTTCGAGGATCGAAGGTTCGACGCCACCCTGGCGCAGCTCGTCGTCCACTTCATGGCGGATCCAGTCGCCGGGCTGCGCGAGATGGCCCGCGTGACACGGAGGGATGGCGTCGTGGCCGCGTGCGTCTGGGACCACAGCGGCGGCACGGGACCACTCAGCCTGTTCTGGGAGGCGGCGCGGGAGCTCGAGCCCGATCTCGAAGACGAGGCAGCGCTGGCAGGAGCCCGCGAGGGCCATCTCGCGGAACTGCTTCGCGACGCCGGACTGCGTGAGATCGAGCAGAGCGCGCTCTCGATCAGCGTCGAGCATCCGAGCTTCGAGGACTGGTGGGAGCCGTTCACGCTCGGCGTTGGCCCCGCCGGCGCACACGTCGCCCGTCTCGATGTCACGCGACGGGTCGCGCTGCGCGAACGATGCCGCAGCATGCTGCCGGAACCACCGTTCGTCCTGTGCGCTACGGCCTGGGCGGCACGGGGCCTCGTCTAGATCGTTCTCAGGAGCTGCTCGGCACCCCGCATGATCATCCGCGGCGCGGCGCCTATCGAGTCGTGTACGAGATCCTCGAGGACGAGCGAGCCGTGATCGTCCACCGCGTCGACCACCGGTCAGTCGTGCACCGGCCCCGCTGACGCGCGTCCTCACCGCGAGATCGGGAGACGTACGTGGGCGGTGGTCGCGCCTGGCATCGACTCGAAGCTGATGTCCCCGCGATGGCGCTCGACCACGATTCGGCGGGAGATGTCGAGTCCGAGTCCGGTGCCCCTGCCCACGTCCTTGGTGGTGAAGAACGGCTCGAAGACGCGTGCCTGCACCTCCGGGAGCATGCCATGGCCGCTGTCCGTGATGTCCACGACGATGTCGTCACCATCGCGGTGCGTCGCCAACCGCAGTGTCCCCCGCCCCTCCATGGCATCGATCGCGTTGTCGACGAGGTTCGTCCAGACCTGGTTGAGCTCGGCCGAGTACCCCTCGACGAGCGGGACATCCGCACCGAAGGCACGCTCCACGTCGATTCCTGCGAGCTTCGGAGCAAGCATGACGAGCGTGGTCTCGATGCCTTCGTGGATGTCGAATCTCTGGAGCTCGGTCCGGTCCATCTGCGAGTACGACTTCACGGCCTCGACGAGACTCGAGATGCGGTTCGTCGTGTCGGTCAGTTCCGACAGCAGCGCAGTGGCGTTGATCGTGGTGGAGGCCCAACGCAGCGCCATGCCGAGCGGAGCGGAGCCGACGACGGACTCGACCTCCTCGAACCATGCCCGATCGGCGCCGACCGACGCGAATGGCGGCGCCATCTCCCACGCGTGATCCACGCCGCGCGTCTCCAGCCACGTCCCGATGGCCTCCTCCCGGTCCATCGTCGCGATCGCGCCATCGTCGACGACCGATCGGTCTGCCAGCTCCCGACGGAGCCGGTCCAGCGCCACGAACTGGGCCGCGGTGACCGATTCCTCGGCCAGGTGCACGAGCGATGTCAACATCGCGTCGCAGGTGTCACGCAGCCCCTCGACTGCACGCAGTGACGCTGCCGCCGGATTGTTGATCTCGTGGGCCAGCCCCGCAGCCAGCGTGCCCAGCGCGACGAGGGACTCTCGTTGTCGGGCGTTCGCCTCGATGGCACGGACCGTCTGGTAGACGCCGGAGATCATGTGCTTGCCGAAGGGGAACCAGTCGCCGACGAGGCGACCGAGAGCGGCGGACGGCACGTTGAACGTCCGACCGTCGGTCACCGCCCGCCCCGTCGCACGGTAGCCGGCGCTGCTGCCGGCATCGCTCCACGCACGCAGCCCGCCGGCCCACTGACCGGGCGTGCTCATCGTGGCGAGCACAACGGTCTCGTTCGAACCGCCTCGCACCAGCTTGATCTCACCTTCGAGGAGGATCAACAGGTGGTCGGCCGGCTCACCCTCGCGAAAGAGCTCGTCACCGCGTGCGAAGAACACCTCCTCCCCCGCAGCCAACAAGTCGCCGAGCTGCTCCTCGCTCAGACCGCTGGTGAGGAACGTGGCACGTAGGTCGTCGGCGAGCATCACACGGTCTCCAGGTACAGGTGCACGAGGCTCACGGCGCTCGACCCCTCGCCGACCGCCGACGCCACCCGCTTCATCGAAGCCAGCCGGACATCACCGACGGCGAACACCCCGGGACGACTGGTCTCGAGCAGGAACGGTGGGCGTGGGAGCGGCCACCGCGGCCCGTCGCCATCGAGGGCGGCCACGTCAGGGCCGGTGAGGATGAAGCCCCGGCTGTCTCGTGCGATCGAATCACCGAGCCAATCGGTACGGGGACGTGCGCCGATGAACGCGTACAGCCAGTTCGCGGCAACCTGCTCCTCGACCCCTGTCGTGTGGTCGACGAGCGTGAGGCCCTCCAGATGGTCGACGCCATGGCCGCGCACGATCTCGGTCTGCAACCGCACCTCGACGTTCTCGGCCGCGGACAGTCGTTCGACCAAGTACCGCGACATCGAGCGCTCGAGGGCGCTACCACGCACCAGCATCACGACACGCCGGGCGTGACGCGCAAGGTGAAGCGCTGCCTGGCCTGCCGAGTTCGCGGCACCGACGATGTAGACGTCGTCACCTGCGGTCGCCGGTGCATCGCTCGCCGACGCGCCGTAGAACACGCCGCGGCCGGTGAGCTCGGCCAGGCCCGGCGCCTCGAGCAAGTGGTAGGAGACACCCGTCGCCACGACAACGGCTCGCGCGTCGATCTCGGTGCCGTCGTCGAAGCGCACCCCGTGGATGCAGCCACGCTGCTCGAGCGCGGCGACGCCACGCGCGAGGACCATCTCCGCGCCGAGCCGGCGAGCCTGCGTCACCGCCCGATGCGACAGATCCGCGCCGCTCAAGCCGTTGGGGAAGCCGAGGTAGTTCTCGATCCGAGCGCTCTGACCCGCCTGTCCACCCGGTGCATCGCGTTCGATGACGGCCGTTCGCAGTCCTTCGGACGCGCCATAGACCGCCGCAGCCAGACCTGCCGGACCGGCACCGATGACGACGAGGTCGTACAGGGTCGACTCGGCACTGGTGTGCAGCCCGAGCGCGTCCGCAAGCTCGCGAGCTCCAGCTCCGCGTAGAACCGCGCCGTCGGGGAGCAGCACGAGCGGCATTGCATCGTCTGCGCTCGCGAACAGCGAGTGCAGCCGTCGCGCCTCCTCGTCACGCTCGAGCTCGAGCCACTGGTACTGAACGTGGTTGCGGGCCAGGAACATCCTCGTGTCGTAGCTGCGTTCCGACCAGCGGTTGCCCACCACCCGCACGCCGTCGAAGCGGTGGCTGTTCGCCCGCTCCCAGTCGCTGAGCAGATCGTCGATGATCGGGAACAGGCGTTCTTCGGGTGGCGCCCACGGCTTCATCAGGTAGTGGTCGAGCCCGATGTCGTTGATCGCCTTGATCGCCACGTCGGTATCCGCGTACGCGGTGAGGAGGACGAGCTTGGCCCCTGGCGCCAGGCCCTTCGAGCGTCCGAGCAGCTCGATGCCAGTCATCTCGGGCATCCGATGGTCCGACACGATGATCGCGACCGGCTGGTCGCGACGCGCGAACTCCTCCAACGCGCTCATCGCCTCCGCGCCCGAGGTCGCTCGGACGAGCCGGTAGTCATCTCCGTACCGGGAGCGCAGATCTCGGGTGATCGCCTGCGAGACGGCGGGATCGTCGTCCACCGTGAGAATGATCGTTCTGGCCACGCGCCCTCAGTTCACGCAAGACCTCCGCAGCAGGAGGACGTGGAACGCAGATTACGGCGCGTGCACAGGGCTCCCGATCGACTCACCACGTGCACTGTGCTTTGACGCCGAACCGCTTGAGGACCACAGAAGCGGGGCACCCGCGGAGGGTCACGTAGAGCCACTGGTTGAGGCCGACGAAGGCGGTGAGAAGCAGGAACCAGGGGCTGAGGACGGCGGCGAGGAGGGCGCTGACGAGGGTCATGGTGCCGGCCATCGCGAACAGGATCCGCTCCAAGGGCCAGTGCGTCGTGTTCGTGCGGGTGCTGTCGGGGGTGATCGTGTTCATGGGGGGGGGCTCCGGGGGTAGTGGTCGGCCCGACACCGGTGGGTGCCGGGCCGGCCGGGGGGTGTGGTGGGTCAGTGGCTGAAGTTGACGTGGGGGAGGATCTTCTGGAGCCACTTCGGGGCGTACCAGCTCTTCTCGCCGAGGAGCGCCATGGTGGCCGGGACGAGCATCACGCGGACGACGGTGGCGTCGAGAAAGACGGCCATGGCGAGGGTGAGGCCGAGCTCGGTCGGTGGGATGGGGCCGGTGACGCCGAAGGCGATGAACACGATGATCATGATGATCGCCGCGTTGGTGATCGGCCGGCCGGTGCGGGCGATGCCTTCACCGATCGCCCGGCGGGTGTCGCCGGTGGCCTGGTAGCGCTCCTTGATCGCGGCGAGCAGGAACAGCTGGTAGTCCATCGAGAGGCCGAACAGCAGGGCGAAGAAGAACAACGGTGCCCAGGCATCGACGAACCCTTGGTGTTCGATGCCGATCAGGCTCGCTCCGTAGCCGTGCTGGAACACGAGCGTCGCGAACCCGAAGGCGGCGCCGACGGTGACCAGGTTCATCAGGATCGAGAAGGTGGCGATCACGATGCTGCGGAACACGATCAGCAGCAGCAGGAACGCGACCACCAAGATCACCGCGATCGCATATGGAGCACGATCGACGAGCACCTGGGTGAGGTCATGGTTCTGACCCGCCGGGCCGCCGACCTTCGCGCCCGGCACCGCAGTGTCGAGCTGGCCGCGCAGGGCCTCGACCATGTCGGCGGTGGCGGATTCGTCGATCTGGGTGCCGGGCACGACCCGCACCACGACACGCCCGGTGGCGGCCGGAGGAGCGACGATGCGGGCATCGACGACGTTGTCGGTGACCATCGCGATGTCGATCACCTTCTGGGCGTCAGCAGCATCGACGGTGACGTAGGCGGGGCCGGCAGCGCCGGGACCGAACGACTCGACGACCATGTCATAGCCGTCACGGCTGGTGTGCCCCGGATCGACGACCCGGGCTCCGGGCATGCCGAGCTTCATCCCGAACGACGGGACGACCAGCACACCGAGGAGCACGAGACCGATGGCCAACGTGCGACCGGGGCGACGCAACGCGGCGCCGGTCCAGCGGGCCCAGCGGCCCTCGGCGACGATGTCGGGGTCCTTCTTGCCGCGGGCGACCAGCACCTTGTCGCCCATCGCGACCAGCACGGCAGGGAGCAGGGTGAGCGCTGCCAGGGCGACCGCGATCACCGAGATGATCATGCCCAGGGCCATGGTCTGGAACACCATCACCGGCACGAGGAACACTGCCGCGAGCGATAGCACGACGGTCAGCGCCGACAGGAACACCGCCTTGCCGGAGGTCGACATCGCGTTCTCGATCGCCTTGATCGCGTCTTTGCCCTCCACACGCTCCTCGCGGTAGCGGGACACGATGAACAAGCTGTAGTCGATACCGACCGCGAGGCCGATCATCATCGAGAAGTTCATCGACCACACCGAAATCGGCGAGATCAAGCTGAGCAGGTGCAGCGACGCGAACCCGGTCGCGATGCCGGCGATGGCAAGGATGAGCGGGATGCCGGCGGCGAGCAGCGCCCCGAATGCGATGAACAGCATGATCAGCGTCGGGAGCCCGGAGAGCAGCTCGGCCTTGTGCAGCGCCTCTTCGTTCATCTGGTTGAAGTCGGCCCACACCGGCCACTCGCCGGTCACCTCGGCCGTCGCACCATCAGCGATGGTCAACTCGCCGACGAACTCGCCGAGCTCGCCGGCAGCCTCGGGACGGTCCTTGTCCTCGCCGATCTCCTGCTCGACCGGCACCAACGCCGTCAACCCGTCCTGGGAGATCATCCCCGCCTCGGGCGGCATCGACAGCGGATCCGCGACCGACAGCACGCGCGGCCCGTTCGCCAACTCCGCTTCCAGCGCCTGCAGACCGGCTGGGTCGTCCGCAATCGGGGTGTCCTGCCGGTAGACGACGATCGGGTTCTCCGCACCGAGCGCCGGGAAGTCCTCGCGGAGCTCCATCCGCACCTGCTCGGCGGTCGAGCCCTTCGCATCCCAACCGGCACCAGACAGCGCCTTGGTCAACGTGATCGCCAACGGCGCAGCAGCCAACGTGACCACCAGCCACACCAAGATCACCGCCCGGCGATGCCGCGCCATCGAGGCGGCGAGACGCGAGAACAGCGCTCGCTCGTCGGGATCGTGTGACGGCTCGTGTTCGACGGGCAACGTCGTGTCGGTGGCAGTGCTCACAGGGGTCGGCTCCTCGCTCCGGCTGAAGTACGAGTCGACTATACCCCCTGGGGTATCTGAACACAAACCCCCTGGAGCGGCACCTCACATCGTGAGGACCGATCGCACGCCTTTCGAGCATCGTCGCCGTCCGGGCGACGCGTCGAAAGGAATGGACATGACGATCGATTTAGGGAACGCGTCGGCGCAGGTGCGGGGCACCGCCGCGGCGGGCGGCTTGCACGTCGAGGAGTGGGGCACCGGTGTGCCGGTCGTGCTCGTGCACGGCTCGTTGGCGACCGGCGCCGAGGAGTGGGAGGCCCAGCGCCCGCTCGCCGAGGAGGGATATCGCCTCGTGGTGCTCGACCGGCGCGGGTACGGGCAGAGTCCGTTCGCGACCGGGGAGGACTACGTCGTCGACGCCGACGACATCGTCGAGCTGATGGGCGACGGCGCCCATCTTGTCGGGCATTCCTACGGTGGCCTGGGCGTCATGCTCGCCGCCGCCCGCCGCCCCGACGCCACGAAGTCATTGACCCTGCTCGAGGCACCCGCGTTGATGGCAGCGGATCCCGATCCCGCCTGGCAGGCCCTCGTGGACGAGGTGCGTGACTTGTGGGGGCAGGACATCCCCGACGAAGAGTGGGTCGTCCGCTTCCTGAAGGCCGTCGGGAGCGACCCCGATCAGTTCCCGCCGGAGATGTTGGCGGCTGCCGTGCCGCTCGTGCCGGTGTTCCGTCGGGGGCGGCCGTTCTACGACGCCGAGTTGCCGCTCGCCGAGCTGGCTGCGGCTCGATTCCCGAAGCTCGTTGTGTCCGGGGGACACAACGTGGGCTTCGACCGCATGTGTGCGGCCCTCGCCCGACGGATCGGCGCCGTGCAGACCATCATCGAGGGTGCCGGTCACGAGATCCAGTTCACAGGTCATCCGATCAACCAGGCACTGCTCACGCTGTGGCGCTCGGCCGACGAGACACCCGCACAGCGCCTGTAGCGCGCGCTGCTCGACCGGCCGGACCGCCGCACGGCAACGTGGCTGCTCGGCGGGACCGCGCGCCCCGGTCAGCGCGATGGAGCCCGTTCGACGTGCCAGGTCGTGTCGTCGGGCGGCGTGTAGCTGCAGTAGAGCCCGGTGGACACGGATGCCCGGAGGTGGCGGCCGAGCTCGGGGTGGGCGTCCGCGAGCTGACGCATCGTGCTGCGCAGGCGTTGTGTGACCGCGGTGCGGGCGCGCTCGGCGGTCCCGGAGGTCCGCCGCGTGCGGCCGCCAAGGCCGACGACGGCCGTGAGGTGGTCCACCAGTGCGTCGAGCTCGGCCTGGGCGCGCTCGACGCGGGCGAGGTCGTGGGCCATCTCGGCGTCGTCGACCTCCTCCTGCAGGTCGCGGATCCGGGTCTCGTACGCACGCCGGGCAGCGGCGTCGATCACTTCGCCGGTCGAGGCCTCCTGTGCACCCGCGCCGGTGAGATCGAGGCAGTGGTGCTCGCGGCCCGGCGAGGCCAGCAGCACGGCGAGATCGGCCATCCCCTTGGAGGCGCGGACCGTCACGATTCGTCCGCGGTAGCTCGCCTCCCACACCGGCCCGCGCTCGACGAGTGATGGCGACGCCTCGTCCGCTCCAGGCGCGCGGGCGGGAAGGGCGGCGTCGGTGACCGGCGGTGCGGCGGCGAGGAGGCGGACGACCATGGTGATGGCTTCGCGCCGGTCCAACGGTCGTGCGTCGACGGCGGGGAGCGGCACGAGGTCGTACCCGGCGCCCACGAGGGTCGCCGTGGGCAGCGCCGCCGCGGTGTTCGCGAGCTGCCCCCAGGAGGCGTCACCGACCCGATGGGCGAGCACTGCGGCGACGTCGACGACGAGGCGGGCGTGCGAGATCGCGCCGCGCTCGAGCACGTCGTCGAGAAGCTCGGCAACGGTGGCCCGCGCCGCGTCGACGTCGTCGAGGAGGAGCTCGGCGAACGCGCGTGAACGGAGGTTGACCGCGACGCCGATCGGATAGTCGATGCGACGCGACATCTCGAGCGCGTCCTTGATCTCCTCCAGCGCCGACGGGGGATCGACCCGTAGACGGACCCAGCCCAGACACGAGCGCGCCCACGCCTCGTTGATGACCGACCCGATGCGGACCGACTCTTCGACGCTCGCGCGGAGGGCCTGCAGCGCGTCGTCGACGCACCCGTCGTCGGCGGAAGCCTGCGCGTAGGCGACGTCGAGCTCGACGGCCATCGCCGGCATGTCGAGTTGCCTGGCCACGTCGGCGCCGTCGCGGAACGCGGCGAGCGCTCCTGGCACGTCGCCCACGGCGCGACGGGCCTGGCCGAGGACGCGCCGCAGCGTCACCGCAGCCAGTGACGGTGCGGCGAGCGAGGACGACGTCGACTCGGCGAGGGCGATGGCGCGGTCCGGCTCGCCCGAGACGTACTCGGCCGTGGCCAGCGTTGCCACGGCCGCGCCGGCGACGCTGCTGCCGTCGAACGGCCAACGCTCGATCGTCTGGCGCCCGACGATCACCACGTCGTCGGCGCGGCCCTGGTGGACGACCGACCACATGGACGCGCACAGCCGCCATGCACGCTGCGGGTCGCTGTCGTGACGGTTGCACCAGCGCAGCGCCTCGGCAAGGTCGTCGTACGCGCGCACCATCTCGCGCACGAGCTCCGGGCGCCACGCGGCGGTCGCGCCGCGCAGGGTCTCGCGTGCGCGCTGCAGCGCCTGATCGGCGAAGCGGTCGAAGGCGGCGTCGCGCCCACCGCGCGCCTCGAGCTGTGCCAGTGCGAACCGCCGCACGCTCTCGAGCAGGCGGTACCGCGTCGATGGGCCGGAGGTGTCGGCCACCATCAGCGAGGCGTGGACGAGCTCGTCGACCAGGGCGTCGAAGCGCTGGTCGTCGCCGTCGAAGCCCGCCAGCCGGCGGGCGGCACCGGCATCGAACGGTCCGGCGAACACGGCGAGGTGCTCGAGCAGGTCGCGCTCGTCCTGGCCCAGGAGGTCGTAGGACCATCGGATCGTCTCCGCCACGCTGCGGTGGCGGGCCGTACCGCGGAACCGCGGCCGATCGAGCACGTCGGTGCCACGGCGGAGGCGTTCGGCGATCTCGGCAGGGCTCATCGTGCGTGCTCGCGCGGCGGCGATCTCGAGCGCGAGCGGGAGCCCGTCCAGCCGGCCGCACAAGTCCACGACGGCATCGAGATCGGCACCGTCGATGCGCACGCCGGCCTCGCGGGCGCGCTCGAGGAACAGCTCCACCGCCGGCCACGCCAGCGGATCGGGCGTGCCAGCGGCCGGCACCTCGAACGGCGCCAGTGCCACCACCGACTCGCCGGGCAGCTCCAGCGGCGAACGGCTGGTGGCCAGCACGGTCGGTTGCTCGCAGACCTCGAGGATGTGCCCGATCGTGCGGGCCGCCGCCTCCAGGAGGTGCTCGCAGTTGTCGACCAGCAGCAGCACCTTGCGATCGCCGGGTGCGTCGAGCAGCGCCTGGAACGACTCGAAGCCGAGCTGCGCGGCGAGCGCGCCCGGGACGGCGCCGGCATCGTCGACGCGGGTGAGGTCCACGCTGCGCGAACCGAGCGCGAAGCGATCTGCGGCGCGCGCCACCGCTTCGTTGGCGAGTGCCGTCTTGCCCACACCGCCCGGCCCGATCAACGTGACGAGACGCCCGGCCTGCAGCCGGCGGTCGACGTCGTCGAGCTCGTGGTCACGACCGAGCAGCCGCGTTCCCCACACGGCGCCAGCCTAGAGAACACGGAGAACATGCCCTCGGCGAGGCTGCGTGACGCCGTTCTGACGTCGTGCGATCCGATCTCACGCCTCCAGTGCGACACCGACGACCGGCCGTCCGCCGGTCCGGACAAGGAGGAACCCCATGGCCCTGCCCCAGCTCTCCGCACCGCTGACGATCACCGACGGCGGACTCGAGACGACGCTCGTGTACCAGCACGGGATCGACCTGCCCGACTTCGCCGCATTCCCGCTGCTCGACACCGCGGCCGGCCGCGCCGCGCTCGCCGCCTACTACGAGCCGTACCTCGCCCTCGGCCGGCGGCTCGGCGTCGCCGTGGTGGTCGACACGCCGACGTGGCGGGCGAACCTGGACTGGGGCGCACGCCTCGGCTACGACGCGATCCGGCTCGCCGCCGTCAACCGGCGCGCCGTCGAGTACGTCCGAGAGCTCGCGACCAGCGGTCCCGATGGTCCGGTGGAGCACGTCGTCGATGGCGTGGTGGGCCCGCGCGGCGACGGCTACGTGGTCGGCGAGACCATGTCGGCGTCCGAGGCCGCGGCGTACCACGGCCTGCAAGCCCGTGCCTTCGCGGAGTCCGGCGCGGCGATGATGACCGGCGTCACGATGACCTACGTCGACGAGGCGATCGGCGTGACCCGAGCTGCCAGCTCGGTCGGGCTACCGGTGGTGATCTCGTTCACCGTGGAGACCGACGGCGCCCTGCCGTCGGGGGAGGCGCTCGACAACGCCATCGCTCGCGTGGACGACGCGACCGACGGGGCACCCACCTACTACATGGTCAACTGCGCCCACCCCACGCACTTCGCCGAGCAGCTCACCCCGGGTGCCCCGTGGCTGGCGCGAGTGAAGGCGATCCGCGCCAACGCCTCGTGCAGCAGCCATGCCGAGCTCGACGCGGCGACCGAGCTCGACCGCGGCAACGTGGCCGATCTCACCGACTGGTACGGCCGGTTGCACTCGATCCTGCCCGATCTGCGGGTGGTCGGCGGGTGCTGCGGCACCGACCACGAGCACGTCACGGCCATCGCCGAGGCCCTGGTGGGAGTGCGGTCGTGAACCGCTACGAGACCGTCGAGGGGCAGGTACTGGGTGCGTGCGCCGACTCGGCCGTGTCTCAAGCTCGGGCGACGACCACGCCGACGTCGTTGTGCTGGACGAGTGCGGTGAGGTCATCGGGATCACTCGTGAGGACGATCGGTTCGAGGCAGCTGGTTGCGTATGCGGCCACGATGGCGTCGGTCGCCGAGATCGTGGCGGCGCGGCCCGTGCGGGTGCGCAACACGGCGGCCTCCCGGCCAAGCTGTTCTGCAACCGGTCGGACCTGGCACATCCGAAGCAGCTGATTCTCGTGGAAGTCCCGGCGATGGTCACCGGTGAGCGCTTCCGCAAGCACCACCGCCGGGACGTGCGGCGGCCAGAGGCCGCGTCGGCGGAGCTCGGCCAATCGCGCCCGTCGCCCGGCCAGGGCGCTGATCGCTCCGCTGTCCAAGATGAGCGTCATGCGCTGCGGCGACGCCGCCTGGCGGCGGTGCTGCTCAGCGCCGCGGTCACGAGTTCATCGGCCCATTGCGCCGCCTCGGCAGCCTCATCAGCTGGGATCGGCCCGAGGTCGGCTTCGAGCCGCGCGAGGTAGTCGTCGAGGGCGGCGATCTTGCGTCGACGATCGAGCTCTTCGACCAGGGCTGCAGTGGCGACACGAGACACGTTGAGGCCGACTGCCTTGGCGTCGGCGGCGATGTCGTCCGGAACCGTGATGTTCACTCGCATGATGCGCATTCTATACACATCGACGGGCATGGTGATGGTTGTGCCGTGCCCGGAATCCACCGGACAGCGAAGGCATTTCGTAGAACGGGCCGTTGCCCTTCGCCGCATGCGCCGCAGGCGTCCCTGCGATCTCTTGCTGACAAGGACGTCACGCGATGGCGAAGCCCCCGTCGATCGTGAAACTGTCGCCGGAGTGGTACGCGGAGGCGGAGCTCGCCAAGTAGACAGCGATCCCGGCAAGATCGGCCGGCACTCCCCACCGGCGCGCGGGGACGCGCGGCAACAGTCGCTGCTCGGCTGCTGCCGACGTGAACGTGCTCTCGCTCATCGGGGTGAGGATCGCCCCGGGCAGGATCGCGTTCGCGCGGATCCGATGGCGCGCCAACTCGACGGCCAGCGTGCGGACGAGCGCGCCGACGGCCGCTTTCGATGCTGCGTAATGGCTGCTGCGGGAGACGCCCTCCGTCGCTGCCAGCGACGAGGTCGCGATGAGGCTTCCACCTCCGCCACGTTCGATCATGTGGCGAGCGACCGCACGCATCGTGAGGAAGGTTCCCTCCGCGTTCACCCGCATGACGCGCCGCCACTCCGCGAGCGTGAGGTCCACGAGGAGCGAATGCCCGCCGATGCCCGCATTCGCGAAGCACGAGTCGATCTGCCCGAGGCCGGTGAGCGTCTCGGCGGTGGCAGCGGCGACCTGCTGCTCATCGCCGACGTCGCACACGACCGGCAGCACCCGTTGACCGTGGCGACGCAGCTCGTCGGCAGCCTCCTCGTTACGCGCAGCGTTCGAGCCCCAGATCGCGACAGCCGCGCCCGCTGAAGCGAGTCCTGCTGCCATCCCGAACCCGATCCCGCTGTTCCCACCTGTGACCAGCGCAACGTGTCCGCGGAGGTCGAACGGATGTGAGTTGGATGTCACGTCGGTGCTCCGATCTGAGGTGTGACGCCCGGATCGCGTTCCTTGACAGCGGGCGTCCTCGCTGTGACGCCGACGTACCCGTCCGAGTCGCACTCGATGAGGAACGACGGCCCGCTGTTGATCGCGGAGTTCTGGGTGCGGGCGTCGCCCTGGTACTCGTACATGACGGCGACTCGTGTCGGGTTGTTCATCAGGGCGCCTCGCCGGTCCGAGCGGGCGACGACGCGTCGGAGGAGCCGATGGCGTTCAACTCGCGCGAGCAGAAGTGCATCGGGATCCCTGCGGTCGTCGCCGCGTCCAACAGCTGCACCACACTGCCGCGGGTTCCCGAGACGATCGTCCCCGCGGGTCGAACCCGTTCGTCGATGTCGGCCACCGCTCGCCTGACGTCGTCCACGCGCAGCCCGAGGTGGCTGAGGCCCGGTCGCGCGTCGCGCTTCTCGACTACCTCGAGCTCGAGCGATCCGAGTCGCACGAACGCGACCGCGACGTCGTTGATGGTCTCGCGTGACATGAGCTCGAACCCGAGCGCGCCCGTGAGCACGACGAGCGCCTCATCGAGCGAGATCACGTTGACGCCGACGTGGTCGAGCTCCATCACGATGTGACTGCGCCGAATGATGCGGAGCCGACCGTGCGGGCGTACTTGGCGAAGACGCCGCGTTCGTAGCGGGGCAGTGGTTGAGTCCAGTTGCGGCGGCGCCGGTCGAGCTCTTCGTCCGAGACGGTGACGTCGATCCGTCTCGCCTCGACGTCGACGACGATGGTGTCACCGTCTTCGACGAGTGCGAGCGGCCCGCCGACAGCGGCCTCCGGCGCGACGTGGCCGATAGCGATCCCACGTGTCATCCCGGAGAATCGCCCATCGGTGATCAGCGCCACCGAGTCCTTCAACCCGAGTCCGATCACGCCCGCCGTGACGCGGGCCGTCTCGCGCATCCCCGGCCCGCCGATCGGTCCCTCGTAGCGGATGATCACGGTGTCGCCCGCCTCGATCTGGCGGGCCTGGATGGCGTCGAACGCCGCCGGTTCCGACTCGAACACACGCGCCCGGCCGACGTGGCGGCGCTGGTCGGTGCCGGTGACCTTGAGCACCGACCCGTCGGGAGCGAGGTTCCCGCGCAGGACGACCCACCCGCCGTGCGCGTGGACGGGGTCCGCCAGCGGGTGGACGACACCGTCGGGCTCCGGCAACGGCGACACGTCGAGGCGTTGCGCGAACGTCCGCCCGTCGACAGTGACCGCAGAGCCGTCGACGAGCCCGGCACGCAGCAGCTCGCGCATCACGACCGGGACACCACCGACACGGTCGAGATCCGACATCAGGTACCGCCCGGACGGCTTGAGGTCGGCGAGCTGCGGTGTGCGCAGGCTGATCTCCTCGAAGTCGTCGAGGGCCAGCTCCACGCCCGCCTCGCGGGCGATCGCCAGCAGGTGGAGCACCACATTCGATGACCCGCCGAGTGACGCAACGACGGTGATCGCGTTCGTCAGCGACGTGCGGGTTATCAGGTCGCGGGGGCGGACATCTCTTTGCAGCGCGTCGATCACGAGCCGTCCCGACTCGTACGCGATCGCGTCGCGGCGGCCGTCCATCGCCGGAGGAGAGGCCCCGTTGACCACGGTCAGGCCGATCGACTCGATCGCCGAGCCCATCGTGTTCGCGGTGAACATCCCACCACATGCCCCAGGGCCGGGACACACGCTCTGCTCGAGGTCGTCGAGCTCGGCCCGAGTCATCGTGCCGGCCGCCAACTCACCCCAGGCCTCGCCGAGATCCTGAATGCTGACATCACGCTCCTGGAACCGACCCGGCAGGATGCTGCCGCCGTACACGTACACCGACGGCACATTCACCCGCGCCAAGCCCATCACACATCCCGGATTGGTCTTGTCGCACGACCCGATCGCAACCAACGCGTCGAAGTCGTACGCGGCAGCCATCAACTCGATCGAGTCGGCAATCACCTCACGGCTGATCAGCGACGCGCCGGCATTGGCAAGCACACCGTCGCTCACCGCGATCGTGTTGAACTCCATCGGAGTTCCACCCGCGTCCGTGACTCCACGCGCAACCTCCTGCGCGAGGCGGCGGAGGTGGAAGTTGCACGGCATCGTGCCCGTCCACGTGTTCGCGATCCCCACGATCGGCCTCGCCAGATCCTCCGCCGTCAAGCCGATCGCACGCAGCATCGCCCGCGGCGCCGAGTGCCCCAACCCGCTCCGATCAGTCCGCCCCCCGCCCACCGTCGACACGTTCGCTGCCGCGCTCACTCGCCCGCCCCCACTCGCCACGGGGTGACGTCGAAGTCGTCGGGGATCGCGACCATCAGCACACGTCGCGGCTCCGACCCTGTCAACGACCGGTGCCCCTCACCGCTCGTATCCTCGGCGAACACGACGTCACCCGCGCCGATCGTCCTCGTCTCGCCGGAGCCGACACCCAGCTCCGCGGCGCCCGAGATGTTCACGACGAAATGACGCCGTGGCGACCGCGTGTACCCGTGGGTCCGCCCGGCCGGGAAGACGCCGAACGTGATCTCGGTCGCCGGCAGCGAGACGGGTCCACCGCTCGCGTGATCGGCCAGCTCGAGGCTGCCGAAGTGCGACCGTCCATCGTCGCCGGTGAACAGGTGATGGATGCGCATGCAGCCCCTCCTCGATGTCGCGTCGTCCCCGACGACGGCTGGACCCAATAATAAGTTGCTTGACAGAATCTCGCGCGCCGAAGGACACTAACCACCGTCCACGCCTCAGGGGGAGGCTGCGACGTTTCGACCGAGAGGGGTTGGTGCGAATGTCACGATCTGCAAGAGGGCTGCTCGTCGTGCTCGCTGCGATGTCGCTCGTCGCCGCCGCGTGCGGCTCGGACGACGAGCCTGCAGCAGAGAGCACCGCCGCGCCGGCCGCCTCCGTGACCGCAGCACCGGGCGACGACTCCGAAACGACTGAGGCCGCAGCCGAGACGACCCCCGAGACCGATGCACCCGTGGCCTCCGCCGCGGCGCCGGAAGGCACGCTGCGCGTCAACGTCGCGGCGCTCTCCTCCGAGGTGCTCGACCCGAAGGCGTTCCTGTCGGCCGATCAGTACTTCTACCTGCCGATTGTGTTCGACTCGCTGTTCGTCGTCGATCCGGAGACCGGTGCAACCGCACCCGGCCTCGCTACCGATGCGGAGATGTCCGACGATGGCCTGACGCTGACACTGACGCTGCGCGACGGAGTGAAGTTCCACGACGGATCGCCCTTCACAGCGGAGGACGTCAAGTTCAGCATCGAGCGGTACATCGCGGAAGGGTCCACCGCAGTAAGCGCCGCGCGGATCAAGGCGATGATCAAAGAGATCACCGTCGTCGACGACCACACGCTCACGATCACGAGCGAGGCCGGGATGCCGACGATCCTCGCCGACCTCACGATGAACCCGGGCTCGACCTCGGGCTTCGTCGTGCCGAAGGCGTACGTCGAGTCCGTCGGCGACGAGGAGTTCCAGCGGAACCCGATCGGCACCGGTCCGTTCAAGTTCGAGTCGCACGAGGTCGGGCGGTCGATGACGTTCACGGCGAACGAGGACTACTGGGGCGAGGTCCCGCACGTGGCGGAGCTGCAGCTCGAGCTCGTCGCCGACGCCGCCACACGCCTGTCCAACCTGACTGCTGGGACGACCGACCTTGTCCCCGACGTGGCCGGCCCCGCGATCCTCCAGGTCGAGGGCGACTCGAATCTCCAGACGTTCACGACGCCAGGAGCGCAGGTCGCGTACATGATCATCGGCGGCAAGGCGAACCCCGACAGCCCGCTCAGCAACGCCGACGTGCGCAACGCGCTGAGCATGGCGATCGATCGGGAAGGGATCATCGAGTCGCTGCTGTTCGGGCGTGCTCAGCCCGCGTACCTGTTCATGTTCCCGACGTCGTTCGGTTGGCCCGACAACGGCGACGAACTCACGATCCCGTACGACCCGGACGCAGCGAAGGCGCTCCTCGAGACGGCTGGGTTCGGGGACGGCTTCGACATCGGTGTCGTCGCGCGCCCGAGCGATGCCGACCCGGCGGGCGCGATTGCGCAGAACCTCACGGCGATCGGCCTGAACGCCGAGGTGACGATCCTCGACCCCGCTGAGTGGCTGAAGAACATGCAGGACGACGCCGCGCAGGACTCGACCCGCATCTCTTTGTCGGCGCTGCCGTACCGCTACGACATCACCAGCAGCATGCTCAACCACTATCACTCGAGCGCCACGACCTACGGTCAGCCACACTCGGACGCGGAGCTCGACGACTGGGTGTTGAAGGGGACGACCGAACCGAACCAGGACAAGCGCGAGGAGTTCGTGCGCCAAGCGGTCACCCGTGCGTTCGAGGAGGACATGTTCCTCCCCTTGTGGTACGTCGACGCCGTGTTCGGTGCGAGCTCGAACATCGAGTCGTGGACACCGCTGCCCGGTGCTCGTGAGCCGCTGAACCTGCAGAGCGTCGTGCTCGCGGACTGACTCCTGTGCAGTCGACTCTCACAACCGGCTTCGTGTGGGGGAGCCTCCCGAGGCTGCCCCACACGTCGTGCCGTGAGCGGTGTTCGACGAGAACGTCATGAGACGTTTCATGATGCGCCGAGCAGGCGAGTCGATCATCAGCCTGGTGGGCGTCACGTTGCTCGTGTTCGCGCTCAGCCGGGCGACCGGGGACCCGGTGCGGCTGATGCTCGGGACGGAGGGCACGCCGGATCAGATCGCGGCGATGCGCGAGCAGCTCGGCTTGAACAGGTCATTGCCCGCGCAGTACTGGCACTTCGTGTCGAACCTCGTTCAGGGCGACTTCGGCGATTCGATCAAGTACCGGCGTCCCAGCCTCGAGATGATCGCCGACCGGTTCCCGAGCAGCGTCGTCCTCGCGTTGGCGGCGATGACGATCGCCGCGACAGTCGGCATCACGGTCGGCGTGCTCTCCGCGCGCCGACCGGGCGGTCTCATGGATGGTGGTGGGCGGTTCATCGCGTTGATGGGCCAGAGCGTGCCGACGTTCTGGGTCGGTCTGCTGCTCGTTCTCCTGTTCTCGCTGACGTGGCAGTTCTTCCCCCCATCCGGCAACAAGGGGCTCACGAGCGTCGTGCTGCCGGCGGTCACCCTCGGGTGGTACTCGACCGCCGCACTGTTGCGGGTCACGCGCTCGAGCATGCGTGACGCGCTCGACAGTCAGTACATCGTCACTGCGCGCAGCAAGGGACTCAGCGAGCGGGTCGTGCTCGGACGCCACGCGTTGAAGAACAGCATCGTCGCGATCCTCAGCATGGGGGCGCTGCAGTTCGTCCTGCTCCTGAACGGCGCGATGGTGACGGAGAAGATCTTCAACTGGCCGGGCGTCGGATCGTTGATGGTCGAGGCAGCCTTCGCTCGCGACTACGCGCTGATCCAAGCAGTGGTCGTCGTCGCCGCGATCCTGGTGATCGTCGTCAACCTCCTGACGGACATCGCCTATGCGGTGATCGACCCGCGGATCCGTTATCGATGATCGAACCGACTGCGCTCGGAGCCGGTGAACGCGCCGCCGTCCTGCTGCCCGCGGATCCGGCCGAAGAGCGCGAGAACAACGCGACCTGGTCACCGACGCGCAAGCGCCGCCGGATCCCCTACGTCCCGATCGTGATCCTCGCAACCGTGGTGCTCGCTGCCATCCTCGGCGGACGGATCACCGGCAACGACCCGCTGCAGGGCGTCCTCTCCGACTCGTTGAAGAAGCCGGTGTGGAAGCAGGGTGGCGGGTGGGACCACCCGCTCGGCACCGATCAGCTCGGACGGGACGTCTTCGCGCGGCTGATCGAAGGTGCACGGCTGACGTTGCTCGTCGCTCTCGCGGGTGTCGTGCTGTCAGGCCTGATCGGGAGCACGATCGGGATCGTCGCCGGATATCGGGGTGGGATCGTCGACAGCATCCTGATGCGCATCGCCGACGTCGTCCTCGCCGTGCCAGTGCTTGTGCTCGGGCTCGCCCTCGCCGTCATCTTCGGGCGCGGCGTCGCGAACGTGATCTTCGTGCTCGCAGTCCTCACCTGGGCGACGTACGCGCGCGTGGTGCGCAGCGAGGTGCTGAAGATCCGAGAGATGGACTACGTGCTGTTCGCGCGCATCTCCGGCGTCGGCACATGGACGATCCTGCGCCGGCACGTGCTGCCGAACACGATGAACATCATCATCGTTCTCCTGACGCTGCAGATCGGGAGCACCGTCATCATCGCAGCCTCTTTGAGCTTCCTCGGGCTCGGCGTCCCCGAGCCGTACCCCGAGTGGGGGTTGATGCTCGCCAACGCCCAGAACTTCCTCCGTTTGGCGTGGTGGCTCGCTGTGGCGCCGGGTCTCGCCCTCGCCAGCACCGTCCTCGCCGCGAACCTCCTCGGGGATTGGGTGCGCGACCGCCTCGACCCGCACTGGAACGTCTCGTGACGGTGCTCCCCGACCTCCACCTCAGTGCGTCGACCAGTCGCGTCGGCCGGGACGATCCACCCGAGCATCCGCTGCTCGAGCTCGAGCGGCTCCGGACGTACTTCGTGCAACAGGACCGAACGGTGCGCGCAGTCAACGGCGTCTCCTATCGCGTGCAGGCGGGCGAGACGCTCGCCGTCGTGGGCGAGAGCGGATGCGGCAAGAGCATCCATGCGCGCTCGATCCTCCGCCTGCTCCCGCGCGGCGGCCGGATCGTCTCGGGCGCGATCAGGTTCAACGGCGTCGACCTCACGAAGCTCGACGAACGCGAGATGCGCCGGGTACGAGGGCCGCAGATCGGCATGATCTTCCAGGAGCCGATGAACTCGCTCAACCCGTTGCTCACGATCGGGCGCCAGCTGACGGAGCCGCTGCAGGCGCACCTCGGCATGTCGCGTCGAGACGCCCGCCTCCGCGCGATCGACCTCCTCGCGAAGGTCCGCCTACCCGACCCCGAGCGGCACCTTCGCGAGTATCCCCACCAGCTCAGCGGCGGGATGTGTCAGCGGGTCATGCTCGCCATCGCGATCTCGTGCGACCCGGTGCTGCTGATCGCCGACGAGCCGACGACTGCGCTGGACGTGACGGTTCAGGCGCAGATCCTCGACCTCATCTCCGGGCTGTGCAGCGAGACCGGGATGGCGCTCATCCTCATCACGCACGACCTCGGCGTCGTCGCCCGCTACGCGGACCACGTCGCGGTCATGTACGCCGGGAGCATCGTCGAGTACGCGCCCACCGCCGACCTGTACAGCCGGCCGGCCCACCCCTACACGCGCGACCTCCTCCGATCCTTGCCGAAGGTCGGCCAGCGATCGCAACGTCTGAACTCGATCGCCGGGAGCCCGCCTGACCTCACGATTCCGTGGGACGGTTGCGCGTACGCCCCGCGGTGCTCTTCAGCGACCGCGGAGTGCAGCACCGACGTTCCGCCGTGGTTCCAGGTCGGTCCCAGCCACGTCAGCCGGTGCTGGCGGTACATGGACGCGGTCGGCACGCCGGTCGCCGCACCGGCTGGCGGAAAGGTGGACGAACGCGCCGGAACCGAGGTCCGACGATGAGCGACGAGCTCGAGCGACCGCTCGACCGGACTGCGCCCACAACGTCCTCGCCGCTGCTGGAGGTCGACGACCTGCGGGTGCACTTCGCAGGGAGGAAGAGGCTCGGCGGGCGCCACGGCGTCGTCGTGCGTGCGGTCGACGGCGTCAGCTTCGCTGTCCAGCCGGGTGAGACGGTCGCCGTCGTCGGGGAATCGGGTTGCGGGAAGACGACGCTGGCGAGGGCGATCCTGCGCGTCAACACGCCGACGTCGGGCACGATCCGGTTCCGCGGGACGGACGTGTTCGCGGCCACCGGCCGGGATCTCACGGAGATTCGTCGCGACATCCAGATCGTCTTCCAGGACGCAACGTCCGCGATGAACCCGCGGATGCGCGTCTCCGACATCATCGGCGAGCCGCTGCGGACGCACGCGCGTGACGCGACCAAGGCCGAGCGGCGAGAGCGCGTCGCCGAGCTGATGCAAATGGTCAGTCTCGACCCGAAGATGGGCGAGCGTCATCCGCACGAGTTCAGCGGGGGGCAACGGCAGCGGATCGCGATCGCCCGCGCGCTCGCCGTCCATCCCGCGCTGATCGTCTGCGACGAATCGGTCGCCGCACTCGACGTATCCATCCAGGCCCAGATCATCAACCTGCTCCAGGACCTGAAGGAGCAGCTCGACGTCGCGTACCTGTTCATCTCGCACGACCTGTCGGTCGTCTACCACATCGCGGACAGGGTCGTCGTCATGTATCTCGGCCGGATCGTCGAGGAGGGTCCGGTCGAACAGGTGTTGAGCGATCCGCAGCACCCGTACACCCGGGGGCTCCTCGAAGCGGTGCCGGTCCCCGACCCCTCGCTCGAAGTTGGTCGTCGCGGCGCGAACGTGATCCGTGGTGAGATCGCGTCCGCACACGCGAGCACCACAGGGTGCGCCTTCGCGGCGCGGTGCCCGATTGCGACGAAGGAGTGCACGGAAGTCACGCCGGAGCTGCGCCTTGTGGCCTTCGCCCACACAGTGGCGTGCATCAAAGCGAAGTGCTGTGTGCCGGCGGGCGTCGACGACGACACGAGCGACCTGCGCCGGGCGGATCCTCCGGCGTCTCCCGAACGGCACGAGGTGACCATGACCACTGGAACAACAGTCAGCAACGTCGCCGGAGCGTTCGACGGCGGAATCGCGGCGCAACCCGACCGATGGCACGTGCGTCTCGACGCGTCGGTCGTGAGCGCGCTCGCGGCTGCGGGTCGTGCCGCCGCAGCGCGGCCGCTCCGGTCGATCGATCGCGCCTCGTTCGTGATCCCGGGACTCGACGTCCACGTCGAGCAGATCCTGCGGACCGTGTCGCGGACCGGCGGCGGTCCCGGCTTCGCGGTGGTCGACCGAATCCCCGTCCGCGACATGACCGAGGACGAAGTGCGCGCCGCGTACTGGATCCTCGGCCTCCACCTCGGCAATGCGGTCACCCAGAACAAGGCGGCCGATCTCATCGCCGACGTCCGGATGACCGAGACCGGCGGGTACCGCGGCTTCAACACGTCCAAGGGAGGCCGGTTCCACTGCGACTTCACGGCGCTCGGCGGATTGCTCAGCCGCCGGCGGGCACGCGAGGGTGGCCGGTCGTCGATCGCCAGCGCGGCGTACGTTCACAACAGCCTGCTCGCACGCGATCCCGATCTCGCGGCTGTGTGCTACGAGCCGTTCGCACTCGGACGCCTTCGCGAAGAAGGGCCGGACGACGCGCCGTTCAGCACCCAGCCCGTGTTCGCACGCGACGGAGACCGCTTCGGCATGTTCTTCAATCACGCGTTGATCGTCCAGGCGCAGGAGTACCCCGACGCGGACCGGTTGTCGGACCGGCAGGTGGCCGCGTGCGATGCGATCGACGAGATCACCCAGACCAGCGGGGCAGCGTTCGAGCATTTGCTGGAGGAAGGACAGATCATGCTTTTCAACAACCACCAGGTGCTCCACAGCCGCACGTCGTTCGACGACTTCGAGGAACCTGACGAGAGGCGGCATCTCCTCCGGCTGTGGTTGGAGGTGGACCGGCTCGAGCAGGAGGTGCCGTCGGCAGTCCACTACGACTACCGGTTCGGCAACACGGGCCTCCACGCGGACGAGGTCGTGCGGTGAGCGCGACGGCGAAGGAGAGGGCGATCAGGTCGGCGATCTCGCCTGCCGGAACGGGATGGCGGGTGGCCGACCTCCGCGCCGACACGTCCTGGTGCTTCGATGTGACCCGCGAGGACGTCGCAGTCGCCGTGGCGGCAGCACGCGCGACCGCCGCCGTCGATCTGTTGCAGCTCGAGCCGGCGGACCTCCCGCTCGGTCCGCTCGACCGCGTCGTCGAGGGAGTGGTCAGGGAGCTGACCCCGGGCGAGGGGCGTGGACTCGCGCTGATCTCGGGCCTTCCCGTCGACGACCTGTCGGCGGCCGAAGTGGAGAGGCTCCACTGGGCGATCGGTCTCCGGGTCGGGGAACCCGTCTCCCAAAACCTCGCGGGTGAGTTCATGTGCCACGTGCGGACGCAGCCGGGGATCCCGAACCGCGGCTTCGCTGCTGCCGGCGAGCTGCAGTTCCACTGCGACATGACGGAGGTGGCGGGGCTGTTGTCGGTGAAGGTCGCGAGAGCCGGCGGCGAGTCGGCATATGCGAGCCTCGCGACCGTCCACGACACGATGCTGGAGGAGCGGCCGGACCTCCTCGAGCAGCTCTACCGGCCGCTGTACTTCAGCCGCCTCGCGGAGGAGCACGAGTGGGAACGGCCGTTCAGCATCCAACCGGTGTTCGCCCGCGAGAACGGCAAGTGGGGAGGGTTCTTCAACACGGGGCTCACGAACCACGCGCTCGGCATCGCCGGGGTGCCGCCACTGTCGCCCGAGCAGACGGAGGCGATCGCAGTGTTCATGTCGATCGCCAACCGTCCCGAGATCCGGTTGCAGTTCCCGCTCCGACCCGGCGACGCGGCGTTCTTCCACAACTCGATGGTGATGCACGCCCGCACGAACTTCGAAGACCACGAGGACCCGGCCGAGCGGCGACACCTGCTCCGGCTGTGGGTCGACTCGCCGCGGAGCAGGGAACGCGTGCCGTGGCCGGTCAGGTACGACTTCCGGTACGGCAACAGCGGCCTCACGCGTGCGGGGGTGGTCGCAGGTGAGCAGACTGTGCGTCGACGTGAAGCGGCCTCCGCGTGACGGGCGTCGGAGCGGGAACAGGCCCTCTGTCGGCTGAACGAGTCCTCGATCTGTCGACCCGCGTCGCCGGGTCCTACTGCACGAAGATGCTCGGCGACCTCGGCGCCCACGTCGTGAAGGTCGAAGCCGCTGGATCGGGCGACGCCGCCCGCCGTCGGGGTCCGTTCCCCCCCTCGGGCGCACATCCCGAGGCGAGTGCCGAGTTCCTCTACTTCAACACGAGCAAGAAGAGCGTCGAGCTCGACCTCGACGACGACGCCGGACGAGATGCCCTGCGGCGTCTCGTCCAGACGCACGACGTGGTCGTCAGCGACGGGACACTGCTCGATCTCGACGCGCGCGGGATCGGCTTCGAGACGCTCCGTGAGTGGAACGACGCAGTGATCCTCACCACGATCTCCGGGTTCGGTTCGGACGGTCCGTATTCGCAGTACAAATCGAACCACCTCACCACGTGTGCGCTCGGCGGCTGGGCGTTGACATGTGGGACACCGGACCGTGAGCCTCTCCAATCCGGTGGCAACCTCACCCAGACGATCTCCGGTGCGTATGCCGCCGTCGCGACGCTCGCCGCCGTCGAGGGGCGGGCGGCGCACGGGCGCGGCGACCACGTCGACGTGTCCGATTGGGAGGCTGCGCTGACGTGCGCGATGGGCCCGACCGCGAACTTCGAGTTCCGCGGCGACATCGGCACCCGCCACACCGACTACATGACGGGTCCGTCGTTCAACCTTCGTTGCAAGGACGGCTACGTCGGCGTCAACGTGCTCACCGAGGCGCAATGGCAGACGCTGTGCCTCTTCATCGGGCGCGAGGACATGGTGGCCGATGCACGGCTCGACGACTACTTCCGCCGGCTCGGGCACATCGACGAGATCCGCGCCGCGATCGAGGCAGCGATCAGCGACCGGCCCGCCGTGGACGTGTTCACCGAGGCGCAGGCGTGGCGGCTCCCATTCGGGCTGGTGCTGTCGCCTGCCGAGGCGCTCGAGCTGCCCGTCCACTCCGAGCGCCGGTACTTCGTCCGGCACGACCACCCGGTCGCGGGCGACATCGCCACGCCGCGCGTCCCGTTCGTCATGACGGAGACGAACACGGTGCCGACCCGCGCGCCGCTCCTCGGCGAGCACACGGAGGAGGTTCTCGAGATCGCACCCGCGCGGTCAGGTCGGCAGTCCGACCGCGCGGCCGCGCCGAGCAGCCCACTGGCGGGTCTGCGGATCCTCGACCTCACGATGTTCATGTCGGGGCCCCTCGCAACCCTCATCGCCGGTGACCTCGGCGCGGACGTCATCAAGATCGAGGCGATCCAGCGACTCGACGGTTGGCGCAGCGTCGGCCGCGGAGGTCGCCGGCCGTGGGAGAACTCCGGTCTCTTCAACTGGATCAACCGCAACAAGCGCGGCATCACGCTCAACCTCGCCGACTCGTGCGGGGCCGACCTTCTCCGCCGCCTCGTCGCAACGGCAGACGTGGTGATCGAGAACTACACACCGCGGGTGATGGGCAACTTCGGGCTCGACTACGAGTCGCTCAAGGTGATCAACCCGGACCTGATCATGGTGTCGATGCCCGGGTTCGGTGGGTCCGGCGAATGTCGCGACTACGCCGCGTTCGCGTGGACGACCGAGCAGATGTCGACGATCTGTCATCTCACCGGCTACGAGGGCGGCGGACCGCTGTTCACCGGGACGACCTGCGGAGATCCCCTCGCGGGTCTGATGGGCGCACTCGCGTTGCTCGCGGCGGTCAACCACCGGCGCCGAACCGGTTCCGGGCAGCACGTCGATCTGAGTCAGGTGGAGGCGTCGACGACCTTCGTCGGCGAGTTCCTGGTCGAGGCGCAGATCACGGGCACCGATCCGACGCGGCACGGCAACGCGAACCGGTTCATGTCGCCGCACGGGATCTACCCGTGCCGAGACGACGGGTGGGTGGCGATCGCGTGCGAGGACGATGAGGCATGGAGCGTCCTGCGCGACGAACTGCTCACGCAAGGGGCGGAGGTCGCGGCCGGGCACTCCCTCGCCGAGCGTGTTGCAGTGGCGGACGAGATCGATGACACGATCGCGGCGTGGACCCGCCAACGCCGCGCGAACGACGTGATGCACGATCTCCAGCGCCGAGGCGTCGCGGCAGCGACGTTGATGGACGGCCCGGCCCTGCTCGCCGATCCCCACCTTAGGGAGCGTGGCTACTTCCTGCTGCAGGACCGCGACGAGATCGGAACGAAGAGCCATCTGAAGCAGCCGTTCCGCATGCGCGACGCGGTCCTGCCGGAGCCACGACGCACCGCGTACCTGGGCGAGCACAATCGCGAGGTGCTCAGCGGGATCCTCGGTCTGAGCGACGACGAGATCCAGGCGCTGGAACGGGATCAAGTCATCGGAACGTGGCCGGTCGATGTTCCCCGACCCGTCGAGGACGAGGTGACCGCCCCGTTCTGAGCGATCCGGCGTCGTCACACCATCGGCGCGGCACCCGCCGCGTCCACAAGGCCGGCCGACACCCGTGGGCCTTCACAGGAGGAAATGGAAATGTCATTGGTCGAGCGCGAACGACACGGCGACGTCGTCGTCATCCGGATGAACCGGCCCGAAAAGCTGAACGCGATGAACTCGCAGCTGCTCACGGAGCTGGCGGAGGCGTGGACGGACTTCCGCGACGATCCGTCCGCGAAGATCGGCGTCCTGGCGGCGAACGGGCGGGCGTTCTGCGCCGGTGAGGACCTCGTCGAGGCGGCCGAGCGCGGAACACCCGGCTTCGCGCCTGGTCTACCGTACGACCCGTTCTGGAACCAGACGATCGACAAGCCGCTCATCGCGGCCGTCAACGGCTGGGCCATGGGCGGGGGTTTCATCCAGGCGTACTGCGCCGACCTCCGCGTCGCCAGCCGCAACGCCGTCTTCGAGATCTCCGAAGCGCGACACTGGCTGATCGGCGCCTATCGCTTCGGCTTCATGGACACGCTGCCATGGTCGATCGCAAGCGAGCTCTCTCTAGGGTTCCGGATGGAGGCAGCGCGAGCTCATCAGGTGGGCTTCGTCAACCGCCTCGTAGACGAGCCGGAGGACCTCATGCCGGAGGTGTTCTCGATGTGCGACCACCTGCTCAGCCTCCCGCCCGCGTCGCTCAAGAACACGCTCGAGATCGCGCGCCTGCTGCGCCCGAAGATCCCGGCTGAGGTGGAGGCGCGCGGGAACGAGCTGAAAGAGTCGGGCGGCGCCATCGGCGACGTGATGGAAGCGCGCCGGGCGTTCGCGGAGAAGCGCAAACCAGCCTTCCAGGGCTTCTGACGTCGATGACCGAAGGCGGTCACATCTCCGCGGGGACGACCCCCGAGTCGTTCGACGTCGCCACTGGCGGCCACGACTTGATCGAGTTGGGCGTCGATGCGACGCGTGCTGCGTTGCGTGCAGGCTTCGAGGTCGAGGGGATGACGCCGGCTGAGGCCGAGCGGGTCGCCGATGGGCTCGTGGATGCCGAGATGTGCGCCGTCCCGACGCACGGCCTGCTGCGCGTCCCGATGTACACGTCCGCGATCCGCGCCGGCACCGTCCGGGTCAGCGCGCCGATCACCGTCGAGCGGACCGCACCCGGCGTCGCGATGATCGACGGTCACGGTGGGTACGGGTACCTGCCAACGTGGCTTGCGGTCGGCGAGGCGATTGGCGGAGCGGAGGAGTGCGGCATCGGCGTCGGCGCGGTGCGGCGGATCGGCGAGTTCGGGCGCGCCGCGTACTACGCAACCGAGGCCCGACGTCGCGGCTACGTCGCGATCGTGTGCCAGAACACCCTCCCGCTGATCGCAGCGCCCGGATCGTCGCGAGCGACGCACGGCAACAACCCTCTCGCGTTCACGGCCCCGGGATACGACGCACCCGTCTTCGACGCGGCGTTCACGCGTCGCTCCGGAGGTGAGCTCCGCCGGCGCGCGGTGCTGGGGATCCCCCTTCCCGACGAGTGGGAGTACATCGACGAGACGGGCGGCGTCACCACCGACCCGACGCGGGCGACCACCGTCGCGCAGCAGGCGGTCGGCGGGGCGAAGGGGTTCGGGATCGCGGTCCTCGTCGACCTCCTCGCAGGCGTCCTGAGCGGCGCCGCAAGCAGCATCGACGTCGCGCCGGGCGTGCCCGAGGTCGGGTCGTTCGTGCTGGCCATCGCTCCGGTCGCGTTCGGCACGACGGCCGAGCGTGTCGCGGAGCAACTCGGCGCCGCCGCCGCGGCCGTGCGCGACGGCGGCGGTCGCTGGCCGGGCGATCGTTCGCGCGCCGCTCGCGAGGAGTCGTCCTCACGCGGCACGATCCGCGTCCCGTCCCCGATCTTCGAGAACGCGTGCGAGGCGCTCGGTGAGACGTTCCGCGCAGCTGTGCACGTTCAGGACGTCACCGGGGCGGGGTGACCGATGGCCGGCGATCGCACCGCCTTCGACCCGGTCCTCGAAGGTGTGCTCACTCGCCGCGCCGCACCGAGGCCGTCCCCACACACGGCGGTCAGGCGCTGAGCCAGCGCCCGATGCGATCGACGAGCTCGGTCCGTGACGACCGCGCCGTGGTGTACTCGCGCACCGCCGGGCCGGCGACGTGCACGATGCGACCGGTCACGTCGGCCGCCTCCTCCGACACCAGGAACGCGGCCACCCGCGCCACGTGGGCCGGGTCGAGGTCGAGCCCGGCGGACGCGCCGTCGCGGAAGCCGGCGTCGAGCAGGTCGGCGTTCATCCGAGTGCGAGCGCCCGGCGAGATCGCGTTCACGGTGATGCCGGCGTCGGCGCCCTCGCGAGCCGCCACCAGCGTCGCCGACCACACCGCCGCCTTGGCGACGCTGTACCCGATGCCACCGGCCAGGCGGGTGTCGAGCGCCACCTCCGAGACCGTGTTGACGACCCTCCCCCATCGCTGCTGCATCATGTGCGGGAACGCCGCGGCCATCGTCGCGAGCGTGCCGGTGAGGTGAACGGCGAGCAAGGCCTCGATCTCGGACGCGACGGGCGCTGCGACCGTGCCGCCACCGGCGGCGAAACCGGCGTTGTTGACGACGATGTCGATCCGGCCAAACTCGCCGAGGGCGCGCTCGACCACGGTGCGCCCACCGTCGAACGATGCGACGTCGGTGGGGTCGGCCACGGCCCGCCCCCCGGCGGCCACGATCTCGGCGACCACCTGCGCGGCGGGTGACGCATCGGCACCGGTTCCGTCGAGCGCCGCTCCGAGATCGTTCACCACCACGGACGCTCCGCGTCGCGCCAGCTCGAGTGCGTGGGCGCGGCCGATGCCGCGCCCCGCGCCGGTGACGACGGCGACGCGCCCGAGCAGTTCGGTGGGCACGGAGCGAGTCAGCTCGGCGGCGCCGACACGTGCGGGAAGAGCTCCTCGAACGCACCGCGGGTGATGCGGTGCCGCACCTCGGCCGGTTGGTCGTCGAACAGCTCGTGCAGGGTCTTCTGCGAGTGGCCGAACGTACCCTCGGCGTGTGGGTAGTCGCTGCCCCACATCACGTTGTTGTAGCCCATCGCCGTCATCGCGGCCGTTGCCGTCTCGTCGTGCTGAAAGCTGCAGTAGATGTGCTCGTACAGGTACTCCTTCGGGAGCCGTCGCAGCTGCGGCTCGACGAACATGTAGTGCTGGCGGTAGCCCTCGTTCATGCGGTCGCCCACCTGTGGCACCCACGTCGCTCCGCCTTCGGAGATCAGCACCTTGAGCCCGGGACAGCGGTCGAACACGCCGGCGGACACCAGCATCATGGCCACGAACTGACCGCCGTAGGTGGTGTTCGCGTAGTTGAGCACCGCCCCGCCGCGGCCCCGGAACGCCCTCGCCTGGTCGCCGCCATCGGTGCCGATGTGGAAGCCGACCACCATGCCGGCCTCCTCCGCTGCCGCCCACAGCGGATCCCAGGACTCGCCGTTGTAGTTCTGCGTGCCCGGCGGGTGACCGGTGGGCAGGCTGACGAGATGCAGGCCGAGGTCGGCGGCGTGCTGCAGCTCCGCGACGGCGTCGGGGACGTCGAGCATCGGCATCAACGCCGCGGGGACGAGGCGATCAGGCGCGAAGCCCTGCACCTCACTGGCCAGCCATTCGTTCTCGGCATGGGCGGCCTCGCGAATCAGCTGCGGATCCTCGATGAGGCTGCACCACAGTCCGATCGACTGGTACACGACCTCACCCCATATGCCTTCCTGATCGAGATCGATCATGCGCAGCTTGAGGTCGCGCGACCCCGGCGGTCGCTGCGAGATCTCCGCGATCGTCTCGCCCGTCGTGCCCTTGCGGGTCATGATCTTCGGCAGCGGCCGCGTGAAGCTCTTGCCATCGACCGTCACCAGCTCTTCGCTGTCGGAGATGCGCTCCGTCTTGGGCATCCGGTCGGCCTGCTTCTTCGGCATGATCTGGTGCCACAGATCGTCGGGCTCGAGCAGATGGGAGTCTCCGGAGTGGGCCCAGATCTTGTTCTCGTCCATCGCCGCATCGTAAGTGCGGGCGCGAGATGAGTGAACCCTTCTGCCCCGGAACGCCGTTCCGGGGCTCCCCTCGAACCGCGGCTCGCCCTCACGCACGGCCGGATGTCATGATCCTTCCCACAATGAGTGCAATCAGTGGCCCGATCTCAGACGACGAGCTCGTCGCGATGTTCGCCCACCTCGGGATCGACCGCGACAGCGCGGCCCACTTCCGTGGCCGGCTCGACCACCGGTTGCTCGTGAACCGCTGCGCCGACTGCGGCGTGTTCCACCACCCGTCGCGGCCCGTGTGCCCACGCTGCTGGTCGTCGGCGGTCGTACCCACCGAGGTCGCAGGCACCGGAACGATCCACCTGCTGACGTTCCTGCACCAGGGTCCGCCTGCCCCGGGGGTCGACTACAGCACGCCGTACCCGTTGGTCACGGTGGAGCTCGACGAGCAGGTCGGCCTCCGTTTCACCGCCACGGTCGTCGGCTCGCCGAACGAGTCGATCGCGATCGGCGAGCGGGTCGAGCTGCGGTGGATCGAGCGTGCGGGTGTGCCCGTGCCCGCCTTCGCACTCGTCGGGAGCACGGCCTCGTGACGTCGTCACGGAACCCTCTCAAGGACCGGGTGGCCTTCGCCGGCGCCGCGTCCACCGGATTCACGCCGCACAACACCGAACGATCGCAGGCCTCGCTCGCCGCCGAGGCGTGCATCGAGGTCATGCGGCAGTGCGGGCTGACGGCTGCCGATGTCGACGGCATCTGCGGCTCCGTGCCGTCGGCACCCGACGTCCAGAACATGCTGGGCATCCCGGAGGTGACCTGGTTCGCGAACCCGATGATCCCGTTCGTCAATCACGTCGCGGCCGCGGTCGGCGCCGTCCACAGCGGGCTGTGCGACGTGGTGCTGGCGTACCACGCCGCCTACCGCCTGCCGTGGAACACCATGTCATCGTTGCGCGATCCGTTCCGCCGGGTCGGCGCGATGGGCCCGCAGTTGGCGGGCAACCCCGACACCGTGTTCGGCGCCATCGGCTACACCGCGTGGGCTTCGCGGTACATGCACGAGTTCGGGGCGCCGAAGGAGCACTTCGGCTACGTCGCGCTGAACGACCGGTCGAACGCCGCCGACAACCCCCTCGCCGCGATGCGCGACCCGTTGACGATGGACGACTACCTGTCCTCGCGCATGATCCGGTGGCCGCTGTGCCTCCTCGACATGGACGTGCCGGTCGACGGTGCCGACGCGTTCATCATCACCACCGCCGAGCGGGCGCGCGACATGCGTCTGCCACCGGTGCTGGTCAACGCCTGCGTCCTCGGCATGGTCGACGTCAACAGCGAGGAGCAGACGCCCTCGCTGCGTCATCACGGTCAGCAGGTGGTGGTCGACACCCTCAAGGCGAAGGGCGACTTCTGGATCGACGGTGCCGATGTGTACTTCCCGTACGACGGCTTCACCCCGATCACGCTCAACTGGATCGAGAACACCGGCTACTGCGGCCCGGGCGAAGCGGGATCGTTCATCGAGTCGAACTGGGACGCGGAGCGCAACCGGATCATGATCGGGGGGCGGGTGCCCGTGAACCCGCACGGTGGCGCCCTGTCCGAGGGCGGAACGCAGGGTTCCGGTCACATCCGCGAGGCCGTCCACCAGCTCCAGGGCCTCGCCGGCCCGCGGCAGGTCGCCGGTGCCAGGACCGCGCTGCTCACGTTGGGCGGCTTCTTCTTCAACGCCCAGGGGCTGAGCCTGCGCGCCGATGGGTGACGTGGTGACGGCCCCGGGCAGCTCGGACACGATCACGGTCGCGGACGTCGTCGACGCCTGCGCCTCGCTCCCCGAACCGGTCTGGCGGCGCATCGTCCCGGACCACCCGCGACCCCGACGTGCCGCGACGTTGGTGCCGATCGTGGACATCGACGGGCACGCCGCGGTGGTCGTCACCAAGCGAGCCGGATCGCTCGACCACGGCGGCGACTGGGTGTTCCCCGGCGGCCAGGTGGACGACGACGACGCATCCCACCGCGACGCCGCGCGGCGCGAGGCCGCGGAGGAGCTCGGTGTCGACGAGCACCACATCGAGGTCGTCGGCCAGCTCACCACCTACGGGCCGATCGTGTCGGGCTACGTGATCGAGGTCTACGTCGGTCTGCTCGATCCGACTGCGAGGCTGGCTCCCCCGCCCGGCGAGGTCGCCGAGGTGGCAGTCGTCCGGATCGCCCATCTGCTCGACGCGGACACGCATCGTCGAGCACCCGCGAACATCGAGCGCCGGGCGCGGTTGGCCGAGGCCGAGCTCCTGGGGTTCACGCCCGACCTCAGCGACCTGCGCCACTACCGCGTGCGCGACGACGAGCACCTCTGGGGCCTGCAGGCCGACATCATCTTCGAGCTCCTCCGGCACCTCACCGGCGGAACCCACGACTTCTGAAGGAGCACCATGTCCGGCGCACACACCATGTCGTTCGATCCGATCACGGTCGAGGAGGCCGGGATCGACCCGGCGCGGCTCGACGTCTTCCTCCGCCGCGTGCGGCTCGAGGTCGAGCAGGGTGCGCTGCCGACGGCGCAGGTCGCCGTCGCTCGGCACGGGCGGCTCGTGGTGTCGGAGACCTACGGTGACATCGACCCCGCTCGCAAGTTCATCCTGCAGTCGGTCGGGCGCACGGTCGTCGCCGGAGCGATCTGGAAGCTGCTCGGCGAAGGGCTGATCGCGCTCGACGAGCGGGTGGGCGACATCGTGCCCGAGTTCGCCACGAACGGGAAGGAGGTGGTGACCGTCGAGCAGGTGCTCACGCACACCGGCGGGTTCCCGTTCGCCCCGCTCGGCTACCCGAAGATGCTCGAACGATCGAAGCGACTCGAGGCGTTCGGCAAGTGGCGGCTCGACTGGGAGCCGGGCACGCGTCTGCAGTTCCACCTGACGAGCGCAGCATGGGTGATCGCCGAGCTGATCGAGCGCCGCACCGGGCTCCCCTTCGCCGACTACCTCCGACAGGAGATCGTCGAGCCGCTCGGGCTGGGCTTCGTGCTGCCCGTCGCCGAGGACCAGTTCGATGAGATCGTGGCGGTGCCGATCGCGATCGACCGCACGAGCGACGACCAGGAGGTCGACCCGTGGGGCCCCTGGTACCTCGCCAACGCGCCGGTGTTGGCCGGCGGGGAGCCCAGTCACTCGATCGTCGGCAACGCGGCCGACGTCGCGTTGTTCCTCCAGGCGCTGTACCACTCCGGCCTCTGGGCGGACGGTGTGGTGGACGACGCCATCACGCCCCGTGTCTCACGTCCGGTCGACGGCGAGAAGCTCTACGGCGGCAGCCCCGAGATCGCGAACATCGGTCTGTTCTGCACGGTCAGCGGCGAGTACGGGGGCAGCTGGACGCCGCGCACGGGGTCGCCGCGCACCTTCGGGCACGGCGGCGCGCCGTGCCAGCTCGCGTTCATGGACCCTGACGCCGGCACGTCGTTCGCGTTCCTCACCAACGGGTACCCGCTCGCGGGCTACGACTACAGCGCGGTCGGCAAGAACCGGATCACCAACCTCGGCAACCTGGGCAACGACCTCGTCAGAGCGTGACGGGTGCGGCGAGTCCGTCGGGCCACGCACCGTCGGACAACCACTGCGTCAACACGGGTTTGATCACCTTGCCCATCGCGTTGCGCGGGAAGCGTTCGACCGCGAACCACGCCGCCGGCACCTTGTACCTGGCCAACTGCGACGCGCAGACCGCCGCGAGCTGCTCCCGGTCGAGGTCGCCGGCGTCGACGTCGGGCGCGGGCGACACGAACGCCACCACCTCCTCGCCCAGGCGAGGGTGCTCGCGTGGCACCACCGCGATCTCGGCGATCTGCGGCAGCAGCTCCACGACGCGTTCGACCTCTGCCGGGTACACGTTCGCGCCACCGCGGATGATCAGGTCGGAATGCCGATCGAGCACCCAGAGCACACCGTCGGCGTCGATCCTGCCGACGTCGCCCGTGTGCAGCACCCCGCCGCGCAGCACCGCTGCGGTCGCGTCGGGCCGGTTCCAGTACCCGAGCATCGTCGAGTAGCAGCCGGCGTACGGTCCGTCCGACCGGGGCCCCACGCAGATCTCGCCCTCGACGTCCGGCCCGAGCGCGGCGCCGGCGGCGTCGCGGACGGTGACGTCGACGTGCTCCCGGGCCACCCCGGACGACCCGACCGGGTTGGATCGCACCGCGAGCGATGCGCCGGTGACGCCGGTGGGCGCCTCGGTCAACCCGTACCCGACCACGAAGTCACGGCCGAACCGCTCGCGATAGCGCTCGCGCAGCCCGGCAGGGACCTTGGCCCCGCCGACGCCCAGGTGTGTGAGCGTGGCGACGTCGCCCGGTTCGATGTCGGGCCGGGTCAGCAGGTCGTAGACGGTCGGTGGGGTGGTGTACATCCGCTGCACCGCGAACTCGCGCACCCATCCGGCGACCCCGACCGCGTCGATCCGGTCGATCGGCACCAGCAGGCCGCCGCACAGCATGGACTGGATGGTGGACAGCACCTGCATGTTGAGGATGGTCAGCGGCAGGATCGTGCCCTGCACCAGCGGTCCGGGTTCGAGCCGCGTGATCGCGGCCGGCGACAGCAGGATGTTGTGCTGGCTGTGCACGGCACCCTTCGGTCGGCCGGTCGTGCCGCTCGTGTACGCGATCGCGGCGGGGCCGTGCGGGTCGACGTGGTCGATCCCGCGACGGTCGGCGCTCCCCGCCGCCCACCAGCTCCCGGGACGCTCGACGTCGACCAGCAGCACGACGGTGTCGGGTTGCGCAGCGGGCGAGTCGAGCGACGCCGCCGTCGCCGCCGTGGTCACGAGGAACGAGGCGCCACTGTCGTCGAGCAGGAACCGCTGCTCGGGTGCCGCGAGATGGGTGTTGATGCCCACCCAGATCGCCCCGAGACGCATCACCGCGAGGAAGCCGACCACGACGTCCACCGTGTTGGGCAGGCTCATCGCCACCCGGTCGTACGGACGCACACCCGACCCGGCGAGCACGTCGGCCGCCCGGTCGACCGCCTCGCGGAGCTCGGCGTAGGTGAAGCGCGCCCGGCGGTCGGCGAGCGCCGGTGCGTCGCCGTGCAGGTCGGCCGCAACGTCGACGAGCGATGCGACCGACTCCGGCACGCCGGGGATGGCCCGGGGAGATGCGCACACCAGGCCGTGCTCGGCGAGGAACGCTGCGGCTGACGCGTCGCTCGACACACTGCGGTCCATCATGTTGAGGATACTGTTTTGTCCGGAGTCGGCCCGAGTCGCACACGCGGGCCGGAGGGGAACCACCATGACCGACAACACCGATGCGCTGTTCGAACGCGACGGGCACATCGCCCGCATCACGCTCAACCGGCCCGAACGGGGCAACGCGCTCACCACGTCGATGGGCGACCTCCTCCACCAGTTCTGGCAGGAGATCAAGGCCGACCCGCGCATCCGGTGCACGATCATCACCGGCGCCGGCGACCGGCACTTCTGCACCGGTGCCGACGTCGACAACGTTGCCGCCACCGGTCGCGTGCGAGGCGGCTTCGACTCGCTGCGCAACGAGGTGCTGCTCACCCCGCGCCAGAACGACGTCTGGAAGCCGACCATCTGCGCGGTCAACGGCATGGTGGCGGGCGGCGGCCTGCACTTCGTGGTCGACGCCGACATCGTGGTCGCCGCCGACCACGCCACGTTCCTCGACACCCACGTCAACGTGGGCATGGTGGGGGCCATCGAGAACATCGGCCTCGCCAACCGCATGCCGCTCGGCACGGCGCTGCGCATGACGCTGCAGGGCCGCAACTACCGCCTGTCGGCCGAGCGCGCCTTCCAGCTCGGCCTCGTGGAGGAGCTCTGCCCCCGCGCCGATCTCGACGGCCTCGCGACATCGATCGCCGAGGACATCTGCAAGAACTCACCGAACGCCGTGTCGTTGTCGATGCGCTCGGTGTGGAGCAGCCGTGAGATGCCGTACTCCCAGGCGATCGACCACGGCTACTCGCTCCTGCGCATGCACTGGATGCACCCGGACTTCACCGAGGGCCCGGTTGCGTTCGCAGAACGCCGCGAACCCGTCTGGTACGTCGCCGGCGATGGCTGACACCGCCACCCGTACGGTTCGGCCGACTCTCGCCGCCGGATCGATATCCAGTACCCTGATTGCACCAAATGATCGGATTCTGCCGGTCGGATCGCCCGAGGTGACGCACACGTGAAGCCAGCTCCCTTCGACTACGAGTGCCCAACCACCATCGACGAGGCGGTCGCTGTGCTGGCACGCGGCGACGCCAAGGTGCTGGCCGGTGGGCAGAGCCTCATCCCGGTGCTCGCGCTGCGGCTCGCCACGTTCGATCAGCTCGTCGATCTGCGGAAGATCGACGAATTGCAGCAGATCGACGTCGGGCCCGAGTCGGTGCGCGTGGGGGCCATGATCCGTCAGGCGGCCGCCGAACGCCACGACGGCCTGCGGAGCGCGGTGCCGCTCCTCGCCCGAGCACTCGCCAACGTCGGTCACTTCCAGATCCGCAACCGCGGTACCGTCGGCGGCTCGATCGCCCATGCCGATCCGGCCGCGGAGCTGCCCGCGGTGGCCCTCGCCCTCGACGCGACGCTCGAGGCTGCCGGTCCGAACGGGCGGCGTGACATCGCCGCCGCCGACTTCTTCGAGGGCACGTTCACCACCGCCCTCGCCGAGCACGAGATCCTTACCGCCATCCGCTTCCCGGTGTGGGGCCCGGGGTCGGGCTTCGCCGTCGAGGAGGTCGCTCGACGCCACGGCGACTTCGCGCTCGTCGGCGCGGTGTGTGGCGTCCAGATCTCCGGCGGCATCGTGAGCCGGGCCGCGATCGCGTTGTTCGGCATGGGCTCCACGCCGGTGCGCGCATCGGCCGCCGAGCAGGAGCTCGTCGGTGCCGCACCGTCGAGCATCGACCTGGCAGCGCTCGGCACCACCGCGATGATCGGGCTCGACCCGCCCACCGACATCCACGCCAGTGGCGAGTACCGCAAGGCGGTCGGCGCCCACGTCGTCCGCACCGCCATCACCCGTGCCCTCGAGGAGGCCCACCGTGGCTGACGTCACGATCACCGTCAACGGCACCACGCACCAGCTGTCGGTGGAACCGAGGAAGGTGCTCGCCGACGTGCTCCGCGAGGACTGCGGCCTCACGGGTACGCACCTCGGGTGCGAGCACGGGGTGTGCGGTGCCTGCACCGTCATCATCGACGGCGATGCGGTCCGAGCGTGCCTGCAGTTCGCCGTGCAGGCCGACGGTGCCGACATCACCACGATCGAGGGCATCGCCCCGGACGGGATTCTCACCGCGGTGCAGCAGGCGTTGGCCGATCACCACGGTCTGCAGTGCGGCTTCTGCACGCCCGGCTTCGTGGTGTCGATCACGGCCTTCCTCGACGCCAACCCCGACCCGACCGACGCCGAGATCCGCGAAGGCATGTCCGGGAACATCTGCCGGTGCACCGGCTACCAGGGAATCCTCAAGGCCGTCCGCCAGGCGGCCGACGCGCGGGCCAGTTGAGATGACCGAACGCGTCGCCTACGACGAGTTCTCGATGTTCCACGAGAACGCTGCCGAGTTCGGCCTCGAGCACGCCGACCCTCCGACCGTGCGACGCGAGCGGGTCGAGGTTGCGCCGGGCCGGTCGCTGAGCGCGCTCGTGTGGGGTGACCCACCGCCCGAGATCGTGCTGCTGCACGGTGGCGCGCAGAACGCGCACACGTGGGACACGGTCGCGCTGGCGCTCGGACGACCGCTGGTCGCCATCGACCTCGCAGGTCACGGCCACTCCGACCCGATCCTCGACGGCTCGGCGCTCGACCTCGCCACCAGCGCGGCCGACGTCGCCACGGTCATCCGTCGGCTCGCTCCCGACGCCCAGGTGGTGGCCGGCATGTCGCTGGGCGGCCTCACCACGCTCGCCCTGTACGCGCAGGCGCCCGACCTGGTGCGCCGGATCGTGCTCGTCGACGTGACCCCGGGCGTCGACGGCGAGAAGTCGAAGGCGATCGCCGCCTTCGTCGACGGACCGGCAGGCTTCGACAGCTTCGACGCGATCCTCGCCCGCACCATCGAGCACAACCCCACCCGCACCGTCGCGTCGCTCCGTCGTGGGGTGCTGCACAACGCGCTCCAGCTCGAGGACGGCACCTGGGTGTGGCGCCACGCGCGGGGCAGGGGCCTGCACCGCGACGGCGAGGGGCAGCCGTTCCAGGGCTTCGCACCGCTCTGGGACGTCGTGTCCACGGTGACCGTGCCGCTGATGCTCGCGCGCGGGATGCGCGAGCAGTCCGTGGTCGACGACGCCGACGAAGCGGAGCTGCTGCGGCGGTGCCCGCATGCGCGGATCGAGCACTTCGCCGACGCCGGCCACAGCCTGCAGGGCGACACACCGGTCGAGTTCGCGGCGGTCCTCGCCGACTTCATCGGGACGTGATCCGGGCGGCCGGCACGTCGCAGACCGACACTCAGCACAGCAGGGGGATCTCATGGGGCGTTTGGACAACAAGATCGCATTCGTCACGGGCGCGGCGCGCGGGCAAGGTCGCGAGCACTGCGTCCGCATGGCCGAGGAGGGCGCCGACATCATCGCGGTCGACATCTGCGGCCCGGTGTCCGACGACAACCAGTTCCCGCCCGCCACGGCGGAGGACCTGGCGGAGACCGTACGGCTCGTCGAGGCACTCGGCCGACGGATCGTCGCCCGGCAGGGCGACGTCCGCGATCTCGACGGCCTGCGCGCACTGTGCAGCGACGGAGCGACGGAGCTGGGGGGCATCGACATCGTCGTCGCCAACGCTGGTGTCAGCAACTGGAACCGCTTCTGGGAGATGCCCGAGCAGCAGTGGCAGGACATGATCGACATCAACCTCACGGGCGTGTGGAAGACGCTGTCCGCGGCCGTGCCGATCATGGTCGAGCAGGGTCGCGGCGGGTCGATCATCATCACCAGCTCGGTCGCCGGCCTCAAGTCGCTGCCGGCACAGGCCCACTACTCGGCGGCCAAGCACGGGCTCGTCGGACTGTGCAAGTCCGCAGCGATCGAGCTCGGCCCGTACAACATCCGGGTCAACACCATCCATCCCTGGGGTGTGGCAACCCCGATGGCCGAGGATCACCGGATCTTCGCGCTGATGGAGCAGCACCCCACGTACGCCGCCTCGTTCGCCGCGATCCTGGCCGAACCGATGATCGCCTCGGCGCGTCAGATCGCCGATGTGGTGCTGTTCCTCGCCAGCGACGAGGCGCGGGTCATCACCGGCGCCCAGATCCCTGCCGACATGGGGGCCACCAAGGTCTGACGGACTCGATCGCGCCGAGCGCGACACGGCCCGCCCGTCACTCGACGGGCGGGCCGTGTCGCTCCAGGGAGGGAGCCGGTTCAGACCTGGTCTTCGAGCGACCAGTTCTCGGGGATCGGGATCGACGTGCGGGCGAAGCTGCCGCCGTCGCACGATTGGATCACGATGCCCGACATGTACGTCGAGTCGTCGGACGCGAGGAACGTGGCCACCGCGGCGTTGTCCTTGAGGCTCGGCGGCCGGTTCACCTTCAGCGGCCCGGGGAACATGGTGAACGGGTCCCAGGTCGCCCCGGCGGCCTCCGCGAGCGCGGCCTCCTCGTACGACAGCCCGAGCACATCGGCGTCGGGCGGCATCGCGAAGTTCACCGACATGCCGTGCGTGGGGGACAACCCGTTCACGCGGATGCCGTAGCGACCCCAGTCGTAGGCCATGGCGCGCACCAGGCCGGCCGCACCGGCCTTGCCGGCGCAGTAGGCGCCGAAGCCCGGATACGCGTTGTGGCCGCCGGCGGAAACGGTGACGACGATGTTGCCGCCACCACCCTGCTTCTTCATCTGGCGGCACGCGTACTTGCCGGCGAAGTAGACGCCGTCGTACACGACCTTGTTGACGCCGCGCCACTGGTCGTAGGTCAGGTCCTCGAACGGGATCGTGCCGAACCCCTCGGGTGGGATGCCGGCGTTCGCGAACATGATGTCGAGACGTCCGTAATTGTCGGCCGCGGCCTGGACCGCAGCCTCCAGGTCGGCCTCGATCGTGACGTCGGCCTTCAGACCGATCGCCGTACCCCCGGCATCGGTGATCTCAGCGGCCACCTTCTTGGTGCGGTCCTCGATCACATCGGTCACGACGACCTTGCCACCCTCGGCGGCCCACGTGAGCGCGCACAGGCGGCCGAGCCCCGATCCGCCTCCCGTGATGACGATGACCTTGTCCTCGAATCGCTGCATGACGTCCCCTCTCGCCGGCTCCAATGGCCATCAATCAGTTCACTGTAGTGACGAATTGCCCTGCATCGTCAACCGGTCGCCGCCCGGTGGTGGACGGTCGATGAAGGCACGACGCTCAACAGTATTCGGTGGCCTCAATTCACCTACGATGCGGAGCATGGCCGACACCTTCAGCCCCGTCGCCGCCCGATTCGTCGGGCAATCGGTGCAGCGGAAGGAGGACAAGCGGCTGCTGACAGGTCACGGGCAGTACGTCGACGACGTCGCCGTCGCCGGGGTGCTCCACGGTGCGTTCCTCCGCAGCGACGTCGCACGTGGCGCCATCACCCACCTCGACACCGCCGCCGCGAAGGCACTGCCAGGCGTGGTGGCCGTGTTCACCTGGCTCGACTTCCACGAGCAGTTCGGTGAGGCCTACCACGCGATGCTCGGCGAGGCGCTGACAGTGCCGCCGCCGCTCGCGATCACCGACGTCCGCCACGTCGGCGACCCGATCGCGTTCGTCGTCGCCGAGAACCGCTACCTCGCCGAGGACGCGTGCGACCTGATCGAGGTCGAGATCGACCCGCAGCAGGCCGTCGTCGACTACCGCGTCGCCGCCGCCGACACCGAGAACATCGTCCACGCCGGGTGGGGCCTGCAGTCGAACACGATGATGGGCATGCCGTTCACGCCGCTCGTCGCCGATCTCGACGAGACGTTCGCGAACGCGGCGTACGTCGTCGAGGCCACGATCGAGCAGAACCGCTACATCTGCGTGCCGATGGAGGGCCGGGGCATCGTCGCCCACTGGCAGCCGGGGCGTGGCGAGCTCGACATCATCGCGTCGTGCCAGAGCGTGCACGAGACCCGCAACTTCTTCGCCCGCTACCTGGACGTCCCGGAGTCGAGCGTCCGGGTCACGGCGCGCGACGTCGGCGGTGGCTTCGGGCAGAAGATGTTCGTGTTCCGCGAAGAGTGCGCCGTGGTGCTCGCCTCGAAGCTGCTGGGCCGCCCCGTCAAGTGGATCGAGGACCGCCGCGAGAACCTGATCGCCGCACCGCACTCGAGGAACGAGATCGGCACCGTGCGGCTGGCGATCGACGACGACCTGATCATCCAGGCGATCACGATCGACCACACCGCCGACGTCGGCGCCTACGCGGCCTGCCCGGCGGTCATCAACCCGGCCCTGCTGCCGGGGCCGTACCGCATCACCCGATCGGGCTTCTCGATGAACATGGTCTGGTCGAACACGATGGGGAAGGCCGCCTACCGCGGCCCCTGGATGTTCGAGACCACGGCCAGGGAGATGGCGATCGACGTGGCGGCCCGCCGGAACGGCCTCGATCCCATCGAGCTGCGCCGCCGCAACCTCCTGCGCTACGACGAGCTCCCGTTCACCAACCCGGCCGGCGAGGTGTTCCAGGAGATCACCCCGCTCGAGACCCTCGAGCAGGCGCTCGAGATGCTCGACCTCGACGCGTTCAGGGCCGAGCAGGCGGTGGCACGCGCCGAGGGTCGGCTGCTGGGCCTCGGCGTCTCCTGCTACGTCGAGCCGACGTCGATGTCGGCGCCGACGCTGGCGACCGAGGCGGCCACGATCCGCGTCGAGTCGAGCGGCAAGGTCGTCGCCTACATGGGCACCACGTCGCACGGCCAGAGCGTCGAGACGACCATGGCGCAGATCGTCGCCGACACGATCGGCGTGTCGTACGACGACGTCACGATCGTCCAGGCCGACACCCAGTCCACGCCGTACGGTCCGGGCACCGGCGGCAGTCGCACGGCGGTGATCGCCGGTGGCGCCGCGCACGACGCCTCGGTCGTGGTCCGCGACAAGATCCTCGCCATCGCGGCCCACGCGCTCGAGGCCAACCGGGACGATCTCGTGATCGCCGACGGCGTGGTGTCGGTCCGCGGCACGCCGTCGCAGTCGAAGACGCTCCGCGAGATCGCCACCACGGCGTACCGCGCCGCCGACTCGCTGCCGGCCGAGCTCGACTCGAGCCTCGAGGCGACCGTGCGGTTCCGCCCGTCGCGCCTGCCCACCTGGTCGAACGCCACCCACATCTGCGTGGTCGAGATCGACCGCACCAGCTGGGTGCCGCGCATCCTGCGCTACATCGTCGCCGAGGACTGCGGCCGCATGATCAACCCGCGGATCGTCGAAGGGCAGATCTTCGGCGGCGTGGTGCAGGGCATCGGTGGCGTGCTGTACGAGGACTTCGTCTACGACAGCGACGGCAACCCGCTCACGACGTCGTTCATGGACTACCTGCTGCCCACCACCACCGAGGTGCCGCAGATCGAGGTCGGTCACATCGAGACGATCTCGACCACCAACCCCGGCGGGTACAAGGGCCTCGGCGAGGGCGGCGCGATCGGTTCGCACGCCTGCGTCGCCAACGCGGTCGGCGACGCGCTGGCGCCGCTCGGCGTCGACGTCACCCGCACCCCGCTCGGCCCGAACGACATCTTCGCCCTGGTCCGGGCGGCCGGCGCCGTCTGATCCGACGCCGTCCGATCCCGAGCCGGGCGACGTCGGCGAGCGCTCAGATAGCGAGCTGCTCGTCGATCAGCAGGGAGGCGAGGTGCTGGCGGTGGCGGCGCGGCGACCCGAACATCGCTTCGTCCAGCTTGGCGCGCTTCAGGAACAGGTGCGCATCGTGCTCCCAGGTGAACCCGATGCCGCCGTGCACCTGGATCGCGAGCGAGGCGACCCGCGCGCACGCCGGACCAGCGAAGGACTTCGCGATCGCTGCGGCATGTCGCACGTCCCCGCCGTCGTCGAGCACGTCGACGGCGTGGACCGCGGCGGCGCGTGACGCCTCGACGTCGGTGAACATGTTCGCGAGGTGGTGCTTGACCGCTTGGAACGACCCGATCGGCCTGCCGAACTGGAACCGCTGCTTGGCGTAGTCGGTGGCGATCTCGAGGATCCGCTCGGCGGCGCCCACGGCGTCGCACACCATCGCGATCGCACCGATCGCGGCGATCCGGCCGTGCAGGTCGGTCGCCGCGCCGGGCTCGGTGAGGAGCCGGGCGTCCGGGACGGTCACGTCGTCGAGGGTGACCGTCGCGAGCCGCCGGGTGCGATCGATCGTCGGTTCCACGGCGACGTGCACGCCGGGCGCCAGGCGGTCGACGACCGCCAGCGTGACCCGGCCCTCGTCCTCGGTCGCCGCGACCACCAGGTGGTCGGCGACGTGGGCGTCGAGCACGAAGCGCGCCGCGCCGTTCACCGTGACCGAACCGCTTCCCGCAGCCCAACGCACCGACAGCTGGTGGGGGTCGTACGAGCCACCGACGCCGGTGAGCGCTACCGCGAGCAACCGCTCACCCGCGGCGACGTCGGGCAGCAGCTCGGATGCGAGGTCGGCGTTGGTCGCACCGATCAGAGCGCTGCCACCCACCAGCGCGCTCGGGACGAGCGGCGAGGGGGTGACCTGACGCCCGAGCTCGTGGAGGATCACCGCCAGATCGGCGTAGGACGCGCCCATGCCACCCAGCTCGGCCGGGATGTGGATCGCCGGCCACCCCAGCTCGGCCATCGACGACCAGAGCGATCGATCGAACCCGTCGGGGTCGTCGAGCAGCTCGCGCACGCGCCCGCTGGACGACCGGTCGACCAGCAATCGCCGGGCAGCGTCGCGCAGCTCGATGCGCTCGTCGTCGGACAGGTGGGACATCAGCCGGCCTCCGGTTCCCTCGGCAGGCCCAGCACCCGTTCCCCGATGATGTTGCGCATGATCTCGTTGGTACCGCCGCCGATGGTCCAGCTGTACGAGTTGATGTAGTCGTAGAGCCACTCCCCTGACTCCCAGCCGGCGCTCATCAGCGCCGGCCGCTCCACGTGGGCATCGAGGCCCTGCAGCTCCGCGGCATCTCGCATCAGCCGCTGCAGCAGCTCGCTGTAGAAGAGCTTGACGATCGACGCCTCGTTGCCGACGCCGCCGCGACGGACGATGTTCGTCACCATCGTGCTCAGCAGCTGACGCAGCACCACCGCCTCGGCGTACCGCTCGGCCACGAGCTCGCGGGCGACCGGGTCGTTCCGCAGCGGCGTGCCGCGCTCGTCCGACCACCCCGTGAGCGCCTCGACGAGGGCGCCGACGCCGTTGCGCATGAACCGCTCCGCGAGCTCGACGATCACCACCCCGCGCTCGGAGGCGAGCGTGCTGTTGGTCACCGCCCACCCCTCGTTCTCCGGGCCCAGCCGGTTCGCCACCGGGATGCGGACCTCGTCGAGGAACGTCTCGCAGAACTCCGACTGGCCGGTCGCCTGCCTGATCGGGCGCACCTCGACCCCGGGCGAGCGCATGTCCATGAGGAGGAAGCTGATGCCCTTGCGCTTCGGTGCCCGCGGGTCGGTGCGGACCAGCAGGATGCACCAGTCGGCCTCGCGCGCCATGCTCGTCCAGACCTTCTGCCCCGTCACCACGTACTCGTCGCCGTCGCGCACGGCCCGCGTCTCGAGCCCCGCCAGATCGGAGCCCGCGTTCGGCTCGGAGAACCCCTGGCACCACACCGCACCGTCCACGATCGGCCGGAGGAAACGCTCCTTCTGCTCGGTCGTACCCGAGTGCAGGATCGATGGGCCGGCGTTGTACAGCGCCACCTGGTACAGCCCGTTCCGTGGCGCGTCGGCCCGTGCGAGCTCCTCGGCGAGCACCACCTGCTCGAGCAGGCTGAAGCCGCCGCCGCCCCACTCGGTGGGCCAGTGCGGGGCGAAGTAGCCACCGGCGCGGAGCTCGGACCCCCACCAGCGGTGGAAGGCCGCGAACTGCTCGTGCGAAGCACCGGCCTGCTGCCGGCGCCAATCAGCCGGCACGTGCTCGCCACACCACGCCCTGACTTCCCCGCGGAACGGCTCGAGGGTCGACAGTTCATCCAGCATGCTCGCTCGCCACCTCAGTCGTCACGGCCCAGCCGAAAAGAGTATACTGCACTCATCCACTCGACAGCCACCGACCGGAACGCGGGCAACCGCGACAGCAGCCCGCCCGAGCGGAAGCTCGCGTCGAGGATCGCCGACCTCATCGTCCGAGACATCTCCAGCGATGGCTGGGCGGCCGGGCGCGTGATCGGCTCCGAGGCCGAGCTGCTCCAACGGTACGACGTCAGTCGGGCGGTGTTCCGGGAGTCGGTGCGGCTGCTCGAGCATCTCGGGGTCTGCACCACGCGGCGCGGTCCGGGTGGGGGCCTCGTGGTCACCGCCCCGTCGACGGCAGGGGTCGTCCAGGCGTTCTTGGTCTACCTCACCTACGCCGACCTGTCGCTCCCCGAGCTGCTCGAGGCCCGCGTGAGCCTCGAGCGTTCGGTCGCGCGACTCGCCGCCGAACGGGCCGACGAGCAGCAGATCTCGGCGATGCGCGAGCGGGTGGTGGCCGATCGCGGACGAGCGGCGCTCGACGCAGCTGCCCACCACGTGCTGCACACGATGATCGGCGCCGCCGCGGCGAACCCGGCCGCCGAGCTGTTCGTCGACGTGCTCGGTCGACTCACCGCGCGGTGGTCGTACCCGGTGGTGTCGGTCGCGAAGCAGAACGAGGCGCTCGACGCCTCGGCCGCCGCCCACGAGGCGATCGTCGATGCGATCACGGCCGGCAACACCGCGCTGGCCGAGCGGCGGATGAACGCACACCTCGGCGCGCTCGCGGACTGGCTCGGCCGCAACCGGCAGACCCCGATCTCGCTCGATCGCGTCCTCGACGACGGCGAGCCCGACGCCAAGCTGGGCAGCCAGGTGGCCCGTGCGATCATCGTCGACATCGCCGACCGTGGATGGCCGATGGGCGACGTCCTCGGGTCGGAGGCCGAGCTGATCGCGACGTACCAGGTGAGTCGGTCCGCACTGCGCGAGGCGGTGCGGCTGCTCGAGTACCACGAAGTGGCCACCATGCGGCGCGGCCCGGGCGGTGGCCTCGTGGTCACCGCGCCGAGCATCGAGCCGATCGTCCGCGCGGCGACCGTCTTCCTCGAGCACCGCGGCATCACGGCCGCCGATCTCATCGCGATGCGCCGTGACCTCGAGTCCGATGCCGTCGCCCTGGCCACCGAACGCGCGACGACGGCACAGATCGCCGACCTGCGACTCACGCTCGAGTCCAACGCGGATGCCGACTTCGAAGGGCCACTCGGTGAGGAGCTGCACGTCCGGATCGCCGAGCTCAGTGGCAATGCGGCAATGGCGCTGTTCGTACGCGTCCTCGTCGAGCTGACGCGACTGCACGCGTCGATCCCTGGCCGCCGGTCGGGCCGGCGGTCGGCGATCAACGCGGAGACCGACCACGCTCACCGTGCCATCGTCGAGGCGATCGCGCGCCGCGACCCCGCCCTGGCCCAGCGCCGAGTGACGAAGCACCTCAACGCGATCGAACCGCTCCTGCGCTGAGCGGCTCGCGAAGCATCACCCGGCGAAGAGCGCTCGCAGCGCCGGTTGGCTCACCTTCATCGACGGCGTGCGCGGCAACTCGTCGACGACTCTGATCTCCACCGGCACCTGGTAGCCGCTCAGCCGTTCACGGCTCCACGCGAGGAGTTCCGCCGGGTCGACGTCGGCGCCGGGCCGCAGCTCCACCGCGGCCACGGGCACCTGGCCGAGGCGCCGGTCGTCCATGCCGATCACGCAGGCGTCGAGGACGCCCGGATGCGACGCGAGCACGTCCCGCACGGCGTTCGTGTCCACCTTGAACCCACCACGGACGATCACGTCGTCCGCTCGGCCGACGATCCAGATGAAGTCGTCGTCGTCCATGCGAGCGAGATCCGTGGTGCGCAGCCACCCGGGCCGGCTGAGCTGGGCCGCGCTCACCTCGAGCAGCCCGACCTCGCCGCGGGGGAGCTCCTCGCCCGAGTCCGGCTGCACGACGCGCGCGCTCACACCGACGTTCGGCCGGCCGACGCTGCCGACCTTGTCCGTCCCGTGGCGCTGCCAGTCCGCCAGGGTCCAGCCGGCGACACCCCCGGCGAACTCGGTCGCGCCGTACACCACGAGCACGGGGATCCCGTACCGCTCCTCGAACTGTCGACCGAGCTCGGGATCGAGCGGCGCGGTGCCCGAGAACAGCGCACTCACACCGTCGAAGGTCTCACGGGGCAGATCGGCGTCGTACACCATGGCCAGCGCGGCCGGCACCAGCGAGATCGCGCGTGGACGGTGCTCGCGCACCATCGCCGCCCACGCATCGACCGAGAAGCGCTCCAGCAGCGCAACCCGGCGACCGGCGACGAGCGACGTGATGAGACCGCGCAGTCCTCCGATGTGGAGCAGCGGGTTCCACAACAGCGAGGTCCCCGAGCTGAGGCGGGGGGAGCCCAACGCGCCCGAGCTGCTGTACTGCGCCGTGCTCTCGATCTCGTGCTCGAGCCCCCGGTACGGGAGGTCGATCCGCTTCGGCGGACCGGTGGTACCGCTGGTGAGCATCTGCACGGCGACACCCGGCGCCATCCCCGCCGCGTTCGGCGCCGCCCCAGCGGGCACCACCACCCGGTAGGGCGGGTCGCCGGCCGTCGCGGCCAGCCCCAGCGCACCGGACGCCCGCACGGAACCGACGAACGCGTCGTCGTCCCAGTCGCGCTCGCAGGCCACGACCACGGGGAGCCGCAGCTCCTCGATCTCCGCAGCGAGCTTCGCGGCGGGGATCGCCGAGCTCAGCGTCACGAGGCACCGCCGCGTCGCGATCGTCGCACACACGGCGCGCACCACCTCGGGACGGTTCCGCATGAGCACGCCGACCTTGGTGGCGTCACCCCATCCCACTCCTGCCAGCTCGGCGTCGAGCGCGTCCGCTCCAGTGGTCAGCCATCGCCACGAATACCATCTCCCCTCGAACTGCAGGAAGGGGGCGTCCGGATCGAGGGCGAACGTGGCCCGCAGCCACGTCGAGAGGTCGAGGGCGGGCGAGCGCTGCGTGGATGGGTGGTCGGACACGACGTACCTCGGATCGAGAGCTCAGGACTGCAGGGAGCGAACGGGCGGCGCCGAGCGTTCGAGCAGCGTCGACCACAGCAGGCGCTGCCGCCGACGCCGGCGCAGCAGCACCCCGAGCACGCGGTCGTCATCTGCCTCGCCTGCGGCGGCCGCGGCACCGGCGTCGATCGCAGTCGCCCCTGCTCCGCCGGTCCCGGCGAGGTCGGCCGCATCACCCGCCTCGATCGCGGCACCCAGCCGGTCGTGGGCGCGCAGGAGGTGGACGAGGATCTGGTCGTTGCGCGTCGCCGCGCTGATCTCGGGGTCGGCGATCGAACGGGCCGCAGTGCGCAGCGTGGCGAGGAGCTGATCGAACATCGCCGTGCGTGCGGTCGGCCCGACCTCGGGCACGTCGACCGGTGGCACCTGGAGCCCCGTCGCTGCCGTCAACCGTTCGGCGATGCCGTCGAGGTAGCGCTGGGTCTGCAGCTGATAGGGCGCCCACCCGCGAGCTCCACCACCGCGTGCCACCGCGAGTGACGTCGTGACGGCACAGCGGTAGTCGACGGCGAGCCGATAGAACGCGACCGACGCCGGGCCGATCGGCGCCCCGCCGTGCCGCGTGTACGCGTCCACGAACGTCTCGTACGCGGCATCGCTGCGCATGCGCATCATCACCCACGCGAGGTCGTCCATCGGGTCGCCGATGTGGGCGAACTCCATGTCGACCAACCCGGTGACGCGTCCGGCGTCGGCCATGAAGTTCCCCGGGCCGGTGTCGCCCTGCACGAAGACGGTGCGCGCCACGGTCGTCGGCGCGTGTGCCTGGAGCCACCCCCCGGTGTACGCGATGAGTGGATCGAGGTCGACGACCGATGACGCCAGGCGCTGCCACATCGCGAGGTCGATGCGCGCGTGCTCCTCCGGGGTGCTCGGGCGTCCGAAACCCGGCAGATCGAGCGTGTCGGGGTCGACACGGTGCATCTCTGCCAGCACCGCGGCGAAGTCGTTCAGCGCTGCGGCCCGGTCGTCGGGCTGGAACCGGTCGAGATCGTCGGTGCCGGCGAGGCGCTCGAGGATCGCCGCGCTGCCATCGGGGTGCACGGCGTGCACGCCGGGCACCGGCACGCGCGTGGACGCGAGCGCGCGGAACGCCGCCACCTCGCGCACCAGGCTCACCTCCGTGCCGGTGAACGACCCCTGGCCCTCGACGCGCACCACCACCGGGTCCGGCGGCGGGTCACCGGCCAGGTCGACGATCCACGTGATGCGCGATCCACCGGTGGTGGTGCGGGCGGCCGCGGCGATCTCGCGCCCGAGCACGGCCTCGACCCAGGCTCCGAGATCGGGCGCAAGCCCCCCAAAGCGCGCGTGGCGGTCTCCGCTGCCCACGCTCATTCGGCCCGCCACACCGGCGGACGCCGCTCGGTGAACGACCGACGCCCTTCCTCCAGGTCGGCCGTGCCCGCCAGCAGCCGGCTCAACAGCATCTCCGTGCGCAACCCCTCGGAGATCGGCAGGTCCCATCCCCGGTACGCAGCCTCCTTCGCCCGGCGCACACCCAGGGGCGCACGCCCGGCGATCCGCTCGGCAAGGGCGAGGGCTGCATCGAGCGCTCCCCCGGCCGGCGCCACGCGGTTGAGCAGCCCGAGCCGTTCGGCGCGTTCGGCGTCGATCGGATCGCCTGTGAACAGCATCTCGAGCGCAACGGCGAACGGGATCGCCCGGGGCAGGCGTTGCGTCGCACCGGCGCCCTGCATCAACCCCCACCGCACCTCGGGCGCGCCGAGGCGTGTGGTCGGGTCGCCGACGCGGATGTCGGCGCACAGGGCGAGCTCGAGCCCACCGCCCAGCGCGTGGCCCTGCACCGCGGCGACGATCGGCTTCCAGCACTCGAACTCACGCGTGATCCCACCAGGCCACGTCTGCGCGCGGGCTCGTGGCGGCGGGCCGCTCAGATCGACCCCGGCGCAGAAGTCGGGCCCGTTGGCGGCCAACACGGCCACCCACAGGTCGCGGTCGTCGCGGAACCGCTCGAACGCCTCGCGCAGCGATGCGTTGAGCTCGGGCGTGAGGGTGTTGCGCCGCTCCGGGCGATCGAGCGTGATCACCACGATCCGCTCGCGCACCTCGATCTCGACCACCGACACAGCCACCCCACTCCGGCTCGGACGCAACTTCGCCGGAAGAGTACACTCTTCCCATGGTCAAACGAACGCCGGGTGAGCCCGCCGCCCACATCAGGGTCGAGCACGACGGGCCCACGATGACGATCACGCTCGATCGCCCGCTCCGGCGGAACGCGCTCACCGTCCACATGGTCGACACGATCAACGCGTCGATCCAGCGCGCCTCCGACGACGACGCGACACGGGCCGTGGTGATCACCGCCAGCGGTGCCGACTTCTGCGCCGGGATGGACCTCGCCGAGTCGAACCGTCCGGACGATCCCCACGCGGCCGACACCCGACCCCGCGCCGGACACCTGCAGCGCCGGCTCGACAGCGGGACGCACCGCATGGTCCTCACCATGGCGGCCGCGCAGGTCCCCATCGTCGCCGGGGTGCGCGGGTGGGCCGCCGGCGCCGGGACCATGTTGGCGCTGAGCGCCGACGTGGTCGTGGCCACCCCGGACACCCGCTTCTGGGTGCCGTTCGTCGGCAAGGGCTTCACGCCCGACAGCGGCACCACCTGGCTGCTCCCCCGCCTCGTCGGGCTGGCGCGCGCCAAGGAGATGGTGCTGCGCGGCAAGGCGATCGGCGGCGAGCAAGCAGCCGACTGGGGCCTCATCAGCCGGTGCGTCCCCGAGTCCGAGCTCGATGCCGCCGTCGCAGAGGTCGCGGCCGAGCTCGCGGCGAGCGCGACCGTCGCGGTCGGACTCGCCCGCGTGCTGCTCCACGAGAACCTGTCGGTCGCCCTCCCGGCGGCGCTGCACAACGAGGCGATCCACGAGGAGCTCGCGGTCCGCTCCGACGACTTCAAGGAGGGCATGCGCGCCTTCTCGCAGAAGCGCGCAGCCGAGTTCACCGGGCGGTGAGCCCGGTGGAGCGCTCGCCCACCGTCACCGACGACCAGATCGACACACCACGACACAGGAGACACACCATGGGAGCACTCGACGGCCGCGTCGCCATCATCACGGGCGCGGGTCGCGGCATCGGCCGTGAGCATGCGCTGCTGTTCGCGGCAGAAGGAGCGAAGGTCGTGGTGAACGATCTCGGCGGCAGCGCCGACGGCACCGGAGCGGACGCCAGCGCTGCGCAGCAGGTGGTCGACGAGATCGTCGCCGCCGGCGGCGAGGCCATCGCCAACCACGACGACGTGGCCGATGCCGACGGCGCCGACCGGATGATCCGGAGCGCGATCGACTCGTTCGGCACCCTCCACGTCCTCGTCAACAACGCCGGCATCCTGCGCGACCGCATGATCTTCGGGATGAGCGACGACGAGTGGGACGCGGTCGTCCGCGTCCACCTCCGTGGGCACTTCATGCCGACGCGAGCCGCTGCCCGGTACTGGCGCGACCTCGCGAAGTCGGGAGCACCGGTTGCGGCCTCGGTCATCAACACCACGTCGACCTCCGGGTTGCTCAGCAACCCCGGCCAGACGAACTACGGCGCGGCAAAGTCGGGCATCGCGACGTTCACCGAGATCTGCCAGAAGGAGCTGACCCGCTACGGCGTCCGCTGCAACGCGATCGCGCCGGCAGCCCGCACCCGGCTGACGGAAGCCCTGGGCGGCAGCGCGAGCGCGACGCCCGGCGACGGTTTCGACACGATGGACCCGGCCAACGTCTCACCGATGGTGGCCTACCTCGCCACCGAGTCGTGCCCGATCGCCGGCAAGACCTTCTTCGTCTACGGCGGCACGGTCCAGCTCTTCCAGCCGTGGACGATCGTCGACACCGTGCGCACCGACCACCGCTGGTCGGTCGACGAGCTCGCCGGCGTTGCCGCCAAGTGGGGCGACGTCCACTTCGACCAGTCGATCACCATCGAGTGACCGACCGTGCAGTAACGGCTCAGTCGTCCACGATCGAGATCGCCTGCTCCGGGCAGTTCAGCACTGCCGAGCGGGCCATCTCGAGCTGGTCGTCCACGATCGACGCCGCGAGCACGACACCGCGACCCTGCTCGTCGGAGTCGAACAACGACGGGACGAGCGTGTAGCAGCGGCCGTGACCGGCGCACCGGTCGTCGTCGATCAGTATTCTCATTGCACTGATGGTAGCGCTGGGTGACGCAGCGACCGAAGTCAGCCGCCCCGACTGCGCCGACGGAACGCGGCCCACTCGTGGATCGGCCATGCGTCCTGATCGTCGCCCCACGCCTGCACGCCATCGATGCTCCAGTCGACCAGGCAGATCCACACGATCGCATGGACACCGGGGATCGGCGCCGCGACCGCGTTGAGGCCGGTGCCCGTCGCGACGAACCGGCGGCCGGCGGTGTCCTCCGCCTCGATGCGGATCGATCGGAGGTGGCCGTGCTCCGGGTCGCGCACCACGTCGCGGGTGCCGTCGACGATTCGAGCCCGCTGCCCGTCGCGCACGAAGAAGCCCGAGCGGACGCGCTCGTCGGTCTCCTCACGCACACCCGCCGCGCTGGTCGCCAGGAACGCCACGTCCTCGGTCGCCGCTGAGCAGTACCCGACATGGCCGTCCTTCCACCGCTCGGAGCGCGGGCTCCACGAGCGGTCGCGCATCGCGATCGAGTCGACCTGGATCCGCTCGCCGCGGAGCACGACCTCACCGGTCACCCGCCCGAGCTGGTCGAGGTGCCTCGCAACGGGTGGATCACCCACGGGTTCGCCGACCCACGGGGGCATCGTCGCGTCGAACTCGAGATCGAAGGCGATGATGTCGCGGTCGCGGAAGCCCAGCTGGTACTTCGTGAGCGGCTCGATGGTCGTGGTCGACACGCCCGACGGATACGTGAACTCGCGGAGGTCGCGCTCGGCCGGGATCGCGAGGTTGTTGTAGCAGGCGTAGTAGGGCAGCTCCCAGTGGAGTCGGGTCGAGTCGTCCCACAGCCAACACCCACCACCCGACGTACCGACGTTCGGCCGGACCCAGTTGTAGATCCAGGCAGCGAGCTTGCGCTCGGGGACGTAGAACGACCACCACGCGGTCTCGTGGAACCAGTAGTGGTCGTCGGGGGCATGGAAGTCGTCGTCGATCGGGCCCAGCAGGTCGTGGCGGCTGTCGTCGGACGTGATCTTCATCGAATTCAGGATACTTTGCATCGGGCCGCCGGCACGCTTCGGCCAGGGCCGGACGCAACAAGAAGAGTATACTTTGTGTCGAGTAGGCTGAACTTGGACGACGAACTGAGGGGGTTCGAGATGTCGGACGCACAGGCCGCGATGCAGCAGAGCTTCATGCACATGGCACAGCTGGGGCAGCTCGCGTACGGGAGCGATCCCGAGCGCGCTGCAGCACACACGAGCGCATGCCCGCACCAGATGTACGCCGCGCTCCATGCCGAGGGCCCGGTGCGCCACCTCGGTGACGGCTACTACTCGCTGCTCACGATGGAGGACATCCAGTTCGTCACCCGCCACCACGCCGTCGAGCAGGGTTCGAAGTACCTCGGCAGCGATCGCCCGGCCATCCCACTCGGGCTCGACGGCCCGATCCACACGCAGTACCGCCGTCTGATCGACCCGATCTTCACGGCCCGCAAGGTGGCCCCACTGGCCGACAGCGTGCGCGGGTTGGCGAACGAGCTGATCGACGGCTTCTTCGACGACGGCACCGCGAACGCCTACGACCAGTGGTGCGAGCCGCTGCCGTCGACGATCTTCCTCGCGATCATGGGGCTCCCGATGGGCGATCGCGACGACTTCCTCCGGTTCAAGAACCTGACGCTCACCGGCGGCGCCCCTGACATCACCGACGAGCAGCGATTCGCCAACCGGATGGAGGCGGTGACCTGGATCCACGGCTACTTCAACGCCAGCCTCGACGAGCGCGAGCAGGAACCGGAGGCCCGTGACGACATCATCGGTCACCTCCTCACAGCCGAGGTCGACGGGCACCGCCTCACCCGCCAGGACGTGCTCGACATCCTGGGTCTGTTCATGATCGCCGGGCTCGACACGGTCGCGGCGTCGCTCGCCTGCTTCCTCAGCTTCTTCGCCCGCAACCCCGACCAGCGAGCCCTGATCCTCGACGACCGGACGCGCCTGCGCCCCGCTGTCGAGGAGCTGATGCGGTTCGAGTCGCCCGTGACCGAGGGGTTCCGCGTCGCGACGGAGGACATCACGCTGCCGAGCGGCACCACCGTGCCGGCTGGTTCGTGGATGCACATCTCATGGGCGGCTGCGAACCTCGACCCGGCGGTGTTCCCCGACCCGCTGACCCCCGACCTCGGCCGGGAGCCGAACCCGCACATCGGTTTCGCCAGCGGTTACCACCGCTGCCTCGGCTCGCACCTCGCCCGCATGGAGATGGTCACGGCACTCGACGTGTGGCACGACCGCATCCCCCACTACCGCGTGGAGGGCGACCAACCCCTCGTGTACTCCGGCAACCCGCGAGCCCCGCACTCCCTGCCGCTCACATGGCGGTGAGCACCCACCGCGACGATGCCGCCGTCGATGCGCTCGTTCCTGATCGTGCTGCGGTCGGGGGTTCGGTGATCACGCACGGCGAGGTGCAGCGCTGGATCGAGGCGCAGTGGCGGGTCGACCTGACGTTGGCCGAGTGGTGGGATCGCCTCGCCGAAGCCGGTTTCGCATTCCCCACGTGGCCCGTCGGCCTCGGTGGTCGCGGCGCGTCACCGGCCGAGGCGCGCGTCGTCAGCGCTGCGCTCTCCGCGGCCGGGATCATCGGCGCGCCGATCGGCAACGGCCCCAGCATGGGCGGCCCCACGGTGCTGGCGCACGGCACGCCGGAGCAGCAACGTCGCTTCCTCGATCCGCTGGTTCGCGGGCGCGAGGCGTGGGCACAGCTGTTCTCCGAACCCGGCGCCGGGTCCGACCTCGCGAGCCTGTCCACGAGCGCCGTGCTCGACGGCGACGAGTACGTGGTCAACGGCCAGAAGGTCTGGAACTCGTTCGCCGACGTGAGCACGTGGGGCATGCTGCTGACCCGAACGAACCTCGACGTGCCGAAGCATCGCGGCATCACCTACATGATGATCGACATGGAGCAGCCGGGCGTCGAGGCGCGCCCACTCGTGCAGATGAACGGCATCGCCGAGTTCTGCGAGGTCTTCCTGACCGATGCGCGAGTGCCCGTCGCGAACGTCATCGGCGACGTCGGCGACGGTTGGAACGTGGCGCGCACCACGCTGGCGTTCGAGCGCGCGGGGGCGGGCGGTGGCCGCTCAAGCGGGATCGTCACCGTCGGTGCCGGCACCAGGGCCGGCAACCTCGAACGCACGGTCGGCGATCTCGTCACCGAGGCTCGCACCCGGGCCGCCGACAGGGCCCAGCGGAGCGAGGTGCTGCTGAGCGCCCGAACGCTGATCGACCTTGCGCGCCGGCTCGGCGTCGCGCACGACCCCGTGCTCCGCGACCGCCTGGCGCGCTACCACTCGAACACCCAGGTGTACAGCTGGAGCGGCCAGCGCAGTCGTGACAACGCGACGTCGGGTCGACCGGGACCCGAGAGCTCGACGATGAAGCTGCAGATCGCGCAGCTCGCCCACGAGGCCCGCGACCTCTCGTTCGCGCTGCTGGGCGCGGAGGCGATGCTCACCGGGCCGGACACCGTCGACGGTGGTCGTGTCCAGCGTGCCGGGCTGTCGAGCTTCGCTGCGTCACTCGGCGGCGGCACCAACGAGATCCAGCGCAACATCATCGGCGAGCGCACGCTCGGGCTGCCGCGCGAACCGGCCGTCGACGGCGACGTGCTGTTCCGCGAGCTCCGGCGATCCTGAGGAGACCGACCCATGGCCAGCCCCCGCATGAGCGACGACGAGATCTGGGCGTTCGTCACGGACTCGCACACCGGCATCATGACCACGCTGCGACGCGACGGCATGCCGATCTCACTACCGCTGTGGTTCGTCTGCCTCGATCGGGCGATCTACGTGCGTACGCGGGGCAAGAAGCTGGCGCGGATCGCCAACGATCCGCGCGCCGCGTTCCTCGTCGAGTCCGGGGTGGCGTGGTCCGACCTGCGGGCGGTGCACCTCACCGGGCGCGCCGACCTGGTCGACCTCGACGGCGCCCTGGCCGATCGGTACCGGGCGGAGGTCGATCGCAAGTACGCGGCACACAAGACCGCACGCAGCGACATGCCGAAGGCAACTGCCGATGCGTACGCCACGGCGATCGGCGGCATCGTCCGGTTCACCCCGGACGAGCGCGTGTTGCACTGGGACAACCGCAAGCTCGCGGACTGATCGCCGGCCACCCGCCCCATGGGACACCCGTCGCCACGTCTCGGTAGTGTCGACGGGCGCAGGGCCGCACGGGGCTGAGGCTGGCGAGGGGCACGGCATGGATCGCGACGACAGCGCGACGGCAGCGGAGCGTGACCGCCTGATCGCCGCTGCGTGGTCGATCCTCGAGCGGACCGACTTCGCCGGGCTGAAGGTCAAGCGCGTGGCCACCCAGGCGGGCGTCTCGATGCGCGCGTTCTACCGTCACTTCGCCGACAAGGACGGGCTGCTGCTCGTGCTGATCTGCGAGGAGATGCAGCGGTCGGCGCCGCGCCTTGCCAGGGTCGTCGAGCGGGTCGTTGGGCCCGAGGCACGAGTGCGGGCCTGGATCGCTGCGCTGATCGGGGCGGCGGCCGATCCGGCACGCGTGCACCGAGCGCATCTCTTCACCGAGCTCACGCCCGTGCTCGGGCGTCGGCACCGGGGAGCGCTCGAGGAGGCCGAGCGAGCGCTGTGGCGTCCGCTGCTCGATGCCATCGAGGCGGGGTACCGGGAGGGCACGTTCCGCGGCGGCGACCCGGCGGTCGATGCGCGACTCGTGTACGACCTCGCCGGGGCCCGGCTCGGCTCGGCGCTCACGGTGGACGACCCCGCATCGGTCGACGAGATCATCGAGGCGACGATGTCGTTCGTGATGCGAGCGCTGTCGGGGGGACCACCGCGACCTCCAGTTCACTGAACGGCGGCGGTTCGATCATCGACGTCAGCACCATCGGCTCGCCGGGGTCACTCACCGCCGAGGTAGCGAGCGAAGAGGTCGCCGTCGCGGAGCTCGTCCGGTGTACCCGAGAACACCAGCTCGCCGCGGTTGAGCACGTGCACGCGCGAAGCCATGGCCATGGCCCGCGCGGCGAACTGATCGACGACCAGCAGGGCCGTGCCCTCGGCTGCGATGTTCTCGAGGAACTCGAAGATCGCGTCGACCACGATCGGGGCCAGCCCGAGCGAGGCCTCGTCGACCAGGATCAGGCTCGGGTTCGTCGTGTACGCACGCGCCATGGCGAGCATCTGCTGCTGCCCGCCGCTGAGCAGGCCCGCACGCTGGTCGAGCCGTTGCCCGAGGATCGGGAAGATCTCGGTCGCCTTCTCCACCGCCACGGCCTCGCGTCCCGCGGCGGCCTGCTGCTCGAGGTTCTCGCGCACCGTGAGCGACCGGAAGATGCCCCGCCCTTCGGGGATGTGGCAGAGGCCGAGCTGAGTGCGGCGGAACGTCGGCAGCTTGGTGACGTCCTGGCCGCCCAGCTCGACCGTCCCCTTCGAGGGTCGCAGCAGACCCGAGACGGTCTTGAGCAGCGTGGACTTGCCCGCTCCGTTGGGGCCGAGCAGCGCCGTGACCGATCCTGCCGGGACGACCAGGTCGATGTCGCGCAGGATGGTGGTGTGCCCGTACCCGCTCGTCACTCCCTGCAGGGCGACCGCCGGTGCATGGGTTGCCGTCATCATCAGCTCACACCCCCTCGGACAGTTCCTCGAGCGCCGCGGCCTCGGAACCGAGGTAGGCGGACCGGACGATCTCACTCGACGCGACCTCCGAAGGCGTTCCCTGGAAGATCATCCGGCCGAAGTCGAGCACGTAGAGGTACGAACAGACCTTCATCACGAGGGCCATGTCGTGTTCGACGAGGAGGATCCCGCACCCCCGTTGCTCGACGACCGTCCGCAACACCTCGCCGAACCGAGCAGTCTCGTCGCGGTCGAGCCCCGACGAGGGCTCGTCGAGGAGCAGCAGGTCGAACGGCCCGGCGAGGCAGCGCGCCAGCTCGACGAGGCGCCGCTCACCGGTGGAGAGCGAACCGGCCTGCTGCTCGGCGAGACGACCGATGCCGCAGAGCTCGAGCGCGGCAGCCGTGCTCTCGAGCGTGGCCTGACGTTCGGCCGGCGGTGCGACCACCTGGCGCAGCACGTGCGCGCCGGCGGCGGCGCACTCGTGGCCCAACGCGACGTTGTCGAACACGGTCAGCGTGTCGCAGAGCTCCATGCGCTGGAAGGTGCGCCCGAGGCCCATGCGGGCGCGCACGGGGGCGCCGCGCGACGTCACCTCGACCCCGTCGAGCCGGACCTGCCCGCTGATCGAGCGGTTGATCCCGCTGCAGGCGTTGAACGTGGTGGTCTTGCCTGCACCGTTGGGGCCGATCAGGCCGATGATCCGGCCGAGCGGCGCCTCCAGCGTGACGTCGTCGACGGCGACCAGCCCGCCGAAGCGTACGGTCAAGTGGTCGACCGCGAGCCCGGACGTGGCCGTCACCGTGCGCACCGGAGCGGCGCCGGCCACGACGCTCGACGTTCCGGTTCGCGCCCGGCCCAGGCGCCCGAACGCCTCGCGCAGCTTCGGCGACATCGCCGGCTGTCCACCCTGCAGGGCCACCAAGATCGCGAACAGTCCGAACAGCACGTTGAGGACGTTGGGGGTGCGGTCGCCACCGAGGTACGCGGGGATCACGGCCGTGACGCCGGCGAACACGGCGTACCAGGGTTCACGGAAGGGTGCGAGCGCGAGGATCGCCACGAGTACGAGCGAGTTGAACGGCTGGAACACCGCCGTGCCGCCGTCGATGTTCGTCAGCGCGACGCCGTACATCACGCCCGCGACAGCGGCCAGCGCAGCCGACACGCAGAAGACGATGATCTTCGTCACGTTGGTGGAGAGCCCGAGCGTCGACACCGCGGTCTGGCTGTCCGACATGCCGCGCAGCACGCGCCCGAGGCGCGACTGGTTGATCGCGACGATGACGATCGCGGTGACGACGAGGGCGGCGAGCACGACGTAGTACCGCGCCTCTCCGCTGCTCCAGCCGAGGGGTGCCGGCACCTTGCGCGACCCGGCGAACGTGAAGTACATCCAGGTCTGGGGGTAGAAGAGGCGCTGCACCAGGATGCCGAACCCGAACGTCGCCAACGCGAGGTAGATCCCGCTCAGCCGGATCGCCGGAAGTGCGATGAGGGCACCCACCGGCACGGTCACCAGCGCCGCCAGCACGAGCGCGAGCAGCCACGGGATGCCTGCCTGCACGTGGAACTGGGAGAACGCGACGGCGCCGATGCCGGCGAACACCGAGTGACACAGCGACACCTGGCCGCTCGTCTTCACCAGCAGGCCGAGCGAGAGGATGAGGATCGCCAGGCACAGGCCGAACGTGTAGAACGGGAGCTTCGTGCCGACCACCTGCGGCACCAGCAGCAACAGTCCGAGCACCACCACACCTGCGCCGACGCGAAGCTCGATCGGCCCTTGCCACTGCAGCGCGGGGCGCGCCTCGGCGTCCGACCGTGCGGCCAGCCGCCCCTTGGGAAGCACGAGCAGGACGACGAACAGCACGAGGAACGGCAACGCGTCCGGCATGCCGCCGAGCGTCGCCCACTCGTTCTTGTTCACCAGGTACCCGAGGACGTCCTGGAGGATGCCGACCACCAATCCGCCTGCGAACGTGATCGGGATGCTCGCGAAGCCGCCGATGGCGGCGGCACCGAACGCGTAGGTGGCCAGGAAGGTAAGCGTGAACGCCTGGAAGCTCACGATCGGCAGGATCAGCACACCAGAGAGCGCCGCGAAGGTGCACCCGATCGACCACGCGACACGACGCACGAACACCGGGTTGGTGCCCTGGAGCGCCAGCAGGTCGGGGTCATCGACTGCCGCCCGCATCGACCCACCGATGCGCGTGTGGCGGAAGAGCACGTAGAGGGCGGCCACGCCGACGACCGCGATCGCCGCGGTGAGCAGTTGGTCGCCGAACACGTTGACGTCGAGGATCTTCCACTTGTAGCGCTTGCGGTCGCTGAACGGCAGGAAGCGCTCGACCTTGAGTCCGGCGCCGCTCGTCGGGTAGAAGAGCAAGCACAACGACGGCACCATCACGGTGAGACCGACCGTGCCGACGATCTTCATGCTCGTCCGTTGTCGCGAGAGGTTGCGCGCCACAGCCTCCATCACGAGGCCCATCAGCGGACCGAACACGAAGACGCTGATGAAGAACGCGATCTTCCAGTCCCAGCCGAGGGTGACCCTCACCCAGTAGAAGATCAACGCGCTCGCCGTGAGCACGGCCCCGTGACCGAAGTTGAAGATGCCAGACGTCTTGAACGTGAGGACGAGACCGCTGCCGGCCAAGCCGTAGACGGTGCCGGTGACGAGGCCGGTGATGATGAATGGCAGGAGATCACGCACGTGTTCGGCTCCGGTCGGCGAGAGTGAGCAGATACCCGACGAGGGGGCGGGTCGTGAGACCCGCCCCCTCGTCGCTCAGGAGGACCGACCGCTCAGGACTCGGCCGGGTAGCACTGGTAGTTCAGACCGCCGAGCGGGTTGGTGAACTCGCCGTCCTCGAGGATGTACGGCCAGAAGCACGGGCGATGCGGCGCCGGCTCGCCCTCGGTGAACGTCGTCGGGGCGATCAGGCCGCCCAGGGTCTCGTCCTTGATGGTGTACATGTTCGCCAGCGTCTCCGCTGCCGTCGGGTCGTCGCTCAGGTCGGCGTTCGCCTTGGCGAACAGCTGGAGCGCGCTCCACATGCCGGTGGCCGTGGGATCGTTGATGCCATCGTCGCTCACCCCGGCGGCGGCGAGCACGTCGCGGTACTCCTGCACCAGCGGATCGTCGACCCACCACGGGAAGGCGTTGAGGCCACCGGCCATCGTGATGCCCTCGATCGTGATCATCGGACCGCTCACCGATCCGGCCGAGGCACCGAAGATGCCTTCGTAGCCCTGATCGCCGCACGAGGCGATGAGCGCCGTGCCGAGCGCCGAACCACCGCTGATCTGGATGAAGTCGACGCCGTCCTGCATCCACTGGATGCACTCGGCGGAGTAGTCACCAGCGGTCGAGCTGACCTTCACGGTGCCGGCGAACTCCAGGCCCACGGCCGCCGTGGTCGCCTCGAACACCGGTGTCGCGGCCGAGCACGAGTCGACCTCGGCGCAGGCTGCGACCGCGAGCTTGGTGGCGCCCGCGGCCTGCGCGCCGAGCACCTGCTCGTCGACGACCGCGCCGAACGTCGTGGCGAGCGGGAACGCGTTGGGGAGCGCACACGGCAGTGGCGACCCGGCGTCAGGGCTGCATGCCAGCTTGAACGCCTCGATGTTGCCGCCCCAGATCGCCGGGTTGTAGCCCACACCCATCACGGGAACACCCGAGGCTGCGAGTGTCTCGCCTTGAGCGGTCTCGGTACCGGACGATTCGAGGAGGAACAAGACCGGGTTCTTCGCCAGCAGCTCCTCGGTCTGCGCCTGAGCAGCCGCAGCATCACCCTTCGTGTCCTGGATGTCGAGTTCTACCGGGTGGCCGTTGATGCCACCGTTCTCGTTGACGAAGGCTGCCCAGGCCTCGACGACCTTGCCGATCTCCGGACGCCCGGTGACGCCGGTCAGATCCACCGTCGCTCCGATCAGCACCGGCGACTTGTCGGCCGCGGGCGCCTCGGCCGCCGTGGTGGCGGGGGTGTCCGCTGCCGTGGTGGCAGGCGTCTCCGCCGCGGTGGTAGCGGCCGTTCCTGCGGCCGTCGTGGCCGACGCTTCGGTTGTGGCGGAGTCGCCGGCGCTGTCGTCGTCGTCGCCACCGCACGCCGCGAGGGCGAGCGCTGCGACGACGGAGACTGCAAGCAGCCGTCGACGAGAGGACGTGGTGATGAGCAAGAAGATCCCCCTTCGAGCGGGTGACCGGCGGCCACCTGAACGCTAATCAGTATACTCTTCGCAATCGGGTCCGGCAAGGGTCGTCAACGCAGACTCATGCCGGGACCGGACGTAGGCGTCCGGCTGCCATTCCCCCTCGGTGCGCTCTGCACAAACAACACCATAATCTAGTTGATTGCACATTCGCTACTCGCGGGACGGCCTACCCTGGCAGGATCGGGGCAATGCCGATCTCCGTCGCACTTCGCGTTCCGCACCGGCTGGCGAATGGCCAGGCCGACCAGCTGGCAGCGTTCGTGCAACGCGTCGAACGCTCCGACATCGATGCGATCACGGTGGGCGACCACGTCTCGTTCCACGACGGCACCGGCTACGACGGCATCGTCCAGGCCACCGCACTCGCCGCCATGTCGAGGCGCCTCGACATCTGGACCGCGGTGTACCTGCTCGCGCTGCGGCACCCGGTGGCGGTCGCCCGCCAGGTGGCGTCGCTCGCCGCGCTCGCCCCGGGCCGGTTCGTGTTCGGCGTGGGGCTCGGCGGGGACGATCCCCACGAGCTCGAGGTGTGCGGCGTCGACCCACGGCGGCGCGGCGCTCGTCTCGACGCCTGCCTCGACACCGTCCGCGGCCTGCTCGCCGGCGAGACCGTCACCGTCGACAGCACGCACTTCGTCATCCCCGGCGCGGTGATCCGACCGATCCCGCGGCCGTCGGTGCCGATCATCGTTGGCGGCCGGTCCGAGGCGGCCCTGCGGCGAGCCGGACGGGTGGGCGACGGCTGGCTGTCGGTCTGGCACTCCCCGGCCCGCGTGGCGAGCAGCATCGAGATCGTGGAGGCGTCGGCACGCGAGCACGGCCGCGGCGGCCTCGCCCGGCGGTACGGCTACACGGTGTGGTGCGGCCTGGATCCCGACCGCGACACGGCCCGACGGTTGGTCGGCGACGCGATGGAGGGTCTCTACCGCCGCCCGTTCTCGTCGTTCGAGCGGTACACGCCGTACGGCACGCCGGCGGACGTGGCCGCGTCGTTGGCGCCCTACGTCGAAGCCGGCGTCCAGGACTTCGTGATCATCGGCGTGGGCGACGACGACGCGCTCGTCGACGCCGTCGACGAGATCCGCGCCGCGCTCCGGTCGTCCGCCTGAAGTCCGCGATGGACCCCCGACACACGCCCGCCGCCGAAGCCTTCAGGGCGCAGGTGCGCGCCTTCCTCGACGCGGAGCTCCCGAGCGGCTGGCAGGGCATCGGGGCCATCACCGATCGACATGAGGCGGACACGTTCGTCGAGCGCTGGCGGTCGACGCTCGCCGACCACGGCTTCATCGGGGTGTCGTGGCCGACGGAGTACGGCGGCGCCGGGCTCGGCAAGCTCGAGCAGGTGGTCCTGGTGGAAGAGCTCGCCAAGGCCGGCGTGCCGGCCATGGGCTACAACGACACGTTCGGTGTGAAGATGCTGGGCAACACGCTGCTGCACTGGGGCACCGAGGCGCAGAAGCAGCAGTTCCTCCCGCGCATCCTGTCGGGCGACGACCGGTGGTGCCAGGGCTACTCCGAGCCGGGTGCCGGTTCCGACCTCGCGAGCCTGCGGTGCTCGGCCGTTCGTGACGGTGATCGCTGGGTGATCGACGGCCAGAAGGTGTGGACGTCGCGCGCCCGCGAGGCCAACTGGATCTTTCTCCTTGCCCGGACCGACCCACAGGCCGCGAGGCCCCACCAGGGGATCACCTTCCTGCTGGTGCCGCTCGACCAGCCCGGCATCGACATCCGTCCGATCCGGGCGCTGTCGGGCGACAGCGAGTTCAACGAGGTCTTCTTCGACGGCGCGATCACGGGCAGCGAGCACGTGGTGGGCGAGGTGCACGGCGGCTGGGCCGTCGCGATGACGCTGCTGGGGCTCGAGCGCGGGGAGGAAGCGGCGACCAACCCGATCCTGTTCCGGGCCGAGCTCGATCGGTTGCTCGCGATGGCGCGAGAACGGGGCGCGTCCGACGACCCTCGCATGCGGCAACGGCTCGCTGACGCACACATCCGATGCGAGATCATGCGCATGCTCGGGTTGCGCATCCTCACCGGCGTGGTGACCGCGGGCTCACTGGGGCCCGAAGCGTCGATCTCGAAGCTCTACTGGAGCGAGTACCACCGACGGGTCACCGATCTCGCCCTCGATGTCATCGGGGTCGAGGCCACCACGATCACCGGCCGCCTCCCGCTGCGCGCCTACCGGGCCGACGATCCGGGCGCGCCCAACACCACCGGGTCATGGGTGGGCGCCCGCTACAACGCCGCCGCCGGGACGATCTATGCCGGCACCTCGGAGATCCAGCGCAACATCCTCGGCGAATCGGTACTCGGGCTGCCCAGGTAGCGGTCCGCGATCTGCCTCGTCCAGGGCGGCACGGGTGGACCCTCTCGCACAAACAGTTGTATGTTTGGTCTTATTACAACGGGGGTATCACGATGACACATCTCGACTACGGCATCTTCGACTGCGACACCCACTGCTACGAGCCGCGGGATGCGTTCACGCGGTACCTGCCGGCCGAGTTCCGCGACCGGGCGCTCACCCCGGTGCGACTCCCCAACGGGAGCGAGGCGATCCTCGCCGGCCGCAGGATCGCGACGTTCAACAGCGAGTCCGGTCTGGGGTTCGACCTTGCTTACCGGCCGGGCAGCCTGAAGGAGATGCTCAAGCAGATGGCGTCGGGCAACCCGGACGAGACCTACGAGCCGGAGCCGATCCGTGTCGAGTACCTCGAACGCGAGCCCCGACTGCAGTTGCTCGAGCAGCAGGGCGTCGAGCGCTGCATCCTGTTCCCGGCCGGCATGGCGCTCGCCGCCGAGCACTACGTGGCCGACACCGAGGCCCTGTACGCCAACGTCGCATCGTTCAACCGCTGGTACGACGAGACGTGGGGCTTCAACTACCAGGACAAGCTGTACGCCACCGCCCTGCTGTCGCTGCGCGACCTCGAGCACGCGATCGCCACGACCGACGACATCCTCGCTCGCGGCGCCAAGGTCGTGCTGATCCCCACCGGCCCGGCGTACGGGCGCAGCCCCGGCGACCCGTACTTCGACCCGGTGTGGTCGCGGCTGAACGAGGCGGGCGTCACGATCGCGCTGCACATCATGCCGTTCTGGTACTTCGACGCGATCTCGCCGGCCTGGGGGCACGAGACCGATCCGGCCTCGTGGCACATGTCGGCGTGGCAGTGGATGAACGTCTACGGCGAACGGCCGGTCATCGACACGGTGTCGTCGCTGATCTTCGACAACCTGTTCGGCCGCTTCCCGAACCTGCGCATGGTGATCGCCGAGCACGGCGCGAGCTGGGTGCCACACATGGTCACCCACATGGACAAGAGCCGCGGCATGGGTCGCAACGGCCCGTGGATCGGCGGCCCCCTGACCGAGCGGCCGTCGACGATCTTCAAGGAGTTCGTACGCGTCGCGCCCTACCCCGAGGACGACATCCCGTGGATCGTCGAGAACCTGGGCGGGGACGATCGCTGCATCGTGATGGGCTCCGACTTCCCGCACGCCGAGGGGCTCGCCGAGCCGGCTGACTTCGAGAAGCTGCTCGACCCGCTCGCCGACGACGTCAAGCGTCGCATCATGCGCTCGAACGCCGAGACGCTGTTCGACCGCTGACGATGCCCGACACGACACCCAGGCCCGACCGCAGCTACCCCGAGTCTGAGGTGCTGCTCCACGAGCTCGACGAGCACGGCGTGCTCCTGCTCACGTTCAACCGCCCCGATCGCAACAACGGCTGGACCATCGAGCTCGAAGAGGCCTACTTCGGCACGCTCCTCGCCGCTGCCGAGGACCCTGCGGTCCGGGTGATCGTGGTCACCGGGGCCGGCAAGTCCTTCTGCCCCGGCCTCGACATGATCGCGCTGGAGGAGTCCGCCAGGCTCGGCAAACCCATGTCGTCGAAGCGGCGTTGGCCGATGACCGTCGCGCGCGACATCCCCAAGCCGATCATCGCCGCGGTCAACGGCGCAGCCGCCGGCATCGGGTTCATCCAGGTGGCCTGCACCGACGTCCGCTTCGCGTCGACGACCGCCAAGTTCACCACGGCTTTCGCGCGACGTGGCCTGCCCGCCGAGAACTCGCTCTCGTGGATCCTCCCCCGGCTGATCGGCGTCGGCAACGCCATGGACCTGTTGCTGTCGGCACGCGTCGTCCTGGCGGCCGAGGCCAAGGAGCTCGGGCTGGTGAACGTCGTCGTCGAGCCCGACGACCTGCTGCCGTCCGTGCTCACCTACGCACGCGACATCGCTGACAACTGCTCACCGTTCTCGCTCGCCTCGATCAAGTCGCAGGTGCAGCTCGACCTCCATCGCAGCGTCGACGAATCACGCTTCGACGCGCTCACCCGCGTGTCGGAGCACTCCGCCCATCCCGACTTCGAAGAGGGCGTGACCAGCTTCACCGAACGCCGCCCACCGCGGTTCGCAGGTTTCGCCGAGCGTGTCGATGTCACGCGCGGCTGGTTCCGCTGAGCGCCACCGACACACCACCATCCGACCGACAACGGTTTGTCGATTCCGAGGGGGAACACGATGCGCACCGACATCCATGAGATCAAGTTCGAGGACATGAGCCGCGAGCTGCGAGCACTGATCGCGTACGAGCCGAACGGCGCGTACAACGTCGAGTCGCCCCAGGCGACGATCGACGCGGTCCGCCGCACCACGCCGGTGGTCAAGTGGGAGATGGGCGTCGGCTTCTTCGGGATGGAGGACATCACCGAAGCCGCGCGTCACCCCGACCTGGTCTCGTCGCACCCCGACACCGGCGAGATCTTCGGCATGGGGACCCCGCAGCCGTTGATCCCGCTGAACCTCCACGGCGACATCCACAAGCACTACCGCAAGCTGCTCGATCCGCTGTTCACACCACCGAAGATGGCGGCGCTGCAGCCGCAGATCCGCGCCCTCGCGAACGATCTCATCGACGGCTTCATCGACCAGGGGCACGCCGAGCTGCACGACGACTACGCGGTCCCGCTCCCGTCGACCGTGTTCCTCACCCTCTTCGGCATGCCGCTGTCGGACATGGAGTTCCTCAACCGCAAGAAGAACGAGATCCTGAAGAACGAGGGCACGACGCTCGAGGAGAGCGAAGTGCTGGGCCGCGCAGCCGGCGCCGAGCTCGACGCCCACCTCGCCCAGCGGCTCGCGGAGCGTCGCGCCGAGAGCGAGCGTCGCGACGACCTGCTCGACAGCTTCATGCACTTCCAGGTCGACGGGCACGGCCTCGACGACCCCGAGATCCTGAACCTGATGCACATGTTCACCATCGCCGGGCTCGACACCGTCACGTCGTCGCTCTCCTGCATCCTCGCGTGGCTCGCGAAGCACCCCGACGAGCGCCGGCACCTCGTGGCGAACCCGGACGACCTGCCGCGGGCGATCGAGGAGATCATGCGCTACGAGAACCCGGTGCCGTCGGGTGGTGGCCGCTGGGCGGTGCGTGACACCGAGGTGAACGGCATCCCGCTCAAGCGCGGCGAGATGGTCTACCTGTGCTGGGCGAGCGCCAACCTCGACCCGGCGGCATTCGAGTCACCGCTGCAGACGGACATCGCACGCGACCCGAACCGCCACATCGCCTTCGCCGCCGGCCTGCACCGCTGCCTCGGCTCGCACCTCGCCCGAGCGGAGCTGCGCACCGCCGTCGACGCGCTCCACCAGCGCATCCCCGAGTACACGGTCGCCGAGGGCGAGCAGGTGGAGTACGAGTTCGCCGGCGTCCGCCAGGCGAAGTACCTGCCGATCAGCTTCCCTGCCGGCGGCCGCTGACCGATCCGGTCAGCGGTGGTTCACGCCATCGTGAGCCCACCGCTGACCGACAGCGTCTGGCCGGTGATGTAGCCGGCCCCGTCGCTCACGAGGAACGCCACCGCGGGGGCGATGTCGGTGGGTTGCGCCGTGCGCCCGAGCGGGATCGCCCGGGCGAGGCCGGCGTACAGCTTCTCGGAGTACTCGGCGACCTGACCGAGCAGCGCCGTCTCGGTGGGGCCGGGGCACACGCAGTTGACCCGGATATTGCTCCGCGACACCTCGCGCGCCAGCGTCTTGCTGAACGCGATGACGCCGCCCTTGGTGGCGGAGTACACCGCCTCCCCGGACGAGCCGACGCGACCGGCGTCGGACGCGATCGACACGATTCGGCCACTCCCCCGCTCGATCATCCCGTCCAGCACCGCGCGGCAGCAGCGGATCGTGCCCTTCAGGTTGACCGCGATGATGCGGTCCCATTCCGCCTCGGTGGAGTCGACGAACGGCTTGATCACGTCGATGCCGGCGTTGTTGACCAACGCCTCCACCGGGCCGAGCCCGGATTCGATCGTCGCGATCGCTGATGCGACCGACGCGCCATCGGCGATGTCGACCGTGACACCCAGCGCCCGGACGCCGTGTGCTTCCGCCAACGCCACTGCCGTCGCCGCGGCCGCACCGCCGTCGATGTCGCACACGGCGACGTTCCAGCCGTCAGCGGCCAGCGCGTCGGCGATCGCGGCACCGATGCCCCGCCCCGCCCCGGTCACCATCGCCACACCATTCGAGCTCATGCATCCTCCATCTGTCGTGGGATCGACCACCGATCCCGGTCGGGTGTCACCTTGGTCCAGGACCGCTCCCCGGAGGACCGCTCGAACGCCGGCCCCGTGTGCCGGACGCGTCCCATGTGTGCTCCTCGTCCCGATCGTGCCACGTCAAGGAAACAGCAGCCGTCCGCCGTCGAGCATCAGCGTCGCCCCGGTGAGGTAGGCCCAATCGTCGCCACACAGCGCTGCGATCGGCACCGCGATGTCGGCAGTCTCGTCACCGACGCGGCCGAGCGGCACCGTCTTGAGCATCGCGTCGTACGCGTCCGGGTGCCGATCGCGGAACCCTCGCGTGGCATCGTTCAGCGCTGCCGGGCAGACCACGTTGACCCGGATGTTGTACCGGCCCCACTCCCGGGCGGCGACGCGGCTGAGGCCGCGGACCGCCTCCTTGGTCATGACGTAGGCACCGAAGGTCGGGTCGCCGGTGATCGCGGTGGACGAACCGAAGTTCACGATGGAGCCGCCACCCCGAGCCGTCATGACGGGCAGCGCCGCCTGCATGGCGTACAGCGTGCCTCGAGCGCCACTGCCGAAGTACGCCTCGAGCGTGTCGTCGTCGAGGTCCGCGACCTTCTTCCCGCCCCCCGTGGTCTGCGCGTTGTTGATCAGGATGTCGAGACCGCCGAACGCCGTGACCGCCACCTCGACCATCGCGTTCACGTCGTCGCGTCGGGACACGTCACCGACACTGGTCGCGACCCGTGCCCCGAGCGCCTCGATCTCGGCTGCCACCGCGGTGAGCTTCGACTCGGTGCGGCCGGTGATCACCACGTCGGCGCCGCGCTCGGCCAGCACGAGCGCGACCGCCCGCCCGATGCCCTGGCCGGCGCCGGTGACCAGCGCCACCTTGTTCTCGAGCGGCCGCGTCATCGGTGGGTCCTCCGTCGTCATGATCGGTTCACGCCGATGCATCCCAGAAGGACGACCACGTGGGGAAGGCGTCGGGCAGCGGGGTGGGCGCGTCGTGCCAGCTGTCGAAGCCCACCGCCTGTGGGTGCTCGTTGATGTCGGCCGCGTACCAGTGCTGCTCGCGACGGCGCCGGAAGAGCCACTCGCCGTCGACCCGCTGGTAGTCGTCGAAGTAGCAGATGGCCATGACGATCCAGCGATCGTCGACCTCATGCTCGGCCCGGCAGTAGACCGCGCCGGTGGCCCGGTCGGCATCGATCAGGTCGATGCGGTGACCGCAGATCTGGTGCTGTGACCGCCGGAACGTCCGCAGCAGTGGGTCGATGTAGGCGCGGAGCGGCTCGCGACCGAACTGCCCGCGGCCCACCTGCACGTCGGGGACGAACAGCGACACCCAGCTGTCGAGATCGCGACCGTCGACCGCCAGTGCGTACCGGATCGGGAGCTGCCCGATCTGCTGCCGCGCTTCGACGCGTTCGAGCCTTTCGATCAGGTCGTGCATCGCAGCCGGGCCGGGGACGTCCGGCATCGTCTGGTTCGTCGACATCAGGGGACCCCGATCCTCGGCTGGATTGAACCGACCCCCTGATCAGGTCCAATCAGTGTGTTGATTCGAGCGTAGCCGGAGGCCGACGAGGTTCCGCAACCGAGCGCGACGCGGCGTCGCAGTCGCCGAGCGCCCCACATCGTCTGTACGGTCTGCGAGACCGTCGATGGGTTGTTCATCACCGCCTTACAGGAGCGGTTCACGGCCGGGGCGCTCGCCAGCGATCCGGCGTCCGAGACCCACTAGAGTAATCGCACAACGATCTAGCTGATTCGCCAGGGGGCCGCTGTGCAGCGAGGTATTTGCGATGGGTTGAACGTGCTCGAGATGGGTGCAGGCAGCGTCGCGGCGGCCATCGCCGGGACGATGTTCGCCGACAACGCCGCCAGGGTGATCAAGATCGAGCCGCCCGAAGGCGACCGTCTGCGGACCTTGCACCCGAGCGCGTTCCTGGCCTGGAACCGCGGCAAGGAGAGCGTCGTCGCCGATCTCCGCACCGACGAGGGGCGGGCTGCGTTCCGCGAGCTCGCCGCCAATGCGGACGTGGTGCTCGACGGGTTTGCACCCGGCCGCGCCGACGGCTGGGGCATCGGTTGGGAAGCGCTGAGGGCGATCAACCCGGGGCTCGTCTACTGCTCGATCACCGGCTTCGGCACCACCGGTCCGTACTCCAGGATCAAGGCGTACGACGCGGCGGTGATGGCCAAGGCGGGCGTGCTCCAACTGGGCCTGTTCGCCTATCGCAGCGGGCCGATCATGTTCAGCGCACTGCTGGCCAGCGCCGGCGCCGGACACATGGCCACCGCCGCCGTGTGCGCGGCGCTGACGGCTCGCACCCAGACCGGCACCGGGCAGTACGTCGAGGCGACCATGGTGCAGGGGCTCAACCCGCTCGACTACTTCAACACGATGGGCACCCAGCTGGCCGCCCGTTCGGGCATGTCGAGCGAGGAGACCAGGAACGCGGCGATGAAGTTCGTTGCCGCCAGCCGGTACAGCATGATCATGCCCACCAAGGACGGGCGGTGGGTCGCCACCACCCAGATGCTGCCGCACCAGGCGCGCGCCCTCTCGCGTGCGTGCGGCCTCGAGCACACGTTCGACGACCCCGTGTACGAGAAGCAGCCGCAGTTCGCGTCCGCCGAGGACGCCGAGGCCTGGGAGAACCTCATCTGGGAGGCGATGAAGCAGCAGCCGTACGAGTACTGGGAGGAGGCGTTCCTCGCCGAGCCCGACATCGCGTTCGAGCTGTGCCGGTTCAGTGAGGAGGGCATCGACCACCCGCAGATCCGCCACAACGGCGAGGTCGCCACGATCGACGACCCCGACGTCGGCTCCGTCGAGCTGGTCGGTCCCGTGGCGCAGTTCAGCGAGCTGCCGTCGCAGATCGCACGGTCGGCGCCACAACTCGGTCAGAACGCCGGGCCGTTCGCCGCCCGGGCGCCGCTGGCGTCCACGGGAGCGCAGCTCCCGCACGCGCTGTCGGGCTGCACGATCGTCGAGATGGGGTACTTCTACGCCATGCCGTACGGAGTCACCATGACCGGCGCGCTCGGCGCACGCGTCATCAAGATCGAGCCCAAGGCCGGCGACCCGATGCGCACGTCGTTCGGCGCCCCCGACTCGGGCGCGGCGAAGACCATGGAGGGCAAGGAGTCGATCTCGCTCGACCTGCAGACGGCGGAGGGGCAGGAGATCGCCCGCAAGCTCGCAGCCTCGGCGACCGTCTTCGTCAACGGCTTCCGCACCGGCGTCGCGGAGAAGATGGGGCTCGACTACGAGAGCCTGCGCCAGCTGAACCCGGACATCGTCTACGTGCACGCGACCGGCTACGGCACGTCGGGGCCCCGGTCGTCCCGACCCATCTACGCCCAGGTGGCGCAAGCGGTCGCCGGCAGCATCAACCGGTACGGCGGGCGCTGGATGGACCCCGACTTCGCGATCGACATGTCCGTCCTCGAAGCGCAGCTGATCGTGCTGCCCCGAGTGCGTGGCGTCGTCGACGGCGACAGCAACGCCGCGCTCGCGGTCGCGTCAACCCTCGGTCTTGCGATCTACGACCGAGCCAACCGCGGGACGGGTCAGTTCGCCGCGACCACGATGATCGGCGGCAACGCATGGTCGTACGCCGACGACTTCATCCGCTACACCGGCAAGCCGGCGCTCCCGCTGGTCGACGAGGACGGCCATGGGCTCAACGCGCTCTACCGCCTGTACAAGGTCGCTGACGGTTGGGTCTTCCTGGGCGCGCCGCTGCAGGCCGAGTGGGATCGTCTGGTCGGCGAGCTCGGGCTCGCCGAGCTCGCCGACGACCCGCGGTTCACCACGCCGGCCGACCGGCTCGCGAACGACGACGCCCTCACCGCAGCCCTGACCGCTCGTCTCGGCGCCGAGTCCGCCGACGCCCTGGAGGCCCGTCTGACCGCGGCCGGCGTGTGCTGCGTCCGCGCCTACGACGGCAACCACTCGATGTTCACGATCAACGACCCGGTCATGCGCGAGACCGGGTTGACCGCGGAGGTCGAGCACCCACGCTTCGGCCAGATCGTCCGGCACGGGCTGCTGGCGAAGCTCAGCGACACACCCGGTCGCCTCGCCGCCGGCTGCCTCAACGGCCAGCACACCGAGGCCATCCTCGCCGAGCTCGGCTACAGCTCCGAGCGGATCCAGCAGCTGCTGGCCGACGAAGTGGCCTTCACCGCGTCATGAGCGTCCCGCGCATCATCTCCGTCGACGATCACGTCGTCGAGCCACGCGATCTCTGGCAGGCGCGGCTGCCCGCCAGCCTGTGCGACCGGGCACCGCGGGTCGACCGGGTGCGCGGGTACTACGCGCCCGGTGCCCGCGGCGGCTGGGTCGAGACGGACGAGGGTGACTGGGCCGACATCTGGCGGTTCGGCGACCACGAGATGTCGATCATCCCCGGCTTCGCCGCGGCGGGCATGGATCAGAACAGCCTCGACTGGGTGCCGCTGACCTACGACATGATGCGGCCGGGTTGCTGGGAGCAGTCGGCTCGGTTGGCCGACATGGACGCGAACCACACCGAGGCGGGACTGTCGTTCCCGACGTTCCCGCGCTTCTGCGGGCAGACCTTCCACGAGCACCCCGACCGCGAGCTCGGCCTGGCCTGCATTCAGGTCTACAACGACTGGATGATCGACGAGTGGTGCGGCGGCGACGGCCGCGGGCGACTCGTCCCGCTCACGCTCATCCCGCTCTGGGACCCCGAGCTCGCGGCCGACGAGGTGCGTCGCTGCGCCGACAAGGGCTCGCACGCCGTCGCGTTCTCCGAGAACCCCGTCCGGCTCAAGCTGCCGAGCATCTTCACCGATCACTGGGACCCGTTCTTCCGGGCGTGCGAGCAGTCCGACACGGTGGTGAACCTGCACATCGGTTCGTCGTCCACGTTCCCGCTGACGTCGTCGGACGCGCCGCGCGCTGTCTCGCTCGGACTCACCTATCAGGGCGCGTCCCACGCGTTCTGCGACTGGCTCACGTCCGGCAAGCTCCCCCAGTTCCCGCACCTGCGGGTGGCGCTCAGCGAGGGCCAGATCGGCTGGATGCCGTTCCTGCTCGAGAAGCTCGACGGCGTCTGGCACGAGCGGGCCACCTACGGCAACATCGAGCACCTGCCGCACCCACCGAGCCACTGGATGCACCAGCTCTACGGCTGCGTGTTCGACGACCAGATCGGGCTCGAGCTCCGCGACCGCATCGGCATCCGGCAGATCATGTTCGAGGTCGACTACCCCCACGGCGACTCCACGTGGCCGAACACGCTCGCCAAGGTCGAGCGGCTCGTCACGGCGGCGGGGCTGTCCGACGACGAGATCCACGCCGTGGTCCGCGGCAACGCGATCGAGTGCTACGGGCTCGAGCGGTTCGGCATCCACCACTGAAGGATGAACCATGCAGGTCGGCATCTACTTCGATCTCCGCAACCCACCGGAGTGGCAGACCGACTGGTCGCGGCTCTACGGCTTCACGTTGGAGATGTGCGAGGAGGCCGAGGCGCTGGGTGCGCACTCGATCTGGCTGAGCGAGCACCACCTGTTCGACGACGGCTACCTGCCCCAGCCGCTCACGTTCGCCGCTGCGGTCGCGGCGCGGACGAAGCGTGCGCGGATCGGTACCGCGATCCTCATCGCGCCGCTGCACCATCCGGTCGAGATCGCCGAGCAGGCCGCGGTCGTCGACGTGCTGTCGGGTGGCCGGCTCGAGCTCGGCATCGGAACGGGCTACCGCGTACCGGAGTTCGAGCTCTACGGCGCACCGATGGAGCGGCGCTACGCGACCACTGACGAGACCGCCCGTGCAGTCCGCCGGCTCTGGGACCGCGTGACCCCAGGGCCCATGCAGGAGCGCATGCCGATCTGGATGGGGTACCAGGGCCCGCAGGGAGCGCGACGCGCAGGGCTGCTCGGCGAATCGCTGCTGACGGCGAACGGTGCCATGTGGCCGGCCTATCGCGACGGACTGATCGAGGGCGGGCACGATCCGGCGACCGCCCGGATGGGAGGGGGCATCAACGGCTGGGTCAGCGACGATCCCGAGGCCGACTGGCCCGTCGTGTCGAAGCACGTCGCCGCACAGATCGACTCGTACCGGCGCCACATGGTCGAGGGCACCGACATGCCGACACCACGCCCGATCGACCCGGACCGGCTGCGCTCGCGCACCGAGTCGCGCGGCCCGCTCGACCGGATCATCTACGGCACCCCCGAGGAGGTCGCGCAGCGCATCGTCGACGATGCCGCTGGCGCGCCGGTGGACACCGTGTTCTTCTGGGCCTCGATCGCCGGCATGCCGGAGGACCTGGTCGCCACCCACATCCGTACCGTGTGCCAGCGCCTCGCCCCGCTGCTCGCCGACAGCGAGCGGACGTGAGCCTCGACGTCGCCGATCGGTTGGCGATCCACGAGCTGCTCGCCCTCTACGGTCACCTCATCGACGAGCGGCGGTGGGACGCGCTCGATCAGGTCTTCACCGACGACCTGGTCTTCGACGCCTCCGATTTCGGCAGCGAGATCACCCGCTCACGCGCTGACCTCGTCGCGATCTGGATGCGCCCCGACACCGCACATCCGCTCGCGCACCACGCGACGAACGTGGTCGTGATCGAGGATGCCGACGGCACCGTGCGCGTGCGCTCGAAGGGGATCGGCATCGGCGTCGGCGAGCGGGTCGGCAGCGTCACGTACGACGACGTCGTGGTCCGCACGCCCGATGGGTGGCGGATGGCATCGCGCCGCGCGGTGCTCCGCCGACCGCACGCCTGACCGGGCGGCCGAGCAGCACGGCTCACTCCGACGTCGGGCCGTCGAACACCGGGGCCCGCTTCTCCCGGTGCGACGCCAGACCCTCGGCCGCGTCAGGCCCGCCGAACCCGAAGAACTCCAGCCCGAGCGACGCGTCGAACGCCGGACCGGCCTGGCGGTACCAGTGGTTCAGGGAGTGCTTCGTCCACCGCAGCGCCGACTGCGACATCCCCGCCAACTGCACCGCGACCTCGAGCGCGCGGGCGTGCACCTGGTCGTCGTCGACGCACAGCGACACCAACCCGATCCGCTCGGCCTCCTCCCCCGTCAGCGTGTCGCACGTGAGCAGGTAGTACTTCGACTTCGCCATGCCCGCCAGCAACGGCCAGCACACCGCGGCATGATCGCCGGCAGCCACGCCGAGGCGGGTGTGCCCGTCGATGATCCGCGCCGTGCGGCCGACGATCGAGATGTCGGCGAGCATCCCCGCCACCAGACCGGCGCCGACCGCCGGGCCGTGGATCGCCGACACGATCGGCTTCGAGCAGTTGATGACGTTCCACACCAGGTCGCGCGCCTCGCGCATCACGCGGGTGCGCACCGCGTAGTCGTTGATGATGCCGTCGAGCAACTCGAAGCTGCCGCCCGACGAGAACCCCTTCCCCGCCCCCTGCAGGATCGCCACCCGCACCTCCGGGTCGCGGTCGACCGTCAGCCAGATGTCGGCGATCTCACGATGCGCATCCGGCCCGACCGAGTTCAGACCCGGTGCGTCGAACGTGATGCTGAGCACCCCGTCCGCCGGACGCTCGTACGTGAAGCTCGGGTACAGGGCGGCATAGTCGGTGGTCATGACCACATCGTGCTCCTCGGGAGATCGCAGTGCTCATCTGGGCGGCACCGTCGACGAATCAGTAAGATGATTGGGTGATTGTCGCACACAGGTCGACGGCCGACCGAGCCCATGGATGACACCGCGCTGACGGACGCCGACCGGGCGTTCGTCGACGAGCTGCGAGCGTGGCTGTCCGAGCACCTGACCGGCGACTTCAAGGCGGCCGGACCGGTGGGCGGCCCGGCCGACGACACTGCCTGGGAGATCCGCAGGGCATGGGAGACCGAGCTCGCTGCCGCGCGGTGGCTGAACGTGTCGTGGCCGGAGGCGTACGGCGGCCGAGGCGGCACCCCACGCCAGGAGCTGCTGTTCCACATCGAGCACGCCGCGAGCGGGGCACCGTACTGGGTGGGTGTGCAGGGCCGCGATCTGTTCGGGCCGACTCTCCTGGAGTACGGCACCGAGGAGCAGCGCATGCGCTTCCTGCCGAAGATCGCGGCCGTCGAGGAGCTCTGGGGTCAGGGCTTCAGCGAGCCCGACGCCGGATCCGACCTCGCCGGCCTCACCACCCGAGCCGAACGCGACGGCGACGAGTGGGTGATCACCGGCCAGAAGATCTGGACGACGTTCGGGCACCATGCCGACTGGCTGTACGTGCTGTGCCGCACGAACCCCGGCGCGCCACGCCACAAGGGGATCTCGATGCTGCTGGTGCCGGCCGATCAGCCCGGTGTCGACGTGCGACCGATTCGCAACATCGCCGGTGGGCTCGAGTTCTGCGAGGTGTTTCTCGACGGTGCCCGCACGGCGGCCGAGCACGTGGTGGGCGAGGTCGACGGAGGCTGGTCGGTCGTGATGGGCACGTTGGGCAACGAGCGTGCCGGCGCGACCGTGCTGCCGTTCCAGGCCGGCTTCAAGCGCGAGATGCACGCGCTGATCGACCTGGCCCGCTCGAAGGGCGTCGCCGGCGACCCCGTCGTGCGCGACCGGATCAGCCGCGCCTGGGCCGGGCTCCGGATCATGGAGCTCAACAACGACCGCCTGCTGTCGGCCGTCCTCGCCGGCCGGCACCCCGGCCCCGAGTCGTCCGTCGGCAAGCTGTACTGGGCCAACTGGCATCGCGACTTCGGCGAGCTGATGGTCGACGTGCTGGGCGCCGATGCGCTGGCGCCTGGCAGCGGCACCGACCTGCACCCGATGGTGCGCAGCTTCCTCAACGCCCGCGCCGAGACCATCTACGGCGGCGCCAACGAGATCCAGCGCAACATCCTCGGCGAGCGCGTGCTCGGTCTGCCGCGTTGACGCGACCACCAACCCGACCCACCCGGAGGACCACGTGCTGATCGACACCTCATTCGGCAAGTCGCTCGTCGACGCCGGCGACACCGCCCGCGCCCTGGAGGCCGCTGGCTACGACGGCATCTGGACCGGTGAGACGCAGCACGATCCGTTCCTCACCACCCTGCTCGCGATCCAGGCGACCCAGCACATCACGCTCGGTACCTCCGTGGCCATCGCATTCGCGCGGACACCGATGGACACGGCCTACTCGGCCCACGACCTCGCCGCGCTCAGCCGCGGGCGGTTCGTGCTCGGCCTCGGCTCACAGGTGAAGCCGCACATCGAGCGCCGCTTCTCGATGCCGTGGTCGGAGCCGGCGGCACGGATGCGCGAGTACGTCCTCGCGCTGAAGGCGATCTGGGCCGCGTGGCAGGACAGCGGCCCGCTCAACTTCGCTGGCGACTTCTACACGCACACGTTGATGACCCCGTTCTTCTCCCCTGAGCCACACGACTACGGACCGCCGCCCGTCTACCTGGCCGGCGTCGGGCCACGCATGACCGAGGTGGCCGGCGAGGTGTGCGACGGCTTCTTCTTCCACCCGTTCACCACCCGGCGCTACCTCCAGGAGGTCACCCTGCCGGCGCTGCACCGTGGGCGCAGCGCGGCCGGGCACGACGGGGTCGACGGGTTCACGGTCGCCGGGCCGGCGTTCACCTGCGTCGGCCGTGACGACGCCGAGCTCACGACGGCGATCGCCGGCACCAAGCAGCAGATCGCCTTCTACGCCTCCACGCCGACGTACCGACCGGTGCTGGACCTGCACGGCTGGGGCGACCTCCAGCCGGAGCTGACGAGCCTCACGAAGCAGGGCAGGTGGTCGGAGATGGGTGGGACGATCGACGACGAGATGCTGCACGCGTTCGCCGTGGTCGGTGGGCCCGAGGAGGTGGGCCGCGGACTCCGCGATCGGTGGGGGCTGGTGGCCGACCGGATCAGCCTGTACGCCACCTACCGGTCCGACCCCGCGGTGTGGTCGGCCGTCATCGACGCCATCCGCTCCTGACCGTTCCGCGCCCGACCGGCGGAGTCGCGGCCTCAGCGGCCCAGCGCCGAGATCGTCCCCAGCCGCTCCGCCGCGGTGAGGCAGCGGGTCAGGTAGCCGATCTGCGCGTCGTCGGTGTGCACGCCATCAGGCGTGATCAGCCACATCAGAACCCCGTAGAGCACGTGGCACCGATACCGGTCGAACGCCTCGTCCCTCGCCGGCGGAGTGACCCCGCGCGCTGCCAGCGCCGTCAGGTAGTGATCGATCAGCGCGCGCTCGTTGGCGGCCAGTTGCTCCTGGTCGAGGGCGGTGGTGAGGATGTAGGTGACGTCGAGCGCCCAGCATCCTCGGAGCGCGAGCTGCCAGTCGAGCAGCCCGCCCTGCGAACCGTCGACGTAGTACACGTTGCCGGCGTGCACGTCGCCGTGCAGCAGTGTGTGCGGCCCGCTGTCCATCACCCCGAGCAACCGCTCGTAGCCGCCCCACAACGCATCGTCGGTCCAGATCGACCGGTCGACGAGCGGCGCTCGATGGCCGCGCTCGACGTGACGGCGGGTGAGCCGCGGCCCGATGTCGCGCCAGAAGCGCATCGGCGCGTTGACCAGGGGCGGCGTGAGCCACGGCAGCTGCTGGTCGAGCCGATCCCCACCCCAGTACGCGGCGTGGACGGTGGCGATCGTGTCGAGCAATCCGGCGACGTCGTCGACGGTGTTCGGCTCGGTCACGATGCCGAGACGCGCACCGGGGCGCTGCGACAGGTCCTCCATGAGGAGGGTGAAGGTGATGTCGTCGCCCAGGGCATCGATCGCGTAGACCGCGGGCCGCTCGATGTCGAGCCCGGGCAGTACGTCGCGGTAGATGCGGACCTCGGTGGAGTACATCTCGGACGGGAAGCTGAACCATTCGAGGTTGCGCTTCACGAAGATCGTGGGCGGCAGCCCGGCGTCGCGCCCGGTGGCGTAGGTGACGGCCAGCCGTAGCCGACTGGCCGACCCGTCGGTGGCGCCGAGCACCTCCACTGACTCGACCTCGACGTCCGGCCGGTCGACTCGAAGCAGTCGCGTCAGCGCCGCGGCATCGAGCGCCCGGTTGGTCGCCTCGGGCCCATCGACGACATCGGTCATTCGAACGGCTCCTCGTCCCACCACGGCACGAAGTCGGGCAGGTCTGCCGCTGTCATCGTGAACCGTGGTGCTCGCTTCTCCTTGAACGCGGCGACACCCTCCTTCACGTCGGGTGACGTGCCCAGGGCGAGCAGCGCCTGTGACTCCAGCCGGTTCGCCGACATCGGGTGCGGCGACCCGAGCTGCCGCCAGAGCAGGCTGCGCGTCAGGGCCACCGAGACGGCCGATGTGGTGGTCGCGATCTCCCTCGCCACGTCGAGCGCTCTGGGGAGCACCTGATCGGCTGGCACCAGCTCGCGCACGAGACCGGCATCGAGTGCTTCCGAGGCCGGGAAGATGCGGCCCGTGATGGCCCAGTCCGTCGCACGGGCGATGCCCACCAGCCTCGGCAGGAACCACGTCGCGCACGACTCGGGGACGATCCCGCGGCGCGAGAACGGGAGCCCGAACCGGGCCGAACCCGCCCCGATCCGGATGTCCAACGGGAGGATCATCGTCACGCCGATGCCGACCGCCGTGCCGTTGATCGCCCCGACCAGTGCCTTGTTCGACGCGAACATCCGCAGCGCCAGCTCACCCCCGACGTCGCGGGTGCCGCCGCGCAGCGGTTTGAACCCCGCGGCATCCGCTGCGTAACCGCCGCTCGATGCGCTGAGGTCGGTGCCCGCGGAGAAGAACTCGCCGGCACCGGTGAGCACGATCACCCTGATGTCATCGTCCGCCTCCGCGCGGCCGAAGGCGTCGATCAGCTCGTCGAGCGTCTGATACGTGACCGTATTGCGCTGCTCGGGCCGATCGAGGGTGATCGTGAGGACGCGATCGGCCACCTCGTACCGGATCGTCTCGTAGCTCATGTGTCGTCTCCTGCGAGACAGTGTAATCATTGAACTGTCTGACATCGCCGACCGAGCTTCACCGACGATCGGCCGCTCCGCTCAGGCCGACTGGTTCGCGCCGAGCTGGTCGAGCCCGGCGAGGCCGGACTCGAGCATCTCGAGCGCTCGGGTGATCGCGTCGCTCGGGTTGCCACGACCCCCCGAGTCGGCCCAGCGATAGAACTCGACCGTAGCGACCGCACCCATCGCGGTCGCGAGGACCCGGACGCGCGGATCGGTGGGCGCGACACCCATGCGGAGAGCGAGCCGCTCGACGACCTGCTCGCGCTCGTTGAGGTGCTCACCGTGGGCACGCGCCCGGAGGGTGGGAGCCTGCGCCATCACGGCCGCGAGCTGTAGCACCCGGTCGCGATCGGCCGGATCGACGTGCGAGGTCGCGCGATAGGCGTTGCGGAGCGCAGTCACGGCGCCCTCCGAGTCGGGACGCGCATCGAGCGCGTCGAGCAGCCGGCGGTCGAGCCGTCGCGCGAGGTCGAGGATGATGTCGTCCTTCGTCGCGAAGTACCGGAAGAACGTGCGCTGCGACGTGCCGGCAGCAGCGGCGATGTCGTCGACCGTGACGGCGTCGAAGCCGCTGCTCACGAACAGATCGATCGCGACCCGAGCGATCTCGTCACGCAGGAGGCGCTTGCGACGGTCGGTGAGCGACTCGATCACCGTCGCTCACCACGGGCAAAGGCTGCCGCGCCTCGCATCAGGCGGGGCACGGTGTCGACCATCATGTTCTCCTCGTCGGGGATGCCGGCCGCTCGCTGCCGGGCGAACGTCCCTTCGAGGATGACCGCCAGCTTGAACAGCGCGAGCGCCTGATAGTAGGGCAGCGCGGAGAGGTCCCGACCGGTCCTCTCGGCGTAGCGCGCTGCCATCTGCGCTCGACTCGGGTATCCCTCGGGGCCTCCGGCGAGCTCGCTGAGGATCGGCTCTTCCGCCGGCTCGGTCCAGCGGGCCAGCAGGTGCCCGATGTCGAGCAGCGGATCGCCGATCGTGCCGGTGTCCCAGTCGACGATCGCGGCGAGGCGAGCGGGTGGGTCGGGAGCGACCATCACGTTGAACGGGCTGTAGTCGCCGTGGATGATGCCCGTCGGGCTCATCGTCGGGCGGTTGTCCTCCAGCCACGCGGTCAGGAAGTCGATCTCGGGCAGGTCGCGCACGCGGTATCCGTCGAGCTGGCCGAGCCAACGCCGCACCTGACGCTCGAGGAAGCCCTCCGGCTTGCCCAGTCCCGCGAGGCCACGCGACTCCCAGTCGACACCGGCCAGAGCGGCGACCCCGTCGACGTAGGCCATCCCGAGGTCGAAGCGCAGCGAGTGATCCGACAGGAACGGTTCGGCGAGCCCGAAGCCCGGCGTGAACCCGTCGACGAGGCCCATGATCATGAACGGCCGTCCGAGCACGTCGACCTCGGTGCAGTACAGCAGCGGGGTCGGGTGCGGCACGTCGGTGCCCTCGAGCGCCCTCAGGATCCGCCATTCACGCTCGGTGTTCGAGGCGCTCGGGTGGTTCTTGATCGCGGGTGGCATGCGCAGCACCCAGCGGTGCTCGCCGCGCTGCACCAGGTAGAGCGCGTTCGCGATGCCGGTGGCCGCGCCCATGCGATCGGCGACGAGCGGGTGCCCTGCCCCGTCCAGCCGGTCGCCGATCCAGGCCGCGAGGGCGTCGGTGTCGACCTGCTCGGCGTCGACATCGGGCTGGTGGTCGATCGGTTCGTCGGGCACGTGACGCAGCGTATGGACACTTGACAGTGACTGTCAACACTGTCAGTGTCACGCACGTGATCGACTTCGAGCTCCCCGACGACATCAAGGCGTTGCGCGCCACGGTGGCGGCCTTCGTCGACGACGTCGTGCGGCCCGCCGAGTCCCAGATCAACACCCGCCCGTTCAAGGACATCGTCCGCGACTTGCAGGGCCAGGCGCGCAGCGCCGGGCTCTGGTGCCCGTTCATCCCGAAGGAGTACGGCGGGATGGGCCTCGGTCACCTCGCCAACGCGATCGTGCAGATCGAGGTCGGGCGATCGTTCTCGGGGCTGGGCGCCTGGGCCTTGAACTGCATGGGTCCGCAGGACGCGACGATGCTCACGCTTGCCGAATACGGCACCGACGAGCAGAAGGAGCGGTACCTCGTCCCGCTGGTGAACGGCGACCTGCGGATCTGCTTCTCGATGACCGAGCGCGCGGCCGGCGCCGACGCGACCGGTATGAAGACCGCTGCCGTCATGGACGGCGACAACTGGGTCCTCAACGGCGAGAAGTGGTTCTCGTCCGGCGCCAGCGTCTCGGACGTCGCGCTCGTGATGGCCAAGACCAATCCCGACGCGCCACGCCACCAGCAGTTCTCGACGTTCCTGGTCGAGCTGCCCAACCCCGGCTATCGGATCGTGCGCGACATCCCCGTGTGGGGCGAGGAGTTCGCGCCGAGCTTCGAGGGCGAGCAGACGATGGGCCACGCCGAGGTCAGGATCGAGGATCTGGTGGTACCTGCCGCCAGCATCGTCGGTGGCCTCGGCAATGGGTTCACGATGGGCCAGCACCGGTTGGGCTACGGCCGCCTCCGCCACGGGATGTGGAGCATCGCCAAGGCACAGGCGGCCCTCGACCTCGCCACGGGTTGGGCGATCGAGCGGCAGACGTTCGGCCAGCGCGTCGCCGACCGCCAGGGCATCACCTGGATGCTCAGTGACTGCGCCGAGAAGATCTACCTCACCCGGCTGATGGTGCTCCACCTCGCGTGGAAGATGGAGACCGGCAAGGACCTCCGCACCGAGAACTCGATCGCGAAGACCTACATCGCCAACATGCTCTGCGAGGTCATCGACACCGCGATCCAGATCCACGGTGCGCTCGGCCTCACGCACGACGTCCCGCTCGTGCACTGGTACTCGCACGCCCGCGCCAACCGGATCATCGACGGGCCAGACGAGGTCCACCGGTGGACCGTCGGCCGGTCGGTCGTCAAGGCGTACGAGCGTGACGGCACCACCGCCGCCGTCACCGGCGGCGACCTCTTCTGAGGCCGGCCCGAGTGCTCCGACGAACCTGAACCCGGCAGCGGGCGCGCTGCGCTCACTCGGCGGCGTCGGCCGCCTCGTACCCGATCACCAGACGAGCGGGAGCCGGTGCGGCGCCCGCGGGTTGCCGCTGTAGACCAACTCGGTACCCGGTGCGATCTCGTAGTTCGGGATCCGCTCGTGCCACACCTGCATGGCCACGACCATCTCGATGCGAGCCAGGTGCGAGCCCAGGCAGCGATGGAAGCCACTGGCGAAGCCGATGTGCCGGTTCGGCGCGCGATCGAAGTCGACGTCGAGCGGCGAGGGGAACACGTCGGGGTCGACGTTCGCCGCCGCCCACGAGACGCCTACCAGCGCTCCGGCCGGCAGCGTGGCGCCGGACGGCACGGTGAGCTCGCTCATCAGGATCCGGCTGCCCTCGGTGACCGGCGACTCGATCCGCATCAGCTCCTCGATCGCGCTCGGCCAGCCCGACGGGTCGGCCACGAGCCGGGCGCGCTGCTCGGGGTGACGCGCGAGGTGGCTGAGGAAGCAGGCGAGGCTCGCTGCCACGGTGTCGAGCCCGGCGATGACGAGCAGGCCCAGGATGTCGAGGATCTCGGTGCGGTTCAGGCGGTGCCCGTCGACCTCGGTGGTCAGCAGCAACCCGATCAAGTCGTCGCCAGGGTCCCCCGCGGCTTCGCGCTGGTCGAGCGAGGTGTTGAAGTACTGCTGGATCCAGGTGATCGCTTCGAGGCGGCGCTCGACCTGCTCCGCCGGTGGGATCTCGCGCAGCTCCTCGTTGCCCAGGATGAGGTTCTTGAACCGGAGGAAGTCGGAGAGCTCGTCGGTCGGGAGCCCGAGGATCGTGAGGAAGATCGTCGACGGGAGCGGCTCCGCCCAACCACGGTAGGCGTCGGCCTGACCGGCGTCGACGAAGCCGTCGATCAACTCGTTCGCAAGCTCGCGGATCTGTGGGGCGAGCGGCTCGACCTGCTTCGGTGCGAACACCGGGTCGAGCAGCTTGCGGTACTTGCGGTGCTCCTCGCCGTCGAGACCGAGCGGGATCGCGGGCCGCGTGCTACCGAGGTACTTGGCGCTCTGACGCGTGTCGGGGTGGCGGTTGACGTAGAGGACGTCCTCCATCTTGAGCAGCTGGTACACGTCGGCCTCGGCGTCGAACACGACCGGCGATCGATCCATCAGGTCGAGGTAGAACTGCTGCGGGCAGGCGGACCCGCGGGGCCCGTCGCCCCCGGCGTTGTGCCACACCTGTGCAAGCCGGACGACCCGCTCGGCGAACGCCATCTGCTCTGCCTGGATCCCAGCAGCCGAGGCTTGTGCCAGCTGGTCGGTCATGTGCACCCCCCCGATGCGGTTGCTCACCCGGCAACCTCGTCCAATCGTACAACGGTTTCGCACCGCGCTGTCAGTGTGGCCTGCTCCCATCAGGTAGATCAATCGTAGGATCGTGCTCGATGGACGATCCAGTGACCTGGCTGGCGCTGTACGGGCGGCGGGCTGACGACGACTCACCGGCCGTCGTCGGCGAATCGGAGCACCTGACGTCGCGCGAGCTGACCCGTCTCGCGGCCGGAGCCGCGGACTGGCTCGACTCGATCGGCGTGCCGCCCGCGCGGCCAGTCGCGGCGCTGGTGTCCACGACGGTCGAGGCGTTCGCGCTCGCGGTCGCCGGCGCCGCCACCCACCGACCGCTCGCACCCCTGGGTCCGCGCCTCACGGCGACCGAGCTGCGCGCCGCGCTCCTCCCGCTCGCCCCGTCGGTGGTGGTCGCCGAGCCGGGCGCGGCCGACCTGGCCCGCGAAGCCGCCGGAGCACTCGGCATCCGGGTCGAGGTGCACCCCGAGCTCCAACCGTCGGGACGACCGTTGTCGTACGAGGCCGATCCGCTCGAACCGGCGGCGATCCTCCACACCTCGGGCACGTCGGGACAACCGAAGCCGGTCCCCTACCCGCACGGGCGGCTCGCGCTCCGCGCCCGCGTGAACGCCGGATTGCTCGGGCTCGGTCCCGGCTCGATCTATGCCACCGCATCGCCGTTCCACCACATTGCCGGGTTGGGGATGCTGTTCGTTGCGTTGGGGTCGGGTGCGGCGCTCTGCCCGCTCCCGCGGTTCACCGTCGACTCGTGGGCCGAGGTGATCGGGCGTGGTACGACGCACGCCCTCCTGGTGCCGTCGATGGTGGAGCAGCTGCTCGATCAGGACCGTCTGGTCCGCGGCGATCTGCGATGCCTGCAGTACGGGGCATCGCGCATCGATCCGGGCACCCTGCGCCGGCTGCTCGCCGCTCTCCCGGACGTCGACCTCGTCCAGATCTACGGCCAGACGGAGGGCAGTCCGATCACGGCGCTCACCCTCGACGACCATCGGCGCGCCGCTGCAGGGGACGACCGGCTCCTCGCGTCGGCCGGACGGGCCGCACCGGGCGTCGAGCTGATCATCCACGCGCCCGACGCCGGCGGTGTCGGCGAGGTGTGGGCGCGCGCCGCGCATCTCATGAAGCCCGACCCCGACGGCTGGCTCCGCACGGGCGACCTCGGGCGACTCGACGCCGAGGGCTACCTCACGCTCTCCGGCCGCACGGGCGACATGATCATCCGCGGCGGCGAGAACGTGTACCCGGCCGAGGTCGAGGACGTCGTGCGCGCGCTGCCCGGCGTCGCCGATGTGGCCGTGGTCGGCCTGCCCGACCAGCGGCTCGGGCAACTCGTCGCTGCGTTCGTCGTCCCCGCGGATCGCGATGCGCCGCTCGATCCCGACGAGCTCCGCGCCGCGACCCGGCACGTGCTCGCGGGGTTCAAGGTGCCCGAGCGCTGGGAGTTCCTCGACGAGCTCCCCCGCAACGCCACCGGCAAGGTGCTCAAGCGGGCACTGGCGCCCACGGAACCGGCCTGATGCGCGAGCCGGTCACGTACCGGCGAGCGCTGCCACGATCGGGGCGAGCGACTCGATGTCCTTCGGGGCGAAGCCGGCATCGAGCTGGATGCAGCTGATGCCGAACTGCTCGCGGCGGGCGACCAGCAGGTCCGTGATCTGATCGACGGTCCCGACGAGCACCGCGGGCGACGACGACAGCAGCGCCGGGTCGACATCGCTGCGCATCGCGACCTTGGCGAGGAACTCGTCGGCTTCACTGCTCGTCGCCGTCACGCGCACGAGCCAGTGGTTCATCTCGATCCGGACGTCGTCGGCTGCTCGCCCCGCCGCGGTCGCGGCCTCGCGCACCCAGCCGATCTTCTCGGCGACGCGCTCGGCGGTCTGGCCGACGATCGCGTGGCGACCGAGCGCGCCCGCACCGAGGCTGGCGAGCACGCCGACGATCTGAGCGTGACGGCCGGCAATGCCCAGCACACGCGGGCTGCCGCCACCCACGAACAACGGCAGCGGGCGCTGCACGGTCGCGGGCAGCAGTTCGAGATCCACCTGGTAGTGCTCGCCGACGTGCGTGAACCGACCGCCGGCGAGCAGGCCGGTGATCACCCGGATCGCCTCCTCCAGTCGGCCGACGCGCACGCCGGCGGGGTCGAGCTGGATGCCCGCCGCGTCGTAGTCGCTGCGCATCCAACCGGCGCCGAGCCCGAGCGTGAAGCGGCCGTTCGAGACCACATCGAGCGAGGCCGCCATGCGCGCGGTGAGCACCGGGTGGCGATAGTCGTTGCAGAGGACGCCCGTCTGCAGCCGGATCGACGTCGTCGCAGCAGCGGCCGCGGTGAGCGCCACCATCGGCTCGAGGTCGTAGCCGTCGGTGAAGTGGTCGGCCACGACGACCGCGGCGAAGCCCATGTCCTCGATCCGACGCAGCTCGTCGGTCCACGCGCTGACGGACTCGATGCGGGTCGGCGCGGAGACCGCGAACTCGAACGGGTGCGTCACGGCGGGCCTCCAAGGAGCAGCCGAATCAGTGCAACGATTACTCTCGGCGAACTATGGCGGGTCCGCTGACGGGTTGTCGAATCATCGAGATGGCCGGTCTCGGCCCGGGTCCCTTCGCCGCGATGCTGCTGGCCGACCTGGGCGCGGACGTCGTCCGTGTCGAGCGCGCCGGCACCCAGGCGGCGGGCTCCGAGCAGTACGTGATGCATCGCGGGCGCCGCTCGATCGCCATCGACCTGAAGCACCCCCACGGGCGGGACATCGTGCTCCGGCTGGCCGAGCGGAGCGACGCGCTGATCGAGGGGTTCCGGCCCGGCGTGATGGAGCGGCTCGGGCTCGGCCCGGACGACTGCCGCTCGCGCAACGCGCGGCTCGTGTACGGCCGGATGACCGGGTGGGGACAGGACGGCCCCCTCGCCCCCACGGCAGGGCACGACATCGACTACATCGCCATCTCCGGTGCGCTCGGCTGCATCGCACGCGCGGGCGAGCGCCCGGTCGTTCCCGTGAACTTCCTGGGAGACTTCGGAGGCGGCGGTCTGTTCCTCGCGTTCGGCATCGTCGCCGCGATGTGGGAGGCGACGCGCTCGGGAACGGGGCAGGTGGTCGACGCCGCGATGGTCGACGGCTCCGCAGTGATAACCACGATGCTCCACGGCCTGATGGCCCAGGGACGTTGGCGTGACGAGGCCGGCGTGAACTTCGCCGACGGTGGGTCGAACTACTACGACACGTACGAGTGCGCCGACGGACGACACGTCGCGGTCGGCGCGATCGAGGGGCCGTTCTACGCGGCGTTGCTCGACGGCCTGGGCCTCCGCCGAGACGAGCTCCCCGATCGGGCGCGAGCGACGAACTGGCCGGCGCTCAAGGAGCGCTTCGCAGCCGTGTTCCGCACGCGCACCCGAGACGAGTGGGCGGCCACGTTCGCCGGCACCGACGCGTGCGTCGCCCCCGTGCTCGGGCTCAGCGAGGCACCGCTCCACCCGCACAACGTCGAGCGCGAGGTGTTCGTCGAGCGCGGTGGCATCGTGCAGCCGGCACCGGCGCCACGCTTCGATCGCACCCCGAACACGCTCGATCGGCTCCCGCCACGCCCAGGCGAGCACACCGACGAGGTGCTACGGGAGATCGGGTACGACGCCACCGCGATCGCCGAGCTCCTCGAGGCCGGCACGGTCACCGGCGGCTGATCAGTACCCCCGCAGCCCCATCGAACGGGCGATCGCGTTCCGCTGGATCTGACTGGTTCCGCCGGAGATCGGGGCGACGATCGACTCGCGCCAGCGGAAGCTCATCACGCTCTCGGTGGAGAAGCCCATGCCGGCGCACACCTGCATGCCGAGGCGGGCCGCCGCGACATAGGTCTCCGACCCCTTGAGCTTGGCCATCGACGCCTCGCGGCCGCACGGCTGGCCGACGCTCTGCAGCCAGGCCGCGCGCTGCACCAGCAGGCGGGCGCAGTCGATCTCGGTCTGCATGTCAGCGAGTGCGTGCGTGAGCGCCTGGAACTCGCCGACCGGCCGGCCGAACTGGTGGCGCGTCTTGGCGTGCGCGAGCGCCTCGTCGAGGGTCGCCTGCGCAGCACCGACGTAGCCACCGGAGATCAGCACCCGCTCGACGTCGATGCCGCTCAGCATCACGCGCCAGCCGTCGTGCAGCGGGCCGACGACGTGCTCGACCGGCACCCGTACGTCGTTGAGGAACACCTCGTACGTGCCGAGGATGTGTCGCGCGAGGGTGGGGATCTGCCGCAGCTCGACGCCCTCAGCCGTCGGGTCGATCAGGACGGCCGAGATGCCCTCGTGCTTCTTGCCGGCGGACGGGTCGGTGCGCACGTAGGCGAGGATCTGGGTGCCCGGCAACCCGGCGCCGGTGCACCACATCTTCTGGCCGTTGACCACGAAGTGATCGCCGTCCTGCAGCGCCGTCGTCCGCAGTGCCGCGACGTCCGAGCCCGCATCGGGCTCGCTCATGCCGATGGACAGGCGCCGCTCACCGGCGATGATCGCAGGGAGCAGCTCGGCGTGCATCTGCGGTGTTCCGAACTTCGCGATCACCAGGGCCGCCATGAGCGTGAGGACGAAGCACTGCGCGACGTCGAGGCTGGCCCGCCCGAGCTCTTCGCCGATGATCGCCAGCTCGGTCGCCGTCCCGCCACCCCCGCCGAGCTCCTCGGGCAGCGGCAGGCCGAACCACCCCATCTCCGCGAAGCCGGCAATCAGCTCCGGCGGATACGTGTACTCGTCGTCCCACTGCTTCGCGCGCTCGGGCGGGCACACCCGCTGCACGAAGCTCCTCGCGGTGTCGCGCAGCAGTGTCTGCTCGTCGGTGAGCCCGAAGTCCATGAATCGGCACGATAATCCAGCTCTTTGTCGACGGCGTTAGTCTCGGCATCCATGACTTCCGAAGCCCGCGAGCCGGCTGCATTGATGTCGATCCCGACGCTCATCCACGGCCGCACCTGGGAGGAGATGACCCCTGGGTTCACGTTCCGCACCACTGGGCGCACCATCACCGAGGCCGACCTCATCTCGTTCATCACGCTGGTCGGCGTGAACGAGCCACTGTTCTTCGACGCACGGTTCGCGCCCGACCACGGCTACACCGGCCGTCTCGTTCCGGGGATGATGACGTTCTCGTACGCCGAGGGGCTGGTGATCCAGGGGGGTTCGATCCACGGCACCGGGCTCGCGTTCCTCCACACCGACCTCGACATCAAGACGCCGGTGTACGTCGGCGACACCATCACGGTCGTCGTCGAGGTCACCGAGCAGCGGGCGGCCTCCAGTGGCAACCGCGGCGTCGTCACCACGCGCAACACGGTGTACAACCAGCGCGGCGAGGTCGTGATGGTCTACTCGCCCGTACGGCTCACGAAGGGCGCCGACGCCCGTGACTGATGCGAACGAGCTCACCGATGCCGACCAGGTCGCGCTGCGCGGGTTCTTCCGCCATCACTTCCAGGACCGCGTGGCGTTCAACAAGGCCTGCGGCGTGCGCATCACCGCATGGCAGGGCGACGATGCCACGTTCGAGCTCGACCTCCGCGACGACCTGACGGCGCACCCCGGCGTGTTCCACGGCGGCGTGGTGTCGGCCCTGATCGACACCGCCGGCACCGGCGCAGTCGTGGCGGGACACGACTTCACGCGTGGCAGCCGCGTCACCACCGTGTCGCTCGCCGTGAACTACCTGTCGGTCGCACCCGGCGAGGGCATCGTCGCCGAGGCCCGTTGCACGCGGCGCGGCCGGTCGAACCACTACGCCGAGGTGCACGTGTACGGCGTCGCGAGCCGCAAGCTCGTCGCCCAGGGCCTCGTCACCTGCAACATCACCGGCGTCCGCGACGGGTTCGACCAGATCCTCGCAGCGGCGCGGCGTGGCACGACCTCTCCCGGCACGATCGGAGCGTCCTCCTTGGCGCAGAACGCTGCCGATACCCTGTGACCGGTATGCCGAGCCGACTGACACGCGCTTCGAGTAACGGGCCGATCGACGTGCGGGTCCCCAAGACCGCCGAGCTCGTGGCGATCCACATCCGCAAGCAGATCGTGCGCGGCGAGCTGCAACAGGGGGACGCGCTCCCCACCGAGAACGCGTTGATGACCGAGTTCGCCATCTCGCGCCCGACCTTGCGTGAGGCGTTCCGGATCCTCGAGTCGGAGGGCCTCATCACGGTGCGGCGCGGCGCTCAGGGCGGCGCCCGTGTGCAGGTGCCGAGCGCAGCGACCGCGGCGGGCTACGCCGGGCTCGTGCTGCAGCACCGCGGCACCACGCTCGCCGACGTGCTCCACGTCCGCGGCCTCGTCGAGGCGCCCGCTGCCCGCCTCGTGGCCGAGCGCCGCGACCACAAGAAGTGCGCCGACAGCCTCGAGCGGCTGCTCGATCAGATCGACCCGGCGGCGCACCCCGAGACGTTCGCCGACTTCAACGCCCATCTCGTCGAGCTCACCAGGAGCGAGACGTTGATGCTCATCACGGCCATGCTCGAGCACATCGTCCGAAAGGCGGCGGTGAGGTTCACCCGAACGCCGCACGCGTCCGACGACACGAAGTTGGAGAGCGATGCCGACCGAGCCCGCCGCAAGGTGGTGGCGCTGATCCGCACCGGTGACGCCGATGGTGCCGAGGCGCTCTGGCTGAAGCACCTCACGGCTCAGGGCAAGGTGCTGAGCGAGTCGCTCCGCGGCCGTGTGATCGAGCTGTTCGACTGACGTCAGCCGGCGCCGAACGCCGCCGTACGCTTCTTCAGGAACGCGCTCACTCCCTCCGCTGCATCGGGGGTTCCGAACAGCCGGCGGCCGGTCGCCTGTTCGAGTGCGATGGCGTCGCGGAGCGGGAGCTCCCGGCCGTCTCGGATGAGGTGCTTCGCTGCCGCCATCGCCTCGCGGGGACCCTCGCTCAGCTGCTCCGCCAACACCATTGCAGCGTCGAGCGCTCCGCCGACGGGCGTCGGCGGTTCGCAGAAGCCGACGAGGTGCGCCTCCGCAGCGGCGATCGGATCGCCGATCAGGAGCATGCGGGTCGCCACGGCGACGGGGAGCAGACGAATCGCACGCTGCGTACCCCCCAGACCCGGGAGCAGACCGAGCTTGATCTCGGGGAGGCCGAAGCGGGTGCGCTCGCTGGCCGTCCGCAGGTCGCAGGCCATCGCAAGCTCGCACCCGCCGCCGAACGCCACGCCCTCGACCGCCGCGATCACCGGCTGCCGCAGTGCGCCGATGGCTTCCACGGCGCGGCTCAGGTGCGAGATGAACTCGTGGAAGTCGTCCGGTGAGGACAACGCTCCGAACTCGGCGATGTCGGCGCCCGCGCAGAATGCCTTCCCGCCGGACCCCGTGACGACGACGGCGCCGATCGTCGCGTCGCTCTCCAGTTCGCCGGCCACGAGCAGGAGCTCATCGGCCATCGCCGTGTTGAACGAGTTGAGCACGTCGGGGCGATCGAGCGTGATGAGCGCCACGGCGCCCTGACGTTCCAGACGGATCGTGGTTCCGGTCATGCGAGCTCCCTGGTCGGTGCCGTTGGCGATGGTAGTGAGCGCAGTTCGGCCGCCCTTGCGGTTCCGAATCGACCGTGCGGTCAGCGCTGCGGTGGGCGGCGTTGGAGCTCGGCGAGCAGCGGTTGGCTGTACGCGACGCGGCCGGTGAGGCGCCGGGGGTCGCCGGTGCACAGGCACAGTGCGGCCTCGGCCATCAGCGAGATGTCCTCGAGCTTGAACGACTCGACGAGGTCGTGGGCGCTGGCGCCGGGCGTGGCGACGTTGTCCCATGGCGACAGCGAGTTGACGGCGATGTTGTCGATCCAGACCTCGGCAGCGAGGCCGGTGGAGAAGCGGTCGAGCGCGGCCTTCACCATGCCGTAGGTGGAGAACCCCCAGTCCTTCCACATCGGCTCGTACGGGGGCCCGGGCGGGTGGATGCCGGCGCGGCTGGAGATGTTGAGGATCCAGCCGGCGCCGCGCTCGCGCATGCCGGGCACGACCATCTGCGCCAGCTCGTACGGGGCGCGGACCTGGACCTCGAACATCAGCCGCCAGCGCTTCTCGGTGAAGTCGGTGAACGGCATGTAGTAGGTGATCGCCCCGTTGTTCACCAGGATGTCGACCGGGCCGAGCTCGTCGGTCGTCTGCTCGACGAGGCGCTTGCGATCGCCGGCCACCGCGAGGTCGGCCTGGACGGCGACGGCCTCGCCGCCCTTCGCACGGATGCGGTCGATCGTCTCGGATAGCGAGCCCTCGTACTTGTCGACCGGGTCGAGCGTGCGCGCCGACGCGGCCACCTTCGCACCGGCCTCGGCGAGGCGCTCGGCGATCGCGGCACCGATGCCGCGGCTGGCACCCGTGACGATCGCGACCTTGCCGTCGCACTCCCGGTTCTCTGCAGCAGACATCCGGCCGACGTTAGCGAACCCG
>JBFWRK010000015.1:0-119223 GCA_050248955.1 Acidimicrobiia bacterium
ACTTCATCCCACTCCTCTACCTCGCGGGACTGGCGTCCGCAGCGGACCGGACGACGAACGTGTTGGTCGACGGCTACGCGATGGGCTCGCTCTCCATGGCTTCGTACACGCTCGGCTGCGATGAGCTCGAGCCACAGGGGGAGCGCGGCGCGCCTGCCCTGCCGCGGGTCCCGGCAGACGAGACCAACATCTGACGTCAGCGACGCGTCAGCGGTCGGTCACGCCGGTGACCTTTCGGTTCAGCGTCGCTCGTCGCTCGAATGGTGCTCGCCCGCTCGTCGAGCGCAGCGAGCACGGTCTCGGCTGCGGCGCCGACGGCATCGAGCTGCGCCGGGGTGAGCCGCTCGAGGAAGAGGCGGCGGACGCTGGCGACGTGGCCGGGCGCCACATTCCGGATCTCCGTTCGACCGCGTCGGGTGACCACCACGAACGGTCCACGGCGGTGGGAGTCGCACGGCTCCTTCGTGACCAGGCCGCGTTCCGTCATCCGAGCGACGTGGTGAGACAGCCGGCTCTTCTCCCGCCGTCAGGTCGTTCGATCGCGAGCCGGCCGACACCGTGGAGGGCCGGACGTCGACACAGGTCGATCAGCCCGGCCACGGTGTGGCCGATGTCGAACCCGGTGGGCGTGACGCCGACCGGGTCGACGACCGAGACCGCGTGAGCGTCGGTGGCGCAGTCGACACCACCGACGTTGGACGTGGGATGATGGATCTCAGCCTCCTCGCTGTTGCAGCAGTGGGGAAGCACCGATGGGTTCAGGACGTGTCTGTCGGTCGCTGACCTGATCGGCGCTCTGCGGCGCTCAGTCCTATCGCCGATCGGCACGTCCTGGGCCACCGGACCTCGCGGAACTCATCGTGGCGGTCAACCCGCGAGCGACGCTGGCGATGGCCCGATGAGCACCAGGGGTGCGCCGACAGCCTGACGGCCACCGACACACGAATGCTGGACCAGAGAGCGCGATGTGCCTCGTGGAGCCGTCGATGACCGCTAGCTTCGGCCGATGACCGACGGCAAGCGGACGTACACGAAGGCCCCGGTCGGCGACCTGGCGACGTTCGGCGCCGAGTCCTTCACCCATGAGGGCTCGACACGCCGCGTGTTCCGCAAGGGGACCGGCCCCGCTGTGCTCGTGATCACCGAGATGCCCGGCATCTCGCCGATGGTGCTCGGGTTCGCTGATCGAGTGGTCGCGCTCGGTTGCACGGTGATCCTGCCCGACCTGTTCGGGCGCGCCGGGCGCGACCCGACCGCCGGCAACAAGCTCGTCAACACGTTGCGCGGTGCGGGAACGATCCTGTCGACGTGCATCAGCCGTGACTTCACAGCGCTCGCCGTCGGCAAGTCGTCGCGAGTCGTGGACTGGTTGCGCGCCCTCGCCCGCAGCGAGCACACCCGTTGTGGTGGGCCGGGTGTCGGCGTCGTCGGCATGTGCTTCACCGGCGGGTTCGCGTTGGCGATGGCTGTCGACGACACGGTCCTGGCGCCGGTGCTCTCGCAACCATCGCTGCCGTTCGCGCTGTCGAAGCGACACAAGGCCAGCATCGACACGAGCGACGCAGACATCGGGCTGGTCGCCGGCCGGTGCGCCGCCGACTCGCTGCGGGTGATCGGGATGCGGTTCAAGGACGACCCGTTCGTGCCCGAGGAGCGCTTCGAGATGCTGGAGCGGCGACTTGGAGACGGCTTCGTGTCGATCGAGTTGGAGCAGTCGGACGGGAACCCGAACGGCCCGCTCGGGCACCGCCACTCCGTGCTGACCGGCGATCTGATCGACGAACCCGGCGAACTGACGCGCCAGGCCCTCGACACCGTGTTGGACCTGTTCCGCACCAAACTGCTCCCGGAGTCGTGAGCGCCACGAGTCGGCCCCTCGAATGTTGTCGCACGGGCCGAACGACATCCTCACGCCCAGGGGAGGAAGGCCGTCGGCTGTGACGGCTTGTGCTTCCACGACTTCTGCCACACCGGGAGCACGCTCGCTCCCTCGACGGGCGCGAGCACCAAAGAGCTGTTGGCGCGCATCGGCGACAGTTCGGCGCGAGCCGCGTTACACGACCGGCGCGGTCTATAAGGCATATCGGCGTTCACCAGCGTTGGGCAAGTGCGTCCACTTTCAATGGTGATATTTGAGCCTCTCGAAGCCGAAGCGAACTCCCTCCAATCGACGATTGGCGAGAGCGCCGGGCAGTCCTTTCCGCACGGAGTGTCCCCCGAGGAATGTAATCAGATCTCATGCCTCTACGAACTCCTAGAAGCACAATCGGGGAAGAATCAGCGGCCCTTTTGCTTCCGCCGACGGTTTCCGATGTGAGGACGCTCCGCTGGATCTACCCGCTGGGTGAGAACTATCGCCTTCGACACGAGAACGCTGATGACCACTGCCCAGAAAGTCAGGCCAAGCACCGTAGTCGCGACATAGATCAGCCTTCCCCCACGCGTCGCAATCTCAATATCGCTGTCAGATGCGCCGAAGAAGGCCAATACCGACCAATACAGGTCACGCTCGACAAACGATGACAACCACCTCCCTCCGTAGGCGGTAGCATCAGACAACGCTCCTGTCGCATGGACAATGATGGCACTACTACAGATGATCAACATCGACAACGCGATCAGTCTGAGTGGTAGCATTGTCTGTTGAGAGCTAGTCAACCTAAAGTATCCGAACCAAAAGAGAGATTTACCTGACTTGTTGGTTCTCGTTGAGACGACGAGCACAACAATGAGTACCACTATGAGCGATGCTGCTGTGATCGCGGCAGAGATCCACGCCGTGACTTCGCGTGTGAGATACCCCACAGTCAAAGCCGTCGGCATGGCAGCGACGACAACGTTGCGTGGCGGCAAGAAGAAGCGTCGACGTGTCGGCGGCACACTCGGAATCTGCACCGTTATCACCATATCGCCGAGTAGGCACCCAATGCCGACAGAGTCCATCTCACGGGTTTCATCCGGGACTGCGGCCAACTGCAGTGACGCCGCCGCCACGACCGGCGACAGTCCGCCCTAAAGGGCACAGAAGAGGCACGGTGGCCGAAATCGGACTCCCGAGACGACGAAGCCCAGCGTCAGCAATGCCGCCGTACATGGCCTCTTGTTCGAGCGGGTGACGGGAATCGAACCCGCATAGCCAGCTTGGAAGGCTGGAACTCTAGCCATTGAGCTACACCCGCGAGCCGGACGGGGTCCGGGCCGCTGGGCAGGCTAGCGGTCGGGCCGGACAGTGGACACGTCCAACCGGTGCGTCGCCCGCGTCGGCACGACGACTCGCGCCGGCGCGTAGCCTCGACGCCATGACCGGCTCTGCAGAACAGCCCCGCTGGCGGGGTGTGAACCATCTCGCCCTCGTCACCACCGACATGGACGCGACCGTGCGCTTCTACCACGGGGTGCTCGGCGCGCAGCTCGTCGCCACGATCGGCACGCCCGGCTTCCGTCACTACTTCTTCGACTTCGGCCACGGCACGACGATCGCCTTCTTCGAGTACTCGGACGTCGAGCTCCACCCGTTCTCGAAGCCTGCCGGCGTACCCGACCCGCGTGCGATCCAGTTCGACCACCTCTCGCTCGACCTGCCGGATGAGACAGCGCTCGAGTCGCTCCGGAGCCGACTGGACGAGTTCGGCTGCGAGGTCACGGAAGTCGTCGATCACGGCTTCGTACGGTCGATCTACTTCAACGATCCGAGCGGCATCGCGCTGGAGGCGTCGTGGTGGGTGAAGGACCCGACGGACCATCCCGCCGACTACACCGACCGCAAGCTGTTCTCCGATGGCGACCCGGTCCCGGCCGTGCGCGAGCTGATCGCTTCCGGGCGGCTGAGCGAAACACCGACGACTGGCCTCTCACACGAGCCGTCACAGGTGGCCGACCCCGTCTGACGGGTCGCAGGTCGGGTCGACCGATGCTGGCCGGGAGCCTCGCGCTCGGTGCTGTGCCCGTCTCAGGCAGGGTTCTTGATCGCCGGCGATCGCGAATGCTGACTCGGCATGGTTCCCGTCTCAGGCAGGATTTCTGATCGCCGGCGATCGCGAATGCTGACTCGGTGCGGATCCGACGCCGACCCCGGGCGCGACCTGGCGGTGGTGCTGGCAGACTTCGTGGATCCCGCCGCGAACAGATCAGGATGGCCCCATGTCGATCACCGAGTACCCCGTCAACACGCTCCATGGTGAGCCCTCGAGCCTCGCCGACCACCTCGGCAAGGCGCTCCTCGTCGTGAACGTCGCCTCGAAGTGCGGCCTCACCCCGCAGTACGCCGGCCTCGAGCAGCTGCACGAGACCTACGGTGACCGCGGCTTCAGCGTCATCGGCTTCCCGTGCAACCAGTTCGGCGCCCAGGAGCCGGGCTCGCCGGAGGAGATCGAGACCTTCTGCTCCACGACCTACGGCGTCACGTTCCCGATGTTCGAGAAGATCGACGTGAACGGTCCCGACCGTCACCCGATCTACGAGGAGCTGACGAAGGTCGCCGACGCCGATGGCACCGACGGCGACATCCGCTGGAACTTCGAGAAGTTCCTCATCGCCCCGGACGGCACCGTCGTCAAGCGCTACGGCCCGATGACCACGCCGGAGGACGCCGGGCTCGTCGCCGACATCGAGGCGGCCCTTCCGACGTGACGAATCGCTGACCGGCTGGGCGAGCTCACCGCGCCGCCCAGCCGGACAGCCCGGACAGCCAGATCAGTCCCAGAAGACCGCTCGGCGCACGAAGCCGGATCAGCGTCGCTTCAGTGAGTGAAGCGGCTCGTCGAACGGCGAGCCGAACAATCGCCCGAGCAGGCGATCCACGGAATGCCCTGGGTTCAGCCCGTCGACAGCCCACGAGATGAGCGCCGCCCGCGCCACGCCCATGGTCACGTTGGCGACCGCATTCGCTCGCAACCGGGCTTCCGGTGTCGAGCCCCAGTGGGGTTCGAGGTAGTCGACGATCGCCAGCTCGTAGTCCCGGTCGGTCCGCGCGTCCTCGTCGCGCAACGCCGACACCGTCGTCAGCAGCCGGTACCGCTGCTGGCGGGTCCGCGACGTCTGGCTCTTCGTGATGCCGGCGACCATGACCTGCTTCAAGTGCAGGAGGACATCCATCCCCTCCGGTCTGGCGGCGAGCGATTCGCGGAACGAGTCCATGCGTTCCTCGTGGTCGGGAAATGCGGCCGCCGCCTTGGTCGCGAAGTGCAGGAAGAACGTGCGCGACGTGACGCCGACCTCGGCGACGATCTCGTCCACGGTGGTCTCGTCGAAACCGTGCTCGTCGAACAACCGGATCGCCGCTTCGGCCAGCGCCTGGCGGGTCGCGAGGCGCCGCGCCTCGCGACCGTCGACTCCGTCACGGGGCTGGTTCGCACCGCGTGGCGCTGCGCGTGATTCGCCCTTGACGCGAGTCATCGGCGCGGACTGTACTTCAGTCACTGCACTGAATGCGCGTGCTCAGTTTGGGGTTCTGGGGAGGGAACAGATGTCGTCTGGTCTGCGTTCCGGACGTCGAGGTGCGCTCGGCGTCCTGCTCGTCGCGGGGTTGTTGATCGCTGCCTGCGGGGATGACGACGACAGCTCGTCGCCCACGGACACCGCCGGGGGAGGCACCGCCGGCGACAGCGTCGCGGACAGTGGCGCCGATAGCAGCGAGGAGGGCGGTGGCGGTTCCGACGCGCCGCTCCTCATCGCCCGCGGCATGGACGTCAACTCGCTCGATCCGTCACGCGCCTACTGCGACACGTGCCAGATCTACATGACCGCCGTGTACGAGACGCTGATCGGCCTCGACGAGGACAACACGACGCTCGTGCCGCGCCTCGCGACCGAGTGGGCGAGCAACGCCGATCAGACGCAGTTCACGTTCCAGCTCGACCCGGCAGCGAAGTTCGCCGACGGATCGGCAGTCACGAGCGCCGACGTGCAGTTCTCGTGGGAGCGGCTGCAGAAGCTCGAGGGATCGGCGTCGTACCTCGTGAGCGGCATCGAGTCGATCGAGACGCCCGACCCGCAGACGGTCGTCGTCAACATGACGAGCTCGAACTCGGCCTTCCTCGCTCAGGTGAACGGCCCCTACCTCGGCATCGTCAACTCGAAGCTGGCGCAGGAGAACGGCGCCACGACCGACCCGACGACGGATGCGGCCGAGCAGTGGTTCCTCGGCAACTCGGCCGGCAGCGGCCCGTTCACGCTCGCGTCGTACGCAGAGGGCAACGAGCTGCGCCTCGCTCGTAACGACTCCTACTGGCGTGATCCGGCGGCCTTCCCCGAGGTCGTCATCAAGGAGACACCGCAAGCGGTGACGCAGCGCCAGCAGCTCGAGCAGGGTGCGGTCGACATCGCGATGCAGATCTCGAACGACGTCGCGACCGACATGAGCGGCGGCGACGTGACGGTCGAGCGTGCGCCGTCGTTCAACTTCGTCTACCTCGCGCTCAGCCCGGGCGCGGCCGGCGGCGAGGAGCTCACGCCGGAGGTGCTCCAGGCGATCCGGCTCGCGCTCGACTACACGGGCATCGTCGACGTGACTGTTGGTGGCTCGGGCCGTCCGCAGCCGTCGCCGATCCCGAACGGCTTCCTCGGCACCGATGGGCTGGCGACGCCAGAGCAGGACGTCGAAGCGGCCAAGGCGCTGCTCGCGGATGCCGGCGTGACGAGCCTCGACCTCGACGCGACGTTCCCGTCGCTCAACGTCTACGGCGTCGACTTCGCGACCGTGATGCAGAAGGTCCAGTCCGACCTCAAGGAGGTCAACATCAACCTCGAGCTCAACCCGGTCGAGATCGCGGTGTGGGCGGACAAGATCACCACCGACGGCATCCCCGTGACGGCGCTCTACTTCGCGCCCGACCACACCGACCCGAGCCAGTACGTGCAGTACTTCGGGTTGCTCGAAGGGTCCCAGTGGCAGACGTGGACCAGGCAGCCGCCGAACGCGACCGAGCTCGATCTGCTCGGTCAGGCGTTGGCCGAGCAGGACCTGGCCAAGCGCGGGGAGCTCTACCAGCAGCTCGCAAACGCGATGATCGAGGACGGCGTGATCATCCCGCTCGTCAACCCGGATCTGTTCCTGGCAGCCCGGTCGGACATCACGGGCATGCACTACAGCGCCTGCTGCAACCTCGACCTCTACCGTCTCGGCCGCGGCTGAGCCGGGAACAGGGCCGAACCGGGGAGGCTGATGCGTCGGTACGTCTTGCGACGGATCGCGGTGATGCCGTTGCTGTTGCTCGGCATCGTCACGCTCGTCTTCATCGTCTCTCGACTCGCACCGGCCGATCCGCTCGTCACGATCGTCGGTGAACGGAACCTCGGCAACCCCGACATCGTCGCCGCGGCGAAGGAGCGTTGGGGCCTCGACAAGTCGGTGCCCGAGCAGTACGTCCGCTACGTGGCCAACCTCGCACGCGGCGATCTCGGGACGTCCTTCCGGACGCGCCAATCCGTCGCGAGCGACATCTGGGACCGCCTGCCGGCGACGCTCGAGCTGACGATCGCGGCGTTGCTGGTCGGCGTCGTCAGCGGCGTGTCGCTCGGCGTGTACGCGGCGCGTCACCGCAACCGCCTCGCCGACAACGTCGCCCGCTTCTTCGCGCTCATCGGGTCGTCGTTGCCGGCGTTCTGGGCCGCGCTGCTCGTGCTCTACATCTTCTACGCACGACTCGGGTGGCTGCCCGGCCCGGGACGGCTCGATCCCCGCGCGACGGCACCCGATCGCGTGACGGGCTTCATGACCATCGACTCGATCCTCGCCGGCGATTGGACTTCGCTCCGCGGCAGCCTTGAGCATCTCGTCCTGCCCGCCGCGGTGCTCGGCTGGGGTGTCACCGGCATCGTCTCGCGCCTCGTGCGAGCGAGCCTGCTCGACGAGCTCGGCAGCGACTACGTCCGCACGGCTCGTGCGATGGGGCTGACCGAGCGCGAGGTCGTCAACGGTCACGCGTTGCGCAACGCGCTGCTGCCGACGATCACCATCGTCGGGTTCTCCTTCGCGTTCCTCCTGACGAACGCGTTCCTCACCGAGTTCGTCTTCTCCTGGCCGGGTGTCGGTTCGTACGCGGTCGACGCGGCGCGCCAACTCGACTTCCCGGCGATCATGGGCGTCTCGTTGCTCGGCGGTTTCGCGTTCCTCATCACGAACCTCGTCACCGACACTGCGTACGCGTACGCCGATCCGCGGATCCGGCTGTCGTGAGCGTCCACGCCGCCGAAGGCACCGCGGCGGTTCCGTCCCGGCCGTTCTGGCAGCGGCGGCCGGTGTGGCTCCGCGGCCCGTCCCTGTTCGGCGTGACCGTGATCCTCGTGTGGTTCCTGGTCGCTGTCACGATCCCGCTCTGGTCGCCCGAGAGTCCGCTCGACGCGGTCGGCGACCGGCTCCAGTCGCCCGGCGCGAAGCACCTGCTCGGCACGGACGCGCTCGGTCGCGACGTCCTGACCAGGGCACTGTGGGGTGCACGCACGTCGCTGCCCGTCGCGGTCATCGTCATCCTCTGCTCCGTCGCGATCGGCTGCTTCGTCGGTGCGATCGCCGGCTTCTTCGGTGGGTGGATCGACGCAGTGCTGATGCGCACGGTGGACGTGACGATGGCGTTCCCGCCGATCCTGTTGGCGATGGCGATCACCGCGTCGCTCGGGCCGGGGCTGCGCAACGGGCTGATCGCGATGATCCTCGTCTGGTGGCCGATCTACGCCCGTCTGATGCGGGCGCAGGTGATCGCAATCCGCGAGCGGGAGCACGTCGACTCCGCGATCGCGATCGGCGCGTCGAGGTCGCTCGTGCTCCGCCGCTACGTCCTGCCGCTCTCGTTCACGCCACCGCTCGTCAACGCGACCATGGACTTCGGCCAGGTCGTGCTGCTCACGGCGTCGTTGAGCTTCATCGGCCTCGGGGCGCGGCCGCCCTCTCCCGAGTGGGGAGCGATGATCACCGAGGGCGCGACGAATTTCTACCAGTGGTGGATCGCGGCCGCTCCCGGTGTCGCGATCGTGACCGTCGTGCTCGGGTTCAACTTCCTCGGCGACGGGTTGCGCGACCACTTCGACGTGCGGGACATCGGGCGATGAGCGCGACAGCGGCGCCGCTGCTCGAGGTCACCGACCTCACCGTCACGTTCCCGTCGGCGGTAGGCCCTGTGCGAGCCGTGCGCGGCGTGTCGTTCACGTTGGCGGAGGGCGAGGCGTTGGCGATCGTCGGCGAGTCCGGCTCCGGCAAGAGCGTGTCGATGCTCGCGCTGCTCGGCCTGCTGCCGGGCGCCGAGGTCACCGGTTCGGTGCGCTATCGCGGCCGCGAGCTGATCGGCATGGGCGCATCAGAACTCCGGCAGTTGCGCGGCTCGCACCTGGCGATGGTCTTCCAGGATCCGATGACGTCGCTGAACCCCGTGCTGACGATCGGCAAGCAGCTGTCGATGGTGATGCGCGCCCATGACCGCAAGCTGTCGAAGCGCGCCGCCCGCGACCGCGCGGTCGAGCTGCTCGAGATCGTCGCCATCCCCCAGGCGGCGAAACGGATCGATGCGTACCCGCACGAGCTGTCCGGCGGGATGCGACAGCGGGTGGTGATGGCGATGGCCGTCGCCGATCGACCGGACGTGTTGATCGCCGACGAACCGACGACGGCGCTCGATGTCACCGTCCAGGCGCAGATCCTCGAGCTGCTCGCCCGCCTCCGCCACGATCAGCAGCTCGCGCTCGTCCTCATCACCCACGATCTCGGGGTCGTCGCGGGTACGGCGGACCGTGTCGCGGTCATGTACGCCGGCCGCATGGTCGAGCGCGGGCCCGTCGGCGATCTGTTCGCCGCGCCCGGCCATCCGTACACACAGGGATTGCTCGGCTGCCTGCCGCGGCTCGATCACCGCCACGAGCTCATGGCATCGATCCCCGGCACGCCACCCTCGCCGACGGCACTTCCCCCGGGCTGCCCGTTCCATCCCCGCTGTCCGCTGGCGATCGACGCGTGCCGCGTGCTCGAACCGGAGCTCGTCGCGCTTCGCGGCACCGATGTTGCCTGCTCCGTCGTCACCGCACCGAGCGGGCTCGTCTCATGACCGAGCCGTTGCTCTCGGTGCGCGATCTCGTGAAGGAGTTCCCTGTCCGGGGGCGCGGTCGCGGTGCGAAGGTCCACGCGGTGAGTGGCGTGAGCTTCGACGTGATGGCGGGCGAGACGCTCGGAATCGTGGGGGAGTCGGGCTGTGGGAAGTCGACGACGGGTCGATGCGTGCTCCGCCTGACCGAGCCGACGAGCGGCGAGGTCCGCTTCCGCGGCGAGGACTTCCTCGCGCTCGACCGCGACGCACTGCGTGCAGCACGCCGTCACATCCAGATCGTCTTCCAGGATCCGCAGTCGTCGTTGCACCCTCGTCTGACGGCACGACGGCTGATCGGCGAGCCGCTCGAGCTGCGCGGCATGCCGGATGCCGACGTCAATCGACGCGTCGACGAGCTCGCCGACGTCGTGCAGCTACCGACCCAGCACCTCGGTCGGTATCCGCACGAGTTCTCCGGCGGCCAGCGGCAGCGGATCGGGATCGCCCGTGCCCTGTCGCTCGAGCCCGCGCTCGTCGTCCTCGACGAACCGGTGTCGGCGCTCGACGTCAGCATCCAGGCGCAGATCATCCGGCTGCTGACCGATCTGCGCGCACGGCTCGGCCTCGCCTACGTCTTCATCGCGCATGACCTCGCTGTCGTGCGCCAGGTCGCCGATCGTGTGGCGGTGATGTACCTCGGCCAGATCGTCGAGACTGGGTCGAACGACGACGTGTACGGCGGGGCGATGCATCCGTACACGCAGGCGCTGCTGTCGGCGGTGCCCGTGCCCGATCCGGTGCGCGAGCTGCGTCGAACCCGCATCGTGCTCGAAGGGGACCTGCCGAGCCCGATCGATCCGCCGTCCGGCTGCCGCTTCCGCACGCGCTGCTGGAAGGCCCAGGATCGGTGCGCCTCCGACGTGCCGGTGCTGCGCGAGATCGGTGTCGGGCACAGCGTCGCCTGCCACTTCCCCGAACCGGTCGAGGTCGCGCTCCGCACGAGCACACGCACCAGCACCAGCACCAGCACCGGTACGGGCGCGGCATGAGCGGCGACATCCTCGCGATCGACCTCGGCTCGAGCGGGTTGAAGGTCGCGGTCGTCGACGGCGAGGGCCGTGTGAACGGCTCGGCGTCCGAGCCGCTGCCGACGATCTTCACGCCGGATGGCGGCGCCGAGCAGGACCCGGAGCACTGGTGGTCGGCCCTCGGTCGCTGCTCCCGCAAGGCCATCGCGCACGCCGGCATCAAGTCCGGCGACATCGAGGCCGTCGCGGTGACGACGCAGTACATGTCGACGCTCGCGATCGACGCCGACGGCAGGCCGCTCACGAACGTCGTGATGTGGATGGACAGCCGCGGCGCCCGCTTCATGGACGAGGTCAGCACCGGCGAGAACATCGCGCTGTGGATCGATCTCCACGGGCTGCCGCCGATGGGCAACTGCGACCTCGCGCACATCGCGCTCCTGCGCCACGAGTACCCCGATGCCGACGCTGCGGCTGCGGCGTACGTGGAGCCTGTCGACTACCTCACGGCGCGGCTGACCGGCCGGATCACGGCCACGCAGAACACGGCGTTCCCGCTGATGACCGTCGACAACCGGACGCACGGCGCGACGAGCCACTCCGCCGAGCTGATGGAGCGCGCCGGGATCGACCCGGCGAAGCTGCCACCGTTGGTCCCGTTCGACGAGATCATCGGCAGCGTCACCGCCGCGGCGGCGGAGCACCTCGGCATCACGACGCGGGCCTGCGTCGTGGCCGGGACGATCGACTCGATCACATCCGCGGTCGGCACGGGCGCGCTCGACTCGACGTCGTGCTCGATCGTCGTCGGCACGACGTCGGTGATGGTGACGCACATCGACGAGAAGCGCGGCGATCTCGATCACGGGCTGACGAGCATCCCGAGCCCGCTGCCGGGGCGCTACTTCGTCATGGCCGAGAACGGCGTCGGCGGGAAGGCGCTCGAGTTCTTCCTCCGCAACGTCGTGTACGCCGACGATGCGTTCGCTACCGGCGGCCTGCCCGTTGACGCGTTCGAACGCGCGGCCGCCGTCGCGGCGACGGCGCCGCCGGGAGCGAACGGTGTGCTCTTCCAACCATGGCTCGTCGGCTCGATGGCACCGGTGTTCGACCACGACATGCGCGGCGGGTTCCTCGGCCTCAGCCTGACGTCGTCGCGTGCCGACATGAGCCGCGCCATCTACGAGGGCGTCGCGCTCAACTTCGGCTGGCTGCTGCGCCATGTCTCCGCGTTCACCGGCACGACCTACGGCTCGTTGCGCTTCGGCGGCGGAGGCGCAGCCTCCGACTTCTGGGGTCAGGTGATGGCTGACGTGATGGGTGTGACGGTGTCCCGGCTGTCCGACCCGTCGATGACGAACGCGCGTGGCGCGGCGTTCCTCGCGCTCGAACGACTGGGTCGGATGACGCTCGACGACATCCCCTCGATGCTCCACGTCGCGCGCGTCCACCAGCCGGAGCAGTCGACCCGCGCGCTGTACGAGCGGCTGGGCGAGCGCTTCGTCGAGTTCCATTCGCTGGCGCGGCCGTTCTACGCCGCGCTGAACGACGTCTGACCGATCGATCCGGAAGCGATGACGAGGAGGTCGCGGTGAGCGACACCAAGAACGTGAGCGAGACCGAGAACGTGAACGACACGAAGGACCTGAAGCCGACTGGACGGGGGCTTCATCCGTACGCCCGGCGCTACGAGGTGCACGACGCGCTGCCGGAGCAGGGCGTGGCGCGCGAGCAGATCCTGCGCGAGCTCGCGGAGATGGCGCACGGCGAGGACGAGCGGGGCCACACCGGCAAGGTCAGCGGCTCGATCTACTCCGGCGACGAGGAGCACTACGCGTTCTTGACGCAGGCGTTCGGGTTCTTCGGGCACGTCAACGTCCTGCAGCGCGACATGTACCCGAGTGCGACGAAGCTCGAGGCCGAGATCATCGCGATGACGGCCGGCATGCTCCACGGCGACGACGACACCGGCGGTGTCGTGACGTCGGGCGGCACGGAGAGCCTGATGAGCGCGATGCTCGCCTACCGCGAGTGGGGGCGCGCGGCAAAGGGCATCGAGCATCCGCAGGTGATCCTGCCGGTGACCGCTCACCCGGCCCTGCACAAGGGCGCCCACTACTTCGGCATCGAGGTGGTCCATGCGCCCGTCGACGACGATTACGCGGTCGACGTCGACTTCGTGCGCGCGCACATCTCGCCGCGCACCGTCGCGCTCGTCGGATCGGCGGGGACGTATCCGCACGGCGTCGTCGATCCGATCACCGAGCTCGGCGCGCTCGCGCTCGGGCACGATCTCGGCTTCCACGTCGACGGTTGCCTCGGCGGGTTCATCCTCCCGTGGGCTCGCGAGCTCGGCTACGACGTGCCGGCGTTCGACCTCGCCGTCCCCGGCGTGACGTCGATCTCGGCCGACACGCACAAGTACGGCTACGCGCTGAAGGGCAGCTCTGTGCTGCTCTACCGGCCGGCGTCGTTGCGACGCCACCAGTACTTCACGATCACGTCGTGGCCGGGCGGCACGTACACCTCACCCGGGATGAGCGGCAGTCGCTCGGGTGGCATCCTCGCCGCGACGTGGGCGGCCTTGGTGTCGCTCGGACGCGAGGGCTACCTGCGCATCGCCAGCGACATCTTCACGACCGCCGACAGTGTCAAGGCTGCCGTCGCCGCCCTGCCCGAGCTGAGGGTGATGGGCAAGCCGTGGTTCAACGTCGCCTTCACGTCGGACGTGGTGAACATCTTCCACGTCAACGACTTCCTCGCCACGCGCGGCTGGCGGATGAACGGCCTGCAGCTGCCGCCGGCCCTGCACTTCTGCGTCACCCGGCCGAACACGCGAGCGGGCGTCGTCGAGTCGTTCGCCACCGATCTCGCGGACGCGGTCGCGTACGCGAAGGACCCGCCCACTGAGACGCCGCGCAGCGGTGCGATGTACGGCGCCACCGGTTCCCGCCCGCCCGAGGAGCAGATGGTGTCGAGTCTGTTCGGGTACATGGACGCGATCCACGAGGTCGGCCCGCGCAGCTGACAGCCGGGTCGGGTACGGGGACCTTCTGCCCTGGCGGCTCACAGCGCCGCTCGTCAGGCTGGTGCCAGGACGTCCGGATCTGGTGTTCGCGACGGCGCGGCCGGGGCCGGCACCGAGAGCAGGAGGGTGCGCCGTGGCCACCGATGCCGACCAGGTGCTCGAACGCTTCTCGCGCTCGTATGCGGACCGGAAGTACGAGTCCACGACGATCGTCCGCCACAACGGCACTGCCATCGCGATGGCGATGGACGACCAGCGGCGCATCGTCTACTTGGTGCTCGACGTTGCTGGCCACGCCGCTGACAAGGGCGGTCTGGCGTTCGATGCCGATGCGTGGTTCGACGAGCCCGTGGAGCTGCCGTTCCCGACGGAGATCGCCCAGGTCGGCTTCGGCGTCGCTGGATCGCATGCCCTTCCCGTCCACCGCCAGGGGAGTCGGCGACCCGAGCCGGCCGGTACCCCGTTGCCACCCCGGAACACGCCCGGCGCAACGTTCCAGCCCGACTACTTCCTGTCCACGACAGCGCGGCTGACCGAGCTCGCGCCGTTCCACGCGCTCTCCGACGGACGCTACGTCTACGTCTTCCGGCAGGCGCTCCCCGGCCTCCACCCCGAGATGGTCCACATCGATCAGCACGGTCGGATCCTCATTCGGAGCGAGTCGGATGAGCTCGGCCACGTGAACGAGAACGGTCAGTGGATCGCCGCCGAGGGCGAGTTCGTCCCGATCGTCGACGCGACCCTGCTCGTCGATCGCTTCGTGCTTGTCGGCACCTCGTTGCAGCCGACGGTCGAGGCCCGCTACCAGCGCAGCCGCAGCAAGACCCGACCGCAGTCGCACGCCGACAGCCTCGGCCCCCGCGACCTCGACGGGAACCTGTTCCACGAGCCGACGCACGAGCTCTCGTTCGTGCGGCACCTGTCGGGCGGTCGCTTCACGGCGTTGCTGGTCCCGACCCAGGTCGCCGGCACTCAGCGCTGGCAGATCTTCGCCCACAACGACTCGACCGGCCACCTCGATTCCTTCAGCATCGAGCGATCGTCCGACGGGCTCTTCAACACGCGCGGTTCCCCCACCTACACATGCCCGGACCACCCGACCGTGTTCAGCCTCGTTTCCGGTGAGTGCTCCGAACCGACGCGCGACCAGGAGACCTGCGGTCAGTCGCTCGTGCCGCGCGTGAGCGCGTCCGGGCATGCCGAGGCCGCGTTGCGCTTCTCGTCGTCCGATGCGGCGGCCGGCGAGCCCGGAACGGGCTGGGTCGAACTGTCCGGCGGGTTGGCCGGTCGGCTGCTGGGGGAGGTCGGCGAGCTCACGATCGAAGCCTGGGTGCGGCCCGAACCGACCGGTGAGCTACCCCTGCAGGTGCTCGTCGCCGGCGGAGCGCCGTTGGTCGCGAATGCTGGTCTGTGGATCTGGATCGTCGACGGCGTCAGGCTGCGCATCGGCTTCGGCGACGGGCAGCAGTGGAACCAGGTCACCACCGCGCCGGTACTTGCGCCGCACACGTGGAACCACCTCGCCGTCACCCTTTCGGCGCGGCCCGGCACAGGCACCGGCACCGGCACATTGAGGGTGTTCGTCGACGGCTTCGAACGGGCTCGCACGACCGAGGCATGTGCCGACGAAGCCGAGCAGGAGCCTCACGAACTCGTCCGTGGGCCGGTTCTGGGTCAGGTGATCACGTCGATCGGTGGCGGTGCCGGGCCCGGCTTCGTCGGCACGATCGACGAGGTACGTCTCTGGAACCGCACCCGCGGTGAACGGGAGATCCGCGCCGCGAAGGACCATCGCCTGACCGGGTTCGAACCGGGTCTCGTCGCGTACTGGCGCTTCGACGAGGCGACCGGCGAACTGGCGGCAGACGCGACCGAGCTGGGCAACGACGGCGTGGTCCGCGGCGCAACGTGGGCTCGTTCGGATGCCCCGGTCGGTGACCACCCCGGATTCACCCGCGACAGCTCGAGGTTGATCGACAGTGCCACGGGTGTGGGCCGCAGCGTCCTCTCGCCACCGGCGGCTCTGCTCTACTTCCAGCAATCGCTCACCACCGGCGGCTACAGCGGGAGCGAGAAGCCGATGAAGCACGCCGGACGCGTGATGGTCGCCGTGTCCACCGACTCCGGGAACCCGGACGAGACAGCGCCGCTGATCGCCGTCCTCGACGTCGGTGTTGCACCAAGTGGCCGTCTCGCTCAGCTCCCCGATGTGATCGAGCTCCGACGCATCGACGCGGGCACTGAGCTCCGGTCGGAGCTGGCGTCGATCGACGCGGCCGGCCTCACGACGTGGAGCGCGCTCCTCGGGTTCACCGGCTGTGCGGACGGCGCCTTCCTCCTCGACGGGAGCGACGGGAAGATCGCCCTCTTCTTCCGTGACATCAACGGCAGATTCGTCTCGGTCGCGTACTTCGACACGTTCACCGAACCGGTCCGGATCGGGCTGACAGACCAGCGCGGCGTCGAAGTGGCGAGCTGCCTCGGTAGCCCAGCACTGAACGCCGCCGACCTCACCATCGAGGTCGACGACGGCGACGCTTCGACGTGCACGGTGACGATCACGAGCGCCGGGCTGCAGGAACGATGGACAGCGGTTCCCCGTGCGCGGACGAAGCTCGCACGCGTCCTCAACGGCGAAGCTGGTACTGACTACGACTTCGCCGGTGCCGTGACCATCGGTGCAGCCCCCGGGAACGAATCGTCGCAGGCGCGACTCCTCGTCCCTCCCGCCGGGCTGCCAACGGGTTCGCTGCTCGTCCGCGCCACGACAACTCCCGACTCGGCGGCGCGCGGCTCCGATCCGACGGTCGTCGACCAGCAGAGGTCTTCCCTCACGCACGGAGCGCGCGGCTGGACAGCGGCGACTCCGGGCCAGGCGCTGCGGGTCGGTAAGGGGTGCTTCGCGTCAGCTCCTCCGACCGTGCCGGGCGCGCGTTTCGATGCCGTCGACGACATGACGATGGAGGTGTGGCTCCAGCCGCAGCTCGGAGTGGGGCGGGGGAGGCTGGCCGAGCGTCGAGCGGCCACCGTGTTCCGTTTCGAGCCGGACGGCTTCGTCCAGATCGATGTCGCCCCCCATCTTGACGTTGCCGGCACGATCACCATCGAGGCGTGGGTTCGCATCGACAAGCGACCCACCAACATCCGGAACATCGTGGCTCACGGGCACCGGTTCGATCCGGACGGTGAGGTGTTCCTCCGTCTGGAAGGCCAATGGGACCTGCGGTACCAGGTCGGCTCGTGGGACGGCGCCGAGCACCTGACGTCGTTCCCGGTTCCCGACGAGGACATCGGCCATTGGGTGCATCTCGCCGGTGTGTACGGCGGGGACACGTGGCGCCTCTACCGCAACGGCATGCAGGTGAGCTCCCGGCAGGACGGCACCGGTGCGGTGAGGGTCGAGAACACGCCGTGGCAGATAGGCGCGAGCTCGGTCGCCACGGATCGACGAGGGTTGGAGGGATGGGTCGACGAGGTGCGCATCTGGTCGTCCGCCCGCACGGACGACGAGATCCTCGAGCACCTCGGCCGCCCGCTCGCGGACCCCGAGAACGAGCCGGCGCTGGTCGGGTACTGGTGCGGCAGCAGTGGCGCGAAGGACTTGTCGAGCCACGACGCGACGTGTCGCGAAGTCGGCAGGGTCCGCTGCGAGAACGCAGTCCTCCCCGAGCTCTTCGACGCTCGTGAGGGCGTGTCGATCATGCGGCACGCGTCCGCTTCGACCTCGGGCGAACGGTTGCGCTCCTACGAGCTCCGACTCGAGGCGCGGCGCGACCAGCTGGCCTCGAAGCGTCAGCGCACGGTCATCGTGCTCAACGGGAACAGCCACATCCAGATCGACCCGGCTGCGCAGCTGAACTTCGCCGGCAACATCACGCTCGAGGCGTGGGTGCAGATCGAGAAGCCGATCGACGGCTTCCGGAACATCGTCGCCCACGGGTACCGGAGGGCTCCGGACCGGGAGGTCTTCCTGCGCGTGCACAACATGCACTACGAGGTGGGTTCCTGCGATGGCCGCGACCACCTGACCACGTGCTCGGTCGACGCGGCCGACCTCGGCCGTTGGGTGCATCTCGCCGGCGTGTACGACGGCACGCACTGGCGGCTGTATCGCGACGGCATCGAGGCCAGCTCCCAGGCGGACGCGACCGGTGCGGTCGAGGTGCTGGACAGCCACTGGAACATCGGCGCCAGCACGCAGCGAAGCGACCCCCGCTACTTCGTGGGTCGCGTCGACGACGTCCGCATCTGGTCGACGGCCCGCACCGCCGAGCAGATCCGCGACCATCTCGGCGACCCGCTCGCCGCGCCGGAGAAAGAGACGACGCTCGCCGGGAACTGGTGCGGCAGCAGCGGGGCGAAGGACGTCTCGCGGCACCACGGGACCTGCCGCGTGCTCGGCCCGGTTCGGTACGAGCCCCAAGAGCTCCCTGAGCTCTTCTACGCACCCAACGGCATCTGGCCGGTCGCGCAGGTGAAGGGGCTGCGGGCGCGATCGACGACCCCATTGCAGGGATGGGGGCACGTCGCCGCGACCTATGCGCAGAGCTTCGCCATGGACCTCACGCGGGGCGAGTACCTCGAGTGCGGCGACGACGCCGGTCTGGACCTCACCGACGACCTCACGGTCGAGGTGTTCGGCCAGATCGACGAGCTCGTCGGCGGGAACGGATTGCTCGTGAAGGGCACGCCCGCACCGGGAACCGACGCCCGTGTCCCGTATTCGCTCGTGGTCGACGGCAAGGGCCTGCTGCAGTTCGCCTTCCAGGACGTGGACGGCGTCGTGCACACCTTCGGCGCCGAGAAGCCCATCGTGCCGGGAAGCCCGTTCCGGGTGGCGGCATCCAGGAAGCGGCAGACCTCCACCGTCGGCCAGGGGATCGGCACCTGCGTCGTCGTGTGGCACGACATTGCACTGCGTGTCGAGGACGCGAACGGCTCGACGTTCACGACCACGCGCCACTACACGCATCCGAAGGTGACGATCGTCGACGGCAAGCCCAGCATCGCGGCGTCCAACCAGGAGCACGCACTCGAGCCGGCGGCTGTCGGCGGCGGGGCAGAGCATCTCGTGATCGGCCGTGGCTACCTCGACCTCGACGAGAAGCGCCGAGTCCCGCTGCACGGTCGCGTCAGCGAGGTTCGGATCTGGAACGCGGCGTGCGAGAGCATCAGCGCGCGCGTGTCCGGCGGCGTGTCCGGCTTGGCCTCGTACTGGCGATTCGCCGAGCGCGCCGGACCCACCGTGGCCGACAGCGCGGGCAGCGCCCATGCCCGGCTGATCGGCGCGGCGCGCTGGTGCCGAGATCCCGATCCGCGTGGCTCGACGCTGCGGCTGTACCTCGACGGCGTCGAGCTCCCGTCCCGCACCGAGCAGTTCGAGGGCTTGCCGGGCGAGGTACCCTTCGTGCTCTTCGCCCGGCAGAGCGCCTCGGCCGACGGCGACGACGGCTTCACGGGTGGCATCGACGAGCTCCGCCTCTGGCGGGTCGTGCGCACCGCGAAGGAGCTCCGCGACAACATGTTCCGTCGTGTGATCGGGGAGGACTCGGACCAGCTGATCGCGTACTACCCCTTCGAGATCGCGCCCGCCGGTGAGAACGCGCCATCGGGCGTCGTGACGCTCGCCGACCGGTCGGGGACCGGCAACGACCTGGAGCTCCACGCAGCCCGGTTCGCACCGTCGGATGCGCCGGTCGGCGATGAAGCCCCGCAGGTGTGCAACGCCCTCGCACCCGTGCGCACGGCCTACGTCGAGACGACACGAGCTCGCCCGGCCGTCGCGGAGTACGGGGAGATGACGACGGATGCGACCGGAAAGCTCGTCGGTGTGCTCAAGCGCTGCTACTCGCTCGTCCGACCCGACGGCAGCTGGAAGCTCGTCGCGGGCTTCAAGGTGGGCGATCTCACCACCGAGTGGGTGAGCCAGGTGCAGTTCGCGCCGCAGCTCATCGGGTACATCGAGGGTGCCCCACCGGTTCCTCGCGAGAACCTCGGCCAGCGCGCCGTGCCGGGCATCGGCGACATCGACGACTACAACGAAGCGAGCGCGGTTCGCCTGCTCGAAGCGGACAGCACGAGGCTCACGCACTCCGTCAGCCTGGATCGCGGCTTCGACCAGCAGTGGGACATCGCGCTCGGAGCGGTCCTCCGGGCCGAGGGCGCTGCCGGCTTCGGCTACGAGCAGAAGCTCTTCGAGACCGAGAGCTTCGTGGGTCTGCACACGAAGTTCGAGAACAGCTACTCGTGGCTGGAGGAGAGCATCGCCGAGGCGGTGCAGACGACGCGGAAGGAGACGTCGCTGGAGCTGCGCGGCCGGATCACGCCGATCGGGTACCTGCCCGACAACGTCGGCCTCGCACTCGTCGAGTCGGAGACGGCGGACCTGTTCGCGCTGCGACTGCGCCGAAACAACGCGCTCGTCGGGTACCACCTCCGACCCAATGCCGACATCCCACCCGACTGGAACATCGTCCACTTCAAGCTGGATCCGCACTACACGAAGCAGGGCACGCTCGACGGATTCGTGGGGAACGAGCCGGACGACGACTACCCGAACGCCGGTGGCTCCCGGTCGGAGGCCAGCTACTACAAGCCGAAGGAGGCCTACCAGCTCGAGCAGCGGATCGCCGAGGACGAAGAAGCGGCGCGCATGGCGCGGTTCTACGACGCGGCCATCTCAGCGGGGCCCGGAGGCGAGGCGCTGCCCGACCTGACGAAGCGGAACATCGTCAACACCTACGTCTGGACCGCGGATGGTGGACTCTTTGCCGAGACGCAGGAGGTGATGGACAGCGTTCACGAAGTGAAGGGCGGGGCGTACAAGTTCCTGGGCATGGCTGGTCTCAAGGCGGAGCTCTTGTTCAGCGCTCCAGCGGGGATGAAGTTCTCCCTGGATGCGCTGATGGGTGGCCATCACAACCGGGTGAAGTCCAGGACCAAGGAGGCGACGCACGCCTTCTCGCTCGACGTCTCCGTCGACAAGGTCGAACGCGACATCTACGAGCGAACAGGTGACGGGCAGCTGAAGGAGTCGAGGGAGCCCGGCAAGGTCGATGCCTACCGGTTCATGACCTTCTACCTGGAACCCAGCGACCGGAACTTCGAGGACTTCTTCGGCCGAGTGGTCGACCCGGCGTGGATCGAGCTGAACGATCCCGCTGCCCTGACGCTCCGGCAGCTCCGCGACGCATCCGAGAAGCCGGCGTGCTGGCGGGTGTTCCACCGAGTCACCTTCGTGAGCCGCGTGCTCCGGGAGTCGGACGCGGAGCCGAGGTCGCTGGAGGAGAAGCTCCCGAGGCTCGACATCGACAGCAACTACGAGCTCGTGCGGCAGCTGGAGCCGTACCTCGTCCCGGCGACGTGGCAGACCACGGCAGAGCTCCGGCAGGCGGTCGAGGCGGCGCTGGAGGCTGTCCACCTCGAGGAGCTGCTCGGCAACAGCGCCGAGATCGCGGAGTTCATGGAGCAGTACCTCGCGGCGCGGGCGCCCGGGGCCCCGGCGATCGAGTGCTGAGGCGATCGATGTCGTCGGTGAGCGAGATCCGCGTGCACGGGGTGGGGGGCGCCAATGCCAGCCAGCTGCTCGACGACCCGCACGCGGTTCAGGTGGCCGGTGATGGAACCGCCGGGTTCCACCGCTCTCGCGATCCCGGGAGCGGGCACGACACCGAGGCCTACGTGTGGGGCGGGCTGACGTCGAAGGCGCTGATCGCCGGCTTCTGGTGGCTGCTCTTGCCGTTCACGCTCGTCAACGTGGCCGGATGGATGCTCCAGCCATCCGGGTCCGAGCGACGGCGATGGCCGCTCACCCTCACGCGGGCGATGGTCCGCATCGGTGGTGTCGGTCTGACCGTCGTCTACGTGTTGTACGTCGCGGTCCTGAGCGTCGACGTCGTCGCCATGCGATGCGGCTCGGACCCGGAGTGCACCAGATGGTGGTGGCAGGAACCGCTGCGATGGTTCCCGACGGGCGAGACCGGTCACCCGTTCTGGCGCGCCACCGTCGGCATCGGCTTCGTGATTCTCGTGGTGGCGGTGCTCTTCGGCGTGTCCTCCCGCAATCGCCCGTTGCACGACACGGTCGGCGGAGCAGCGCCGCCGACGCGCGACGTGTGGTCCGGCCGCATCGCACGGCTCGGCGACCGAGACTTCTGGTATCAGCTCGACTCGCCGGGCGCGCTGTATCGCACCCACCTCGCGGCGGCCACCGCGACCGTCGGCTTCGCAGCCGGCACCACGCTCGAGGAGGCGGTTGCGACGGCGGGCTGGCCCGACGAGGGTCGACTCCGAGCCTGGCTGGTGGTCGTCGCCGTCCTGGCAGCGGGGGTGATCGGATTCCTCGCCAGGCCCGATCGTTACGTGTGGACGGGGAGCACGTACGCCGACCGGCTCCGCACCGATCGGGTCATGTTCCGGTTCGCAACCCTGGGCTGGGGCTGCGCACATGTCGGCGTCGCCGTTGCAGCCGGCGTGATCGGTTGGGCGTGGCGCCGTGACGCCGAGGCAACCGACTCGTTCGGGGAGCACGGTTTCATCCAGTTCGTCAACTGGATCGCCTACGGCGTCATCGGCCTGATCGGGCTGCTCCTCGTTGCCGCCGTCGTGAGGTTGTGGGGCCGCAACATGGCTCATCTCGGGTCGTTCGTCACGCAGCTCCGAGTCGGGCTGGGTCAGCGAGCCGAGGCGGAAGGATCAGGAACTGATCGGGACCTCGATGAGTCCGGCTTCCGCGTGTATCCGGTGCCAGCGGCGATGGGCATCGGGCTGGTGCTCACCTTTGCCGGCTTCAGTGCAGTGCTCGTTCGTCTGATCGCCATGTTGCAGACCGGCGACACCACGGTGATCCTCGGGACGAGCCTCATCGGCGGGAACTCGAGCTTCTTCGCGTTCAGTGCCGTCATCACGCTGGCCGTCGCGCTGTACTGGGTCGCCGACCGCCGCGCTCGACGTGCGGCTGTAGCATCGGTGCGTCGCGACTACGGCCTGTCGGTCTTCGAGTCACCGCGACGTGAAGGCTGGGTGAGCCGCGTCGCCACCGATCGCCTCGCTGCGGGCCTCGGCCGCAGGGCGGACGTGCTGCTGACCGTGTTCCTGGTCGTGTTCTCCGTGACCATGCTCGTGCTGCTCGCGCTTGGCGGCGACGCCGTCTCGAGCCCGCTCTTCGGCTGGTCCTGGCTCGAGACCGCAGGCTCGTGGGTGCTCGTGACCTTCCTGTTCCCCGGGGTCTTCGTGCTCCGGGCTGCGACTCGGGCTCGCGACTCGCGACGCTCGGTCGGCAAGGTGTGGGACGTCTTGACCTTCTGGCCGCGTGTGTACCACCCGCTCGCCGCGCCCTGCTACGCAGAGCGTGCGGTCCCCGAGCTCCGCGACCGCATCCGCGAGCTGTCCGAGGACGGCGGACGGGTGATCGTCGTCGCCCACAGCCAGGGCACCGTCCTCTCGTACGCGGCCCTCGAGCTCCTCGCCGCAGACGATGACGACGCCGATCGACTGTCGCGGGTCTCGGTCGTCACCTACGGCTCGCCGATCCGCCAGCTCTTCGTTCCGTTCTTCCCCACCTACTTCAGTGCCGGAGACATCCAGCGCGTGGCATCGCGACTGGATCCGCGTGGCGGTTGGGTCAACTTCTATCGCGACACCGACTACGTCGGGAAGCACCTCTTCGAGCCTCCCGCCGAGGCGAACGTCCTGCCGGTGCTCCCGGGAGCTTCGGACGTCCTGCTGCTCGACCCGTCGCAGCCGGAGCTACCGGCGCGGACGCACTCCGGCTACGACCAAGAAGCCCTCGTCCGGCGCTGGGTCGCCGCGGTGGCGACTGCCGGTGGGCTCAGTCGTTAGCCGAGCGGCCCGAGCTCCGACACCGGGTCGGTGGCAGCCAGCGTCTCGAGGAACATGATGTGCTCCGACGGTGCCCGGCGCTGGTGATCGACGGCGGCAGCGAGCGCCTTGGCGGTATAGGTCTGGTCGACCGGGAGACCGGCTCGATGGGCGAGCTCGACGGCGGGAGCGGCCCCGGGAAGCGGGTGGCCGTAGCCCTCACCGAGGTACGCGGTCACCAGCGAGATGCGGTGCATCGACCGCGGGGCGTCGACGCCCAGCGAGCGGAGCAGTCGCCGAGTGCGCCACTCCGTGATGGCGAGATGGGGCCGGTTGGTCATGATCGGTTCACCGACTTGCACGGCGCGAACCTCGCTGCTCAGCCCTCCGAGGGCGAGACCGATCGAGAGGCCGACGGCCGTGCCGCCGGTGCCGAACGCAACGTACACCGCCGCCGGTTCGGGGCAGATCCCGGACTGGACGGCTCGCGCGATCTCGAGGCCGCAATCGACGTAGCCGAGCGTGCCCGCAGGGGACGAGCTACCGGGGTAGACGAGACACAGCCGGTCCCCGCGGCGCCAGCCGTCGGCCAGCGTCCTCGCGGTCGCCCACGGCGAGCGGTTCGGTGTGGACGCCCGATGCACGCGAACGTCGTACGCGTCGAGCACGGCCTGCACGACCGCTGCTTCAGGAGTCGGTGGCTGCGGGAAGAGCACCACCTCGCACGACATCTCGAGCAGACGGCAGAAGAGCACCGATGCGAGGATGTGGTGGCTTCCCGTCGCGCCCACCACGACTGGGGTGCAGCCGCGTGTGGCTGCGTGGGCCAAGACGTACTCGAGCTTCCGCACCTTGTTCCCGCCGTACAGGCTCGAGGTGAGATCATCCCGCTTCACCCAGAGCGTCCCAGCGCCCGTGTCCATACCGGTCACCGGTGTCGGCAGACCGTCCGCGAGCACCCGGTGTGGGATCCGGCCAGCGACTCCGTAGTCGGTGAGGAGCGGCCGGCCCACTGCGCTACCCGAGAGGGTTGCCCGGTAGTCGGTGATGCGGCGATCGAGCGCCCGCCGCAGGTGCTGATCGCTCACGGAACCCTGCCGTTCGGGTGGAAGCGAGCTGGGTGCATGCTGATGCGCCGAGACTACCGGCGGGTCGGGGAGGGGGGATTCGAACCCCCGACCTCCTGCACCCAAAGCAGGTGCGCTACCGAACTGCGCTACTCCCCGTGCTCAGCACGCTATCTGAGCAGGTGAAACGTTCGGCAAACGAGCAGGTCACGACCCGGGAGCTGGGTGCGGACCGCCTCTGCGACGGAAAACCGTGGGGATGTATCACGGCCTCCGTGTGATCATCTTGAACATGACCGATCACGTGCTGACGACGAGAAGGAGGTGCGGCATGGACGGCCAAGCAATCCGATATCACCAAGCCAGCTACCTGCTCGACCAGGCGGCGATCGGTCAGGCGTACCTGCGCATGGGCCATCGTCGAGAGCGCGCGATGCGACGCTCGGACGAGCGACCGCTGGAATCCTGCGTCCTGGAGGCAGCTCGGAGCCCTGAGTAGCCCGGTCCGACCGAGCCCCGCTCGGTCGACCGCTGGTTCTGTCCGTGCGCACGGGTCCCCGCCGCCCGTTCGCACGGACAGTTCGCGCCTCGGCGAGCTTGTGAGGAGAGCTCAGCGGATCGGCTGCGCCGAACAATCGGGTCGGGCTGGGTGCGCCGGAGCACCAACCCCGCACCATCCCGCCACATGACACCCCCACGCAGCCCGGTCACGATCTCGTCGTCACGAGGGGTCCTGTGGCGCTCCCGTTGGTCAGCGGTGGGTGCTGCCGTGGCGGTGGTCCTGGGAGGCGGCGGGCTGTACACAGCGCACGCTGCCGGGTCGAGCGCTGCGTCATCGATCGTGACGGTGGACCCGTGCCGGCTCGTCGACACGCGTGAGGCCGGCGAGCGGCTCGGCGAGAGTGACACGGCCACGTTCACCGCTCACGGCACGTGCGGTGTCCCGGCGTCGGCGACAGCGGTGCTCGTGAACGTCACGATCGTGAATCCCACCGCACCAGGGTTCCTCACCGCGTTCCCCGCTCATCTCCCGCGTCCGGCCACGTCGACGCTGAACTGGGATGAGGGGACGGTCGCGCTCACGAACCAGGCCATGGTCGGGCTCTCCGTGGACGGCAGGTTCTCCGTGTACAACCTCGCCGGCGATGCCGACGTGGTGATCGACGTCTCTGGCTACTTGGCGCCGGCAGCTGCCGGCGGCCAGGGTGCGAAGGGTGACACGGGCGCGCAGGGCGCGACCGGTCCGCAAGGCCTCCCTGGCGCCGCCGGCTCGGTCGGCCCCCAGGGTGGCGAAGGACCTGAGGGTCCGCAGGGTGAGCCGGGTGCCGAAGGTCCCGAGGGTCCCGCCGGGGGCGGCGAGAGTGCTCCATGACTCGGGCTACCTGTTCTTCGACCTCGGCCCCGACGACCTCCAGGCCTACGTGAGCTGCATGGCGGAGAGTCCGGGCGAAGTCGGCGTGTACGTCCGTGTCTGGAACGGGTCGCCGACCACGATGCTGGTCACCGACCAAGCCGGAAACACCGCGGCCTTCGGTCTGCACGGCTCCGCCTTCCCGATGTTCCTGAACGAGACCGCGGACCCACGGGTCGGGTACTTGCGCACGACCGTGGTTCGAGGCGACGATGCCTGGGAGATCACCGTGCACGCGGTCACCGTCCCCGCATCAGCCGAGTGCCACGTGTACTCCAAGGTGGTGACGCTCAGCAGTCCTGTCTGAGCCGAGCCGAGGCAGTTCGGCGAGCGGCGCGAGATCGTTCAGCGCACCGCCGTCGCGGCGAGCCGCGCGACCACCTTCAGAAGGCGGGTCACGTCGTCGGGCTCGACGTAGCGGACGACCCCTGCCCGCACGACACCGCCGGACTCGGCGAGGCCGAGCTGGCCGACCGCCTCGACCGCGTAGCTGTGTCCTGACCACGTGGCGATCTTCTCGGCCGACAGCGCCTCGGCCACCTCGTCCGGCGTGCGCCCGACCACCGTGAACGCTGCAGTCGGTGTCCGGCCCTCCATCGTCGCCGGTCCCCAGAGGCGGACACCGTGGAGCGACTGCAGCCCGTCGAGCAGCGGCCGGAACACCACCGCCTCGTCCGCAGCGACGCGGTCCATCCCCTCCTCGAGCAGGAACCGCGCCGCCGCCTCGACCGCGGCGATGCCTTCGAAGTTCGGCGTGCCGGTCTCGAAGCGGCGCGGACCGGTGTCCGCGGCGGGGCGGACCTTGGCGACCGGCAACGAGTCGAGCAGTTCCGGTTCGACGCACAGCACGCCGGCGTGCGGTCCGTACCACTTGTACGGTGATGTCGCGAGCACATCGACGCCGAGCGCGCCGATGTCGATCCGGCGATGGGGCGCGAGGTGCACCGCATCGACGAACACCCGTGCACCGGCGTCATGCGCGGCGGCGATGATCGGTGCGAGGTCAGGCGTCGTACCGAGCAGGTTCGACGCGCCGGTCACCGCGACCCAGCGCGTCCGCTCGTCGATCAGGTCGATGACCGCCTGCGGATCGAGCAGACCCGTCGACGGGTCGAACGCGGCGAGGACGTGCTCCGCGCCGGCGTCCTCGCAGGCGATCCGCCACGGCGTCACGTTGGCGTCGTGATCGAGTCGTGTGCCGACGACGCGATCTCCAGGTCGCAACGTGCGGGCGACCGCCCGCGTGAACGCGAACGTCATCGTTGTCATGTTCGCCCCGAAGCAGATGCCCTCCGGGTCGGCGCCGAGCAACTGCCCGACCGTCGAGCGCGTCCGCGTGAGCAAGGCATCGCACGCATCGGCCGCCTCGAACGTGCCGCCGGAGTTGGCGTTCGCGCCGCTGCCTGCGAAGTCGGCCATCGCCTGGATCGCCACGTCGACCATCTGTGTGCCGGCCGGGCCGTCGAAACGGGCCCACCCGTCACGGACTCCCGGGAAGTGGTGCCGCAGCGATCGGTACGTCATGGCGGCGAGTCTCGCATTCGGGTCGCCGCCTTCCGCTCACTTCGACCGCTCACGCCAGCCGCTCACGCCGACCGCTACGCCGTGCGCGTCCCCGCAGCGCGCTGGAGGCCGAGCAGCTCGATCGACTCCTCGCGCATCTTGAACTTCTGGATCTTCCCGGTCACCGTCATCGGGAACTCGTCGGCGAGGTGCACGTAGCGCGGGATCTTGAAGTGCGCGATGCGCCCCTCGCAGTACGCGCGCACATCGTCGGCATCGAGCGCGTCGGCCCCTTCCCGAACGCGCACCCATGCCATGATCTCCTCGCCGTAGCGCTCGTCGGGCACGCCGATCACTTGGACGTCGACGATGTCAGGGTGCGAGTAGAGGAACTCCTCGATCTCGCGCGGGTACACGTTCTCGCCGCCGCGGATGATCATGTCCTTGATCCGCCCGACGATGTTGACGTAGCCGAGCTCGTCCATCACGGCGAGGTCGCCGGTGTGCATCCAGCGCGACGCGTCGATCGCCTGCGCGGTCTTCTCCGGCTCGTTCCAGTAGCCGAGCATGACCGAGTAGCCGCGCGTGCAGAACTCACCCGTCGTCCCGGTCGGCACGGTGAGCCCGGTTGCGGGGTCGACCACCTTGATCTCGACGTGCGGATGGACGCGGCCGACCGTTCCCACGCGTTGGTCGATCGTGTCGTCGGCCGCGGTCTGCGTCGACACCGGTGAGGTCTCGGTCATGCCGTAGCAGATCGTCACCTCGTCCATGTGCATCGCCGAGATCGCCTGCTTCATCACCTCGACCGGGCACGGTGAGCCCGCCATGATGCCGGTCCGCAACGACGACAGGTCGAAGTCGCCGAAGTCGGGATGGGCGAGTTCGGCGATGAACATCGTCGGCACGCCGTAGAGGCTCGTGCAGCGCTCGGCCTCGATCGTCTGCAACGTGGCGAGTGGGTCGAACGCGGGAGCGGGGTACACGATCGTCGCACCGTGGGTCGTGCAGCCGAGGTTGCCCATCACCATGCCGAAGCAGTGGTAGAGCGGCACCGGGATGCAGACGCGGTCGCGCTCGCTGTACCCGCAGCCCTCGGCGACGAAGTAGCCGTTGTTGAGGATGTTGTGGTGCGAGAGCGTGGCGCCCTTCGGGAAGCCCGTCGTGCCGCTCGTGTATTGGATGTTGATCGGGTCGTCGAACGACAGCTGCGCCGAGCGGTCGCGCAGCACATCGACGCTCACGGTTCCGGCTCGCTCGAACAGCTCGTCCCACGACGGCGTGCCGATGAGGATCGTCCGCTCGAGCCGGGGGAGGTCGCCGCGGACCTCGTCGAGCATCGCGGTGTAGTCGCTCGTCTTGAACTCCGTGGCGGCCACGACCACCCGGCAGGCCGACTGGCCGAGCGCATAGCCGACCTCGTGCGTGCGGTAGGCCGGGTTCAGGTTGACGAGGATGACGCCGATCTTCGCCGTGGCGTACTGGACGAGTGCCCACTCGAGGCAGTTCGGCGACCAGATGCCGAGCCGGTCCCCCTTTTCGAGACCGAGCGCGAGCAAGCCGCGGGCGACCTCGTCGACCCGCGCGTCGAACTGGCCGTACGAGAGCCGCACGTCCTGGAACGGGACCACGATCGCGTCGTGGTCCGGCAGCCGCTCGGCGGTCGCCGCGAGGTCCGCCCCGATCGTGCGGCCGATCAACGGCTTCGCGGAGCTTCCCGACGCGTACGACAACGACGGTGACGGCACGGCGACCTCCTCGACCCCCTCGACCCCGTTGAGGGACGCCGTGATCGTAGACCTGCTCTTGGTGTGGGCCGGGCCGGTCAGGCGGCGCGCTTCGCCGCCTTGGCGAGGCGCTTGGCCGCCTTGCCCATCGGCTCGAGCTGGCGGCCGTCGAGGTCGCCGAGCTCGGTACCGTTCACGAACTGGACGCGATAGCGCTGCCAGTTGAAGCCGTTGGCGAGGATGACCTTGCCGGGCGTGCCGGCAGGGACGCCGTGCAGCTCGACCGTCGAGGCGACCCGGTCGCCGATGCGCAGGTCGAGCTGATCGGCGTGCGGGTGGGCGAGGGCATGCGGCTTCCAGAACGGCATAGGCCCTCATTGTGGCCGATGCGGGCGGCCCCGACCGAGTTCCCGCGGCAGCTCGCCGAGCGGGTCGGTGCCATGGCACACCCCGCCGGTACACTCGGCCGCCTGTGAAGAGCACGCTGGAGCCCCTCGAGGGCAACAAGGTCAAGTTGTCGGTCGAGGTGGACGATGCGGAGTTCGACCGCGACGTCGACTCGGCGTTCAAGAAGATCGCGAAAGAAGTGCGGTTGCCCGGCTTCCGGCCCGGCAAGGCACCACGGCGCATCCTCGAGGCCCGCATCGGGCTCGACGCCGCCCGGCAGCAGGCATTGCAGGACGCGATCCCGCAGTACCTCGCCCGCGCCGTCCGCGAGCACGACGTCGACCTCATCGCCACACCCGAGGTCGAGCTGACCGGTGGTGCCGAGGAGGGCCAGGTCGCGTTCGATGCCACGTGCGAGGTGCGCCCCGTCATCAACGTGCCGGGCTACGGCGGCCTGCGCGTCGAGCTCCCCTCGGTCACCGCGACCGACGAGGACGTGCAGGAGGCGATCGACGCCGAGCGTGCCCGCCACGGTTCCCTCGCCGATCTCGACCGCCCTGCTGCGGTCGGCGACTTCGTCACGCTCGACCTGTCGGCGACGCGCGACGGCGAGCCTGTCGCCGGTTTGAACGTCGAGGACTGGTCCTACGAGATCGGCAAGGGGTGGGTCGCGGAAGGGTTCGACGACGAGCTCGTCGGCGCGAGCGCCGGTGATGCGCTGTCGTTCACGGCCACGCCGTCAGGAACGACCGATCCTGCCGAGTTCGCCGTCACGGTCACCAAGGTGCAGGAGAGGATCCTGCCCGAGGTCACTGACGAGTGGGTGAGCGACAACCTCGGTGAGTTCGACACCATCGAGGCGTGGTCCGATTCGATCCGCGAACGGCTGAGCGGGTCCAAGCTCAACCAGGCCCGGTCGCAGATGATCGACCGCACCACGGCGAGCCTCGCCGAGCTGGTCGACGAGGACGCGCCCGAGGCGCTCGTCACCGCCGAACTGCAGTCCCGCATCCAGAACTTCATCGCCCAGATGCAATCGCAGGGCATCCAGATCGAGCAGTGGCTCGCCGCCACCGGTCAGGACCCGGCGTCGTTCACCGAGGGGATGCGCGAGGGTGCGGTGCGAGCCGTCAAGGTCGATCTCGCACTGCGCGCCGTCGCCGCTGCGGAGAACCTCGAAGTCGACGACGACGATCTCGAGATCGAGTACCAACGCATCGCGATGCGGGTCAACCAGAAGCCGAACCAGGTCCGCAAGGCGTACGAGCGCAACGACGCGGTCACCGAGCTCAGCGCCCAGTTGCGCAAGTCGAAGGCGCTCGAGTGGCTGCTGCACCGGGTCGAGATCGTCGATCCCGATGGCAAGCCGATCGACAACGACCTGCTCCTCGGACACGGGCTCGACGAGCACGATCACGATCACGATCACGACCACGATCACGACCACGAGGATCACGACCACGAAGCCGCCGGCGAGGCCGGGGACGGGGAAGAGGCATCATCATGAACCTGGACGCCGTGAACTACCTCGTGCCGACGGTGGTCGAGCAGACCAACCGGGGTGAGCGGGCGTACGACCTCTACAGCAGGTTGCTGAAAGAGAACATCATCTTCATCGGCACGCCGATCGACGACACGATCGCCAACCTGATCTGTGCGCAGCTCATCCACCTCGAGAGCGACAACCCCGACAAGGACATCAACATCTACATCAACAGCCCCGGTGGCGATCTCACCGCGCTGTTCGCGATCTACGACACGATGCAGTTCATCAAGAACGACATCGCCACCATCTGTCTCGGCCAGGCCGCCTCGGCGGCGGCGGTCCTGCTCGCCGCAGGCACGAAGGGCAAGCGCCTCGCGCTGCCCCACGCCCGGGTCCTGCTGCACCAACCGTACGGTCAGGTGGGCTACGGCCAGGTGACCGATCTCGAGATCGCGGCCAAGGAGATCTTGCGGATGCGAGACCTCCTCGAGGAGATCCTCGCGATCCACACCGGCCAGTCGAAGGAGCGGTTGCACGTCGACACCGACCGCGATTTCGTCTTGGAGGCGTACGAGGCCAAGGAATATGGCATCATCGACGACGTGATCGTCGCTCGGAACGCCGTCGACCGGACCGGCCCGATTCGCTGAGCGGGGAGTGGAGGAATCGTGGCCAAGTTCGGTGACACCGGGGAGCTGTTGAAGTGCTCCTTCTGTGGGAAGTCCCAGAAGCAGGTCAAGAAGTTGATCGCGGGCCCTGGGGTCTACATCTGCGACGAGTGCATCGACCTGTGCAACGAGATCATCGAAGAGGAGCTCACCGACTCGACGGAGCTCCGTTTCGACGAGCTGCCGACGCCACGTGAGATCCGCGCCTTCCTCGACGACTACGTCGTCGGCCAGGACCCGGCGAAGAAGATCCTCTCGGTCGCGGTCTACAACCACTACAAGCGAGTCCAGCACCAGGCCACCGCCGCTGCCGGCCCGGGTCGGCGAGACGAGGTCGAGCTGGCGAAGAGCAACATCCTGCTCCTCGGCCCGACCGGCTGTGGCAAGACGCTGCTCGCCCAGACGCTCGCCCGGCTGCTCAACGTCCCCTTCGCGATCGCCGATGCAACGGCGCTCACCGAGGCCGGCTACGTCGGTGAGGACGTCGAGAACATCCTCCTCAAGCTGATCCAGGCCGCTGACTACGACGTCAAGAAGGCCGAGACCGGCATCATCTACATCGACGAGATCGACAAGATCGCGCGCAAGAGCGAGAACCCGTCGATCACCCGCGACGTGTCCGGCGAAGGCGTGCAGCAGGCACTGCTGAAGATCCTCGAGGGCACGGTCGCCGCCGTCCCGCCGCAGGGCGGGCGCAAGCACCCCCACCAGGAGTTCATCCAGATCGACACCACGAACGTGCTGTTCATCTGTGGCGGCGCCTTCTCCGGTCTCGACCACATCATCGAGCACCGCGTCGGGCGCCAGGGCGTCGGCTTCCACGCCACGATCCGCTCCAAGCAGGATCGCGACCCGGGCGAGCTGTTCGCCCAGGTGCTCCCCGAGGACCTGCTCAAGTTCGGCTTGATCCCCGAGTTCGTCGGCCGGCTCCCGATGATCGGCGCCGTGCACAGCCTCGATCGCGAAGCACTCGTCGAGATCCTCGTCGAACCGAAGAACGCGCTGACCAAGCAGTACCGCAAGTTCTTCGAGATGGAGGACGTCGAGCTCGAGTTCACGCCCGACGCGCTCGACGCGCTCGCCGATCAGGCGATGCGCCGCGGCACCGGCGCCCGAGGGCTGCGGGCGATCCTCGAAGAAGTGCTCCTCAACACGATGTACGACCTCCCCGGACGCAGCGACGTCGGCAAGGTCGTGATCGACGGGGAGACCGTGGTCAAGAAGGTCAACCCGACCTTGGTGCCGCGCGATAGCTCGCGTGCCGCGCGACCGCGCCGCGCCGCATCTTGACCGACCCGCCGTCGAGGAGCTCGTCGATGCGCTACGACGACGCGCTCGCGTACATCGACGAGCACGCCAACTACGAGAAGTCGGGGCGGCTCACCGAGCCGTCCACGGCGAACATCGAGCGCCTGCTCTCGGCGATGGGCGACCCGCACACCGCGTACCCGGTCATCCACATCACCGGCACCAACGGCAAGGGCTCGACCGCCCAGATCATCACCCGCCTGCTGATGGCCCGCGGCCTCACGGTCGGCACGTACGCGAGCCCGCACCTCGAGCGGATCAACGAGCGCATCAGCCGTGACGCCGAGCCGATCGACGACGACAGCTTCGGCGAGATGGTCGGTGCGATCGCGGATCTCGAGGTGATCGCGGGCGTGCGCCCGACGTTCTTCGAGATCGTCACGGCGGCGGCGTTCCGGTGGTTCGCCGACATCGCCGTCGACGTGGCGGTGATCGAGGTCGGCATGCTCGGTCGCTGGGATGCGACGAACGTCGTCGACTCACAGGTCGCCGTCGTCACGAACGTCGGCTTCGATCACACCGAGTTCGCCGGCCCCACGCTCGCCCACATCGCCAAGGAGAAGGCTGGCATCGTGAAGCCGGGTTCCACGCTCGTGATCGGCGAGACCGACCCGGCGCTCGTCGAGATCTTCCGCGCCGAGGAGCCTGCCTCCGTCCTCGAGCGCGGCCCGGACTTCGACTGCGTGGAGAACGCCCTCGCCCTCGGGGGCCGCTCGTTGACCATCCGGACCCCGTCCACGGTCTACGACGGCGTCTTCCTGGCGCTCCACGGGCGCCACCAGGGTGACAACGCCGCGGTCGCCCTCGCCTCGGTCGAGGCGTTCTTCGACGCGCCGATGCCGGGCGAGCTCGTCGCTGAAGCGTTCGCCAGCGTGAGCATGCCCGGCCGCTTCGAGGTCATCGGCCACCAGCCACTCGTCATCCTCGACGGCGCACACAACCCGCACGGCGCCGACCGGTGCGCCGAAGTGTTCTTCGACGACTTCGACCCGGCGGGCAAGCGGATCCTCGTGATCGGCTGCCTGACCGGACGCGAGCCGGACACGCTGTTGAGCGCGCTGCGAGCAGACGAGTTCGACCGCGTGATCTGCACCACCGCCCCGAGCCCGCGCGGTGTACCCGCTGCCGAGATCGCGGACGCGGCGCGCTCGATCGGGTGCGACGACGTGCAGGCGATCCCGTCGATCGACGAGGCCTGCCGCGCGGCGCGGGCGATGGCAGCGCCGGACGATGCCGTGCTCGTCGTCGGCTCGCTCTACGTCGTCGGCGAGGCGCGGCCCATCCTGCGCCGCCTCGGTGCGTGAACCAGGTGCGCGACCCAGATGCGTGAACCGGAGGGGTCGACGGCGTCGGTGGGGTTGGCACGGCGGGGGCGTAGCCTTCCGACCCGTTATGGCTGATCGCACCCTCGTCCTCCTCAAGCCCGATGCCGTCGAGCGTGGTCTCGTCGGCGAGATCGTCTCCCGCTTCGAGCGCAAGGACCTTCGCATCGTCGCGATGGACCTCCGCCACCTCGACGAGGGCACGCTCGCTCGTCACTACGAAGAGCACCAGGGCAAGGGCTTCTACGCCGAGCTCGTGGCGTTCATGTCGCGCGGCCCGGTCGTCGCGCTCGCCGTGGAGGGTCCGGAGGACACCTGGGAGGTCGTGCGTGGCCTCATGGGTGCGACGAACCCGCGCAAGGCCGCCCCCGGCACGATCCGTGGCGACCTCGGCATCCTCTTCACCGAGAACCTCGTGCACGGCAGCGACGGGCCCGAGTCCGCCGTCCGCGAGCTCGGCATCTTCTTCCCGAACCTCTGAGAGCGGGCGATCTCCGCTAAGATCGGCTCGTTTCCACCCGCATCGCTCTGATCGGGAGGGGAGAAGGCATGGCTCGCAACAATCCGCTCTCGCTCGGGCGTGACATGGCTGTCGATCTCGGTACAGCCAACACGCTGATCTACGTTCGTGGACACGGCATCGTCCTCAACGAGCCGTCTGTCGTCGCGATCAGCGTGCAGGACGGACGGCCGGTCGCCGTCGGCCTCGAGGCGAAGCGCATGCTCGGCCGAACGCCTGCTCACATCCAAGTCGTGCGGCCATTGAAGGACGGCGTCATCGCCGACTTCGACATGTGCGAGAAGATGCTGCGGTTCTTCATCCAGCGCGTCCACACGAGCAAGTGGAACAAGCCGCGGATGGTGATCTGCGTGCCCTCGGGCATCACCGGCGTCGAGCAGCGTGCCGTGCGCGATGCAGCCGAGTTCGCCGGTGCCCGGAAGCCGGCCTACGTGATCGAAGAGCCGATGGCTGCCGCGATCGGTGCCGGGCTCCCTGTGCACGAGCCCTCCGGGAACATGATCGTCGATATCGGCGGTGGCACCACCGAGGTCGCCGTCATCTCGCTCGGCGGCATCGTCACCGCGCAGTCGGTGCGGGTGGCGGGAGACGAGCTCGACGAGGCGATCATCCAGTTCGTCAAGAAAGAGTTCTCGCTGGCCATCGGCGAGCGCACCGCTGAGCAGATCAAGATGCAGATGGGGTCCGCCTGGCCGCTCGACGAGGAGCTGACCGCCGAGATCCGCGGTCGGGATCTCGTCTCCGGGCTCCCGCGCACGGTGACGATCACCACCGAGCAGGCCCGCGAAGCGATCGCCGAGCCGGTGTCCGCGATCGTCGACGCGGTGAAGACCACGCTCGACAAGACGCCGCCCGAGCTCGCCGCCGACATCATGGAGCAGGGCATCATGATCACCGGTGGCGGCGCGCTGCTGATGGGGCTCGACGTGCGGCTGATGAACGAGACCGGGATGCCGATCAGCATCGCCCACGATCCGCTGCACTCCGTCGTGCTCGGTTCGGGCCTCGCGCTCGAGAACATCGAGGCACTCGGCAGCGTCCTGTCGCAGGGGCACGACGACTGATCGTCGGGTCCACAGCTGAACGATGAACCTCTCCCTCAGTCGCCGTCGCGTCCTCGCACTCCTCGCGCTCACCTCGATCCTCCTGATCACGCTCGACCTGCGGGGCAACGCGACCATCGACGCGGCAAAGCGGAGCTTCTCGACGATCCGCTCGCCGATGGAGGATGTCGGGCGGGCGATCAGCCGCCCGGTGAAGAACGCGTGGCGGGGCATCACGCATTACGGCGAGCTGGAGCGCGAGAACGACCGTCTCCGCCAGCAGATCGAACAGCAGCAGGGTGAGGCGATCGCCGCCCAGGTCGCGTTGCGCGACTACCAGGAGCTGCTCGCCGCCAACCAGCTGTCGTCGCTCTCGCAGTACTCGAAGGTGACGGCGCAGGTGCTCGCGTACGCGGCGCAGAACTTCCAGCAGACCGTCGAGATCAACCAGGGCTCGAAGCGCGGCATCCGCGTCGGCATGCCGGTCGTCAACGCCGCCGGCCTCGTCGGCAAGATCACGAGCGTGACGCCGGACAGCGCGGTCGTGCTGCTGATCTCCGACCGCAACTACTCCGTGACCGTCAAGGTCGTCGGGGACCAGCCGATCCCCGGTACGACCGAGGAGGCAGCTGCCGCTTCGTCGCTCCCCACGGACGCGGCGGCCGAGACGACCGTCGAGACGACGACGACGGTGGCTGCGACCGTCGAGACGACGACAATGCTCGCGGGCGAGACCACCGTGTCGTCGGTCGCGCCGGGCGAGTCGACCACGACGACCGCGCCGGCGACGACCACGACGGTCGACATCTCGAACCTGCAGCGACGGGAGCTCGGCGGCCTGGAGGGGCAGGGGATCGACGGTCCACCGATCGTCCGCTTCCTGAACAACGACCGGTTCACCCGTGCGATCCAGGTCGGTGACCTCGTCGCGACGAACGGTGGCACGACGAGCCTGGCGCCGGCCGACCTCGTCGTCGGACGCGTGTCGCGTGTCATCGGCCGGGCGGGCGCGGGTGGGCCGACGGTCGAGGTCGAGCCGGCGGCGGACCTGCGGCAGCTGAACTTCGTGCGGGTCGTGCTCTACATCCCGCCGATCGAAGCTGCCTCGACCGGCTGATGCTGAACCTCGTCCAGCGCCCCATCGTGCGCCTGGTGATGGTGGGGATGCTCCTCCTCACCCTCCAGACGACGCTGCTCTCGGACCTGCGGCCCTTCGACGTCATCACCGACGTGCTGCTCGGCTTCTCGGCAGCGGCCGGTGTCGTCGGTGGGCCGGAGAAGGGCGCGCTCGTGGGCTTCCTGTTCGGGATCTTGTTCGACCTCGCGCTCGTGACTCCGTTCGGCCTGTCCGCGCTCACCTACGGCCTCGTCGGGTTCTTCGTCGGGCTGGCGAAGACGTCGATCACGGTGGGTCAGGCGTGGTGGCTGACGATGCTGCTCGTGTTCGCCGGCAGCGCGATCGGCGTCGTGCTGTTCGCCGCGCTCGGAACGATCGTCGGGGAGCAGGGCTGGGTCGATCGCGGCTTGCTCAAGGTCGCCCTCGTCGTCGGCGTCGTCAACGGGCTCTTCGGGCCGCTGATGCTGCCCGTCCAGCGATGGATGCTGCGCCTGAAGCGAGACGCCGCGTGATGGCGGCGCGTGCCTCGCGCACGACCGGAAGGGCAGACTGTCGCCATGTCCCGTGACAACCGCGGCGTTCGCCTCGGTCTGCTCGGCGTCGTCGCGCTCCTCCTGCTCGGCGTGCTGGGCACTCGCCTCTGGTTCCTGCAGGTGGTCGACGCGCCCGGGCTCAGCCAGCGCGTCGAGCGACTGCAGCGCCGCACGGCGTACTTGCCGCCGGAGCGCGGCCGCATCTTCGACGCCGACGGGCGCATCCTCGCCGACAACAAGCGCGTCCTGACCGTCACGCTCGATCGCGACGTCATCTTCAGCAAGAAGCGGCGCACGGAGCTGTTCACCCGCCTCCAAGGGCCGCTCGGCATGACCGTCGAGCAACTCGAGGCGCGCTACCTCGACGACATCTACAGCCCGGTGCTCGACTTCCCGGTGAAGGTGGGCGTCGACGAGGCGACTGCGCTGTTCCTGAAGGAGCGGGCGGAGGACTATCCGGGAGTCGACATCCGCGAGGACTGGGACCGGCAGTACCTGTTCGCGCCGCTCGCCAGTCACATCGTCGGCTACCTCGGCGCGATCCCCGGTGACGACCCGTTGACACCCGAGAACGAGACCGAGATCTACCTGCAGTCCGGCTACCAGGCCGACGAGAAGGTCGGCTCGGCCGGCGTCGAACGGTCGTTCGAGAAGGAGCTGCGGGGAACGCCCGGCTACGTGATCAAGGAGGTCGACACGATCGGCCGGGTGATCCGCGAGCTCGAGCGCGTCGAGCCGATCCCGGGCAAGGACATCCAGCTCACGATCGATCTCGACTACCAGCAGTACGCGGAGCAGACGCTCGAGACGCAGCTCAAACGCCAGCGGTTGAAGAGCCCGTACGACCGGTCCGAGGAGGACCCGCGGCGGTTCACGACGTTCTACCCCGCGCCCGCCGGCTCGGTCGTCGTCGAACGTCACTCGACGGGGGAGATCGTCGCCATGGCGAGCTACCCGACCTTCGACAATCGCTGGTTCGGCGCCGGCATCACGAACGACAAGTTCCAGCAGCTGTTCCCGCCGGAGGACAAGAACATCCCCTTCGACCAGCGACCACCGAGCCCGCTCGTGAACCGGGCGATCCAGGGCCGCTACAACGTCGGGTCGACGTACAAGGCGTTCACCGCCTACGCCGCGCTGCACACCGGCTTCGTCCGCCCCGAGGACGTGTACACGGACGTCGGCGTCTACGAGCTCCCCGAAGCGAGCTGCGACCGGGAGCAGGTCGCCAAGTGCTCGTTCAAGAACGCGTTCAACTACGCCACTGGCGCACCGACGACGTATGGCGATGTGACGATCAGCGACGCGCTCGCCGTGTCGTCCGATGCGTTCTTCTACCGCATCGGCGCGGAGCTGTTCCTCGCCAACCTCGGTGTCCCCGTGCTGCAGGACGAGTACAAGCTGTTCGGCTTCGGCGAGAAGAGCGGCATCGAGCTCCCGTTCGAATACCGCGGCATCGTTCCTGACGCGGCGGTGAAGGCGCGGCTCGCCGAGCAGGGCGCGATCTCCGACAAGGAGGGGCAGGGCTTCTACGTCGGCGACGCGGTGCAGATGGCGATCGGGCAGGGGCTGACGGCGACGACACCGCTGCAGCTGGCCAACGCCTACGCCACGATCGCGAACGGCGGGTTCCTGCTGAAGCCGACGGTGTTGAAGGCGATCTACGAGCCCGGTGTCCCCGACAGCCAGGTGCCCGGTGTCGCGGACATCGCCGCCGGCGTACCGGTGCAGATCTTCACGCCGACCGTCCGCGGCCAGCTCGACATGAACCCTGCGATCCGGGATCCCCTCGTCGAGGGCCTGACGCGAGTCGTGAACGGCGTCGGCACGCCGGGCCACCAACCGACCGGCGTCAAGGTGTTCCGCGGCTTCCCGCACGCGCAGATCCCGATCGCGGGCAAGACCGGGACCGCGCAGGGCCGCGACAACGATCCGCAGCTCGATTCCGCGGTGTTCGCCGCCTTCCAGCTCGATCCGGGCGGCTTCACGGTCTCCGCGTATCTCGAGAAGGCGGGCTACGGCGGCAGTGCGGCCGCGCCGGTCGTGCGCTGCATGCTGCTCGCGCTCAACGACTACGAGCTGCTCTCCCCGGTGCGGCTCTCCGACCAGCTCGACATCACGGCGACCCGACCGGCACCGGCGAAGCAGATGCCGAGCGAGGTCTGCCTCGACGTCGACACCCAAGTCACGACCCGCGAGAGATGAGCGAGCGCAGCGAGCCGGCCCGAGCGGCCGAGAGCGGGGAGCGATGAGCTTCACGACGCTCCTCCCACCGTCGAAGCGGGCCGATCTCGGCAACGTCCGGCACTCGACCAGCGATCCGATGCGCAACATCGACTGGATCCTGATGCTGGCGACGTTGTGCATCGCCGCCGTCGGCCTGCTGGCGATCTACTCGACCTCGCGCCCGTTCCTCCTCTACCGCGGGTTCGACCCGTACACCTACACGCAGCGCCAGGTGATCTTCCTCGTCATCGGCGCGTTCGTGATGGCGGCGGTGATGTCGATCGACTACGGCGAGCTGAAGGAGCGCGCCGGCGGCCTCTATCTGCTGACGATCCTCGCCCTGCTCGCCGTGTTGATCGCCGGTACCGGCCCCGCCGGCTCGGGCGCGAATGCGTGGTTCGACTTCGGTCCGATCCTCGTGCAGCCGTCGGAGTTCGCCAAGGTCACGGTTCTCGTCCTGATCGCCGGCTACCTCGCCGAGGAGCGATCCGGCCAGCTGACGTACGCGCGGTTCATCAACGGGCTGATCCTCGTCGGCTTCCCCGTCGGTCTCGTGATGCTGCAGCCGGACTTCGGCACGGCGTCGGTGTTCATCGCCCTCGCGATGGGGGTGCTGCTCGTCGCCGGCGCGAACTACCGGTACATCCTCTTCATCAGCGTGCTCGCGCTGGCCACGATCGGCGCGCTCATCGGCTCCGGGTTCGTGAAGGAGTACCAGGTCCAGCGACTGACCGCGTTCACGGTGCAGAACACGGAGAACGAGCAGCTCAAGGATCTCGTCCAGCAGGTGCGCAACTCCAAGCGGGCGATCGCCACCGGCGGTCTGACGGGGAAAGGGTACCTGAACGGCCCGTTGACGAACGGCCGGTTCATCCCCGTGCAATGGACGGACTTCGTGTTCTCGGGCATCGCCGAGCAGTTCGGTCTGTTCGGCACGATCACCCTGCTGATGCTCTACTTCTTCGTGCTCTTCCGGATCTGGCGGATCGCCCGGCTCGCCCGTGACGACTTCGGTCTCTACATCTGCGTGGGCGCGATGACGATGATCGCCTGGCACGTGTTCGAGAACATGGGCATGACCATGGGCATCATGCCGGTCACCGGGATCCCGTTGCCGCTCGTCTCGTACGGCGGCTCGTCGACGATCGCGACGCTCGCCATGATCGGCCTCGTCCAGAACGTCCACATGCGCCGCATGCGCTGATCGGGAGGTCGGCGCGCCGACTCCCGGGCGAACACGGGTTCGTGAGACCCGTCGGCGGGGCCGCCGGTCAGTAGACTCCCCGGCACCATGACGTTGCTGAGGCCAGTGTCGCTGTGGCCGCAGTTGGAACCGCTCCTGGCGAGGGTTCAGAAGCCGGCTCGGTACATCGGATGCGAGGACGGCGCGATCGACCCGGAGCACGCTCCCGGCAAGGTCGCGTGGCTGCTGGCGTACCCCGACACCTACGAGGTCGGGCTGCCCAACCAGGGGTTGCAGATCCTCTACGAGATCCTCAACGAACGTGACGACGCTGTCGCGGAGCGGACGTATGCGCCGTGGACCGACCTCGAGGCCGAGCTCCGCTCGCACCGGGTGCCGCTCTTCTCGGTCGACAACCACCTCGCTGCGGATGCGTTCGACCTGATCGCGTTCAACCTCTCGGCCGAGCTCGTCTACACGAACGTGCTGAACATGGTCGACCTCGCGGGCGTCCCCGTCCGCAGCGAGGACCGCGGACCGCACCATCCGCTCATCGCCGCGGGCGGCCATTGCGCGTTCAACCCGGAACCGCTGGCGGACTACATCGACGTGTTCGTGCTCGGCGAGGGCGAAGAGGTCGTCGGCGAGATCACGGAGATCGTGCGCGAGTGGAAGGCGAGCGGCCGGACCGAAGGCTCGCGCCACGCGGTGCTGCGGGCGCTCGCCCGGGTGCCCGGTGTCTACGTGCCCTCGATGTACGAGCCGCACTACGACGGTCCCCGGCTGCTCGCCGTGACCCCGCGCTTCGACGACATCCCTGCCGTGGTCCACAAGCGCACCGTCGCCGATCTGGGGGACTGGCCCTATCCGAAGCGACCACTGGCGCCGCTCACCGAAGTGGTCCACGACCGGCTCTCGGTCGAGGTGTTCCGCGGCTGCACCCGCGGTTGCCGGTTCTGCCAGGCGGGCATGATCACTCGCCCCGTGCGGGAGCGCCCGATCGAGCAGGTCCGCACGATGGTGCGCGAGGGCTTGCGGCGAACGGGCTACGACGAGGTCAGCCTCACCTCGCTGTCGACGGCCGACTTCTCCGGCATCGAACGCGTCGTGGCCGACGTCGTGAACGATCCGACGCTGTGCGGGCAGACGAGCGTCAGCCTGCCGTCGCTGCGGGTCGATGCGTTCACGGTCGGCGTCGCTGCCGGCGTGTCGGGCGGGCGGCGCAGCGGGCTCACGTTCGCGCCCGAGGCCGGCTCGTGGCGGTTGCGATCGGTGATCAACAAGCTGATCACCGAAGAAGACCTGTACGCCGCCGTGGAATCGGCGTTCGGCCAGGGCTGGACGCGGATGAAGCTGTACTTCCTGACCGGCCTCCCGACCGAGCAGGACAGCGACACGATGGGCATCGCCGAGCTCGCCCGCAACTGCGTGTCGATCGGCCGGCGGTACACGAACCGGGCGAGCGTCACTGCCAGCGTCGGTGGCTTCGTGCCGAAGGCGCACACCCCCTTCCAGTGGTTCGGTCAGAACACGCCCGACGAGCTGCGGCGCAAGGTCACGATGCTCCGCGGCGCGACGCAGCGGACGAAGGCCGTGCAGCTGAAGTGGCACGACCCCAAGGCGTCGCTCGCAGAAGGTCTGGCCGGTCGTGGCGACCGCCGCATCGGCCGCGTGATCGAGCGGGTGTGGCGGATGGGCGGCACGTTCCAGGAGTGGGGCGAGCACTTCGACATCGCTCGGTGGGAAGAAGCGATGGCCGCCGAGGGCCTCTCGCTCGACTGGTACGTCTTCCGTCACCGTACGGAGGACGAGGTCCTGCCGTGGGACCACATCTCGGCCGGGCTCCACAAGGACTTCTTGTGGATGGACTGGCAGGCCGCGCTGGCGGAGAGCGGCATCGAGGACTGCCGGTGGACGCCGTGCTACGACTGCGGCGTCTGTACGGGCTACGGCATCGAGCACGTCGTCGCCTCGCCGGTGCCACCCGCCGGCGGCAGCCAGGGGACGGGGCAGGACCTCGCCACGGGAGGAGTCCTCCCGGTGACGGTCCAACTCGGCCCGTCGCGGGCGACGAAGGAGCCCACCGGTGTCGTTGCCGGCTTCGGTGTCGCCGCCGTCGTCGGTGCTGGGGTCGGGGTGGGAGGCTGATGCGCGTCCGCGTGAGGTTCAGCAAGTTGGGCAAGGTCCGGTTCACCAGTCACCGCGACGTCGCCCGGATCTGGGAGCGGGTCTTCCGCAAGGCGGCGCTTCCTGTGGCATACAGCGAGGGCTTCTCACCGCGCCCGAAGCTCGCGTTCGGGCTGGCGCTGCCGACGGGGGCGGAGTCGCTCGCCGAGTACGTCGACATCGAGCTCGTCGAGGAGCGCCCGCTCGCCGGACTCGCACCACTGTTGACCGATGCGATGCCGACCGGCTTCACCGTGCACGTCGTCGCTCCGGTCGATCGCTCGGCGACCTCGCTGCAAGAAGATGTCGAGGCGTGCACCTGGGAGATCACGGTGCGCGACCTCGCGGCAGAGACCGTGGTCGCAGCGGTCGAGCGGGCGCTCGCAGCCGACACGCTGCCACTCGCCCGCGAACGCAAGGGTGAGCTCCGGGTCGACGACCTTCGTCCCGGGATCGAGTCGTTGTCGGTCGACACGTCGGGCGTTGCGCCGACGATGCGGGCCGTCCTCGCGACCCGGCCGAGGGGGATGCGGCCCGGCGAGCTCCTCGCCGTCTGCTTCCCCGACGTAGCACGTCCCGGCGATCTCGCCGGGAGACTGTTGCGAACCCATCAATGGATCGAGCGCGACGGTGCGCGGCGGGAGTTGCTCCCGCTCGCCGGCGCCGGCGCGCCGCACACCCGGACCGTGGTGTGCGCATGAGAAAGGACCTCGTCCATGGACGAATCGACCACGAGCCCCGATGCCGCAGATCCGGGCGACGGCCAGTCGGCGCTGCCTGCCGACGTTGCTGCGTCCATCGCTGAGCCGCGCGCTGCCGAGCGCAGTGCCCTCCGCGACGACGTCGCGGACAGTGAGGGAGCGGACGGCGGCGAGGACGGCGTCGACGTGGCCGAGGATGCGACCGACGACGCGACGGAGGAGTCGGCCGCGGCGCGCGCCGCGAAGAAGCGCCGCCGGGGCTCCCGCGGTGGCCGGCGGCGCAAGCCGTCCAGCGTTGCCCCCGGAGGCGGCGAGGACGTCGATGATTCAGCCGGCGAGGACGATCGTGACGAGAGCGACGAGGATGACGGCGACGTCGCCGCATCGGGAGCGGATGCCGACGCGCCGGCGCCTGCGAAGCGACCGCCGGTGAAGCGGGCCCCGCGCAGTGACGGGGCGATCCGGGCCGGGGACGAGCAGAGCGCGGCGGTGCTCGACTCCCAGCCGGAGCTCCCCGAACGGGCGACGGAAGGCCGCGTCCACGACGCCGAGATCGCGGAGCGAGCACTCGTGCCACGAGCGCCGCGCATCGGCGACACCAGGCCTGCCCCACCCGCGCCACACGCGCCACCCGGGCCGCCGCCGGCTGCTGCGGCTCCGGCCAAGGCCGGTGCGGCCCGCGCGAAGGGTCCCGCGCAGCGCCCGCCGCGCGGCAAGCAGGCGTCCGCCGCGGCGAGCGCTGCCGAGACGGAAGCACGCGAGGTGGGCGATGCCGACGCCGGCGGCGACAAGAAGAAGCGCCGCCGCCCCGAGCGCCAGAAGCGGGGCCCGGCGAAGACGTCGACGCTGGCCGAGATCGATCCCGACGTGCTCGAGCGCCGCCGTGGCAAGGAGCGCAACGGCCGTCCTGTCGGCCGCTACCTGATGTGCGTGCAGGCCCGCGAGTCGCTCACGCAGGTGGCGGTGCTCGAAGGCCGCAGCCTGATCGAGCACTACGTCAGCCGCCCGGCGGACGACATCAGCCAGATCCACGGCAACATCTACCTCGGCCGGGTGCAGAACGTGCTGCCGGGCATGGAGGCTGCCTTCGTCGACATCTCGACACCGAAGAACGCGGTGCTCTACCGGGGTGACGTGCAGTACGACTCCGAGGACATCGTCGAGCGCGGCGACAAGCTGCGGATCGAGCAGATGCTGAAGTCGCGGCAGATGATCGTCTCGCAGGTGACGAAGAACCCGATCGGTGCGAAGGGTGCCCGCCTGACCCAGGAGGTGTCGTTGCCCGGCCGGTTCGTGGTGCTGATCCCGAACTCGAAGACCTATGGCATCTCGAAGCGGTTGCCCGACGACGAGCGCAAGCGGTTGCGGTCGATCCTCGACCGCGTGAAGCCGGCCGAGCACGGGCTGATCGTGCGCACCGCCGCCGAGGGCGCGACCGAGGAGGAGCTGCGCGCGGACGTGCTGCGCCTCGCTGCGACCTGGGCCGACATCGAGAAGCGCGCGGAGCAGGCCCGCCGCGCCAACCAAGCCCGACTGCTGTACCGAGAACCCGAGCTCGCGGTTCGCGTCATCCGCGAGGAGTTCAACGCCCAGTACCGCGGCGTCGTCATCGACGACCGCCGGCTGTACGAGGACGTGAAGTCCTACATCGAGGCGATGAACCCGGAACTGGCCGACCGTGTCGAGTTCTACGACTCGGAGGCCGAGGGTCTCTCGATGTTCGAGCGGTTCCACGTCCACGAGCAGCTCCACAAGGCGCTCGACCGCAAGGTCTGGCTCCCGTCGGGCGGCTCGTTGATCATCGAGCACACCGAGGCGCTCACCGTGATCGACGTCAACACCGGCAAGAACGTCGGCACGTCGAACCTCGAAGAGACGGTGTTCCACAACAACTTGGAGGCCGCCGACGAGATCGCGCGGCAACTGCGGTTGCGGGACATCGGCGGCATCATCGTCATCGACTTCATCGACATGGAGATCCGCGAGAACCGCAGGAAGGTCGTCGACGCCTTCCGCGCCGCGCTCTCGCGTGACAAGACCAGGACCCAGGTGTTCGACATCTCCGAGCTCGGGATCGTCGAGATGACGCGCAAGCGGATCGGCGAGGGTCTGCTCACGAACTTCGCAGATCAGTGCCCGACCTGCGAGGGTCGGGGTGTCCTGATCGACCACACGTTGCTCGAATGATTGTGGACGCCCACGCAGACCGATAGGATCGCCAACCGCTATGTATGCAGTGATCGCCACCGGCGGTAAGCAGGAACGTGTTGCCGAAGGCCAGCAGGTCGCGGTGGAGTTGCTCGGCGTCGAAGACGGTGCCGAGGTCAGCTTCCCAGCGGTGCTGCTCGTCGACGGAGCCACCGTCCTCGCCACGCCGGACCAGCTCAAGGGTGTGACCGTCACCGGTCGCGTCGTGGGCGAGACCAAGGGCCCGAAGATCGACGGGTTCACCTACAAGCGCCGCACGAACCAGCGCCGTCGCTACGGCCATCGTCAGCGCTACACGACTGTCGAGATCACGAAGATCGCGAAAGGCTGAACGATGTCGAAGACCAAGGGTGGCGGCTCCACCCGAAACGGGCGTGACTCCAACGCACAGCGCCTCGGCGTGAAGGTGTTCGACGGCACGGAGATCCACGCCGGCACGATCATCCTCCGCCAGCGGGGTACGAAGTTCCATCCGGGCGAGAACGTCGGCCGCGGTGGCGACGACACCTTGTTCGCCCTGATCAACGGCAGCGTGAAGTTCGGCGCTCGTCGCGGCCGCAAGGTCGTCGACGTCCTCCCGCTCGACTGACCACGCACCGACCAGACGCACTCCTCGGCCCCGGCGACCACGCCGGGGCCGAGTCGCGTCGCCGTGTGGATCGCCGGCACCGCCTCGCCACCGATCCTGCGTACACCTACCTGCTCAGCTTCGTCGCGATCGGGCTGCTGCTCAGCGTGATCGGGCCGGCACTGACCCAACTGCGCCGCCAGGTCGGCGTCTCGCTCGCGTCGATCTCCGTGCTCTTCGCCGTGCAGTCGCTCGGCTACCTCCTCGGGTCGATCCTCGGAGGGCGGCTCTACGACCGCGGGCTGGGGCACCGGGTCATGGCGGGCGCGCTGGTCGCGTGCGGGATCAGCATCGCGCTCGTCCCGGCGGTCGGCACCCTCGTCGGGCTGAGCTGCCTGTTCTCGGTGATCGGCTTCGGCGCCGCGGCGATCGACGTGGGTGGCAACACCCTCCTGGTGTGGAGCCGAGGCGACGCCGTCGGGCCGATGATGAACGCGCTCCACTTCAGCTTCGGTGTCGGCGCCCTCCTGAGCCCGGTGCTCATCGACCGTTCGATCGCCTGGGGTGGTGACCTGCGGATCGCGTGCTGGCTGGCAACCGCGCTCAGCGTGGCGATCGCCGCAGTCCTGCTCACCCGCCCTGCACCGTCCAGGTCACGGATCGAGGTCGTGCGCCCACCGGGTTCGCGCCGGCCCCGGCCGCCGGCGCTGCTCGTCGCATTCGCCGTCTTCTTCCTGCTCTACGTCGGTGTCGAGCTTGGGTTCGCCGGATGGATCCACACCTACGGTGAAGAGCTCGAGCTGGGCGGACCCCGGGGGCCGGCGCTGCTGACGGCGCTGTTCTGGATCGGCTTCACGGGCGGGCGGCTGCTCGGCGTGGTCTTCGCCCGGCGGGTGGAACCCGCGACGATGCTGCTCGGTTCCTGCCTCGTCGCCGTGGTCGCTGTCGGCGGTCTCGTGCTCGGCGACGGCACGCCTGCAGTGGTCTGGATCGGCACGTTCGTGTTCGGGCTCGGCGTCGCCCCGCAGTTCCCGACGATGATCTCGTTCGCCGAAGCGCACCTGCGCCTGACTGGATCGGACACCTCGTGGTTCGTCGGCGCTGCCGGACTCGGCGGGCTGGTCCTGCCGTGGGCGATCGGCCAGGTGATCAGCGAGACCGACGTCCATGCGATGCCGTTGATCGTGTTCGCCGTCGCCGCGGCGACCCTGCTCTGGTTCCTCGTCGTGCGCGGCATCGCTGCTCGCCACCTCGAACGTCGCGACGCCAGCGGCGGTCCGTAGGGCGCCGGGAACGCCGCGCCGCAGCGCCGTGGCAGGCTGCCGGTCGGGTCGCTCTGGGCAACGAGGATCGCAACAGGAGGTGCTCCATGTGGTGGTTGATCGGAGTCGTGCTCGTTGTCGTCGTGATCGCGTCAGCCGGCCTGATTCTCGGCCAGCGCCGCCGCGGTCGCGACGGTCGGTGGCGGTCGACTCGGCAGCGGTCCACTGCGCCCGCCGGCACACCACCGCCGAGGAGCGCCACCCCGCCAGCGTCAGAGGAGCCATCGGTCATCAACGACCCCGAGACCGCGATCACGGCCGTGTACCCGGAGTGGGTGCAGCCGGTCGTCGGGAACACGCTGCTCGTCTTCGCGCACCAGATCACCTCGTTTCGCGACGAGTTCGGTACCGAACGCTTCCCCGACGAGGTGATCGCCGAGCTCGCTCGTCGCGAGTTCGACTCCACCGACGAGCTCGCCTCGACGCGCGTCGCGGCGCTGCCCGAGCTGAAGCGGGGCGTCGAGCTGACCCTGAGCGTCGAGATCGACGGCGCCGAGGTGTGGCCCCGCAGCCAGACCCAGCCGCTCGAGGAACCGGTGCAGCGGGCGATGTTCAGGTTCCGGTTCCCGCAGCTGCCGCCCGATGGACGGGCCACGGGGGAGGTCACGGCGATGGTCGGCCCGCTCACCGTCGCCGTAGTCCCGATCGAGTTGCAGGTCGCACTCATCAACGCGTTCGTGTCGGCACGTCCCAAGCGGTCGACCGCGCACGTCTACCAGTCGATCTTCGCGTCGTACTCGCATCGCGACACCGAGATCGTCGAGGAGATCGAGCGGGCGATCGCGGCGCTCGGCAACCCATACCTGCGCGACGTGGCCGCGCTCCGCAGCGGTGAGGAGTGGGACGAGCAGCTGCTCGAGATGATCGACGGTGCCGACCTGTTCCAGCTCTTCTGGTCGTCGAACTCGATGAGATCGCCGCACGTCCGCCGGGAGTGGGAGCACGCGCTCGCCCTGAACCGGCAGGGGTTCATCCGCCCGATCCGCTGGGAGGACCCGATGCCGACGGACCTCGTGGCCGGTCTTCCCCCGCCAGCGTTGAGCAAGCTCCACTTCCACCTGTACGAGCGGGCACACGACTCCCGCCCGGTGCCGCCGGCTGCTCCGCTGCTCCCGCCACCCACATCCAGGGATGTCAGCGTCCCGCCACCGCCACCGCCACCGCCACCGCCGGCGGCGCGCCTACCTCCTGCTCCCGTTCAGTCGGCGCACCCGCCGCCGTCCTTGCCGCACGCCGGGCCTCGCCGGTCGCGGCGGCTCGTCGGCGTCGCGGCGATCGCCTTGGCCGTCGCGCTCGCGGTGCTGCTGGTCGTGATCCTGTAGCACCGGGCGGCGTTCGCTTGACGCTCATCGGGATCGCTCTCATACTTTCTCGGAGCGATGCACAGGTTGCCCAGATGGGGTGGAGGCGCCTAGGCGGGTTATGGCTCGTCACCGAGTGCCCCTCGACGTTCGTCGCGCCGGAGGACCGATGCCGAGGTCACGCGAGGAGTGGGAGGCGGAGCAGAACCGGCTGCTGGCCGGCTACGAATCCGTGCGCGCTCGCCTCATGCAGATCCCCGGCGTCGTCGAGGTGGGTGTCGGCCTCCGCTGCCGTGACGGCGCGATCGAGGAAGAGGCGGTCTACGTCGTCTCCGTGGTCGAGAAGCTCCCACCAGATCAGGTGCCGGACGGCGAGCTGGTTCCGCCGACGATCGACGGCGTTCCCACCGATGTCGAGGTCTTCCACGAGCCGCGACTGCTGCTCGGGTTCGGCGACGAGGACGACACCAAGAACTACGCGACGAAGGTCGGCGGCATCAGCATCAGCGCCGACGGAGCGGGAGGCAGGGGCACGCTCGGCTGCTTCTGCAGGGACAACACGAACAACACGGTCGTGATGCTGAGCAACCACCACGTGCTCATGGCCCGCTCGGCCGAAGCGGGGTCGGGCGTCGGCCAGCCCGAGCACGAGTCGTCGTGCTGTTGCACCTGCAACGAGATCGGCAAGGTGGTGCGGGGCGACAAGAACATCGACGGCGCAATCGCCACGATCAACGCCGATGTGCCTTTCTTCCCGAAGGTGCGGCGGATCAAGCGGAGTGACGGCACGGTCGAGGAGGAGGGGCTGATCAACGGTGTCGCCGACCCGGTCATGAACCAGATCGTCTGGAAGGTCGGCAAGAAGACCGGGTTGACGAGGGGCAGGATCAGCAAGGTCACGCCGCGATTCGAGGTGAGCGTCGAGGCCGCCTTCACCAGGTTCGCCGACAAGGGTGATTCGGGATCGGTGGTGGTGGAGAAGGCGAGCGGCAACGTCGTGGGGCTCCTCAACGGGATCACCACCGAGGCAGGGACCGTCGGCGTGATGCGGAGCATCACGGCGGTCCAGAACGTGCTCAACATCACCGTCCTCGTCAGCGACCCGAGCGCTGTCTACACGGAGGCCGCCGACGACGAGGACGACGAGGAGCTCTTCCCACTCCCGGCTGCTTCCCCCTTCGAGTCGCTCGTGGAGCGTCTGCGGACGAGTGAGCCGACGCGCGAGATCCTCGTGGCCCTCCAGCGCCACGTCCCCGAGGCGCTCACCCTCGTGAACCGCCGCCGGGCGTTCACGGTGGCCTGGCACCGGAACCGTGGCCCGGCGTGGCTCGCGGCGTTCGGGCGCAGCGCCCGCGACCCGATCTACCGGGTGCCGGAGGAGATCGACGGCGTGCAACGCGCCGAAGCACTCGCTGCGATCGCAACCGCACTTCGGGCGGAGGCGAGCGATCTGCTGGCCGCCGATCTCGACCACTTCGGACCGACGCTGCTGACGGCGTTCCAGTCCTCCGGCACCGTCGACGAGCTCCTCGGCCGGTTCGAACCAGGGCTGGTCGGCTCATGATCAGCTACGCCGAGAAGAAGGCGGAGACCGAGCGCCTGCTCGCGCTGCTGCCCGAGGTGAGATCGCAGCTCATGCGGATCCCAGGCGTGACTCGCGTCGCGGTCGGGATCCGCGAACGGGCGGGTCAGCTCACCGAGGAGTTCGTCTTCCGGGTGCACGTCGAGGACAAGCGCCCCGAGTCGGAGCTGACGCCCGAGGAGGTCGTGCCCAGGATGATCGCGGGCGTGCCCACCGATGTCGTGCTCAAGCGGCGGGCCGTGCCCGAGGTCGGGTTCAACGACGAGAACGACCGCACGTCGTACTCACCGAAGGTCGGTGGCAGCCGGATCGGCGCCGAGGTCGCTGGCGGCACGGGCACGCTCGGGTGCTTCTGCAAGCGCACCGACAGCGATGCAACGGTGCTGCTCAGCAACTGGCACGTGCTGATCGATCCAGGTGGCGACATCGGCGACGGCGTGGGTCATCCCAAGTGGCGCACGTCGTGCTGCTGTGCGTGCGGGAAGATCGGCGAGGTGCTCGACTTCGACGAGGACCTCGACTGCGCGATCGCCGAGCTCGATTCGGGAGTCGTGTTCGCGCCGAAGATCCGCCGGATCCTGCGGCCCGACGGAACGGTCGAGCAGGAAGGCATCATCGCAGGGAGCGCGGCTCCGGCGGTCCTCGACGAGGTGTGGAAGGTGGGCGCCCGCACCGGCCTGACGCGGGGGATGATCACCGACGTCGACGAGTCGGAGATCGAGGTGCACCCGCTCGATCCCTTCACCCGCATGAGCAACAAGGGTGATTCCGGGTCGGTCTACGTCAGCCTCGCCACCGGGATGGTGTGCGCACTGCACAACCAGGGCGACGGCACGCTCGGCTTCGGCATCCCGATCGACAAGGTCATGCTCGCGCTCAAGATCGAGGTGATCCCGACGGACACCGACACCGAATTCGAGGTGATCGACTGGGTCGAGTCCAATGGGCGACCGCCCGTCACCTCGCCGTTCGACGACGTGGTCGACGGACTCCGCACCACTCCTGCAGGCCGAGACCTCCTGCACCTGTTCGACCGGCATCGTTCGGAATGCCTCGACCTCGTGAACCACGTGCGCCGGTTCACGGTCGCATGGCATCGCAGCCAGGGGCCCGCATACGTCGCCGCACTCGCCCGAAGCGCTCGGGATCCGTCGTTCCGCATCCCGCGGACGTTCGCCGGGGTAGAGCGTTCGGTTGCGACGCGGCAGCTCTCCGACGCGCTGCGAAGGCTCGGGAGCCACGAGCTGGTCGCCGACCTCGACTCGTGGGGCCCACCACTCCAGCGGGCGCTGTCCGAGGGTGACAGCGTGGCCGAGCTGATCGAGATCTGGGAGGACAGCCGGCAACCCGCCGGCTGAGCATCATGGCGACGAACGGCACGCTGGCGACGATCGCCCGCTCGCTCGCGACGCTCATCCAACCGTTGGAGGACCGTCTCCAGGCCGGCGATCTCCGACTGCTGCTCGCCGAGCTCGGTCTGAACTTCCCCACGTCGGTCGACGCCAACGGGGCGCTGGCCGCAGCAGGCCAGGCGGCAGAGCAGCGCATCACCGGACTCGCGCCGACGATCCAGGCGCTCGCCGATGCGATCAGCGACGAGAACGTGGGCGCGGTGGTGTCGAAGGCGCTCGACCTGGCGAACGCGATCGTCGGCATCATCGGTGACGTCGAGGAGCTGGCTGACGCCATCTCGGCGCTCCCCGGCACCGGGATCCCCCCGGCGGAGCTCGACGCGTTCGCCGCCCAACTGCCGGGTCGTTTGATCGACTACCTGCTGGTCTGCAGCCTCGAGGAGGTGCCAGGAGCAGCCGAGGCGCTCGACTTCCTGGGCGCGATCGAGCGCACCGACGTCCCCGCCGCCGATGCCGCGCACCCCGCGTTCCTGCGTCGCGCGCTGCACCTCGATCAGCTGACGAACTTCCTCTCCGATCCGGCCACCCACCTGCGGAACAAGTACCAGTGGGGCGATCCCGCGTTCACCGGGCTCGCGCTCCTGCAGAAGATCGCCGCGCTGCTCGGCCGCGCCGGTGTGCCCGCCGTTCTCGACACCGGTGGGCCGGTGCCGGTTCTCGATGTGATCGTGCTGGAGGTCAGCCCGAAGCTCGACGCTCCGTTGGGCCTGCGCGTCAAGATCGTCCACCCGCTGCTGATCGACCAGTCGCAGCCCTTCACGCAGGACGACTGGAGCTTCAACGTCACGCTCGACGCGCAGCTGGGCATCGGGGTCGAGATCGTGATCATGCCGACCGACGGCGTCACGATGAAGCCGGCAGGGTCGGAACAGGTGCAGGGCGACGTCCTCGTCGAGTGGGTCGGCGGCACGCCGGGCGGCGAGCGATACCTCGTGCTCGGCGAGCCGGGCGGGAGTCGAGTCGAGGTGCAGCAGTTCATCGCCCGCGCTGGTGCTGGGTTCGCGTGGGATGCCGCGACCGGGCAGGGGCAGGGCACGTTGAACGTCTCCGGGGAGGTCAAGGGAGGCCGGATCGTCGTGTCGATGGCCGCCGCCGACGGCTTCCTGAGCACCGTCCTCGCCGGCTTCGCGATGGAGTCCGACTTCGATCTCGGCATCGGTTACTCCACCAAGGAGGGCGTGTACTTCGCCGGCTCCGCCACGCTCGACATCCAGCTCCCGCTGCACGTACAGCTCGGTCCGGTCGAGCTGAGCGCGCTCACCATCACCATCGGGTTCGAGGATGCGACGTTCCCGATCGGCCTGCGGGCGAACCTCAAGGCCGCGCTCGGGCCCCTTCAGGGCGTCATCGAGCAGATGGGGATTGGCGCCGAGATCAGCCTCCCCGACGACCGGAAGGGCAACGCCGGTCCCGTCGACTTCCAACTCGTGTTCCTGCCGCCGAGGGGCGTGGGGTTGGCGCTCGATGTCGGCGTTGTGCGGGGTGGCGGCTTCCTCTTCATCGATCCCGACCGCGGTGAGTACGCGGGTGCGCTCGAGCTGGCCCTGTTCGAGGTCGTCACGATCAGCGCGATCGGCATCATCACGACGAAGATGCCCGACGGCTCGAAAGGCTTCTCGCTCCTGATCATCATGTCGGTCGAGTTCGGTAGCGGCGTCCAGCTCGGGTTCGGGTTCACGCTGTCGGCCGTCGGCGGGCTCGTCGGTGTGAACCGGACGATGAACCTCCAGGCACTGGCCGAGGGCATCCGCAGCGGGGCGATCGAATCGGTGATGTTCCCGCACGACATCATCGCCAACGCACCGAAGATCATCAGCGACCTGCGCACGTTCTTCCCGCCGCGCGAGGGCACGTTCCTCATCGGGCCGATGGTGAAGATCGGCTGGGGAACGCCCACCCTGGCCAGCATCTCGTTGGGGATCATCATCGAGATTCCCGGCAACATCGCGATCGTCGGCATCATCAAGGTGGCGATCCCGGCTGACGACGTGGCGTTGATCGTCCTCCAGGTCAACTTCATCGGCGCGATCGAGCTGGACAAGCAGCGCGTCTGGTTCTTCGCCGCGCTCTTCGAGTCGCGCATCGTGTTCATCACGATCGAGGGCGAGATGGGGCTGCTCGTCGCGTACGGCGACGATGCCAACTTCGTCCTCAGCGTCGGTGGGTTCCATCCGCGTTTCTCGCCACCGCCGTTGCCCTTCCCCAGCCCGAAGCGGATCTCGGTCGGGCTGTTGAACTCACCCGTCTCGCGGGTGCAGATCGAGGGCTACTTCGCCGTCACCTCGAACACCGTGCAGTTCGGCGCCCGCGTGGAGGTCTTCTTCGGCCTCGACATCCTGAACGTGCAGGGCCACCTCGCGTTCGACGCCCTGTTCCAGTTCTCGCCGTTCTACTTCATCATCGAGATCTCGGCGTCGCTCTCGGTGAAGGTCTTCGGCGTGGGGCTGTTCTCCGTGGGCGTGCGCGGCTCGTTGGAGGGTCCAGCGCCGTGGCATGTGAAGGGCCACGGATCGATCTCGCTGCTGTTCTGGGACATCGACGTCGACTTCGAGACGACATGGGGCGATTCGGCCAACACCGAGATGCCGCCGCTCCCGATCATGCCGATCATCACGGCGGAGCTCGAGAAGGTCGAGAACTGGCGGGCGCTGCTGCCCACGGGGGCCAACCTGCTGGTGTCGCTGCGCAGCATGCCCGAGACGGAAGCGGCGCTCGTGCTCCATCCGGTCGGCGTGCTGCACATCTCGCAACGTGCGCTCCCGTTGGAGCTGACCCTCGACAAGGTCGGCTCGCAGAAGCCGAGTGACGTGAACCGGCTGTCGATCGCCGTCACCGGCGGTGGCATGGCCAAGAAGGGCGACGCCTTCGAGCAGTTCGCGCCGGCCCAGTTCCAGGACTTCTCCGATGCGGACAAGCTCTCCAAGCCGGCGTTCGAATCGGAGCGTTCCGGCCTCGATCTGTCTGCTGCCGGCGACGACTTCCGTTCGTACGTGATGGTTCGCCGAGTCGTCCGCTACGAGGAGATCATCCTCGACTCGAACTACAAGCGCTTCGCACGGCGCTTCCAGGGCTTCTTCGGGGTGCTGTTCGACTTCTTCCTCAACGGCTCGGCGGTGACCAAGTGCCAGCTGTCGAATGCGGTCGCGTCGAAGCTGCAACCGTTCGACGAGAAGATCCAGGTGCACGGCGAGACGTACACCGTCGCCAACGTCGCCGACAACACCGCGTTCGCCACCGACTCGGTCGCGTTCCACAGCCAGGCGAGTGCGAGTGAGTACCTGAACAGCCAGATCGCCGGCAACGCGGCACTGGCCGATGCCATCCACGTGATCCCGACCTTCGAGATGGCTTCATGACCTCGCCCCTCGGCACCTACTCGTTCCTGCCGTGGCTCCGGCAAGGGTTGGCGAACCAGATCGAGACCGGCGACTTCGACGACGACGTGTTGGTGCGCGCCCAGATCGACGTGCAGCTCGAGCTGCGCGGCGACAAGGTCGCCGGGGGCACGCAGACCGCTCCGCTGACCAAGTCCGTCGCACTGTTCGGCCCCGGTGACATCGTGGGCGTCGACCGCCGGGCGATCTTCCGTGTGGAACCGCGCGACTGGGCGACGAACTTCGAGCCCAACTACCTCCCCGCGATCGAGTTCTACGACGAGGACCTGCCGTGGCGCTACACCCCGGCAGCCCCCGACGGCAGCACCGGCCGGCTGCGGCCGTGGCTCGCGCTGATCGTGCTCGAGGAGACCGAGTTCGTCGAGGGTGCGAACGTCAAGGACCGCCCACTTCCGTACGTCGACGTCGCCGACCTCGACCCGTTCCCACGGGCCGACGAGCTCTGGGCCTGGGCCCACGTGCACGTCAACCGCAGCCTGGCCGCGAGCGACGCCGAGTTCGTGTCGAAGGACATGGTGGCCGTCATCCCGAAGCTGGTCGGTGTGCTGCAGGAGAACCCGGACCTCGCCTATTCGCGCATCGTCTGCCCTCGCAAGCTCGAGCCGAACAAGGCGTACCACGCGTTCTTGATGCCGACCTTCGAGTCCGGCCGACGCGCCGGTCTCGGGCTCGATCTCGCCGACGTTGCGGCGACGACGTCGTCCTGGGATCCAGCCGGCCGGCCGGAGGCGCAGTCGTTCCCGTACTACTACCGCTGGTTCTTCCGCACGGGCGACAACGGTGATTTCGAGACGCTGGTGCGGCTCCTCGTGCCGAAGCCGGTCGATCCGCGGGTCGGGTTCCGCGAGATGGACGTGCAGGAACCGGGCTCGGGTGTCCAGGGACTCGACAAGCCCGAGCTCGGCGGCATCCTGAAGCTCGGTGGCGCGTTGCAGCCTCCCGACCCGGTGCCGCTGCCACCGCCCGACAAGTACGAGACGTGGGACGAGCCGTTCCCCCGACCGCTGCAGATCGACCTCGCCCGCCTCGTCAACCTCCCGGACGTCTACCGGTCCGAGGGCGACCCCGACCCGATCATCACCCCACCGCTCTACGGCACCTGGCACGCGATGACGAAGCGGGTGCTCGACAACCGCGACGGCACTCCTGTGCTTCCTGCGAACAACTGGGTGAACCGGCTCAACCTCGATCCGCGGTTCCGGGCCGCGGCGGGCATCGGCACCAGGGTGATCCAGGACCGGCAGGAGATGTTCATGGACGCCGCCTGGGGGCAGATCGGCAAGGTGCTCGAGGCACAGCGGCGCATCTGGCTCGGGCAGTTCGGCCTGCTCGTCTCCGACATCTGGTACGACCGGCACCTCGTACCGGCAGTCGGCGTCAGCCGGCAGCAGGGTCTGCTGCTGATGGCGCCGCTCAACAAGCGGATCGTCGGCAACGGCAGCACCGTGCACCATGCGTACGGGCAGAGCCTCGTCCAGCCGACGATGACGTCTGCGGCGCTCCGTCGGGTCGTGCGACCCCGTGCACGACTCGTCCGCGAGCTGCCGTTCGACCAGACCACGACACCCGGGCAGCTGATCGAGCGGGTCAACGCCGGCGAGGTGAGTGCCGCCCCACCGAAGTCCGCGCCGCCGGGTGTCGTCACGGCGGGCGAGCTCGCCGAGGAGACCCGCCCGAAGGGTCTTCCCGCGTGGCTGCTCGACTGGTTGAGGCGGTTCCGTCACCTGGCCCTCCTGGTACTGATCGTCGCCATCCTCGTCGCGGTGCTCCTGGTCGTGCTGCTGTCGCCGGCCGTCGGGATCGTCGTCGCCGTCGTGCTCGTCGGGGTGGCCGTGTACATCGCTCGATTGCTCAGCCGATGGCGCCGGGGCCTGCTCGCATCGGATCTGCTCGGCGAGGATCAGACGCCGGAGTCGATCGATGCGCTCCCGGGTGTCTCCGACTTCGTGGTCTCCGAGCCGGGCTCCGGTTTCGTCCCGAGGGACCGGGGCGCCGACAGCGTGGAGGCCAGGCGGTTCAAGGAGGCGCTGCGGGACACCTTCGAGCTGCGTCAGGCGAGCGACGCGGTGGGCCGAACGCCCGTCCGCGGCGCCATCGACCTCGGCGCGGTCGCGACCACCGTGATCGAAGCCGTCCAGCCGTCGCGCACCATCCCGAGGCGCGTGCTCGCCGGCATCTTCGTGCCGCCCCGCATCACCGGCGATCTCGTCACGACGCCGAAGCGGTTCGTGGAGCCCATGGCGTACCCGATCATCGACGTCCCGATGTACGAGCCGCTCAAAGACCTGTCGTCGGAGCTCTTCCTGCCGAACATCAACCTGATCGAGCCGAACAGCGTCACGTTGCTGCAGACGAACCAGCGGTTCATCGAGTCGTACATGGTCGGGATCAACCACGAGTTCGCCCGAGAGCTGCTGTGGCGCGAGTACCCGACCGACCAGCGCGGATCGACGTTCCGGCAGTTCTGGGACGTGCGCAGCTTCTTCAACGCCGAGAACCTCGACGACGAGGCGCTCAAGGAGAAGCTCCGCGACATCCCGCCGCTGCACCGCTGGGCACCCGACGAGGAGCTCGGTGACCACGACAACCGGGAGCTCGGTGGTGAGAAGGAGGACGAGCTCGTGCTCGTCATCCGTGGCGAGCTGCTCAAGCGTTATCCGAACGCCGTGATCTACGCCCATCGGGCGTGCTGGCAGCGCACGAGCGTGACTCCCGCCGACGACGACGTCGAACCGTGCGCGAGGTCGGGCGCGATCGACAACACCGTCGAGCGCCGGCTCGTGTCGCTCACGACGGCCGAGGAGCTGAACCCACCGACGAGCAAGGTGCTCACGCCCCTGTACGAGGCCAAGGTCGACCCCGACATCTACTTCTTTGGCTTCGATCTGACGGTCACCGAAGCCAAGGGACGCGACGGGTCGGACCCGAACGACGATCCCGGCTGGTTCTTCGTGATCAAGGAGCGGCCGGGCGAGCCGCGCTTCGGGCTCGACAACGAGGAGCCCGACGCGCTGCAGGTCTGGAACGACCTGTCGTGGCCGGTCGCGAAGCCGGGCCCGGGCCCCTTCCTCGAGATCGCGGCATCGCCCGCCACGCTCGACGTCACCGACCCCGGCTCGGCCGACGAGAAGTTCCCGCAGTTCGAGGACGACCGGAACGTGCACTGGAACCGGAGCACCATCAGCTCGGCCGAGCTCGCGTACGTGCTCTTCCAGGCGCCCGTGCTCGTGGCCTTCCACGCGGCGGAGATGCTGCCGTGAGCAACTTCGGCGAGGTTCGCGACCAGCTGCGGGCGGCCCGCCGTCTACGCGACGAAGCGGAGGCGGCGGTCTTCGCCGCCGGTCAGCAGCTGAAGCAGATCGCGGCGCGAGAGATCCAGCTCGCGCGCATCTTCGACCCCAGCAACCCGCAGCACGTCGCGATGCAGGAAGCGCTCGATCAGCAGCGTGCCGATTCGGACGCGGCACTCGCACGTGCACGCGAAGCACGGCGGAGGGCGTCGCTCGAGGGCGATCGGTTGGTCGAGGACTTCTCCGTCTTCACCGATCCGAGAAGGGGGATCGGCCGGCTGTCCGATGCGATCCCGATCCTGCTGATGCCGGTCCGCCTCGAGACCCGCTTCAAGAAGTCGCCGCGAGAGCCGGGTACGCCGGCCGTCGACCAGCTGTGGGTGCGTGTGTACCCCGACGACTGCTGGATCGACTCGTTCGACCCGGCCCTGACCACGTCGGAGCTCAGCAACGCTCACGTGTACTGGACGTCGATCTGGCAGGCAGGGGGAGTCGAGGACCAGGAGCGCGGGGCCTGGCGCGCGCTCGCCTCCGCCCATGGCTCCGGTCGCGCTGCGTGGATCGTGCAGCAGTACCAGCCGGCGAACCCGGGCGACCATCCGACGAAGTCGCAGCCTGAGGACGTCGTGCTGACGATCGTGGCCGAGGCGGCGCTCCCTGCAGCGGAGCTGGCGGCGGTGACACCGTTCTGGCAGGAGACGTGGCGCGCCGACGGCGACGCGGCCAGGATCGCCGCGGCGCGAGCCGCCCTCGATGCCGCGGTCGGGTCGCAGCGCGCCGAGGAGCTCGCGGCCACGACCGTGCCCGCCAACGTCTCGTCGCCGCTCGCGACGGGGTTCACCAAGGACGACGTCGAGGTGTCGGTGGCGGTGGTGGTGCTGCCCCCGACAGGCACCAAGCAGAACGAGTGGGCACAGGCGCCGCGCGCCAACGTGCTTCCCGATCGTTTCGTGTTCATCGGCTACGAGACGGCGGACGATCCCAGTCCGGTGGTGGTCCTGGGCCGACCGGTCCCGTCACCGTTGCAGCTCGGCCCGGACCCGACCGCCGAGGAGGCCGAGCAGCTGCGCCACGACGAGAACGGCGACCTCATCGTGCCCGACGAGCTGCTCTGGATGTCCGACTTCGACCGGGCCGTCGAGGTCGGGATGGGGATCGTCGTCGATCTCACGCGGGCGCAGGCGCAGCGGGGCTTCCATCGCGTGTTGGTGGTCGGCCTGCGGCTCAACGCCGACGAGCACGCGGCCCAGAGCGAGCTCGAGACCCTGCTGCAGCACCACTCGTACCGACGCACGGGCCTCGCGATCGTGCCGCAGGGGACACCGACGAACAACACCGAGCAGGTCGGGTCCGGGCGGCTGCTCGACGACCCGGACGCCAGCTTCGACGACCTCCGCGCGGATCAGTTCACCCCCGACAGCCGCTGGCTCGACAAGCGCGACGGCCAGTGGCTGGCCGAGTACCTCGGCGTCGATCCGGAGCTGTTCCTGCACACCCACGCCGCGGGCGGGCACGATCAGGCGAGCGCCCGGGCGATGACCACGGCGTTGTGGCCGGCGACGCTCGGCTACTGGATGGAGACGATGATGACGCCGGTGTTCACCACCGGTGCGATCGAAGCCACCCGCGACTTCGTCACCCGGTTCGTCGTCGCCGGGGGAGCGTGTCCAGCGATCCGGATCGGCGAGCAGCCGTACGGCATCCTGCCCGCCACCGCGATCTCCCGCATGCAGTGGTTCGATCGGCGCGGTGAGGACATCGGTGTTGCGGGACACCTCTCCGGTGTCGGCGACGTCACGCTCGGATACCTGCAGGCCCTGCACCAGATCCTGCTCGGCATCGACCAGGACTTCCGGTCGAAGCTGCCCGGTGTCGCCTTCGTGGGTGCGCAGGGCGACGCGCACGCGCTGCTGCTCGACATCCTCGGGTTGCACTCGGGATCTATCGAGTGGGCGCAGCGTTACGCCGAGAGCTTGCAGACGTTGTTCAACCGCCTGAACCTGCTCGGTCTCGGCGGGTTCGCGATGATCCTGCGGACGATCATCGAGCGGGTCGCCGCTCGGCAGAAGCTGAGCCAGCTCGGCTACACCCGCGACTTCGACCCGTCGATCCTCGACCTGTCCTTCTCCGGACGGCACAACCTGCTGAAGGGCGGCGTCGTCGACGATCAGCCGCTGTCGGAGACCGCGCCGATTCGCGAGTACACGACGACGGGGCAGAACTACCTCGAGTGGCTCATCGACGCGTCGAACACCTCGCTCGATGCGCTCTACGCGCAGGAGGGCTTCATCGACGACGAGCGACCGACTGCGATCCTCTACCTGCTGCTGCGGCACGCGTTGCAGCTCGGCTACTCCGACATCAGCATCCGGCTCCACGAGCTCGCCGGTCTCTACACACCGGAGCAGGCGCTGGCGGCCCGGAGCGACGACCCGTTCCTCCACGTCCGCGACAACACGTCGGCGAGCGAGAGCAGATACTTCCCGCTCTACACCACTGCAACCGCGATCACCGGCAATCCGACCCAGCCGGTGCACGAGTGCATCAGCGCGAACCTCGGGACGCTCACGGTCACCCGGTACCTCTCCGAGCAGCTCGCCGCACTGGAACGGCTGAAGGATCGGTCCACAGCCCAGCTCGAGCGCGTGTTCGCAGACCACGTCGACTGCTGCGCCTATCGCCTCGACGCGTGGATGCTCGGCATCGTCAACGCGCAGCTCGCCGTCATGCGCCACATCAGGGAGACCTCCGAGGCGCCGCCCCGGCAGGGCGTGTACCTCGGTGGCTACGCGTGGCTCGAACCGCTGCGGCCCGAGGGCAAGGTCGTGGAACCAGTCGACCTCTCCGACGACCCTGACCTCGCCGAGGTGTTCGCCGAAGGACCGCCACTCGGCTTCGATGCGACGAACCAGGGCTATGTGCACGCCCCGTCGCTGAACCACGCCGTCGCTGCCGCAGTCCTCCGCAACGGCTACCTCTCCAATGCCACGCCGGCCAACAGCGGGACGATGGCGGTGAACCTCACCTCGGAGCGCGTGCGCATGGCGCTGACCCTGATCGAAGGCATCAGGGCCGGGCAGAACCTGTCGAGCCTCCTCGGCTACCAGTTCGAGCGCGGCCTCCACGATCGTCACACCCTCGCCGAAGTCGACAAGTTCGTCTATGACCTGCGCAAGGCGTTCCCGCTCCGAGCCGACCGGATCAGCTCCACGAGGAGCGAGGAAGGGGTCTCGATCGAAGCGATCGAGGCCCGCAACGTGATCGACGGACTCGCACTCGTCGAGCACATGATCGCGACAGGCGTCTTCACCTACCCCTTCGGCAAGGACGACGTCCTTCCCGACGCCACGCCCGCCGAGCAGGTGGCACTCGATGCCGAGGCGGATCGGATCCGCGAAGCGCACGACGCGGTCGCCGATCTGGCGCTCGCCGAGGGCGTGTACCAAGCCGTGCTCGGGAACTACGATCGGGTCGCCTCCACGTACGACGCGTATGCACGGGGCAACTTCCCGCCCGAGCCGGACATCGTGCGCACACCGCTCAACGGCATCGCGCTCACGCATCGGGTGGCGCTGCAGCTGGAGCCGGGGGTGAGCGCGACGAACTCACCCGTGCCTGGGGTGTCGATGACCCCACGGGCCCAGGCGGAGCCGCCGCTCAACAGCTGGATCGCGAACGTCTTGCCCCCGCCCGGCGAGGTCGGCTGCGTCGTGAGCTTCCGGTCGGCGGCCACCGGAGCCGACGCGTCCGAGCAGATCACGCTGGAGCAGCTCGACGTGCAGCCCACCGATCTCGTCGCGCTCGTGCGTGACGACAACCAGCAGTCGATGACCGAGCTCGACGACCGCATCGTGCGCCTCGCCAGGTCGCTGTCCGACCCTCGACCGGATGTTCCGGTCACGATCGAGTACATGCGGCGAGGGACCGCGCCGAACAGCGTGTTCGAAGTGATGCCGCTCGTCCGCAACGTCCGCCAGCTGACGACGAAGTCGCGGCCACTGCGGCCCACCGACCTGAGCCTCGTGAACGAGGCGACATCGGGCGCGGACGCGAGCGCGGTCGTCGACAAGGGCCGGCTGGATCTCGTGCGTGACGCGATGCAGAAGCTGCGCGACGACATCGCCCTGTTCCTGCCGGGCCTCGAGGGACCGCTCGCCGACCTGGAGAACCAGCGTGCAACCATCCTCGCCGACGTTGACAGCTACGTGGACGACCTCGCCACGCTGCTGGCCCGGGCAGCGACCTTCGTCATCCCGCAGGCCGGCTGGGGGTTCGCATACGACTTCCAGCGCCGCACGTTCGCCGCCATCCTCGGCCACTGCGCAGAGCTGGTCGAGCGCTGGACGGGCCGGCTGGCCGACTTCGAGGCGAAACGGGTCGCGGCGAACGCGGCAGCGACGGACACGGAGAAGTTCGAGCTCCTCGCACAGGCGGAGCAGGCGATCTCGACGATCATGACCTCGCCGCTGCCGGCCACGCCAGCGGCGTTCGAGAGCGATCTCGTCAACGTGAAGCTGCCACCGTTCGTCGCCAAGCATCAGCAGTTCGTCGGCATCGCCGGCACCTCACGGCGCACGACGTCGCAGTTGCTCGCCGATGTGCGCGCGCTGCTCCCGATCGCCGACTTCGACGTCGTCGTCTTCGACCTCACGACGCACGAGGACGAGATGATCAGGTTCACGCAAGATGCCGTCGGCGTCGCGAAGGTCGTGTTGGCGGAGCTCGACCGCCGGCTCGCCGCGTCGCAGGACCTGTTCGCGCAGCACGAAGCATCCGCGGTGCCGACCGCCCGACTGATTGCGCTCGAGGGCGCGGCCAAGGCCCTCCTGGGAGAGGACTTCCTGCTGATCCCGGAGTTCCCCCTGACCGTCGAGCAGGGGGACGAGATCCAGAAGTCGGTCGCTGCCTCGCAGTCGGGTGACCTCTTCCGCTACCTGACGAATCCGACGGATCCGGACCGCGATCCCGTGGACTTCCCGGTCGACGACTGGCTCTATGGCCTGGCTCGCGTGCGGGAGAAGCTCCACGCCTGGGAGCAGACGGTGATGTTCGCCGGCGCGCTCGGGCGGCCCGAGCCCGAGCTGACCGCGACGCAGCTGCCGTTCATCGCTGACGACCCGTGGCTCGGTTTGGAGTTCCCACCCGAGACGGCACTCGACACCGATCGCCTGCTCTACACCGCACACCACTGCGTGCCGTTCGACAAGACAGCGCCGCAGTGCGGCCTGCTGCTCGACGAATGGAGCGAGACGATCCCCGTGCAGAGCGTCGACACCGGCATTGCGTTCCACCACGACCGGCCCAACTCCGAAGCACCCCAGACGATGCTGCTGGTGACGCCCACCGACTTCCGGGGCGAATGGCAGTGGGACGACCTCGTCGACGCGCTGAACGAGACCCTCGACTTCGCCAAGCGACGAGCGGTGGAGCCGGTCGACCTCGATGATTCGCCCTACGCACCCTTCCTGCCGGCGACGGTCGTCGCCACGCAGGTCCATCAGCTCACCATCGCCGCCGAGCTGTCGCTCAACAACAAAGTCGCCCTGCTGGCGGAGGACTGAACATGGCCGACATCCTGCTCACCGACAACCTCGCGTCGGTCATCCTCACCAAGTCGAAGCCGGGCATCACACTGTGGAACCGGTTGGAGGGCCGACCGCGCACCGAGTCGTTCGACCGAGCGCTCCGCGCCGAGGTGCGCGATCCGCTGTGGATGCTGACCCGGCAGTGGCAGCTGGGCGAGTTCCGCGGCGACGACGCCGGCTCGCCGATCTCGGTGAAGGTCCGTCTCGAGACCACTCGGCTCCGCAAGTACCAGTCGTCGAACGGCCCGGTCGAGCCGTTCACCGACGCGTTCCCGCTCGAGGCGCACGTCGAGCGCATGCCGGTGCGCTTCTCGCAGCGCGCCCGCCCGGACGCCGATCCCCACGAGATCTCGCTCGACATCCGACTGCTCATGGGCCGGCAGTGGCTGAAGATGATCCGGTCGGTGGCTCCCGACCCTGCAGTGCAGGCCGAGTTCACGGGTCGCTACGGGGTGCACGAACCCGACCCGACCGACCCGCTCGACGCACCCACGTGCGCACATCCGGAGGCGTGGTCGAACTTCGCTGCGGCGTCGGGGAGGAGGATGGACGGCGCGAAGCTCTACGCCCACCTGATCGAGTCACCCGCGAACCGTGCGTCCGACGGCATCCCGTCGCTTGCCGGCATGGACGCCCAGGTCGACCCGGTCGCCCAACGCTTCGTCGACTGGTTCGAGCGGCTCTTCTACCAACCCGAGGGTGCCGGGGCCTGGGAGCCCGACCGGCTGGAGTACCAGTTCGCCGTGTCGGCGCCGGTGGCCGGCGGCGAGAAGGTGCTGGTCGCCGAGGAGTACTTCCACGGCCATCTCGATTGGTACAACTTCGACGTCGACCGCGATCGTGACGTGCTCGGCGAACCCGACGCGGAAGCCGAGCCACCGGTCAGGACCACGCTGACGATGCTGCCCACGCAGGCGACGTTCAGCGGCATGCCGAACACCCGCTGGTGGCGGTTCGAGGACAGCCGCACCAACTTCGGCGACATCAAACCCGACACCACCGATCTCGCCAAGCTGCTGTTGATCGAGTTCGGGTTGGTCTACGCCAACGACTGGTTCATCGTGCCCTACACGGTGCCGGCGGGGAGCATCGCCGACGTGCGCGGGATCGCCGTGACGAACGTGTTCAACGAGCGCACCTGGGTGCGGGCTGCCGGCAGCGGGGACGACGAGGACTGGCAGCGCTGGGCGATGTTCCTCCTCTCCGTCGTCGGGGAGGAGTCCGTGCCGGCCGACCTCAGCCTGGTGCTCCCACCGGCGGCGCAGAAGGTGCTCGAGGGTCGCCCGCTCGAGGAGGTCATGCTCGCCCGTGACGAGATGGCCAACATGGTGTGGGGAGTCGAACGCGCGATCCCGTTGCCGTCGGGCGAACCGAAGAACGGGCGCGAGGCGGCCTACGAGACGCTCGAGTTCTTCGAACGCGACCTCGAGCGGGTGCTCGGCCATCCGCCGGAGCCGCTGCCGCCGGCGGAGGGGGCCAAGATCCGCTACAAGGTGATGAGCTCGGTACCGGAGAACTGGATCCCGATGATCCCGGTGCACGTCGACGGCGACAACCGCGAGGTCCAGCTGCAGCGGGCTGCGATGTTGCGCATCCTGGAGGGCGATCCCGACCCGACACCGCCGCCCGTGCGACCGCGCACGTCGCTGCTGCGGGAAGGGCTGGAACTCGTGCCGCAGGTCGGCTACCTGCTCCACGAGGAGGAGGTCCCGCGAGCGGGTACGAGGGTCACGCAGGCGTTCCAGCGGACTCGCTGGAGCGACGGGCGGGCGTGGGTCTGGCTCGGCGTGCGCAAGCAGGCCGGCCGCGGCGAAGGATCGAGCGGACTGGCCTTCGACCGCCTCGTCGACATCCCTCCGCCCGCCTGATCCCGTCGTTCCGGGAAGCGGACGTCGTCGCGGTCAGCGAAGGCGGCGCGGGCTGTCGATGCCCCGTGGGAGGCGATCGGTCGACCAGCCGAGCAGGTTCACTGCGGTCTCGAACGCGAAGCGGTCGGTCATGCCAGCCACGTAGGTCACCACCGACCGGACGATGCCCGGTTCGCTGTCGGCGGCGTCGAGCTCGAGGAGATCCGGGTGCTCGATGAAGTAGTCGACCAACGCGCGAAGGACGGCGATGACCGATTCCCCCTGCTCCATCGACGCAGGACGCTGGTAGATCCGCTCGTAGTTGAACGCCCGCAGATCGGCGAGTGCTTCGGCATGGACCTGGTCGACGCCGATGATGCCGTTCGTGCTGATCGACCGCACCAGTGCGTCGATCAGCGAGCGCAACTGCTGGGGACGTGTGCACCCCAACACCATGGCGACGGACAGCGGGAGGTCGTCGGTGCTCACGATGCCGGCGCCGACGGCGTCTTCCAGATCGTGGGCGCAATAGGCGTACCGGTCCGACCAGCTGACCACCACCCCCTCGGGCGTGGCGGGCGTCGGCAACGACCACGAGTGGTTGCGGATCCCGTCCAAGGTCTCGACGCAGAGGTTCAGCGGGCGCAACACCACGTCGGCACCCCAGATCGCGTGGTGGTAGCCCTCCTCGACGTACGGGTCGAACGCGTCCTCACTCGCATGCCCGCCGGGGCCGTGCCCACAGTCGTGTCCGAGCGCGATCGCCTCCGTCAGCGCCACGTTCAGCCCGACCGCGCGTGAGATCGCAGTGGCCACCTGGGCGACTTCGAGGGCGTGCGTGAGCCGGGTGCGCTGGTGATCGGCCGGGAAAACGAACACCTGCGTCTTGCCCGCCAGCCGCCGGAAGGCGGTGGAGTGCAGGATGCGGTCGCGATCGCGCTCGAAGCAGGTTCGGAGCAGGTCAGGTGCCTCGTCCAACGCCCGGTTGCCGGCGCCGTGGGCGCGAGTGGCTCCCCGAGCCAGAGTCGAGTCCTCCAGCTCCTCACGAGCCTCACGACCGACGAGGCGCGGTTCGACCGCCGGCGGCGGGTCGTGACGATGCGCCAGGACGATCCCGTCCTGCTGGGCGTTGCCCCGCATCGTGCCCGTCCACTCGACTTGTCGTTCAGTGCTCATCGTGCCTTGCAGGGTACCGAGGGGGTGCATCAAGGTTTCGCCAAGGTTCGCCGGCAATCCCGCCCGCGCACCGATTCTCTGCTCAAGCCCGCCCCGAAATCGGGTCTCTGCTCGTTCCCGCCCCCAAACCGCGTCTCTACTCGTCCCCGCCCTCAGACCGCTTCTCTGCTCGTTCCCGGACCGAAATCGGGTCTCTGCTCGTTCCCGGACCGGATCCGTCCGCTGCGGAGCCGAGAACGGGGTGGGGTGCGCCGGTGAGCAGAGAACGGGGGCAGGGAACGGGGCAGGGAACGGGGCAGGGAACGGGGCAGGGAACGGGGTGGGGTGCGCCGGTGAGCAGAGAACGAGGGCAGGGAACGGGGCGGGGAACGGGACGGGGTCGGGCGGTGGATGGCGATAGCCTCGGTCTACCGTATGGCCGGATTCGTGGACGAGTGTCAGCTGAACGTCCGCGGTGGGGACGGGGGAGCGGGCTGCGTCTCGTTCCGTCGCGAGGGTCCGGTCGCGTTCGGCGGCCCGAACGGCGGCGATGGTGGCAAGGGTGGCGACGTCTGGATCGTCGCCGACCGCAGCGTCGCCTCGCTGCTCGCCTTCCGCGATCACCCGCACCGGCGTGCCAGTGACGGCGTGCACGGCAAGGGCAAGGACATGCACGGCAAGACCGGTGCAGACATGATCGTCCACGTCCCGGAGGGCACGGTCGCGAAGGACCTCTACACCGACGAAGTGCTCGCCGACCTCGTCCACCACGGTGACCGGTGGCTGGCGTCGCCGGGCGGCCGCGGTGGCCGTGGGAACGCCCGGTTCCTTGCCAACAACCGCCGGGCCCCGTCGTTCGCCGAGCAGGGCGAGCACGGCGTGGAGCGCTGGCTCAAGCTCGAGCTGAAGCTCATGGCGGACGTGGCGCTCGTCGGGTTCCCGAACTCGGGCAAGAGCACCTTCATCAGCCGGATCTCGGCCGCGAAGCCGAAGATCGCGGACTACCCGTTCACGACCCTCGAACCGCACCTCGGTGTCGTCCGCCTCGACGACAGCACCGAGTTCACGGTGGCCGACATCCCCGGCCTGATCGAGGGTGCCGCCGAGGGCAAGGGCCTCGGCCATCAGTTCCTGCGGCACATCGAGCGCGCCCGGGCGTTGTGCGTGCTGGTCGATCTCTCCGCGCTCGAAGGCGAGACGCCGGAGCGCCAGGAGGAGATCCTGTTGCGCGAGCTCGGCGCCTACGAGCCGGAGCTGCTCGAGCGCCCGCGCATCGTCGTCGGCACGAAGACCGACATGGCGGTGCACGACTGGGACGGGCTGCGGATGTCGTCCGTCACCGGCGAGGGCGTCCGCCACGTCGTCGGCCGGCTCGCGCAGATCGTCGACGACGCCCGCAAGGCAGAGCCGCAGCACGACGGGTTCGTCATCCTGCGGCCCGAGCCTGAGGGCGTCTGGGTGGAACGGCTCGACGAGGGCGAGTTCCGCGTCCACGGTCGCTCGGCCGAGCGCGTCGTCGCGCTCAACGATGTGACGACGCCGGAGGCACTCGCCTACATCGATCACCGGCTCAAGCGACTCGGCGTCTCGAAGGCGCTCGTGCGGGCCGGGGCGTCCGAGGGTGACGTCGTCTGGATCGGTGGCTTCAGCTTCGAGTACGAAACCGATCTCTGAGGCATCGGGGTCCTCGAAGGTGCGCGTCGTTGCGAAGATCGGCACGTCATCGCTCACGAACGAGCGCGGCGTCGTCGATCATGCTGCGATCGTCCGGTTCTGCGAGGAGATCGCGGCGCTCCGAGCCGCCGGTCACGAGGTCGTCGTCGTCTCTTCGGGTGCGGTCTCTGCCGGCGTCGGAGCTGTCGGGTTGGCATCGCGACCGAGCGACATCGCGACGCTGCAGGCGCTGGCGGCAGTGGGGCAGCCGCGGCTGATGCAGATCTACGACGCCGAGCTCGCTCGCCGCGGCTACGTCGCTGCGCAGGTGCTCGTCGTCCCGCCCGACTTCGTCAACCGGCGGCAGTACCTCCACGCCCGCCAAACGGTCGCACGGCTGCTCGAGCTCGGCTGCGTGCCGATCATCAACGAGAACGACGCGATCGCGAGCGACGAGATCCGTTGGGGTGACAACGATCGCATCGCCGCACTCGTCGCCCACCTCGTGAGCGCCGACCTCCTCGTGCTGCTGACGGACACACCGGGTCTCTACACGGCGGATCCCCGCGTGGACCCGGAGGCGACGCTCGTCGAGCGCGTCGCCGCCAACGATCCGATGCTCGGTGTGGACGCCGGGCGGTCGAGCTCGAACCGGGGGAGTGGCGGGATGGCATCGAAGCTCGCCGCGGCGCGCATCGCGAGCTGGTCCGGTGTGCGGGCCGTGATCGCCCAGGCGGACCGGGAGAACGTGCTCGTCGATGCGGTGGAAGGAACCAGCACAGTGGGCACCACGTTCGAGGGCCACTCCCGCCGGCTGTCGGCGCGCAAGCTGTGGATCGCCTTCGCGTCCGGTGTGTCCGGGACGGTCGTCATCGATGACGGCGCGCGCCGCGCACTGGTCGACCGCCACACGTCGTTGCTGCCCGCCGGTGTGACCGACGTGCACGGCACGTTCTACGAGGGAGCCACGGTCGAGGTGTCGACGCAGTCCGGCGAGATCGTCGCCCGCGGCATGGTGCTCGTCGACTCGGCAACGGCGCGGACCGTCGCCGGCCGGCGCACGGTCGATCTACCGTCCGACGTTGCCCACGAGATCGTCCATCGGGACGACCTCGTGATGCTCACGACCTTGCGCTGACGCTCAGCCGGCGCTGCCTTCCTGCGACTGCTCGACAGCCGGAGTCGCACCCGGCGCGTCGAGCCCGAGCTCGCTGCGCAACTGCGACAGTCGGCTCTGCGCTTCGACGTTCGCGGTGGCCTGCTCGATCTCGATCATCCGGCTCTCGACGGACGTCTCGGCGATCTCCGCGCCGGCCTTGGCCTTTGCGTAGCGGCTCTCGATCTTGTCCCGGATCTCGTTGAACGTCGGGACGTCCTGGCCGACGGTCTCGTTGAGCTGAGCCATCGCCTTGTTCATCTGGTCCTGCATGTTCGCCTGGTCGAGCTGCGACAGGAGCTTCGACTTCTCGCCGAGCTTCTGCTGCAGCACGCGGGCGTTCTGGCTGAGCGCGGCCTTCGCCTGGTCGGATGCCTCGGTCGCCTGCAGCAGGAACGACTTCTGGTCCTCGACGTCCGCTTCGAGCTGGATGAGCTTGCCGGCGAGGCTCTCGGCTGCGTGCGTGTACTGCGTCGCTCCGGCCTCGTCGCCCTTCTTCCTCGCGTCCTCCGCCATCAGCAGCGCCTGGCGGGCGTTCGCGTTCACCTTGCCGAGCTCGTCGATCGACCGGTTCAGCTTCAGCTCGGCCTGCTTCTGGTTGGCGACGACGTTGATGACCTGTTCCTTCAGCCGCTGGTGCTGCGCCTGGGACTCCTGGATCGCCTGCTCCAGTTGCACCTTGGGATCGGCGTTCGCCTCGAAGCTCCCCGTCAACTTCGCCGTCAGGTACTTCCACCACTTGCGTACGAGCTTGAACATGGCAGGCACTCTACGCGTGACGGCGGATCAATCGCTCCCGCAGGGCCGTCACTTCCGGGGCGCCGAGCAGGACGAGCAGCCCGCCGTAGACGGCTGCGCCGATCACGGTGCCGGCGGCGACCTTCACGATCGCGGCCTTGCCGTCGTCGCCTTCGATGAGCCGCGCCACGAACCACACGATCTCCGCCATCACGACCGACGCGAGGAGCATTCGCGCCAAGCTCAGGGCGATCGGGCGCAACGAGAAGCCGGGGACCTTGTACGACATGATCTGCAGCGACCAGGCCGCCGTGAGGAGGTAGGCGACGGCGAACGCCAGGCCGAGACCGAGCACGCCATAGCGATCGACGAGCACGATCGCGAGGACGATGTTCAGCGCGTTCTCGACGAGGTTGATGACGAACGGCGTGCGCGCGTCCTGGTGGGCGTAGAAGCCGCGGAGGACGAACAGGTACACGGAGAAGCCGACGAGCCCGAGCGAGAAGCCGCCGAGCGCCCGACTCGTGAGCGCCGCGTCCTGCGCGTCGAAGTTGCCCCATTGCAGGATCGCCGTCACGATCGGTCGTCGCAGCACGAGGAAGCCGAACGCGGCGGGGAGCGTGAGCATCGCGATCAGGCGCACGCCGAGTCCGGTGCGCTCGACGAAACCGACACGGTCCTTCCGCGCGACGAAACGAGCGAGATCGGGGACGAACGTCGTCGTGATCGACATCGCGAGAAGGCCGTGCGGCAGCTGGAAGAACGTGAACGCCTTCGAGTATGCGTCCTGCCCGCCGCTGCCCGGCTTCGCGAGGTTCTTGATCACGTAGACCGACACGATGTTGGCGGCGGCATAGCCGAAGGTCCAGCCGGACAGCTTGAACACCTGCGCGACCGCGGGATGGTGGATGTCGGGGCGGAAGCGGAGGCGGATCCCTGCGGCGCGCACCGCTGGGAACAGCGCGACGGCCATCAACGCGATGCCGACGGTCGCGCCGAACGACAGGACGAGCCGGATGGTGCCGTCCTCACGGATCAACGACAGATCCGCCTCCCGGCCGTCGAGCATGGGCCACAGCCCGAGCAGCGCGGCGATGATGGCGATGTTGGACAGCACGGGCGCCCACGCCGGGGCGAAGAACCGGCGTCGCGCGTTGAGCAGCGCGCCGCCGATCGCGGCGAGTCCGTAGAAGAAGATCTGGAGGAGGAAGACGCGCGCGAGCGACGTGCCCACTGAGCGGTACAGCGTCGGATCGATGTCCTCGGCGACGATCCACGACGACATCCGGAAGATCAACGGCGCGGCGAGGATCGCGACGGCCGTGAGCGCGGCGAGCCCGATCACGGCGACGCTGACGACAGCGTTCGTCGCGTCCTCGTCCTCGTCTTCCACGTGCCGGACGAAGACCGGGATCAAGGTCGCCGCGAGCACGCCGCCGAGCACCAGCTCGTAGATCGAGTTCGGCGAGTTGTTCGCGCCGTCGTAGGCGTCGGCGAGTGCGTTCTGACCGATCACCCAGCCGAACACCGCGACCCGTGCGAGGCCCGTCAGCCGGGAGAGCGCCGTTCCCGTCGCGACGGTGATGTTCGACCGGACGAGCCCGTCGCTCATCCGGTGGCCGGCCTCGACCCGCCTGTCTCCTCGAGCGCGAGCCGCAGCGCCTCGAGCTCGGTGACCACGCCGTCGACCTCGTCGGACAGACCCCCGGTGTCGCCGGCACCGACGGAGACCTCGGCGGCACGGGCGACGAGCTCGTCGAGGCGCGCGTCGAGCAGACGCAAGCGGTCACGCGTGTCCTGTGAGACGGCCTGCATCCGTTGTGCCGAAGCGAGCTGCGCCTCGAGTGATGCAACGGTCGACTCGAGCGCGGGCGTCGCGCCTCGCGCCGTGATCTGCCGGCGCGCCTCGGCGAGCTCGAGCTGCGCCTCCGCCGGGTTGAGATGACCGAGCGCGGCATCGATGTCGTCGCCACGGCTCGCGATCCGCCAGCAGTCGGCGATGCCTTCGTCGAGGCGATCGGAGAGGCCGGCGAGCCGATCCCGCATCGGGCCCGGCCGCGTGCCCTGAACGGTCCGATCGAAGCGGAGCTTGGCGGTCTGTGCGCTCTGGACGTGGCCACGCCACGGCTCGGAGAGCACGAACGGATCGATCCGTTCGGACTTCTGCCCCTTCGGCACCGCGAGCACGACCTTGCCTGCCCACAGCGCGGCACCGACGCCCACCGCGGCGACGACCGGCGCGCCGGCAACGATGCCGGCAGCGGTGGCGGCACCGAACAGCACGATGCCGAACGGCGACATCATCGCCCTGGCGACGGGCGCGGTGAAGAATCGGTCGCGGAAGCTCAGCCGGGCCACGTCACCTCCCGCTTCATCAGAAGTTCGACACCACGGCGGTGAAGACCTGTTCGATGGTCCGCGGGTTCGAAGCGTCGTAGAGCGCGGCGTTCGTCGCCTCCGCGATCCGTTTGAGCGTCGCCTTGTCGGCGCCCTCGCCGTAGCTGATCGTGAAGATCCGGACCGGCTGTGCGCTGCCGCCCTCGGAACCCGAACGGAGCGACGCGATCAGCTGATCGAGTTGATCGGCGTCGTCGTTCAACGTGCCGTCGTCGTTCACCCCGTCCGTGAGGAGCACCACGGCGTTGATCTTGTCCGGCTCGTAGGCGCTCTTCATCGCCTCGTACGCGGCCGAGCTGACGTCGTACAGCGGTGTGCCGTTCGTCGGGAAGAGGTCGTTGATCCGAGAGCGCATCTGCTCGCGCTGGTCACCGAAGCGGGAGACGGGCAGCAGCTCGAGGTAGTTCTCGTCCGCCTGCGGTCCGAGCGCGGTCGAGAAGATCCAGAGTCCGACGAGGTCGTCGTCCTTGAACTCGTCGAGCGACGCCATCGCCGCTTGCTGCGCGAGCTCGAGCTTCGTGGTGCCGCCGTCCTCGGTGGCGGCATCGCCCATCGAGCCCGACACGTCGATGACGAGGAGGACTCGGGCGGTCTTGCGCTGCTCGGCCCACGTGTCGAGGATCGCGGTGAGCACGGCCGGTTCCGGCACCTCGAGCTCGGCCTGCGGCTGCGCCGGATCGACGCCGTTCGCGGCGACGATCGGCGCGCCGACCGGCACCTGCGGGTTGCCCGGCCGGAAGCCGAACTCGAGCACCTTCGCCTGGTTCTCGGGCAGCTGCACGTAGGCCTCGAACAGCGCCGCGCCCTCCTGCTGCTCTGGCGTCACCCAGTCGGCGTCGAGCACGAAGAACGGGTTGTCGGAGAAGAGCGTCCCCTCGCTCGGGTAGACCGCGACCAGCGGCACCTTCGGCACCCGCGGCTCCTCGCCCGGTGACAGCTCGCCATCCGGGTTGCCGGCGTTGTAGTCGATGATCGACTTCTCCTCGACCGCCACGGCACTCGCGTACGTCAGCGCGGTGCCGCGCGCGTCGGCGCGGAACCAGTTGTTGAGGAACGTCATCGTGATGTCGCCGTAGTGGACGACTGCGGACTCGACGCTCGCCGCGAACGCCGCGACGTCCTCCCGATTGAGGTCCTCGGTCGTGAGCCCACGGGTCTTGCCGGTTGCTGCGTAGTACTGCGCCACGGTGAAGTTGAGCCCGCTCGTGGAGAAGTTCGGGTTCGTCTTGCCGAGCCGGAACGGGCCCCACTCGGGATGGCCGTACGCGGCCCACCCCTCGGGGTCGTTGGCGAGCTCGACGATGTCCTTGAAACCGACCGGGGTCTCCGGGTAGCCGAGCGCGTCGGCCATCGGCTTCGGCATCGCGATCACGAGCGGGGTGAGCATGAACGGGGTGCCACCGGTCGCGATCTCACGGCCGGCGCGCTGGTTCACGATCGCGCCCCAGCCGCTCGCCGCCGGCGACCAGACGACGGGACGGGCGCCGTTCGTCTCCGGATCGGGCCAGCCTTCGACGAGCAACGTCGCAGCGGCGCCCGACGCCTTGTTGTACGGCCGGACGAACGCGCAGCCGTCGGCGAGCTTCGCCGCGTCGGATCCGTTGAAGTCGTTGGCGAGCTCGGTGAGCAGCGCGATCTTCTCGGAGCTCACGGCCATGTCGACGGTCGCGCAGTCGCCGGGGTCGGCGTCGCCGAGATCGGACGTGTCGTCGTCGCCGGAGCTGGTGGAGCAGGCGGCGAAGGCGAGGCAGGCGGCGACGAACGCACCCGTCACGAGGCGGGTGCGGCGAGCGGTCATCGGAGTGACTCCCAGAGGTCGAGCAGGGTGCGCAGGACACCGGCGGAGGGGATGCCGTTCGGCTCGCCGGGTGTGGCGACCCAACCCGGCGTGGCGAGCAGCGCGTCGCGGAGCTCGCCTGCGAGGCCGGCAGGGACGTCGCCCTGGGTGCTGATCACCAGTACCGCATCGGCCCGTCCCACGGGTTCAGGGTAGGCCACGGTGAAGCGTTCGGACTGCGCGGTGCCGAGGCGCGCGACCTCGGCATCGGACGCTCCGACGAGGTCGACAGCCCGACCGGTGGCGAGGGTGTCGAGCGCCGAGTCGGCGCTGAACACGAACGACGGGACGGAGCGCTCCAGCCGGCTGAACCAGCCGAGGAAGCCTGGGTCGGCGTCGATGTCGACGGCGTTGAACGTGGTCGAACCGAAGTACGCAGCCGCGGCGCTGCCCATCGTGAGCAGGCCTGTGGCTCGTTGCGTCGGGTCGTCGTGACCGGGCGCGAGGTCGCCCCAGGTGGCGTCGCCGCCGAGCGAGCTCCAGGGCTGTCCGGCGCTCTCGCCGATGCACGTCCACGTGACCGCGCCGCCGCAGGTGCCGGCGAGCGCAGTCACCCGTTCGGGACGCGAGGCGAGCGCGAGACGAGTGCTCCCGAGCACTTCCGGATCGCCGAACGCGAGCGCCCCGAGCTCGTCGACGGCCAGACGCTCGAGCGGTGCGAAGGTGATCCAGGCATCCGGGCCGGTGCCGCCGGCGACATCGGCGAGCGTCTCGCTGAACGATTCGACCACGACGTCGACGTCGCCGAGGTCGATGTCCCGGCAGGCGTCGGCGAGATCCTGGATGCAGGCGACGGTCGCGCCGCCACCAGACGGTCGGTCCGGCCCGTCCTCGTCTGGGTCGTCGATCGCCCGCCGCAGGAAGACAGCCCCGACGATGAGCAGGACTGCAGCGAGGACCGCGATCACGCGCTTTGCGGCCATGGTGCAGGTCAGCGTAGAGGCCGGGTCGCGCTCAACCGATGATGTCGGCGACGGTCAGGGTGGTGAGCTGCTCCGTCGACGGGTCGCTCAAGGAGACGATGCGCATCGCTTGGCGGGCGACGGCGGCTTCAAAGATGTTGCGCACGAACCGTGCGTTGCCGAAGCCCTGATCGCGCGGCTGTGCCTCGATGAGGAGCTCGAGTGCAGCGAGTGCGTCGTCGCTCGCGTGGTACTGGTGCTTCTCGCCGAGCTTGACGAAGATCTGCACGAGCTCGGTGGTGGTGTAGTCGGCGAAGTGGACCGTGCGGCCGAATCGGCTCTGCAACCCGGGGTTCGTGGCGATGAACATCCGCATCTCCTCGGGGTAGCCGGCGGCGACGACCGCGAGGTCGTCCCGATGGTCCTCCATGAACTTGACGACGGTGTCGATCGCCTCGCGGCCGAAGTCCTGCTCGCTGCCGCGGGCGAGCGCGTACGCCTCGTCGATCAGGAGCGTGCCGCCGAGCGCCTGTTCGAGGACCGCTCTCGTCTTGGTCGCGGTCTGGCCGATGTAGCCGGCGACGAGTCCCGATCGGTCCGTCTCGACGAGGTGGCCCTTCGAGACGACGGCGAGCGAGCGGTAGATGCGGCTGAGGAGCCGGGCGACGGTGGTCTTGCCGGTGCCAGGGTTTCCCGTGAAGACGAGGTGGTGACTCGCCTCGATGATCGGCAGACCGCGCTCCACCCGGAGCTGCTGCACCTGGAGCAGGCTCGTGAGCCGGCGGACCTCGGTCTTCACGGCCTGGAGGCCGACGAGCGCGTCGAGCTCGGCGAGCAGCACCTCGATCGACTCTGGCGGTTCGTCGGGGGCGGGTGACTCGTCCGGCGCGGGGGACGGCTCGGTCACCGGCGTCGGACCCGAGGTGGTCAGCGTTCTGCCCGCCTGGCGGGCAGAACGCTGACGAGCAGCGCCGGGGCGGACGATGCCGGCGGCGTCCATCCTGGCGAGCATCATCGAACGGAACCGATCGATCGCGGCGACCTCGTCCGCCGAGGGGACGAGATCGACCGCCGCGACCGCGTGCGCGAGGGCCAGCGCGAGCGCGTAGTAGTCGTGCGAACGGGTCCCCCCGTCGCGTCGGTCGGCGAGGACGACGATGTCGAACAGCGTCGACGGCTCGTCGAGCCACGCCGACCGACCCACCAGCGAGCCGCCTTCACGCAACCGTGCCGTCGTGACGATCAACGGCGGATCGAGCTGCCCGCCGACACCGTCCAGGTACGCGTCGAGCTCGGCGTCGGTGAATCGGCCGTCTGCGTCCATGATCCCGGCGACGAGGTTCGCGGCCTCGACCGTGGCGTCGGGTCGATGGTGGTCGGCGGACTTGCCCGAGAGCTCGGCCAGCGCGAGCGCCATCCGGTCGACGAACGCGATCACGTCCCGCCCGATCGGTCCTCGATCCATCGCCGGCATCGTAGGGGTCGGGCGAGCGCGCCATTCGGTTGACCAGCGGGTCAAGTCGGCCAGTAGGGTTTGCCCCCTATGGCAGACCGCTTCGAGTCAGTGCAGGCCGTCCGCGAGGGCCTGAAGAACGTCAACTACCTCGCGGACGACGGCATCGCAGGCGTCGCCTTCCTCGCCGATCGGCTCGGCAAGCCGGTGCTCGTCGAGGGACCGGCCGGCACGGGCAAGACCCAGCTGGCGAAGTCCATCGCCGAGATGACCGGCGCTCGCCTCATCCGTCTGCAGTGCTACGAGGGTCTCGACGAGTCGAAGGCGCTCTACGAGTGGAACTACAAGAAGCAGCTGCTGCGGATCCAGGCCGACAAGGCGTCCGACTCGTGGAGCGAGGTCCACGACGACATCTTCTCCGACGAGTTCCTGCTCACCCGCCCCCTGCTCGAGGCGATCACGGCCGAGGACCCCGTCGTGCTGCTGATCGACGAGGTCGACCGCGTCGAGGTCGAGACCGAGGCGCTGCTGCTCGAGATCCTCTCCGACTACCAGGTCTCGATCCCGGAGCTCGGCACGATCACGGCGAAGCAGATCCCGCTCGTGTTCCTCACGTCGAACAACACCCGTGAGCTGTCGGAGGCGTTGAAGCGCCGCTGCCTCTACCTCCACGTCGACTACCCCGACATGGATCGCGAGAAGCAGATCGTGCTCACCAAGGTGCCCGAGGTCTCCGACAACCTCGCCGACCAGATCGCCCGCATCGTCCGCTCGATCCGCCAGCTCGACCTGAAGAAGGCGCCGTCGGTGTCGGAGACGATCGACTGGGCGCGCACGCTCGTGCTGCTCGGCATCAACCACATCGACGCCGCGCAGGCCAAGGAGACGCTGCACATCCTGCTCAAGTACCAGACCGACATCGCCAAGGCGGCGAAGGAACTGTCGGTCGACAAGTAACCCGGACGTACCTCCGATGCTCGATCTCATGGCCGGCTTCGTGGCAGAGCTCCGCAATGCGGGGCTGCCTGTCTCGTTGACCGAGAACCTCGACGCGATGGAGGCGATCCAGCACATCCCGATCGAGGACCGTGAGGCGTTCAAGTACGCGCTCGGCGCCACGATGGTCAAGAACAACGCGCACTGGCGGGCGTTCGAGACGGTGTTCGAGGTGTACTTCTCGATGCGCGGGCCGCAGTATGCGATCAGCGAGGACGGCGAGGGCGACCTCGACGAGATGTGGCGCGAGATGCAGGAGCAGATGCGCCAGGGCGAGGGGAAGGGGGCGGCCGGCGGCTCGATGGACTCGCTGACGCCCGAGGAGATGGCGCTGCTGCTCTACCAGGCGCTCATGAACGGCGACCAGGCGATGATGCGGGCGCTCGCCCGTCAGGCCGTGCAGCGGTTCGCCGGCATGGAGCCGGGGCGTCCAGTCGGTGGCACGTACTACCTCTATCGAACGCTGCGGAACCTCGACCTCGACGGGATGCTCGAGAAGCTCATGGAGGCGAGCCGCGAGCAGGTCGGTGGCGAGCTGACCCCGCTCGAGGAGCGCCTCGAGCACGACGAGTACGACTCGCGCATCGAGCAGTTCAAGAAGGAGATCGAGGCGGAGATCCGCCGCCGGCTCGTCGCCGATCGCGGTGCCGAGGCGATGGCGAAGACGTTGCGCAAGCCGCTCCCCGAAGACGTCGAGTTCATGCACGCGAGCCGCGACGAGATGCAGTCGTTGCGCAAGGCGCTGTATCCGCTCACCCGCAAGCTCGCCGCCCGTCTCGCCCGCAAGCGCCGCCACGGTCGCAAGGGCCCGCTTGACTTCCGCAGCACGGTTCGCCATTCGCTCAGCTACGGCGGCGTGCCGGCGGAGCCGAAGTTCAAGTACCCGCGTCCGGCCAAGCCGGAGCTGATGGTCGTCGCCGACATCTCGGGCTCGGTGGCTGCGTTCGCCCGGTTCACGCTGATGCTCGTGTACGCGATCCAGGGCCAGTTCTCGAAGGTCCGCTCGTTCGTGTTCATCGACGGCATCGACGAGGTGACCGACTACTTCCGCGGCACCGAGGACATCCAGGATGCGATCCACCGGGTGAACACCGAAGCGGACGTCGTGTGGGTCGACGGGCACTCCGACTACGGCCACGCGTTCGAGGTCTTCTGGGATCGCTACGGCAAGGACGTCGGTCCGAAGACGACGGTGCTGCTGCTCGGCGACGCGCGGAACAACTACCACGCGAGCCAGGCGTGGGTCGTGAAGGAGATCCGCCAGAAGGCGCGCCACGTCTACTGGTTGAACCCCGAGCCGCGGTCGTACTGGAACACCGGCGATTCGATCGTCGGCGAGTACGGCACGCACACCGACGGCGTCTACGAGTGTCGCAACCTGCGCCAGCTCGAAGGCTTCGTCGAGAAGCTCGCCTGACCCGGTTGCTCGGTCACGAGCGCTGGTAGTTGGGTGCTTCCTTCGTGATGATCACGTCGTGCGGGTGGCTCTCGGCGCGGCCGGCCGCGGTGACCCGCATGAAGCGGCTGCCCGTGCGCAACGACTCGAGCGTGGCCGCCCCGGCGTAGCCCATGCCGGAGCGCAGGCCGCCGACGAGCTGATGGGTCACGTCGGAGAGGCGCCCGGCGTAGGGCACGCGCCCTTCGATGCCCTCCGGCACGACCTTGCGCGTCCCCGAGCCGCTCGACGAGGACTGTCCGCTCCCGTAGCGGTCGGCACCCAGACCCTGCATCGCACCGAGCGAGCCCATCCCACGGTAGGTCTTGTAGCGGCGACCCTCGAGCAGCTCCTGCTCTCCGGGTGCCTCGTCGGTGCCGGCGAGGATCGAGCCGAGCATCACCGTCTCCGCCCCGGCGGCAATCGCCTTGACGACGTCGCCCGAGTAGGCGATCCCGCCGTCACCGATCACCGGGATCCCGAGCCGGCGGGCACGCCGGGCGGCGAACCAGATCGCCGACAGCTGCGGCATCCCCGCCCCGGAGACGACGCGCGTCGTGCAGATCGATCCGGCGCCGACGCCGACCTTCACCGCATCGGCGCCCGCGGAGACGAGCGCCTCGACGCCCTCCTCGGTCACGACGTTCCCCGCCACGACGGCGATGCCGGGCCAACTCGCCTTCAGCCGCTCGATCGCCTTGATGACGCCGGCGGAGTGGCCGTGCGCGGTGTCGATCACGAGCGCATCGACACCCTGGCCCACGAGCGACTCGGCACGGTCCTCGAGATCGGCACCGACGCCGATCGCTGCCGCGACGCGCAACCGCCCGCCACTGTCCTTCGTCGCGTTCGGGAAGTCCTGGCGCTTCTGGATGTCCTTGACGGTGATCAGGCCGGCGAGACGGCCGTGGTCGTCGACCAGCGGCAGCTTCTCGATGCGGTACTGCTGCAGCAGCGCCTTCGCACCATCGAGCGTGGTGCCGATCGGTGCCGTGATCAGCCGATCTCCCGTCATGAACTCGCTGATCGGGCGGGCGAAGTCGGCAGCCGAGCAGAACCGGATGTCGCGGTTCGTCAGGATCCCGACGAGGATGCCGTCGGGATCCGTGATCGGCACGCCGGAGAAGCTGAACCGGGCCATGAGCGCTTCCGCGTCGGCGAGCGCTGCGGTCGGCGGGAGCGTCACCGGGTCGGTGATCATACCCGACTGCGAGCGCTTGACCCGTTGGACCTCCGCAGCCTGATCGGCGATCGAGAGGTTCCGATGGATCACACCGATGCCGCCCTGACGAGCGAGCGCGATCGCCATCCGCGCTTCAGTCACCTTGTCCATCGCCGCGGACACCAGCGGGATCGCGAGCTCGATGTCGGCCGCGAACGTCGCCGAGGTGTCGACGGCGTCGGGGAGCACCTCGCTGTAACCGGGGACGACGACGACGTCGTCGAAGGTCAGTGCCTCGAACCGGTCGAAGAACTCGTGGTTGGTCATCTGGTTGCCTCCTCGCGCGTGCAGAGATCTCGAAGGGTGTCGATCAACAGGCGATGCTCCGCGTGGTGCACGCGCGCTGCGAGTGTCTCGACGGTGTCGCCGTCGTTGATGGGAACGGTCGCGGTGGCGAGGACGGGTCCGTCGTCGACACCCTCGTCGGGAACGAGATGGACCATGACGCCCGTCTCGGATCGCGTCCCGGCCAGGAACTCGGCATGGGCCCGCTCGATCGCGTGCAGCCCCGGCAGCTCACCGGGCAGCGCGGGGTGCAAGTTGACGACGCGACCGGGGAAGCGACCGAGGAACGGCATCGAGAGCAGGCGGCGCCATCCGGCCAGGACGACCCAGTCCGGGTTGGCGCGGGCGACCACGCGGGCGAGCCGCTCGTCGTAGGCGGTGCGTTCCTCGTCGGGCCCTGGCTCGCACGACACGGCGGTGACGCCGCGTGCCGACTCGGCCCGCCGCAGGGCTCGGGCAGCGGGGCGGTCGCTGACCACGTGAGTGACGCGCGCCGGCAGTTCGCCGGCGGCGCAGGCGTCGAGGATCGCCTGGAGGTTGGAACCGTCCCCGGAGGCGAGCACGACGAGCCGTGCCGGACGCGCGGTCACGACCGATCGCTTCCAGATGGCGAGGTCGGGCTGCGGAGCTCGACCTCGCGTGGTCCGGCGACGAGCTCGCCGATCAGCCAGGTCTCCTCGCCGATCGCCCGCTGCACCGTCTCGAGGTCGTCCGGCGCGACCACCGCGACCATGCCGATCCCCATGTTGAGCGTCCGGTACAGCTCGTGGACGGAGAGCCCGGTCGCCAGTTGCTGCACGAGCTGGAACAGCGGTGGCACCGGCCACGAGCCGAGATCGATCCGCGCGCCGCAGCCGGCCGGGAGGACCCGCGGCACGTTCTCCGGCAGACCGCCGCCGGTGATGTGGGCGAGCGCCTTGACCTTGCCGGTGTCGAGCGCGGCCGCGAGCGGCGCGAGGTACGAACGGTGCGGTGCGAGGAGCGCGTCGCCGAGCGGACGGTCGAGTGGCTCGGGTCGGGCATCGAGCGGGATCCAGGCGAACAGCTTGCGCAGCAGCGAGTAGCCGTTCGTGTGCGGGCCTGACGAGGCCAGGCCGACGAGCAGATCGCCGGGACCGACATCGCCGGCCGGCATCATCTTCGAGTACTCGACGACGCCGACGAGCGTGCCGGCGACGTCGAACGCGCCTTCGACGTAGACGCCCGGCATCTCTGCGGTCTCGCCGCCGAGCAACGCGCAACCGCTCGCCTCGCAGGCCTTGGCCATGCCGTCGACCACCGACGCGACATGGCTCGCGTCGAGGTGGCTCGCGGCGATGTAGTCGAGGAAGAAGAGCGGACGGGCGCCCTGCACGAGCACGTCACCGACGCAGTGGTTGACGATGTCCATGCCGGACACCTCCGGACGGCCTGCCCTCGCGGCCAGCTCGACCTTCGTGCCAACGCCGTCCGTCGATGCGATCAGGATCGGCCGCTCGAAGTCCTTCAACGCAGACACATCGAACGCGCCGCCGAACGAACCGACGCCCTTGAGCACCGCCGGCGTGTGCGTGCGCTCGACGCTCGCCTTGAGCAGGTCGACGGCGCGGGCACCCTCGTCGATGTCGACGCCGGCTGCGGCGTACGAGAGGACCGTGGCGCCCGGTGCCCGCCAGGCGATGTCGCGGCGCACCTGCATGCCCTCGAACGAGATCGTCGCCAATCGCTCGTAGGCAGCGGCCCGCGCGCCGGCGAGGTCGGCAGCCCGTCCGGTGACCGCGAGGACCCGGCCACCGGTCGCCGTGATGGTGCCGTCGGCGGACACACTCGCTCCGGCGAGGAAGACGTCGACCGCTGCACCGGACGCCGCGGCGTCAGCCACGGTGACGACCCCGTCGTGCACCGTCGCCGAGATGCCGTGGATCGGCGCCGGCTCGGCCACACTCGAGGGATACCCGGAGGACGCGGCGACGACGGTGCAGGCGGCCCCCGGATGGACACGCACCTCCGCCTCGGCGAGCTCACCGCGCGTGCACGCGAGCGCGAGCCCGGCCAGGTCGCCGGCGAGGAGCGGCAGGAGCACCTGCGCCTCGGGGTCACCGAAGCGGCAGTTCCACTCGAGCAGCTTCGGGCCGTCCGTGGTGAGCATCAGGCCGGCGTAGAGCACGCCCACGTACGGCGTGCCGGCGGCTGCGAACGCGTCGACGACCGGCTGGACGAACTGGGCTGTGAGCGTTGCCGCCGACCACGGCACGGGTGCCGGTGCGAACGCGCCCATGCCGCCTGTGTTCGGTCCGGTGTCCCCCTCGCCGATGCGCTTGTGATCCTGTGCGAGCGGCAGCGCGACCGCGGTGCGCCCGTCGCACAGCGCGATGAGCGAGCACTCGGTGCCCTCGAGGCGCTCCTCCAGGACGATCGGCCCGAGCGCGGCGAGGCGCTCGATCGCCGCTCGCGTCTCGTGATCGTCGGCGGGCACCTCGACGCCCTTGCCCGCAGCGAGCCCGGACTGCTTCACGACGATCGGTCGGCCGAACGCCGCCCACCACGCGACCGCACCATCGGCGTCCCCGGCGGCGAACGACGCAAACGCGGGGGACGGGATGCCGAGGCGCTCGGCGACCTCGCGGGCGTAGGCCTTGGAGCCTTCGAGCCTGGCGAGCTCCGCGGTGGGCCCGAAGCACGGCACCCCGCGCCGCGCGCACTCGTCCGTAACGCCTCCGACGAGTGCGTCCTCCGGGCCGACGATGACGAGCTCCGGCTGGGACGCTCCGGCCGCCGGCAGGCTCCCGGTGATCGCGACCGCGTGGCCGTGCCGGGCGCACGCCGATGCGATCGCCTGCTCCCTGCCACCCGAGCCGATCACCAGCACCCGCATCAGGCGAGCACGCCTTCGAACGAGAGCTTCGCCTGCGCCGATTGCACCGCGATCGGGTAGCGGCCGTGGAAGCAGGCGTTGCAGTACCCCTCCTCACGGCCGACCGCGCGCATCATGCCGTCGATCGACAGGAAGCCGAGCGAGTCGGCACCGACCTCGACGCGCATCTCTTCGATCGAGAGCCTGGCTGCCATCAGGTCGCCGTCGTGACCCATGTCGACACCGAAGTGGCACGGGTTCGTGATCGGTGGGCACGTGATCCGCAGGTGCACCTCCGTCGCGCCGGCCTCGCGGATGAGGCGCACGAGCGGCCCTGCCGTCGTGCCGCGAACGAGCGAGTCGTCGATCACGACGACGCGCTTGCCGGCGAGGTTCTCGGGCAGTGCGTTGAACTTCATCGCGACGCCACGATCGCGCATCTCCTGCGTCGGCTCGATGAACGTGCGGCCGATGTAGCGGTTCTTGATCAGGCCGTCGTTGAACGGCAGCCCGCTGCGGCGGGCGTAGCCGATCGCGGCGGGGATCGAGGAGTCCGGGACGGGCACGACGACATCCGCCTCGGCCGGGCACTCGTCGGCGAGCTCCTCACCGAGGCGCTGCCGGACCTGGTGGACGCTGCGGTCGTCCCACGTCGAATCGGGACGGCTGAAGTAGACGAACTCGAACGTGCAGCGAGCCTGCTGCGCCGCCGGCGCGAGCACCTGGTGCCGGTGGAGCTCGGCACCCTGCAGCGTGATGATCTCGCCGGGCGCGACCTCGGTGACGTCGACGCAGCCGAGGGTCTGCAGCGCGCACGTCTCGGACGCGACTGCGTGACCACCGGACGGGAGGCGGCCGACCGACAGCGGGCGGAATCCCCACGGATCGCGGACGGCGATGACCCGGTCGGCAGCGAGCAGCACGAGCGAGTAGGCGCCCTTCCATGCCGGCAGCGTCCGCTCGACGCGCTCCTCCCACGTGCGCCCACCGGCTGCCGCGAGCATCAGCGTGAGCACCTCGGTGTCGCTCGTGGCGGTGAGCCCGAAGCCACGGGCGAGCAGTTCCTCGCGCAGCTCCGGCGCGTTGACGAGGTTGCCGTTGTGGGCGACGGCGAGTGGTCCGTGCATCGTCTCGACGAGGAACGGCTGGGCGTTGCGCTGTCCGGGAGCGCCCGTCGTCGAGTAGCGGGTGTGCCCGATCGCGTTGTACCCGGTGAGCGGCGCCAGGCTCTCCGGCGAGAAGATCCGGCTGACGAGCCCGGCGTCCTTGTGGAGCCGTGCCCGCTGCCCGTCGGAGACGGCGATGCCGGCAGCCTCCTGGCCACGGTGCTGCAACGCGTACAGCCCGAAGAACGCGAGCTGCGCGACGCCCTCGCCGTGCGGTGTCGACAGCCCGAGCACGCCGCACTCCTCGTGCGGTGCGTCGTCACTGTGGAGCGTCATGCGAACTTCCCTTCGTCGAGTGCGGCCTTGATGCGGTCGGCGACCGGGTAGGAGCCCGGGTCGAACGCGAGGCCGGTGATTCGTTCGTAGGCGGCGACGTAGCGGGCCGTCGTCGCCTGCCACACCTCCGCCGGCAGGACGGGTGGCGGCCCGTCGCCTGCGTATCCGGCGTCGATCAACGCTCGGCGAATGACTTCCTTGTCGAGGCTCTCCGGTTCCTCGCCGGCGGCGAGCCGCTCGTCGTACGAGGCAGCCTCCCAGAAACGGGACGAGTCGGGTGTGTGCACCTCGTCGATGAGCAGCAGGTCACCCCCGGGGCCCAATCCGAACTCGTACTTCGTGTCGGCGAGGATGAGTCCGGCGGCCGCGGCCACCTGCTGACCACGGGCGAACACGGCGAGCGCCGCCTCCTGCACCCGGGCCCACAGACGGGCCTCGAGGTAACCCTTGTCGGTCACGTCGGCACAGGTCAGCGCTTCGTCGTGGCCGCCGGCCGCCGCCTTCGTCGTGGGCGTGACGATCGGGGTGGGGAGCGCGGTGTTCTTCCGGAGGCCATCCGGGAAGCGGTAACCGTAGATCGTGCGTTCGCCATCTGCGTAGCGCTTCCAGAGCGACGTCGACGTGACTCCCGTGATGTGGCCGCGCACGACCACCTCGACGGGCAGTGGCGTCGCCGCGGTGCCGATCAGGACGTTCGGATCGGGGACGGCGATCGCGTGGTTGGCGACGATGTCGCCGGTCTCGGCGAACCACCAGGCGGCGAGCTGGTTGAGGACCTGCCCCTTGTACGGCACGCCGGCGATGACACGATCGAACGCGGACAGCCGATCGGTCGTGACGAAGAGCCGCCGCTCGCCGGGGAGCGCGTACGACACCCGCACCTTGCCGACCCGGGGATCGGGGAGCGCGAGGTCGATCTCCGTGAACGGCACGACGGCGGTCATCTCAGAGCTCCTTCGCGTGACGGACACCCGCTTCGAACAGCTGCAACCCGAGGCCGCCGGCCGTGGCGCGGCCGGCGCGGGGATGCTGGCGGGGGACGACGTGGTTCTCCGGATGCGGCATGAGCCCGAGCACGACGCCGGTCGGGTCGCAGATCCCGGCGACGTCGCCGCGGGAGCCGTTCGGGTTGCGCCCGGCGTACGTGAGGGCGATCTGGTCGCCATCGGTGAGCGCCGCGAAGGTCTCGTCGTCGCACGTGAACCGGCCTTCGCCGTGGGCGATCGGACAGTCGATCCCGCCGTCGAGCGTCGAGGTCCAGATGCAGCGGGACGATCGAGGGGTGAGACTGACCCAGCGGCAGTCGAAGCGTCCGGACTCGTTGTGGCCGAGCGCCACGTGACGGCCGGCGCCGGGGAGCAGCCCGGAGCGGACGAGGGCCTGGAAGCCGTTGCAGATCCCGAGCACCGGACGGCCCGCAGCGACGAACGCGGCGAGCTCGTCGCCGAGCGCGGCGGAGGAGAGGTCGAGCGCGAGCAGGCGCCCCGCTCCGAGCGCGTCGGCGTACGAGAAGCCGCCGGCGACGACGATGAGACGCGCCTCGCGCACGAGCTCCGGCCGTTCGACGAGCTCGCCGACGAGCGCGATGCGCGGCTCCGCTCCGGCGAGATCGAGCGCGAACGCGGCATCGTGATCGCGGTTCGTGCCGGGCCCGCGCACGACGAGAGCGCTCGGCCGGCTCACGTCGACCCTCCCTCGGCGTCGAAGCGCTGCCATGCGCGCAGGAGCTCGTCGATGGTCAGTGTCCGGCAGCCCGGCAGCCGGAGCTCGGGCGTGGCGGTGACGGTGCCGAGCACGAGCACTGGTTCGTCGAGCGCGTCCGTCAGCTCGCCGACGTCGCCCGGCGCGACCTCGAGCACGAAGCGCCCGGTCGACTCGGCGAACAGCGACGTGATGGCGTCCGCGGTCGGGAGCTGCTCGATCGTGGCGCCGAGACGACCACCGATCGCCATCTCGGCGACCGCCACCGCGAGGCCGCCCTCGCTGAGGTCGTGGCACGAGCGGACGAGGCCGGCTCGCATCACGGCATGGAGCCGGCGGTATCGACGGTGGGCGTCGGCGTCCGGCGTGGGCACGGTGCCGAGGTCGTCCGGTGCGCCGTGCACGAGGTCGAAGTGGCTGCCCGCGAACTCGTGGAGCGTGCGCCCGACGAGGACCAGCACGTTGCCGGGCTCGGCGAGATCGGTGGTGACGCAGCGCCCAGCGTCGGGGACGTGGGCGATCGCCGTGATGACGAGCGTCGGCGGCACCGAATGGCGTTCACCGTCGGCACCGACGTACTCGTTGTTCAGCGAGTCCTTGCCGGACACGAACGGCGCACCATGCGCACCAGCGCCGTCGCAGCATCCCGTGACGGCCGCGGCGAGCGCGCCGAGCGTCGACGGTCGCCGGGGGTCGCCCCACGAGAAGTTGTCGAGCAGCGCGACCCGATCGGGGTCGGCGCCGACGGCGACGACGTTGCGCATCGCCTCGTCGACCGCGGCGCGAGCCATCAGCTCCGGATCGTGCTCGCCGAACCACGGGTTCACGCCGATGCCGATCGCGATGCCCTGGGTGTCCGCCGGCTCGGCGAGGACGACGCCGTCCGCAGGGCCGTCGAGCTCGGCGCCGACGAGCGGACGCACGACGGTGGCGCCGCGGATCTCGTGGTCGTACCGGTGGACGATGTCCGCCTTGGACGCGATGTTCCGGTGACCGAGCAGGGCGAGCAACGTCCCCGCCGGGTCGTCGGTGCGTCGTTGCGCGCCTGCGGTTCGATCGGGTGTCGGGAGGACGGCGGTCATCGTTCGTTGCGGCCGACCGTCGTGGAGGAAGCGGGTGTCGAGCTCGAGCACCGCCGTGTCGCCGTAGTGGACCCGCAGCAGCCCGTCGCCGGTGAACGAGCCGAGATCCGTGAGCTCGACGCCGTGGCGCCGGCAGGCGTGCTCGACGGTCGCGAGCTGCATCGGCGGGACCGCCAGCACCATGCGTTCCTGCGCCTCGGACAACCAGATCTCCCACGGCGCGAGGCCCGGGTACTTCAGCGGGACCGTGGCGAGGTCGACGTCAGCTCCGATCCCCTCGGCCATCTCGCCGACGGCGGAGGACAGTCCGCCGGCGCCGCAGTCGGTGATCGCCGTGAACAGCCCGGCGATGTCGTCGAGCAGGTCGATCAGGAGCTTCTCGATGATCGGGTCGCCGATCTGCACGCTCGCACCCGCGACCTCGCCGGTCGTGGCGTCCATCGTGCGGCTCGAGAACGTGGCGCCCCGCAGCCCGTCCCGGCCCGTGCGCCCGCCGAGTGAGACGACCCGATCGCCCGGTTGCGGACCGGGGAGCGGACCGCTGTCGTCGGCGACACCGATGCAGCCGCAGAACACGAGCGGATTCGCCGTGTACCGGTCGTCGTAGAGCACGGCGCCGGCGACCGTCGGCAGCCCGATCTTGTTGCCGTAGTCCGCGACACCCTCGACCACGCCGCGCTCGATCCGGCGCGGGTGGAGCACGCCGTCGGGCAGCTCCGCGGGGTCGAGATCGGGGAGGCCGAAGCACAGGATGTCGGTGGTGGCGATCGGCCGGTGGGCCGTGCCCATGACGTCGCGGATGACCCCGCCGACGCCCGTGTTGGCGCCGCCGAACGGCTCGACAGCGGAGGGGTGGTTGTGCGTCTCGGCCTTGACCGCGATGGTCCGCCCGGGGACGAACGAGACGATGCCTGCGTTCCCGACGAACGCGGATCGGACGAAGGGGGCAGCGATCGTGTCGGTCGAGTCGCGCAGCTGTGCGAGCAGCGGCCGGATCACCTGTCCCTCCGGCGTGGTGATCAGTGCCCGGAAGGTCTTGTGCGAGCAGTGCTCGCTCCAGGTCTGGGCGAGCGTCTCGAGCTCGACGTCGGTCGGGTCACGGCCGACGACGGCGAAGTGCTCCTGGATGACCCTGAGCTCTGCGAGGTCGAGCGACAACCCCCGCTCCCGATCCAGCGCGAGCAGCTCGTCGTCGCTCAGCCCGCCGAGCGGCACCCGGGTCACCGTGCTGTCGGCCTGCTCGCCGGTGGGGAACGCCGGCTCGATCGCGCCCCCCGTCGACCAGCGCTCGATCACGGGGTTGGCGAGCAGGCGGCGCACGAGTCGGTCGGTGTCGGCGTCGTCGAGGTCGCCGGTGATCGTGAACCGCTTGCCGGTCGACGCCGCGTCGATCTGAGCGTGCAGCGCTCCGGCTGCCCGGAGCAGCTCGCTCGAGGACGCGTCGGTGACGCCGGGATGGAGCGTCGTCTCGACGACGACGGTGCGCGCGGGCTGCGCCGTGGCGTCATCGGCAGATGCGCCCCAGGCGGCGCGCTGGAGCAGCGGATCGACGAGCAGGGACGTGATCGCCGCCTTCGCGTCGTCGTCCAGATCGGCCCGCAGGAACACGAGATCCTCGACGTCGACCCGCTCGACGGCCGCGATCCCGAGGGCGTGCGCGTCGGCCGTGAGGCTGTCGGAGCGGGGGTCGCCGGACACGGTGGTGACGGCGAGGCGATGGACGGCGGTCATGAGACCATCCACGTCGTCGTCATGCATCGAACGTATCGAGACGGCTCGTGCGGCCTCCGCTGCTTGAACGAAAAGTCAATGGACCGACGGTGCGGTCAGGTGGCACACCCTGCCCGTACAGTCGGCGATGTGTCAGACCAGCGCCCCACTCGCCTCGTACTCGTGCGCCACGGTGAGTCGATCGTCACTGTGAACCGTGTGATCGGGGGGTATCGCACCTGCACCGGGCTCTCGGATCTCGGGCGTCAGCAGGCCGAGCGGTTGCGTGACCGGCTCGCCCGCACCGGCGAGCTCGCCACCGACCGGCTGTACAGCAGCAACTTCGCGCGGGCCCTCGAGACGGCGGAGATCATCGCGCCCGCGCTCCGTGGTCTCGAGGTGCTGGAGGAGCCCGGGTTCGGCGAGCACGACCCAGGCCCCGACTGCGACGGGCTCACCTACAGCGCCTTCGTCGAGCAGTACGGCACCGGTCGCAACTGGGAGGACCCGTTCGCCGAGAGCTTCCCGGGGGGTGAGACCATTGCCACGTTCCACCACCGTGTGGGCGCGGCCGCCTACGGCATCGTCAGCCGTCATGCGGGCGAGACGATCGTCGTGTCGTGCCACGGTGGCGTGGTCGACGCGCTGCTCCGCCAGTTCCTCCGGCTGCCGTCCACCGGCGGCTTCGAGGTCCACACGATCAACACGTCGATCACCGAGTTCATGCTCGCGCCGTCGCGGCTGTGGCGGATGGTCCGCTACAACGACAGCGCCCACCTCGAAGGACTGCCCACCGAGACGCCCAGGTCGTCCTCGTGATCCTCCGATCGGCCGCGCGGCGGTGATCGAGCGGCCCGATGTCCTGATCGTCGGTGCCGGATCGGCCGGCGCGGTGCTGGCAGCGCGCCTGTCCGAGGACCCGCGGCGGACGGTGCTCCTCCTCGAAGCCGGTCCGGACACCACGAGCAGCGAGACCCCCGAGGGACTCGTCGGTGCGAGCTTCTTCGATGCGCTTGCAGTGCCCGGTCGCACGTGGCCGACGCTCGTGGCGACGCGTGCGGCCGGCCAGGAGCCGCAGGTGTACCAGCGCGGAAGGGGCGTCGGCGGATCATCGGCCGTGAACGCGATGGTCGCCATCCCCGGCATCCCCGACGACTACGACCGGTGGGCGGAGCTCGGTGCGGGCGGCTGGGCGTGGGCCGATGTCGCACCATGGTTCGCGCGCACGTCACTCGTGCTCAATGCGGCCGCTCGCAGCGAGTGGGGGCCGGTGAGCGCGGCGCTGGCCACGGCGCTGCCGAGCTCGGTCGCCGGCGTCCCACTCACCCGCGACGCGCACGGTCGGCGCGTCTCCACGAACGACGCCTACCTGGAGCCGGCGCGCGCCCGGCCGAACCTGACGATTCGAGGTGGCGCGCTCGTCGACCGGGTGCTCCTCGAGCGTCGCACGGCGCAGGGCGTCCGGCTCGTCGGGGGCGAGGAGATCGCCGCTGCCGAGGTCGTGGTCTGCGCGGGCGCGATCCATTCACCGGCCGTGCTCCTGCGGTCGGGCATCGACCGCACGGGTGTCGGCCGCAACCTGAAGGACCACCCGGCGATACCGATTCCGCTCGCCTACCGCGGCGACGGACCCGATCCCCGTTCGTTGCCGATCTCGGTGATCGGACGTCGCTCGTCCGGGGATGCGCCCGCCGATCTGCAGCTGCTGCCGATCGACCACCTCGGCCCGGACGCACCCGGCCTCGGGATGCTGATGGTCGCGCTCATGCGGGTCCACTCGACCGGCAGCGTGCGCCTCGCCGCCGACGATCCGACGCTCGACCCGGTCGTCGAGTTCGGCCTGCTCGGCGACGAGCGCGACGAGCGACGACTGCGCCGTGGGGTGGCCGACGCGCTGGCCGCACTCGAGCACGTTGCCTTCCGCGACCTCGTCGAGCCGATCGTGCCCGATCTGGACGGCGATGCGATTCGAGCGAACCTCGGCGACTACGTGCATGCCAGCGGGACGTGCCGCATGGGGAGCAGCGACGACGAGCTCGCGGTCGTCGACTCGTCGTGCCGGGTGATCGGTTACGAACGGCTCCTGGTGTGCGACGCCTCGGTGATGCCGGATCTCCCACGGGCCAACACCCACCTGACGACGGTCGTGATCGCCGAGCGCGTCGCCGCCGGTCACGACGCGTCGAGGAGCGCCCCGGACCGACGGGAGTAGCCGGTCAGTCCGCTCTCCCCCCCGGGTTCTCTGCTCGCCGACGACTCCCCACGGGTTCTCCGCTCCCAGCCGGACATCCACCGACCTCGCCCGATCAGAGACCGGGGCTGGTGACGCGGATGAGCAGAGAAACGGTGTGGCTGGGGTCTCGTCGCCCGATGACGACGTCGCGCCCGCACACTCCTCATTTCGCCACAAAGGCGCACCAGCCTCCGCAAACCGCTCGACGGGCGCCACAGAGGCGGCGGGAGGGGTGCTAGTGAGTGGGGGATGGGAGACGCAGGGAACAGCTACGAGCTCGGTCTCCACGAGCTCGGTGACGGGTGCTTCGCCTATTTGCAACCCGACGGTGGATGGGGATGGAGCAACGCCGGGCTCGTCGTCGGTGACGGGTCGTCGTTGCTCGTCGACACCCTGTTCGACCTCCGCCTGACCGCAGCGATGCTCGAGTCGATGTCCGGTGCCACCCGGGCGGCGCCGATCGCCACCGTCGTGAACACCCACGCCAACGGCGACCACTGCTACGGCAACCAGCTCGTCGCCGGCGCGGAGATCGTCGCGTCGAGCGCAGCTGCTCACGAGATGACCGAGGTGCCACCGGCGATGCTCGCCGCGCTCAACCAGGCGCCCGGCGAGATCGGCGAGCTGTTCCGCAGCTTCTTCGGCGACTTCGAGTTCGACGGCATCGAGCTCACCTTGCCGACGCGCACGTTCGACGGACGACTCGAGCTCGAGGTCGGCGGACGTGTGATCGAGCTGATCGAGGTCGGTCCGGCCCACACCGCCGGCGATTCGCTCGCCTACGTGCCGGACGCGAGGACGATCTACACGGGCGACATCCTGTTCGTCGGCGGTACGCCGATCGTCTGGGCCGGACCGCTGTCGAACTGGATCGCCGCCTGCGACCTGATCCTCGGGATGGACGTCGAGACCGTCGTGCCTGGTCACGGACCGCTGACGGACAAGTCGGGTGTCACCGCGGTCCGGGACTACCTCGCCTACATCGAACGGGAGGCGATCCGACGCCACGACGCCGGCATGGACGCGTGGGAGGCAGCGCGCGACATCGCGCTGAACGGCTTCGGCGAGTGGAGCGAGTGGGGTCGCGTGTCGGTCAACGTCGAGACGGTCTACCGCAGCATCGATCCCGACCACCGCAGTCCCGATGTCGTCGAGCAGTTCCGGAGGATGGCACAGCTCGAGCGGGGGCGGTGACCGTCTCCCGGCGCGCCGACGTCGCGATCATCGGCGCCGGACCAGCCGGGTTGGCGCTCGCCGCGGCATGCCTCGAACGGAACGTGGACGTGGTCGTCTGCGCGCCGACCACGGCGGCCGGGTGGACGGCGACATACGGCTGCTGGGTCGACGAGATCGTCGCATTGGGACTGGAACGCCACCTCGGCCACCGATGGGACCGCGTCAGGGTCGTCGGCAACGCCGAGCACGAGCTCGGTCGTCCCTACGGGGTGCTCGACAACGAGTCGCTGCGCAATCATCTCGCCGGGACGATCGGCGAGGGACGGTTCGTCGACGACGCGGTGACGGCAGTGTCCGACGAAGGCGGCCACGGGCAGCTCACGTGTGCAGCGGGTGGCACGATCGTGGCCCGTCTCGTCGTCGATGCGAGCGGACACGAGCCGGTTGCGTTGCAGCGACGCGCGTTCGACGTGCAGAAGCGCCCGGTCCAGACGGCGTACGGCCTCGCCGTGACGTTCGACAACGCGCCGATCGCGGCCGGCACGTGCACCCTGATGGACTGGTCGCCGGCGTCGCCGGATCCGGAGCACAGGCGCACGCCGACGTTCCTGTACGCGCTCGATCTCGGCGACGGCCGGTTCCTCGTCGAGGAGACATCGCTCGCCGCGGCCCCGGCGATGCCCACCGACGAGCTGCGCAGCCGGCTCGTGGCCAGGCTCGAGCGGATGGGTGTTACGCCGAGTGGCGATCGCCACGAGGAGCACGTCTGGATCCCGATGCGGGCCCCCCGACCGCTGCGCCGCCAGCTCTGCGTCGGCTTCGGTGCGGCCGCCGGCTACGTGCACCCCGCGACGGGCTACTCGGTCGTCACCTCGCTGCAGCGGGCGCAGCAGGTGGGCGAGGCGATCGCCGACGGGCTCGCCCGCCCGCTGCTCGGTCGAGCCCTCAGCAGCGCGGTCTGGGATGCGATCTGGCCGCGAGCCGACCGGCGGGCCCGGGCGCTGCACGACTACGGGCTCGGGGCGCTCTGCCGGTTCGACGCCGACCAGACGCGCGCCTTCTTCGACGCGTTCTTCTCGCTCCCGGTCGAGCGTTGGCGGACGTACCTGTCGGGCAGTGCCTCGTCGCGCGACCTCACGCTCATGATGGCGGCGCTGTTCGCGAAGGTGCCGATCCGGCTCCGCGGCCGGTTGTTCGCGGGCGATCCGCGGCTGCTCGCGCGGGCGCTCACCGGCTGACGCGGCTTGGATCGCTCAGTCCCTCCAGGGCACCGCCTGGTGCTTGCCCTTCCGCACCGTGGGAGCGTCGCCATCGGCGGCCGCCCGGGATCGCGCCGAGCGGCGCACGGCGATCACCCAGCCGGCGGCGACGCAGACCGCGAAGATCAGCCATTGCAGTGCGTACGACAGGTGCGACCCCTCGTCGTTGATGTCGGGCAGCGGCGTCGGCGTCACCGAGGGGTCGTCGGCCGGCTCCGACGAGACGACCTGGACGAGCATCGTCCGGTCCGCCGTCGATGCGAGGACACCGAACGTGCTCGGCGCGCGGCGCACCCGGCCGACGATCCGCACGGAGCCGGTCGGCGTCGGTGGCGCGACCTCGGCGGTCGACACGACGGAGCCCCGCTCGACGAACAGCGTGCTGCCGTCCGCCAGCACGAGCCGCCCGATGACGCGGAACGAGCCCGCCGAGGGCTCGAGCTGTGCGGTGTCGTCGTACGTGCCGGTCACGACGACGTTCGTCCACTCGTCGCCGAGCGTCAGCGCGCTCGGATCGTCGAGCTCGACGGGCGGGGCGTCGACCCGGGCGGCGACGGCGGCGTTGAAGTCCCGCCGCTCGTCGAGCCGGCGCAACTGCCAGAGCGAGAGGTTGACCATCGCCACGATCGCCGCCGCCACGACCACCGTGAAGATGATCCATCTCGGTCGGGCCAGGAACCGGTACATCGCGCCACGACGGTACCGGGCACCGGCGCGGCGGCCACGGTCGCCAGCCAGATCTCGCTGCTCGGATCCTGCCGTCCAGATCTCGCTGCTCAGGTTCTGCCGCTCAGATCCTGCCGCTCAGACCGCGGCGGTGCCTCGATCCCGGTCCCAGACCATGCCGCCTCCCGTCGTGCCGCCGAGCAGCGCCTCGTCCGGGGTGCGACGGTCGATGTGGCCGATCAGGCCGTGGTACGTGCCGAAGCCGCACAGCTCGCGCAAGCGCGGGCCGAACCGGCGAACGGTGTCGAGCGGGATGCCGAGCTGCTGGTTCTCCTGCTGACGGATCCATCCCGCGCAGTAGTTCATCGCAATGCCGAACCGTCGGGCGTCACTGCGGTTCGCGCCCCCGCCGTGCCACAGCGAGCCGTGCCAGACGAGCACGCTGCCCTTCGCCATCACGGCGGGGATCGACTCGTAGTGCGTTCCGTACTCGGGAGAGTGATCGGCGAGGTGCGAGCCGGGGATGATCCGCGTCGCCCCGTTGAGCTCGGTGAAGTCGGTCAGCGCCCACATCGAGTTGCAGACGGTCGGGACGTGGGGCTTGGCGAGCGGGATCACCTGGTCGTCGGCGTGGATCGGCTGGGCCGATTCGTCCGGTCCGATCGCGATCGACGAGAGCGAGCTGACGAGGCAGCCCGGACCGAGGACGCGATCGACGATCGGGAGCACCTCGGGCCATGTCGGGATCTGCTCGTAGAGCGATCCGTGCGCGAGCAGGTTGTAGATCCGATGCGTCGCGAACCCCTCGAAGCGGTTCGCGCCGGGAGCGATCGACAGCCTCGATTCGAGCCGTTCGAGGTCCGCGCGCAGCTCGTCGCAGAGTGGCTGGGGGATCGCGCCCTCGACGATCGTGTAGCCGTCCTGGCGGATCCGTTCCATGTGCACGTCGAGGTCAGCGGGCTCCACGGACGCCAGGCTACGTTCCCACGCGTGTGCCAGGCTGACGGAGTGACCACCCCCCACGGTCAGCCGCTTCCCGACTTCTCGATCCCGCACCAGGAGAAGATCGATTGGATGGTCGAGACCAACGGCTGGGCGATCGAGCCGGTGCCCGCCAGGACCGACGTCGATCCTCCGGTCCCGGGTTACGCCTACACGATCTCGTTCCCGGAGACGTTCGGCTTCCCCGAGGTGCTCGTGTTCGGGCTCACACCGGTCGCTGCCCGGGGACTGCTCGGGCTGGTCGCCGACTGCCTGCGCGGCGGCACCGAGATCCCGATCGACGTCGAGGTCGTCGGTTTGCTCGACAACGACCTGCGCTGCGTCTTCGCGACGGTCGATCTCGAAGAGTGGGGCGGGCTCGTCACCACCGCCACCGCATGGCGCCGCGGGCAGCCATTCGAGATGGTGCAACTGCTCTGGCCGGACCGCAACGGGTTCCTCCCCTACGAAGAGGGCTTCGACGCACGCGTGAGCCACGCCCAACCGGTGATCGCAGCGACGGAGTGACGACATGAAGGGCCCCTGGGAGAGCGACGTGGTGCTGGCGGACGGTACGACCGTCCACATCCGCCCGATCCTGCCGAGCGACAAGGACGCGCTGATCGCGTTCCACGTGCGCCAGGGTCGGGAGAGCCTCTACTACCGGTACTTCTCGGCGCGATCCGGGTTGTCGGAGAAGGAGGCGGAGCGGTTCACGAACGTCGACATGGTGAATCGCGCCGGGCTCGTGGTCGAGGACGGCGAGCAGATGATCGCGTGGGGGAGCTTCGACCGCTGGCCGGGCCGCGACGATGCCGACGTTGCGTTCTTCACCGACGACTCGCACCACGGCCGAGGCATTGCGACGCTGCTCCTCGAGCACCTCGCGGCGCTCGCCACCGCCGTCGGCATCACCCGGTTCACGGCCGAGGTCCTCGGCGACAACCGGGCGATGCTCTCGGTCTTCACGAAGGCGGGCTGGCCGGTGCGCCGCGCCTTCGAGAGCGGCGTCGTCGACCTCTCGTGGGACCTGCAGGAGACGCCGGCGTTCCTCGACACGCTCGAGCGGCGGGAGCAGATCGGCGACAGCCGTGCCGTCGCCCGGCTGCTGAACCCACGCGCGGTCGCCGTGATCGGCGCGTCGGATCGGGCCGGGTCTGTCGGCTGGGCGGTGCTCCGGAACCTGATCCGGGGCGCGTTCCCCGGTGCGGTGTACGCGGTGAACCCGAACCGCGAGGTGGTCGCCGGGCTCGTGAGCCACGAGTCGATCGACGCCATCGACGACGACGTGTCGCTCGCGGTCGTCGCCGTGCCCGTCGAGTCGCTGTGGGACGTCATCGCTGCCTGCGGCCGCAAGCGGGTGCGGGGCGCGATCGTGCTCACGTCCGTCCCCGACGACTACCCGACGGCCGAGCTCGTCTCGATGGCCCGGCGTTACGGCGTGCGGATCATCGGACCGGGGAGCATGGGCGTCTTCACGACCGCAGAAGAAGCACCGCTGCTCGCCCACATCGCGCCGGGTGCGCTGCGCGCCGGGCCGGTGGGCGTGTCGATGCAGTCGGGATCGCTCGGCGCCTCGTTCCTCGAGCTCGCCAGGCGGCTCGGGCTGGGCGTGTCCTCCTTCGTGTCGCTCGGCGACAAGGCGGACATCTCGGGCAACGACCTGCTCCAGTTCTGGGACGAGGACGCCCGCACGCGGGTGATCGCGATGTACACGGAGAGCTTCGGCAACCCGCGCAAGTTCGCCCGCATCGCCCGCCGGGTCGCACGGCGCAGGCCGATCGTCGCCGTGCGGGCCGGTGACGGGACGATCGGTTCGGACACCGATGCGATCTACCAGCAGGCTGGTGTCATCAGGGTCCCGTCGGTCCGGCAGCTGCTCGACACCGTGCGGGTCCTGGCGTCGCAGCCCGTGCCGAAGGGGAACCGCGTCGCGATCGTGACGAACAGCAGGAGCCCTGCGGTGCTCGCCGCGAGCGCGCTGTCGGCCGACGGCTTGGAGCCCGTGCCGGTGCGCGACGGCGGGATGTGGATGGAGCTGCCGTGGGACGTGGCACCGGACGAGTTCGCCGCGGCCGTGGGTCAGCGCCTCTCCGACCCGGAGGTCGACGCGGTCCTCGCGATCCATGCACCGCCGGTCGCCGACTCCGTCGACGCGCCGGCCGCGGCGCTCGACGCGGTCTCGCGCTCGATCCCGACCACGCCGCTGATCGTCGTGCTGCTCGGCCGCGACGACGGCCCGCTCATCGAGGGGTCCGGCGTGCCCGCGTTTGCCTTCCCCGAGCAGGCGATCGCCGTGCTCGGCCGGGCAGCTCGGTACGCGGCGTGGCGGGACGGCGCGGCGACGGACGAGATCCGCCCACTCGACGGGATCGACACGGCCCGCGCGAGTGCGGTGATCGGTCACGCACTCGCGCAGCGGCCCGCTGGTGGGCGCCTGCCGATGTCGGCGATGCACGAGCTGCTCGGCAGCTACGGCGTCGAGTTCGCACCGGCGACAGGCGTCACGACGCCGGAGGCCGCTCGGATCGCGGCGGACGAGCTCGGGTACCCGGTCGTGCTGAAGTCCGCCGATCGGATACCGAACCGTCGTGGCGTTGCCGGCGGCGTCGCGCTGGACCTGGCGGACGGCGCGGCGGTGGTCACGAGCTGGGCGGCGATCGAGGAGGCGCGCGGGCGGCCGATCGTCGAGGCGATGGTGCAGAAGATGGTGACGGGCGGCGTCGAGGTGCGAGTGGAGCTGCACACCGACGCCGCGCTCGGTCCTGTCGTCACGGTCGGGCTCGGCGGGATCTTCGCCGACGCGATCGGCGACCGCGTGAGCAGGCTCCCACCGCTCACCCCTGCCGCGGCGTCGGACATGATGGTGGAAGCGCGTGTCGGTGTCGCGTTGGCGAACGATCCGGCAGCCACGGCGAGAGTCGTCGAGCTGCTCGAGCGCGTCAGCCGGATGATCGACGAGCACCCGGAGATCGACGTGCTCGACCTGAACCCGGTGCTCGCCGCGTCCGAGGCGTGCTGCGTCGTCGACGCGACCGTCCACGTGGCGCCACCACCGGAGGTCGTGCTCCCACTCCGCCGCCTCGGCTGACGGGCGGCGACGGTTCAGCGGGGGAGCGTGCGCAGCTCGTTCAGGTCGCGGGCGAGCTCGTCGAGCGCGTCCTGGTCGCTGTGGGCGAGCGCTCGCCTGCGGTCGTCCGGCAGCCCGGCCGCGTCGAGGAGCTCCTCCCAGGTCGCATCGGGCCGGTCGAGCACCTTCCGGAGCGCCGTCGTCAGCGCACCGACCGGATCGTCGTCGAACCGGCCGAGGAGCGCCTCGACGTCACGCTTGCGCAGCACGCCAGCGCCCTGCCGTGGCGTCACGCCGGTCGCTCCTCCATCATCCACGAGACGCCGTGCTCGCCGAGCAGGTCGAGGAACGGGGCGGCGTCGAACGCCTCGGGCCCGAGGACGCCGGTGCCCTTCCACTCGCCGGCGGCCATCAGTTCGAGCGCGACGACGGGGTTCACCGCGGTCTGCCACACGACGGCCTGGTGCCCGAACTCGGCCATCGTCCACGCATTGTCGACGACGTGGTAGAGGTACGTCCGTCGGGGCCGTGCGTCGTTGTCGAGACCGGTGACGAGCGACCCGGCACACGTGAGCCCGGTCATCCGATCGCCCAGCTCTGCCGGGTTGGGCAGGCATGCCGCCACCACGTCGCGGGGGCTGACCTCGACGCCGCGCACGTTGACCGGGCGCGTGCTGTCGAGGCCGAGCTTGTGCAGCGTCATGAGGACGTCGATGAACTCGTCGCCGAGGCCGTACTTGAAGGTGACCCGGCCGACGTCGAGCCATCGCGGCATGAGGATCACTTCCTCGTGTTCGACGTTGACGCAGGTCAGCGGCCCGATCCCCGCCGGGAAGTCGAACACCTCCGGCTCGCTGAACGGTGCGGTGGTGAACCAGCCACGCTCGCGCTCCCAGATCACGGGTGGGTTCAGGCACTCCTCGATCGTCGTCCAGATCGAGAAGGTGGGCGTGAACTGATCCCCACGGATCTGGATGTCCGATCCGTCGCGCACACCGACCTCGTCGATGCGGGAGAAGAGATGGTCGGCGGCGTAGCGGGCGAAGACGTCGGACAGCCCGGGCTCGACGCCCATGCCACCGATCGCCAGCTGACCGCGCTCGCTCCAGTCGTCGGAGACGGCGAACTGCGCGTCGCCGAGCTTCACCCCGCAGCGCTCGTGCGGGCGCTCCGGGTCGGGGACCGACATGTGCATCGCCATGTCGATGTAGTCGCACCCTGTGGCGAACGCGGCGTCGAACAGCGACGGGTTGAACCGCGGGTCGCAGGCGTTGACGATCACATCGGCCCCGCACAGGTTCGCGAGCTCGATGACGTCCAGTGCGTCCGTCGCATCGACCCTGGTGCCGGTCACGCGCGGATCACCCGTGCGGGCCGCGGCGCGGGCGGCTCGGTTCGCGTCGACGTCGGCGATGGTGAGCGACTCGAAGAACGATCGGCGCGAAGCGATCGAAGCGATTGCGGCGCCGACACCCCCTGCACCGACGACCAGCACTCGCATGGCGCGATCATACTGACGAGTCAGTCAGTATGCGAGCACCGTGATCGTGTCAGTACGCGAACGCGCGACGCCCAGCGTGGGCGGGTACGAGCGACGCGATCCGGGTGGCGAGATACGGGCTGAACCAGCTCCGGTAGCGCACCTGCAGCTCGGGCAGCATCCAGTCCTCACCGGTGACCTTGCCCCGGCAGGTCGGCGCGCCGCACCCGCACTCGAACTCGTCGTACGGCGATCCGTCGCTCATCGCGTAGTCGTACGTGACTTCTTCGCCGGGCGCGATCTCGCGCATCGCGACCAGGATGTTGGCGCCGCTCATGCCGCAGTTCGGCGAGCACGAGTGGTTGACCCCGTCGCTGGGGGAGAACTCCGGAGACACGAGGAAGTGCTGCTCGTCGATCTGGAGCGCGAGCGACCGCTGCTCCCTGGTCATCTGCTCGACCTCGGTCCAGTCGGCGACGAGGCCGCCGAAGATCGCAACCGTCTCGCCAGGCCGGATCCACGCCGTCGCGTAGGCGCCGCGGCCCTTGCCGCCGGCCGCGCTGATCTGCGCCTTCGAGCTGAGATGGCTGATCTGCATCGATCCTCCTGGACGCGCGTCGCGACGTGAACGCACAGCATGTCGGGTCCGCCACACATCGTCTACTAACTGACGGACCAGTCGGGACTGACGGAGTCGTCAGTCAGCGTCAGGCGAGGCCGAGTGCGGCCGCCGTCCGGCTGTACACGTCGCCGGTCTGGGACAACCCCTTGTCCTTCTGGAAGCGGGTCACCACGGCACGGGTCACCGGCCCGAAGTTGCCGTCGACGGCGAGCGAGTAGCCGAAGCGACGCAGTGCCCGCTGCACCGCTCGGACGTCGTCACCGCGCATGCCGAGGCGCACCGGCAGGGAGATCGCCGACGACGCGCCGGTCGCGGTGAGCGCTGCCGCCGGTGCCACCGTTGCTGCGGCAGACGCCGGCGCCGTCGCGGCAACGACGCCGAGCGCGCCCGCCGTGCGCAGGTCGACGTCGCCCGATGCGCTCAGCGCCTTCTGCTTCTGGAACTGGTACACCGCGAAGCGCGTCTGGAGGCCGAAGTCGCCATCGACCGCGACCCGCAAGCCCTGGTTCGACAACGCGCGCTGCACCGTGCGCACGGCGTCCCCCTTGGCGCCGGCCCTGAGCGGGAGGACGAGGATGTTCGACTTCGCCGCGTCGACGAGGCCGAGCGCCGTCACGGTCGCGAGGTCGGCCTGCCCCGAGCGGGTGAGACCCTTCGACGTCTGGAAGGTGACGAGCGCGTTGCGGGTCTGGTTGCCGAACGCACCGTCGACACCGACTCGGATCCCGGTCGTGCGCAGCGCTCGCTGCACGGACGCGACGGCCTCGCCGGTCGTGCCGATCGCCATCGGCACGGGCAGCAACGGGCCGGAGGACGATGCTGCGGGCGCCGAGCCGGCGGCGCTCGCGTTCGACGCGGTGACAGCCGGCGCCGGCGCTGTCGGCGCGGCGCCGAACTCGTAGCGCGTGACCTTCGGGACGTCGACGGTGATCGCGGGCCACCGTCCGGCGTTCGCGGCGACCTGCTCGCGGATCGATGGCAGGAGGTTCGCGACCCGGCCGGGACACGACGTCTCGCCGATCTGCCGGTGACCGGCGAGGTTGGCCGTCGTCATCCGGGCGCCGAAGCGGGTGATGTACGGGTCGCTGTTGATCGCGTCGATGCGGTGCCGGGCCGCCTTCCAGCTCAGCAGCCACACCAGGCTGGCGACGGCGGCATCGGTCGGGTTGCCCGAGGTGAAGTCGCCGATGAGCACGATGCCGCACGTCGCGCCGTTCATCGCCGCGGCGTGGCCGCCGATGACGCCCCAGCCGTTCGTGTCCTCGCCGGTGATCTGCTCGCCGTTGCCGTACGGCCGCGAGTACCGACCCTCGTAGATCACACCCTTGTGGTCGATCACGAAGTTGTACCCGAGGTCCGAGTACCCGCGCTGGACGTGGTAGCCGTACATCTCACGGATGACCGACGCCGGGTTCGCCGGGTTGTTCGCACTCGCCGTGTGGTGCACGACGAGCTTCCGGATCGGTGTGAACGACCGCTGGTTCGAACGCAACGATTCGTCAGCGCCCCATTGCGCCCGCGAGACGATCGGTGGCGCCGCGATCGAGATCGAGTTCGTCACCTGGAACATGCCGTCCGTGGCGCTGAACGGGGAGCCGCCAGCCGCCGACCGGGTCGCGTCGGTCGACGCCGCCGCGTCGAAGCCGCCGTCCTCACCCATCGCCGCTTCCTCGAACGGCGACGGGGACGCTCCCGCACGATGCACGTCGAACAGCTCGGCGACGGATCCGGCTACGGCGACGAGCCCGCCGCCGACGAGAGCGCGGCGAATGAATCGGCGACGGCCGAAGGATGGGTCACAAGCGGTACACATGGGCAAGGCCTCCACGGCCCCCACTCCGCCCGCACGAACTCGTCCACCTTACGCGATGTCGGCCGGTGATGTCAGGACACCGTCACATCGGGGTCGCCGTTGCCGCCCAGCGGCACTCGCGCCCGCGCCCGACGCAGTCAGAGATCTGCACCGGAGCGGTGCAGATCTCCGACAGGTACCACGTTGGCGCACAGCGGCGTCTGCCCGCCCGACGCAGTCAGAGATCTGCACCGGAGCGGTGCAGATCTCTGACAGGTACCACGTTGGCGAAGCATGGTCGTCCACTCGCGGCGCGTCGATCGCTCGCTCGCGGCGCGTCGATCGCTCGCTCGCGGCGCGTCGATCGCTCGCTCGCGGCGCGTCGGTCGCTCGTTACGGCTCGACGCGGTCGGTTCGGATACCGTCCCGAGGCGTCGGACCGACCGGGAGCCACCACATGACGAACTGGACGTACGGGGACATCTTCGAGGCGATCGCCGCCCGCGTGCCTGAGCGTCCATGCCAGATCCACGGCGATCGGGTGATCACCTGGGGTGCGTTCGACCAGCGGTCGAACGCCTTCGGCAACGACCTCCTCGCAACCGGCCTCGGCCACCAGTCCAAGGTCGCGGCGTACCTCTACAACGGCCCTGAGTACATGGAGACCTACATCGCCGCGTTCAAGGCCGGCATGGTCCCGGTGAACACGAACTACCGGTACGGCCCCGAGGAGATCGTGTACCTCTTCGACAACGCCGATGCCGAGGCCGTCGTCTTCCACGCCTCGTTCACCGAGCTCCTCGAAGGGGCGCGCGACCGGCTGCAGAAGGTGAAGCGTTGGTACGTCGTGGCGGACGAGACGGGCGACGGTCCCTCTTGGGCGACCCCGTACGAGAGCGTGGTCGGCGGTGGCGACAGCGGGCCGGTCGTGCCGCCATGGGGTCGCCGCGGCGACGACCTGCTGCTCCTCTACACCGGTGGCACGACGGGCATGCCGAAGGGTGTCATGTGGCGCCAGGACGACCTGTTCAACGTGCTCGGCGCAGGCGGCCAGGCCTTGCTCGGCATTCCCCCGGCCGAGAGCGTCGACGAGGTCGCGACGCGCATCGACCCCGAGCAGCCGGGGCTCGTCATGCTCGTCGCCTGCCCGCTCATGCACGGCACGGGCCAGTTCTCGGCACTGATCACGATGGCGCTCGGCGGCGCGGTCCTCAGCCTGCCGTCGCGCCGTCTCGACATCGCCGAGCTGTGGGACGAGGTCGTGAGGCACCGTGCGAACTCGATCGTCATCGTCGGCCAGGCGTTCGCCGGGCCGATGCTCGACGAGCTCGACGCCCACGAGGGCGAGCGCGACCTGTCGAGCGTCCAGATGATCTCGTCCTCGGGCGTGATGTGGAGCGAGGAGAACAAGATGGGCCTCCTGCGCCACATCCCGCAGGCGATCCTGTTCGATTCGTACGGCTCCTCCGAGGCCGTGGGGCTCGGTGGTTCGGTCTCGGCCGGCGGCGCAGCGGCGCAGACGGCGAAGTTCATGCTCGGCCCGTCGTGCGCGGTGTTCACCGAGGACGGCCGGCGAGTGGAGCCGGGCTCGGGGGAGCAGGGCATGGTCGCGATCAGCGGCTTCATCCCGCTCGGCTACTACAAGGACGAAGTGAAGTCGGCGCAGACGTTCCGCACCTTCGAGGGCCGCCGCTGGAGCGTCCCGGGCGATTGGGCCGAGGTGGGCGCGGACGGCACGCTGTACCTCCTCGGGCGGGGGTCGGTCTGCATCAACACCGGCGGCGAGAAGGTCTTCCCGGAAGAGGTCGAAGAGGCGCTGAAGACGCATGTCTCGGTACGCGATGCCGTCGCTGTCGGCGTGCCCGACGCGCGCTTCGGCGAGGCCATCTGCGCGGTTGTCGAGGCGGAGGACGGGTCGGTGCCCGAGCTGCCCGCGCTGGCCGACCACGTGCGGACGTCGCTGGCCTCGTACAAGGCACCCCGCCACCTCGTCGTGGTCGACACGATCGGCCGCGCGCCGAACGGAAAGGTGGACTACAAGCGGTTGAAGGCGCTCGCCGCGGAACGGGTCGACGCCGCTCGATGAGTGACCCGGTGGACCGACGGACGGGCAGCGGGACGTCGCTCCGAGCCCGGCTCGCGGCACGCGAACCGGTGCTGATGCCGGGCGTCTGGGACGCGATCTCGGCGAAGCTCTGCGCCGAATCCGGCTTCTCCACAGTGTTCCTCTCCGGGTACTGCGTCGCCGGGTCGTTGCTCGGCGTGCCCGACTTCGGCCTGCTCACCCAGACCGAGATGGCCGACGTGGCCCGGCGGGTCTGTGCTGCGGTACCCGGCGTCGACGTGGTCGTCGACGCCGACACCGGCTACGGCAACCCGCTCAACACGCGACGAACCGTCGAGCTCTGGGAACAGGCCGGCGCGGCGGGCATGTTCATCGAGGACCAGGTCTGGCCGAAGCGGTGCGGGCACATGGCGGGCAAGCAGGTCGTGCTGCGGGCGGAGTGGCTCGCAAAGCTGCAGGCGGCGTGCGACCACGGAGCGACGATCCACATCACGGCGAGGACCGATGCCCGCGCCGCGAACGGGCTCGACGACGCGATCGAGCGGGCGAAGATGGCCCGCGACACCGGGGTCGACGCGCTGTTCGTCGAGGCGCCGGAATCGGTCGGCGAGCTCGAGGCAATTGCTGCCGCGCTGCCGGACATCACGCTCGTCGCCAACATGGTCGAATCGGGACGAACACCCTTGCTCAGCCCGGCGGAGCTGGCAGATCTCGGGTTCACGTTGATCGTCTCGCCGCTGTCGTTGCTGTTCACGATGGTGCAGGCGATCCGCGGCACGCTGGACGTCCTCGCCGCGAAGGGCACGATGCGGGATGACCTCGGGCGGCTCGTCGACATGGACGGGTTCGGGCGGCTCGTCGGCCTCGACGAGCACTATGCGCTCGACGCCAGATACCGATCTGGCTGACGTCGCACCGGACGCTATGCTCTCGCCCAGCATCAAGAGCGGCCCCCTGCGGGGCCCGGCAACCTGGGTCGGAAGCCCCAAGGTGCCTCTCACCGGTTGGTGAGGATGTGGCCGGCCTGCCGGCAACGAAGCTTCCGGTCTTGATGCACGCCGATTCGATCTCGTCGCGAGAAGGGTGCACTGGAATGCAGGTAGTAGCGGGTCGCCAGCCGCCGCCGGTCACCGGCGCATGGCAGCCGGGCGACCCGATCGGGCGGCGCCGATTCCACATGACTTCGTCCGACCGGCAGTTCGCGCTCGACGGCGGTGGGTCCCTGCGCGAGATCGTGACCGCCTTCGAGACGTGGGGCACCCTCGACGACCAGCAGTCGAACGCCGTGCTCCTCTGCCATGCGTGGACCGGTGACAGCCACGTCGCCGGACCGATGAGCGCCGGCCACGCGAGCCCAGGTTGGTGGGAGGGGATGATCGGCCCGGGCCGCCCGATCGACACGAACCGCTGGTTTGTCGTGTGCGCCAACGTCCTCGGCGGGTGCCAGGGATCGACCGGACCGGCGTCGGCTGATCCGGTCACGAGTCGGCCGTTCGGGTCGCGGTTCCCGGTCGTCACGATCCGCGACATGGTCCGGGTGCAGGCGCGCCTCGCCGACCACCTCGGGGTACGCACGTGGCACTCCGTGATCGGCGGCTCGATGGGGGGCATGCAGGTGCTCGAGTGGGCGATCACCTACCCCGACCGTGTCCGCTCGATCGTGCCGATCGCGACGTGCCTCCAGGCGACCGCGCAGCAGATCGCGTGGGGTGCGATCGGACGCCGGGCGATCCGTCTCGACCCGAAGTGGCGCGGTGGTGACTACTACGACGCGGATCCCGGCGAGGGTCCGCACGAGGGTCTGTCGATCGCACGGATGGTCGCACAGGTGACGTTCCGGAGCGACAACATCTTCACCGATCGCTTCGGCCGGGAGCTCGCCGACGGCGCGAGCCACAGCGACAACTACGAGCTGTGGCAGCGCTTCGAGGTCGAGCGCTACCTCGACCATCACGGCGACAAGCTCGTCCGCCGTTTCGATGCGAACAGCTACCTCGTGATCGGCAAGGCGATGGATCTCCACGACGTCGGCCGCGGCCGCGGTGGTGTGGACGCAGCGATGGCGCGGGTGAAGGTGCCGACGCTCACGATGGGCATCTGGAGCGACATCCTGTATCCCTCGTACCAGCAGCGTCAGATCCGCGATCTGCTCGCCCGTCAGGGAACGCCGTGCGAGTACGTCGAGATCGACTCACCGCACGGCCACGACGCGTTCCTCATCAATCTCGACCAGGTGGGCGCGCCGCTCGCCGCGTTCCTCGATGGAGTACCCGGACATGCCTGACGACCAGCTGCACACCGACACGATCGCGATCACCGCCGGACGGGCCGCCAACGGCACGTCGCTCGCCCCACCGATCTGGGCCTCGACGGTCTGGGAGCAGGATTCGCTCGACGAGGCCCGTCGTCGCTCCACCGGGGCCCGGGCGGGCGGCTTCTACAGCCGCTACGCGAACCCGACCGTCAACGCCTTCGAGGACGCGGTCGCCGCGCTCGAGGGCGCAGAGTCCGCTCTCGCGTTCGGCTCGGGGATGGGCGCGATCTCGAGTGTGATCCTGGCGCTGTGCTCCCCCGGAGACCACATCGTCTCGCAGCGCCACATCTACTCCGGCACGCAGATGTTCCTCCAGGGGCCGTGCGGCCGGCTGGGCATCGAGGTGACGTGGGTCGACGGCGCCGAACCGGGCGCGTTCGCGGCCGCGGTGCGGCCGGGACGGACGATGCTCGTGCTCGCGGAGACGCCTGCGAACCCGCAGCTGTCGCTCGTCGACCTCGACGAGCTCGGCGCGATCCGCGGCCCGATCACGGTGGTCGACTCGACCTTCGCGACGCCCGCCCTGCAGCAGCCGCTGCGCCACGGGGTGAGCCTGAGCCTCCACTCCGCCACCAAGGGCATCGCCGGGCACAACGACGCATCGCTCGGTGTCATCGCCGGCGAGAAGGAGCTCGTCGACGACATCTGGCGCTACGCGATCCTCCACGGCGCGACTGCGTCGCCGTACGACGCGCACAACGGCCTGCGCGGCATCCGCACCCTGCCGGTGCGCGTCGAGCGGGCGAGCGCGACGGCGCTCGCGATCGCCGAGCACCTCCTGCAGCACCCGGCGATCTGCGCCGTCAACCATCCCGGTCTCGCCTCGCACCCACAGCGAGCGCTGGTCGACCGCCAGATGCGCGGCATCGGCGGCACGCTGCTGAGCTTCGAGCTCGCCGGTGGGCTCGAGGCGGGGCGCTGCTTCGTCGAATCGGTCGAGCTCGCTCGCCTCGCGTCGTCGCTCGGCGGCCCGGAGACGCTCGTGACGAGCCCGGCGAACTCGACCCACGTCGGCCTGACCCGCGAGGAGCTTCGTGACGCCGGCATCGGCCCCGGACTCGTCCGAGTGTCCGTCGGGCTGGAGCACCAGGACGACCTCATCGCCGACTTCGATCGCGCGCTCGGCAAGCTGACGATCACAGCGGGGTGATCATCTCCTGCAGCACGGTCACGGCCTTGGACGATTCCGGGATGCGCAACAGGTACATCGGGTCGCCGCTCAGCACGAACAACGCCCGGCCCTTCTGCGCGGCGTCGGCCTGGCGGAGCACGCGGTGCGCCTCGTACGGCGTGACCGGTTGGCCGAGCCCGCGCACGATCAGCTTGACCTCGTTCCCACTGACGATCGCCCGCGCCTCGCGCCAGCGTCCCTCGATCGCACCGCTCGGACGCATCGCCTGGATCCGGCACGTGAACGCCTTGCCGTCCTTCGCCGACCAGTGCGGCTCGATCCTCACGGCGAGCCAGAACAGCCCCCCGACCGCCGCGGCCGAGAGCACGATCCACATCACGTCGACGAGGTCGAAGGCGAACATCGCCGCCAGCTTCGCCGATCGGCGGGACAGCCACCACACTCACGTCCTGTGCATCCAACCCTGAGTGCGCGAGACTCGCCCTCCGTGGTCAGGCCCCCCCGTCTCCGCTGGCTCCTCGTGGTCGCGGGTTGCCTCGCGCTCGTCGGCGCGCTCGTCCCGAGCGGCTCGGTGGCAGCGGCCGGTCACCCGACGCAGTCGTCGTCGATCAACGACACCGCGAGCACCAGGCGGGTGCAGCTGATCGCGGGCGGGCTCGTCGTGCTCGGCATCGGGCTCATCGGCATCACCGTGTGGTTCTGGCGCTCGACCCGCCCGGACCCCGAGTCGCTCGCGCCGCTCGATCTGATGGGCAAGCGCCGCTGGCGGCGGCTGGACCCGATCGAGCAGCGCCACCGCCTCGACAGCGTCCGCGCCCATCTGAACGACGAGGCCGCCGAGGCGGCACGGCAGACGGTCCCGCCCGTCCCGGCGCCGCCGTCGCCAGTGCTCGCGCCGCTTGCGACAGCGTCACCCTCGGCGGACGAACCCGTTGCAGCCGACGCCGGTGTGCCATCACCATCGCTGGCGCCATCGCCGTCGATCGTGGCGACGGCGACGGCAACCGGCGAGGACGTGCCGGGGGAGCGTGCCAACGTGCACGGCGATCCCCTCGTGCGGGCCATGGAGCGAGCGATGGACAAGGACGCCGACCCGGGTTGACGTCGCGTCGACGTCGCTGAGAACGGGCTCGTCGCGCTGCGGTCTTCCCGGTACCGTGGCTGGCCATGGGAGCATCGCTCGACATCGACGCCATGATCGCCCGCTTCCGGGAGCGTGCCGGGGCCGTGAAGCGCCGACCGCTCCCACCCGTGGCAGGGGAGGAGCGGCAGCTGTTCCTCCAGCAGGCGCAGGACGACTTCCAGGACTTCGCGATCATCGGTGATGCAGTCGGCGCCATCGAGGACGGGGTGCTCGTGCTCCGCGTCGATCTGCGCCCGCCCGACCAGCGCACATGATCGCGTCGGCGTACCGCAGCGCGAGCCGACGGTCAGACCTGCCGATCCTCGGTGCGCTCGTCGCCGTCTCGGTGTGGAGTCTCGGCCCGCTGTTCGTGCGCGGCATCTCGGCGTCGACGCCGACCATCGTGCTGTTCCGGCTCTGGCTCGCCGTGCCCGTGATGGTCAGCCTCGCCTACGTCACCGGCGGTCGCCTGAGCTGGAACGTGGCACGGGTGACGTTCCTGCCCGGTGCGCTCTTCGCGGTGAGCATGGTGACGAGCTTCGGCTCGTTCAAGTTGACCTCGATCGCGAATGCGACGTTGATCTCGGCGCTCAGCCCCGCGCTGATCCTGCTCGTGTCGGGGCCGCTGTTCGCGGAGCGTCACAGTGCGAGGCAGATGGCCGGTGCCGCGCTCGGCATCGGCGGCGTGGCCGTCGTCGTGCTCGGTTCGGGCGCCACGAGTGGTGCCTCCTTCGCCGGCGACGCGCTCGCGATGGGCAACCTCACGGTCTGGACCGGCTACCTGCTCGTCACGAAGCACCTGCGCGGCAGCGGCATGCACGCCGGGAGCTTCATCTCGACGGTGTTCCTGTGGTCGGCGATCATCATCACCCCGTGGGCGTTGCTGAGCTCCGACGATCTGGGCGCGATCGGCGGGCGGGATTGGCTGATGCTGGCCGGTCTGGTCTTCCTGCCGGGGTTGTTCGGCCACGGGTTGATGACCTGGGCGCAGCGCCATCTCGACGTCACGGTCGTGTCGCTGCTGTTGCTCGCCAACCCCGTGCTCTCGACGATCGGCGCGTGGTTGATCTACGACCAGGCACTGCGCCCGATCCAGCTCGTGGGCGCGCTGATCCTGATCGGCGGACTCGGCGCGATCGTGGTCGAGCAGCGCGCGCTGATGGTCGTGGACCCTGTGACGTCGCCCAGCTGATGGCACACACGACCGCTTGGCCGATCGGTCGGCGGCCTTGCTATCCTGCTCACGCAACGCGGACGTGGCTCAGCTGGTAGAGCATCACCTTGCCAAGGTGAGGGTCGCGGGTTCGAATCCCGTCGTCCGCTCCGGGTAAATGCCCAGGTCAGGAGCCTTTTTCGGAGGGCTCTTGACCAGCTCTCCCTCGGGGGTGGTCTACCATTTTGGTCTACCATTCCGCCGGGTTTCCTGCCGAGCCGTCGTGGCTGCAGTCTCACCTGCTCGTTACGCGCTGTAGCGGGTGTCGCGCTCCGCCTGCGTGTCGGGTGGGGTCAGTGGCGGAGGTGGTGGCAGCCATGACCTCGATCTCATCTGATGCCGTCTCGGCGCGCCCGGGTCGCCGCTCGAAGGGCCCGCGTCCCCAGGGGACGGGTGGGGTGGTGGCGTTGCGCGAGGGCGTGTGGCGTGTCGACATCGAGATCAGTCGCGATCCGGTCACGGGTCGTCGTCGCCGGATGTCGCGTCGGGTGCGGGGCAGCCGCGAGGACGCCGAGGCCGTGCTGGTGAAGCTCCGTGTCGCCAGCGACGACCGACGGCTGCCGCTTCCAGGGACCTCGGCGCGCACGGTGCGGGCCGCGCTTGACGCCTATGTCGCCGACGCCGAGTCGGGCGTGATCGAGCTTGCTCCCAAGACCGTCGTGACTACCCGGTCGGCGTGCGGCACGATCTGCGCGACCGAGCTCCCCGATGGCCGCGTGTTCGGCGGCATCGCGCTGTCGAAGCTGGGCTGGGCCGACATCGAGGCGCTCTACCGGGCGATGCGCGACGCCGGCCAGACCGCGGCGACGGTGCGCCGCAAGGCCACCGTGCTCGCGCAAGGTCTGGACCGTGCCCGCAAGCATGGGTTGTTGGAGCACAACCCGGCGAGGGACGCTTCCCGACCCAAGACGGTGCGCTCCAAGCCTCACTCGCCGGGCAAGGGCGACGTCGCTGCCGTCGTCGCTCGCGCCAAAGCGATCGACGCCGAGATCGCCGATGCGGCGATCATCCTGGCGGCCACTGGGATGCGGATGGGGGAGCTGCTCGGCCTGCAGTGGGCCGAGGTCGACCTCGCAGCCGGGCAGGTCGTCGTGTGCTGGTCGATCACCGACGGCGGACCGAGAGTGGGGATCCTGCGTAAGCCGACCAAGCGATCGGACTGGCGAGATGTCCCGCTGACCGAGGCTGCGGCCGCTGCGTTCGATCGGCAGGCGCAGCGTTGCCGCGACCGCTTCGAGATCGAACCGACCCCAGAGCACTACGCGTTCCCCGGCCTGCGCGGCCCGGATGTCGCGCACCGGCCCGACACGTTCGGTGATCGCTGGGCACACGCTCGTGGCGACTCGTCGACGACGTTCTTGCATCTGCGTCACTTCGTGGCCACCGCGATGCTCGATGCTGGCGAGGACTACCGCACCGTGGCCGACATCTTAGGAAACAGCGAGACCACCTTGCGGCTGCACTACGACGGTCGAACGAACCTCAACAAGCGTCGCGCCGTGTCCGCGCTCGAACTGTGAGCGTTGCGTCCGACAGATGTCGCGCCACGGTCCGACGCGGGGTGGGTACACGGGCATGAGCAGCAACAACGGGCCAACCACTGCGGCGCCGCATCGCTCGATGTTCGTCCGAGTCGAAGACGCCGCCCAGCTATTGGGCATCTCGCGATCGTTCGCCTACGACATGGCGAACCTGTGGATCAAAACCGGCGGCACCGACGGCCTCCCGGCTGTTCGGCTAGGCCGCCGGTTGCTCGTCCAGCGAGCTGCCCTCGAACGATGGGCCAACGCCGATCGCGGCACGTCCACGCACCTGGACGCCGACCGCTGACAGAGGACAATGACGCCGCAGCACACAGAAGCCGGTTGTCGCGCTTCGAGCAACCCTGAGCGGGTGGGCGATGCGCAGGCGATAGCGACTGTGTCGCGGTCGTTTGCTGATGCTCCCGACGGGCCGTTCTACGAATTGTGGGTCGATCAGCTGCGGAGCGAACCGAAGCCGCATGTCGGCTCCCGCGTCTACCGAGTATCGGCCTCGACGGAATCGGAGAGCTACACAGTGCTGCACGTGTCGGGCGTTCGCTCCGATGACAAGGGCGTGACCTGGTCGGTCTCGCTCCAGGCGGGCGACGAGCTCCGCATCGTTGGCAGCGTCGAGATCGACGGGACGATGGCGGAACCCGCAAGGTGTACGTGCGAGAGCAGGTCACTGACGATGCGGAAGTAGCGGCGCGTGCGACAGCGGAACCCGCACCGACGTGTGCGCGACGGACATCTTGGACAGAATCCTGAGGTTTCTGAGACGCACCGATCTGTAGTGATGCGCTAGCTCAGCGCCCGGAGGTACGCGCACAGATGGCGTCCAGGAGCCGGCGTTTGGTGCTACTCGAACCGGACCGCCCCGCGGGGACGTTCTGGGACGCGATCAGTGCCAGCGCGCTGCAGCTAACCGCCGAGCGCCGCGTGCTTGCTGAAGCAGGTATCCGGCGGCGACGGTGTGAGCAACTTCAACGGGGCTTGCGTCCAGCACCCTCACCGTAGTGACCAGTGTTTACGCGTGGGCAAGGATTCTGTCGTGAAGGCAGCCTGGCCACCACCTGAGCAGTTTGATCGCGTCCAGTTGCCTGAGACGATTCTCGATCGGCGCACTCTCCGGCGATGGTTGTCTCAACGGTTGATCGATCTTGAGCGGCGTTCGGATGACGCGACGTCAGCTCGGGGTTCGCTCGAAATGCCCATCGTTCAGGCTCATGCGGCGCGGGTCGCGGAGCACATCAGGCTCCGGCTTGCAGACATGCCGATCGAGGCACTGGCACAGCCGGGTTCAGGGTTGCGACTCGGTCCGCTTCGTGACGCTGGCGTGTCTCGCGTGGGAGATGTGCTTCGGCTCGGCCGGGAGGGTTTGCTCGCGCTCGACGGCGTCGGAGAAGCAACCGCGGAGCCGATTCTGCAGCTGGCACGTTCCGAACAGGAGCCAACTGCTCGCGATGTGGTGCTGCCTGCGAATCCGGCGCAGTGGTTGCCTTCGGATCGTTCGCTGGTCAGTGCACTCCTTCGCTTCGCGCCACTGGCAGCCTTCCTCGGAATCCCGGACATCAGTGCCGCTGCGGAGCTGGCGAGCTACCTACGCGAGCTTTGGCGCGCGACCGGTTGGTTTCGATGGATCGTCGCGCCCACGTCGAAAAGGCAGCACCTTCTCGACTGCGGACGTGCCGCGCGGCGGCGCTACTCGCAGCTGGAACGGAGTGGAGGACTCGCCCGGCTCGGCCAGGGCAGCGCCGGAGCTGCTCTTGCCAGCCATCCACGCACCGACGAACTGGCGACGCTCTGGCGCGTCGACGCCGCTCACCTCGGCGCGCTGCTGCAACAGACGCTGCGCGGTCAAGCCGCGTCGCCCGTCCGAGAGCTTCTCGATCAGGTGGGCAGGCCCGCCGGCGTCCCGTCGGATCTTGTTGTTCGCATCGCGTCGAAACAGTTGCACCTGGAAACCTTCAAAGGTGTGCTGCGGCCGTATCAAGAGTTCGGCGCGAAGTTCCTCGTCGTTGCTGAACGGGCGCTGCTGGGAGACGACATGGGGCTCGGCAAGACCGCCCAGGCGCTCGCCGCGGTGAGCCACGTGGTGTCCTCTCACGGAGGCCGAGCGTTGGCTGTCGTGCCAGCGTCGCTCGTCGACAACTGGGTTCGAGAGATCGATCACTTCACCCACCTCCAGTCGTGGCAGTACCGCGGACCGATGAGAGCGGACGCACTTCGAAGCTGGGCCAGTGGCGTCGGCATTCTCGTGTGCTCGTACGAGCTTGCGGCTGATCTTGTGGAACAGCCGTTGCCGACCCTCGCGATGGTGGTCGTCGACGAGGCCCACATGTCCAAGAACCTCGACGCTCGCCGCTCGCGTGCCACGCGCCAGCTCGTTGCCAAAGCTCCCTTCGGTGCGCTGCTCACGGGCACACCAATCGAGAATCGGGCGCGCGACATGCTCAACCTGATCGGGCACCTCGACCGACAACTGTACGACCAGCTTCGTCGACAATTCGACGACGGGGACAACGCGATGAACAGCCCACGAGCGTTCCGCTCCGCAGTCGCGTCTCGCTACCTCCGACGGAACCAGACCGAGGTTCTCGACGAACTCCCCGGTATCGAAGCGATGGACGAGTTGATCACGATTGGTCAAGTTGAGCGGGACGCCTATCGACGCGAGATCACCGGGAACCAACTGGCGCGGGCGCGGCGAGCCGCGGCGTCAGCGAACGGACGTGACTCGGCCAAAGTGAAGAGGCTCGGCAACATCGCCGGCGACTGCCGCGCGAACGGTCGGAAGCTTCTGGTGTTTTCATACTTCCTGGACGTGCTCGCTGCTGTCGCAGAAGAGATCGGTGACGAGTGCACCGTCCTCGACGGGTCCGTTCCCGTCCCGGCCCGCATGGCGACAGTCGATCGGTTCACGGCGACCGCTGGGTTCTCGGCCCTCGCCCTTCAGATCACGTCGATGGGGCAGGGCGTCAACTTGCAGGCGGCATCGGTTGTCGTGCTCATGGAACCGCAGCTCAAGCCCAGCACCGAGAGGCAGGCCGTCGCGCGAGCGCACCGAATGGGCCAGACCGAGATGGTGCTCGTCTACCGGCTGATCGCGGCAGACACGGTTGAGGAACGACTCATTGAAATGCTCGGACGAAAAGAGGACATCTTCGAGAACCTCGCCGAGATCAGCGAACTCGCGGAAAGCACGTCGGACGCTACGGACCCCGGTATCAGCGAATCGGACCTACTCCGATACGAGCAACGACGATTGGCTTCCTCCGAGCATTGACCCGCCTTCAAACCGGCGGTAGGTGACGCTCAACGATGCCGACGGACGGAGTGGTATGGGGCACTCCGTATGGGCCGCAGTGCAGCGCGCGCCGTTGCTCCTGCTAGCCCGTCATCGACACCCGTAGGTCGTGCGTCCGCTTCTGTCGCCGGCAGGTTTGGACACGGGCTGACGCGGTTGCCAGGTCGGCCCCGACTTCCGACTTTCGACTGCCGATGTCCGATGAGGCTGGCCATCGTGAAGATCCCGGCTTCACTCACTCCAACAGCTCATTCCAACGATCACGGAATGGGTACCCGGGTTCGGTGGGGCAGTCGGGCGGTGATGGGATCGGCGCGGTGTCGATGCGACTCATCTGCCAGTCCGCGACGCTCCTCAACGCGTCGCGCAGCTCGCTGTCTTGCAGCGTCGTGTCAGCAGCAGCATCAGCGGCGAAGTTCTTGATCGCGGCAAGTTCGCTCTCAGCCTGCCGGTAGTCGAAATCCTCGTTCGATGCCTCGGCGACCACGAGCGCGTAGTCACCCTGGCAGATCGCTTCGCCGGCGGCGCGCGATGCGAAGGCTTCGAGCCGGGCGAGATCCAGGTTGGCGGCGTCCAGCTCGGCGTTCGTCTCGGCGAGGTCGGTATTGGCCTGGTCCAGCTCGGCGTTCGTCTCGGCGAGGTCGGTATTGGCCTGGTCCAGCTCGGCGTTCGTCTCGGCGAGATCGGTATTGGCCTGGTCCAGCTCGGCGTTCGAGTCGGCGAGGTCGGTATTGGCCTGGGCCAGCTCGGCGTTCGTGTCGGCGAGGTCGGTATTGGCCTGGTCCAGCTCGGCGTTCGTGTCGGTGAGATCGGTATTGGCCTGGTCCAGCTCGGCGTTCGTGCGTTCGACCTGTCGACGCAAAGATCGCTCTGTCGCCGTTTGCCCCCGAAACAGCAGCGCCAGCGTTGATGTGACGGCCGCGGCAGCCAACAGCAACATGAGCGATGCCACGGCCGTACGTCGGATCCGGACGAAGCGTCGGTGTGCGCGCAGGTCCTCGCCCTCGAGCTCGTCCTTGGACATGCCGTGGACCGGTGCTGCCAGCGTCGCGACCATGTTGCGAAATCGGCCGTCGCGAAGGCCAACGTCTTCCAGCGCGCAGGCCCATCGCAGATCGACCCACAGCGGCTCACCGTCATAGCGTGCTCGCAGGCTCTCGGGGATCGCCGTGGAATCTGTGGCCCAGTCGCCAGCGGTCTCGTCCCATTCGAGATGGCCATCCGTGAGCGCCAGCAACAACCTGTCATCGCCGTGGTCGGCCAGGAAATGGTCGATCTCCCGATTCACCCATTTGGATGTGGCTGCGTCCGGCGAGAGCAACACGATCGCGTAGCGCGCCTGGTCGAGCCGCTCCGAGAGAGACTCCCAGAGATCCGGCGACGCCGACAAGCTCGAGGCGTCCCGGAACACTGTGAGCGCCCGCCTCTCATTCCAGCTGCGGCCAAGTTGTTGGAGACCTCGTTCAAGATTGCGGGCCAACCGGTGGTCGGCCCTTTGCGAGTAGGAGATGAAGACGTCGTACTGCTTGGCCACTTGGGACCCCCAACCGAATGTTCCGTGCCGGCACCGTATAGCACGATCAAAACTACGCCGGCGTCCCTGCGAGCCGGTTGCACGCTGCGCGGCAGTCGGCGGCGTCGATCTCCCTGCGGGCGAAGGTATCGACCAAGGTCGTGTCCGAACGGCTCGGGCCCGCAACCTCGAGATCACGTTGTCCGTCTACGCCACGTTGCGGCCCAAGATGACCGGCGGCGCCGTCGATGCGATGATGCGGCGCGGCAGCTCTCGGCGAAGCGTGACCCGGGGTCGGCAACCCGCCCAGAACACTTCAATGACCCGAGCGGTTGTTCTGGTCATTTGGGGCAGTTGGCCTCGTGCACCGGCGACCGGTTGAGTGGGAATCTGAGCGGAGATGTCGAGTCCCACGCAACTGCACTCGGTTGGCGCGGCGCCCGGTGGGGGAAACTTCGTGATCATCGACGCCTTGCCGGAGGTCTCAGGGCGATTGTTCAAGACATCAACTATCTGACAACTGAACTCGTGAAGGCCGGCGCAACCGTTCCATAGCGATCGGACCAGGTTCTCTCCCAACGTGATGAATGCAACTTGGTGTGTCGCGCGTTGGGACTCGTGGCGACGCCGGGACCAAATGCGGCTTCGGTGGGCGCTGCAGCGAGCCGTCGTCGTTGCCCCAGCTCGATGCCGGAGGACTCCCGCAAGTGCGACAGATCGACGGATACGGGCGCGGTAACGGCGTCACGAAGTGTCCCCGAACGTGTCGGCATGTCGACGTCGGGCATCGCCCAAATGTGCCGGTATGCCACGATCGCGAACCCTCGGGCACCGATCACTTCCAGCGGTCGAATGGCCGTCAGCGGACAGCTCGTAGATGGCCACCCAGTGGGCACATCCTCTGGCCGCCGACAGCTCGGATCGCCCGTTGCTGCTGACCGAGCCGCGGCACGGCGCCGACGACAGGCGCTGTCGCCTACGTGCAGCGTGTGGT